>NZ_RCWH01000037.1 GCF_003668635.1 Planomicrobium sp. Y74 | reverse complement strand
TCACAGGGGGAGACCCCCAACTACCATCGGCGCAAAAGAGCTTAACTGCCGTGTTCGGGATGGGAACGGGTGTGGCCTCTTTGCCATCGTCACTGGACTATAGTTTGAGTGCTTGCGCCCTCAAAACTGGATAAACGACATGGAAACCTGTTAGAAACAAAGCAATTCATAAAAGTAATTGGTTAAGTCCTCGATCGATTAGTATTCGTCAGCTGCACGTGTCGCCACGCTTCCACCTCGAACCTATCTACCTCATCGTCTTTGAGGGATCTTACTTGCTT
>NZ_RCWH01000036.1 GCF_003668635.1 Planomicrobium sp. Y74 | reverse complement strand
TGGGCCGTGTCTCAGTCCCAGTGTGGCCGATCACCCTCTCAGGTCGGCTACGCATCGTCGCCTTGGTGGGCCATTACCCCACCAACTAGCTAATGCGCCGCGGGCCCATCCTGCAGTGACAGCCGAAACCGTCTTTCCGTGGGGCCTCAGGAGAGGCCCCAAACTATTCGGTATTAGCACCGGTTTCCCGGAGTTATCCCGATCTGCAGGGCAGGTTGCCCACGTGTTACTCACCCGTCCGCCGCTAAGAATGTGGAGCAAGCTCCACATTCTCCGCTCGA
>NZ_RCWH01000035.1 GCF_003668635.1 Planomicrobium sp. Y74 | reverse complement strand
CACTAGGGAGTATTTAGCCTTGGGAGATGGTCCTCCCGGATTCCGACGGAATTTCACGTGTTCCGCCGTACTCAGGATCCACTCTGGAGGGGACAGGTTTTCGGCTACGGGGCTGTTACCCGCTGTGGCGGACCGTTCCAAGTCGCTTCGCCTAATCTGTCCTTTTGTAACTCCGTATAGAGTGTCCTACAACCCCAAGAGGCAAGCCTCTTGGTTTGGGCTGTTCCCGTTTCGCTCGCCGCTACTCAGGGAATCGCATTTGCTTTCTCTTCCTCCAGGTA
>NZ_RCWH01000034.1 GCF_003668635.1 Planomicrobium sp. Y74 | reverse complement strand
TACAGATCCATTAACGGACTAAAATAAAGCTTCTCTTCGCCTGTACATTTGAATTCGGTCACATCGGTGACGAGTTTTTGCAAGGCATGGGATGTGTGGAACCGGCGGTTCAACCGGTTTTTGGCGACAGTTCCGACTTTTCCCTTATACGATCGGTAGCGGGATTTCCGGATGAATTTCACGCATTTCAAGTCCAGTTCAGCCATGAGGCGCTGCACTTTCTTGTGGTTGATTTCGTATCCTTGCGCCTGTAATTCCAGGTGGATCCGGCGGTACCCGTA
>NZ_RCWH01000033.1 GCF_003668635.1 Planomicrobium sp. Y74 | reverse complement strand
TCGAGCGGAGAATGTGGAGCTTGCTCCACATTCTTAGCGGCGGACGGGTGAGTAACACGTGGGCAACCTGCCCTGCAGATCGGGATAACTCCGGGAAACCGGTGCTAATACCGAATAGTTTGGGGCCTCTCCTGAGGCCCTACGGAAAGACGGTTTCGGCTGTCACTGCAGGATGGGCCCGCGGCGCATTAGCTAGTTGGTGGGGTAATGGCCCACCAAGGCGACGATGCGTAGCCGACCTGAGAGGGTGATCGGCCACACTGGGACTGAGACACGGCCCA
>NZ_RCWH01000032.1 GCF_003668635.1 Planomicrobium sp. Y74 | reverse complement strand
AAACCGTGTGCCTACAAGTAGTCAGAGCCCGTTAATGGGTGATGGCGTGCCTTTTGTAGAATGAACCGGCGAGTTACGATTGCATGCAAGGTTAAGGTGAGAAGCCGGAGCCGCAGCGAAAGCGAGTCTGAACAGGGCGAGTGAGTATGCAGTTGTAGACCCGAAACCAGGTGATCTACCCATGTCCAGGGTGAAGGTAAGGTAACACTTACTGGAGGCCCGAACCCACGCACGTTGAAAAGTGCGGGGATGAGGTGTGGGTAGCGGAGAAATTCCAATCG
>NZ_RCWH01000031.1 GCF_003668635.1 Planomicrobium sp. Y74 | reverse complement strand
TCGATTGGAATTTCTCCGCTACCCACACCTCATCCCCGCACTTTTCAACGTGCGTGGGTTCGGGCCTCCAGTAAGTGTTACCTTACCTTCACCCTGGACATGGGTAGATCACCTGGTTTCGGGTCTACAACTGCATACTCTGTCGCCCTGTTCAGACTCGCTTTCGCTGCGGCTCCGGCTTCTCACCTTAACCTTGCATGCAATCGTAACTCGCCGGTTCATTCTACAAAAGGCACGCCATCACCCATTAACGGGCTCTGACTACTTGTAGGCACACGGTTTCAGGATCTGTTTCACTCCCCTTCCGGGGTGCNCGGGGTGCTTTTCACCTTTCCCTCACGGTACTGGTTCACTATCGGTCACTAGGGAGTATTTAGCCTTGGGAGATGGTCCTCCCGGATTCCGACGGAATTTCACGTGTTCCGCCGTACTCAGGATCCACTCTGGAGGGGACAGGTTTTCGGCTACGGGGCTGTTACCCGCTGCGGCGGACCGTTCCAGGTCGCTTCGCCTAATCTGTCCTTTTGTAACTCCGTATAGAGTGTCCTACAACCCCAAGAGGCAAGCCTCTTGGTTTGGGCTGTTCCCGTTTCGCTCGCCGCTACTCAGGGAATCGCATTTGCTTT
>NZ_RCWH01000030.1 GCF_003668635.1 Planomicrobium sp. Y74 | reverse complement strand
GCACTTGGTTTGGGACCAAGGGGTCGCAGGTTCGAATCCTGTCTTCCCGACCATTTTCACGGGGCCTTAGCTCAGCTGGGAGAGCGCCTGCCTTGCACGCAGGAGGTCAGCGGTTCGATCCCGCTAGGCTCCACCATTTTCATATTGAACCTTGAAAACTGAACAGCAAAACGTCAACAAACAACTTACTGATCAGCACTTGTGCAGATCAAAGCGAATCGTGCGTCTTTCGGGACGGCGATGCGCCAGCAAGGATTTGAGCAATCAAAACCTCTATAATGGAG
>NZ_RCWH01000003.1 GCF_003668635.1 Planomicrobium sp. Y74 | reverse complement strand
GGGCCTCAGGAGAGGCCCCAAACTATTCGGTATTAGCACCGGTTTCCCGGAGTTATCCCGATCTGCAGGGCAGGTTGCCCACGTGTTACTCACCCGTCCGCCGCTAAGAATGTGGAGCAAGCTCCACATTCTCCGCTCGACTTGCATGTATTAGGCACGCCGCCAGCGTTCGTCCTGAGCCAGGATCAAACTCTCCATTATAGAGGTTTTGATTGCTCAAATCCTTGCTGGCGCATCGCCTGTCCGAAAACAGCGCGATTCGCTTTGATCTGCACAAGTGCTGATCAGTAGATTGTTTGTTGACGTTTTGCTGTTCAGTTTTCAAGGTTCAGGTTTTAATATTTAACGCCGCGCTCATTGGCGACTTTATTAATATACCAGCTGACGAATAACATGTCAACAAAAATATTAAAGTTTCTAATTGGTGTTACTGAGTTAATTATAACAGAATTTTCTCACAATGAAATTACAATAGAGTTACAACTTTGAAAGGAATAATTTCCTTTACATGCAAAGCTATGGTGAAGTTTATAATTCCTGCATTTCAGGACTGCCCTCCTCCCTAAAATCACCTAATGTTTTCTATCAGTTTTAGATTTCAATCTTCAAATGAAGAATGCTGATAATCAAAGCACCCAACTCATTTCCAATACAGCTTATAAATTTCGCCAAGTATTTCCTGGGCCTATTTTTAAAGCTAAAAATTATGCCTTTCTTCTATATAAATATTGCAAAGAAAAAGCCCGCCAAATTTTTGGCGGACTTTACTTGCATTAAATTGATATTCTAAGCCAGGAAAATGAAATACAGAACAAATATTACAAACAGGCCATACATGATTGGGTGAACCTGCTTTCCTTTTCCTGCAGCAATCATTGTAATCGGATAAAAGATAAATCCGATTGCAATCCCAGTCGCAATGCTGTAGCCCAAAGGCATAGCAATCATTGTCAGGAATGCCGGAACAGCAATTTCAAAACGGCTCCAGTCAATCAACCCCAGAGAAGAGACCATCAGTACACCTACTATTATCAAAGCCGGTGCAGTGACCGCACTCGTGATAACTTCAAGCAGCGGATAAAAGAGGATCGCTACCAGGAACAGAACACCTGTGACTACTGAAGCAAATCCTGAGCGGGCTCCAGCTGCAACTCCTGAAGTGGATTCAATATATGAAGTAGTGGTCGACGTCCCGAAGATTGCTCCCCCTACAGTCGCGATTGAATCCGCTAATAGAGCTTTGCCTGCTCTAGGCAATTTATTGTCTTTCATCAAGCCTGCCTGGTTGGCAACAGCTACCAAAGTTCCTGCAGTGTCAAAGAAATCCACAAACAAGAAGGTTAATACAACAACCAGAAATTCGATGGTCATAAGAGATCCGAAATCGTTGAAGATCGGTTCAAGAGCAACACCGAATGTCGGTCCCATGCTCGGCACATTCAAATCAATGATTGCACTCGGTAAATTAACGACGCTAAAAATCATTCCCATGACAGCGGCGATAAGAATCCCAAAGAAGATACCGCCTTTAAATCCACGAACCATGAAGATGACAGTTACAAATAAACCGAAAATGGCGAGTAACGTGGAAGGATTCGTCAAATCACCGATTCCTACCATTGTATCCGGATTACCAACAATAATCCCCGCATTCTGAAGTCCGATGAAAGTGATGTAAAGTCCAATCCCTGCACCCACGGCATATTTCAATTCTGCCGGTATTGCATTTATGATGGTTTCACGAACACCTGTCAATGTAAGGAGTATAAAAATTACTCCAGAAAAAAGTACACCAGTCAAAGCCGTCTGCCATGGAATTCCGTATGTCAGTATTACTGTATAGGCAAAAAATGCATTTAATCCCATGCCAGGTGCTAAGGCTATCGGATATTTCGCAAGTACCCCCATTAATATGGACCCCAGAGCGGCTGCCAAAGCAGTTGCTACGAAGACAGCCCCATAATCCATCCGCATTGCATCGGGAAGATCGGGTACTGAAGCTAATGTTAATGTCAGCGGGTTGACCACCAGAATATAAGCCATTGCCAAGAAAGTAGTTAAACCGCCAATTATTTCACGGCGATAATTTGTTCCAAGCTCATCAAACTGAAAATATTTCTTCATTTTTTCCATTTCCTCCGCGTGCTGCCGCAAAATGCAGTTAAAACAAAAGAGCGCACACAGCAAAATGCCGTATGCGCTCTTCGATTTTTAATTCTGAAATAATTATTTCAGAAAAAGTCCAAATCCCTAAATGATTAAAGGAATAAAAACTTAAATCGTAGTCGAGTCATTTACGGTAACTCGGTAGAAACTTTCGGGCCATATCCCCGACATTATACGACAGCGTTATTTAATTTCTATTGTAGAATAACACATCTTTTTTCTATAAACAAGGCAAATCACGAACAATATTTTTTTTTTTCGACTTTAAGTTCGTGATTTACTTTTTATTCCCATTCAATGGTTGCTGGCGGCTTGCTCGTTATGTCATAAAGCACGCGATTGATATGATCCACTTCGTTTACCAATCTTACACTGATTTTCTCGAGGACATCCCAAGGAATCCGTGCCCAGTCAGAAGTCATGCCGTCTATCGATGTTACCGCACGAATGCCGATTGCGTAATCATATGTGCGTGCATCGCCCATGACGCCTACGCTGCGGATATCTGGGAGCACCGTGAAGTATTGCCAGATGTCGCGGTCCAGACCAGCTTTGCTGATTTCGTCACGCAGAATCCAGTCAGATTCACGGACGATTTCAAGTTTTTCTTCAGTGACCGCTCCCATGATCCGGATGCCGAGACCAGGACCAGGGAATGGCTGGCGCCAAACGATTTCATCAGGCATACCAAGTTCCGCGCCAAGAACGCGCACTTCATCTTTGAACAAAGTATTCAGCGGTTCAATCAGTTTAAACTGCATGTCGTCCGGAAGTCCGCCGACATTGTGGTGCGATTTGATAGTCTGGGCAGTCGTCGTGCCGCTCTCGATAATATCCGTATATAAAGTCCCTTGTGCCAGGAAGTCCATTCCTTCAAGTTTGGAAGCTTCATCATCAAAAACATAGATGAACTCATTGCCGATGATTTTACGCTTTTGTTCCGGATCAGTCACTCCTGCGAGTTTGTTCATGAAACGGTCGCGCGCATCAATTTTAATGACGTTCATATTAAAACCGTCGGCGAAAGTTTTCATGACACTTTCCGCTTCTCCTTTGCGAAGCAGCCCGTGATCGACAAACATACAAGTCAACTGGTCACCGATTGCCCGGTGAATCAAAACAGCTACAACTGATGAGTCCACTCCGCCGCTCAATGCACAGAGAACTTTTTTATCTCCGACTTCTTCACGGATTTTTTCAATTTCGAGTTCGATGTAGTTTTCCATCGACCAATCTGCCTTCATGCCGCAGATTTCAAAAACGAATTGACGGAGCAATTCATTGCCATAGATTGAGTGGCGAACTTCAGGGTGGAACTGGACACCGTAAAAACTTCTGGACTCATCAGCCATCGATGCGATTGGACAGCCTGCGCTTGTACCGATAACATCAAAACCAGGAGGCGCTTCGGTTACCAGGTCGCCGTGGCTCATCCATACAATTTGTTCTTCAGGCATTCCAGTAAACAATTTACTTTCCTTCACCAATTTCAATTCAGCTTTGCCGTATTCACGGTTCTGCGCTTTTTTGACGTCGCCTTTCAAATGCAAAGCCATTAACTGCATACCGTAACAGATTCCCAGAATCGGGAGACCCATTTCAAATATTGCATCATCGATGGAAAAAGCATTTTTATCATATACAGAATTTGGACCACCTGAAAAAATGATTCCGGTAGCGTTCATTTCTTTTATTTCTTCAGCGGTAACGGTATGCGGATGGAGTTCGCTATAGACTCCAAGTTCACGGATGCGCCGTGTGATCAACTGGTTATACTGACTGCCGAAATCTAATACGACGATTTTACTTTGTTCTTTTAACATAGGACTGACTGGCAAAACCTTCACCTCTTCTGATCGATTTCAGGCGGCACAAATAATAAAAGAACGCGAAAAAGCTCCTCGCGTTCTTTTGCTCTACATCAAAAAGGCGAAGCCCCATGCAAAAATATGCATGCGGCATCCGCCTTCATAGTCAAGTCATTTCCGGAGACTTGGTAGAGACATCCGATCCATATCACCGGACATATATGAGGGCACCTGTACTTATAATTTTCTCAATTGTACAAGTTAGCCCAGGCAAAATCAACTGCTTGTGCGATTGATTAAGTTTTCCCAACTTTCCTTCAATTCGCGCCATTCAACAGATTCCGGACGGCCACCGTAGACGGACTGCTCATAAGAAGCCGTCAAACGGGTCATTTCTTTTGTCCCGAAGAAAGAGTCGATATATCTGGCATAAGACATCAATGTCTGGCCATCTTCCCTTTTGATGCCGTAAAGATCCAATTGTTTCAGTAAGCGGATATAGGCTTTTTCAAATGTCTGTTTACCATTTCTTCTTCGGTAATATGGAACCAAAATTTTCGGCAGCCATCTCTGGCGTTTTAGAAACAGCAATACTGCCAGGAATACAGAAGCAGCCGCACCTAAAAAAACAGCTCCTTTATGTTCTGATACAAATTCGCTTATCCGTTCCCATAAACCAGGACCGTTTGACCCTTCAGATGCAGCTGCTGCAGCGTCCTCTTCCTCTTCAAGTTCCAGCTGTTGCGGACGCTCCGGCAACTCTTGTTCTTCCGGGTCTGATGACTCGATGTCCAAATCAAAATCGATTTCGGAAGATCCTGTAAAGCCGATGGTCGGTTCAAACAGCATCCAACCAACACCAGGCATGTAAGCTTCCACCCATGAATGGGCGTTATTATTGGTGACTTCGTATATTTCAGTTTCGCGTTCTTTGTCGCTGTCCACTTGCACACCTTCGTTAAACCCTTTCACCCATCGTGCAGGAATATCCAGACTGCGCAGCAAAACTACCATGGAAGTTGAAAAGTTATCGCAATAACCGCGCTTGGTTTCAAATAAGAATTGATCGACGTAATCCTCGTCTTCTTCAGGCACCGGGATATTTGTCAGGCTGTATTCGAAATCATTTCTTTCGAAATAGTCTTCTACAGCCCGGGCTTTATCATAAACGGTTTCGGAATTCATCGTGATTTCTTCTGCAAGATCTCTGACTCGCTGCGGCAATTCATCCGGCAACTGTTTATAGCGGTCAAATTCCGGTGGCAGCTCAGCCAATTTATCGACAGTAGTTTCACGAAGATCCGTTAAACTGTAGGTCGGTTGATTGAATTGAATTTCCACAGCATCCGGCTCATACGGCGCCCCGCTTAATAATGGTTCGATTTTCTGATCAACCGGGGAGTAACTGTAACGGATTTCCCCTTCCATCTGAATGGATTCTATTCCATAGGGATAGAGGACAAACGGAAAATCCTGCTCCATTTCAAGTACTGCGTTGAGCGATTCATCTTCAGCTCCCGGCTCAAACTCTGTTTCGATAAGATCACCGTTACTATAAAGAACCGGGTCGGCGCCGGGTTCACTCAACTCCCAGCCTTTCGTCGTATAAACATCTTTCGTTTCAACTTTCCAGTACTGTCCATCTTCAACTTCCGCCCGAAACGCAGGGGTATCGTCTCCAAGGAAAGATCCACCAAGTTCGGAATCATCTACTCCATAACCAATTCGGCCGACTGAAGCAGGCCCCGGTCCGCCTTCACCGGAAAACGAAGTGATATAAGGAACCGGGTCAGGCCATAGCGGTCCTGCTTTCGGCAAATAAAGTGCCAGTGCTGTGGAAACCGCGACCATAAGGAATAACGGGATAATGAAACCCGCTAAACGCTCGATTGTTTCATTGATACGGTGACCTTCAAGCCATCTTGCCAAATGAAGCAACCCTGCAAGCATGAGGCCGACGACCATGATGCGGACAATTGCAGTATCCCCATTGTAAGGGCTGAATGTGTCCAGAACCGCGATGAAAATAACCGTCAGAATATAAAAAAGGAAAATACTTAAACGGAAACTGACCCAATAATGGATAAGGTAAACAGCCATCCATAGCAAGCTGAAAAATAGTACAGTCCTGAATATATCGGTTGTTTGGGCCCAGTCCTGGGAAAACAGAGCCTCTACATTTATCCGCAAGTCAGAAAGAATAAATCCTAAAGCTTCAAAAGAGAAAAAAGCGGTTTCAGTATAAACATTGATGAGAAACCACATAATAAAGAGGATTTTCACGCCAGCTGAGATTGCCCAATGCACTTGCAAAAAAGCCATGAGCAGACTGATCCCGATAAACACAAGAAATAACGTTTTATGGCCGGTATCGGTCAAGGTAATGACAGGAGTAAGCCATTCCGCCAACAAGAGGAAAACTAAAATATACAGTATCGCCATGAATGCCTTGTTTTTTCGAATGGAATTCATTTGCGGCTCACCTCCGTAAAGACCGAAGCGAAGTTCTCCGGTGCTACAAGTTTGACGATAAAACCTTTTGACACTGCGAATTGACGGGCGGCTTCGTCTGCCTTCCCAAACTTTTCGCCGTTATTCGTTACGACGAGGCACATGCAGGTATTGAGGTTTTTCACATTTCTCCGAATGGCTTCGACCATTTCAACCGTCAATTTAGCGGTTACATAAATCACTGTTGAAGCACGGATTTGCTGAAGATCCCGGCTAACCATTTCATCAGCAGGCCGGTCCAAATCAGGCAACACTTTTGTCAGATGATACATAACCCTCTGCAAGTGGCTCTCTGAATGAATCACAGGAAATGAATCAATGCTGTTTCCAACAGATAGATAGGCAACGCTAGAATTGCCTCTGACAATAGACTGCAGCAAAGAAGCTACCAGTTCCACTTGCAGTTCAAATTTTTCCGAAGGCTTTCTGTCATCCAGAAGAAATAAATCTTCAGCCTGTCTGTCTTCGAATTCCTTGGTGCGCAGAGTCTGGGTCCGTGCAAATGATTTCCAATGAATCCAGGAAACACGATCTCCCGGCTGGTAATCACGGATGCCTGTAGCCATTGTCGTATCTTTTACCAATGTATGGGGAGCTGCCATAGCACCTTGGTCATAACTGGATTCAAGGGCACGATAAGGAATATCATGAGTTTTTGGATAGACAAGGATTGTTTGTTTCAAGGGGAACATCTTCGTTTTTTTGGTCCAGCCAAAAAAATCTGCAACTTCCAGCTCAATGCCTTCCAAAACGTGTTCGCCTCTTGGCATGTCTTCAATTTCATAATGCCAGGTATGGGTTTTGCGAAAACCAGGCATGAACATTGCCCGATTATCCGAAGGATTCCTTTTTCGCAAAGCGATCGAGTTTGTTTTCTCTGTCAATACTGTATATAGAAGAGGAAAGGACAATTTGCGCTTAAAATGTACTGTTGCTGAATATTTCTGCCCTCTTCTGATTTGCGTTGTATGGATTTGACGGTTCAATTCAATGTCCTGAAGCGGATAAAAGACCAACAGCAAGGAATACAGAACAAATGGCAAGGCCATGTAAAAGATGAACCAGCTGACAAAACCGCCCTGGAACATCGCAAATGAAAAGGTAAGCAACAGGATAAAAATCACAAAAATTATTCTTCCCCATAACGATAGGGCTTTTTTGATTTGCTTCATTGGCCGACTAGCCTTTGGACAGGCACTTTGGTCTTCGTTAAGATACGCTCAGTAATCTCTTCTGCAGAAATGCCATCATAACGGGCTTCTGAACGGAGCATGATGCGGTGTCCGAAAACGAATTTAGCCAGGTATTGAACATCATCCGGCGTCACGAAATCCCGCCCTTTCAATAAAGCATAAGCCTGTGCCGACTTCATCAAGGCAATCGACCCCCGGGGGCTGACGCCCAAGTAAACATAAGGATCGTTTCGTGTTTGACGGGCAAGGTCGACAATATAGCTGCGGATTGTTTCATCCACTTTGATATTTTTCGCTTCCCGCTGCAATTCCAGCAATTCTTCAAGAGAGATGACTGACTGCAGGTCCTCGATAGGCATGGAAAGCTGCGAACGGTTCAAAACTTCCATTTCTTCTTTTGAAGTAGGATAGCCCATTTTAATTTTCAGGAGAAAACGATCCAGTTGCGCTTCCGGCAATGGATATGTTCCTTCATATTCAATTGGATTTTGGGTGGCCATAACAAAAAATGGTTTAGGAATCTGCATAGTGACGCCATCAATGGTAACTGAAGCTTCTTCCATTGCCTCGAGCAGCGAAGATTGTGTTTTCGGGGAGGTACGGTTAATTTCATCGGCTAAAATGATATTGCCCATAATCGGACCCGGGCGGAAATTGAATTCCATATCTTTTGGATTGTAGATTGAAACGCCGACAACATCTGAGGGCAATAAGTCAGGGGTAAACTGAATGCGTTTAAAATCGGCGCCGACCGATTTCGCCAATGCCCGGACCAGCATGGTCTTCCCTACACCTGGTACGTCTTCAAGCAGGACATGTCCATGGGACAGCATTGCTACCATACTCAATTCGGCGATATCCCGCTTGCCGATAATGACCTTTTCAATATTATCAATAACTTTGTTTAGTTGGTCTTTTGGATTCATTATAATTTCCCCCAATGGGTGACAAATAATATTTTGAATTGTCACATTCTTAATCATTAGCATAACGAATTATAAGCAATAACTCAACTATGCAGTAACAGGAGCCCAGCATTTTTGCATAAAGAAAAGTCCTCCGTTTGGAGGACTTTGCAGATTTTAAATTTATTTCCAGAAATCATCGAAGACGGTAATCGGCAACATGCGTTTATGCTGCGTCTTCAAATAATAGCCTTCCAGTTTTTCGCGTGCTTCATCCGGTATCTTCTTGCCTTCCAGGTAATCATCGATCATGTCATATGTTATGCCGAGTGCAACTTCATCCGGAATTGCCGGCTTGTCTTCCTCAAGGTCTGCAGTCGGAATCTTATTATAAAGATGTTCCGGACTCCCCAACTCCTTCAGCAATTGTTTGCCTTGTCTTTTGTTCAGACGGAAAAGAGGTGTGAGATCCGCTGCACCGTCGCCGTGTTTTGTATAGAAACCGGTGATGGCTTCGGCTGCATGGTCGGTTCCAAGCACTACAGCATTGTGCATAGCCGCCACAGAATATTGGGCTTTCATGCGCTCTCTCGCTTTTTCATTGCCTTTGATGAAATCCGTCAATTCAATACCCGCTTCTTCCAAAGCGCGGTCACTTGCATCGACAGCTTCTTTGATATTGATCGTATAGGTTTTCGTCGGATTGATGAATTTCAATGCGTCTTGCGCATCATGTTCATCGAACTGTTCTCCATATGGCAAGCGGACTGCGTAGAAACCGTATTTATCGCTACCGGACTCCTCATTCAATTGGTCGACGGCTATTTGAGCCATTTTTCCAACCAGCGTCGAATCCTGCCCCCCTGAAATCCCAAGTACAAATCCTTCAAGGAAAGGATTTTTTTTCATATATTCCTTCAGGAATGAAACAGTTCGCTCTATTTCTTCACGCGGGTTGATTTCTGGCTGAACTTTCATTTCTTCAATGATTCTCTGTTGCAGTTCTGTCATGTAAAATCCTCCTATCGTTTTGAGAAACTTTGAATTGAATCGCGTACTTCCTGGATATTCCGCATTTTGTTGTCCCAGCACTTCTGACTGAGATCGACTGGATATTCTTCAGGATTCAGAGAGCGTTTATATTCGTCCCACAGCAGTTCCAGGCTTCTCTTCGCGTAATCCTGCACGTCTTGGATCGAAGGGCAGTTATAGGTGATTTCCCCACTCTCCACAACCTGGGTATGAATGTTCACCGCATCAAAATTGGTGACAAACTTTGAAACGAAGGTATGGACCGGATGGAACATTTTTAAGCGTTCTTCCTTTTCCGGATCTTCATCAGCCATGGTTATATAATCCCCTTCTGATTTCCCGTTTTCCCTGTCTATGATTCGATAAACTTTTTTCAATCCAGGCGTTGTGACTTTCTCAGCATTCCCCGATATTTTGATGGTGTCTTCCATCTCGTCTTTTTCGTTTTCAATTGCAACGAGTTTGTAGACCGCTCCAAGTGCAGGCTGATCATAAGCAGTAATCAGTTTTGTGCCTATTCCCCAAGAGTCGACTTGCGCGCCTTGGGCTTTCAGATTCAGGATGGTGTATTCGTCCAAGTCATTCGACACGACGATTTCGGCATCTGTGAAGCCGGCTCCATCCAGCATCTTCCGTGCTTCTTTTGACAAAAACGCAATGTCCCCACTATCCAGGCGAATACCCTGGAAGTTGATTTTATCTCCCAATTCTTTCGCCACTTGAATGGCAATTGGTAGGCCTGATTTTAATGTATCATATGTATCCACAAGGAAAACGCAAGTTTTATGCCGTTTCGCATAGGCATGGAAAGCTTCGTATTCATCTTTATAGGCCTGTACCATCGAATGGGCATGTGTACCTGCTACCGGTATACCAAATAATTTTCCGGCCCGAACATTGCTTGTCGCTTCCAATCCGCCGATAAACGCTGCACGCGAACCCCAAATTGCTGCGTCCATTTCCTGGGCGCGGCGCGTGCCGAATTCCATGACACGGTCTTCTTTTACAATCTGTTTGATGCGGCTGGCTTTGGTCGCAATCAATGTTTGGTAATTGACGATGTTGAGTAAAGCGGTTTCTATCAGCTGTGCTTCAGCAAGAGTGCTTTCGATACGAATCAATGGCTCATTCTGGAAAACGATTTCACCTTCCACGACTGAATAAACATCTCCGGTAAATTTAATGGTTTCCAAGTAAGCCAGAAAATCATCTTTGTAGCCTATTTCCTTTAAATAAGCCAGATCCGTTTCAGAGAACTTAAAGTTCCTGAGGTATTCCAATACCCGCTCCAATCCGGCAAAAATCGCATAGCCGTTGCCAAACGGCAGTTTACGGAAAAACAATTCAAATACCGCTTTCCGTTCATGCATACCATCTGCCCAATAAGCTTCCACCATATTAATCTGGTATAAATCGGTGTGCAGGGCCAGACTGTCATCCGCATAATTCGTATTTTGCATATGATCTCCTTCTTCCGCTTTTCATAAGTTCACTTAATTATACCCTATTGGACCCATTTCAAAAACGAAAGCCGATTATTCACCTGATTAAAAGAGCTCAATTTGACAACCTGCTTAGTATGTGCAATAATATTTAAGTTAACACAGAGGTAACTGGTATATTTGATAATCTGGCATTCTACATTAATGTTTTTGAGAATACTTATTCACACTGGCGCGATTTGAGGATCGCAAGGACGTAAAAGAAGGTAGGGTTTACGTTGCTTAAGTTAGAAAGCACCCAGTGGAACACTGACCGCGGCACTGAAAGCAAATACTTTCAACGGAAATGATTCCCCTTTTTGAAGGGTTGAAAAATTGAATCAAGCTATATAAATGTTACCTTAAACAAACAAAGGGGCGCCTCGATACGATATCGGGAGCGTCCCTTTTCCAATTCCAGCTGTCTTTTATTCATTTTCACGCGGAATAAAAGGATTCTTCCATTCCATCAATAAAGCGTAATTCCCCGAATCTTCGTCATCCAGATAATCCTTCACCAACTCAACCGGCGTTCGTCCGCTGCGCATCAGAAAAGTGATGACAGGATCTTTCAGTTCGCCGGCCAATACTTTCTCTGCATACTGGCTGGCCGTCATTTCTTTTGAAAAACGCTTATAACCCGGCAGCCGCCCGCCTCCGATCACTCGCTCCAGCCGGTCTTCAACCACGCGTTCATAAGCTGCCTGCAGCAATAACTTCCCCAGGTCCATTTTCCGGAACGACGGCCTAATGCCGATATCTACTATATAAAAACTTTTTCCGTCCGGTTCGTGAGTAGTGATATACCCGCTGTCTGTAACCTGTTCCCATTTATGGGGGTGTTTTTCAGAATCAAGATCGATAAGCATCCCTGTCAGGGAGCCCACCAGTTCCCCCTCGATTTCTATGCACAGCGCACCTTCCGGGTAATGGTCAAGATGGCTCATCAATTGTTTTTTATTCCATAACAGATCATCCGGAAACGGCGGCGGAAAGCACTCTCTTTGAACGTTGATCAATCCATCAAAATCTTCTTCCCGGTAATTCCTGATAATCGCTTTGGAAATTTGTTCGCCTTTAAACACATATTGTTCCTTATAATACAATTGCTTCTCTCCTCCATTTTCAAGGTTTGCATTCCTGTTTCATTCCAATAAATAAACACGTGCTTCATAAGGCTGCAATTTATGTTCTTCCAAATGTGAATAATTGGCTAACAGAAGCTGCCCCTTTTCTTTCAGCGACCAGTGGCAGCCGTCACTGTCCAGATGGGACACCACAAGGATGCGGGTATTTTCATATTCCCGTATATAAGCATAAACATCAGGACAGTCTGTTTCAGCCAATTTTGTGCTGCCATACAAAAGGCACTCATAGCTCTGCCGCAATTGGATCATCTTTTTATAGAAAGAAAGGATTGAAAATTCGTCTTTTTCCTGCGCCTCCACATTGAGCCATCGATAATTGGGGTTCAGGCTGATCCAGGGCTCGCCTTCTGTAAAGCCGGCATTCTTCCCGCTATGCCATTGCATCGGAGTGCGGGCGTGGTCCCGACTGACTTTTTTAATGGTCGCCATCAATTCTTCGTGTGGAACCTCTTGTTTTCGTTTATACCGGTAGAAATTTTTCGTTTCCACATCCCGGTACATTTTAATATCGTCAAATGGCGCATTCGTCATTCCTATTTCCTGTCCCTGATAGATGAATGGAGTACCCTGCATAAAAAAATACATACAAGCGAGAGCTGTTGCACTTTCCTTCCAGTATCTCTTGTCGTCTCCCCAGGTTGAAACTGTTCTCGGCCGATCATGATTTTCCAGATACAAGGAATTCCACGCAATGCCCTGTGCGCTCCGTTGCCAACGATCCAAAATTTCTTTCAATCTTACTACGTTATGATCAGGATCCAGATTTGCATCCCAGTTTTCGTGAGCTTCGAGGCTGAAAATCATATTGAATTTCCCGTTATCTTCACTGATCCATTCTTCTATTTCGTGGGCTTTTACGCTATTTGCTTCTCCCACTGTGACAACATCATACTTCGCAAACGTTTCGTCGCGCAACTCTTCAAGAAAATCCTGTATGCCTTCTACATTCGTCATCTTTTCCCAGGCGGGCACGTAATTCCTTCCCTCCGGATTCGGCATATCCGATAAATCTTTTTTTAAGTGGTTGATAGCATCTACACGGAAGCCGTCTACCCCTTTTTCAATCCACCAAATGATCATATCGTAAAGAGCTCGCCGAACTTCTGGGTTTTCCCAGTTTAAGTCGACTTGGTTTTTGGTATATAGATGCAGATAAAATTGATACGTTTTGGGATCGAATGTCCAAGCCGGACCTCCAAAAATGCTTTCCCAATTGGTCGGCCTATCCCGCCAAATATACCAATCCCGCTTCGGATTGTCTTTGGAGGATTTCGATTCCAGAAACCATGGATGCTGATCGCTGGTATGATTCAGGACAAGATCCAGAATCAGCTTCATGCCCCGGGAATGGATATTTTTCAGCATATTATCAAAATCATCCATTGTACCCATCTCATCCATGATATCCCGGTAATCGCTGACATCATAACCATTATCGACATTCGGGGATTTATACATCGGACAAAGCCAAAGGATATCTACACCTAAACTTTGCAGGTAATCCAGCTTTTCAGTGACGCCATTCAAATCCCCTACGCCATCTCCGCTTGTATCCTTGAAACTCCGTGTATAAATCTGATAGACCACCGCTTCTTTCCACCAAGTCTTTTTCACGCTTTCCCCCTTCTTTCCTAACACTTTTTCAGGCAGTTGCAGACTTAAATTCTCTTCTATAAATATTATTCTCTAAACGCCCCAAAAAACCTGCTTTTATGATGCATTTTTGATGATTATTTGAACATAAAGTAAAACTCTTTTATATACAATAAAAACCGCCACCTTGTAATAAGTTGGCGATTCCTGTGTTACTCGTAGAACTGTGTAAATGTCTCCCCGACCATACCTGCTACATAGGCACTGCCATCGTTGTCTCCTACATCTTCCACCATCATTGCGATGATGAATTCGGGATTAGCGGAATCATAGGCGATGAAGAAGCCGTTGTCCTGTCCGCTTTCTTCGCCAGCTGCCTTCAGCTCAGCGGTACCGGTTTTGCCGGCCAGCGGAATATTTTTAAGATTCGCCTCTTGTGCGAATCCATCAACTACGACGGTCCGCAAATCGGTGCGAAGAATTTCCGCATTCTCCGCTGAAAGCAATCTGTCCTTCCAGACTTGCGCATCTTCTTCTTCAAGCAGCAACGTCGGTTTATGCATGACGCCATCTGTCAGAAACGGCTGGTAAACAGCTGCCAAGTGAAGAATATTCGCCAGCATCTGCCCCTGGCCAAATGAGGTGTCTGCCTGCTGCCCTTCAGAAGAGAGGGTCCCGTCATTCGAAATTTGTGAAGACTGCAGCGCGAGCGGATAAGGAATCTCTTCACCAAAAGCGAAGTTTTCCAGCCCTTCCACTAACGTACTTCTTCCCATTTCCAACGCTTGTCTCGCAAAATAGATATTATCCGAATAAACAAGCGCTTTATTCAAATCAATCGGATTGGGAGCTTCCGGATGTACTCGCGTCACCTCGTAGCCGCCCCAATCATCTTTTTGCCATGTTTCTCCGTCAATTGTCAGGCCATCCGCCGGGTCGAGTGTTCCAGCTTCGAGGCCGATTGCCGCTGTAACCGGTTTTATCGTCGATCCCGGTGCATAGCTCTGGGCAAAACGATTGTAGAGAGGCATCAAAGGATCCTCTTTTAATTCTTCGTAGCGTTCACCGCTCATGCCCAGCATGAATTCGTCGGGGTTAAAGCCCGGAGAGCTTAACAGCACCAGCGTTTCACCCGTCTCTGGATCGACTGCTGCAGACGTTCCTGCTTCCCCGCCCATTGAATCATAAGCAACCTGCTGCAATTCAGCGTCAATCGTCAACTGGATCTTTTCACCGTCTACCGCCTGCTTTTCTGCCACAGTGATCTGTTCCTGCTCTTTATCGATATAGATGCGCATACCGTCTTCGCCGCGCAGCCGCTCTTCTAATTGGCGTTCAAGCCCTTGGCGGCCGATCATATCATTTTCCGTATAGCCCTGTTCCTGCAACTCGGTCAGCTGTTCAGCCGTAATCGGACCGATGTAACCGATCAAATGTGACAAGGCTTCACCGTAAGGATATTCACGCATGGCGGTTTCCTGATGCATTGTGCCCGGAATTTCCAATACCTGTTCGAGCAATTCCGTGTTGTCATTCGAAGTTTTACTGAGAGGCACAAATTGGCCCAGGTTATTCTGCACCCAATTCTGGTTCAATTGCCGATCGATTTCTTCTGCAGACATGCCGAGCAATTCGGCAAGTTGTTCTTTATCCGTGTCATTCGTGAATTTTTCCGGCACAACTCCGATTGATCTGCCGGTGCCATTGATAGCGAGCGGCTGGTCGTTGCGGTCATACAATTCCCCTCTCGCTGCTGCCTCCCTGCTGATACGCACCGGATCACCGGCTTCAAGCTGCGGAAAAATGAAAGAAGGCGTCCACTCGACATACCAGTTTCCAGCTTCTTCAGTTTCTTCATATAGAAGACTCATGGTTTCTTCAAATTCAACTGGGCCGGCGAGTGTATCCATTGACACCTGCACCGGAAAATCAGCCGACTGCTCTTCTTCCCATTCAGTATCTTCCGAAGCTTCCGTAAAAGTCACTTCAAGGTTTTCTATGCCAAGGTCTTCATGAAGTTTCAGCTGGCGGTCGACGAATTCTTCAGTTCCATAAGCCGCTTTCGTTCCTTCATTCAAATATTGCCCATACATCTCTTCAAATTCGAGATTATTCCAGTGGTCTATGTATTCGGCTAATCGATCTTCCGGCGTTCCTTGTCCCTGGCAGCCTGAAAGAAAAAACGCCATTGCCAAAATAAATGTCCCTATAATTGTTTTTTTCATTTCTTTACCCTCACTTCCTTAACTTACAGCTTACCAGATTATGGGTTACCCTTGAAATGAAAGACTTCCGTAAATAGCATATGCAATAAGGTGTTGACCCTGTGAATATGGTAAACTTGAGAGAAAAGGAAAGGGAGTTTTCGCATGATTGAGCTTACATATTCAGGGTCCTTCGAAACTGTTTTGACGGACGAAAAAAAAGCGGCGTTAAAAGCGATTCACGACAATTTATACAATAAAGAAGGAAGAGGTTCCGATTTTCTTGGATGGCTTGATTGGCCGAGCACCGTTCAGCCTGAATTTATGGAGCGTATCCAAAAAACCGCTGATGTGATTCAGGAAAAAGCGGAAGTTTTGGTCGTAATCGGAATCGGCGGATCCTATCTGGGTGCCAAAGCCGCATTAACGGCACTGTCCCCTTATTTCAATAAAGGCGATAAAAAAACCGAAGTGCTCTTTGCCGGACATCAGGTCAGCGGCGAATATTTGAAACAGCTGCTTGCCCATCTCGACAGCAAGGAAGTGATGGTCAATGTCATTTCAAAATCGGGGAAAACGACAGAGCCAGCCCTCGCTTTCCGCTTCCTGAAAAAATATATGGAAGACCGTTACGGCGATGCAGCTGCTGAAAGAATCATCGTAACGACTGATGCCGAAAAAGGTGCACTGGTGAATCTGGCGATTGAAAACGGCTACGAACGCTTTGTTGTACCTGAAGATGTCGGCGGACGTTACTCAGTATTCACTGCTGTCGGATTGCTGCCGATTGCAGCTGCCGGATTCTCGGTGTCGGATTTGATGGCCGGAGCAAAAGATGCCGAAGAGGCTTATCAGGCATTCAATCCTGAAACCAACACAGCAATCCGCTATGCCGCTGCCCGCCATTATCTGTATACAGAAGGCTATACAACTGAAGTGATGGCCACGTTTGAACCGAAGTTGGCTTATGTCCAGGAATGGTGGAAGCAATTATTCGGCGAAAGTGAAGGGAAAGAAGGCAAAGGCATTTTCCCTGCTTCTGTATCATTCACTACCGACCTTCATTCAATGGGCCAGTACATCCAGGACGGCATCCGCAATCTTTTCGAAAGTTTCCTGCTGATCAAGGAAAGCAACGAAGACCTGACTGTATTCGAAGCGGAAAATGATGGAGACGAATTGAATTACCTCGCTGGCATCAGCCTGCAGGAATTCAATCATGTCGCCTACAAAGGAACTTCCTCCGCGCATCTGGACGGCGGTGTTCCGCAAATGAGCCTGACAATCGACAAGATGGACGAATTCCATCTGGGCCACCTGTTTTATTTCTATATGATTTCCTGCGCATACAGCGCCTACTTGCTGGACATCAACCCATTCGACCAGCCGGGCGTTGAGGATTATAAAAACAACATCTTTAAATTATTGGAGAAGCCAGGGTATTAAACGAAAAGCGACAACGGCCGTTCAGCTCCGACAGGCTTAAGATGAACTTCCGAAGCGGCGCATTTTGCCGTGCAGGAAGGACAGCTTAAGTCCGAGGAGATGGTCGTTGGAGTCTAGACATGGGATGGCTTATGACCCGAAGAGTTGGGCCGTTGGAGTCTGGACACCAAAAACCCTATCCACACAGTTATACAAAATATTACTTTTTAACAATTAAAAAAGGGCAGACCCAATCGGGTCCGCCCTTTTTCTGTTCGCTTATTTAATTTGGTAGACTCTTGCTTCGTATGGGCGGATTTCTGCCGGATCGACAAGTTCGTAATTCGACAGCAGCAGACCGCGGTTTTCAGGTTCATTCCAGCGGTAACGGTTCGGCCCCAGATTTGAAACGACCAATACTTTCGAATCTTCGTCTTCGCGCGTGTAGGCGTATACGTCTTCGAAACCCAGTTCCTTTAATTCATATTTACCGTAAACGAGCACATTCATCTGTTTGCGAAGTGCGATCATTTGCTTGTAGAAGGAAAGCACAGAATGGGGGTTGTGTTTTTGCGCTTCAACATTCAGCCACTCGTAGTTCGGATTTGTATAGATCCAAGGTTGGTTCGTGGAGAATCCGGCGTTTGGACTGCTGTCCCATTGCATCGGAGTCCGCGAGTGATCACGGCTTGTCGCTTTGATCAGCGTCATCACCGCATCGTGTTCCATGCCTTCCGCCAGATTATAGAAATACAGATTATGCGTCTGGACATCATCGTATTGTTCGATTTTTTCGAACGGCGCATTCGTCATGCCAATTTCTTGCCCCTGATAGATGAAAGGAGTGCCTTGCATAAAGAAATACATACACGCCATCGATGTGGCGCTTTCACGCCAGTAGATGCTGTCATTGCCCCAAGTTGAAACTGCACGTGGTCTGTCATGATTTTCAATGAATAAGGCGTTCCAGCCAATCCCTTCGACGCCATTTTGCCAGCGGGTCAAAACTTTTTTCAATTCCGGCACATTGACGCCTTTTCGTACTTCATCGTCCCAGAGACCTAAATCTTCAAATTGAAAGACCATATTGAATTTGCCGTTTTCTTCACTGATCCATTCTTCGATGTCTTCAGCGGATACGCCATTCGCTTCGCCAACCGTCATGATATCGTATTTGGCGAAAGTTTCATCACGAAGTTCCGTGAGAAGCGGCTGGATGCCATCGACATTCATCATTTTTTCCCAGGCCGGCAGATAGGGCTTGCCTTCTTCCAACGGCAAGTCAGTAAAATCTTTTTTGATGTGGCTGATGGCGTCCACCCGGAACCCATCGATTCCTTTGTCGAGCCACCAATTGACCATATCATACAAGGCTTTGCGTACTTCCAGGTTTTCCCAGTTCAAATCCGGCTGTTTCTTCGAGAAAATATGCAAATAATATTGTCCTGTCTTTTCATCGTATTCCCATGCTGGTCCCCCGAAAATGCTTTTCCAGTTTGTCGGTTTGTCACGCCATACATACCAGTCACGCTTCGGATTATCGAGTGACGAGCGGGATTCCTTGAACCAGGGGTGTTCATCACTGGTGTGGTTGATGACCAAGTCGATAATCAGTTTCATGCCGCGTGCATGGACTTCTGCCAGCAGACGGTCAAAATCATCCATCGTTCCCAGCTCATCCATAATATCCTGGTAATCACTGATATCATAGCCGTTGTCATCGTTCGGCGATTTGTACATCGGGCAAATCCAGATGACATCAATACCTAATTCCTTCAGATAATCGAGTTTGGCTGTTACTCCGTTAATATCGCCAATGCCGTCGCCGTTTGAATCCATAAAGCTTCTCGGATAAACTTCATATGCAACTGCTTCTTTCCACCATTTTTTGTTCATGTTCATTTCCTTTCAAAGACTTCGGCAAGAACCACGTTCTATCAGCCGGGAAGGAACCGTAACTTCTCTCACCGGTGCCTCCCTGTCTTTAATTTTTTCAAGTACCAGTTCCGCTGCATGAAGACCAAGTTCATAAATTGAAATATCCACGGTGCTGAGCGGCGGTTTCAGATGTTCTGAAAGCGAGTGGTTATTGAAACTCAATACCGAAACATCGCCGGGAACATCGATTTTCATATCCTGCAGATAACTGATCAGTTCATAGGCGATCAAATCGTCATGAGTGACGATTGCTGTCGGCGGCTGGTCGAGCTGCATCAATCTTTTGACTGACTGCTCTTCCAGTCCGGAGCTGATCGACTGATTGACGATCAATTCGGGGTCGTAGCTGATCCCCTCTTTTTCTATTGCTTTTCTATACCCCTTCAGGCGGTCCAATGACACCACATATTCCAATCCGCCACCTACGTAAGCAATCCGCTGATGGCTTAAGCCGATCAGGTAATTGACGACTTCATACGAATTGCCGACATTATCATTATCGACAAAGGAAATCGATTCGGTATGGACATCCGGGCGGCCGACGACTGAAAATGGAATATTGCTATTGTATAGGTATTCCATGATTTTGTCGCCGATTCTGGAGTATAAAAGTATAATGCCATCGACCCTTTTTCCCTGGGTCATGGAAATGACTTCTTCATAGATTTCTTCGGTAGTCGCACCAGTCGACAAATACAGTCCGTACTGGCTTTCATGAGCGCGGCTCGAGATGCCGCGGAGCACTTCCGGAAAGAACGGGTTTTGAAAAGCAAGGGTCGCCGAATCTGCCATGATGACGCCGATTGTCTGGGTTTTTTGAATAACCAGATTGCGCGCCTGGAAGTTCGGATAATACCCGAGCTGTTTCATCGTTTCACGGACTTTCCTTTTTGTATCTTCACTGATTCGTGGATTATCGGCTATTACACGGGACACAGTTGCCGGTGATACCGCCGCCGCTTTCGCAACATCTTTAATCGTAACTGCCATATTAATCTCCCCTTTACTTTATGGCACCATCCGATACGCCTTTGATGATCGATCGCTGTGCGAAGAAATAAAAGATGATGACCGGCAAAATTGCGAGTGTTAGCCCTGCAAGTGCCAGATGCCATTGTTTTGTATATTCCCCGAAGAAGAAAAACATCTTCAACGGAATAGTTTCGCTTCCGGTTTTATTGATAACCAAGGATGGCAGAAGATAATCGTTCCAAATCCAGATGATGTTCAAAATAGCGACCGTTACGGTTATCGGCTTCAGCATCGGGAAAATGATGTGCCAGAAAACCTGCCAACGGTTGGCGCCGTCGATACGCGCCGCTTCGTCCAATGATTTCGGAATATTGTTCAATGCACCGTGATACAGGAAAATCGACAGGCTGGCACCAAATCCGATGTACATGAAAATCAGGCCGCCGCGGTTCAGCATTTCAAATTGGCCGAATACTGTAACAAGCGGAATCATGACCGATTGAAATGGAATAAGCATTGCCGCTACAAACATGAAAAACAGGATGGTGCTGATCCGGCTTTTCGCCCTGGACAGCGCGTATGCCGCCATCGCTGAAGAGATAATAATCAGCACGACACTTGAGACGGTGATGAGCAATGAATTGAATAAGGTCTGCAAAAAATCGAGTTCTTGAAAAGCCGTGATGTAATTGTCAAAACTCCATTGCTCCGGAGGACTTGTCACATCCGTGAATATCTCTTTCTTCGTTTTGAATGAGTTGACGAACATCAGGTAAAAGGGCAATAGCCATAAAATGCCGAGAAGAACCCCGAGAATCTCCAATTTCCAATTCTTCTTTTTTCTCATTACATTTCAACCTCCCGGCGTTTATTCCAATAAACCTGAAACAACGCAACAATTGCAACGATCACAAAGAAAATGATCGCTTTTGCCTGCGCATATGCGAATGTATTCTGTACAAATGCTGTATTGAATATTTCCATGGCCACCATCTCAGTCGAATTATAGGGTCCGCCCCCTGTCAAAGACAGGTTTTGGTCATATAGTTTGAATGTATTCGACAAAGTCAGGAACATGCTGACAGTAAATGCCGGCGCAACCAATGGAAAGACGATATAGCGGAAACGCTGAAATGATGATGCTCCGTCTATTTCAGAAGCTTCGAGCAGTTCTTTTGGCAATCCTTGTAAATAAGCTATGTAAATTACCATGATATAACCGGCCATTTGCCAGCTCATTAAAATGACTAGCCCCCAGAAACCTGTTTCTGTCGTGGACAGCCACACCTGCAAGCTTTCCATGCCAACCATTTCTCCGACACTCGCAAATACTTTGATAAAGATAAATTGCCAGATGAATCCCAGGATCAAACCGCCGATCAGGTTCGGCATGAAGAAAGTCGTCCGGAGAAGATTACTGGATTTAATGCGCGATGTAACAATCAGCGCCAATGACAAACCAATGAAATTAATGAGGATTACCGAAACTACAGAGAATTTTGTCGTAAACCATAAAGAATCAAGGAATCGCTCATCCTTCAAAAGATCGATATAATTTTGGAAGCCGACAAATTCACCTGTCGTGATACCATTCCAGCTTGTGAAGGAATAGTAGACACCAAGCAGCATCGGCACAACCACCACAAGGGTTAAAGCAATTAAGACCGGGGCCAGGAACAACCAATAAGCAAAATCTTTCGTACGCATAATCTAAGCCCTTCCTTTCTGCAATAGAAGCGGAAAGACAAAACAAAGCAGCACAGAGGCTGCTTTGTTCTTGTCTCCAGCTTATTTATTTCACTGTTTTATTGTCTGCTTGTTTCCCAAGCGGCTTTCGCTGAATCGACAACTTCTTCCCATGTCGCTTCTTCGCTCAAGTATTTCTGGATATTAGAACCAAGTTCATCTTCGCCCCATCCTGTCGGATAACCCATGAATACCCATCCGATTGTTTCGCCAGCTTCTGAAGCATCGTAAACCGCTTTTGATAATGGATCTGAAATTTTCGAAGTGTCATAGCCTTCGTAGGCAGGGATGAATTTGAAATCTTCCACTACAGCTGTTTTACCAGCTTCTGAAGTGTAGAGCCAATCTATGAATTCTTTTGAAGCTTCAACCACTTCTTCATCATGATTTTTGTTTACTGCCCAGTACATCGGCACGCCTACAGGAAGTCCGCCTTCTTCGTAGCCTTCAACCGGTATCGGCAGCATGCCGATGCCATTATCGGCGAATTCAGGATCGATTCCAGCGATTGAACCGTAAGCCCAGTTCCCTTGCTGAATCATTGCTACGCGTTCCAATGAAAATAATTCTTCAACCTGCTGCGAGTAGTCAAGGCTGACTGTCGGCTGTTTCGAATACTCGTTTTGAAGATCAAGGATTTTCTTGAATGCATCTGAATATGTGAAGTCAATAGTTTTCGAATCGTATGCATCCAGAACATTATGGTTAAATTCCGGAGCGATGAACGTATTCGATAAATGCAAGCCGGTTACCCATTTTTCTTTGCCTGGCAAAGCGAATACCGACTCGATTTCAAGTTCTTCTTTTTTCGAATCCAACGTTTTCACAGCTTCTTCCAGGCTTGCGAAATCTGTGATCGATGCTGGATCGATTCCAGCTTCTTCAAATAGGCGAATGTTGTAGATGAATCCGTAACCTTCCTGGTTATAAGGCAAGCCCAGAACTTCCGAATCGACTGTAACGCCTTCCAGTGTTCCGTCAAGCGCGGCTTCTGCAGCAGCTGTGTCTGACAAAGTAGCCAGGCTGTCTTTCCAGTCAGCAACATCCTGTGGACCACCGATATTGAAAATTGCAGGCTCGTTGCCTGAAGCGAATTTCGAACGTAATGCCGCGCCGTAATCTTCTCCGCCGCCTACTGTTGTGATTTCAATATTTACATCAGGGTTTTCTTTTTCATACATTTCCACGACATTTTCAAATTGTTCCTTGAATTCCACTTTGAACTGGAAAATATCTACTGTTACTTTATCGCCTTCAGCGGCAGAACCTTCTTCATCTCCGCCGTTCCCGCAAGCAGCCAGCAAACTCGTTGTAACCAGTAATGACGCGAGCAATCCTTTTTTGAATTTAAACTCTTTCATGTTTATAATCCCCCTTTGAGTTTTGTGCAATCGTTTGCACAATGATAAAAATAAAAAATGGAAACTTTAAAGAAAGCGTTTCCAACTTCCAATTATTTGTATCGTATCATAGTGAAAACGTTTGCACAACAACTGCAAAAAAATTTTATTTAATTCTTTTTTCTGTTGTGGGATCGAAAAAGCGTGCTTTGTCCATTTCAAAAGCCATCGCGAAAACAGTGCCGGCTGAAAGATTGAGGTTGGCATCTACACGGCCGACAAAGGAGCGGCCTTCGAGTGTCGCATAAACCATATATTCAGACCCCATCAATTCCACTACATCCAAATTTACTTCAACAGTTGATTGGTCTTTATCCGGTTTATGGGTAATATGCTCCGGACGCAAGCCGATGATTACTTCCAGATTGTCCAGACCATTAGGCAAGGCAGAATCAGGGATAAGAAGTTTTGTCTGTCCCATAACAAAATAATTTCCTTCTATGCGGCCATTGAAAAAATTCATGGCTGGTGAACCGATAAAACCTGCTACGAATACGTTATCGGGTTGATCATAAACTTCTTTCGGAGTTCCCACCTGCTGAATCACGCCGTCTTTCATAATGACAATCCGCGTTGCCATCGTCATTGCCTCTGTCTGATCATGTGTTACATAAATCGTTGTTGTTTTTAAACGCTGGTGAAGCTTCGAAATCTCCGTCCGCATCTGTACACGCAATTTCGAATCGAGATTCGACAGCGGTTCATCCATCAGGAATAGTTTGGCGTCACGGACAATCGCACGTCCAAGTGCCACACGCTGACGCTGTCCACCGGACAAAGCTTTCGGCTTCCTGTTAAGGTAGTCCATCAATCCAAGTATCTCCGCCGCATTTCTGACCCGTTCCTTTATCTCCGCTTTCGGCATTTTTTTCAGTTTCAGGCTGAATGCCATATTTTCGTATACCGTCATATGCGGATACAAAGCATAATTCTGGAATACCATTGCGATATCGCGATCTTTCGGTTCTACTTCATTCATTTTTTTGCCGTCGATTGAAAAGGTTCCTGACGAAATATCTTCCAGCCCTGCAATCATTCGAAGCGTGGTCGATTTCCCGCATCCTGAAGGTCCAACGAATACGATAAATTCCTCGTCTTCAACAGTGAGGTTGAAATTCTCCACCGCCTTCGCTTTATTGTCGTAAGTCTTAGTCAATTGTTCCATAAGTAATTTTGCCACGATTTCACTTTCCTTCCAATACGAGTAATGCAGCGCCTAATACTCCGGCATCGTTGCCGAATTTCGCTGTTTGAATATCCAATGGATTGAGCAGCAAAGGTTCGAGCTGTCTCAGCAATTGCGGCCACCAGTATTCCGCTGATTCCGATACTCCGCCACCGATGACAACTGAGTCCATATCAAAGACCGCCTGCAGCGAACTGATGACGATTGCCAAGTCATATGTGAACGCTTCCAATAATTCCTGGGAATGTTCGTCTGTTGCTGCCTGTTGGAACATTTCGAGAGGAGTGATGTCCAGGCCTGCTTCTCGAATACGGCGCTGGATTCCTGTACCGGAAACATATTGTTCATAGCATCCTTTGCGTCCGCACGCGCAATCAGCCCCGCCCGGATATAAAGTGATATGCCCGAGTTCTGCTGCGCCGCCGTGTGGACCGCCGCTCAATAATTTACCGTCCCAGATGATGCCTCCGCCAAGCCCAGTGCCAAGCGTCAGGCACACAACACGGTCCATCCCTTTCGCTGCGCCGAATTTCGCTTCTGCCAGTGCCGCGCAATTAGCGTCATTTTCAACTTCGACGCGTATGCCGGCCGCCGCTTCCAATTGTTCTTTTACTTTCGTGCCGCTCCACCCTGGCAAGGCATCCGTTGAAAAGATGATGCGCCCTTCTTTCGGTTCAACAAATCCATGTGTGCCGATGCCAACAGCTGCCACATCCGGATAATCCTCAAGAATACGAAGAACATTTTCCTCAAGATAAGGATACAGCGGAAATTGAGTCGGTATTTTTTCGTCATATAGAATCGTGCCAGCGGCATCAATTATGCCCAGGCGAATTTTCGTTCCTCCTATATCTACACCCATTACATTCACTATCAAGTTCCCCCTCCTGTTATGTGAAGTACTCTTATCATAACTTAAAATTTTTCGATTTCTAGATTTTTTTATGGAACACAATAGTTTCGTAAGGACGTAAAATTAGTTTTCCCATGCTTTCGGGCTTCTCATAGTTATGGATTAAAAGATCTCCCTGCGGTCTCGGAAACTCAAGCTGCTGTCCCGAAAAATTGCAGTACACTGTTAACTTTTCTCCGGAAATTTCCCGGGTGTAGGCAAAGATGTTTTCGTCTTCACGGTGGAGCAAAGAAAAATTGCCGCGCGTGATGATATCCATCGTCTTACGCAGATCAATCAATTTTTTATAGAATTGATAAATGGATCTGCTGTCGTCTTTATCCAATGTATTGATGGTTGAATGATTCGGATTTGAAGCGATCCAAGGAGTCCCTGTTGTAAAACCGCCATGCGCTTCCGCATTCCATTGCATCGGTGTGCGGGCATTGTCCCGGCCTTTGGCATAGATCGAGTGCATGATCTTTTCGTGCGGTACGCCAAGACTTCTTTTTTCCTTATACATATTCAGCGTTTCGATATCTTTATACTCTTCGATCGAAGCAAAACGGACATTTGTCATGCCGATTTCTTCTCCCTGATAGATATAGGGTGTTCCCTGCATAAAATGTAGGCATGCCGCCAGCATTTTCGCTGACTCGATACGGTATTTCCCGTCATTGCCGAACCGCGACACGATTCTTGGCTGGTCATGGTTATTCCAGTAAAGGCTGTTCCATCCCGAATTATGCAAGGCATGCTGCCAGTGCTCGAGGTTGTATTTCAAATCTGTCAGCTGAAGCGGCTTCAAATCCCATTTTTCTCCGCTTGCCTGGTCAAGTCCCATATGCTCGAACGTGAAAATCATATTCACTTCTTTGCGCTCTTCATCGGTGTATTTGATGGCATCCGAAATTGTTGCACCAGGCATTTCGCCAACCGTCACAATATCGTATTTTGATAGTACTTCCCTGTTCATTTCCTGAAGGTAATCGTGCACTTTCGGGCCGTTCATATAAAATGCTCCGCCATCGCCATCCGGTCCGTCCGGAAAATCCTGGTCCTTGGAAATCAAATTGATGACGTCCATACGGAAACCATCGACACCTTTATCCAGCCACCAGCGCATCATCGCATAAACCGCTTCACGCATCTCCGGGTTCTCCCAGTTCAAATCGGGCTGTTTCTTCGAAAACAGATGAAGAAAATATTGCTCGCGCTGCTGATCGAATTCCCATGCAGAGCCGCTGAAAAATGAACGCCAGTTATTCGGCTCATCGCGCCATATGTAATATTCCGGGTTGCTGCTGAACCATTCATGCTCATCCGAAGTGTGATTGACGACCAAGTCCATCATCAATTTCAATCCCCTTCTGTGCATTTGGCCAATCAATTCCTCGAAGTCTTCCATCGTGCCGAAATCATCCATAATTCTCTGGTAATCCCGGATATCATAGCCATTATCATCGTTCGGAGAATCGTAGATCGGTGACAACCAGATAATATCTACACCGAGCTCCTCCAGGTAATCCAGTTTTTGAATAATCCCCCTTATATCCCCGATGCCGTCATCGTTTGAATCCTTGAAACTTCTTGGGTAGATCTGATAGACAGTCGACTTTTTCCACCATTCCGCCATTTCAACACTCCTTTCACATGTAAACATGGAATATTCTAACATGAAGATTGGGAGAAAGGGAACAATCACCCGAGGCTTTAAGAGGTCCTCTCTTTTGTGTTAACTTAATATAAAAATAGGTTGACTCATTTATCTGGATTTATTATACTTTGATTAGCTCATAAATTGGAGGTCCCACATGACTACATACTCAAAAACCAGATCATCAAATCATGCACGAACTTTAAAATTGGTACATATCGCCATGTTTTCAGCGTTGATGGCAATCGGTGCAAACCTGACATCCTTCCTGATCATCGGAGGTGTGCCGATCACTTTGCAGACGTTCTTTGCAATCCTTGCCGGAATACTGCTGGGCAGCAAATTGGGTGCAGCTTCAATGGTCGTCTACGCTTTTATCGGCCTTGCAGGCGTACCGGTTTTCGCAAAATTCTCCGGCGGCATGGATACCATTATTTCACCGACGTTCGGCTTTATCGTTTCTTTCGTTCTGCTGGCGTATGTCGTCGGTTTGATCGCAGAAAAATTCCCTACGCGCAAAGGTTTTGTAACAGCCGCCCTTGCTGGATTGGCCATCAATTACCTATTCGGCACCAACTGGATGTACGCAGCTTATAAATTATGGTTTGCTGCACCGGAAGGATTCACTTATCTGATGGCATGGGCATGGATGGTGCCGCCACTTCCGAAAGACTTGATCCTGGCCGTACTCGCCGGCTTTTTCGGATTCAGATTGAAGCCGATTATACGGAAATACATGTAGTGGAAAAGTTCATATAAAATAAATTCAAAAAGACAGAGCAGGAAATTTCCCGCTCCGTCTTTTTTATTGCTGCTTTTCTTTTGTCGAGACTCCAGCGCCCAGCTCTTCGGGTAATAAGCCAGCCCAGCTGCGCGGCCAAGGCCACTTCGCTGTTCTGTCTTATGCCTTTCAGAACTTAACGGGCGCTTCCGCTTTTCTTTTGTCCAGACTCCAGCGCCCAGCTCTTCGGGTCATAAGCCAGCCCAGCTGCGCGGCCAAGGCCACTTCGCTGTTCTGTCTTATGCCTTTCAGAGCTTAACGGGCGCTTCCGCTTTTCTTACTTCCGTCTTGTTCTTACCGGTGCCGCTTTCCACCGGGCTTCTAGCCAAGCTTCGAACTCATCGCCTTTTGCGCCTTTATACGTATCATAGATATCGCTGCGCATTTTTTGCAGCTTTGCTTTAAAGTCTTCGTAGCTGTGATCAGCAGGCAAACTTTTCTTGATGCGAACCAAAACTTTATCCGTGTCTTTGATCAGCTCATTTTCATTGCGTTCCGGCATTTCGACATCCTCACCGAAATTCTGCAGCATTTCATAAGCCGCTTCCTGAACTTGGTATACTGGATCGTTTTTCATACGGTTCGACAGGATGCTGATTGTCTGTTCCGTTTTCCATTTGCCCAATTCCTCAACAGCAGCCAAACGTTCTTTCCAGTTGGCCATGCGGTTTGCAGATTTTTTCAACTCATCGTAATTCGGGGGCGTTTCTTCCTTGTACTTATATTGTGTCAATTTCATTCTCCTTTTATTCATTTCTCTTTGCGAAAAATGGAGGTATGCATTTCTTCTTCGAAATAACATCGCTCTATAGAGTGTACCATTTTATTCGCTTTCAATCACTTTATTCCGTTCAGGAGTTGAAAATGAAGAAGTTTAAAATTGCCGATATTAGGAAATAAAAGAAAGGGCAATTAAACGCATCGGAGGAAATTGAATGGTTACAGCATATAAAGCTTTATTGACGAAAGAAGATTTTGAAACACGCGGGGATTTACCGGAATGGCTGCTGAAAGAATACGCGACGTTCCATGATACGGTTACAGATAAGACTTTCCCATGTTATTTCGGGATGAGCGGTGAATTGAAGGGCGAATTGAGATATGGATACATAAGCCGGGATGATTGGTCGTCCCTGCCTGTCATAGTTGAAGAATTCCTGTCGCTGTTTAATGATCCGAAACATAAGCGCCATGGGCTTTTTGTATTTGTGGAGCCTTTTGAAGCAGAGGGCAGTCTAGGACAGTACCGCGATGAATTCTGGGCGATTCTTCAATACCTCCACAATATGGACGAAACGGAATGGCCTGCCGACAAACCAATAGACCCTGATCATTATTTATGGGATTTTGTGTTCAAAGGTGAACCGATTTTCGTCTTCGGCAATGCTCCCGCCTATAAACGGCGCAAGACCCGTGATCTCGGTAATGCCATGGTTCTCGGATTCCAGCCCCGCCGTATATTTGAAGGTTTGACGGGTACTGAAAAAGGCGGCATCATGTCCCGCGAAAAAGTGCGCCAGCGTGTGGAGAAATGGGACCAGCTGCCGACACATCCGGACATCAGCCATTTCGGTGATCCGGAACATAACGAGTGGAAACAATTCTTCATCAGCGACGACAGTGAGCCGATTCAGGGGAAATGCCCATTCTCACATAAGGAAATGAAATAAAAACGAAAAAAGGCTTCGCGGATGCGAAGCCTTTTTCAGGCTGTCGAGAAACATCAACTTCTTCAATCATTTCGCTGCATATCTTTTAATGTCTCGAAGCTAGCGCAGCGATGCAGGAGCACGGGTTTTGGAAAGCGAAGCTGTTTTGCGCAATATCGATTACTTAGATTTATCTTTTTCTCAACAAGCCTTTTTCAATGGGACGAAGTTCAATATTTTACAAAGAAGCGATCGCGCTGATGAAGCGTTCCACTTCTTCTTCAGTATTATAAGGGGCGAGGCCTGCCCGCACCCAGCCGCCGGTTTTATTGACATCAAGCACATCACCCAGCGTTGAAGCGTAAAAGTGGCCGGCAGCTGTGAAGATACTGTGTTCTTCCGCTAAAATCACACATACATCCGAAGGTTCGTAGCCTGCCACTTTAAAAGCGATTGTCGGTGTTTTCGGCACATCGTCCGCAGCTTGCCAAAGAGTGACCTTTTCCAGTGTGCCCAAGCCTTCGCGCAAACGGGCAGCCAATCGGTTTTCGTATTTCTCAATTTCATGGTAGCCGGAAAGAATCCTTTCGCGGCGCGTCTCCCCTTCACCCAGTGACGCGAAAAACTCAATAGCTGGACGGATGCCTGCAATCCCTTCATGGTTCTGTGTACCCGTTTCCAGCTTGTCCGGGTAGTAGGACGGAGATGTCGTCAGTTTATAAGGTTCGAGATCCTTGAAGACATTTTCCCGGATCGCCGCGATTCCAATATGCGGTCCAAAGAATTTATAGACGGAGCACAGTAAGATATCAATGTCCTGCTCTTCACGGTCCATCGGCATATGAGGTGCTGCATGCACGGCGTCAGCTGCCACGAGTGCACCTACTTCACGTGCCCGGTTGACGGCGGGGCCAAGGTCGACGATGGTACCGATGGCATTTGACGCCATGCCGAGTGCCACTAACTTCGTTTTCTCGTTGATGAGTGCATCAATATTTTGCATATCCAGGGTCAGTTTTTCTTTATCGACCGGAATCCAGCGCACTGTCAGCCCACGGTCTTCCGCCATCATCAGCCAGGGATCTACGTTTGCCCGGTGGTCCATCTCGGTTACGACAATTTCGTCCCCTTCTTTGAATTGCTTACCAAGGGCATTGGCAATTGCGATGGTCAGAGTAGTCATATTCGCTCCGAAAGCTACCTCGTTTGTCTGCACATTCAGGAAATCTGCGACGGCTTCACGGGCTTCTGAAATCACCTGTTCCGTCTCCCAACTGGATGGAAATGCACCATGAAGGTTTGCTCCGCCTCTTTGCATATAGCCGGAAATCGCAGTAATTGCCTGCAGCACGACCTGCGATCCTCCAGGACCATCAAAATAAGCGGCTTGCCTTTCTTTATATGTACGTTCGAGCGCCGGAAACTGTGCCCGCACTTTTTCAATCGGATAAATGGTTTCTGTTGATTTCACGTTAAACATCTCCCTTTTATGTTTTGCTGTCCCCGTATTCAGTTTACCAAAATATTGTTCCCTCTATCCCGTTTTGCAAAACAAACGGACCGCTGTTCCGGGCAAATAGCTTGCCATTAAAAATCATATGGCTTATCCTTCTTTATTGACATCATTACATCTAATAAAGGAGGCCATTATGGACCAATTTGACAAGTCAGTTGAACTTTTCATAGAGAATGCAGGTTGGATGGCCCCTTTCTTCTTTCTGATTCTCCATTTGATCCGGCCATTCGTTTTTCTTCCTGTTATAGCTGTTTGTATAGTTGGCGGCGTTGCCTTCGGTTTTGTCCAGGGAACTATTTTATCTTATATCGGCCTGATGCTGATAAGTGCAATCATCTATTTTCTTCTAAAGCGTTTACCCAAATTCCACCGGAAAATGACAAATTTAAAAGAACGGATTTTCCCTGACAGAACGCTCAGTGTCGGCCAGGTGATGCTTTTGCGCATCATGCCTTTTGTCCACTTCCAGCTTCTTTGCTTTTATTTGATGGATATGACAAAAAGCTTTAAGGAATATATGTATTATTCCGCAATCGGCCTGACATTGCCTGCTGTTGTCTATACCGCTTTCGGACAATCCATCACCGAATTTCCATGGTATATGACTATCGCTTTCCTATTCGTTCTGATTGCCCTGTTTCTGGTTATTGAAAAATACAATAAAGTGCGTACCGTGCATCAAGAAAACTGACCCGTATAACTATGCGGGTTATTTATTTTTCCGTGAAATGGGTATAGAGTAATACCATGATTAATCTAAAGGAGAATACATATGCCCTTTTTCAAAAATGAAGGAACACGATTATTTTATGAAGACACGGGCACAGGGAAACCGCTTGTGCTGTTGCACGGCCTGACCAGCAACCATCAGATGTTTTACCGTGAAATCGGCTATTTAAAAGATAAGTTCCGGATAATCGCTTTGGATTCGCGCGGTCACGGCGATTCTGACCGTCCCGCTGAATTTACATTGGATGATCATATTGCCGACACGATCGCTTTACTGGATCATCTCAAACTCGACTCTGTTTATGTGCTGGGAGTTTCGATGGGAAGTTATATCGCTCAGGGAGTTGCCATCAAACAGCCGGAACGCGTGGAAAAGCTGATACTTGCAGCTACCAAATCATACGGCGAGCAATCGTCGATGGCTGAGATGTTTGACCGCTATAAAGAACAACTCGAAGGAATGAGTATTTCCGAGAAACTGGCGATTTCATCCCAACTGATTTTCCATGACCAGGAAGCCGTCAATGCTTGGCAGAAGCGGATTGCAAAAAACAGCCGCATGCTGAATGCCGGTGAACAGGCAGCCGCTTCTGCCGCTTTGCGGGATTTCGATTTCCGGGATGACTTGAAGCGGATAACTGCGGAAACGCTTGTCATCAGCGGCAAGCATGATGGACTAAATCCACCGGAAAAAGGCCGGGAAACAGCTGTCCTGATTCCGAATGCCGATTATATGGAATTCCAGGATTCTGGCCATGCACCGAATGTCGAGCAGGACCGGCTGTTTCTTGGTGTAGTGGAAAAGTTCCTGGAGTAAATGCCAATAAGACAGGGATCAGCCAAACATGCGCTGGTCCTTTTTTATTTTGTACCTTTTGTTCTGCAGAATCATTTACTTGTGAGTTTTTCATTATTTTTATATAATTAGTAAAAGAGATAAATTTTTATCATTTGGGGGATTAAAAAAAGTAAGATGACAGACAGCAAAAAAAGAAACAAGATTAAAGGCTGGATATACTCGATTATGGATTTAACAGATAACAAGCTGGACTTGGTAGAACACAGCAAAGGGATCAATATGAGCTATAATTTCATCCACAATTATGTGGGAGTGGACTTGGCACGTGTTCAACAGGCAAATGAAGAGCTTCCAATACCAGTTTCCTTAAAAACTTATATTGAAGTAATGACTTTGCACGAACTTGGTCATGCGGCTGACCGGGAGGCATTGCTAGCGTCATTGCCTTGGACGCTTGAAGTCTACAACACAAAAAAAGCTGCTCCTAAGAACAGCCTGTATACTGATCCCGATTTGTTGAAAATTGTTTTGGATGAACAATTGATGAATATAGAATTCGAAATTACTGCGTGGAACCAAGCTGAAACAATGAACAATTTCCATCAAATCACAGATAAACAAACGTTTGATTTCATCCGGAAACACAGTTTGGCAAGTTATGAAAAACCCTATCAACAAAATCTGCAACTGTACGAGCGATTGCATGCAGACGCGGTTGAAATGACTGCATAATCACGCGCTAAAGGACTTCATTCAGGAGTTCTTTTTTTGTGTATAAAAATTGCTTCCAAAGGGATTATATTCCATTCTTTCGGGGTAAATTGACGGTGTTGTTAAACACTAACTTTCTAAGGAGGCAACAGTAAATGACATCTAAAGAGCTTGCAATGCACGAGAAATTAGAAGTTCATGAAATACTTACCTTCAAGACAGCCTGTGTAGCTAAAACCAAAATGTTCGTTGATTTAGTCAAAGACGATAAGCTGAAGAAGATTCTGGAAGAGGATTTGGAGTTGTCGACGCAGGCCATTAAGGATTTGCGCAAAATACTTAAGGATTCTTCAAACTAATTTTTCTGAAGGAGATGGTCTCTATGGCAAAAAAAGGTGAAGAAACAAATGCTAAAACAACAAAAGATGAAATGGCAATGGTTGATGACCTCGTCATTGCTACAAATTTCCTGGTGACTGCAAAAGCGGCAGTCCGTAATCTTGCCGTTGCTATCACTGAAACAGCAACACCTTCTGTAAAAAAAGTATTGCGCCGCGAACTGGATATCGCCATCGATACACACGACAAAATTGCGCAGTATATGATAAAAAACGAGATGTATCATGCCTATGATATTAAAGAACAAGTTGAACATGATTTGGAAAAAGCCGATATGGCATTAAAGATGGCGAAGAAATAAGATTTTCCATTCCCAATCTTTATAAGTGTAGAAGAACCCGATGTGAGAATCTCACATCGGGTCCTTTTTTTATTGTGCTGTGTATCCGCCGTCCAGAACGACTGCCTGTCCAGTAACACCAGAAGCCTTATCACTGGCAAGGAACATCGTATAATCGGATATTTCCTGCACTGATAACAAGCGCTTTTGCGGGACGAGCGGATAAATAACTTCTTCCAGAACTTTTTCCAGGGTGACTTTGCGTGTTTCCGCCAAATCGCCCAATTGATTGCGTACGAGCGGTGTATCGACATACCCCGGGCACATTGCATTGACGGTGATGCCATGCTCTGCGCCTTCAAGGGCAGCTACTTTTGTCAAGCCGATGACGCCGTGCTTGGCACTGTTGTATGCCGCTTTTCCGGCAAAGCCGACAAGTCCGTTGATGGAAGCCATATTGATGATGCGGCCGTATCCTTGCTTTTTCATGACAGGGAATGCATGTTTTGTCGCAATGAACGGCGCCACGAGCATGATTTTAATCAACAACTCGTATTTTTCCGTAGGAAACTCTTCAATCGGTGAGATATATTGCATTCCGGCATTGTTGATCAGGATATCCAACGTTCCAAATGTCTTCACTGTCTGATTGATGGCCACGATGATTTCTGCTTCATTTGTAACATCGCATTTAATGCCAATGCATTCATGGCCTTCTTCCACCATCGCTTCAGCGGCGCCTTTCACCGATTCTTCATTGATATCCGTCAGGACGATCTTCGCTCCCGCTTCAGCAAAGTCACGGCTGATTTCGTAACCGATGCCACTGGCAGCACCAGTGATGAGTACAACTTTATCTTTAACCATAACGCCTGACCTCCATACTTTAAAGATTCTTTACATTCGAATCGAATTAATTGCCGATTCCCAAGCCCAACGAAAACAGAATGATTGCTATTGTCAGACCGAGCAATGGCACGATAACTGTTACAGCACCGACTGCGCCATATGCGTCTTTATGGGACTCGCCGCAGATTCCGCGGATTGTCGTAACCACATAACCGTTATGCGGCAATGAATCGAGCGCTCCGGATGAAATTGCAACCGTACGGTGAAGCGCCTCCGTGTTGACGCCCATATCGATATAATGCGGTGCCAATAAAGGCAGGGCGATGACCTGGCCGCCGGATGCAGATCCCGTCAAGCCGGCGATGACGCTGACAGCAAGTGCTCCGCCGATCAGCGGGCTGCCGGGAATGCTTGTCATGGCGTTAACTGCGACTTCAAAAGCCGGAACAGCTTTTGCCACGCCGCCAAATCCGACAACTGCCGCCGTGTTGCCGATGGCAATCAAAGCGCCGATTGTACCATCAGAAATCGCTTTGCTGATATTCGAGAAATATTTTCGATTGATTACATAAGTAGCAATAATCCCGCCTAGAAGGGCAAGAATCAACGCCGATGTCATCAACACATCATGAAGCACGAACGAAATAATGAGAACGACCAATAATGGGATAAGACCCATCACCGGGTTTGGCAATTCACGGTCTTTAATGACCGGATCCGTCTTGCGTGTTTCAAAACGTTCGCCTTTGCTGACTGCTTTGTTTATCATGCGCTTCAACCACCAGTAACCGAAAATCATCATGAATACAGCAACGATGATACTGACTTCCCACCCTGCATAAGGTGAAGTGCCAAGATATTCGATTGGAATCCAGTTCTGGATTTCAGGTGAGCCGGCAGATGTCATCGTAAACGTCACTGAGCCGAATGCCAGTGCAGCCGGAATGAAACGGCGCGGAAGATCCGCTTGTTTGAAAAGGCTCAAAGCCATGGGATATACCGAGAAAGCCACAACGAACAAGCTGACTCCGCCATATGTAAGAACCGCACAGGCAATAACGATTGCAAGAACCGCTTTTTTAATGCCGAATTTCCCTACCAGCCAGCGCGATACACTATCAGCCGCTCCACTGTCTTCCATTACTTTACCGAAAATTGCTCCAAGCAGGAACATTGGGAACCACGAAGTGATAAATCCAGAAAAACTGGTCATATAATTAGTTAAAAAATTCGATTCCCCTTCGCCCACTAATTGCGGAAACAACGGCATACCGCTGAAAAGTCCAACTACCAGCGCACATAACGGACCTGCAACCAAAAGGTTCCAGCCTCTCATCGTCAAGACGATGAGCAAAATAAGTCCCCCGACTAATCCAATCATACTTAACATATATTTTTCCCCCTTGACTAATTGAGTGTAATCTACCTGAACTGGCGTCCCAGCTTTTTTTGCAAGCGCTTTCTTAGAATGATATAAATAGTTATTTGTCACAATATTGTGTCGGAATACTTTTTTCAGTGTACAATGTCTGAAAGGATAGGTAAAATGAATAAAAATTATATTTACTATAACTAAAAGTTATAGATATAGAAAAGGAGGCAATAATGGATATTCGCCAGCTAACCTGTTTTGTGGAAGTTGCCAAGCACAAGAGTTTTACGAAAGCTTCGCAGACAATGCATGTCACTCAGCCAAGTTTGAGTAAAATGGTTAAAAATCTGGAAGGGGATCTGGATGTCATTTTATTCGATCGATCTTCAAGGAAAGTCCGGCTAACTGACGCAGGTGAAGTCGTTTTCCTGCAGGCGCAGAAAATCATCTACAGCCTTGATGACCTTTCAGCTTCCCTCTATGATGTGATGAATCTGAATAAAGGAAAAATAAAAATCGGTTTGCCCCCTGTCATCAGTACGCTGTTTTTTCCCACTATCATCGCTGAATTTCAAAAACGGTATCCGGACGTTTCAATTATGCTTGCGGAGGATGGAGCAAAAACTGTAGAAAAGAAGGTAGATGAAGGAGAAGTGGATCTCGGTTTCGTCATGCTTCCAGTGGATGAGGAAAAATTTGATGTGATGCCTTTTGTCGATTAGGAGATAAAGCTGCTGGTCCATGAATCCCATCCATTGGCTTATCTGGAAAAAGTAGATCTTATTGAATTTAAAGATGATCCTTTTTTGCTGCTGAGCAAAGAATTCACGTTGAATGGACGGACAATAGACTTTTGCATTTCTGAAGGTTTTACACCCAAGATTGCTTATGAAAGTTCCCAATGGGATTTTATCGTCGGCATGGTTGAAAAAAATCTTGGCGTCACCCTAATGCCCGAATTGATTTGTGAAAGAGTTAAAGATGGTCCATACAAAGTAATTTCACTGACCAACACTTTTCCATGGATGCTCGGTATTATCTCCGCAAAAAACCGTTACATGCCTTATGTTTCAAAAGCCTTTATCTCACTTGTGCAGGACTTGCCGAAGGTGTGAACAGGCTACTTGGTTTGCCAGCATAGAAAAAAAGGCTTTTCGCCATTAAAGCGAAAGCCTCTTTCATCTGTTATTTCTCTTGCAGAATATCATCTATTTCCCTTAAAAGCTCCTTATCCAATTCCAAGTCAACAGCACGAAGATTGTCCAGCACCTGGTCAGCCTTTTTGCCGCCCGGTATTACTGAATCGACGCCAGGCTGAGCAAGAAGCCAGGCAAGCGCCAGCTTTGAGACATCAGTATCAAGGCGTTCAGCTATGCCTTTTAACTTATCAACAATGGCAAGGTTTTTTTCAAACTCGCCTTCCTGAAAGAGGGGCACACTTTTACGCCAGTCCCCTTCTTCAAGCAGGAAATCCTCATCATATTTTCCGCCCAAGATACCGAAAGCAAGCGGCCCATAAGGCACTACAGTGATCCCATTTTCCACACAATACGGCAGAATATCCCTTTCAATCGACCGGTCGAGCATGTGGTATTGCAGCTGGATTGCCGAAATCTCCCCTTCACTGTTTGCTTCCTTTAATTGCTCCAATGAAAAATTGGAAACACCGATTGCCTTAATCTTCCCTTCAGACTTCAGCCGCGAGAGTTCTGCGACTGCTTCTTTGACCGGGGTTTCATCGTCCGGCCAGTGGATATAGTAAAGATCGATGCCATCAAGCTGAAGCCGTTCGAGGCTGTCGCCAACTGCTTTGCGCAGATATTCAGGCGAGTTGTCGCGTGTGCCGTTGCGCCAGTCGCTGCCGCCTTTCGTGGCAATCACATACTGGCCGCGCGGGTATTCCTTCAAAACTTCTCCCACCAGTTCCTCAGAACGCCCCTTACCGTAGACATCCGCTGTATCGATAAAAGTGATGCCATTATCCAGAGCGGCGCGCACTAGATTTTTGCCATCTTCCTCACTTAGGTTTTCATACAGGTTATGGCCGCCTACTGCATTTGTGCCAAGTCCAATAGCTGATATTTTCAAATCCGTTTTCGGCAATAAAGAATACTTCATCCAAACATCCTCTCTTTTTATATTTACTAAGCTTTCATTTTTTCATCGAGCAGCCTGAAGGCAAGCTCGACTTTATCCTGTGGCACGCCCGCATACGAATCGCCAAGGCTTACTTCGTAATAACAGCTGCCATCATTAATTTCACGGACGTAGCCAGTTAAGCCAATGCCGGACTCCTGCTGCACTTCCGCTAATATTTCTGCCGCCTGTTCTTTCGGTTTAGCTATATGGACATGGAACATATTCGAGACAGGAACTTCCGGTAAAGTGGCGATTCCTTCACAGGAAGTGTATTTTGCCGAAAGTTCTTTAGCTGCTTCGTAATAATCTGCCATATTATCTTTTCTCAGTTCAAAATAATAATCGGCTGTAAAAATGTAGGGGTAAAGAGAAATCAGGTCTCCGCCGTGGCGTTTTTTCCAAACTTTTGATTCTTTGATGAAATCATCATTCCCAGCTAAAATGGCACCGGCAATTCCACCGATTCCCTTATACATGGAAAGATAAACGCTGTCGAATAGACTGCAGATTTCCTCGACGGATTTTTTATAGAATGGCAGAGTTTCCAGAATTCTGGCGCCGTCAAGGTGAAGACGGATATCGTTTTCCCTGCAATACTCCGAAATGGCTGCCAGAGTTTCGTAATCAGGGAGCTGGCCGCCAATTTCACGCTGCGGCAATTCGAGCAGCACGCAGGCCACGTCCCCGGGCATCGTTTTAATATCTTCCAATTGAATGATACTGTCCCTGTCAGTCAGCAGCACAGTTTCAATGCCATGCAGCTTCTTCAAGCCATCTTCCTCATGAATCTCCAAGTGGGACAGGGGATGGTAAGCAACTTTAGCCGACTCTTTTTCATCACACCAGATGCGGAGTGCGATTTGCTGGGCCATGGTGCCGCTCGGGAAAAACACCGCTTTTTCCTTTCCAAGGAATGCCGCGATTTTTTCCTCAAAATCGTTGATTGCAGCACCTGTCCCGTATATATCCGATTTTGTATCTTCGTCTATTTCCTGAAACGCCTGTTTTAATACTTTTGCATTTCTTAGGCCGTGTCCAGAAAGCTGATAGCTTGTTTTATCAAACGCTTTTTTCAAAATTTCCATCTTATTCAAAACATCCTCCACCTTTATCTGAAAAGTCTTGCATCTGTCTCACTATACCATTCTTTCGAAAAAGAAAGAAAGCTGATCCCCGCCATGGCAACTGCGGGTCAGCTTTCTTTTTTTGGCATATATTATTTTTTATTTTCAACAAAGAAATCATGGTTGTCGGCGGCTTGCGGACGGCAGAAATAATAACCCTGACCCTCATTGCACAGCTCTTTCACCAGGTAGGAAAGTTGCACGGAGTCTTCAATTCCTTCCGCAACAACTTCCATTCCAAGTTTATGCGCCAAAGTGATTATTGTAGAGGTGATGGCTTTGCCGTTCAGGTCGCTATTGATATCCTGCACAAAACTGCGGTCAATTTTGACACGGTCAAATGAAAACTGACGCAAATAATTAAGCGAAGTGAAACCTGTACCAAAATCATCGATGGACATCGAAATTCCAAGCGCTTTCAGTTTGCGCAAACTTTCTTTCAGCACTTCAGTATCTTCCAGCAGAATGCTTTCGGTAACTTCCAGTTCAAGCCACTTGGCGTGCAGCCCCGTCTCTTCCAAAACGCTTTTTACTATATGGACAAAATTCGGATGCTGCAGCTGAATTGTGGAGATGTTGACGCAGATTCGAAAAGGCGCATACCCTTGGTTCTGCCATTTCTTTGTTTGAGAGCATGCGGTAAAAAGAACCCACTTTCCGATCGCTATAATCTGCCCGCTCTCTTCCGATACAGGTATGAAACGGTCGGGTGGAACCATGCCAAGTTCCGGATGATTCCATCTGATCAACGCTTCCATTGCACTGGGCTTTCCTGACCCCAAATCAATGATGGGCTGATAATGGATAAGAAACTCATCATTTCGGACGGCTGACTTCAATTCCCGTTCAATTGTCAATCTATCGGCAGTTTCTTTGTTTAACTCATGCGAAAATAATGAACAGCTGTTTTTGCTGTATTTTTTCGTGTAAAGCATTGCCGCCTCAGCCTGCTTGATCAAGCTTTCCTGAGATTTGTCCGAACAGGCGACACCGATGCTTGCTGTCAGTGACAATTGCTGGCCCATTACTTCAATCGGTTCAGCCAGCGCCCTGTTCAGACGATTTGCACAATCAATTGCTGCCTCCGGCGTCGAGTCCGGCAGCAGGATTGCAAACTCATCTCCTGCAAACCGGCCAACCGTCGCTGATTCTGACACACATTCCACCATACGAACTGCCGCCTGCTTCAGGAAAACATCGCCGTGTTCATAACCCAGTAAATCGTTGATATATTTAAAACGGTCCAAATTCAAAAACAAGACAGCAGGCACAGCACTTGAATCATTAGCGATTTTTACGGCCTGTTCCAAACGGTCTTCGAATAACTTCCGGTTTGGCAGCTTTGTTAAATGATCGAAGAAAGCCATTTCTTCGACCATGCGTTTATGCTCGTTCCGGCTGGTGACATCTTTTCCGATGCCGTAAACCCCCGTAATCTGACCAGCCTGCTGCATTGGAAAAATCGTAACTTCAAGATTGATGAGTTCCCCATTTTTTCCAAAAAGATTAATTTCATAACGGTTGGTATTGCCTTTTATTGCTTCTGCAAAATAAAAAAGTGCTTTTTCCAGATGTTCGGGCACAATCATTGGCATAAACGACATTTTTAAGAGTTCATGATAGTCATATCCTGACAGTGTTACAGCACCAGGATTAACATCAATAAAATTCCCTTCCAGATCAAAGGAAAAGATGGCATCGGGATTTTCAAAGAAAAGCGAGTTATAGCGTTCCTCACTGTCTTTCAAGCGTTTCCGTGTCAAAACTTCTTCTGTAATGTCAGTAACACTTCCTAAAAAAACATCTTCGCCATCCAGTTCTGATATTGTCGAATGAATCTCTGCGTGAAGCAGACTGCCATCGTTCTTTATGACCCTTACACGATAACGTGCTTTTTTTGTGGTTCTGTCTGTAAGATTGGAAATCCGATTCATCACTTTCGGCAAATCTTCTGGGTGTACAATATCCTTCAACCGGAGTTTTCCTGAAAGAAAATCTTCTTCCGGGTAATCCAGCAGTTCACACAGGCAATCATTCACATATGTAAATTTGTTTTGAGACATAATATATAAACTCACAGGGACCTTTTGGACGATGTGTTCAAATAGTGATTCTTCAAAATGAAATTGGCCTTTATTACTTAAAAACGACGTTTCAGGCAAGTTTTCCGTCCTAAGACGATTTTTATCTTTCATTAACATGTATCCTCCCAAAGGTGATGAAATGGCGGCGAAATATGTCGAAAACCGCAAAAAAATATCTATTGGTATTGATAATACCAAATTTTTAGACATTGAAAAAGCATTATAGTAAAAAAGTTTCTGTATTATAAATTTTATCCAATTAATAATTTATATATATAAATTTCCAACTTGTACATATATATAGTATTCGTCTCCCAAAAAAGCGTTTTCCGATTTCGGAAAACGCTGAATCTTTCATTCTTCGACTAACTCCGTATAAACAATCAGCCTTTCTTCACGAGTCCCCCGGTTATAGTCATAATCACCTGAACAGGTGATGAGAATAAGTTCCGGTGAAGAACGGTATCCGAATACTGAATGGACATCTGCCAACTCCAATTCCACTGACTCCATCGCATAAACTCTGAATACCAAATCGTTGCCCTCACCTTTTACAATTATCTCATCACCTGCTTCTAGTTTAGCCAAATCCCAAAAGATAGCCGGGCCCTTGATGCCGTCAACATGTCCGGCAATTACGGCACGTCCATTTTCACCGGGTTTGTATCCTGGCTCAAACCAGCTGACATCGTCAATTGTATCGGGAACATCCATTTCTCCGTTTTCTTTTGTTCCAAGATGCAGTGTCTCTGCTTCGACGCCTATTGCAGGGATTGAAATTTTTTCCGGTACGATTCCTTCCCGTTTCAAGGCATTAATAGGGTTTTCCAGAAGCGTTTTCACTTCCGTATCAGATACGGAGTATTTACGTTCTGAAGCAAAGCCCACACCTTCTGATCGAACACTGACTTCATCTGTTGTATCCTGACAACCAGCTAGAATAAAGATTGAACCGATCAAAAGGAACTTGCGATCAGTTCTGAAACCGTTTTTTCAAAACTACTCCACCGCCAGCTAGAACAGCAGCCATTGCACCAATCATCAATAACCAGTTTGTCTGGTTTTGTTCTGGAGTTCCCAAACCTGTTGTAGGCATGCCATCAGGAGAAGCAGCCATTTCATAATCAATCAAAGCAAGCACTTCCAAAGAGTCAACTGTATTTACAGCAAAGACACTGTATACAGTTCCTGCTGCTAATTCCGTACCTTCCAGCGGCAATACTTGTGTACCATCCGGCAATCGGATTTCCAAATCATAAGTTCCTGCATCAACTTCTGCGTAATCTGTAATTCCAGGGAATTCAGCTCCACTGAACAACGCATCTCCGCCTATTATACCGACCTCAACTGCCGGTGCATCAGGAGACAAGTGGCCAACCCGGATTTTCGCTTTTCCTTCAGAAACTTCCATTGAATCTTCTGCAACTACGAATTCCAACGAATCGAGTGTGTTTGCCGCTGCGACTGTATACGCTTTGCCAGCTTCCACAGTAAGGTCTGCCTGAAGAACCCCTTCGCCTTCAGCATATTCAGTGCCAGCTGCAAAAACTTCTACATTGTGGGTACCGGCCGGAACATCAAGATATCCGGAATCCGCTTTAAACGGAACTTCTTCCAGCGTCAGATCGCCATTGACGTATACATCGACTGCCGGTGCATCAGGTGAAGCATGAACCACTCTGAGTTTTGCCGTATGGCTGTCTGCCATAACCCCTGCTGCGAACAACGAAAATACCAAGGCAAATGCGACAGACATCGAAACGAAAATCTTCTTCAAACTAACCACTCCTTCTCCTGTTTAATTTTTGTATAATTAATATACAACTTATTTATATCTTAACTTTTTGATTATTGCAACAATAAACTATTAAAATTTTAAAAATTAATATTTTTATTTTCCGTAAAATAAAAACCCTGAAGCATTTTTGCTTCAGGGTCCAACTTCAGTTCGTTAAGTATTGTTTAATTTCTTCTTCAAATTTTTCAGGTTTATCTTTTGGCGAAAACCGTGCAACCAGCTTTCCCTCTTTGTTGATGAGAAATTTTGTGAAATTCCACTTGATGCTGCTGCCAAGGACTCCCTTGCTGTTTTCAGTTAGATATTTAAAAAGAGGATCGGCATTTTTTCCGTTAACTTTGACCAGGTCATGCATTGGGAACGAAACTCCGTAAGTCATCCGGCAGGATTCCTCCGCTTCTTTCGCCCCATCAAGTTCCTGCCCGAACTGATCGGAAGGAAAGCCAAGGACGACAAGTCCGTCATCTTCATACTTCTGGTACAACTTCTCCAGTCCATCGAATTGATCACGCAACCCGCATTTCGTAGCAGTATTGACAATCAACATCGTTTTCCCTTCGTATTCACTTAACGGATAAATGCTGCCATCGGACTTTCTGGCCGAAAATTCATAAATACTCATATCAATTTCTCTCCTTAGCCATTGGGATTTTAAAGGTCCATTTCTTCAAAAAATGCATTCAGCTGCTTTAAATTCTTCATCAAAGTCAGAGCATTGACATCAAGAAAGTTGCAGCTCACCAGCTTGTCGTACACAGCCTGGCTGATGGGTGCATGTTCTTTCTCAGCTTTTTCCGTCAGGGAAATAATCCATGCCCGTTTATCATCAGGTGACTGCCGTTTTGTTAAACGGCCCTGCTCGATCATGCGATTGATAATGGGATTCAAGGTGCCGGTGCCATGTCCTATACGCGCTCCGATATCTTTCATCACCAAATGGTTGTCTTCCCAAAGAACCAGGAGAACCAGATATTGGGGAAAGGTCAGATTAAAAGTTTCAAGTACTCTTGCATACATTTTCGTAAAATTACTCGAAGCTTTATAAACTTCAAAACATAATTGTTGTTCTAACTTTAAACCGAGTTCCATTACTTCACGCCCATCTTTTTATTGTCCACGTCCTGCGTGCAGCGCTTTTCGGGGCTAAACGGATGCTTCCGCTTTTCTTTATTGTCTAGACTCCAGCACCCAGCCCCTCGAGTCGCTTCGGATTTGTCCTTCATGGCTAAAAACGCCATTACGGCCTAATTCTCCAGCGCTTTTCGGGGCTAAACGGGTGCTTCCGCTTTTCTTAGTTAATGATAATCTCTACATCAACCGAATCTTTGATCGCTTTTGAATACGGGCAGTATTGGTGAGCTTTGTCCACGTACTCCTGCTTTTTCTCTTCATCGATGCCTTCAATGGTGACTTCCAGTTTAGCAGCCAATTTCACCCCGCCATTTTCTTTGTCACCCAGCAGAGAGATTGTCGCTCTTACTTCGCTTTTATCTACATTGACTTTATCGCGTTCAAGAACCAGTTCCAATGCGCTGTTGAAGCAGGCACTATAGCCGGCTGCGAATAATTGTTCGGGATTTGTGGCAGTTGTGGATTCGCCGCCAAGTGCTGCCGGTTTTGCAACATCCAGATTGAAAATATTATCTTCCGAATATACTTCTCCTTGTCTGCCGCCTGTATTAATGATTGTTGTTTCGTAAAGTGCTTTCATGATTAAATTCCTCCATTCAATTTGTTCTTTCATACTCCACTATAATTTACATCGTACACGATGTAAATTATTAAGCTCATTCAAATCTATAATATAGGAAATGTCAAAGCAAAAAAGCAGTAGGATCTTGTAAACATCCAAGATCCTACCGCTATTTCCTTTTTAATTTTTCGTTTTTCATACACTGCTTGTTCCAGTAATTTCAATTCCTTTCAATGCTTGTGTCGCAAGTCTATCCGCTTCAAAATTTTCTTTGCGGGGGATAAGTTCGTAATCTGCCCGGATCCCCATTCGGCTGATTTTTTCTTCTATGCGGTCAGCCCAGCGAACCAGGTCAGCTTCGATGACCGGCCATTCTCCACTCATGCCGTTTATCACAATTTTTGAATCTCCACTGAAACGCACCGGTATATTCCGGACTTCCATAAACTCAAGTTCCTGCAAACAAAGGTGAAGTGCAGCAAATTCTGCTTCATTGTTCGAAACAAGCCCGTCAAGTTGCGCATTTTGCCTGAGACGGTAGGATTTTCCGTTTTGGCTATAGTAAATTACACAGCCTAAACCTGTCTTTCTGTTTCCGATGTCAAATCCACCGTCAAAATAAACAGTTATATCATGAGGTTCCGTTTCGATGCTTTTTAAATACGCCTTCATTTCTTTCATCGTCCATATACTGTCATCATAACTATCGATGAACAGCAGTTCCTTTACCCGCTTAGTCCGTTCAATGTCTTCGGCAATCTGGACGCCTTGAGCTGCAGCCATTTCATCTGAGCGGAAAACTGTTTCCACTCCTTTTGAAGATCGATATTTCCATTCCAGCCTGACTTTCACCTGCATCCCCTCCTCATGCGTCCTGTTACTACATTATTGCCCATTCCCAATCAGCTAAACAAATTCTGCACAAAAAAGCTCCCGGGGCCTAGGCCGGGAGCTTTGGAACAATCCGCTATTTTACAGGGGAGGTAAAATAGTCGGGATTGAGTTTTCCTGCACGCCGCCGGAAGCGACGACCTCATCAGAATAATCCACCTGTGAAGCTGTTGGAGCCCACGCTCCCATCACCATCATAGCCGCAGCCAATCCAGTCAATAATATCAGTTTCCCTTTTTCCATAAAAATCATCCTCCGTTTCTATCATAATAGGATTGATAGTACATCGCCTTTTCCCATTGCTTCACCTGTTTAAAATGTTCAGCCAATTCCAAAGCGATTTTTTTACTTTCTCTAATATAACCATGTTTTCTGAAAAATGGGAACATTTTTTCCTCTGAATAAGCCGAAAGGTCTGGTTGGGAAAAATTTCGTTTCTCGAAGTAATTTAAGTATAATAAGAAATATTCGTCTTCCGGTCCCTCCGCTAAATCCCGCAGTTCGCGTACGTACTGCCAGGCGTCCGCTCCAACTTCCACTGCAGTTTCAATGAGGCTCACAAGCACCGCTTTATAAAAATATGTATCTTTGGACAGAATCCCATGCAATTCAGTCAATAAATCGAAGGCCTGGTTATGATCGTGACGTGTTTTCAGCAATTCCGCAAAATTATACAAAGTCTGATTGTATAATTCCTTTTGGTCTGTCAGTCGTGTATTGCGTTTCAGCACTTCGAAAATGCCGGCTGCCTGAACCAGGAGATTGCGCCGCATATAATTGATTGCGAGCAGCAATTGGGCATGCAGCAGACGGATGTAATTATAATTCAACTTGAAATACTGGACCGATAATTCAGCGAAATGAGCTGACAATTCATATTGCTCATGCATAATCAGCAAACGAGCTTTCTGATAATAGAATTCTCCTTCAAATTTTTGAGGAATGCTTTGGATTCCTCCATCCAGAGAGTTCACGTATTCCATTGCAAGCTCTTTTTTGTTTGCCATCGTATAATACAGCGACAGAAAAAGCTGGTGCATCCATGCCTCAGCATCCGTAAAGGAATTCTTCATCCGCTCCAGCATGGCTTTTTGCCTGTCAGCCCGGCCCTGATCTTTTATGTATAAATAATAACGGAATTTATATAATTCATATTGATTCACCAGATCAGTCGACTGGATATAATCATTGTCCAACTGGAGTTTCTCGTACTGATTTTCCATTTCAACCAGGTCATAGTGCAGAGAACATGTTACGAAATCGTTCAATTGGCGTTCAAGCCTACTTCTTTTTGCTATTTCCTTCTTCCATTGAACCCCCATTTTAAGGAGCAGTGCTTCAATCGTCGATTCGTGCGGCGTATAGGTATTCGATTCAATTTTACTGAGATGGGAAATAGAGCAGATGCCATCAGCCAATTGGGATTGCGTCATATTGTTTTTGGAGCGGTAATACTTAATCACAGAACCAATATTCATAGCTTCACCCTTCTTTCAGATTAATTAAATAATACCATATAAAAACAGTCCCGGCGTAAAGCCGGAACTGTCCTTGCTATTGGAATCCATTATTGCACAGTGGCAAATCCGAACCCGGAAGCGTAATCATCTCCATAACCTGCACCATAGCCGGAAAGGATGTCGTTTTCATAACCACGGTATTGCAATTCGCCGCGTACATCCACATTTGAAGCAGAAGGATATTGTGCCCAAATTTTCGCTGCAAGTCCGGCAGCATGTGGTGAAGCCATTGAAGTTCCGCTGATGGTAGCATAACCGCCATCATACCAAGTGGAATAGATCGCCGCTCCAGGAGCTGAAATTTCAACATCACCTTTTTGGATTACATAATCTCCGTCAGTACGGCTATAGCCTCGTGAAGAGAAATCCGCTACACGATATGTGCCGTTTTGAACAGTATTTTCAAGTGCCGCTACCGCTACTGCGTTAACCAATGCACCAGGATATCCGATTGAACCTTGGTAAGGACCTGAGTTTCCTGCTGCCGCAATCACAAGTACGCCTTTATTGTATGCATAGTTCACTGCATTCGTAATCAGGCTGCTTTCGCCTGAAGAACCCAGAGACATATTGATGACAACTTTTGTTCCTAGAGCTGAAGCCTGGTCGCCTGCGTGGCGGATTGCTGCTGCGATATCATCCGCATAGCCGGAACCATCATCACCCAATACTTTATAAGCCCATAGGTCAGCATCCGGTGCTACACCGTAAACTCCGCTGCCCGTACCGCCGTCAGCCAATGCTGATCCGGCAACGTGAGTGCCGTGTCCTTGGCGGTCTGTACAGCTGTTATTCGTATAAGTTGTACCCACAGTGAAGTCTTTGCATTGTTCCACATTATTGCGCAGATCCGGGTGGTTTGTATTGACCCCAGTATCAAGTACAGCAATATTAATGCCTGAACCGCCACTCGTTTTGGTAATACTGCTATTATTATAAATTGCTTTAATCCCCCATGGAGTCGACTGCGAAGCTGCCATTGCGGCATATTTCGCTTCCGGTTGATCTGTTGCAGTTGCGATTTCCAATTCAGGAACTTTTTCTACTGTAATATTTTTGTTCTTTTGCAAAGCGTTAAATTGCTTTTCATTCATGTCAGTAGTAAAACCTTCACTTGCAAAGTCCCACTGGACACCGTATTGCTCTTTTACATTATTCAGGTTTTTCTGATTGCCTGAGTCAACCAGTACCCGGAATTTTTCATTGCCGTTAGCTTCTGCATTGCCTTCGTTCGCGCTTACTCCCATAGCTGGCATCATCAAAGTGACTGCCAACATGGCTGTTGTAAAAATCTTTCCTGATCTCTTCATACATCAATCTCCTTATCCCAAATTTTTTATGGCAATAAAATCCGGTGATGCGGCGTCCCGCAATCTCCTTGCCACACATACAACGTTAGCAGAAGAAGGCAATTTGCGTAATTGGGAAAAAAATTGTCGAATCCTGGCTCTATTTTCAAATCGGGACTATTTTATAGGTACATCAAACTAAAAGATTTTCAAAGTATCCATCAATAAAAAAATCCCTTTCCTGATGAAAATGTGAGTTATTCGAAATCTAATGGGAACTTTGTTACAGTAATAAAGTTATCTAATCTACCCTTAGACATAAATTACATAGAAATCTCGTAATTTCCTATTCGACAAAACACAGGAGGCTAATTTTGAAAAACGCTTTAATTATTTACATGATTGGTGCATTTATTATTGTCAGCATTGCGATTTACGCATTAGTGCAATTCTTGGCCGCGTAGATTATGCTCATCGGCATTAAGCTCTGAGTACTTATAACGGCTTGCCTGTAATCACTCCCAGAAAATTTTCTGGGAGTGATTCTTTTTTATTTTTGCTTGAAATAGAATGAAAATATCAAGTGACTTTCAAGAAACAAGAAAACCTGCCCCCAGTGAAAAAGGGTGCAGGTTTTCTTGTTTCTTCTATAGAATTGCGCGTTTATAGGTCCTGAAATTCTGTTCCAACCATTCACCCAGTTGGAACAATGCTTCTTCATTGCCGTTGCTGCTGATCAATTGGATGCCGATCGGCAACCCTTTTTCATCGGAACCCAGCGGAAGAGTCAAAGAAGGCAAGCCCCATGTGTTGGCATAAGCTACGTATGGCAAGTATTGGCGGAAAGACTTACGTATAGAGAATATTTCCCTATAGACCACCCCATGTTTGGGAGCTGTTTTATGGTAGACAGGCATAATAAGGATTCGTTCTCTCAGGTAATGCTCTAAAATATGATCGCCATGCTGCAGGAACTCACGGATTTTATCCAGCCGTTTATCGGAAGGTTTAAACAGTGAAGCTCCGATCAAAGCCCATGACAGATATCGATGAACTTCGGACTTTCCTGTCAGCCGTTCTTTAAGATAAGAGTTATACAGGTTTCGCGTATTGTCACCGTAAGCTTCTCTCCTGGCCTCTGCAGAACCATTTATCGACATGATTTCCTGCCATACCGTTGCTGAATCCCCAAAGTAAGGCGGCATTTCCCGTTCAACTTCAAATTCTGAAGAGACTTTTTGAAAAACAGCGTCAAGCAATCTTCGGGTATGATCCGCCATAGGATAATTTGAATCTGGGAGGACATTCATGACAAAGTTATCAAACTCTCTATTAGCTGCTGGATTTTTAGCGACAATATTGTACAGCAGCCTGGCATCTTTTACGCTTTTGGTAATGGGCCCGATTCCCAGCATTCGTTCCTGCAGCTCTTGTGTCACTTCCGGAAAACTGCCTTCCTGCGAAACCTGGCCTTTACCTGATTTAAAACCGACCACTCCATTGAAATGGCTTGGAAAACGGATAGACCCGCCGATGTCAGAACCAAGTCCTGCTGCAGCACCGCCAACCGCAATCAGCGCTGCTTCGCCTCCGCTCGATCCACCTGCTGTCCGTTTGATGTCACGTGGATTGTTTGTCCGCCCATATAATTTATTGTCGGTTTCCTGGCAAAAACACAGTTCCGGTGTATTGCTTTTCCCCAGGATAACAGCACCTTCCAAACGCAGTTTCCGAACCACTTCAGCATCTTTTTCCATCGTCTTTTCTTTTCTCCCGAGCAAGCCGCCGGTTGTTTTCATGCCACTGACATGAAAAGCCTCTTTCATACTGATCGGAACACCCCATAACGCCCCTTCGGCTGTGCCTTCAGCAAGCCCGCGATCAGCATAATCTGCCTCCTGTAAAGCTTCTTCAAAGCGATTTTCAACCAGGCAATTTATGGCCGGATTAATCCTATTCAGTTGCGCTATATAGATTTCAACAGCTTTGCGGGAAGATATTTTCTTTTCTTTTATTAACTGCGCCAACTCTGCGGCATCCAAGTCCAGAACCAAAGAATCCACCAACTCAGGGGTATTAAGCATCCTAAACGCCTCCGATTCAATTATTATAATTAGTATACTATTAATTAACAAATAAAGGTATATTAATTAATCAAAAGTCACTATATTTTTATTTTTTTATAGGTCTAATTTCTGTAATTAGTAGCTCTCTCCCTCTTTCAATGCTTATAAGCGTTCGCCTCATTTGTAAAGTTGTGTTGCTGACAAAGTTTGAAAAGCATAGTAAGCCATAGAATTTGTCCGGATTAGACAGGATATACTACAATTGAAAGTGACATCAGTACCCAGATATACAGGAAAGGTTGTTTTATAGATATGAAACCAGTCGACAATATTACAGATTTGATTGGCGAAACGCCAGTCGTGAAATTGAACCGGATCGTCCCGGAAGGTGCTGCAGATGTTTACGTGAAATTGGAAATGTTCAATCCTTCCAAAAGCGTCAAGGACCGGGCAGCATATAATATGATCAAAAATGCCGAAGAACAGGGCATCATTGGAGAAGGTGCCACAATCATTGAACCCACCAGCGGCAATACTGGCATCGGACTCGCCATGGTGGCAGCTGCCAAAGGCTACCGTGCAATCCTTGTCCTTCCTGATAATGCCACCAAAGAACGCATCAACCTGCTGAAAGCATTCGGAGCTGAAGTTGTTCTGACACCGGACCATGAAAAAATGCCGGGTGCCATAAAGAAAGCTCTGCAATTAAAAGAGGAGATCCCGAACAGCTTTATTCCCCAGCAATTTGAAAACCAAGCCAACCCTGATGTTCACCGTACAACGACCGCACTTGAAATCATGCAGCAAATGGATGGTAAGTTGGATGCTTTCGTCGCTTCCGCCGGCACAGGCGGAACTATTACCGGGACGGGTGAAGCGCTGAAAGAACAACTTCCGGATCTTTATGTAGCCGTTGTGGAACCAAGAGGTTCACCTGTTTTGTCAGGAGGCAAACCCGGCAAACATAAATTGGTGGGTACCAGCCCCGGCTTCATACCGCACATTCTCAATACAAAGATTTATGATGAAATCTTTGCAATTGAAGACGAAGATGCTATAGACATTTTCCGGAGGGTTGCGCGCGAAGAAGGCATTTTTGTAGGCCCTTCCGCTGGTGCTACCATTTTCGCAGCTATCGAGATTGCGAAACGGTTGGGTGCTGGAAAGAAAGTATTGTGCATAGCTCCTGATACAGGTGAACGCTACCTGAGCATGAATCTATTCGAATAGTCATCAGCCGAAATCTTTAAGTTCCTACTATTATATAGAAGTAACAAATAAAAAATGCCGAAACCTTGTAGGGGTTTCGGCATTTTTTCGGATTGGTTCTCCTGCATTAATATTTTTAGCAGCGGCATATCAGGAAATCCTAAGGTAAGGTGATAAATTTTACGTGTTCATAAGTCAACAGCTTTTTGAACTTAGCTTTTTCATCGTCATCTTTAATAAGCTTTTCGACGTTATTGGGCACTCCTAAGAAACGCGTAATTTTACGGTTGTTCCAGATGAGGTGGTTATAGCGGAAATCATCCTCCAATTCAGCAAACCAATGGTCTTTCTTCAAGAGACGGATATTCTTCTCCAAACGTTTTTTCGGCGTAAAAAAATAAGATGATATCTCTATCATGATCTCCAGTATAAATTCCACCATTTGCCTCACCTCTTTGTCCACTTATTTCATCTGCCTCAAAGTCGTTGATAATTAATTCCAGTATACTCTTTTTTCTAAAAAATGGAATAGATTCTCCTAAATTCTATCTTTTTTAAGAGTCTTATACATACCTTATAACCTTCTCCTCATTGAACCGCTATCTTTCCCGATATCTTTTCCCTTCTCTTGTATAGTTTTGAAAGATATTTATAATTTCTTTTTCAAAAGCTAAGCGTTATTGTATATAAATTCCATATCAAATTAAAATAATTGAATAAAAAGAACTAGCAAACATTGCACTTATGTTGTAGGATATTATTAAACATCTATCTTACTTATTAATTTTTATTAATATTCCACTTTTAATATACAGCTTTATAATTTGCCGGATAATAACTACGTGCCTTAATAACTATATCAGTGATTCGGAGAGTGATTCTGATGAATGCCGTCCGCTATTCTGTCTTTATTGCTATATTACTAAGCACGTTAATGCTTGCAGGATGCCTTGTCACAAAAATCCCGGCTGCCCCAGTTTCTGCAAATCCTGTTTTCGAAATAAGGAAAACTACGCCTGCGATACCCGATTTTTCACGGACACGCACAGTTTCTTTATCGGCAATTGGTGATATTCTGATCCACGGTACAGTATATGATTCAGCACAAACTCCTGACGGATACGATTTTGATCCCATGTTCGAGAAAGTGAAACCGTATCTCGAGCAGTCAGATATTACTGTAGCCAATTCGGAAAGCATAATTGGCGGATCCGATATCGGGCTGTCCAGCTACCCTTCCTTTAACAGCCCGTTTGAGGTCGGCGATGCTTTGCAGAATGCTGGAGTAGATGTTGTCGCCATGGCCAATAACCACACGCTGGACCGGGGCACTGCGGCAATTGAAAATGCCATCAATTACTGGGATCAGATTGGCATGCAGCGGACGGGTTCTTATTTATCTGAAGAAGAACGGGATCAGGTAAGCGTGAGAACAGTAAACGGCATAACTTTTTCTTTTCTGTCCTATACGTACGGCACCAATGGTATACCCACTCCTGCCGGCAAAGAGTACCTCGTGAACCGCATTGATAAGGAGCTGATCAGGAAAGACCTTCAGCATGCCAAAGAGCATTCCGAAGTTGCTGTTCTGAGTTTGCATTTTGGTGATGAATACCAGCCGCTTCCGAATGAGTACCAGATTGACATCGCCCGCTTTGCAGCGGAAAACGGCGCGGATATTATACTGGGCCACCATCCACATGTGCTTCAGCCGCCGGAATGGATTGAAACTTCTGACGGCCGGGAAGTTTTTGTTATTTATTCGCTGGGCAATTTTTTGTCAGGCCAAAATGAAATCTCCCGGCAAATCGGCACCATTTTAACGATTGATGTAGAAAAGAAAACCGGGCCTGATTCAACTGAAATAAGCATCCAAAATCCTTCTTTCACAAACACGTTTGTTAAAAATAAAGATTACAGCTGGTTTGAAATTGACTTACTGAAAAATGTGCATCCGGATTTAAACGAACAAGTCAAGTCGCATTTATCGACCTGGGTCAGTGATTTGGAATTCATTGAATGAATAAATTGCTTCCCGGCTGAATTTCCAGTAGAAGATAGGAGGATTTTATGAAACATGAATGGCGAAAAGCTGAAAAGGGATTGTATATGCCGCAAGCCTCCCCGGTTTTAATTCATATTCCGAAACAGCGATTTTTCGTAATTCACGGAAAAGGCAATCCGAACGGAGAAGAATTCGCCAAACGGGTAGAAGTTCTCTATTCGCTCGCTTATTCCATTCGCATGATGCCGAAAAATGGATTTGTTCCTCCCGGGTATTATGAATATACAGTTTATCCGCTGGAAGCTGTATGGAGCCTTACCCGAAAAGGGAGATTGCTTTCTGCACTTGATAAAAGTGAGTTTCTTTACAAATTAATGATTCGACAGCCGGATTTTGTCGATAATGGCACTATCCTGAAGGCATTTGAAATCGCAAGCCGCAAAAAGCCGAATGACTTATTGAATGAAGTGACGTTTGAAGAAATTGAGGAAGGCATGGCCGTACAGATTTTACATGTAGGGTCATATGATGCTGAACCGGCTTCTTTTGAAAAAATCGATTGGTTTCTCGAGGAAAATGACTTGCTGCGACGCAGTAAAAAACACCGGGAAATCTATTTGAATGATTTCCGAAAAACAGTTCCCGCTAAACTAAAAACTGTTCTCAGGTGCCAGGTTGAAAAAGACATGTCCTAAAAAGCCAAGTCCGGCGACTTGGCTTTTCTGTTTTGTATGGATTTTTATTTGCCACATCCCCTGGTTTCTGCAGTTGAATCAGGCAAAAAAAAAACCGCTGCTGCAATTAAGCAGAGCGGCTTTCCCCGGTTATGCCGGGGGTTTTTTTGAAGTTATCATCTTTTCGGAAATTGCCCATGACTTCCATCGTTTCATTGATGCTGACAAAGGCGTGAGGGTCGATTGATTTGATCAGCGGACGCACAAATGCCAATTCATAACGGGAAATAACCGTATAGAGAACTTTGACTTTATTGCCCGAATAGGCACCTTCACCGTCCGTTACTGTGATACCGCGGTAAAGGCTTTCAAGCAACTTGGTTTTGACTTCTTCGCCTTTTCCGGTAACAACCATCAGGCTCAGTTTGATGTGGCGTGTATGGATCCGGTCAACGACAAGGCCAGTGATGTAGATCGAGGCCATCGTATACATAGCCAGTTCCCAGGAGAAAATGAATCCTGAAACGAACACAACCATACTGTTCAATGAAAAGACCATAAACCCAAGCGGAATATCACGTTTCATCGTCAACAGCAGTCCGACAACGTCAAAGCCTCCGGTCGAACCATAAAAGCGGATGATGAAACCGACGCCGATACCGACAAGCACACCACCGAATACGGAAGATAATAAAGCATCTTCCGTCACTTTCATGACTGGAATATAAAGCATAGAAACCGAAGTGACCGCTACTGAATAGATGCTGTTGGCGATGAACAGTTTACCTAGCTTCATCCATCCAAGAACCAAAATCGGGATGTTCAGAATGATCAACCATATCCCTGCATTAACAGGTGTCATCAAACTGAAAATCATTGCTACCCCCGTAATTCCGCCCGATAGAATTTCATGCGGCAATAAAAACATATTGAATGCAAATCCGAGTAAAACGGATCCAAAAAAAATAACCAGTGCGCTATAAAGTTTATCCATACAAATTCCTCGTTCCTTTTATAAACTCATTGTCTGTGAAAGCCAACAAAAAAAAGCCGCGAAGATGCATGCAGACTTTTTGAAAGAGCGTAACCTTCATCACTTTCCTTACACAATGTTTCAAATTATAGGCAAAGGTTTGATGCTTTGCAAGCTTTACAGTTCAAAATTTCAAAGCTTTTTTCAGTGCCTGGAATTACAGGGTAAATAGTATTAAGGAGATTCCATTTAACAGGCTCAAAACAGAAATCTGCAGGATTTGAACGCTTCAATACAGAATAGGACATATATGCAACATTTTTATATTCGATTGGTTTAACCCTGGTTATGGTGCATTAATTGATTACCATTGAATATAACTTCCCTGTTCCGGAGTTATCCGTTCATAGCTAAAGGAGGCGAATAATATGGACCCATTACTGGTTCTTGAGAATCTTCATAATGTAAAACCGGTATTCCAGCCAATCGTCAGTGCAGTGAAACACACGATTATCGGCTATGAAGTGCGTGGGAGGTTCAAGCACAATGATGAATCGCGAAGCCTCGGTGAATTTTTCCAGAATCCGGATGTACCGGATGATTTTAAAATTGAAGTTGATACACACCTGCTGAAACTGGCCATGAAGGAAATGCTGGACAACGGCAACGGCTGCAAGTTATTCCTCTATCGCGATGCCAAGCAATTGCTGCTCACTGGCGGCGAAGAGTTTATCAATACCCTGCAGGAATTTGAAGCAAAAGGATTTTCCCTCAAAAGGATTGTGCTGGAGATAACGGAGCATGCTTTTGAAGAAGATTTTGAATCCTTGAATCATCTTCTTATGTACTATAAAACTTATGGCATTCAAATTGCCGTGGACCATGTAGGCGCTAAAAGTTCCAACATCGACCGGATCCGTCAATTGAAGCCGGATATCCTTAAAATCGATACAACTGTCATCAGGACCAACAGACCAGATGTTTTTCAGGATATTGTTTATTCCCTTTCCTTGCTTGCCCGCCGCATTGGCGCTAAATTATCCTATGAACATATAGAAGATGATTACCAGCTCCAGTTTGCCTGGAAACATGGCGGACATTATTATCAAGGATATTATTTGGCCAAACCTGCCTTCAACCTGCTGTCCAATGATTCGCTGCAAGTGGATGTCGGGGAAAGTATACAGGGATTCATCAACAAGGAAAAATCTTTGATATCAAAATGTCTAGCCTTCTCAAATTCCTGTGAAGATACCCTGAAGAAGATAGCCTTCAGATGGACAGGCCCAGATCAGGCAGATGAATTCCTGCAATTATTGGGAGATTCCTTTAACCGGGAAAGCTTTCGGATGTATATTTGCAATGCCAATGGAGAACAAATTTCTTCTAACTATCAAAAAAGGGATGACACATGGCATATTGAATCAGAACATTACGGTTCTCATTGGGCTTTTCGCCCATTTTTCCTTGAAAATATTATTCGAATGAAAAAATGGTCGCGCGGTATCCTTTCTGATACTTATTCAGATATCGAAACTGGGGATATTGTCCGTACCTTCAGCTACCCGCTGTCTGCTGACAGTTTTCTATTTATCGATATCAGCAGTGACTTCCTGTTCGATAACGATTACCTGATGCGCAGATGAGCCCTTGGTTTACGTCCCCCTCCGAAAAGGGTAAAGGGACTTATCATCCAAGAAGGTGGGATCATTATGCGTATATCATGTATGGGAAGTTTACTCATCTCGATTGTCCTGTCCATTATACTGACTATCTTACTGAACCTTCTGTTCTTCTAGAACTCTGAAAAATCCATTATCAGGATATATGACTTGGCGGCTGGTGAAAAAAGCGGGATGGCGTCTATTATTCCCTTTCCTGTGACCAGGAATCCCACCGCCAAAATACTCAAAAAAGCTGTTCGGTGACTATTCCCAGACAGCTTTTTAATTTGGAATTCAACTATCATACTTACTGGCCAGCATCCCCCTGCTTCTCCCCTGCTTCTCCCCTGCTTCTCCCCTGCTTCTGCCTCAAGCTTTTTGATATACTCATCAAGTTTTTCCCGCTCTTCATCACTGATTACAGGAAATTGCGGATTGAGTTCAGTCAATAGCTCATTCATGACCAAGGTGATAATATAACGGGAAAATTTTTCATTGTCTGCAGGCAATACATACCACGGTGCGCATTCAGTTGATGTATTACCCAGCATATCTTCAAAGATTTTCTGGTAATCATCCCAATGTTCGCGCTCTTCAACATCACTGAAAGAAAACTCCCAATTTTTCTGAGGGTCTTTCATTCGCTTCAACAGCCGTTTGCGTTGTTCTTCTTTTGATACATTAAAGAAAAATTTCACTACAGGAAAACCGTTCTCGCTCAAATATCGTTCAAAGTCATTTATTTGGCGAAAACGGGTCTCCCATATTTTTTCGTCAATCACTTCATCCGGCAAAGGTTCATCCTTCAGGATTTCATGGACTCTTGGAGCAATGACTTCTTCATAATGCGAACGATTTAAAATCGCGATTTCTCCTCTGGCCGGCAAGCCGTCATGGATACGCCAAAGATAATCATGGCTCAACTCCTGTTCAGTAGGTTTGCCAAGGGTAAGAGTTTTCAAGCCTTGTGCATTCAAATGTGAAAAAATATAGGAAATCGCTTCATCTTTGCCTGCCGCATCCATTGCCTGCAATACCACTAAAATTCCTTTTTCTTCCTCGGCATTCAGCTTTAAATGCAACTCCTGCAATTTCTGAACTGCCTTTGGAATCATCTTTTTCTGAAGCTCCTCTTGGCTGTATCCATCGCTTTCAGATGTGCTGAAAGTGGCCAGCTTGATTTCTTCATCGGGTTTAACCCGATACTTATCAGTATTCATAGTAATTGTCTCCTCCCCGGATGTTGCTCATGCTGAAATTCTAACTTGCTCAATCTTGCCGCTTTTTCAGCGTATTCTTTTTATCTTTTGCCAAATGCAGGCCGGATTGCAGCATTTTCCGCAAACCTTTGACTGGCCTGATGCTGCTGCCGCTTTGCCAGATAATCCATTCCAGGGCAGTCAAACAAAGCAGAAGCCATATGGTCCCGGCAATATATCCTGCCGCGACGTCACTTGGAAAATGGGCCCCCAAATAGATACGGCTGGTGCCTATCAAAATCACCAGCAATGCAAGGCTAATGGATACCGTCCACTTCACCCATTCTTTTTGCCTTCCTCGTACAATGAGGAAAATGACGAATCCATAAAAGATCAGGGATCCCATGGAGTGGCCGCTTGGAAAGCTGAAACCTACAGCATCAATTTCTTCATTGATTGACGGACGCTCCCTGGCATACAGATGCTTCAGCAAGGTAGTCAATAATCCGCCGCCGCCCACTGCTATAATAAAAAACAGCACCCCCCATTTATCCCTGCCTTTAAACCATAAAGCCAGAATCACAACAATGGATAAAGTTCCAAGAAACCATACAGACCCCAATTCAGTAATGAAAATCATGAGAGCATCCATGGTCGGACTTTGGTTGACAAGGATCAGTTTGATGATGAAACTGTCAAAAATTCCGAATTCCTGGCTCATCACTTCTTTTGCCAGCTCAGCAAACAGTACGATGAACAAACCCGCGATTGCTAATCCACTCAGCAACAGGAGAAGTGTGATGCCGATTTTTGTATTTTCTCTTACCACTTAACCGCTCCTCACTTCTTTTTTTATATCTTTTTATACCCGTATCAATGGCTTCTTAGTCTTAAATTTGCCGGAAACAGAAAAAGCCGCCTATGATTCCGGCAGCTTTTTCTTTGGATATTCAGTTAGTCGGGCGGTAAGCCGTTAATGGGATATCTTCATAATCTTCCGGATCCAATTCAGTCACTGAACCATCAGCAACCCCTTCGATGATTCCAGAAAGTCCACGTTCAACCGATTTTGATAATTGGCCTTTTTCCTTCTGGCCCATCATTTGCGTTTGCCCTCTGACTTCAAACAGAACAGTACCACTGCCATTCAGCGCATAAGAGCCAAGCGCAGTACCTGGAAGATCAAGCCCTTGGGAGTAAAGCGAGATATTCGTGAACTTCGATTCGCCGTAAGACTGCAATTCGTTATAAGCGAGCAGATTTAATTGGCGTGAAAAATCGTAATCATAAGTGTCTGCATACTCAGCGTACTGTGCACCTTCAGGCGTGTTCGGATCTGGTACGAATTGGGCTGATAACGACAATGTCACCGGATCGGGAGTACCATCGACATAATAGAGTCCCTGGTGATGAAGGTCAACAAATACATCGACAGTGCCGAATTCCTCCTGCAGGGATTTGTAGACATCTCGGGAAGTTTGCGACTCCGGAGTAATGAACCAGCCCGGCTGATTCGAAGCACCAGGGAAATCCGCTGCTTCCGGAACGTAATCCAGATCAGGGTTGAAATCCCGGTTTACATCAAAGCCCGGGTTGGCTGCATAATCATAACTTTGGCTAACGCCGCGGTCATAATAATTCCATGATGGCGATGCTCCCGATAATTGCGGATATGCATCCACCACATCAGACCAGGTCATACTGTTGCGGCGTTTGTCCGCTTCAGAAGCATCCGGGTTCATCATGGGCATGAACACGATTGTCACTTCCTCAAGAAGCTCTTTTGTCTGTTTGGAGTTATTGGATAAGCTCTTCAGTAAATTTAGAATTGCGACTGTCCCGGTTTTTTCATTGCCATGGATTTCACTTTGGATTAACAGTACCTTATCGCCAGTACCGACTCTTGCCGTATAGATGTCGAGGCCGTTAAATGATTGACCCGCCACATCCACTTGGACTGTCCCGTTGCTTTTCGCTTCCAGCTGCAGCAAAGTTTTGGTCAGTTCTGCATGATCAATGAAACCTGAAATCCCGTAATCATGATGATGTGTTTCCGGTTTCGCTTCATTTTCTACCGCATAAGCAGGCATTGCCAAAGCTGTGCATAACCCCAAGACTCCCAAAGTACTCGCCCAATTCTTTTTCAATAAAATCCGCTCCTTTTTCTGATTAAATTAATTTTTATCAAAACAAGCTTATTTATTTTCCTCCTTGCTGATATGACTTAAATTTAAATCAGCATAGCAAACAGAAAATAAATTGTAAATCTATTTTGAATTTTCAATTCTTTAGTAATGGAAATTTCATTTTTGTTATATTTTTGCAGGACTATAGTACAAGACCCTCCTAATTAATTCGACTGCCTAAACACTTGTTTCGTAGGTCGAAGTAATTAACCGGATAGAATGACTCCTTTCTGCGTTCTTAGTAAATGCGATTTCGTTAACAAGCGTTTATAATTGAAAGAAATATTGTGCAGCAGGGAGTGTCTGTTTAGTGGAAAAGATGATCCGCCCTTTAACAAAAGAAGATTTGCCGAAATTGAAAGCAATGGAAACCGGCATCGAAGATGATTATGTCATTCGCGTATTCGACCGCATTTCCAGTGGAAATAATAAGCTTTTCGGCCTTTTTACAAATGACCAATTAGTCAGTGTCGGTGGTTTGACCGTTTTCGCCAAACATTACGCGATGCTTGGGCGCATGCGCAGTGATTTGCGTTACCGCGGCAATGATTTGTCAACCAGCTTAATGTCTCAGGTACTTGAAGAAGCTTTTAACCTTCCTGACATCAAATGGGTGGGCGCAAATACACAGGAAGAAAATATACCGGCCCAGCGCGTACTGAAAAAAATCGGTCTTGCTGAACGGCATATAAGCTACGGGGCTTCCGCTTTGGATGTTTCATCAATCGAAAACGGCGGAACACCCTGGAAACGAGAAGAGGATGTCTCAAACAAAAGACAATGGCTCCGGAAATTATTCATCGATTCCGCTGCTGTTTTTCCGTATGAATGCTATTATCCTTTTCCTGCTTCGGAGGAAATGTTCGATGATAAACAAATTGCGGGATGGAATTTTTTTGTAAATCCACAAGGAGATCGTTTATTGATCACCAAAAAAGATTTTAAAAAATACAATTACCTGCAGGCAGTTTATCCTTTCGAAGACATGATGGACCAGCCTGGCCTTTGGGAAACGGTTGCGCTCGCCCACCAGCAGCTGGCTTCAGAACTCAGGAAAGAAACCCATATATGGATGGATTTAACGAAACAGCAAGCCGCTGTACTTCCTGAGAACCACCCATTTAATCTGCCTTCTCCGTGGATGCTTTTTGGGAAAGGAAGAGGAGGAGGTAAAAAATAACCGCCGCTCCCTGCTGGGGAAGCGGCGGTTATTTTTCAGGAATTTATAAGTGTTTCTTTTTCAATTTTCACCACTGTATCGGTTTCAGCCGCTTTCATGATGCCAAGAATCACTTTCAATGACAAGAGTGCGTCTTCGCCCGTGACAAGCGGCGGCTGATCGAGCCTGATACTTTCGATGAATGCATCTATGACGCCGCTGTTGGTCTGGTTGTCGTTAGTTTGGATACTTTCCAATTGATAATTGACTTTAACACCGTCTTTTGTGAGCACTTCAATCTGATAGTCTTCGCTGTTATAGATTTTCAGAATTCCGTTTTCACAATAAATGATTGTGCTGTTATCCTCTTCGCCATAATGGGTCCAAGAGAAACTCGCAGTTCCCAGCCGCCCTTTTTTGGTTTTCAGACTGCAAACGATGTTATCGCAGACTTCGATGGGATTCCCATTCTCATCGAGTTTATCCAGCGAGCCTTGAAAAGCACTTACTTGTTCGATTTCATCATCCAGTAAGTAATGGACCAAATCGATTTTATGGATTCCCAGATCTCCAGCTACTCCGAATCCTGACCGTTCTTTTTTGAAGAACCAGGTGGAATTGGTTTTATTGATGCCCCATTGTTCGGGTCCTGAATGCCCGAACGTCGTCCTGAAAGTCAGCACTTTTCCGAGTTCACCGTTTCCTATGATTTCCTTCGCTTTTTGATGGGCCCGCGTGAATCGCTGATTATGGTCCACCATCAGTTTCTTGCCTGACTCCTTCTGGGCGGCGACGATTTCTTTCGCATGTTCAACGGTCAATGAAATCGGCTTTTCGCATAATACGTGCTTTCCACTCAATAAAGCATTTGTTGAAAAGAGGTGATGGTTTTCATTCGACGAGCAATCACTGATCGCAACAATATCCGGGTCTTCGAATAATTCCTCTACCGAATGGACGATACTTCCGCCAAATAACTCAACCAATGCTTCCGAACGGTCAATATTCCTGTCATAAAAAACGATTTCATCCACATATGGATTTTCTGTATATTCCGGTGCATGGCGTAATTTAGTAATCGACCCGCAACCGATGATTCCGACTTTCATGCCCATTTAATCCCTCCTATTCTCTCTTTTGGAAGACTACTGCAATTATAATGATTAAACCTTTGACGAATCCTTGCAGATAAGGAGAAACATTCATCAAGTTCATCATATTATTTAAAATCCCGAGTATCAGAACACCGAAAAGTGTTCCAATGATTTTACCGCGTCCACCGGTCATTCTGGTACCGCCTATAATAACTGCCGCGATCGCATCCAGTTCATATTGAGCTCCGGAACTCGAAGAAGAAATCGAATTCAATCGGGATGTTTCAATGACTGCAGCTATCCCGACCAATGAACCGATTAACGTATAGACGCCGATTTTTATACGGTCTACACGTATCGCTGACAACAAAGCCGCTTTTTCGTTGCTGCCAAGTGCATAGACATATCGGCCGAAACGGGTTTTATGCATAATTACAAAGACTGCGGCTGTCATGGCCAGGAAAATGATTACAGGCACATCGAATATCCAGAGGTCACTATTCGAGATAGCTGTAAAACCCGCAACTTCACCGGATACACTGCCTCCGTCTGCGATATACAAGGCAATCGACCGGGCCCCCGCCATCATCCCCAGTGTCGCAATAAAGGAGGCGATCCTTCCTTTTGCCACCATCAATCCGTTAAGAAAACCTGCAAAAGAGCCGACCAGCAACGCAGTGAAAATTCCAACGAGAATACTGCCCGAAGCATTCAATGCCAAGACAGATATGACACCAGCCAAAGCAAGAACTGATCCGACTGACAGATCAATGCCGCCCGATAGCATAACGACAGTCATACCCATTGCGATGATCCCGATAATGGAAACCTGCATCAGGATGTTCAGTTGATTGTTCAAATCCATAAATCGCGGGTTTAAGATTGCTGATGCAATGAAAATAACGATAAATGCAATGATGACACTGTATTCGGACCATAGCCATGAGAGGCGACTTTTTGTTGTTGAAGGTTTCGTACTGTATTCTTTTGCATCGATATTAGCCAATTTTTTCCGCCTCCCTTTTTGAGCCAGTTGCATATTGCATAATTTCTTCTTCATTCGCGGACTTCCCATCAAAACGGGCAGTAATTTCACCTTGATACATAACGTTTATCGAATGGCAAATTTTGATTATTTCAGGTGCTTCTGAAGACAGGACGATAACTGCTTTCCCTTGTTCAGACAGTGTTACGATTTCCTGATAGATTTCCTGTTTTGCTCCCACGTCGATCCCCTGGGTCGGATTATCAAAAATCAATATCTCCGTGTTCGCCTCCAGCCATTTTGCTATTACCACTTTCTGCTGATTGCCTCCACTCAATTTATCGATGGTAATCTGAGGATCATGAACTTTGATGTTCAAGGCATCTTTATAGTACTGAAATCGCTCTTTTTCTAAATTATCCCTTAGAAAACCGGAGCTTTCGAAATTCCCCATGGATGACAGGCTCATGTTATGGATTACACTTAAATCTTTTATGATGGCATTTTCTTTCCGGTTTTTCGGCACAAATCCCACTCCCGCTTTTAAGGCTTTTCGGGGATGATCGATTTTTACAAGCTCGCCGTTGATCCTGACCTCTCCCGAATATTTTTTACGGTACCCAAAAAGACTTTCAAAAAGCTCTGTTCTCCCGTCCCCTGCCAGTCCTGTAAAGCCGAGAATTTCCCCTTTTTTCAAGGTGAAATTGATGTCATTAAAAAGTCCTTCACTTGTCAGGTTTTTCACTTCCATTATTACCGGACCAAAAGGATTATCGTGAACATACCGTTCCTGGGAAATGGCTTTTCCAACCATAAGCTTGGTGATGGTCTCAGGATTTTCTTTTTCCATGCTACCGGTGCCGACTAACTCTCCGTCCCGCAATACAGTGTAACTGTCGCATACCGCTTTTATTTCCTTCAGTTTATGGGAAATATAAATGATGGATACACCAGACTGTTTTAAACTCCTCATCAATTCAAATAACCGATTTACTTCGTGCTCCGCTAAAGAAGTCGTTGGTTCATCCATAATGATCAGCCTGGATTTACGGAGCAATGCTTTTGCAATTTCGATTAATTGTTTATATGATGTGTCCAAATTTCTGACATATTCTTTCGGATTGATGTCGACGCCCAAAGTAGCCATTACATCATGGGTTTCCCGGCACATCTCTTCGACTTTCAAAAAACCGGCTTTATTGCGGAGCTCAGACCCGAGAAACATATTTTCATACACCTTTAAATCTGCCACTACATTCAGTTCCTGGTGAATAAAACTAACTCCCTGTTCCTGCGAAATCCTGGGATTCAGCATTCTGACTTGTTCTCCGTCTATGTAAACAGATCCATTGTCAGGTAGATGGACGCCGCCAAGAATATTCATCAATGTGGATTTACCGGCACCATTTTCACCCAATAATGCATGGATCTCACCTTTTTCAACTTTAAGACTTACATTCCTTAATACAGGTACGCCATTAAACGACTTATCAATGTTCTTCATCGTCATAAAAGGATTGTCGGTCATTGCTGCTATCCCTCCTTATATAGGAAAAGAGGAAATACAAGTACTTTTTTAAAAGTATTGTATTTCCCACAGGTCATTTTAAAATTTTGATTCCGGATCGTAGTACTCATCAACATTTTCTTCTGTCACTTGGGTAGCTTCCTTGATGACCATAGTTTCTTCCGGTTCATTGCCCTGAGCAAGTTCCCCTGCAATTTTCACTGCATCTCTCACCATCGTTGGTGAATAAAGGAAAGTTGCTGACATTAAACCATCATTCTGGATATCTTCAAATACCTGTTTCGCTCCACCGGCACCAGTAACAAACTGTATATCAGTACGGCCTGCTTCTTTAATAGCCTGAAGCACTCCTAGTGCCATACCATCATCCTGTGTGAATACCGCATCAATTTCCGGATTTGCCTGCAGGATATTTTCCATTACTTCCAAAGACTTTTCAGTTGAGAAATCCCCACTTTGCGAGGCAATGATTTCCATCCCTTCCTGTCCGTCAATCGCTTCCTTAAATCCGGATCCACGCTGTTCAGTTACTGAACTCGGTGGTCCACTGATTTCAACAATTTTGCCTTGTCCATTTAATTGTTCGATAAAATATTCACCAGCGTTGATGCCGATTCCCTCATTGTCACCTTTGACAACGACTGTAGCCGCATCGTTTTCAAGTTCTCTATCCACTATGACCAAAGGAATTCCTGCATCTTTAACTTTTTGCCCGACTGGCGTCAAAGCAGCTGACTCGATTGGCAGCATGACAATTACGTCCACTCCCTGCGCGATCAAATCGTCCACGTCATTGGCTTGTTTGTTCGGGTCGGCCGCATTGGTCATTACATATTCAATTCCTTCACTTTCCTGAAGTTCTTTTGCCTGCTGTTCCGCATTGTCGATCAATGCTCCCATCCATCCGTGAGTAGCTGACGGCAATGAAATGCCGATTGTCAAAGTATCGTCATCTCCACTTCCACCTTCTTCTGCTGCACCACCGTCATCACCGCAAGCGGCCAATACCATGGCCACAGCTAAAGCCAACAATAAGACAATAAACTTCTTCAAAACAATTCCCCCTTTGTTTTTGATAAGAGCCCCCTAAAATGTAATCGATTACATTTACACCTAAGGCCAGCGCTCCGACATTAATATTTTAATAGCAGAGCGCTGGCCTCATTCCTTAACCAGCCGTCGATTCGCGAATTACAAGTTCGAAATCCAATACGACACTGTCGACTTTATTGCCCTGGATTTTCTCAATCAGCATTTTAGCTGCCGTTGTGCCCATTTTGTACATTGGCTGCGCAACCGTCGTCAATGTTGGATTTGTCATGTTGGAAAAGTCGATTTTATCAAACCCTACGACCGCCATATCACCTGGAACATTCAATCCGGAGGCGTTGATTTCTTTTAATGCTCCTATTGCCAAGAGATCAGATACTGCGAATACAGCAGTAGGACGTTCTTTAAGATTCAGGATTTTCTTCATCGCCTGCTGGCCATTTTCAAATCCTAAATCCTTTGTATAGAAAATATAGTTGTTGTTCATTTCGATGCCATGCTCTTTAAGAGCTCGCTCGTAGCCCATTTTCCTTTCTCTTGCATACAGGAATTTTTCATCTGTATTCATCAAAGCAATTTTTGTATGGCCGATTTGGAGCAGGTGTTTTACTGCACGGTAAGATGCCTCTTCGTTATCAATGGTGACATAAGGAATTCCGATTCCGCCCCCGTATTCACTGCATTGAATGATTGCATACTTTTCCGCCAATTGCTTCAAGGTCTCGACGTTTACAGCGGGATCCATTGAAATAATTCCATCCGCCATTTTTTTCCTCACCAAGTCAAAATAGATATTCTCCTTTTCCGGATCCGAATCCGTTTCACACAATAAAATATTATAATTATGGCTTATTGCGATATTTTCAATTCCTTTGATGATTTCCAGATAAAAAGGATTAGAGATAGTCGGGATTAAAATAAGAACAATCCTGCTTTCCGAATTCCGAAGATTTCGGCCCAGCATGCTTGGTTCGTAATTTAACTCCTTAATCGCCTCCTCGACTTTCATTTTAGTCTTGCTGGAAACTGTATTTTGGCCATTCAATACTCTTGATACTGTTGCCACAGAAACTCCTGCGTGTTTTGCCACCTGTTGAATATTCGCCATGTCTATCCTACTCTCCGGAATTCCTTGCATCAAAAATGAAATCGTTTACATTTTCATACTAATATGTTCGGAATTATCTGTCAATGAATTTTTTTATCTGAATAAAACTGTTGATTTAACTGAATTAATTATATATGGTAATTATGTAACGGATTACATTACTGTATTTTCTGAAATTTTAGAGGGGGTTATTTTATTGAAACTAGGTGTATTTACTGTCTTGTTCTCCGATAAAAAATTTGACGACTTGTTAAGCCACGTTTCTTCAAAAGGTATAGAAGCTATCGAGCTTGGAACCGGGGGTTACCCGGGTGATGCCCATTGCAAAATCGATGAATTGTTGGGGAACCTTGAAAAACAGCAACTTTTCAAACAAAAAATCAGTGATCACGGATTAATGATCAGCGCTCTAAGCTGCCATGCCAATCCGCTTCATCCACAGAAAGATATATCTGGTGAGGCAGATGAAGTACTGGTTAAAACTATGCAACTCGCTTCAGAACTCGGTGTGCCGGTTGTCAATACTTTTTCCGGATGTCCTGGCGACCATGAAAATGCCCTCTACCCTAACTGGCCGGTGGCTGCCTGGCCAAATGATTTCCAGGAAATTTTAAAATGGCAATGGGAACAAAAATTGATCCCTTATTGGAAAGAAAAAAATGATCTTGCAGAGTCATTGAATGTGAAAATCGGACTGGAACTTCACGGCGGTTTTTCTGTACATACTCCCGCTACTTTACTGAAACTGCGGAAAGCATGTGGCACCGCCATAGGGGCCAATCTGGATCCGAGCCATATGTGGTGGCAGGGAATTGACCCGGTTGAAGCGATAAAAATATTGGGCCGTGATGATGCAATCCACCATTTCCACGCAAAAGACACCATCCTTGACCAGGAAAACATGAACCGCAATGGATTGACTGATATGACCGATTATTCCTTGATGCGTGACCGGGCCTGGTATTTCCGTACTGTCGGCTTCGGCCATGACCAGAAAACATGGGCTGACATCATCAGTACGCTGCGCCTTTATGGTTATGATTATGTTGTAAGTATCGAACACGAAGATGGGTTGATGTCCATAGACGAAGGATTTACCAAAGCCGTTGAAAATTTAAAGCCCATAATGGTTAAGGAATCCGTCGGCGACATGTGGTGGACTTAAACTATTTCACAGGAAACAAGCCGCTTGCCCGGAAGTAAAAGGGCAAGCGGCTTGTTTTGGAATCAGGGTGTTCATTTTGCCATATTCCGACTTCAGGTAAATTATAAAAAAGTGTATTTTACCTCATCACGCTGCCGCCGGAAATCTTCACTGACTCTCCCACAATATTCGCCGCAGCATCAGTCAGCAGAAAAGCTATCGTGTTCGCCACTTCCTCTGGTGTTGAAATACGCCCTGATGGAATACTGCTTGCCGCTTCTTCCATGCCTTCTTTAAAAGTGATGCCTTTCTGCTCGGCTTTTCTGCGTATGCTGTTCCTCGCCATTTCCGTATCAACGTATCCCGGACAAACAGCATTCACCCGGATACCGTGTTCAATCGCTTCGAGAGCCATTGACTGTGTCCAGCCGACTACCGCAAATTTACTCGCCGCATACGCCGTATTGCCATGAGTGCCGCGCAAACCGGAAAGACTTGCAAGGTTTACGATATCCCCTTCTTTCCGCTCCATCATTTTTTTATAAATCTCCTGGGTTAACAGGAATGTGCACTTGTAATTGATGTTCATCAGTTTCTCAATAAAATCTTCATCCAGCTCTTCTACCGTCCTTCCACCGGCTGCGCCGGCCGAATTGACAAGGCCATTTATAAAACCATGAGCTTTTTCAGCATTGGCTATAAGGTTTAACCTGTCTTCTTTTTCCGTGAGATCTGCAGGCAGAACGGCAACATTTTCTTTAGCTGTTATTCTTTCCAGTTCGCCGGCAAGCCCTTTCAATTTCCCTTCATTTCTTCCGGTAATCGTCACTTTCGCTCCCATACCGGCAACCACTTTCGCTGTTTTATAGCCGATGCCCCCTGTAGCCCCCGTAATCATAATATGTTTATGCGCCAGTGCGTCTTTTGCGAATAAAGACATTCCACATTCTCCTCTTAATTGTTTTTATGCCTCTTTTCCCTTATGAAAACCAGGCAAACCTGGAGTTGGGGGAGTTTGTTTGCGCTAAATCTGGTTTGTTTGCGGCGAATACGATTTATTTGCGCAGATTCACTTTTATTTGCGCAGACTGGAATTTGTTTGCTCAGAATTAAAATTCACGAGCCTTAATCGTTTAATTGGGAAAATAAAAAAGATGCTCCCATGGAACATCTCCTTACTGTTTTCTTACCAACATTTATAAACTTGGACTTTTCTTTCTTTCCTACTCATTTCTCTATCAACTGCAGCATTTCCCCGTTTAATCCTTCAAAAAGGATCATCTGCCCTTCTGCTCCCGGCTTTATGTCGGGGGGAATATTCAAAGAACTGTGCTCATTGATGAAATCAATCGCTTTTTGCAGATCTTCTACACGGAACGCCAAATGATTTACAACCCCTGCTGTGCTGTAGGAACGAATCGGGTCAATATCCTGGATCAGTTCAATTTCAAATTGCGGCGCATTTTTCAGAAACAGGAAAACCATTTCCCGGTCGCTCCGCTTTTTTCTGAACCGCACTTCAAAGCCGAATACCTGCTCATAAAAATTGATGGATTCGTCCATATCTTTAACAATTATGGCCACATGTTCAAATGAAAACATTTACCTTCCTCCTTTTTCTCTTCATCATCGAGCTACTCAAGCAAACTCTTCAATTCCGGATTCCGATTCAATTGGCCTTCCGTCAAAATTTCAACTTCCCAGTTATTCACATCGACAATATCCCGCTGGCCGTCGTGATGGGCGATTGCATAGCCCTCGTATGGTGCAGGTTCGATATCATCCACAATCATATTTTTCTTGGTATAGAAATCCATGATTCTCTTTCGTGTTTCCAGTGGAACAGTATGTTCTTCAGCTTGGCGTAAAACGGCTCTTCTTTCTTTTTCCACATCTTCAACCGGCCGTTCAGGTTCACGCTGATTAAATAAACCCTGCATCAGTTTGATCACTTCGCCAAAGCCAATCAAGAGCATTCCGAAAATGATGCCTTGCAGGAAGACGTCAAATGCCGCTCCGCCCCCAAATTCACCGATTAATGCCAGTGACCTGAGAGCATAAACAGCAATGAGTGTTCCACCTACTATCTGTAATGTCATTGCAACCACATTATTTCTGCTCGTCATTACTCATCCCCCTCTTCCATTTTTATTCGACAACTTCCCGCTTGACACCTTCCATTTTCTCACAATAAAAAGCCGGCTCACAAAAGGAGCCGGCCGCAGATCATATCCTTAACTTCTTACTCTTTTTTTCTTCCTGTCCGTCTCTATACGATAAACCAGATACCCCACACCCAAAACACCGATGACGCCAAAAACGAGGGAAGCAGCATCATAACGGCCGCTGAAAAAACTGACCGCCAGACTTCCAAATACCAGTATCAATAATAACCAATGGCTGTATTTACCTAAAAACTGTAACATCATAGATCACTGCCTCTCTAAATTTTACCTCACCGGCCAAAGTCGATTTGAATGGAATTTCTCCAAATATTCGTCTATGATGCGGCGATGGCTTTTTACTATCCGCTCAGGCAATTCGTCGGGATAAAAAAATTCAAAGCTGATTGATTCCAGTTCATCCACTGTCAATTCGCCTTCATGCGTTTCGGCAAAGTAGGCGGTTGTTACAACGAAATACTCATCTCCGTTTTCCGCTTTGACAAAATGGTTCGGTCCTGAATAGACATTGATGAGTTTCAAGTCATTTACCACCAGGCCCGTTTCTTCAAACACTTCCCTCTTTGCGACATCTTCTGTCGACTCACCGAGTTCCATCAATCCCCCGGCCAATCCCCACGCACCTTTTGGAAACCTTCTTTCCTCAAGCAGCAGGCGGCCAAGTTCATCTGTGATCACCGCAACCGCGCCGACTAATATCAACGGTCTATGGCCGACCACTTTCCTTAACTCTTCGATGTAACCCATCTTTCTATCCCCAATACAATATACTTGCAAACGTTTACGTACCCAAATAGTATATCCAATAAATCCCGAAAATACTCTAACTTTTTTTCCATATACAGGCACAAAAACGCTTCCTCTTTTCACCAATGCTGCATCAAGTGATAAATTGCAGCCTGCTGGACGTATACAACCCAAATTAGGGTATAGAAAAACATTATGGCATTTTGAGGAAGGAGAATAACGTTATGTTTTGGCTCAGCCTTTTCATCATAATCGGTTTTGTGATCATCCATATTTTCACGAACTATATAAAATTCCTCAGCAGAAAGCCGAGAAACCGCTTGATGTCTCTCGTCTCCGGTGGCTCCATTGCATACGTCTTCCTTCACCTTGTTCCCGAGCTGACACATTACCAGGAAGTGGCTGAAAAAGCGGAGCTCCCACAGTGGATGGAAAATATCGATTACATTACTTACCTTGCCACATTGGCTGGGCTCGCTCTTTTTTATGCCATCAACCAGTCGAGTGAAAAATCACAGGAGCATAATAAACGGAAAAAGAATCTGACACGTCCAAGCAAGGATATATTCATTATGGAGATTTCAGCTTTTGCCATGTATAACATGCTGATTGGTTACCTTCTCGTGGAATTGAGCGGAGAACACGTTCTGGATTATATTATTTACTTCATCGTTTTCTCATTTCATTTTATAGCAAATAACCGCATCCTCCACCTTACCCACGAAGATTTATATACAAAAGCAGGCCGCTATATTTTAGCGGCCTCCGTTTTCATCGGATGGCTCATTTACCAGATGACCCCAACCAGTGATCTGGTCATTGCATTTTTCTCAGCTTTTCTTACTGGCGGGGTTGTATTGAACATTTTGAATGACGAATTGCCGGATGAGAAAACCAATAGTTTCCCTTCATTTATTGCAGGTATAATTTTCATTACAGTTTTGCTGCAATTGATTCTCTGATAGATTCAATTTCATAGCAGGAACTAAACTTCTTGTTCTTCGTTCTATAAAGCAAAGGATGGGGGGGATGAAAATGGCATATACAATCTATCGGGTGTTCCATCTCTTATGGACCGGTTTCCTTGCGTTTCTCACGTCTATCCCTATTTTGGAGCGCGGCAGTTTGGAGCGTGTGGTGTGGGATGAAACATTTTTCCTGATGATTTGGCTGTTGGGAGCTTCTTTACTGTTTACTAAACGCTTTAATGTTTACGGCATGATTTTCACACTTGCCCCACTCGTATTTACTGCGCCGATATTTATATTCATGCTTTCCATTTAGCTTCCATTTTTATATACTCATCTAATGGGAGTGAAGCATATGGAATTATGGGATCTGGTAGATGGCAACAGGAATAAGCTTGGCAGGACACATCAACGCGGCATCGAGTTGAGATCGGGTGAATATCATGTTGTAGTGGAAATAGTTACAATCAACGCGGATGGCAGGATGTTATTGACGCAGCGGGACCCAGTTAAAACCTATCCGTTATTATGGGAAATTACAGGTGGATCGATTACTGCCGGTGAATCGAGTATTGAAGGCGCAGTGCGTGAACTGAAAGAAGAAACCGGACTGCGTGCTGTGCCGGAGCAGTTAACGAAAATCGGCGAAATGAAATACGGCCATTATTTCCGGGACAGCTATCTTTGGAAGTCGGCCGAAATGATCCAACCTTCTGAAATGAACCTGCAGCCGGGTGAAGTTTGTGATGCAAAACTTGTCACTTTTGATGAGCTTCGGAGAATGGATGAACAAGGCTTGACTGTGCCGAGTGTAATCGAACGGTGTCAGCTATATCTTGAAGACCTTCAAAAAATGATGATTGGCTGAGAGGTCGCTTCCATGCCGGAAGCGTCTTTTTTTATATTCTCCTTGTAGAACATTCCGTTTCAATTGGCCTAATTGCCTTTCCGCTGAGACTGTTCAATATCTTTATCCCCCCTTTCGCTATATGATGTGAGTATAAACAGAACTTGGATTTTCTATTTTTTTAGAATGAAAATAAAGCGTTTACATCAATAAATTTAAAAGGATGATTCCTTATGAAACGATTGCTGGCTCTGTCAATTGCCATCTTGCTTCTACTGTTGCTTTCTGCCTGTTCGAATGGACAGACAACTTCCAGTGCCGAACAATTAAATGACGGAAAACCAGCTCCGGATTTTAAACTCGTTGACTTAGAGGGTGAGACACACCAGCTGTCCGGATATGCAGGTCAAAAAGTATATATTAAATTTTGGGCATCCTGGTGTTCAATCTGCCTTGCAGGCATGAATGAATTGAATACACTGGCCGGCGAGGAACCGGATTTCGAGGTATTAACCATTGTTTCTCCTGGTTCAAACGCCGAAAAAAGCAGCGATTCTTTTGCCAAATGGTATGAAGGTGTCGACAATACTTCCAATATCCAGGTTTTACTGGATGAAGGCGGCCCTGCTTTCGATGAATACGGCGTTATCGGCTACCCGACATCCGTTTATATCGGCTCTGACGGCGTCATGGTGAAAAGCCAGACCGGACATGTGAGCAATGAACAGATTTACGAAACGTTTGAAAGCATACAATAAGGAAAGGCGGTCGACAATAATGAAGGTCAAATTCCCTTTGCTTCTCCTGCTTATTCTATTGTTTTTAGCTGCCTGTTCAATTCCAGGTGCCTCGGGAACTCCCGAATCATCCGCTTCCTCCGGAACCACTGGCAATGCCACTGCAAATTCAACAGAAAGCACTTCCCGTTTCCCTGATAATCCGAATAAGGACTTGGAATTTGATACGGATAAGCTGGAAGATATCTGGTTTGCCGGCGGTTGTTTCTGGGGCGTCGAAGCATACATGGACCGGGTCTACGGTGTCTATGATGTTACTTCAGGCTACGCAAACGGGACGACTGAAAATCCTACTTACCAGGAAGTCCTCTATGAAAACACTGGGCACGCCGAAACGGTTCACGTCCGGTACGATCCTGAACGCATCGATTTGGAAAGTCTGGTGTCGCAGTTCTTCATGATCATTGATCCGACTTTGCTGAATCAGCAGGGCAACGACAAAGGAACTCAGTACCGTACAGCTGTCTATTATGAAAATGAAGAAGACCGGGCTATTATCGATGATGTAGCAGCAGCTGAAGCTGAACGCTACGATAAACCGATTGTTACTGAAATCGAGCCTTTGGAACATTATTACCTTGCAGAGGAATACCACCAGGACTATCTAGAAAAGAATCCGGACGGCTACTGCCATATTGAATTTGATTCACTCGAAGATCAGGAAATCCCTTCCTTGATCGATCCGGCAGCTTATCCAAAACCGAGTGATGAAGAACTGAAAGAGAAATTGACTGAAATCCAATATAACGTCACACAGAATGATGATACAGAAACTGCCTACTCCAATGAATACTGGGACAATTATGAACCTGGCCTTTACGTGGATATAACAACTGGTGAGCCGTTATTTTCTTCCACCGACAAATACGATTCGGAAACTGGCTGGCCCAGCTTCACTAAACCGATTGACCCGGCAGTCGTAACCGAACACAGTGATACCAGCGGATTTTTCAAACGCACAGAGGTCCGCAGCCGGGCAGGCGACAGTCATTTGGGCCACGTATTTACTGATGGGCCCAAAGATAAAGGTGGCTTGCGCTATTGTCTTAACAGCGCTGCTCTCTTGTTTATCCCGGCTGACGAAATGGAAACAAAGGGATATGGCCACCTTATTGATTTAGTCGATTAAGTGAAATAAGTAGTTTAGAAAGAATGAAAGCGGCACATTCCAATTTGGGGTGGGCCGCTTTTTAAAATGTAAATTATTTTTTTATCGAGCTTATATTCCGAAAGATTAGGGAATAAGATACAGTATCCAAAAATTCACCCGTAAATTAATTACATATTAAACAGCGATGAAAGAAATGAACTGACGGAGGAACGCAATTATGAAAAAGCAGATTACAGTAGGCGATGTAGAATTAAACTGGGATTTGGAAACTGCGGAAGTATTGTTTGAAAACGGGGATGTTGTCATGTTCTGGATATCAGCGATGGAGACATTTTTTGATTCCATCCGGGAAATTTCAGGAACCGAAGCAACGAAGCTCGTTTTGGAAACAACCGGTTTCCGTCAAGGGGTTATCGTCGGAGAAGGGTTTCTGGACAGAAAGAATATCAACACATCCAACGTTGTGGAATGGCTCTCCAATACATATGCGCCAGCCGGATGGGGCAAAGTAAAAATCGTAGAGATGGATGAAGACGCCAAGCATTTCACACTTCATATCCAAGACGACTGGGAGTACAAAATGAATCAGCGCAAACAAAAAGGGCTTGACGGTATTTTTGTTCCTTCCCATTATGCGGGAGTATTGACCGGCCTGTTCGGCAAGAATTTCTGGTATACCACTGTCCAATACCAGAATGACGAAAATCCTTACAGCATCGTCAAGTATTACCCTTCTGATGTAACCGTTCAATCCAATATTCATGAGATGTCCCGGAAACAGGAAGCGATGCAGATAAAAGAACTTGAGCGAATGGTTGATGACAAGACGAAAATGCTCCAAAATCTTGTCAAAGAACTTTCTTCCCCGATCATCCCGGTTTTGGAAAAAATCGTTGTGGTGCCGATGATCGGCAGCTATGACGAAGGCCGTTCGGAAGACCTTATCTATAATACCTTAAGTGAACTGCCGAAACACCAGGCCCAGTACCTCTTACTTGATCTCACTGGACTTCATAAGCACATTTCGGAACATACTGCCATGCTTATAGAAAAACTGGGAGCTGCAGCCCGCCTGCTGGGAATCGAAACCATATTGGTCGGCGTATCCCCCGAGCTCGCCATGGTCATCGTCCAATCGAACAGCAATCTGAGAAAATTCGAATGCCTTCAAAGCCTTCAGCATGGTGTCTACTATGCTCTTGGAAAAAGCGGCAGAAAAATCGTATAAAAAGAATGAAATGTTTTCCAACGTAGAAACAAGATACGCCACCTCAATTCAAGTTGAGGTGGCGTTTATCCGTTCATCAGCACTATTTTTTAGTGCTTGCTTAAATCAGTCCCAAAAATTAAAAATAATCTCGCCAATAGTTTCCGGCTTCCAATACTGTATTTGGTCGATTTCACCTTTGTTCAAATCGTTTTCTGGAAGTTTCTCAAGATTTTTTGGCACAGGAGTTTCCAGTACGGGTGCAGGAAGCACCGTAAATTCTTCCGGAACTTCTGCAGCACCTTCAGCGTAATCGATAAATTGAATTTTCAAATCCTCAACTGCGGTTGCAAATGCGACGATTGGATAATGCTTGTTCATCACCAGGCAAATGTTCAGTGCAGGCAACTTAAAATCTGCTTTATAAAAATTGGCCGGGTACAGCGTGTCCGAGAACTCCAGCAATTCACCATTCAGTTTACTGGCAATCCCATTACACAGCTCCTTGTACTCACTGAGTTCCATCTCTGGAGGCTTTTGTTCATCAGAATTATAAAAACCAGTTACACCGTAAGGAAGTTTCACACAGACCACTCGCTTTCAATTAATATATGAATGGAATGAGCCTTGACCGCTGCTCCATCCATTCCCGATATTCTTCACCAAATTCATCTATTAACATCGCTTCCTCGCCATCCATTCTTCTGGCCAGAGCCAATCCTACCAATGCTCCCCCAAAAACGGCTGCAAGTATGCTTTGGAAAAACAATGCCATGCCGATGGCTATCAATAATAAACCGGTGTAAAGCGGATGGCGCAGCTTCCGGTAAGGCCCCGTGCTGACGATCCTGTCTCCGTCCTGTACAGTAACATGCCGGGTAAACTGCGCCTTCAAATGAAGGATTCCCCAATACCGCAGGAAGACACCCACTGCAAAAAACAAAAGACCGATCCCTTTCATCCAGGGAACCGCTGTTTCAAATGACCGCATTTCACCAAGAACTGCCGCCGCTGCAATCGTTGCTGAAAGCGCAATAAAAATGAGGAAGAAAGAGCGCCGTTCCACTGGACTTTCTTCACCAGTTCCACGATTGCGGAAAAGCATGAACTCCAAAATCCATACCACTGCGATTGCTGTAAAAATCCAATCCAATGCTGTCATCGAAAACCTCTGCCTTTCCTGTTTACATTCATTATTTTACAGATAATTCAGACACAAAACAATATTCAAGCCTTTGTAACTGAGGGCTTACCTTTATAATGGCATACCCAAAAATGGCCTGTTTTATGTTTTCGCTAAAGCGAAAAGAGGTACTGTGAAACAAAGAGTTTTTTCACTGGCCCTGACGGAGGTGCATCTTAGAATGATAGTTCTCGACTATGCCATCTATTTGGCAATTTCAATGATCAAATTATTGCTTTTCAGTGTTTATACGGATACCGCCTTTTCATTCGGTTTTTTTATACTGAATTTTGCTTCCGTACTCGTTCTCTCAAGCTGGACATTATTGCTTAAAGCAAAAACCCGGCGCTGGGTTTTACTCTCCCTCCTGTTTCTCCACAGTACATTGATAGTATCGGATATTTGGTATTATCGGTACTTCGAAGACCTTCTCAGTGTCATGCTGATTGCCGATGTACCGCAGATGAGCAGTGTCGGCGGCGGTTTCCTGACCCTTGTCGCCTGGAAGGATCTTCTTTTTTTCACAGACCTCATCCTCTTCTCTGCTGCAGTCCATTATTTCCGCAATCAAACTGGAACTCTTCCCCGCAAAAACAGGATGAGATTTGCAGGTGCCGGATTTGCAGCCGGACTGGTTGTTTTTACTGTACCCCTTGTCTGGAGTTATCTGCAGCAAGAGGAATGGCTGGTGGATAATCCGATTTCCAATATGCGGGAATATTATCAGCTTGGATTTTGGGGTTACCACGGAGCCGACCTTCTTAAGGGTGCAGCAAGCCTGGCAGAAAGCAATGGCCTATCCACTGATCAAATGGATTTATTGCCTGAGACCCTTCCGGAGATCGAAGCTGCCCCGGTGCCTGAAGAGCTGCCGAATGTTATTGTCGTTCAACTGGAATCCTTCCAAGCTTCAATGATTGGACAAGAAATCAAGGGAACAGCCTTAACGCCAAATTTGAATGAGCTAAGGGAAGAAACTACTTACTTCCCGAACTTTTTCCACCAGACACACGAAGGCAGAACATCAGATGCTGAGTTCCTGACTCTCTCTTCCCTGCATCCGATAAAGTCCGGTTCAGTTTATACGCAATATGCCGGAAATGATTTTAATGGCCTGCCTGCTCATTTACAGCGTTACGGTTACAGTACTGTTGCCATGCATGCTTTCGAGAGAAGTTTCTGGAACCGGGATGAATTTTATGACAACATCGGCTTTGACGAATTTTACAGCAAGCAGGATTTTTCACAGGAAGGTCAAATCGGTATGGCATTAAATGATAAAGACTTCTTTTCCGAATCGATTGAGTACATTTCTGATCTCGAAACACCATTCTTCGCTTTCATGGTTACATTGACCAGCCATACCCCTTATGAATTTCCTCAAGATCTCGAAAAAATGGAACTCAGTGCATACGACGACGAACTGGTAAAAGGCTATTACCATACCGTCCATTATGTTGATGAAGCAATCGGCGAAATGATCAGCGACTTAAAGCAACGCGGATTGTGGGAAGATTCGTTAATTGTTTTCTATGGTGACCATGACAGTGGCCTGGCTCAGAAAGGAACGGAAATGGCCGAAGACGCCGATGCAGATAACGTTGTCGATCTGTTCGAATTGGATCACGGAGTCCCGTTGTTTATCAAAACACCTGGCTCCTCGAGTGGGGAAATCAACGAAAATGTCGGCGGACAGATTGATATTGCCCCGACCATTCTGGATATTATCGATATCGCCCCTCCTTATATGCTCGGCAACTCGCTGATTGATGAAGCGGAAAACGTCACGGTATTCCGCGATGGTTCATTCCGCTACAATGATTTCTATTACAAACCGGATCTGACTGCCCCGATCGGCAGCGGGACATGTTATTCGACGCTGACGGAAGAAGAAGTTGCTTATGGAAACTGTCAGGATAAAGTTGAAGATGCTGCTGAACAATTGCGTATTTCAGATTTGATTATTCACGAAAATGCGTTGAAAAAGATTCGGGAGCAGTAAATTTTCGACACACTAAAAGGCGATGAAGAGAATTTCTTCATCGCCTTTTATTTGTTTGATCAGTTTTTCAGGAAATCAGGATCTGCAAATGCCGGGTTCGGATATTTATAGAAACCTTCGCCCGATTCACGACCGATTTTACCTTTATCGAGATACTCTGTCTGCAATAGTTTAGCAAGTTTTACATATTCTTCTTTGCCAGTCGCAGCAGCTTTCGCCTGCACAATATTATGCGCTGTCCGGATACCCACAACGTCAAGAATGGCGAATGGCCCAAGCGGTGCGCCAGTTGCAATCATCCAAGTCTTATCAACCGTCTGGACATCGGCCACTTCTTTGACGAGCAATAATTCCGCGGCTTCCAGGAACGGCACAAGCAATGAATTGAGTATATAACCCGGCTGTTCTTTATAGAGCGGAAGTGCAACCATTCCGATGGCTTTCGCAAAATCGATGACTTCATCGAAGAATTTCATATCCGTCCCCGGATGTTTCATAACTTCTGCGGTGTTGTTGACCCAGATTGTGTTTGCAAAATGCAACGCCAGGAATTTCTCCGGGCGGCCGGTAGCTTCAGCAAATTGGCTTGGCAATAAAGTCGATGAGTTCGTAGCGAAGACCGTTTTTTCCGGCGCCACTTCTCCTAATTTCTGATAAAATTCCGTTTTAATTTTAACCACTTCCGGAATTGCTTCGATTAAAAGGTCAGCCTGAGCAACAGCCTCTGTCAAATCAGTATGGAAAGTCAGACGTTCGAATGCTGCATCCACCTCTGCATCTGTCGCTTTCAAATCACTCTTGTAATTTTCCTTCAGCTTCATCATGCGCTCTTTCGATTTGGCGATGGCTTCTTCGTTAATATCGTAGACGGCCACTTCGAATCCTTTATATGCAGTTTGGAAAGCAATTTGACTTCCAAGTACGCCGCTGCCCGCGACGGTTATATTTTTATAATCCATAATCCACATGTCTCCTTTTTCTACATTATATCCCTTGTTTTCCCTTTTGGAAATTTGTAAAACGTTTGTATCCTGTATGCAGATTCTCAATTCTTTGTGGCTTTGAAGGTTTTCGGCTACCATTTAACTATACACCAGAAAACGGGAGCTGAAGAAATGACACAGCAAGATATAATCAGCAAAGTGACTGTAATTACTGGAGCCAATAGCGGCATCGGCCTGGAGGCGGCAAAAGTGCTTGCCGGCAAAGGATTTCATATCGTTATGGCCGTGCGCAATGAAACCAAGGGGACAGCTGCCCGTAAAGAAATTTTGGCTTTGCATCCGGATGCTGCTGTTGAAGTAAAGCTGTTGGATGTTGCCGATTTGGCTAGTGTCCGTTCATTTGCAGATGAAATTCTGCGTGACTATGATGCACTCGACCTGCTGATTAATAATGCAGGCGTCATGATGCCGCCCTATTCCAAAACAAAAGACGGCTTTGAAATGCAATTTGGCAGCAACCACCTTGGCCATTTTGCCTTGAATGCCCTTCTCTACCCTTTGCTGAACAAAACTCCGGAGTCGCGCATTGTGACGACCGGAAGCCTGGCGCATAACCGGGGAGCCATCGATTTTGATAATCTGGACGGCTCAAAAGGCTATAAAGCCAAAAAATTCTATAACCAAAGCAAACTGGCTAATATGCTGTTTGCACTGGAACTCGACCGGCGCTTGAAGGAACACGGTTCAAGGACCATCAGTGTCATCTGCCATCCAGGCGTTTCCGCCACCAACATTTTTAAAATCGGCAAGAAAGATGCTCCGCTGTTCTTACGCAATCTCGCCAATAAATATTATCTGCAGCCGCCTGAACTTGGTGCACTGGCAACGGTCCATGCAGCGACCGATCCCGGTCTAACAGGCGGCGAATACATCGGTCCAGATGGTCCCGGCCGCCGAAAAGGCTATCCGGCACTGGAGACGCCTCATCCATCAGCCCTCGATGAAGAAGTTGCGAAACGTTTATGGCAAGTTTCAGAGGAATTGACTGGAATTAAATTCGATTTCGGGGATTGGTGATGTTGGGTGCGGCTTGATTTGATTGGGGTGCGGCTTGATCCGTTTGGGGTGCGGGTCAATCAAATTTGGCCGTTAAAAACCCAATATCCACATATTTTTTAGTTGGGACCAGGCTTTTCAACTGCAATTTAAACTCTCCAAAAGATTGTCACTCTATCGGAACGGGTAAATAATAACCAGCAAGGTTTTATTGCGAAGAGCCGCTGGAAACTACTTTTTAGAAAAGGTGATCTTATGAAAAACACAACAGATATTCCGGCAACCGGCTGGAATCTAGATAATAGTTATGCACGGTTGCCTGAGAAATTTTTTACAAAAACAGCTCCTGAACCAGCACGCAATTCGGAACTGATTCTCTTCAACAGCGACTTGGCGAAATCTCTTGGCCTCGACGCACAATCGCTGAACTCTGAAGACGGTGCAAAAATACTGGCCGGCACGGAAGTTCCTGACGGTGCAGAGCCGATTGCGCAGGCATATGCCGGCCATCAATTCGGCAACTTCACTATGCTTGGTGACGGCCGCGCAGTACTGCTGGGCGAACAAATTACACCTGAAGGACAGCGTTTGGATATTCAGTTGAAGGGTTCCGGGAAAACCGCTTATTCAAGAGGCGGCGACGGCCGTGCGGCACTTGGCCCGATGCTGCGGGAATATATTATCAGTGAAGCGATGCATGGACTCGGCATTCCGACAAGCCGCAGCCTGTCAGTCGCAACTACCGGCATCCCGGTAGTGCGCGAGACTTTCCTTCCCGGGGCAGTGCTGACGCGTGTGGCGTCAAGCCATCTCCGTTTCGGGACATTCCAATTTGCAGCGCAGTGGGGAACATTTGAAGAACTTAAAGCATTGGCAGATTATGCGATCAACCGCCACTACCCAACAGTCCAGGACTGCGAAAATCCCTATCTGGAATTATTGAAAAATGTTATTGCCAAACACGCACAGCTCGTTGCAAAATGGCAGCTCGCCGGGTTTATTCACGGCGTCATGAATACCGACAATATGACGATCAGCGGTGAAACGATCGATTACGGCCCTTGCGCTTTCATCGATACCTATGAGCCAGGCCGTGTGTTCAGTTCGATTGACCAGTATGGACGCTATGCCTACAGTAATCAGCCAAAAATAACCGGTTGGAATCTGGCACGTTTTGCCGAAACCTTGCTTCCGCTGATTGATAAAAATCAGGAACAGGCAATTGAAATGGCTCAGGATTTATTGGGCGATTTCGGCAATCAATTCCAGAAAAACTGGACAGCAGGCATGAAAGCGAAACTCGGTTTATTCGGCAATGAAGATGGCGATGACCAAATGATTGATGATTTGCTGAAGCTGATGCACGACCATAAAGCGGATTACACGAATACATTCCGTGCATTGACATTCGATAAGCTTGAAGAGATGCCGCTCGCTGGCAAAGAAGGATTTGAAGCGTGGTATGCAGCTTGGAAATCCCGACTGGGTGAACAAACCGAAAGCACGGAAACTTCTCAGGAATTGATGCGCAGCAATAATCCGGCCGTCATTCCCCGCAATCATCGTGTCGAAGAGGCGATCGAAGCTGCGGTGAGCAGACAGGATTACAGTCTGGCCGAAAAAATGGTGGCAGCAGTCAAAAATCCTTATGCCTATAATAATGAGCAGCTTGAATATACAGATGCACCGCCTGAAGATGAAGAACGCACGTATAAAACATATTGTGGAACTTGATTAAGAAAAGCGACTGCGCCCGTTCAGCTCCGAAAGGCTTAAGATGAACTTCCTAAGCGGCAATTTTTTTCGCACAGGAAGGACAGCTTAAGTTCGAGGAGTTGGCTGTTGAAGTCTAGACACAGAGTGGCTTATATCCCGAAGAGTTGGGACGCGGGAGTCTAGACAGTGAATGCGAAAAGCCATCGAAGAAAATCTTCGATGGCTTATTTCTGTTATAATTCCGCATTAGTCTTCCTGTATTTCTCTGAATTGCAGTTCCGGATCCCTGGCAAGTTCAAATTCATAATTTTCACCTTGACTGAGTTCCATAGGTTCCGTTGTACCAGCAGACACTTCCACTCCGTCAATCATCGCCACCGCTTCAATCACAACAGGCTCGTTAAAATCGATATCCTGTGTGAGAATCTCGAAATCAACAGCCTCTCCCATTACAATCAGTGACTCATCCGCATTCATAACGGTTGGAGATGCCTGCACCATGTCATTTTGATAAAGCTTCAATTCAATAGATGTGATTTGACGGGCCGAACTATTCGTCACTTGTATAATTGCGGTTTCTTCGTCTGTCCCGCCAGTTTCCGTTTCATACGAACATGCCGACAGGACAGCTCCTATTAGCAATATAAATAATATTAAATATAAATTCCTCATGCCTGCCTCCTGTCAATTCACTTTCAAGGTGAACGTTTTCTCGTTCCACCTGTTCCCTATTTGTACAATACCCTCATTTCAAGCCGGCCATACATATGGTGTCCAATTCCTGAAAATCCTTTCATTTTTGATGAATGCACTGTTTATTGATACAATATTCAGTGTAGAGTTTTACTTCAGTTTCTCTCAAATTAATCAAAGGAGTTGGGAAAATGAATCAAGAACAATTTGAACTCGTGAAAAATGGAAAAGGGTTTATTGCAGCGCTCGACCAAAGCGGCGGCAGTACACCAAAAGCCCTGGCACAATATGGTGTCCCGGAGGATTCTTATTCGAACGAAGATGAAATGTATGATCTGATCCATGAAATGCGCACTCGCGTCATAACAGCACCCGCCTTCAATTCCGAGTCGATCATCGGCGCCATCCTGTTTGAACACACGATGGACCGGAAAGTGGAAGGGAAATATACTCCAGATTATCTTTGGGAGGAAAAAGGTGTCGTTCCTTTCCTGAAAGTCGACAAGGGATTGGCTGAAGAAGAAAATGGCGTTCAGCTAATGAAACCGAATCCTGGTTTGGACGATTTGCTGAAACGTGCTAACGAACGCAATGTCTTCGGTACGAAAATGCGTTCCGTCATCAATCAAGCCAATGCTGACGGCATTAAAAAAGTGGTCGACCAGCAATTCGAAGTTGCTGATCAAATCCTGGCTGCCGGGCTTGTACCGATTATCGAACCGGAAGTAAATATCCACAGTGAAGATAAAGCAGAGTCCGAAGAAATTCTCAAAAAAGAAATTTTGGATCATTTGGATAAATTGAGCGAAGACAAAAATGTCATGCTCAAATTATCAATTCCTACCGTAGATAATTTCTACAAGGAATTGATTGATCATCCGCGCGTTGTTCGGGTCGTTGCCCTTTCAGGCGGCTATTCCCGCGACGAAGCGAATTTGAAACTGACTGCCAACAACGGCCTGATTGCCAGCTTCTCACGCGGCTTGTCAGAGGGCTTGAATGCCAGCCAGTCGGATGAAGAATTCAATACGATGATCCAGGAATCGGTGAAAACGATTTACCTTGCGTCAATTACTTAAATCCATGAAAAGATGCTCCCAATCGGGGGCTCTTTTGTTTTAGGCCAATTATTCTTGCTTCCTTTGTAACTTTTCAGCCGGTCAACCGTTCAAATAGGAAAGCAGAAAAGCGAAAGCAATAAGGGATTTTTCAGACCGGGGAGGGTTATCTATGAAAGCACACAAAATATTAGCCGCATTCTTATTTCTGTCACTGGCGTTCATTTTATCAGCATGCGGAACGTCGGGTACAGTCGAACCGGATATGGGCAACGGCTCGTCCGAGGGAGTCGTGGAAGATGAGGTGACGGCATTGCTCGAACAAATGGACAATAAACTTTATCGCTATACAGTCAACAATCAGACTGAAGAAACAATGACTTTTGAATTCACAAGCGGGCAACGCTACGATTTCACAATTTCCAACGAAGACGGCGATGAGCTTTACCGCTTGTCTTCTGTCAGCACGTATATACAGGCACTTGGCGAAGAAACACTGGAGCCTGGTGATAAGCTGGAATATGAATTCGAAATTCCTCCTATGGAGCTGGAACCTGGTACTTATCAGCTCACCGCATGGCTGACGCCGAAGGAAGGCCCAAAATACGAAGCAGAAACTGAATTTACAGTCGAATAAAATCGATGCAGCCGCTCTTTGGAGTGGCTGCTTTTTTATTGCGCTTGCGCTTGTCGGAACTATGCGGGCGCATTCGCTTTTCTTTACTGCTGACTTTCCTCCTTTAAAAGAATATAATAGAAGCTGTCTGTTTATTACTGCAGATGGAATAGCTATTCTGTATTTAGCTGAATGGCTGATGGAGGAGAATTTATGAACGCAAAAGCATTTTCTTTGGCATTATTTTCAGTAGTGATATGGGGTTCATCGTTTGCCGCAATCCGCGTTGGCCTCCAGGGCGGATACGATACAGGCCAAAATGTCCTTGTCCGGTTTCTGATTGCTTCCCTGTTATTTCTTGTATACGCATTATGGCCAGGAGTAAAGTTTCAGCTTCCCCACAAAGGTGATATTTTGCGACTGCTGATTCTTGGATGGGTCGGCATCAGCGTCTATCATATCTTCGTGACATTCGGCATGGAGACCATCTCTGCAGGAACCGCCGGCATGCTGGTCGGATCCGGCCCGATTTTCACGGCTTTGATCGCTGCAGTTGTTTTAAAAGAACGTTTGACCCGGATCGGCTGGCTTGGTATGGGCGTTGGTTTCATCGGTATTATCTTTATTGCCTTCGGATCTAACGGCGGCGCACTGACATTGACGAACGGGGCGCTGCTAGTGGTGATTGCTGCCTTCGCTTCCGCCGCATTCTTTGTATTCCAGAAACCGTTATTGAAAAAATACACGGCTATAGAGTTGACCGCTTATTTTACGTGGGCTGGCACACTCCCGTTCTTCATCTTTTCACCTGGCTTGATGACGACTTTACAAAATGCGACACTGGAAGCGCATCTGGCCACTCTTTACGTCGGCATCTTTCCCGCTGCAATCGCCTATGTGACCTGGGCAACGGCGTTATCGCTGGCAAATGCCAGCTCGGTGTCCAGTGTGATCTACCTTGAACCGGCTGTAGCCATTGTGGTGTCCTGGATGTGGCTCCATGAATTGCCTACTGGACTTTCGCTCATCGGCGGTGTCATTGCAATTGCAGGAGTTATGCTTGTTAATGCACTGGGCCGCAAAAAGAAAGTAATATCTCCAGAAATAGCGGAAGCCTGAAAAACTGCAGCAAAAGAAAAAAGGAAGCAATTCGCCAGGCGAATTGCTTCCTTTTTATAATTTTGGTTCCATGTTTTCTTTAAAGTATTCTTTCACCACTGTGTTTGCATACAAATCATGCGGCAATTTGGTGCCTTCATAGAAATCGTATTTTCCCCGGTCTCTTAAATATGAGATTGTGCTGATGGAATCACGGTGGATCAGCCTTTTCAAAATCTGTTCGGAGCTCATTGCGCTGCCGTCTGTCGTATCGATGACAATACCCGCGACTTTATGCCCGATCGTTTGTCCGCTCATACGCATCTGCGCATATTCAAGACCCCAAAAGATAAGCGACGGCGCAATTGCGTCATACGCCATTTTGTCTTTCAATTTGTTTCTGAATAGCGGTTCCAGCGCAGCAGAGACTCCCATTGTGATTGCTGTGTCGATCGCCATCGCTTTGATGCGTTTCTTCATTAATCGTTTCATGCGTCATCCTCCTTCAGCTCAGTACTTTGTCATTGGATTCTGCCATGATGCCGGGAAAAACGGTTATGCGGTTGCGTCCTTGCCGTTTTGATTGGTACAAAGACTGATCTGCTTCTTCAATCATTTCCTCAAGCGGCACTCCACCTTCAGTATAACTTACTCCTATCGATACTGTCAGAACACCCTCCGGCTGCTGCTCTTCACCTTCGAAATGGAATTCCTGGATATTCTTCCGAATACGATCAGCCATCTCAGCAGCTTCTTCTTTATCACGCGGAGCAATCAAGCAACAGATGAATTCCTCTCCGCCATAACGGGCGACAAAATCTTCTTTTCTTGTGGAATCCATCAGAATCTGTGCGACGGACCGTAATACGGCATCACCTTTTTGATGGCCATGTGTATCGTTGTAGATTTTAAAGTAATCGACATCCAGCATTACAATTGCCATTGGCAGATGCTTATCAACAAGGTTGGCCACATTATTTTTAAAAAATCGGATATTTGGCAATTGGGTCATGGGATCCCGATTCGAATAAAACTCAAGTTCCTCCTTCAATAACGTGCTTCGATTTTCTCCATTAAGAATCAAAGCCATTGAAAATACAGCTACCATTGCAAAAATGAACATACCAACAACAATCAGCAGATTTACAGGAGTTGAGACAATCATCCAAATTGACTTTATCGCCTCATACACAACAAACGCAATCAGCATCTTCCGGATATTCAGAATCCCGAAAAACTGGTCTTTGCGCTTCCGGTCATGGAACAGACAGCCAATCAGTATCGGCAGGAGGATGGACTGAAGAATGCCTACAACCATAGTTGGCCCGCCCAGATATGCACGGAAAGCCGTTGGCAGGATTGCTGAAAGCACCCCGTATTGCCATCCCCCTACATAAGAAATGAAAAATAATGGCACTTCACGCAAATCAAGCCGCATACCTTCATATAAGTATGGATTATACATAATTGAAAATGTAAGAAAACCAAAAAATGCTGAAATAATGATGCGCTGTTTAATTGGATCAGACCAATCCAATAATATGGCCTCTTTTGATTTTATCGCCAAATACATAAGCGCGATAATCAGCGCCATATTTTCCAAAAAGAAAAACAGTAAATCCCCCATAATACAACTCCTAAATTTTAGTTCCTGAATAGTTTACCAGTATTACCAAAAATAATACATCTGAATTTCACTTGAATATGGATTAATAAGCCTAATAATTTATAAAATTATGTAAGATAAAAACGTCACCGGGTTTTTCCCGGTGACGTTTTAAATTTCTGCTTAATTTATTTTCACTGTCCGCTTTTCTCTTTCATGAATTCATGATACCCCTTCTTGAAAAAGTTGTACCATTCTTCAATTTCTCCGTCCGGCGCCGCATTCAATGCATAAAGAATTTCCCTGCCGAAGTCCAAGTATGCCGAGCCGTTGGCTGTGACAAGCTTCCCGTCCCTGACTGCCTGCTGCCGGTAATTCTGTTCCGCTGTGTAATTGCCGCCTGCCGCTTCTTTCAATTTCTCCAGTTGGTTGCTCGTATGCAGAGCCGAGTTCAGCTTACCGTTCATTCCCATAAATACAGTGGCATCACAGATCGCACCCACTACAACATCTTTTTCCTGTGCTTTGTCCACCAATTCAACCACTCTCCGGCTCTCTTCTTTTCTCCATGAATTTCCGCCGATCAATATTAATCCGGCAAAATCTTCCGGAGCGGTATCCACTGAATAATCCGGAAGCACTTTGAATCCTCCTATTGAAGTCACCGGTTCCCCGTCAAGCGACACTGTCTTAACAATGTACTTCTTTTCTCCATGTTCCGGGTCTTCATTCAGCGCAGCTGCTATTGCTGCGGCTTCCCAGTCTGCATATTGCTCCAATATTACAAACAAAACTTCCTGCAATTCCATTTCCCTTCCTCCGTCCATTTTTAGATCCTGCCAATTAAATACAAAATGCGGCAACTGTCTCTTTTCATTTGCATACTACTGCTGTTCCACTCAACCTGTCATAGAACGACCGGTTTTCTTCTGAGAAAATGGCTGTCAGGATATAAACGAAAATCAATAAGTAAACCAGTGAGCCAGTCAACATAAGATACAAGGGGAATTCGTCTTCACCGAGACTGACCAGCCGATAGACGAGAAAATGCGATAATTCCCAAGGCAAGAATTTGAATATCACTCTGATAGCAGAACGTAAGATACCTATCGGTTGTCCATGTACATTCAAAACTTGAATCCCTATTTTCCTTTTTCCGTATGTGCCTTTAAACAAAACGGAGTCACCTATCGCAAAATACAAGGAAACTGGCAAAGTCACCAGAAGAAATCCGGTCAATTGCGCAGTTCCCACCGGACCGTTAAAGTATTCCTGGATACCAGGCGCTGCAACCATTGTAACCAGCCCAACCAAACAGAGATAAAGGAATACCCACAGATAATCCAGTGTGAAAGCTTTTAGCCTGATCCATACTCCGGCTGAACGCATCGGGCCACGTCCTTTCTTACCTACTCTATTCGCTTAGCCCCCTTCTCTTTCCTGCACACCGTTGCCGATGAAATAATTTTTGATGGTATACCTTGTTCATATTATTAATGGACATCCCTTTACTTCCTGTAATTTAATTGTTCGGATACGATGCGTATGAACCCATCGAATGTCGCCGAGTAGCGATTCCAATGATGGTACCATTTACGAATCGTTTCAAGCAGCCAGAAAGGCATAGGTGTACCCTCGATAACCGGATAGTACTCCTCATAGGTTTTCTTCAAATGTTCCCATCGAAAATCGTTGCCCGGTTTGATATATTCAGAGACATCAATCAGTTTAGCCCGCCCATCCTGCAGTAAAATATTCTTCAAATGGATGTCCCGGGGATTTAAACCGATTTGCCGGATGTATTCCCTTGCATCTTCAACATCCTGAATCACTTGTTCAGGTATATAAATTCCTTGCAGCAAACAATCAAACAAAGTTGGACCTTCCTCGTACTTCAGGACGAGAAGACGGTCGAATACTCCATAACAATAAGAAAAATAAACAGACGAGCCGATACGGGCATAAACTTCCGCTTCTGCTTCGAGCTTATCCCGTTTCCCTTTTGCATATATTTTGAAAGCATATTCCGGCGCCGTTAAGGATTGGAATACTGCTGCATCCGTACCAACACCTACACAGCGAAACCCTTCCGCTGTGCCTTCGATAAGCACAGGTTCGTTATCAAAACTTGCTGTCACTTTAATTTCTGCAAGGTCGCTGACCGCTGTTTGCAAAATGTGCTCCATGTCATCTCTCCTTAAACCTGAAATGTCTTTTCTTTATATTCTCTCCAATGTTATACGTCAATCCACTAAGGAAGTTCCCAGAAATACCGGTTCTATGCAAAGAAAGCTCGTTACAAAGAAAAAACCAATCATTGAAAATTTAATTTCAATGATTGGCTTATATTATTTCACAATGCTGTAATAAACTCTTGAAGTTACACGGTAAATCATCCAGTAAACCACTGCAAAGGCGATAACCACAGCGATGAATGTCAGCAGCCATGTCATATCGTTAGTGACGCCGAAAATCATCAGTAACTTCTGCACAATAGGATAGGCAAAGCTGACATGGATAGTGGCAATCACAATCGGCAGTAGGAACATCCAGACAATCTGTGACCGCGTAGACTCTTTAATCATTTCTTCATCGAGTCCGACTTTCTGCATAATCTGGAATTTCCCACGGTCATCGAAACCTTCGGATACTTGTTTAAAATATGTGATCAACAAGGTGCCAAGCGTGAACAGCAATCCCAGGAAAACGCCGAGGAACAAGAAGCCTCCATTTACGCTGTACCATTCTTCGCGCTGCAGCTCTCTAGAATTATAAAGCCCGTCGTTTCCTGAACTGAAACTGTACTCATTCCTCAACTGTTCAATAAGAGCTCCCTCCTGCTCTTCCGCGCCTTCCGTGTTCCAGCCGATTGCTGCGTCGATTGTTATATGGGGCGATTCAGGAAATTGTTCCATGTAGTCTTCACGGATGTCGAGCAGGTGTGATGCATCCGCCACCACTAACGCAATCGATTCGGTTAATGCCATGTCTGCACTGAACTCATTCTCGATTTCAGTCAGTCCATAGCTTTTATTGCCGATCACAAGCTCTTCTTTATCGTAGGTTTTAGTTGAATGGTAAAACAAGGCTTCATCGTCTTCCAATGAATAGTTTTCCCCAGTCATCATATTAAAATCTTCAAGCGGAATCGCCATCATCAATACGGGCAGAGTTCCATCAACCGAGCTCTGTTCAAAAACGAATCTGCCATCTTCAAGATTACCAAAAAAGCTTTCATATCGGTAACTTTCCATTTCCGAAACTTCCAGTCCGTTTTCTTCTGTTAAAGCGCGAACTTCATCCTGCAGTTCAAAAAATCTGGTATTCATTTCTGCAACATTATCCATATCCCCGAACAATTTCATATTATGTTCATAGGGATAACGGTTTTCCAATGTTTCCTCTGATCCCAGGTAAATCGTGATGGTTGTGGAAACAGCGATGATGACCATCGAAGCCAAAATACAGATATTCGCCAGGCCTACCGCATTCTGCTTCATCCGGTAAAGCATTCCCGAAATGGAGATAAAGGCGCCCGGACGATAATAGATGCGCTTATTGTTCTTCAACGCTTTCAGGATGAAAATTGATCCTGAAATGAACAATAGGTAAGTCCCAATTATCACCAGTAGTACAGCAAGGAAAAATTTTTCAATAGCAGCGAGCGGATCCGGGATTGTAATGGATATTCCATATCCCCACCCCAAAAAGATCAGGGACAGAATGAAGAGGATCAGTGAACCCTTCGGCTCTTTTTCTCCTTCCTGCTTACCTTTCAATAATTTGATGGGATTAGCGAATGTAAACTGGCTGACGTTATACAGGTATGTCAGTCCAAAAATCACCGTGAACAGAGCAATGGTTACGCCCACACTCAACAGAGATGTCGAATACGCGATATCATTCGGCATCCGCAGCATGAAGTTCAGCAGCATAAATACAAGACGGCCAAAAAGCAATCCAGCAAGTAAACCGGCTGCAATACTCAATAGACTGGAAAACAATGATTCAAAAAACAGGATTTTTGCAACATGCTTTTTTTCCAGTCCAAGAATTCCGTACAACCCGATTTCCTTTTTACGCCGTTTAATCAAAAAGCTGTTTGTATAAAGGATGAAAATCACCGAGAATATTCCGATCACTACAACACCGATCATGAAAAGAGTCGGAAGTGAACTTGAACGCTCCTGCACGAAACGATTGGTCATCAGTGAAACCATCAGGAAAAACATGGCGATGATCACAGTGGATGATAGAAGAAAAGGAATATACAATTGTTTATTCGACTTGATATTTCGCAGTGCCAAAGATGAGAAAAAACGGTTATTCATCCCGCTCACCACGGCTTGACAGGACTTTCAGCGAATCGGAAATCCGGTCCATGAATTCATCAGCCGCCCCTTCGCCCCGGTAAATTTCGTGATAGACCGAACCATCACGGATAAACAGGACACGCTTCGAAAAACTTGCCGCTCTTGTACTATGGGTCACCATTAAAATTGTCTGGCCTGTTTCATTGATGCCTTTCAGGATTTCCATCAGGTTTTGCGAAGCTTTTGAATCCAATGCACCCGTCGGCTCATCCGCCAGAATAATTTTAGGTTGTGTAATCAATGCCCGTGCTACAGCGACACGCTGTTTCTGTCCACCCGATAATTCATAAGGAAACTTGTTGATATGCGCTTCAATTCCTAGATTGCGGACAATCGGCATCAACCGGCTTTCCATTTCCTCAATAGGTGTTTTCGACAAAACGAGAGGCAACAGGATATTATCTTTGATGGTGAAGTTATCGAGCAAGTTGAAATCCTGGAATACAAAGCCAAGTGTATTGCGCCGGAATGCTGATACTTCTTTGTCTTTAATCTTCGATAACGGGTTGCCATCCAGATAGACTTCTCCTGAGCTTGCATTGTCGAGTGTCGAAATGATATTTAACAGGGTCGTTTTTCCGGAACCGGATTCCCCCATGATGGAGACAAATTCTCCTTCTTCCACCGAGAAATTCACCGCCGCAAGTGCTTCGGTTTGCTGGTTTGAAAACCGCGCTGTATATATTTTCTTTAAATTTTTAATTTCCAATAAGGTCATTGATAACCCCTCCTTGCTTTTCATGATACGGGGATTTAAATGCTTCTGCCTGTATCTATCCTTACAAACAGAAACGCAATCTTACGGTTTCGTAAGATTGCATAATTGGCAGCCATTATTCGCAAAAATCATCTGGCTCTTAATCAAAAACGGCCAATTTCACCCGGGCCATATTGATTTCTGCACGTGTGCCTTTGTCCATCTTGGATTCTATAGTAAGTTTATGGCCGAGACGCTTGCAGATTTTCCTGCTAAGAAACAACCCGAGCCCTGTAGATTTTTCGTGCAGCCGGCCGTTCAGACCGGAATAACCCTTATTGAAAATCTTCGGCAGATCCTCCGGGCGGATTCCGACTCCCGTGTCTTCGATAATGAGCGTCTGTTCTTTTACAGGATTAAGATAAATGGAGATGGAGCCGCTCGCCGTATATTTCAAGCTGTTCGATAATAATTGTTCAAGGAGGGTCTGCAGCCACTGTCCGTCGGATAAAACCGTCGTGTTCAGCGGCTGATAATTGAGTTTGATCCCTTTATAGATGAAAAGAATAGAATACTTCTTCACAGCCCTTTTAATAACCGAATCCAGATCCACTTGGGATAAATCCATATCTGACCCGGTATCTTCAAGTTTCACGTAATTCAGCGCCATGTGTGTATAGTCTTCCAGGCGCACAATTTCCTGTGAAATTTTCTTCGATTCAGGTGTTGCATTGCTCTGATTCAATAAACTGATGGCAGAAAGAGGCGTTTTGATCTGATGCAGCCAAAGCGTGAAGTAATCGAGCTGCTCCGCCTGCCGTTCAGCATGAAGATTGTTCATCTCTCTTATCCCCTGCTGCAGTTCCTCTATTTTTTCCAGATACAGCTGGTCCGCCGGATCTGTTCCGGCAGCGATATTCTCATCTTTAATGGAATGGGCTTCTCCTACCTGAATAATTGCCTCGTATCTTTTTCTGTACCTGAAATACTGGATAAGCAGATAAATGAATAGAAAGAACAGCGCCAATTCCATACTATAGAGATAAAGTGTGAAAGAAAGGCTGTTAAGGATGAAGATGCTCGCAAATATCAACGACATACCGATAAAGGTGAAAACCTGTTGCCGGACAGACAAAAGAAACAACTTGAATACACCCGTCTTAGTGTTATCAGCCATTCGCTGATTCCTTGTTCAAGGCGTAGCCGATCCCTTTTTTCGTCAGGATGAAATCAGGCAGGCCGACCCCTGCCAGTTTTTTACGCAGCCTTGCCATATTGACTGCAAGCGTGTTGTCATCGATAAACGATTCATCTTCCCACAGCTTGACCATCATATCTTCCCTCATTACATATTCGCCTTTTTGCATAAACAGCTGCTCCAGGATTTTCAGCTCCGTTCGGGTCAAATCCACTTCCTGCTCAGCATAATAAAGCTTCGATTCTCCCGGTTTCAGCACAGTGCGGTTGAAGTTCTGGTAATTATCCGATTCATTGAAATCATAAGTCCTTCTGAGCAGCGCCTGGATTTTCGCCACTGCCACCGTCAAATCGAAAGGTTTTGGGATAAAATCATCCGCTCCCATCTGAATACCCATGACAATGTCCATATTTTCACTGCGGGAAGAAATGAAAATGATCGGCACCTGTGAAACTTTGCGGATTTCCTGGCACCAATAATAACCGTTGAAAGCCGGCAGCGAAATATCCAGCAATACCAGCTGCGGTGCTTCGGCTGCGAAAACTTCCATAACATGATTGAAATCTTCCACGACAGCCGCTTCCAGATTCCAGTTCACCAGCTCTTTTTCCAGAATTTCTGCAATCGTCAAATCATCTTCCACTATCAAAACTTTAACCATCGGTATACCCCGTTTCGTCTAACATTCCATGTGTTTCAATCTCTTATGCTCCAGTTTAGCGGAAATTCCCATTTCAAACCAGCTGGATTCTTCCAAAGAAAAGGAAGTTCACAAGCATTTAGTTTTTTAGTAAGCGAAGTTATAGAAAAGAGCATAAAAAAAGCGCCGCCTTTCTAAGGCAACGCTTTTATATTATAAATTTCCCTGTAACCATTCCAGCACAAAATTCTCACGCAGAATAAAAACCCGGGATGGATCCTTTTTATAAACCAGATTATTAGCATTGAGCACTTCCTGAACCGGGACCCAGACAGGTTCGTATCCTTCTTCCAGTTCATAACCAATAAGCGACTGATCAGCCATATCTTTATTGTCCAACTCACATAGAAAATGATGAGAAACCATTTGGAAGTGGGATTCGTGCGATTTATGGTCAGGGCGATGCTCTGAAACGATTCCAAGCTCCTCTTTTATGCCACAATTAATATAACCCGTCTCCTCAGCCACTTCTCTGACTAAAGCTTCTGTGAGGCTCTCCCCTTCTTCCACTCCGCCGCCAGGCAATTTGTAATAGCCCAGCCGGGAACGGACCATCAAAATCTTTTCTTCTTCTACTATAATTGCGCGGACTGCTGTCCGATGGATGATTTTAGTGGATTCTGCAGTTTCACGAATAAAGCTGATTGTTTTATTGAAATGCATTGTTTCCTCCTGGATGGTGTGAATAAATAAAAAGCGGGAATTTCATTGTTGTGCAGATTAACTTTCAATAATTCGGGAAAACATTTATATATGCAGAAAGGATGATCGGCATGAAAAATAAATTAGCTGCAGCTTTGCTCGCCATTTTCCTGGGAGACTTCGGCGCCCATAAATTTTACTTGGGCAAACCGGGCACCGGGCTAATCTACCTTCTTTTCTTCTGGACAGGAATACCTGCGGTGATTGGTGTTATCGAAGGCATCATCTATCTTCTTTCTTCTGAAGAAGATTTCCAGAGAAAGTATAGCAAAAGGTATTAAGAGCAAATTTTTAAGCATGCATTCCGTAACGACTCGGAAGCATGCTTTTTGTTTTCATGTAGAAAACGGGCCGATAAAGAAGCAGAGAGCCAGGCCGATTAATGCGCCAACCTGGAAAGACAATTGACTTTTGAAAATCAGCCTTAACATCACTGCAGGGACGAGCATCCAGAGACCAATCGGCAATATATAAGTTGTTAAAACTGGCAAGAAACCATCCATCATACTCTCATACAAAACTGAAGATAAATCCATTCCCTTCATCTCCCTGTTATTTTATTTTTCATTAGGAACTTCTGCTAATATTCGTAAGTTACAGTCCCATCGTCCAATATGTCATAACTCATATTTTCGTCCTCAAGCAATTGAATAAGGATAGCTGTTCTAGAAGAAGATAATTCTTTTTGCTTATCAATTACATATATTAATTCCTGATTGACTGTCGGTGCATTTTGCAGCTGAAGGATGTTCGTCAACTGATATGCCAGGTTAAACTGTTCTTCAAAATAACGGTTCATTACTGCAAAGCGGTCATTGTCCAGCGTCATCGATTTCTGCAGATTAAACAAATACCCTTGGGCTTCTTCAATATGGAATGGCGTTAACGAATTGGTGTTGTATCGATCAATAAGTGAATTGACTGTTTGAGTTATTTCAATTTCTGATTCTCCTCCTTTTTCAAGATAATTATGCACTTTAATATTTTTAGTTGAAGCGATGCCGAATGTATTGGCATTTGGCGTTATATATGTAGAAAGAGCATAGAGATTCCAGATTAAAATTAACAATCCTAAAACACCGCTAATTTGAAGCAACGGTTTTCTAAATCGTTTTTTAGGTTTCTCACTTGCAAAACGCTGTTCTCTATAGCTGTAAATATCATCATTCAACTTCTTTTTCTTCTCAGCTTCTTTCATCATTCTTCTGAATTCACGCTGGCGCTTATTTAACATCTTTCACGCTCCGTTATATTTAATGAGTCTATTATACTAAATAAAATACATCGTGTATGCATTTACTCATATTAACTACCAATTATTTTACAAACTTTTTCAATATAATATAAAATTCTTTTCTAGCCCCTGAATTATCCAACAATTCCAACTCTTCTCCTGTTAAACTAAATATACTCAAGTTGAATAGGAGGCGTTTTCTGATGGAGAGAAAAATAATGCCTTACGGCAGCTGGAAGTCGCCGATTACCAGTGAATTGATATTGAAGGACACAGTAGCTTTTGAAGGAGTCGTGTACGAGGGAGATGATCTTTATTGGCTGGAGCGCCTTCCTTCCGAAGGCGGCCGCAGCCGGGTTATGAAGATGACATTGGATAATGCCCCGTCTGAACAGACACCTGCTCCCTTTAATGTCCGGACCCGGGTTCACGAATATGGCGGCGCGCCTTTCACAGTCTTTGGGGAACGCCTCTATTTTTCTAATTTTGAAGATAACTTTTTATACATGAAAGCCGGTGAAAACCAACCGAAACCGATTACTGCTGACTCAAATAACCGCTATGCTGATGCAGGAATCGATCGCCTGAACCAGCGCCTTTACTGGATTCGTGAAGACCATACCGAATCCTCTCTCACGCCTGAAACAACCATCGTCGTGATGGATGCTGACGGCAGTGCTGAAAAGATTGTTGTTTCAGGAAATGATTTCTACTCGAATCCACGGGTAAGCCCGGATGCCAAGCACCTGGCTTATCTGACTTGGAATCATCCGAATATGCCGTGGGATGAATCAGAATTATGGGTGGCTGATATCAATGAAGATGGCACGCTATTCAATAACCGGAAATTAACCGGCGGTTCCGGTGTCTCGATTGTCCAGCCCTTATGGTCGCCTGAAGGCACACTCTATTTCCTCTCAGATCACACCAATTGGTGGAATTTGATGCGCTGTTACGGCAGCCGAAAAGAAGAAGTCTGTCCAGTCAAAGCAGAATTCGGATCGCATAGTTCAGTGCTGGGGAAATCGGATTATTGCTTTATCGATGAAAATACCATCATCGCTTCCTACTCACAGCATGGCATGAGGCAGCTTGCAAGCGTAGATGTCTGGAATGGACGGCTGAATCCCATAACAAATCGCTTCACTTCATTTTCATCTCTTCAATCCAATGGAAAACGCGTTGCTTTCATCACAGCGTCGCCGACGGAATTTCCGCGGATTGCCATAATGGATGCGGATTCAAAGAAAATTGAGGACGTGAGTGTTTCCTCAGAAACATCGCTCGATAGTGATTATTTATCGCTGCCGGAAGCTATCGAGTTCCCTACAGCAAACAATAAAACAGCGCACGCACTCTATTATGCACCGAAAAATCCTGACTTTGCCGCTCTTAAAGGTGAAAAACCGCCGTTGCTCGTACATGCACACGGTGGACCGGTTGGCGCCACTTCTTCAGCGCTCAATCTGGTAAAGCAGTATTGGACAAGCCGCGGATTTGCAGTGGTTGATGTGAATTACGGCGGTTCCACAGGCTATGGGCGTGAATACCGGGAACGCCTGAGGGGCCAGTGGGGCATCGTTGATGTTGAGGATTGCGCAAACGCAGTCCGTTACCTCGTCGACAGCGGTGAAGCCGACAGCAGCCGCATCGCCATTTCCGGCGGATCAGCTGGCGGTTATACGACGCTCGCCTCTCTTGTCTTTACGGATATTTATCATGCAGGTGCAAGTCATTTCGGCTTGAGCGAACTGGAAAGTTTTGTTCTCGAAACGCATAAATTCGAGTCCCATTATCTTCATGGACTCATTGCCCCTTATCCAGAAGAAAAGCACGTTTATTACGAACGATCACCGATCAATTTCACCAACCGCCTGTCCTGTCCCGTTATTTTCTTTCAGGGGCTTGACGATAAAGTGGTTCCGCCGAACCAGGCAGTGCCCATGGTTGAAGCGCTCCGCGAAAAAGGGCTGCCGGTCGCTTATCTGGAATTCGAAGGTGAAGGGCATGGTTTCCGAAAAGCGGAGAACATTAAACGCTCCATCGACGGAGAGTTCTATTTCTACAGCCGAATATTTGGATTCAATCCCGCTGACGATATTGAACCGGTAAAAATCGATAATCTGTAATTAATAACACGAATTAAATAATAACTGAATTTTCGTTTTATTTTCATTCAATAATAGCTATACTGTAAGTAACAAACCGGTCAATCCTTAAGAAAGGAGGCTGCTGAAAGCGATCGATCATCTGAGGCAGAAGGAGGATTTTCCAATGTCTACGAAAGATACCCGAACCCGCACAGAAGGACGCGAATTGATTATGGAACGTATTTTTAAAGCACCGAAAGAGCTTGTATACGAGGCACATGTCAGCCCCGACCGCATTAAGCGCTGGTGGGGACCAACCGGGTGGGAAACTCATAGCTATGAAATGGCTGTCGAACCGAATGGTATTTGGCATTATTGCATGCGCTCCTCAGAAGACGGACAGGAATCCTGGGGTAAAGCGACCTATCAGGAGGTGGTTCCCAATAAGCGGCTGGTTTATGAAGATGCATTCGCCGATCAATACGGCAATGAGCTGTCCGGCATGCCGGAAATGCTGGTTCAATTGGACTTTTCTGAAGAAGGCAATCAAACAAAACTAACTTCCCGCACACGCTTCGAATCTGAAGAAGCGTTGCAGAAAATCATCGATATGCAGGCAGTTGAAGGAATGTCGGAAACTTATGACAGACTGGCAGAATATTTGAATGACCTGCAAAAAAACAAGGAAGAAGGTCAACCATGATTACAAAGATATTTCCTTATTTGAATTTTGACGGACAAGGTCAGGAAGCTGCCCACTTCTATACCGATGTCCTAAACGGTGATTTGATTGGGCTGATGACCTATGGCGATGCAAATGGCGACGACATGGAGGGTATACCGGAAGAAGCGAAAGATATGGTCATGAATGCCCAAATCGTTTTGAAGAACGGTGATTATCTGATGATTTCGGATGTGCCGCCCGGTATGGGGATATCTTATCGAAAGGGAAATAATGTATCGCTTACTTTGACGCTCGATGACCAGGAAGAAGCAAGCATCATTTTTGGAAAGCTGGCAGAAGGCGGCATGGTCAGCATGGATTTGCAGGAAACATTCTGGAGTCCTCTTTACGGCAATCTAATCGACCGCTTCGGCATTGAATGGCAGATATCAGTGGATCCGGAAACTGAAAAGTAATAATCAGTAAAAGCCAGCCACCCGGATAAATCCAGGAGGCTGGCTTTCTTTGATCAGGATTTGTATTCGTCCATTTTCTCTTCTTCGAGCTGGTCTACTTGTTCACGAAGCTTTTCATAAACTTCTTTGCGGGTCTCATCTTTGCGTTCCGATTCCTGCCTGAAATGCTGTCGGACTGTTTCATATCTTGTATCGATCAGTTCAAGATACCGGTCCACGGCTTCTTCATCCTTGAATTTTTCAAGTTCTTTCAAATCATAGTGTATGGCATACATTTCATTTTTTGAAGCCAGTGACAGAAAACTGACATCATTGTTGGCTGCCAGAAGCTCTCCGTAGATATCGTTGCTTTGTGACAGGATCTCCAGTTTGCGATCATTCCCCCAAGCCAGCCATTCCCAATAGAGGCGGCTGTATTCCTGTTCCAGATATTCGTTCAATTCACTTTCGGAATAAACCGATTTGTATTGTCCTTCCCCTGCTTTTGCCACTTCTTCCAATTGTTTCTGCCCTTCATTGTCCACATCAAATCCGATAATATTTACTTCTGCCTGGATATCAGATTCGTTTAACGAAGCAGCAGCAGCAACCGGATCGCCGTCGCATGTTTCAATGCCATCACTTACAACGTAAACCACATTGCGCACATTTTCACCCTTTTGCTCTTTCAAATCTGCTTCAGCGGCTTCGATGGCCCCTGCCAATGGCGTCCATCCAGCTGGATCAAATTGCTCGAGCGATTCCGTAAATTTCTTTTCATCATAAGTTCCGAGATTGTAGACGACTTCATTGCTGGCACAGGACATCGCTTTGTCAGCGTCCGTGCCGGTTCCTTCATGTCCGTAGACTCGCAGCATAATATTCGAGCCTTCCGGCAGGTCGGAAGCATATTTTTGAATTGCTGACTTGGCCAGTTTCATCTTTTGGCCGCCGCTCACTTCTCCGGCCATACTGCCACTTGCGTCCAGCAGAATTGCTACATTGACAGTTTCTGTGTCCGGAATATCAATTTCATCTTCCGGCGTCGCCGAATTGATTTTAATGACCGGGTCCACTTCGTTTATGATTGTGGCTGCTTCTTCAACATCCGCCGCCAGTAAAGATACTGCGAGTGAATAGGCTGCTTCTCCTGTCATCCCGTCAGGTGCTCCTTTCAGCTCCTTATATAAATCCTCTTTTTGCTGATCGCTCATTTTATTGGGAACGTACTTCCCTTTTTCTTTAACCATCTCTTCAACGTTATGTATGGCTGCTACCGGAATATCGCTTTCTACAGTTTCCGCCGGCTTTGTAGCTGGCTCTTTATTATTTTCTTCCGCTGCCGTTTCCTGCTTTTCTTCTGCGGGTTCTTTCTTTGCAGCCGCTTCTTCATCCGTTTTTGAGCAACCGACAAGGATTGCCAGGAGCAATACACTAATTAGCATCAACCATTTCGCCTTGGTAAGTTTCATAAAAAATCAATCCTCCTGAACTAATTCTACCGTTCAGATACGTTTATAGATAATGAGGGTTCCGTTTTTATGAAAAATCAGTACTTTGGAACTTCCATAAACAGGAAGAAGGACTTTATTCGCCTTCGGTATTTGCTTTATTCAAATCAGGTATGATAAATATATGCTAATTCAATTAAAGGAGGAGTTCGTATTGCATTTAGAACCGATTCCTGATTACATACAACCCGGTTTGAAGATATTATTTGTCGGCTTCAATCCCAGTATCCGCTCGTCCGAAACTGGATATCATTACGCGAATCCAAATAACCGTTTCTGGAAGATCCTCCATCAGGCAGGAGTGACGCCCCGGAAGTTCCGTCCTGATGAAAACAGCAAGCTGCTGGAGCTCGGCCTCGGCTTGACGAATATCGTAGCCCGCCCGACCAAAGAAGCAGCCGAGATTTCTAAGGAGGAATATCGGATCGGGGCAGAAAAACTGAAGAAAAAGATTCAGCGTTATCAGCCGGCAGCCGTCTGCTTTGTCGGTAAAGGTGTATACCAGCAATACAGCAAAAAGCGAGTGGTCCCATGGGGAGAACAGGTCGAGCCGATCATCCCGGGAATCGCTGAATTTGTTGCGCCATCGTCGAGTGGGCTCGTGCGGATTAAACAGGATGAAATCGTGGATATTTATAAGGGGCTGCAAAAATACCTATAAGTATATGACTAGCTGAACAATAATTAAACATTAAATTAAGATAATTATTTATTGATATTCAATAAATAATGGTGTATTATCTCATTAACAACATTATTTAATGAGGTGCTTATGATGAAACGAAGTTCAACCGCTGTCTTAAAAGCCGCTGTCTTTCTCATCGGTCTTCCCGTGCTCGCAGTGTGCATCTACGGCTTGTCCAGATTCGATCCCAATTCGCCGTACTGGGCTCTGCCGGAACTTGAAAACCTGCAATATCCGCTGTTGATCGGCATGTATATCGGAATGATTCCATTCTTCATTGCGCTGTATCAATCTCTGAAACTCCTTGGGTATATTGATCGCAATCAGGCATTTTCCACCCTTTCGGTAAAGGCAATCCAAAACATCAAGCGTTGTGCAATTGCCATCATCATTGTCTATCTGCTTGAGATGCCTTTCCTTTATATGCTGACTATGGCAGATGACGCGCCGGCAATCGTTATGGGCTTGTTCATCATTTTCGCCTCGCTGGTCGTCGCAGTCTTTGCTGCAGTGCTCCAGAAACTATTGCAGGACGCCATACGGATAAAATCCGAAAACGACTTAACGGTTTAACGGTAAAATTAAGCGGAAAATAGTAAAGGTCACCGAATATGGTGACCTTTACTATAGGTGTTGAATTTTTTCTTCTTTTATGGACGACTAGAGGCTATTCTCTCCTGTTTTTACGAAACAGGGTGGGTTTGTTTGCGGAGAATCGGATTTGTTTGCGCTGAGTGGAATTTATTTGCGCAGCTCAGATTTTATTTGTGCTAAGCACAAAACCAGAGAAAAAAGCCACCGCATATGCGATGGCTTGTCACATTATAACTTAAAAAGATTCCACTTCCAGCTTCTTGCCTTGCGACTCGTAGCCTTTCATGTAATTGATGCGGCGCTGTGCCGAGGTCGCATTGACCTGTTCGTCCGCATGATAGGATGAACGTACCATCGGCCCTGCTTCGCAATGGCTGAAGCCTTTCGACAAAGCAATTTCTTTCAGCTCCGCGAATTCATCCGGATGGTAATAGCGTTCCACATTCAAATGTTTCTTGGTCGGCTGCAGATACTGGCCGATCGCCATGATATCAACATTGTGCGCACGCAGATCATCCATCGTTTCAATGATTTCTTCCTTCGTTTCACCAAGCCCGACCATGATGCTCGATTTCGTCGGTGTGTTCGGCGCAATTTCTTTAACCCGCTCCAGCAATTGCAGAGACCGGTCATACATCGCCCGGGCACGCACCCGCTTCGTCAGGCGTCTGACGGTTTCAATATTATGGTTGAAAATATCCGGCGCACTGTCCATCAACGTGTGGAGACTTTCGTAATCGCCTTTCATATCAGAAGGCAGAATTTCCACTGTCGTTGCCGGCATCCTTCTTCGGATGGCCCGTACCGTCTCCGCAAAAACAGCTGCGCCCCCGTCATTCAGGTCATCCCGGGCAACTGCTGTCACCACGACATGCTTCAAGCCCATAATTTCTACAGATTCCGCTACGCGTTCCGGTTCGCCCAGATCAAGTTCATTCGGCAAACCTGTTTTGACTGCACAGAACCGGCATCCTCTCGTGCAGGTATCTCCAAGAATCATGAAGGTAGCGGTTTTGCGTTCACTCCAGCACTCGTGGATATTCGGGCATCTCGCTTCTTCACACACCGTGTTCAGCTTTTTCTCCCGCATCAATTTCTTGAGCCCGGTAAACGATTCGTTCGTGTTGATTTTCACCTTCAGCCAATCCGGTTTCCGTATATATTCTTCTTGTTTTGACATTTAAACTCCTCCTATTTTTCAGTTGAGTGACTCCAATCAAGATTTTTATACTTCGTTTCCGCTAATTGGCTGATTTCCAGCAACCTCGCCTCCGACAGCATAAGCGGTTCCAATTTAATGCCGAGCCCTTGTTCGAATCCCTTTTTGAAAGCATCCTTCACTCTGTCAAAATCAAACGATTGACCAGTCGCCGCGTTGATGGATATGGCCTTATCTTTGAAAGCATCCCTTGCGCGCTGTTTTATTCCAGGTGAAGGATAACTGAATAAATCGAATAACTTCACGCTGTCAATTTCAATCGGAATCGAACCATGCTGTAATATCATGCCTTTTCTTCTCATTTGGGCACTGCCTGCTGCTTTTTTGCCATCAACCAGCAGTTCGTACCAGGAAGATTTATCGAAGCAGACCGCCGACTCCGTCTTTTCAATCGATGTTTCCGGTATCGCAAATTCTGCGTCGATTCCAAGTTCCCTGAAGCCTTCCAATAAACCTTTTGAAATGACTAGATAAGCTTCCTTTACAGAACGCGGCATGGCCGGATGAGTTTCCGGAACCACTACACTGTATGTCAATTCCTGATCATGCAGCACAGCGCGTCCGCCCGTCTGCCTGCGGACGATTTTCGCTCCGTAGGCTGATGCCTGCTGAAAGTCGATTTTTTTATCGGCATCCTGAAAACGGCCGATTGAAATGCCCGCAGGTGACCAGCCGTAAAATCGGATGGTGGGACCGATTTCCCCTTTGCTTAGCCATTCCAGCATCAACTCATCCAAAGCCATATTGAACGCTGGGCTGTTATGGCCTGAATCGATAAATCCCCATGTTTCTCCCATCGCTTCTCCCCCTTTTTTGCACAAAAAAATACACAGCTTCCATAGAAATGGACAGCAGTGCAGAGTGGTTGCATCACAATAAGTATGCAGTTGCCACTTCCCTCCGCCGGCATAATCCAGATCAGGTTCAAAGGGTCCAAGCAATGCTTGTCTCAGCCCAAAAAGCGGCTCCCCCAGTGCAAAATTTAGTTGTTAACCAAATCCTATCACAAGGTAACAGAAAAACAAACCTCTTTTTTATTGTCATTGTTCAAGAAGGTATTGAAACGCGGCTGTCGAATAAAACAAAAACAGTATATGAAGAGGAGACGGTCCTATGCCGAATACGGCCTTGCTGATCATCGATGCCCAAAACGAAATGTTTGAACCTGCCAACCCCGTCCATGAAAGTGATAAATTGCTGGAGAATTTGCAAACGCTGATTCAAAAAGCGCGTTCAGCAGACGTGCCCGTTATTTATGTGCAGCATAACGATGCAGGTCTTGTGGAAGGCACAGATTTCTGGCAAATTCATAAGGCGATCCAGCCGGAAACAGGAGACGCAATCATCCAGAAAAAATCGCCGGACTCATTCAACGAAACAGCATTGCTGGAGCAGTTGAAAAACCTGGGGATACAGAATCTCGTCATTGCCGGCAACCAGACTGAGTATTGCATAGACGCAACTACTCAAAGCGCCAGCAAACACGGATTCAATGTGACGCTCGCGAAAGATGCCCACGGCACATGGGATTCAGACACGATGAGCGCTGAGCAGATTATCAGCCACCATAATGAGCTGCTGAGCGATTTCGCTGAATTGCGTGAGACCCTAGACATTAAATTTCCGTTATGAATTTTATTGAAGAAGGAAAGCACCTGTTATATCGGCGCTTTCCTTTTTCGTTTTATGAATGAGACGTCATCGGGAATGCAAAATATCGTGGAAAATCGAACAATGCCTGCCGAATAAACAATCTGTCGCTTGCAGTGCTTTTTTCATTAGTATAAATTTCATCATTCTGAAACTCGGGCGTAAAATGAAGATGAATATTTTCCGTCCCTTCCGAAACAATCTTTTGGAGAACGGTATCTACATCAACTGCGCTTTTCGAGATTATGTCATAGACATGGTGCTGACCATCCGTTTCTTCAAAAATCACAATCAGATCCATCTCCTCCACATAATACAGATAGTCCGGAAATGCCAACAGGAAGTGGAAACACAGCAGGTGTGAATTGTTTCTTATCCCTAATACTGTAGAGACAGGTACTCTTTTCTCTGCAAAATCCTTTAACAAGGCAAAATCTTTCTCTACGTCGAGTTTTCGGAGAGTATAATCTCCTGCTGACTCCCAAGCAGTCCGCTTCATTGCAAAGCGACTCTCCTCTACTGCATTAAAGCCAAACTTCGGATAAAATTCCAATACGGAATCATTTGCAAAAAGATAGATAAAATCGCATTCTTTTTCATATTTCGCAATGACGATTTCCATCAGCTCAGCAGCCAACCCCTGCTTCCGGTAATCAGGATGAGTCATCACGGTTCCCAATTGAACCGCTTGTACATTTTTGCCTTTGAGAATGAGACTCATCTTATTAACGGATACATTGGCGACAACCCGATCACCGTCAATATAGGAATAACAAATGTAATCCTCATTCCAACACCCTGCTTCGATCCATTTGCTGAAATCAAGCCCGAATACCTGTTTCGAAAGCTCGTTAAAACTATTCCTGTATTTCGCATTCGAACTATAATCAAAAATCAATTGAAAATTTCCCATGGAACTTCCTCCGTTTTCAAACAAGCCATTTGCTTCTTATTATATCCAATGCCCACCCATTTCTGAATGAGTTCCCGACTACCGCACAAACCCGCCTTCCGAATGGATGATCTGACCCGTAATCCATGCGGCATCGTCACTTGCCAGGAATTTCACTAATTTCGCCGCGTCCTTCTGTTCACCTGGACGTCCGAATGGGAACCGCGGCTGCAGTGCATCTTGTATTTCTGGTGTCATCCATCCGCTGTCGGTCGGACCGGGATTCACCGCATTGACGGTGATTCCAAGCGTTGCAACTTCCGCTGACAAAGTGATTGTCAAAGCATCCACCGCTCCTTTAGTCGTGGCGTAAGCCAGTTCTCCCGGCATCGGGCCTTTGGACTGCCCTGACGTGAGGTTGATAATCCGTCCGCCGGATTTTTTTGTAAAGCGCTTGGCAAAACCGATGCTCAGCATAGTCGTGGCACGCACATTCACCCGGTAATGCCGATCCAGTTCTTCGATGGTCAAAGTGGAATAGCCGGTACCCGTAGAATAGGCAGCGTTGTTCACCAATATATCAGCTTGACCGCTCTCGCTTTCCACCTGTTTAAGCAATGATTCCAGTTCTGCCGTTTGTGACAGATCCACTTCCAAAGACGCCACTTTCACGCCGAAACTCTCCAATTCCTCTTTCAACCTGGCCGGTTCGTCCGATTCAATTTTCCAGGGCATGCTATTATCATACGCTGTCCAATAAGTGAAAAAGATATTGCAGCCGTTCTCCGCCAGTTCCTTGCAGATTGCAGCTCCGATGCCGTTCAGGCGACTGGCACCTGTCACGATGGCAAGCTTGCCATTTAATAGGCCCATTCCATTTTCCTCCTCAAATCTTTTTACTTCATCGACTATCGTTTCGCGGCCTCACCCGCCCTGTCTGTATTATTGCCTCAGATAAATCCATGTCAGGGATTTCCTTCCCGATAAGGATGAAAACTTCGCGAATGATTTCTTCCAATATTTTTATCGCGTCCTGCGGATTTCCAAGAAAAACGGATTCCATACGGCCTTCTATGTTTTCCGGTTTAATGGCCATTCCCTCCAGTGAATTCCGCTGCCATTTAAAACCTGGGTGCACAATGTATTGACGATTCAACGCGAATAAAATCGACATGATTTTTGTTTCTGCATCAGCCATTACCCTATGGAGCATCAGCAAGTCTTTCCGGTAAAGCAAAGCTTCCCTATTGCTCCAGCGACTGCCAAAGTTGACGTTTGCTCTAATCACTGCTCTTCTCAGACCATCCGGATAATCATGGCCCCTGCGCTTCATTCCATTGATCAACGATTCACCTGTGAGCGGTGATCCATATTGGATTGCAGCCGAAATGCATTGCGTTTCAGGATTGGTATCAAAAAGCTCGACTGTGTCAGTGATAGACCGCTGGATGGTTGCAGTCAGGAAATTGCTGATTTCGAGCTTTACCCCTTCTGTAATATAAGTTTCGGACCATTCTTCATCTTCATAAGGATGAAAATCAAGGACGGTCCCTTTGGATTTGTTTATGGGTGTTTTTCTTTCTTCATCTGCTGGCGGTTCATTCCAGAAAACCAGTAATTCAATATCCGAATAACGATCCTGCCATCCCCGTGAAACGGATCCGCCAAGCAGCACTCCATCCACTTTCGGATTTTCTGCATATAGTCGCGCAAGCTGCTCAGCCAGTATCTTCAAATCTGCCATTGCTTCTCCTCCATTTCTCAGTTTTATAAATTTTTACCGATAGTATCTTATTCCCTTAACTTTATCACAGCGGTTGATTGACAGAGTCAATTTCTTTGTAAATGAATTCCATTTCACTTTTAACTTAATCATTTTTCAAATAAGGACTATCTTCACATGAAAATTAGATATATTCCAGGACTTTTAAATATTAATATATAGAAAACTTCTAAGTAGTTTATCGTTAAAAACAACTTGAAAGGTGATACCCGAGGCGAAAAATACAAGTCAAAGCTGAATCCAGCGAAACACTCCTCTTTTTTCAATCGGCAGAATACGACTTCAATCAAATCAGATGGATAGTGGAGGGAAATATGAAAGTATTGCGGAAAGTAGTAATTTTATCTGTTTTATTTCTTGGATTCAGCATCGGGAGCTATTGGCTCATATTCAGCCAGGGACTTGTTTCAGGCATTCTTATATCGTTCATGCTGCTGGTGCTTTGTGTAGCTGGACTCGCATTCAGCCTTTATGGAATTGAAAGTGGGCAGCTTGAAAAAATATGGCTCAAAAGCCGGATGGAAGTCGCTGCCCTATTAATTTTGACTGTGTACCTCAGTTCGGCGATCGGCCTGTTCGCTGTCGCCAATTCTTTTTTGGAAGCCAAAGAGCTTACAAAGAATTTTTCAGCTGCCGAAAAGACGCAGATGCTGGCTTCGTCTCTTTGGAACAGCAATTCAACTTCCAGCACGATTGGCAGCATCGAGAAAAACGGTGTGGTTTATTCCTTCACTGCTTCAACTAAAAATGAGATTGATAAAATCGATGCGTTCCTGGAAGAGGAAAAAGCACGGATCGCCGATTTCTATGGCAATACAGAAATGGGCGGCTTGACGATTGTCTTCCATGATGATTTTGATACATTATCCAAAGCGTCCGGCTACGAGGAAGCCATGGGCTATTATGATTATTACAGCCAGGAAATCCATTTGGTTCCGGACGATTATTCATGGAATATCATTCTCCTTCATGAATACAGCCATTACCAGAGCCATTTGTATTCACAGAAATATGGCCTGTCCGAGACACGCCTGCCTTTATGGTTTGAAGAAGGGGTTGCTGATTATCTGGCTGGTGAAACAAGCGATTGGTATGTACTTGAAGATGTGGAGGTCACTGATTTCAAATTACTGGACTACGACTATTCATTCCATAATACGTATTCACGCAATTATGATCCATATGTCCAAAGCTTTTTAGCCGTAGAATCGCTGGTCAATGATTACGGCGAAGAGTTATTGCCGACATTTCTTTCTGCCAAGATGCCGAGTGAATTCTACGCCATGCTTGAAGAAGCGACCGGCATGGAACTTGCCGAATTCCAGAAAACTTTCCTTGATAGCATGATTGAAGAAAGTACAGCGGAGCAGGAGAAATACGACGCAGCTTATGAAGCAATGGAAAAAAGGAAATACGAGGAAGCTGCAAAAATCATAGACGAACTGAAGGAAAATGCATCGGAAGAGGATTTAAACCATCTGACCTGGATGCAGACTGATCTTTACTTGATGCAGGATCAATTTGATGAAGCCATCGCTTTCATGCAAGACCGTCTTGAAAACGGAAATTCCGACTATCGCCTTGATGACCTCATGACGCTTGCGGAAATTTATCTGCTTGTCGATCCGGAGGTGTCTTTGGAGTTGGTCAGGGAAGCGGACGTGGTCGCCATGGAAGAGGAGAATATGGAATTCGGCTATTATGATATGGAAGCCTATCTTGAAGCTTATGAGCTGATCAACTCATCATCACCTTATGAGGGATATATGATTTTATTGGAAGAGGAACTGATCTATAACGAAACCATCATCGAGAAAATTGATGAAAAAGTAGCGGAAGAGTTTCCGGAAGCCAGTTGATTGATAAGAAATAAAGCAGGCTCCGCTGATGTGCGGGCCTGCTTTTTAGCGATTTTGCTAGGATGATTTGTGCCGAATGATCATAGAATGCTTATAAGTGATCATAGAATCTCCTGAATGATCATAGAATCCGATAAGTGATCATAGAACACCCAAAACTGCTCATAGAATCCAAATCAGCCTCCACTTAGCCTAAATCAGCTGCTCAATTCTCCCGAAACCCCGTATCCCGCATAACCACACCATAAGCACGACCCGGCAGCGCCGCTTTCAATTCCGCCATCAGCCGTTCCAGTTCTGCCGAAAACACTTCATACTCTTCTTTTGCAAGTACCAGCCTCAAAAGGCTCACCATCGAATAAACCGTCCCTTTGCCGAGGCTTCCCCCCGGCAATCGCAGCATCGCATCAACGTCAATGAGTTCTTCCGGATGCATCAGCCGGTAACGGTACAGCACTTCTTCATGCGCCGATTTATTGCGGTACGGAAACGCTATGCGCAGCAAGGCGTCCAGTTCACTCGCCTTCAAGTGCAGCGGTTCGTATTCCTCGCTGAACTCGTCGGCAAAATCCTGCGCAATGCGCTCTCGCAGTTCATCATCGATCACAGAATAGAAATTGGTGATTTGACCAAGCGACAGGAAATTGACGAGCACCCATAATGGCACGTTTCGATGCTTGTCAAAAAATTCGCGGATAGCCGGGTATTTCACACGGTCTCGTTTCTTGTGGCTCTTGATCAGATTATAAAGTGTCGAAATGATGCGGTCGCGCTCGTGATGGCGCTCGATGTCCCCGCTGTAATTAGCCGGTTCGAGGAAAGAGTCCATGTCTTTGAACTTCTCCGAAAAGCGATACGCCACTTTCGATTTGATATTCTTTTCGAACTTCAGCAATTCATTGAGCATCAGCATCCGCAGTTCCCGGTCAAAGCGATACAGCGCATAAATATGCCCAAACTCCGTTCCCGCCTGATACTGCTCTCGCCCGTATGGATTCAATCGCTCATCCCGTTCCAGAAACGGTTCCTTGTAACCGTCAATCAGGGCGTAGTAATTCTCGCGCGATAAGATTCGCCGGGCCGCCGCCTTGTCCAGCACCAGCAGTCCGCGGTTCTGTAATATCGTTATCTGTTCATCATGGGAAGCAAAAACTTTCATCGGTTTCATCCTCTTCAACTGACTCTTTCTTTAACTGTAAGCGAGTTTTTGATTTTAATAAACCCATACAAACAGAAAAACCTGCAGACATCTGAATGTCTGCAGGTTTTCTCAAACGTCGATCAGTTGAATTCCACTGTATCGTTCATCTGTTTTTTATCACCTTCATCTTCATTGCCAGTCAGCTTTTTGGCGAAATTCTTGACAGTTTTCGTCATGTTGCCAGACTCCCAGTATTCTGCTGTTTCGGCAGTGACTTTGATCAAAATAACGTTCGGGTCGTCATACGTTGTGTTCAGCAATTTATCGAAAACCGGATTCCAATATTCCTTTTTGCGCTCCAGATCATCGATAAATTGTGCAGAGCCACTGATTGATACATATGATTTACCTGCATAAGCCACGTTGACGGAAGGGTTCTGCAATATCTCCTGGTACTTGTCCGTATCTTTTAAAGTCAGGAACCAAAGGTCACCGTCGAATTCCGCTTCCTGCGTCTGCAATGGACGGGACACGGGTTTATTTCCAACGATCGTAGTAAACATCGCGACATCGATATCCTTGATTAAATCATTGACGATTTTCAATTCTTCTTTGTGAGTCGGTGCATTTTCAGCCATAACTTAAATTCCTCCTTGAGTAATTTAACTTTCACTTATTTACTGACTCTTCCCGGTTTTCAATTTGAATAAACAGTCCGAATCTTCCTTCTGATTAGCCCTTTTCGAAATCGGGTACTCGTATTATGGGAAGCATACCAGTTAAGGTATGCAATAAATAAAACAGGAGGCAGATTTCATTATGAGTAAAGTTGCAATTATCACAGGTGCAGGCAGTGGTCTCGGACAATCAACAGCACTGCGTCTGGCACAGGACGGCGTCAACATTGCAGTGGTCGATGTAAATGAGGAAGGCGGCAATGACACTGTCAGCAAAGTGAAAGAGCTCGGCGCGGACGCCCTCTTCATCAAAGCCGATGTATCGAAAGCGGAAGAAGTGAAAAACTACGTCGACAAAACGGTGGAACATTTTGGCTCGATCGATTATTTCTTCAATAATGCCGGTATTTCAGGAAGCGGCAAGTACTTCCTTGAAACCGATATAAAAGAAATCGAACAGATTGTCGGCATCAATATGCTCGGCGCACTTTATGGTCTTCGCTATGTCGCGGAAGTGATGGTGAAAAACGGCGGCGGTTCAATCGTTAACACCGCATCAAGCGCCGGCGTCATCGGTCAGGATACAGTTGTTACTTATTCAGCGACCAAACACGGTATCGTCGGCATGACGAAATCACTTGTTGCCGAGTACGCAAAAGACGGTTTGCGCGTCAATGCCGTTGCCCCAGGACCAACTGAAACGCCGATGGTCAAAGCTTATTTCGATGCCAACCCGGAGATGAAGAAGAACGCGGAAGCCGGCATCCCGCAAAAACGCCTCGGTACAGCGGACGAAGTTGCGGAACTTGTCACTTTCCTGCTGACTTCAAAAGCGCAGTACATCAATGGCGACGTGATCCGCATCGACGGCGGCTTCACGAACACGAAGTAAGAAATTCTATTTAACTTCATGAATTGTTGAAGGCAGAAAGCTCTGTGGGCTTTCTGCCTTTTATGGTGCTATAGAAAGCCAAAATCAAAACAGATATTCCGCAAAACAGCTTCGAAGACATTAGCCGACGCATGGCGAGGCTAAGTCTTTGCGACGAAGCAGCGCAGCGAATGCAGGAGCACGGTTTCATATCCCATCATTCCCCTGGGAGTCTTCGCTGTTTTGCTACATATCTCAGATAGCTTTCTGTAATAGGGAAAAGTTATAATTCCATCATCACAGAATAGACACTTACGAATCCCCTTTCTTATTTGCTATAGTTAGCAACAGTCTCAAAGAGAAGGCACCAGAAAAAGGGGATAAGAGAAACTATGCAATTAGAGAAACGACTGCCGCGCAATGGCAAAGAAGGACTTTTATACGGCACGATTATTTCAACACTGACGGTTTTTTTCATGACAACTTACAGCGCCATTTATTTCGCAGGCGATTTTAACGGTGAAGTAGCCTTTACGATTTTAAAGATGCTGCCGATCATCTGGATCATCGTCATGATTATTGAACCTGTCATTTTCGGCCGGATTGCAGAGGCGTTGACGGCAAAATTCACGAAACCGGAAGACAGCTTCAACTCGAAGATCCTGTTCCGTATTCTGTTTACCGTACTTGGCATGTCTGCAGCAATGACATTTATCGGTGACGTTGTCGGAAACGGCTTCCACTCTGAACTGTTCAGCAACTGGCTGCTCAACTGGCCGCGCAATTTTGTCATCGTACTGGCAGCTGAAAGCCTGGTCATCCAGCCGATTGCCCGGTTCGTCATGGTTAAATTGCATGAATCACAGGATGCAAAAGTGCAGGTTTCGACTGGAGTGAATGGCAAAATTATTTAACGAGGACCAAAAAAGCTCCCTGGCCGAATAACGGTCAGGGAGCTTTGCAATTTAGATATCGAGATTAAACTTCCACTTCTTCATCGATTTCCACCATTTTATAAGTGACCATCCGTTCCCATAGCGGTCCAGGAATATCGAGCTTGCCAACCATTTCCTTTGGAACGTTTTCATTGATTTCATCTTCTCTGCCTTGTTTCACTTTCTCCGTCCATTCCGGATCAGCCAGCACCTGGCGTCCCATCACGACGATGTCGGCTCCTTCTTCAAGAGCCGCGACTGCTTCTGCCGGTTTTTTCACACTGCCGACGACGACAAACGCCACTCGTCCATCAATCTGTTTCGACAGGATTTCGACGATGCTGCCTTCCGCTTTATCATCATGCGGCAGTTTTTGGAAATCCATCAACGATACATGCAGATAATGAATTCCTCCAGCAATCAATTTATCAGTCAGAACCTTCGTTTCATCGATTGTATAACCGATACCTTCCGGGCTGTATTCTTCCGGAGACAAACGATAGCCGATGATGAATTGCTCGTCCGCGTATTCCGCTGCCACTCGTTTTACTTCCGCCAATACAGCCAGCGGGAATTTCAGGCGATTCTCAAGATTGCCGCCCCACTCGTCTTCACGGCGATTAGTAACTTCCGAAACGAATTGCTGTATCAGATAAGTATTGGCACCATGGATTTCAACGCCGTCAAAACCGGCTTCAATCGCACGGCGTGTCGTTTCGCCGAAGTCACGGATGATGTCCGTAATTTCATCAACTGTCAGTGCGCGCGGTGTCGGCCTGCCTGCTGGGCCTTCAACTGCACTCGGTGCCACTGTTTCGTTGGTTTTAATCAGCTCCGGCTGTCCCTGGCGTCCGCCATGCTGGATTTGAAGAATGGCTTTATTGCCATTCGCTTTCATCTCGGTTGCCATTTGCGTCAAGCGCGGCAGAACCTCATCTTTAAAAGCGACAAACTGGTTCGGAAACGCAATGCCGTTTTCAGATACAGCGATACACGCTGAAATGAACAGGCTGCCGATAGTTGAACGGCGGCGGTAATAAGCAAGTTCCTCATCCGATACGGTGCCATCCGGATTGCCTGAGTATGTGGTCATTGGTGCAACGCCCAAACGGTCATTCAAAACTACACCGTTCGGTAACGTAATTTCTTTGAATAAAGATTTGAATTGCGGTTTCATATATAAGTTCCTCTTTTCTCATGAGCTTCGTTATTTCAAAATAGCATAGCCTCCATTCCACTACAAGAATTCGAGCTTGCAGGCTGTAATTTTTGATTCCATTCTTTTACAATGGTACGATTTTTTCGAAGAGAATTTTGAGGAGGAATTTGCATGACACCAAAAACATATAAAGAAATCCATCTGGCGAACCGCCCTGAAGGCACGCCATCCAACGATGATTTTGCTTTTATCGATAAAGAGACCGGAGCACCAGGCGAAGGCGAAGTCTTGCTTAAAACCCTTTACCTTTCCGTCGATCCTTATATGCGCGGACGTATGCGGGACGTAAAATCATACGTGGCTCCCTATAAATTGAACGAAGCGATTTCCGGGGGAATCCTTGCTGAAGTCGTGGAATCGAATTCAGAGCTTCTGCAAAAAGGCGACATCGTCAACGGTACGCTGAAATGGGCAGAATACAATATCGCCAAAGCGGAGAAAGTGCAAAAAGTCGACCCAACAATTGCCCCGATTACGACGCGTCTTGGCATTTTAGGATTAACGGGTTTAACTGCCTATTTCGGACTTCTTGATATTGGCAAGCCGCAAGCTGGCGAAACAGTCGTTGTTTCCGGCGCAGCTGGAGCCGTCGGTTCTGTTGTCGGACAGATTGCAAAATTGAAAGGCGCCCGCGCTGTCGGTATCGCCGGCTCACAGGAAAAAATCGACTACCTGATTAACGAACTGGGTTTTGATGCCGCAGTGAATTATAAATCGGACAGCTTTAAAGAAGATTTAAAACAGACATTGCCTGACGGTGTCGATGTCTATTTCGACAATGTTGGGGGCGAAGTTTCCGATGCAGTGATCTGGGAGCTGAACAATAAAGCACGAGTCGTGCTTTGTGGAACCATTTCATCCTATAACACGCCTGGCGGAGATATCGGACCGCGCATCCAGTGGAAATTCATCACGACAAGCTCCATGATGAAAGGCTTCACTCTCGGTGATTATGCATCCGAATTCCGTACTGGTGCCACTGATTTAGGAAAATGGCTTCAGGAAGGCAAGCTGAAATACGACGAAACAATCGTTGAAGGATTTGAAAATACACCGCAGGCATTTTTCGGTTTATTTGAAGGCTCAAACCTCGGCAAACAATTGGTGAAAGTCGCAGATCCGGAGTTTGCGGAACTTTAGAGTTTGTTTTTGAAGTAAAGAATGCAGTTTTCTTGAGGTGGAAGCGGTAAAAACATGTTTGTGATCGGCTAGCAGCCATTTGTGATCGGTAAAGGAAGATTTATGATCGGCTAGCAGCCATTTATGATCGGCAAGCTAATTTTAACGTTCTCTCCTTCTAAAGAGCCAGCGGTCCTAACCGGATTCTTTTCGCATCTCGAAAACCTTCAGTAATTTTAAAAACCTCCACAATTGTGGAGGTTTTTGTATAATACGCCATTGAACCAGCACCTCACTATGAAATTTAATTTAAGCCCGCACCTTGCCAAACAGGGAGCGGGTTTTCTGTTTTATTTGAAAAAATGTCCGCAAGTTTATCATCGATAATACGGGGAAAACTATATATGTAGCTAATCTGATCCATTTTAAGAAAGGAATGATTGAATTGGTACATGAACCAGTTACAGTACATGCTCTGATAAACGGAGAAAAAGTGGATACGAAAGATAAAATTACCCGGGAGAATCCGTCGAATCCGTCAGAGATTGTCGGCTACGCGCCCTTGAATACAAAAGAAGATACGGTCCGCGCAATCGATGCAGCCGACGAAGCGTTCAAAACTTGGCGCAATAGTTCGCTTGAAGAGCGTATTGAACGTATGCAACGGGCGATCAAAAGATTGCAGGATTCGCAAAAGGAGATCACGGAACTACTGTCCCGCGAACACGGTAAACCGGTATATGATTCTGAAGGTGAATTATACGTTTCAATAGCATGGATGGAGCACGCCTGCAAAACGGCGAAAGATGTCATAGGCGATGATGTCCGTGAAGATGAAAACGGCACGACGATCATCAGGCATGATCCAATTGGCGTTGTTTCGGCCATTGCACCGTGGAACTACCCGATTTCCCTGTCGACGATCAAAGTCGCCCCTGCCCTTCTGGCCGGCAATACGATTGTCGTGAAACCGAGTCCACTTGCACCGCTTGCCGTGACCATGGTTCTCGATATCATTGCGGAGGAATTCCCTCCAGGCGTCGTCAACGTGCTGAACGGCGAAGCGGATGTCGGCATTGAATTGACTTCGAATCCGAAAGTCATGAAAATCGCCTTTACTGGCGGTACAGAAACCGGACGCAAGATTATGGAAGCGGCGGCTCCGACCGTTAAGGAATTGACGCTTGAACTTGGCGGCAACGACCCGGCAATCATGCTGCCAAGCTTTGATCCGAATGATGAAAAAGCCATGCGCCGCTTAGTCGTTTCAAATTTCCTGACAGCTGGCGAAATTTGCATGATTGCTAAGCGAATTTACGTGCCGCGCTCGATGCATGATCAATTTGTTGAAAAGTATATCGAAGCGGCAAACAAATGGGTGCGTGTCGGCGATCCGTTCAACCGAGACGTAACATTAGGTCCAGTCAACAATAAAAAACAGAAGGACTATGTTCAGGAACTGGTGGATGATGCACAGGCTAACGGTGCTGAAATCCACACACTTGGAGAAATTCTTGACCCTGAGCTTTTCGAGAAAGGTTACTTCATGCAACCGACTTTAGTCGTCGGCGCGAAGCAGGAAGATCGTATCGTTAAAGAAGAGCAGTTCGGTCCGACTGTTCCGATTGTCGCGTATGACGATGTCGACGAAGCCGTGCACCTCGCCAATGACAGCATTTTCGGTTTGACAAGTTCTGTCTGGGGCGATGATCAGGAAGCGATCGAAGTGGCTGCACGCATTGAAGCCGGCACCACGATGATCAATACGGCCGCCATCCAAGGGCTCGACGTCCGCTATGAATTCGGCGGCGTAAAACAATCCGGTGTTGGCCGCGAATACGGCGAACAAGGACTGAAGTCATATGTGAACATTCACATCATCAACAATCCAAACATGAAAGACTTGCCGCATATTCCGGAATGATGCGGTTAGAATACGATAAATATTTAAGAGCCTCTGCGGATGCAGTGGCTCTTTTTTCAGCTTTATTGGAATGAAGAAATAATTTCAATACATCAGCTTCCTTCTTACTCTTCCATCAGCCCGAGTAATTTCCTGACCGTGTTGACATTGCGGATGGTCACCAATTTATATAATTTTGTCCCAATCACTTTCTGCATACCGCTTTTCGTGACGTACTCCTTATCGACAGACCATAAAACTGCACCGGGTACATAGTTCACCCGGTCGATTTCCGGCTTGATCGTCAGCTTTTCCAGTACAGCCTCATCATCTGCTTCCGGCCATAAGAACCAGACATCGCTTTTCATATCCTGATCGTTAGTCCAATTATCCGGAATACTTGCAGCTACCCGCTGGAATTCGTCAAAGCTATATACAAGCACTTTAATACTTAAATTGAAGTGAGCTAAAATTGCCGCTTCCAAAATTGCCGGCAATTCTTCTTTTTCATGGAGGCTGTCCTCAAAAACGATATTTCCAGAATTGATATAGGTTTTGACTGATGACATCCCGGCTTCTTCAAATACCTTTTTCAACTCTTTCATATCCACTTTATTGTTGCCTCCAACATTTATACCCCTTAAGAGCGCTACATAAATCATCATTACGCCTCCCTCACACCAAATTTTCTCATGTTTACTCAGCAATTATGACAAAACTGTCCAAGCTTTCGGCTTCTTCATCAACTTCAAGCATTTCAAAGAGACTGGCGGCCAGCGACTGAACCCGGGAAGGGACACCGAAAAACGCCTGCTTTACACTTTTTGCATAATCAGCTTCCCACGCACCATCCTGCAAATAGCTGGCATCAATCACAGCGGTTTTCTGGACTGTCCATCCTGCTGCATCAAGCATTTCCTGCAATTGAAGTGAATTGAATACGTGCTGGATATTGCCTTCATTATCAATAAATTCACTGTACAGCGCAAGAATTGCTGCTGACGCAAAATGCGGTCGCTGCGCCATACGGGGAAAATTGATATCCCATTCCGCAATACAGATCCGCTTTGCCATACGCCGCATTTTTTTAAAATAAGCGAGAAGCTGTTCCGGATTACGGAAATACCACGAGGAATGGGAAAGAATTGCCACATCAAAACTCTCTTCAGGCAAGTCGAGAAAATCGGTCTGCAGCTTGAAATCGATACGGCTGCCGAGTGCAGAAGCAGCAATTTCTGAAGTTGCTTCCCCCAGTGTTACCGGCGCACCATAACCTGGATCCGCAATATCCACAGCCAGCACACGTCCTTTACCGCCCACAGCATCCGCCAAAACAACCGTTGTATCACCTTGGCCGCAGCCGATTTCCAGAATACGCATACCTTCCTTTAAGCCGAAGGCATTCACAAGAGACTGCCTATGCTTCAGTTGTGAGCGTTGAACCTTGTCATCACCTGTAATTTTCATACTTGCCAGTAAATGCTCCATCAGATCTCCTCGATTCATCGGTTTGTTTTTAATAGTATCATTATTTCTGCAGACATAAATTCCTTTTCTTCAAGCACTTCCTTTTTCAAAACCCATCTATTTCAAAGTATTGAATCCTCTTAATCGATAAAAAAACTGCCATATCCGCTTTACAGCCGGATATGGCAGTCTCGATAGTTTGACTCATTCTTCTTTAACACTCACCATTTTTACTTCTTCCATTCTAAATTGAAAATGTGTGTCATTTTCTCCTAGAAAGTCTTTCATTTCTTTCTTATCCAATCCACAAGCAGCTTCTTTGGGGCTTCCCGCTTCTACAATTTGAACAGCCTCAACGCCTTGGCCTAAATGATAAATGACCCGGTAATTTTTAGTTTCTGCCACGGTATTCGCCCCTTTGCATTTGATGGTTAATCAATCTAGTATGGGAAATGTCTTCGAGCAGATTGCGACCGAAGTTCTTGTCTGTCCCACCTAATCAATGTCTACCCTTTCGAGCCATTAAAATGCATATGAGCTGAATTTTACTAATAATTTTTTCTTCCATAATTTCCTTTATTTCACCTTGATAACAATTTTCCCTTGCGCATGACTTGTTTCACTTGCAGCATGGGCATCTTTCAGTCCCTGTGCTGAAAACTCAAAGGTTTCATCAATCACCGGTTTCAGCTTGCCTTCTTCATATAATTTCGCCAGCTTCTGCAATTTCTTCCCATCCGGCTGAAGGAAGACATAGCCTGCTTTGACACCAAACTTTTCTGCTTCTTCTTCAGATGGCGGCTCAGCAATAGATACCAGTGTTCCGCCTTTTTTCAACACACTGAAGCTTTTCGACTGGATGTCGCCTCCCAGCGGATCGAGCACGATGTCAAAGTCCTTCACCACTTCTTCGAATGCTTCTGATTTATAGTCAATTACCTGATCTGCTCCCAGTGACTGGAGCAGCTCTAAATTTTTATCACTGGCTGTAGCTGCGACGTAAGCACCGAAACTTTTCGCGATTTGAATGGCATGAGTACCCACTCCGCCAGCTCCCGCATGGATCAGCACTTTATCGCCTTCCTTAATGCCTGCCACTTCAACCAGGCATTCCCAAGCCGTCAGACCGACCAGTGGCATAGCGGCTCCTTCTTCATAAGTCATACTGTCCGGCATTTTAGCAAGTAAACGTTCTTCCGTGGCAATAAATTCTGCATAGGTCCCTTCACGGGTCAGCTCCGGGCGCACAAAGACCCGGTCACCCACCTGAAACTCCTTAACATTTCCCCCTATTTCTGCAACAACTCCTGCCGCATCCCATCCAAGAATTATCGGAAATTCAAAAGACAGCATTTCTTTCAAATAGCCTTCACGTAATTTCCAGTCTATCGGATTGATCGAAGTGGCATACACTTCGACCAGAACCTCGTCCTCCCCAATGCTTGGACGATCTAGTTCACGCTCTTTCAACTCTTCTTTTCCTCCATATTGATCAATGACAATTGCTTTCATTTATTTCCTCTCCTTTCTCACTCTCCTTTATTCCTTCCCGATTATCTGCAAATTACACCTAAGGTCCAGCTATCCTCATTCACTCCACCCGAAATCCGACAGCAAACGCCTGCAGGATATTGATCAATTCGCCTGTAATTTCCCGCGGCGATTCACAATATCCATTCCTTGCCCAATCAAGAATCAGACCCGCTGTCCCATGAGCCATATATAATTTGAACTTCTTGGTGTTGAGGTCATGGCCTCCTTTTGCCACCAGTGTGAATTGCTCGTCCAGCAATTCGAAAATAGCTTTCGGCAAATCCTGGTGCAAACCCGGAATGGTATCTTCCATCAAATATAAGTTAAAAAACGAACGATTGTCATAGATGAAAGACACCAATTCGAACGAATCTGTATCCAGGGATTCAGTTGTGATGATTTTCCCAGGTGTGTACCGCTCCATACTTTTCCTTTTAATCTGCTCGAACATTTCCTGTTTTAATTCTTCTGTGATATGAGGCTTGTCCAAAAAATGCAGATAGAATGTGGCGCGGTTATAAGCTGCCCGCTGGACAATATCCGTCACCGATACATGGCTGTATCCTTTTTCATTGATCAATTCGGTAAATGCCTGCTTGAAATGCTGCTTGGTGCGCACTGCTTGCGGACTCAACTTTTCTTTATTCATTTCCATCCTGTTTCTCCTCCAAAATCGACACATTTCCTCTCGTTGTCGATTTACTCGACAACGCCGGAATATCTACTGATTGAGGCGTTCTCAGCCCGGCTATATATTGGAATAGAAGCTTTTATTTCAGTTTAGCATACCTATAAAAAAGGAGAGATGACCAATGATTGATTACAAAGACAAAGTCGTCATTATTACAGGCGGAGGTTCGGGTCTCGGACGCGCTGCAGCTGTATCGATTGCCAAACAGGGCGGCAAGCTCGTACTCGTGGATATGAACAAAGAAGGCCTGGAAGAAAGCAAAAATGAAATTATATCTGTGGCTTCTGGTGCTCAGATTGAAACGGTCGAGGCAAACGTAACCAATGAAGAAGATGTAAAAAACTATGTGGACTTCACAGTCGAGAAATTCGGTAAAATTGATGGATTTTTCAATAATGCCGGTATCGAAGGCAAACAAAACATGACTGAAGCATACGGTTCGGATGAGTTTGAAAAAGTCATTAATGTTAACTTGAACGGTGTTTTCTATGGCATGAAATATGTACTCAAAGTCATGAAAGAACAAGGCTACGGTTCAATCGTCAACACGGCTTCCGTCGGTGGTATCCGCGGCGTCGGCAATCAATCCGGTTATGCAGCGAGTAAACACGGCGTTGTCGGTTTGACCCGCAACTCCGGAGTTGAATACGGCGAATTCGGCATCAGCATCAACGCCATCGCTCCTGGTGCAATTATGACACCAATGGTTGAAGGCTCTTTGAAACAAATGGCCGGCGATAATTGGGAAGCTGCCGGCAAGGAATTTGTCAGCGTCAACCCGATGAAACGTTTCGGTAAACCGGAAGAAGTCGGCAACCTCGTTGCATTCCTTCTTTCCGATGCAGCGAAGTTCATCAACGCTTCTGTCATTCCGATTGACGGCGGCCAATCTTATAAATACTGATTTAAGGTATGCAAAAAAGCGTTGGGGCTAACCAATCCAGTTAGCCCCAACGCTTTTTACTTCTGCTACTATTCATTTCGGCGCGGGTTATTTGGACGTTCATCCGACACTTTCTCAGAATATTCCTTGGCATCCTGCTGTTCATCCCTGCCTCTTACTTCTTCGTAATCCGTCGCTTCGTTATCACCGTCAAAAGCTTCTTTCGCTTTATTGATCGCTTTATCGATTCCGGATTCATGGGCTCCTACCTGTTTTTCAGGCGTGCGGCCGGCTGTTCCTTTTCTCGCCATTGAAATCCCTCCTGGTAAAAGTTATTTACTTATAGTTTACCCGGTAATGTGGACTCTACTCCTGTTTTATAAGGTTCGGTTCAGGTGAGTTTCTGTCCGCAGTTCGGGCAGAAATTGGCACCATTGACTTTCTCGCCGCAATTCGGGCAAAAGTTCGGCGCTTTGCCGCTGCCGGTTTCTGAGCTGCCAGCTGTTCTGCCAGTATCTTTTCCACCGTCTTTGGAATCTTTCTGATCGTCCATCATTTCTTTTGCAATATTCATGCCCATCATCATGCCGGCCATATCGGATGCGGTATTCGATCCCGATGATTTGCCCATCGCGTCAGCGACTGATATCTGCTGGTATCTGGAGACGTCCCCCACCATCCCTTGGGACGCATTTTTATTGATCATATCCTGAATTTCTTTTGGATAATTGAAGCTCATGATCTGGAAGCCGGTAATTTTCATGCCATCGTCCATTATCTGCATATCCAGGTCGTCCTGAATTCCTTTTGAAATATCATGGGCATTGGCCTGGAGATTGAACATATCCTTGCCTTCTTTTGGAATCCATTTCATCAATAATTGGTCCAGAACAGCCGTGATGCGGATCTTCACATCATCGACTGTATAGCTGTTGCGCACACCGGCGATTTTGTCGATGAGATTGATGTAATCGTTGACTTTGAACTGGAAGGTTCCGTTTGCGCGGATCGGCATGCCGCCTGGAAGACCCGGTGCCGGGATGTTAATCGGATTCTGGGTGCCCCATCTGACAACAAATTCTTTCGTGTTGACGAATAGCACTTCGACCCGCATGCCGCTGTTGAATCCGAATCGGAACCCTTTTAAGGTTGACAGGAACGGCACGATTTCCGACTCGATATCATACTCGCCGTCATCTTCAAAGATTCCTTCAATTTTACCGTTGTTAAGAAAGATTGCATCCTGCCCAGGACGAATAATCAGGCGGCTGCCTTTTTTGACTTCTTTATTGGCCCATTTATAAAAAATCATGTCATCGCGGAATTCATCCCATTCCACTACATCTGCAAATTGATTGCCGAAAAAAACCATGTCGTTCATTCCTTCCTTTATTTCGATTGGCGCCTAGAAGCTTCTTCCACCTCCACTGAATGATCGGCCGCCACCGGTCATTCCGCCTCCGCCGCCAAAGCCGCCTCCGCTGTTGTTGTTTTTTGGAATCCTGCGTCTTGTGACGGTTTTATTGCGGAAACGATCCGAATCTCTCGTCACACGTGTATGATCCCGGTCGATATAAGTTGCTGCAGTGGTCGTATTGCGCCCTCCGGAATTATAGAGCATCGTCCCGACAATCCCTCCTGCCAGAATCAACGCCACTGCTGCATGGAACCAGGTTTGGAGAAAGATGCTTTCTGGATTTACGCCCGGTTTGTATTCCATGTAACGGTCTGCCGTCTCAATCGTTTCGCGGAATGCCCCGGCATATTGGCCCTGCGCCATATAAGGAGTGATCCGGTCGAGCACCATTTCAACGCGTTCATTGTCGAGGCGGGTTTTGGCATTACCGAAACCAGCCAGATAAAATTCGCGTCCACCTATGTCGATTGTCAGTAACACTGCATTTTCCATTCCTGTTTGATCAGCCAGATTGTCATAAAAATCACCCATGTAGTCTATAATCGGCATACCACTGGTGCTGTCAGTCGTCAGCAGCAGGAATTCCGTTCCCTGTTCACGGCTCTTTTCGGCGGCATATGCCTCGAGATCACTGATTTCTGAATCAGTCAGCAATCCCGCCTGATCGTAGATATGCTGATCAGTTTGAGCAAACGCTGCAGTACCGGTCAACATCATCAATATTGTAAGCAATAAAATCAGTGCACTTACTTTTATCACCGGTTTTCTCACCAGAGGACACCTCCCACCAGATATGAGATGGCCTTTAATGCCGCAAATGTCGAAACAGCAATTCCTGTAAACCAGGCAGCTACCTTGCCTCCACTGATGGGAGGCTTGCCGACCACTTTACCGGTCTGGCCATTCATCGCAAAAGTATGTTCTTTGTTTTCAAAATCATAGTAAACCATCCAAACAGGGAATAATGTATAGTAGACTTTATATTTATTGGCGTTGATCTGCTTATTTGTGTAGCTGATTGTCGAATAGCCGGAAATTGTGCTGCCGATATAAGAATCGATATATGGCACAATTTTCGACTCCACACGTGAAAACAGAGCATCTTCATCAAAATCGTATTTTTCAGCCAGAAAACCCGCTAGATATGGCATCCTGAAATCTTTTAAATCACTGTAATCATAAGGCTCCAATTTATCCATCAATTCGTCATCCATTTTTTCGGAGGCATCTGCCGGCACCTTCAAATAGCTGAGGTCGATTTCGCGATAGACATCGTAAAAGTCAGTTTCCGTAATAACCGTATCGCCTTGCTGATAAGTCCGCATCCGTGTTCCGATTGCTGCCACTTCCGCCTTGCCGTTAATGTCATAAAGCCAAAAGGGTACATACATACCCGTCATCTTTTTTATGCGGTCGCCGTTCATGAATCCCCTCGGCGTCAGCCTGCCGTTTTTCGTCCATTTACGGAATGCCGCTACAGCTTCGTCTTTGCTGATGGTGAAAGGAATCACTTTTGCCGGTGCCAGGTCTCCGGTCAGCCGGTCGGCGAGCACGACCGGCGCACCGCAGAAGCTGCAATGCGTCGCGGTCGTTTCCGCTTCTGTCAGAAGCACGGCGCCGCAGTTTTCACAATGATATTCCTTCGCTTCTTCAGGAGCGAATTTCTGCTGGATGTTTTCTTCCGGAAACGTCTCGATATCGTCCTGCCGCCCGCAGTTCGGACAGGATAACATTCCGGAAGTTGCGTCAAACGCCATATCCGATCCGCAGTTCGGGCATTTATAATGAGTGACCAACCCGTCTTCCTCCCTTCTGCGCAACATCTTTATGCTGGATGGCAGCCATTATTCGCCTTCTTTGACCTGGGATTTCAACGCTTCCAGTTCATCATCAACATTAATGCCTGCTTTCAGTGAATCGATTTCATCATCTACATTTATATCGCTGTCGTATTTTTTTGCCAGGTCCTTGACGGAATCACCGGAACCTTTATTAAGCTCAGACATTGCCTGTGCTTCATCAAGCTGCTGATTGATTTTCTTCTCCATTGCATCAAAAGCTGAAATCCGTTCTCCTGCCCCTCCCATTGACGAATTGAATTCGTTCATGCGTTCCTGGGTTTTCGCAACTGAAGCCTTCCCTTTCAGCTCAGCACGGCGCGATTCAAGTTCACTGATGTCTTCTTCGAGCTTATCGTGCATCTGCCGCATCTGCTGAGTGTTGGCTGCTGCCATCTCGACCGCTGTCTGAAGCCCTTGTTCCCGTTCTGTCAATTCCGCTTTTCGCTGCAGGAATTTCCGTGCATCGTCTTCGTTTCCTGCTTCCAGCGCTTTTACCGCATAGCGCTGCATATCGTCCATCTCTTTCTGCACATCAGCAAGTTCCCGGCGCTCGCGTTTTTCCGCCGCCATGATAGCCGCTGTTTCCGACTTCACTTTGCCGAGATCACTGTTTAAATCACGCAAGTATTGGTCGATCATTTTTTCAGGATCTTCCGCCTGATCCAGCATTGCGTGGATATTGCTCGTCATAATATCACGAAAACGTTTTAAGATTTCCATCATCATTCTCCTCTTCGTTTTTTTCCTGCATTGCAGGAGTTCTTCATGCCTTAAAACTACCCTTTCCATCCGCGCATTAACCATGAAATCCCCCAGCACGAAAAATCCTCAGACTCCTTCTATATAAACCTTCTCCTATTGAAAGAAAGTTCCTGCCTGAGCGGTTTAACGAGCCAGCGAATCAGCTTTCATATAATATCTTTGATGATTCGAAATATCCCGCGTGGAATAAAAAGAAGCAACTCCCCAGCATCAATTAATAGATCCACTATCCACCATCGATCTTTCTTCTTTCGCACTTCAGCCGCCATCCTGATCCTCCGCCTTTCTTTTTTTACAATCTACGGAAATGACAGACAAATAGTTTCAGACTTTATCAGTTTTTCAGCTAGCAAAACTGAATTCTATAAGCTGCTATTTACATAAAATAAGAAGTCGAAAAAATTTCCAAAGGACTAGTTATTTTGTATATACTTATCCAAAGTGAATCTTCTATATAAAGGAGGAATTTCAAATGGCGAAAAAGAAATTATCTGCTGGACACCAGGAAGAACTGCTCGGCAAATTGAAAAGCCGTTTCGAAAAGAATATGAATCGGCACGAAGACGTGGAGTGGGATGAAGTGCAGAAGAAACTTGAAGCAGATCCCGACAAACTTTGGTCACTGTTCCAAATGGAAGAAACGGGCGGCGAACCGGACGTTGTGACTCTGGATCTGCAGGACGGCGTCCATGTATTTTATGATTGTTCGCCTGAAACTCCGAAAGGCCGCCGCAGTCTTTGTTACGACCGCGAAGCTTGGGAAGCACGGAAGAAATTCAAGCCTGAAAATAATGCGATGGACAAGGCTGCTGAGATGGGCATCAAAATGATTTCAGAAGATGAGTATCGCTCGCTGCATCAATTTGGCGAGTTTGACCGTAAAACGTCGACCTGGGTGCTGACACCAGAAAACATCCGGTCCCATGGCGGCGCAATTTTCTGCGACTACCGTTATGGCCAGGTCTTCACCTACCACAACGGCGCTGACTCTTATTACGCCAGCAGAGGGTTCCGCGGCAAGTTGGAGGTTTAACTGGCCAATTCGTTTATCCCTAAAATCACTTTAAGAGTCATAGCCAGAATGGATCTTGGGTCTAATAACAAAGCCAGTCCGGTAGAATTCCGGACTGGCTTTGTTATTGCAATACCTGTTTATTGGGCAGTCAAACCGCCGTCGATGACAAATTCTGAACCTGTTGAATAGCTTGCTTCATCTGAAACAAGGAATAGCACCATATTGGAAACTTCCTCCGACTGAGCCACACGCTTTAAAGGGATATGTTTTGAGAATTCCTCCACGGCAGCTTTTGTATCTTCCTGTACGACCATCGGCGTAGCGATGACGCCTGGATGAACAGAATTCACGCGAATTCCATAATTGGCGCATTCAATTGCGGCCGCTTTCGTCATTCCGCGAACTGCGAATTTCGTATCCGTATAACCGATTGCTCCTGCCACCAGTCCATTCATGGATGAGATATTGACAATCGAACCGCCACCCGCTTTTTGCATGGATGGAATAACAGCCTTCATCCCTAGAAAAACAGAAACCTGATTGATTTCTACAATTCGGCGGTACTCTTCTGCAGTTGTCTGCAAAATCGATTTGGCCATTGTAATGCCTGCATTATTGACCAGAACATTCACTGGACCAAAAGCTTTTTCTGCTTCATCAATCACCCTTGACCAGTCTTCCTCAAGGGCAACATTTTGCTTGACGAATAATGCGTTTTCACCAAGTTCCTGTGCCAATGCCCTGCCTTTTTCTTTATTTAAATCTGTCAGCACCACTTTCGCGCCTTCTTCGACGAATTTTTTTACGTGTGATGCGCCCATACCTTGAGCGGCACCTGTAATAATCGCTACTTTTCCAACTAATCGGTTCATATGCCATGCCTCCAGCAAATTATTGGTTATTTAAAATAAACTACACTTGTAAGTTAACAGAAAAATATTCTGTTTGTCCATTGAAAATAAATCATGTCATAATAAATTCAAGAGCATCGTCCACCGAATGGACATAAGAGGAGGTTTTTGACATGGCAAGCTCAGAAGATCGCCGCATCTTAAGGACACAAAAAAAGTTAAAAACCGCGTTACTGGATTTATTGCAACACAAAGAGCTGCAAGAGCTGTCCATCACTGAAGTTACTAAACAGGCTGAATGCAATAGAGTCACTTTCTACTCGCATTACAGGGATTTAAATGCCTTACTGGAAGCAATAGTGGAAGATCATTTGGCCGGGTTGACGGCTCATTTCCGTCGAAGTTTTAAAGGCCGCGAACGTTTTTCTTCAACAGATGTGGAGCGCCATCTGCCAATTTTCGAATACATGTACCAGAACCAGTTCATTTTTTCGCTGATTATCAAAGGAGAAATACTTCCTGGTTCTCAAAATCTCTTTTGCGAGAGCTTGGTCCAGGTTTCCAGTATCGAGTTGAAATTGGAAGAAGAAAGCACTATCGAGATTCCTTCGCTCAATTATTTTGTGACTTATGGAAGCCTTGGTTTCTTTCTGTACTGGATTAAAGAAAATTTCAGCAGTCCGCCAAGAGTGATGGCTGAAAAACTGGCCGTTCTCCATGGCAGGATATACGGAGGCGCAATAGTAGTTAAAGATTGACCACCTGGCCCCCTTTTCCCAATCAAACCTTTAAGTCTTTCTGCTCATCAGTTGTCTATCTATTCTGACAAATCCGGATTATAATAAAGGCAAAGATTAGGGGGAGACGATGATGGATTTCGAACGGAAACTGGTGCAATGGCGCAATGAAGGATTTATAGACCAAGCGGCCGTTGATCGCATACTGACATTTGAAAGAGGCCAGCCCCAAAAGAAAAAGGTTCCATTATTACTGCTGATCGGCTTGATTTTCTTCACCTTGGCTGTGTTCAGTTTTATCGCAGCCAACTGGCAAGCAATACCCGAACTGGTGAAAGTGGCATTGGTTGTTGCATTGATGTGGATTTTCTATATAATCGCCTACTTTTCCGAAAAGAAAGGTGTCGGACAGCCGATACTATTCCGATTACTTGGGCTTGCCATGTTCGGAGCAAGCATACTTGTGACGGCTCAGACATTCCATTTCAGCCTCTCCAATTCCGTTCTGCCTTGGGCAATTTTCATCGCTGCCTTGGCCCATTACTTCCAGTGGCGGCATTTAGCGTATGTCATGATCGCCTTCATTTTTGGCATATTTACGCTTACGTCATTTTTGCCCGATACCAATTGGGTTGAATGGGGAATCTTTGTGGCCATCTCCCTTGCCTGGTTCTATTTCAGTAAAGATGATGCACCGAAGATATTAAGCTGGATGCTGCTGTTTTTCTCGGGCCTGTTAATGTGGGATCTTGTTACATACAGCAGCCCTTTCTGGCCGGTTTGGACCTTGTTCGCCCTGATCCTTCTGCTGTTCTTAGCTCCAAAGGACAAACAGGAGCTTTTGTCTCCGCTTTATCTGATTTTCGGCGCTGTTATGCTCGTCGTCTATCTGGCCCTTAGAGGTGAAACCGAAATGTCGCTCGTCGATCTCAACTGGCCAGAGGCGGTTATGCTTGCCGTTGCTGGAATTGCTGTATTATTTCTTGCCTATACGAGATTCAGGGATATCATGTGGATTTCCATTCTCGGTGCCATAGGCTTCCTGCTGTATGACGATACAGCCATCGCATTGGCGCTGGTTGCTGAAGTGAGTGCACTTGCTTACCTCATTATTGCCCAGCGGCAAAGCCGGATGCTTTCTCCAGGGTTTGTCTATTTTATCCTGGTACAATTTGTGATTTACGTCATCTACGCCTGGGAGCGCCTTGATATGTCGCTGTTCTTCCTGGTCGGCGCACTGTTGCTGTTTGCACTTTCAGCAGTTGCCTGGTGGTTGAACCGTAAGAGAGAAGGTGCTGCATCATGAAGCTGAAACAATGGTTAATGCCGATCCTCATGACGCTGTTCGTTGTCATATTATTAGCGGCTTTCTATTCCGCCTCCTGGTTTGGTGAACAATATACACTGCGGGCAGAGCCTTTTGACCCGTTTGATCCGTTTTACGGAGAATACGTTATGCTGCAGTATCCTGACCTCGATCAAATAAGCAGTTCCTACGAAGGCGATGTCTATTTTACATTGACAGAAGGACCAGAGGGTTTTGCTGTTATCAATGAAATCAGCGAGGATCCTTTTTTCGGTGCCATCAGCGGCTACTCTTATGGCAACCGTTTGACCGCTCCGCAGCTTGAGCAATTCTATGTCGAGCAGGGTCTCGGCCCCCAACTGGAAAGTGCAGTTGATCTGCAGGTGACAATTGATGTTGCGCCGTGGGGCACCATCCGTCCGGTCAGTATCGCGGAAAGGGAAGAATAAACCAGCCTCTGAATTTAACCAATATTAAAGACCTCCATCAGATTAAGTAATCTGATGGAGGTCTTTAATATTTGGCCTATTTCTAAATCGAACTAGATTTTATTTCTTCGGTTTGATAACGAAATCCAGACACCTGCAATGACAATCCCTGCCACTAGAAGCGACATCAGGACAATTACAGTTGTGTTATTTGAATCGAACCCGCTCGATTCCACTTCCTGCAAAACCAATTCTTCTTTATCGGCATAGGCTTCATCCGCAAGTTCCGTCTTATGGGTAGTGGGAGAACAAAGAGGATGTATCCACTTCCCGCCTTCCTGATTGAGGAATAATAAATACTCTGCGTTCTTTTGGCTTTCTCCCCAAGTAACATCTTCGTAAACTTTAATGGTCTTCGTCTCTACACCTTTATAACTTTTGCCGACTTCGATTGTCAGCGATTTTGTATTGTTGCTATGGTTGATATCTTTCACTTTCCCAACCACAACAGCATCATATTCATCATACGCAACCTCCACCGAGGACGGTTCCGCACACGATAAGGCAAGACTTTGGTTCGGCATCAGGAACAATGACAGTAAGAATACCATGATCAAAATTTTCTTCATAATAATGCCTCCCCTTTTAACCATTTGTCGTTTTGCCTTTGCCAAAGTTACATCTTCAAGCTATATACCGCCGCAGAAGTTAAGATGCGACTTGCCTATTCATTCGGTATATAGCAAAAATCAGAAAACCAACCAGCAAAACTGCCAGGATGCTGAGCATATAGATCTCTTCTGAAAACTGGAACAGCAAAAGGGAAAAAGCTGATATTCCAAACAATGATACAAAGCAAGTTCTGACGAACGGAAGGTTATAGCGAAAGCCGATTAATGCAGCAATGCCTGTCACTGTGACGAAAATCCATCCCATCAATTCATTTGGCACGAATACGAAGCAGATCAGTATGTTAAGAAAAACAAAAATCGCTGCAGCCGCCACCCCATCTTTATTCTTATAAAAATGCGGCAGCATGAACAGTCCCATCAACAAACTGCAGATGGCCGTCGCAGCATACTGCACAAAAAAGATTCCATCAAGCGTAATCAACAAACATACGGTGATAATCACCAGTCCGATTGGAGATCTTCCCCACCGTTTCCAGCCTTGTAAAAACAAAAAGAACAAAACGACAGTCAATAAGCCGAAGATCCATTCCGCTCCAAACAAACTTTCTCCTAAATACGACAGCACACCTCCAACGATCAACGTTGCTGAGTAGAGTAAAACTTGCTTCATCTTCATCCCTCATTTTCCGGAAAAATATGTATATATATGATTCTACGCTTTTTCCAGTCTATTTGGCGGTAAATTTTTTACTGCTACTTTTATTAATAATTTTCTAAAGTCTGCTAACGAATTCATCTGCATATCTGGATTTTAAAACATCAATTGGTTTTCGCACTAAAAAACCGTATTCCGGAAAATCCGGAATACGGGCTAGCATCAAGTCGGTTTTACTTCTTCTTATCTTCCTGTTCATCATTATTGTCATTATCCATGCCACGGAATTCCTCTTCGGGAAGGTTGATCTCTTCTTTATAGTTCTGTGCCTCTTGTCTAAATTCCAGGTCGCGCTGATTCGTCTGCAACTCATCTTTGTTCTTATCTCGTGCCAATCCAATCCCTCCTATTTCGTGTTGGTAATGCTATTCCCGATAAGTGAGGAGTGAAACGGGGGAAAAAGTTTCATTTATTTTTCTGCCTCAACTTCCGATCGTTCATATCCTTGCCACCAAAAATTGATATTCAATTTATATTCGGGCGCTACGATAACTCTGATACATCTTAAAAGAGAAAGAGGAGTGGAATAAATGCATAAATTTTTAAACCCGATAACCGATTGGGTATCTACGAAGCGAGGCATGTGGATCACCATCATCACCTGGTTTGTCGTGATGATCGCACTCAGTATGGGCCCAAGACTGAATGATTACAAAGTCGCAAACTTCCAGTCGCTGCCGGATGATGCGCAATCAATCATCGCGGATCAGAAACTGAAAGAATACTTCCCTAATGACCAGGGAACTCCCGGCATACTCGTCTTCCATAATAGTGATGGTGAAGTTGCAAATGAAACTGTCGAAGAAATCCTGACAGCGATCAATGCCGAAAACATTGAGGGCATTGATTCGATCATCGACATCAACCAGTTGCCGCCGCAAGCGCTGGAAGGTTTCTATTCTGATGACAATTCGACAATGATTGTTCCCATGACGCTTGAAGCCGGTCTTGGCGGTGCGGATTTCTCCGCAATCAATGATCATGCCAGTGAAATCGGTTCTGATATCGCTGCCGAATCAGGCAATCTTGAATTTTATGTCACCGGTCCTGCAGGTATTGCAGGCGACACAGTAAAACTCTTTGAAGAAGCGGATTTCGTTCTATTGATCGCGACGGTACTGATTATCCTGGTACTTCTTATCGTCATCTATCGTTCACCGCTGCTCGCGTTCATACCTCTTTTGGCGACGATCATCGTCTATCAGGTCGTTAACCAGACGCTCGCATTCATGGGAGCCGCCGGTCTTGAGCTGACAAGCCAGACCACATCAATCATGAGCATCCTGCTGTTTGCGGCAGTGATCGATTATTCCCTGTTCGTGTTCTCGCGCTACCGCGAAGAACTGAACCATTATGAAAGCAAATATGAAGCGATGAAATACGCAATGCGCGCTACCGGCGAACCGGTATTCTTTGCAGGTGGTACAGTGCTCGCTGCGATGCTGATCCTGTTTTTTGCGGACTTCCGTGATTACGCCAACTTCGCGCCGATTTTCGGTACAGCTGTTTTCATCATCATGATTGCTTCCATTACATTGATACCTGCTTTATTTACATTGTTCGGCCGTAAAGCATTCTGGCCTAAAGTACCGAAATACGGAGAAGCTAAAGAATTAAAACATGGCATTTGGGGACCTGTTTCAAAGTTCGTCGTCAACAAGCCAGTCTTTTCCGGTGGAATTGTCGCCATTTTCCTGATTGTTTCAGCACTGAATATCTTCAATCTCGAATTTGAATTCGATACGGTGAAATCCTTCCCGGAAGATATGCCTTCCCGTGTCGGCTATGAAATCGTTGAACAGAATTTCGACAAAGGCGAAATCGCTCCTTCTACGCTGCTTGTAGTTGGCGACCAGCCGATTGACGGCGAAGCTGCAGCCGCACTTGCTGAAGAATTGACAGCTTACGATGAAATCGCATCTGCCCGTCTGTCAGGTCAAACAGATGACGGCGAAGCTGTGAAATTCAATATCGCCCTTTCGATGAATCCATATTCAACAGAAGCCATCGATTTTGTAGAAACACTGCGTTCTGACAGCGAACAATTGCTTGCCGCTGCCTCAATTGAAGGTGAAACGCATTTCGGCGGTATTACACCGAAATTGACTGATGAGCGGGATGTAAACAATTCAGATATCATCAAAATTGTCGTTCTCGAAACGTTGCTCATCCTGGTTCTATTGTTTGCACTGACCCGTTCATGGAAAATGCCATTCTACATGATGGGAACGATTTTATTGTCATACCTTTCCGCGCTCGGTCTGGGTATTTTCCTGGTGGATGTGCTGTTCGGCTTTGACGCAATCAGCACCCGCGTGCCAGTGTATGCATTTATCTTCCTTGTAGCGCTCGGCATCGATTACAATATAATTCTGGTGTCACGTTTTATCGAAGAACGCAAATCGCGGAAAGTTAAAGAGTCCTTGGAAATCGCTCTTACGAATACGGGCGGCGTGATATCTTCAGCCGGCATCATCCTTGCCGCAACATTTGCTGCACTGACCACGATGCCGATCGCCGATCTATTCGTATTCGGCTTCATGGTCTCCATCGGTATCCTGATCGATACCTTCCTTGTCCGCGGCATGCTGTTGCCGGCATTGATATTGTTTTTTGAAAAAGACAAGTAAATTCTGCATACTGAAAATACCGGGAAGCCGTATGAGACGTCTTCCTCATCACAGGGAGGAATCGGCATGAAAATACTCGTCGTTGACGACGACCTTTATATCCAGCAATTAGTGGCAATCCATCTGGGCAAAGAAGGGTATTCCGTTTTCAGGGCTACAGACGCGGAACAAGCGTTATTGCTGCTGGAAGAACAGCTTGTCGATCTGGCAATCGTCGATGTAATGATGCCGGGAATGGATGGCTTTGACCTGACTCGCATCCTGACGCAGGACCTGAACATTCCGGTAATCCTTCTGACGGCAAAAGGCCAGCTTGAAGATAAGGAAAAAGGTTTTTTATCAGGCTCCGAGGATTATGTGGTTAAGCCGTTCGAGCCGAAGGAATTGCTGTTTCGTGTCGCGGTGGTGCTGCGGCGCTCCGAACGTTCGGTACAGGAAAATTTGCAGGCAGGCAATGTGGCGATCAACCGCCGGAACTTTGAAGTGGCGATTGGCGATGAAACTGTCATTTTACCGCTAAAGGAATTTGAAATCCTGTCCCTTCTGATCTCCCGCGCCAACCTGGCCACCCCTCGCGGCCTGCTGTTTGAATATGTCTGGGGCGAAGACCACGATGTCAGTGAAATGACATTGAATACTCATATCAACCGCATCCGTGACCGGCTCAAGCGCTATGCGGCCACTGTTGAAATCCATACGATGCGCGGCATTGGCTATAAACTCGAGGCACTGAAATGAAAACTTTGTACCGCCAATTCACCGTTGCTACGCTTTTCATTCTTGCCATCAGTATCCTAATCGGTTTTACCATCGCCAATATCTTTTATATCACTGTTACTAAAGAAGAGACGATCGAACAGAATGTCGGCATTGCTCAGGAAATCGTGGCAACTGTCCAAAATGTGCCTTATTCTGAAGAAAACTTCGATCGCTATATGCAGGCTGTTGCGAAACTGGGATATCAGATTGCCCTTGTCGACAGTTCCGGCGATATGAAATTTTTTGGAGAACCATTTGACGACACGACGTTTCCGGATGAAGCACAGCGCGTCCTCACAGAAAATGATACCTATACCGGTCTCGATAATCTCACGGACCAAATTTTTATGATCGGCCATTTTACCAATGAATTGCATAATACTGTTGGCGTACCATTTGAGCGCAACGGTGAAGGCTATGGCTTATTCATCCGTCCTGATACCAAACTTCTGGGAACCGATATCCATTCGGTGCTGATCGGCTTTGTGGTGGCCATCGGACTTGTCAGCATTATTGGCATGATCTGGCTGGCACGGCAATTGACGCGTCCTATCGTACAACTGACCGAAGCGACCAAACACATCGCTCGTGAAAATTATAATTACCCGCTCGATATACAACGTAATGATGAAATCGGCCAGCTGTCTGAGAGTTTCAATTTGATGCAGACGCAGCTGCAGCAAAACGACCTGGCGCGCAAATCGTTCATCAGCAATGTGTCGCACGATTTCCAGTCGCCCCTCATGAACATCCAGGGTTACGCGGATCTCTTGAAATCGCATGACTTGCCTGAAGCTGACAGACTCGCTTACACCTCAATCATTGATCAGGAAGCGAAACGGCTGTCGAGCCTTACACGCCAGCTTTTATTGCTGACATCGCTTGACCAGGGCGCTTATCCGATGAAGACAAAAGAATTCCAGCTGGATGAGCAGCTGAAAACTGTTGTCCGGAAATACCGTTGGCGACTTGAGGAAGAAGATATCAATCTTTCTTATTCGTTGCCCCCTACCCTTTTCCGGGGTGACGCCGAACTGCTCGATAACGTCTGGGACAATTTGCTGACGAACGCCATTAAATACAATAAACCTGATGGCAGCATTGAAATTGGGCTCCAAACAGTCGGCAAAGACGTTATCATTATTTTTAAAGACACTGGAACAGGACTCGCTGAAGAAGCGATTCCCCAATTATTCGAACGCTTTTACCGCGGTGATGCCGCCCGCAAAAAAGACGGCACAGGACTCGGTCTGTCCATAGTGGAACAGATTGTCCAGTTGCATCATGGTACTATTGAAGTTAACAGCAAAATCGGTGCAGGCAGTGAGTTCATCCTCACCCTGCCGCATCCGATATGAAACAAATATAATTTGGAGGGTTTTATTCATGGAAAAAGTTTGGAGTTTAAGATTGATCCGCTTTTCTGCAATATTCGGCTTTATCGGCACGTATCTGGGTTCACACATGGCTGGCCAAATGGACTATTCATTGCGCCCGGTCCACGCCCACATCCTGCTTGTAGGTTGGCTGTCGGTATTTGCCTGGGGCATTTTCTATCACGCCTACACGATTAAGTATAAAAAACTCGTTACCGTCCACGGTATTCTGGCAATGGTCGGCGCAGTCGGCTTGACCGGCGGCATGTGGCTGTATAATTTGAATCCGTTCAATTGGAATGAAACCTTAGTAATGGTCCTCTTCATTGTCGGCGGAACATTATTGCTGCTGGCATTCCTGCTGTTCGCGGTTATTACATTCCTGACGGAAAAAGAATAGAGGTAGAAAAGGATCTGCTGCCAAAGTCATTAAGATTGATTTTGGCAGCAGTTTTTCATTTGAAAACCTTAAGAATTCTTCATTTTTATCAAAAGTAATTCTTCATGTTTCTCCAATATACTAAGTTTCATCAGATATTTTGAAACAATTGGAGGAATTAGTATGAAAACTATACTGAAGGCAAAAAACGTAACAAAGACGTACGGCAAAAAAGGATCTGCAGCCTACACGGCAATCCGCGATTTATCATTTTCAATGAAGGAGGGGGAATTCATCGGCATTATGGGGCCATCCGGTTCTGGAAAAACCACCTTATTGAATATGGTGGCGACATTGGATCCCCTGACGAACGGCGAAATCACTATCGATGGCATTGTGGTGTCATCCAAAACGGAAAACCAATTAGCGGATTTCCGTTCGCAAAAGCTCGGATTTATTTTCCAGGATTTCAATCTACTTGAGAACATGACGGTTTTTGAAAATGTCGCCTTGCCGCTGTCTCTGCAAAATAAGGCAGTTAAAACAATTCAATCACGTGTTCACCAAGTAGCCGGAGTACTCGGCATCAGAGATATCATTGAGAAATATCCAGAAGAACTTTCCGGCGGCCAGAAACAACGGACTGCCATCGTGCGTGCTTTGATCCATGAACCGGCACTGCTTCTCGCCGACGAACCGACCGGTGCACTCGATTCCAAAAATGCGGCGATACTTCTTGACACGCTGGCGGAATTGAATAGAAATCAGCAAGTCTCTGTCCTGATGGTGACGCATGATCCGCGCAGCGCAAGCTATTGCAGCCGGCTGCTGTTCATTAATGATGGACAACTCGATCGTGAACTTTTCCAAACAGGTACTCGCGAAGAATTCCATCAGGAAATTCTGGCTGTTCTAGGCGATTTGGAGCGACGCCCTGTGGCAGGTGTCCGCATATGATCCTGAAGCTTGCAATCAACGGCCTGAAAAAGAAACAGCGGGATTATCTTATTCTCTTTACCGGCCTGATCATTTCCATCGCTGTATTTTATATGTTCCTCACCATGTCCTTGAACAAAGAATTCATTCTGCAAAATTCCGTCATCAATAATATCCAGGTGGTCTTCCTGGTAGGCACAGTGATGCTATCCATCATTACATTTTTCTATTTGTTCTATACCAACTCGTTTCTGCTCTCCTTACGGAAAAAGGAGTATGGGCTGTATGAATTGATCGGCGCAAAAAAGGTTCAGATCAGGCGCGTTTTCCAAATCGAAACAATGGTTATTACGGCGATTTCACTCGCCATCGGTTTGATACTCGGAATCATTTTATCCCGTGTCGTTTCCTGGTTGCTGATGAACCAGCTGAATATCGAATTCACTCAATTCAAGGTCGTCTATTTGCCGGCGGTTTTCTGGACCATGGTCTATTTTCTGGTTGCTTCTTTCATAACGTCGACCGTTCACAACACACTGCTGGCTAAATCCTCCATCATCGATCTTTTGCATTCCGATATGCATAATGATGGGATACCGTCGGAACCAAAAGGCTCGGCATTGCAGATTCTCCTCGGTATCTTTTTTCTGGGAATCGGCTATACAGCACTTTACTTTATGGAGCAGCTCCGGTTTATCGGTCTTTTTACGGCTCCTATAGCAACGACGCTCGGCACTTATGTGCTGTTCGTGGCACTGCTGCCTATCATCGTCCGAAAATGGAAACGCAATAAAAGAGTGAATTTTAAAGGGATCAATTCTTTCACTTCCGGACAGCTTAATTTTCGTTTATCATCACTGAAATGGGTTCTTGCCACGATAGCATTGCTGATCGCCTTGTCTGCCGGTGCCATTGCAGGCGGATTCGCTTTTAAAAACGACGCTTTTACATCGATTGATGAACATTGGCAGTATGATGCGACGCTTTACAACCCGGGCGCTGCAGAAATGGCTGTTTTAGATTCAATTCCAGTTGAAGAACAACTCACCTTCCGCATGAAATTGAATGATGAGTTCATCTACTTGGTTCGGGAAGAGCTGAATGCTACGCCTCCGCTGATCAGGGATATGGTCACGTATGAAGTAGTCCGCCCCGATCCGCTGCCGGAGGAGCTGGAAATTGAGGACGGCAGCCAAATTGTCTCTGATCAATGGTTTACTGCACTCTATGCCATCAACCCTGCTCTTGAAGGCACAAGATCTACCCGCATCGTTCCGCTTGAGGAATATGAACTTGCGGAAGGAGAGGAAATTTCTATTCTTCTGGCAAGAACCGCCGATTTTTCTGCCCATATTGAAGAGTGGCAGAAGCTGGACGAGCTGCAATTGGACGTTTACCCCGGTCTCGTTACCGGGTTTGATCCGAAAACCGATTCTGTCGCGACCAAGTATGCCCAGTTCAAAACGCAATACGCCATTGCCAGCGGAACGTTCTTCATGGGCTTTTTCCTTGGCCTCGCTTTTCTGACGATGATGGCAAGCATCCTGATGTTCAAAATCCTGTCTGGTGCCAATAATGACATCCGCCGCTACGACAGCCTTCGGAAACTGGGTGTCCGGCGCAGAGTTCTTGAAAATTCACTCGCACGGGAAATATTCATCGTTTTCCTGTTCCCCGGCATCCTGGGGCTGCTGCATGTCTTCGTTGGCATGCGGATGTTCACCTTTATCATGGATGAACCCTATTACCGATTGTGGGTGTCCATCCTGATTTTTCTGGCAATTTACGGCGGCTATTATTTCTTTACAGTTCATCTCTATCGGAAAATCGTTTTACCGAAGCACTAAATGCATTTCAGCCTTTTCGGATTCTTTTTCCGGCAAGGCTTTTTAATTTTCAATTTATTTTATCCAATACCTTGCATTGAACAGTACTGGATGATATATTATTCATTAACCACTACTGTTTATAAAATACTAGTGAAGGAAGGAGGCTTTTCAGGTGAATATTCAATTTAAAAAAGGCGCTCTAAACCTTTGCGTACTGGTTCTTCTGGATAAACAGGACCGCTACGGTTATGAATTGGTTCAGAAAATTTCCGATCGCATCGCCATTTCGGAAGGCGCTGTCTATCCCCTGCTTCGCCGTTTGACCAAAGAAGGCTATTTCTCCACTTATCTGCAGGAATCGACGGAAGGTCCACCGCGGAAATATTATTCGCTCACCGAAGCGGGCAGAACATATCTTCATGAACAGCTCGAAGAATGGAAAAGCTTTACGGATGGGGTCAATAAACTAATCGAAGAGGGTGTGCAAAATGACTGAACAACAATTTCTGCAACAACTTGAACAAGCATTGGAACGGCTGCCTGCTGAAGAACGCAACGATATTCTGCAGGATATCCGTGAATACTTTGCGAATGGCCGTGCTGATGGCAAATCCGACAGCGATATCGCTTTGGAACTCGGCTCTCCGGATGCCATTGCAAAAGAACTTGTCGACAGCTTTGATTTTAGCCAATCAACAGTCCCTGCCGAAAAAATCGATATTTCGAAAGACAAATTCGATAAAGTGGATATTCAGACCGACAATGCAGTGGTGCAAATTTTCCCTTCTGCTGATGGCCAAATGCACGTGGATGTTGAAAATAAAACCTACCGCCAGCACCTGGCTGTAGACATCCTTGACCGTACGCTGGTGATTACGTTGAAAGAAGAAGCTAGAAAATGGGGATTCTTTACGATTACAGGCAGTTTCAAGTCACCGACTCTGATTGTTCAATTGCCCCCTAAGTTATACGGGAAGATTCAAATTCTTTCTGACCATGGCACCATCACTGGTGAACGCCTGGAAAGTACAGAACTGCTGGTTGAGACGGATAATGGCAGCATCGAACTGAGCCGGATAAATGCTGAAAAGTTCGCGGTAAAATCAGATAACGGAGCTATAAAGCTGATAACTGTCCAGGCGAAAAATTTAAGGGCCGAAACAGATAATGGCCAGCTCACGTTGAAAGATATCCAAGCCGGTAAACTGCATGCCGTTTCCGACAACGGCGGCATTACATTGAAAGAAGTTGAAGGCGACGTCCAGGCACAAACGGATAATGGACGCATCCATCTTTTGGCTGCCGATCTTGAACGCAGCATCAGCATGGAAACAGACAATGGTTCTATTCTGCTGGAAACAAAAAGACACCCAGAGAATGCCACCATCAACGCTGAAGTCGATTGGGGCTCGGTTTCTGTATTCGGTTCGAAGAAAAGAAGAACCGTTTACGGAACAGGACAGCATCCGATTGACCTGCAATCCGATAATGGCAGCATTACAGTCAAATTGGTATAAATGATGATTGAGGCTTCGCATCCGCGAAGCCTCTCTTTAATGGATTGGAGTTTTTCGCTACGCGAAAAACATCCGTTTAGTTCAAGGACTTTGTGGGTGGGAAAGTTGTGGCTATGAATTGATTATTCGGATGGCATAAAGTCATTTATTTCCCCCGATTATTGGCACTGCGCACATATTTTTCTGTCACCGCACATAAATCCTATTCTCCGCACATAAAACTCACTCACCGCACATAACCTGCTGGACAAAAGAAAAATCTCCTCCAATAGACACGTCCATCCGATAAAACGGCACCCTGCTTCACCCATTTGCAAACTGACAGCTAACCAAAAAAACCCCCGAACGCGTCGTGGACGCATTCCGGGGTTTTCGCATATTTCCTATCCAATTAGCGGGACATTGATGCACGCATAGCCATCCCAAAGCCACTTACCTGACCTTTGGAAAAGCCTCTTATTTTGTACGATTTTTAAGCAGCCAGCTTCTACTGCCCGCTCGTCAGCTCCGAATACTTTATCTCCCCCAAGTCATCAGACGCGATGTTCTTGAAAGTTTTATTGCCGCGCCATTTATAAAGATGATGGGAGGAGTTTGAAATATAATAGACTTTGCCATCCGCCGGGTGGGTGACTTTCTTCAGAAAAAGTAAATAATCGCCTGTTTTCATGGGTTTCATGCCTCTTTTCGTTGAATACTTATCGGCATCCGAATCCTTTAAACCGATAACCTGATTGACAACGATTTCAGAATCTTCGTCAAAGCCGTGGCCAGTATGATCAAGGAAGACTTCGTCGATAGCCACTTCGTAAAAAGCCTGTTTTGTGATCCTTTCTTCTCCTCCATATTCACGGATATCGTAATATAAAGGAATGTGGGCACGAACCACGAGATCCGACTCCGCTTTGATCTCATCAAGTGTCCTGTATGATTCATCTGATCCCCATATGCCGCTGCCTGCTTCGGCTTTTTCTAAATATTCAAAGCCCAGGACTCCAAGAACAATCAGCAAAACGATAATCAACAATGATGTCATCCTTCTCTTCATAGCTTCATCTCCAGTAGTTATATTTCTTCTATTGGTGTCAGCTGCCCTTGGGGCAGATAAGGTAGTTTGTGTACCTTGCTTCTTCTGATAGTAAACTGACAAATTTTTCAAATCAATAGACAGAAATATTTCCCAACCTCTTAATGAGCAATCAAGTTAGATACACCTATTAAAAGTTCACATTCCATTCTAATTAGTCAAATTAATATTAAAAATTACATATAAACACTTTTTTAATTCCCTTATTAATAACTCCTCTTTTAAAATACGAAAAATTTTCCCAACCTCGGTTTTGCAATTATAACTGGACAGAAAAAAGCAGCATCCCGTTAAAAGGATACTGCTCCGTAACTGCTCTTTATTCGATTACGGCTGGATCAATTCAAGCTCTACTGGAATCGATGCTTCCACATCTTCTCCGTCTAGGAATTGAACCGCTGTTTCTACGCCTGTTTCACCGATCAATTCCGGCTTTTGGGCAACGGTGCCTGCAAGACGTCCTTCTTCAACTGCTTTCACAGCATCTTCTGTGGCATCAAAGCCAACGACTTGAATGTCTTTGCCTGCGGCTTCGATGGCTTCAAGAGCCCCTAATGCCATTTCATCGTTATGTGCAAAGACGCCTTGGATATCCGGATTGGACTGAAGAATATTTTCCATTACGCTCAATCCTTCTGCACGGTCGAAGTTGGCAGTTTGCTGAGCAACTACATCCAGGCTTTCCTGGGCGACATTATTGAAACCTTCTCCACGTTCACGAGTTGCTGAAGCCCCTGGAACTCCTTGCAGTTCAGCCACTTTTGCGCCTTCACCAACTAGCGACAGCAAGTATTCGCCTGCCATTTCACCGCCTGCGACGTTGTCAGAGGCAATATGTGAAACCACTTCTGCTCCTTCTACACTGCGGTCAACCGAAATTACCGGAATGCCTGCGTTGTTTGCTGATTCGACTGCAGTTGCAACTGCTTCTGAGTCAACTGGGTTGATCATGATCAAATCGACGCCCTGTTGAATTAAATCTTCTACATCACTTGCTTGTTTTGCTGCGTCATTCTGTGCATCAACAACTGAAATTTCCGCGCCAAGCTCGTCAGCTTTCGCTTCAGCCCCTTCGCTCAATGTTACAAAGAACGGATTGTTCAATGTCGAGATCGAGAAGCCGATTGTGTACTCCCCGTCACTTTCCGTGCTGCCGCCTGATTCATCTTCTGAACTTGAACCTGGACCTTCCATTGAACATGCCGCTAAAACCATCATGGCCACCAACATTGCTAGAAACTTGAACTTGTTCATTCTCCCACGCTCCTTAAGCTGTTTTTTTACGATCCAACAGGACCGCCAATAATATGACTGCACCCTTCACCACTTGCTGGAAGAAGGACGAAACCCCAATTAAGTTCAAACCATTATTCAAAACACCGATAATCAAAGCACCGATTAAAGTACCGACAATCCAGCCGCGCCCACCGGTCAAGCTCGTTCCACCAAGCACAACAGCCGCGATGGCATCAAGCTCAAACATTTGTCCGGCAGTCGGCTGCGCTGAATTCAGGCGTGACGTTAGGATCAATGCCGCAAACGCCGACAGGAAGCCGATTAATGAATAGACATAAATCTTAATGCGGTCCGCGTTGATTCCGGAAAGAATCGACGCTTCTTCATTGCCGCCCACCGCGTAAACACGGCGTCCGAAAGTCGTTTTCTTCAAGATGAAATAAAGAATAAGGAAACTGATGATCATGGTGACAACCGGAATCGGTATACCGAGGAAATAACCTCTCCCCAACATCTGGAATGCACCACCGTCGCCGAGTCCGGAAACCGGGCGGCCTTCTGTATAGACAAGAGTCAAGCCCCGGTAGATCGTCATTGTCGCTAAAGTGGCGATGAAAGGTGCAACTTTCCCTTTCGCAATGATTATTCCGTTGAAAGCTCCAAGTAATGCGCCGAGCAAGAGGCCGACAAACATGGCCAAAATCGGGTCAACGCCGCTTGCCATCATTCCGGCAGTAACGGCTCCTGTCAATGCCAGAATCGAACCGACCGATAAATCGATGCCGCCCGTCAGAATGACAAATGTCATCCCAAATGCGATTAATGCATTAATTGATACTTGCCTCAGTACGTTAAGAATATTGTTCATGGAAAGAAAACCAGGATTCAATAAAGTAATGATTAGGATAATAAGAAACAAACCGATAAACGGTGCGATTTTTTGAAACAACGATTGATTAGCTGTTTTGAGTTGCATTACTTTCACCTCCAGTAGCGTAGTGCATAATTCTTTCTTGTGTCATTTCTTCTTTCGACAATTCACCTGCAAGTTTGCCTTCGTGCATAACGAGTACGCGGTCGGCCATACCGAGCACTTCCGGCAATTCGGAAGAGATCATCAGAATAGCAACGCCCCGCTCCGCAAGTTGGTTGATAATCGAATAAATCTCTTTTTTTGCCCCAACGTCAACGCCCCGGGTCGGTTCATCCAGAATAAGCAATTTGGGTTCGATGCCGATCCATTTGGCGATGACCACTTTTTGCTGGTTCCCCCCACTCAGTGATTTTGCTGTCTGGTGAGGACCGGAAGTCCTGATGCCCAGCCGTTCCTTCATCGATTGATAAAGTGCACTTTCTTTCTTCTGTGAAATCATCCCGTATTTCGATATTTCATGGAAATTGGTCAGGCTGATGTTTTCTTCTACAGTGAAGTCCACCAGCAGGCCTTCAGATTTCCGGTCTTCCGTTACATATCCGATGCCTAAATTCTTAGCAGTGCGGGGGCTGTTGATTTTCACCTTTTTGCCGTCCAGTTCCACATCGCCTGCGTCCGCTTTCCGGTAACCGAATAATGTCTGCGCCACTTCGGTCCGCCCGGCACCCATCAGACCTGCAATTGAAAGCACTTCGCCTTTTCGCAACTCGAACGATATATCTTCAAAGTGGCCTTTTCTCGTCAAGCCTTTTACCGCAAGCTTTACTTCGCCAATCTCGGCATGCCTTTCGGGGAAACGCTCGCCCAGTTCACGCCCTACCATCAACTGTACAATTTCTTCAAATGAGGTATCTTTTATAAATTTCACTCCCGCGAATTCGCCATCCCGCAGCACGGTAATACGGTCGCAGAGAGAGAAAATCTCTTCCATCCGGTGGGAAATATAGATGAAAGAAACTCCTTTTTTCTGCAGATCCCGAATCGTCTTGAAAAGCGTATCGATTTCGCGGTCAGTCAAAGCGGCAGTCGGTTCATCCATTACAATGACTTCGGCTTCTGCAGACAGCGCTTTCGCGATTTCCACGATTTGCTGCTTCCCGACAGACAATCCGCTTGCCGGAGAGGAGGGATTTATATTCAGTCCTAATTCACCAAGAATCTTCTTCGTCTTGGCGTTCATGCTCTTCGTTTTAAGAATGCTCGTTTTTCCTACGGTTTCTTCTTTTCCAAGAAACAGATTTTCAGCAATCGACAGATGCGGCAGTATATTCAATTCCTGATGAATTACAGCAATCCCGGCTTTTTCTGCCTCTTTGGGTGAAGTGAAATTCACTTCTTCCCCTTTGACAACAATCGTTCCGGTATCCCGCTTATGAATTCCCGTCAATACTTTCATCAATGTAGACTTTCCGGCTCCATTCTCTCCCATCAGGGCATGGATTTCACCCTTCTCCAATGAAAAAGAAACGTCTTTTAATACTTGGTTGCCACTGAATGCTTTAGAGATGCCTGTCATTTCAATCATGACTACACACCTGCCTTTCTAGAAAATAACGCCTGACCGCAGCACAATGTTGGCGTACGGAGTCGCTTCACCGGTCCGGATAACCAGCTTGGCGTCTTTGCTTAGTTGTTTCAACTCTTCATGTGAGATATAGGAAACAGCTGTCCGTTCTTTAATTTTTGATTCGACTTCCGGATTTGCCTTCTCTATTTCACTGGCAATAAATGCTGCTTCGTGCTGAAAGTCCGCAAGCACTGCATCCAGAATATCGATGAACGACGGCTTGCCCAATTCGTAAGATAAATCGACGCAATGAACGCCTTTCGGAATCGGCAGCCCGCAATCTGCAATCACCAGGTGGTCTGTATGGCCGAATTCAGCCAGCGACGCCGCGATGTCACGGTTAATCATTCCATGCTTCTTCACTCTGAAGCACCACGCATTCTAGCGAGGACATCTTCTCTGTTTGGCATGCCGCCTTGTGCACCCATTTTTTCTACAGACAATGAAGCCGCAGCATTGGCAAAACGAACCGCTTCTTCAAATGGCATCTGTTCAGAAATTGCCACACCAAGTGCACCATTGAATGTATCGCCAGCACCCGTTGTATCTATAGCTTCCGTCGCATAACCTTCGACGATTATATGTTTATTGCCATCGAAATAACGGGCCCCTTTTTTCCCCAAGGTCACAATCAGGCGATTCGGAAATTGTTCCAGCGCGCTTTCCCATTGCGTGCCGAAAATTTCTTCCGCTTCCGATTCGTTTGGTGTCAGATAAGTCCAATAAGGTTCCATTTCTTTGCGGTACCCTGCAGATGGCGCAGGATTCAGAATGGTCGGCGTTCCGATGCGCCGGCAAATTTCCAATGTCCGATGCACAACGGGAAGTGGAATCTCCAATTGCATAATGACAATATCGCTCGCTTCGAACAGATATTCCAAACCCTCTATTTCTTCTTCTTTTAGAAGATGGTTCGCACCAGGCACCACGATGATCCGGTTATCTCCTTCAGATAGCAGGATATTGGCGATTCCGCTCATTCCATCCAATTGCTTGACGTGTTCAATGTGTACGCCTTCTATGTCCAATCCTTCAACGAGCACTTGGCCAAATGCATCGGTTCCTACTGCACCGACCATTTGCACATCGCTTCCAAGCCTGGCAGCCGCAACTGCCTGATTGGCTCCTTTACCGCCTGGAATTGTCGTATACAAATCTCCAAGCGCCGTTTCCCCTTGTTTCGGGAATCGATCCGTGCGAACTACGAGATCCATATTAATACTGCCCACAACTGTAATCATGTCACCGCTCCTTTCGTCGTTCCCCGAACCACTAGATTCACTGGAATCTCGTTCATGAAATTTTCAATCGGCTGGCCTTCAATCTGCTTGATCAGCACCCTTGCTGCAATCGCACCCATTTTATAAATATCCTGTGCAACTGTCGTCAAAGCGGGTGTCAGCATCTCCCCCATTGAAATTCCGTCAAAGCCGATGATCTGCAAATCTTTCGGCACAGCCAACCCCAGATTATGCGCTGCTTTTAAAGCCCCCGCCGCCTGCACATCACTGCTGGCGAATATGCCATCAATGTCTTTATTGTCATGTAAATACTGTTCTACAATATTTTCTGCTTCCGCGAAATGGAATGGGCAGAATACTGTTTCATAAGCAACGCTGTTCTTTTCCATCGCCTCGCCAAATCCTATGTAACGGTCATTTGCCGACCCGAATTCTTCCGGACCTCTCAGGAACAGCAGGTTTTTGCTGCCTCTGTCGACTAAAGCCTGCGCTCCCATAAAACCGCCCTGTCTGTTGTTCGATACGACAGTCGGTATCTGCTCGTTGATAACACGGTCCAATGCGACGACGGGCAGCTTTAAATTTGCGTAATGCGGCGCGTCAAGCTGGTTTGAGGTCACAATAAAACCGGCGATATATTTTTTCTTCAAGGTTTCAATGTAATTCTTCTCTTTTTTTGGATCTTCATCGGAATTACACAAGACTACAGTGTAGCCGTAGGTCAATGCCACGTCTTCCACTGCACGGGCAAGTTCCGGAAAAAAGGGGTTTGTAATATCCGGCAGGATCAATCCGATCAGATTCGATTTTTTAGTTGTAAGCGAGCGGGCAACCGTGTTCAGCTCATAGTTCAGCTCTTCTACAGCCGCTTTCACAGCAGTTGCCGCTTCCTGGCTGACATAGCCATTGCCGTTTAAAAATCTCGAAACTGTCGCAACGGAAACTCCCGCTTTTTTAGCTACATCCCTGATCGTCGTCATATGCCTTACCCCTCACTCCGTAATGTGTAACCGGTTACACATAATATATATTCTGTTCCACATGATGTCAACCTGAAATTCTGTAAACCGGGATATTTTTTGTCCCACATGCTTGTCTGAAGCGCTTTTTCTTCAATAAAAAAAGCTTTCCGGTTTCCCGAAAAGCTCAATTTTCCATTTATTTTTGCAACCGTTCCACAAAGTCATGGAGCCGCTCCAATGTATCGATATTGCTGTTGCAGGTGTCGTTGTTTTGGCAGATATAGTTGCCGCGTTTGACGAAATTATCCTGGCTGGAACCTTTTGTCTTGGCAGTGAACAAACCTACTTCGCTATGTTTATTGCAGACTGAGCAGATGCCATGTTTCGCACTGCGGTTGAAGCTGCCGTGGATGCCTTCGAGGCGGCCATCTTTTTCAATCACCAGGTACATAAGCGTCGAACTCTCAATCCAGCCTAGATAAGACAGCTTTTTGAAATCGAGCGTATCAAGTTTCGGCCCTTTAAGCTTTTTCGCTTTTGGGAATAATTTCTTCAAGCCCTGATCCGTTACACTTTTGAACGGCAGCAGGTATGCAGACAATTGTTCAAGAAAGGCTTCCGCTTCCGCCGTTTCCTTTACCGCTGTCAACGGTTTCAATACCGCTTTCTGTTCATCGTTCAAAGATGGGAACAGCCCAAAGACCTTTTCCTGTGCCAGATGGCGCAGTACACTCAGTACTTCCGCATCGCTGCTTGTCGCCTTGCCGTTGACCAGAATTTTTGCCTGGCCCTTGATAAAGTTAAATTGGTCATTTCGGATAAAAGCATCCGGACGTTCGCCAGCTATTCCTTGGTTATCGCTTGTTTCTTTTACATGTATCATTTTGAAACACTCCTTATTGTTTGATTGGATATTTATAAGGACGCCATGTTCGAATGACACATTTACGGGCGAATTAGTTCTTGCTTGCCCCACGCAAAGTATCGCCATTCTGTATCACAGGCTTTGCATGAGTTTTTCCTGACGCTGACATTCGAGATTTGCTAGTCACCTGATATCACCCCTTTCAAAGGTGCCGTATGACTCTTATCTTATACCAAACCCCAATTATTTTGGAGAGTATTGCCTTTTATATTATAAACCTTTTTCATTCCAGTCTTGCAGCACCGCTTTTTCTTTGGCTGGATCCAGCCCCGCTTTCTTTTCAGTTACGTTGCGCGTTGATTCCCACTTTAACGTATCAAGAATTGTTACTTCCAACGGGCGGAATGTCAGTCCCGCATCCATTGCTTTTTGAATATTGACTGACAGGAAGCCCGGCAAGTTCTCACTGTCCGGAATCCATAAAGGCAGGTCGCTCCAGCCCTTTACATCATGGCCAAGCAGGAACTTCTCTTCAATCCAGACCATATCGACTCTAGCTCCTACTGTTTCTTTGCATCTGTCCAAAAACTCTTCCATCGTCAATTCGGTCGCCGGGCCTGTGGCATTATAAGTGCCATTCGCTTTCGACTCCACCATCCGGATGATCCATTCAGCGAGGTCGCGCACATCGATAAACTGAATTTCCTTATTGCGACGGCCTGGTGCCAGCACTTCTCCGCCTTTTGCTATGCGGTTGACCCAATAACTGAAGCGGTCCGTAAAGTCGAATGGGCCGACGATCAATCCCGGCCGGACAATTAAACTGCGTCCTGTGAATGCCCGTTCCACTTCCTTTTCGCACAGGTATTTCAGTTCGCCGTAATTTTCAGCTATCGCCTTTGCCGGTTCCATCGCTTTTAATTCTTCGATTCTTTCCTGAAGCAATTTGCCGACTGAGTGGTTCTCATCAATGTCGGGCTGATCGAGCTGATTATAAACCGAAGCACTCGAGATGAAGGTATAATGCCCGGCTGAGTCGGCCAGCAATTCCGCTGACTCCTGGACGGACCATGGCAGATAGCCGCTTGGATCAATAACTGCATCCCAGCTGCGTCCTCTCAGCGCTTCCAGGTCCCCGTTCCGGTCGCCGATCAGCTTCTCCACTTCCGGAAACAGTTCCGGTTCTGTTTTTCCTCTATTGAACAATGTCACTTCATGACCGTTTTGCAGTGCCTTTTCGGTTAGGAACCGCCCTAAAAATCTTGTGCCTCCAAGAATCAGTAATTTCATGTCTGTTCCCCTCTCATGCCTCTTTTGAAATTAATTCAGTGCTGCGTTCAATCACACAATCACTTTTGCGACTCCATCCAATTTCTGAATCTCTTTAACCAGTTCCATTTCATCTTGGACCTTTCCTTCTTTTAACGAAAAAATATATTTTGATACTTGTTTTTCAGAATATGTGTCCACTTCTTCAATTTGAAAATCTGTCACTTTGAGGTCGTTGTTTTCAAAATATCCGCTGAGTTTCGCAAACATTTCACTCTGGTCTTCTGCGATGATGACGATTTGTTTCTGTTTATGCTTCGAGATATATTTTTTCTCCACTTCTCCCAGCACATATAATGTCCCGATGACTATCAATGTCGATAACACGGCTACGTAATACATGCCGATGCCGATTACCAGTCCCAATCCGGCAGCTACCCAAATTGAAGCGGCAGTCGCCAGTCCTTTTACGGATCCCCGGTTGACAATAATCGTCCCGGCTCCGAGGAAACCAATACCGCTTATGACATAGGACGGGATACGGGAAGGATCAAACTGCAGGGGACCACTGACGTTATTAATGTAAGTATCAAAACCTGTAATAGAAAGAATCATCATCAGACATGCTCCGGTACCGACCAAAAGATGCGTACGGAGTCCGGCAGGCTGCTTTTTCGTTTCGCGTTCGATTCCGATAATGCCGCTTAGCACCGCAGCCATTAGAAGACGTACTGTGATGACCATATAATCTGCAGGCAAAAAATCCATTTCCATCACTCCTGATTCAAGCTTCTGTTATTCTTCCCTACCCTATCTTCTGCGCCTTCATTCTTATTCAGCGAATAGATGCACCGGTAGAAAAGGAGAGCCGGCATAACGGGACCGGCTCTCCTTTGCTTTTACCGTTTCCACAGATAAAAAATACCTGCCAATAGAGACATTACGCTGAGCAACAGTGATTTCCAAAAATGCGGCGGCCGATAAGTCAATCTGATTTCATTTACCCCAGGAGATGCGGGGACAGCGAGAAAAGCATAGTTTGCTTCCAGAACTTCCCTCATTTCCCCGTTGACTTCCGCAGTCCAGCCTACTTCATAAGGCACAGGAAACACAATGAATTCATCGTTTCCAGCATTCAGATAATCCGCCTGAATCCTGCTGCCGCTCCATTCAAAACGATTGCCTCCATCAGCCTCTACCACTTCGGAGCGCAGCACGTCATAAGGCTCTTCATAGACGGCAAGTTCAGTAAGTTCATAGGTTCCTTCGGGAACACGGAGTCGAACAGTACTATCTGCCGGTATACGAATGGTCAAATCGTCGACAAACGTCTTATAGACAGACACATTCGACTTCCTCGATGTTTTGTACGAATTAACCGTCAGTGGAAATCCCTGATTTTCAGCTCGGTTGACCAGATGAAATGCGACATATAAATCGCTTTCTTCCGGCACGGCATCTTTCAGCATCAAATCGATGCCGCCTGTTTCGCCCGATACATCAAGCACACCATCTTCATAAGTCGCTTCAATTCCGTTAACTTCAAATGCCAACGCTTCCGGTTCCGGCGGAAGCACAGCCTCCTCAGCAGGATTTTTCAAAACGACGCCAGACAGCATCGCATGTTCGCGCCGGAGCACCGGTTCATCGGCAAGGCTGTCTTCACTGTAAGTCGCAGTTGCGGAACGCACAAACGGCAGCGGCAATTGATTTTCGTAAACTGTAAAATTTTCCGAGGCTAGAATTTCCTCAAAACCGGCCGGCACATTTTCATCGCCATGCGGAAGTATGACATAGTTGCCGAGCAGCAAGCTGTGCAAATTGGTGCGCTTGCCAAGCGTCGCGTAGCGGCTGACACTTTCACGCGCCATATCGATTTCAAGTTCATACAAGTAAAAATACAGCAATTCTTCATTGAGAATGCTGGAATAGGCACTTAATCCGTAAAAATCCTCGACGATCGGTGTATTGTTCCGCACTCCTTCCATCCAATCGATGCGGTAGAAAGAAAAGGCATCACGTTCTTCAACTTCTGCAAGAAGCCTGTTGATTTCCGGATCATCATAATCCTCGCCCATAATGTATTCTTCCGAAACTTTTTGTGTATTGCCGCCATTTATAAGATTTACATACTGAAAACCGTTGGCCAGCACCAGCAGGGTTATGACAATAAAAGCTACGGCCTCACCGATTTTTGACTGGTTCCGGACAGCACGCAATAACAGCATAAATGTAAACAACGCTGAGCCAAGTACACCCAGGAACAGCGGAAACTGGATCGTTACTCCGTCTTCGGCGACGGCAAGGGCAAATTGGTAGCCCGCCGCTAAAAAAAGCAAGACCAGAAGTACAGCGACGGCCGCCTGCCCTTTCTTGGAATTTCTTTTAACAGCCAAAGCAAAGAGTATATAGACGAATAAGCTTGCGCTTACCGCAGTGAAGATAAAAAGTGCCCGGATCTCGAGTCTGTCATCATATAAAGCAAACAATCCGTAAACCAGCAGCGCCAGACCCCCAGCAAGCGTAAAATCTTTAACAGTCAATACAGGGAGTTTGCTGAAGCCGGCTGCGACAGCACCGCCGGAAACAAAGGAAAGGAAATATTCCCACCGGAATTGAGGCGCGGAAAAGCCGTTAAAGACACTGGCAACTTGCGGACTGTAATGGAGCAATACGCCAAACATTATGAGCGATACGAAAAAGCGGAATCGGGGATCGCGGTAAAGAGGAAAAGCACCAGCCAGTCCGACACCTGCTGCCGGCAAAATGACATAACTGCTCGTGAATAGAATGTTATCGTGGAACATCAGCCAGTCAATTTCATGGACATAAGCAGGCCGGTGATTGTGTATGAATGCATGCACAGCCGGTATAAAAGATACTGCGCTGATACCCGCTCCGATTACACCGCTTATGAAAAAAAGTACGACTGCTTTGCTTCTTCTGATTTCATTTTCCGCGAGCGGCATAAAGAGCCGGAACAGGATGTAAATGCCGGCAAGCAGAAAATTCACATAGGCGAAGTAGAAGCTGTCGATCATCGATACAGCGACTGCAGCGAGGAACCAGCCCGGCTTAGCTTCACGGAAGATTTTTTCGATGCCGAAAATGAGGAATGGCAGCCACAAATAAGCATCCGCAAAGAATTCCCAGTAAACGGCATGGCGAAAATACATGCTGGATAATCCATAGATGCTGGCTCCGAGAAAGGCGGGCACCGGCTTGAATTTCATATAGCGGAAGACGTGAAAACTGATGAAAAGCACTGCTGTAAGACGTGTGATATTGATGAAGACAGCGGCATGCGCCCAGAACAAGACGTCGGGCTCTGTAATAATCCCGGCCATTTCCAGCAGGAAAAAGAATACTACGGTCAGTGCGAATACAAACGAAGTGGCAAAATAATAAGATAGGCCACTATAGGTCCCGCTGCCCAAGCCGAAAGAAGATGAATAGAAAAATTCACCTGAAGTGTATTGTTCATAGAGTATCGCCTTGAATGGCATCATCTGTGACAGTCCATCGTTTGGACCGAGCATAAAACGATCTCCCGCCCATTCCAGCAGATAAGCGGTATGGGCTGCCGCACTTAAAAAGAGGCAAAGGACAATAAGTATAAAAAAAGTACGCCACTTTTTCATAAGTCACCTTCTTTATTCTGAATGCGGTTGCACCGGCATAAGGAATAAGGTTGGAGTTGGAGTCGGATTCAGGCTGCTTGGGTTATTACGTCATTGTTTGTATACCCGATTTTTCCTTTTAAAAAAGTTCCGGTACTTATAAGATTGAAGGGCTTATTGCTTGTCTTTCATCCCTAAAGTTATTGCTCTGCTAAAAAGCTGCTTGGCCGCCTCTCCTTTTATGCTGTTTGAATCTTTTTTAGCTGGGAAAACAATTTTTATAAAGCCTAAAGGAGGTAAGACAATTGAAAATCATCAAGAACGTGAAGTTGTACAGACCAAACCACGAGGACGATCCCAATGCAATTTTCAGTTTAACCATAGAAAACGGTAAATTCGCTTCAATTAATAAAGGCGTTACAGACGAACAGAGCGGAGACATCATTGATGGGAAAGGGTTGACCTTAGCTCCTTCTTTCAATGACAGCCATATGCACCTGCTCCGTTTCGGCTTAATGAGCAAAGAGCTTGATTTGCGGGAAGTTAAATCATGGAAAGAAATGAAGGAAGTTGTCAAAAATGAATACAACCATGAAGAAATGGAAGAACACGAATGGGTAATCGGACGAGGATTGATGGATGACGAATTCGACGATATCGATCACCCGCTGACCGCCAAGGAAATCGAAGAATTGGATTATGAGCGGCCGGTTTTTTTCTTGCATGATGATGGCCATGAATGTGTCGTCAACGAAGAAGCGATGAAAATCATCAAAGAAAAAGATGATTTGACCCAGTTTCCCGAAGAGTTTGTTGAAAAAGATGAAAATGGCGACTGGACAGGCAGGTTCAAAGATACCGTAGTCCACTTCATCAAATTCCATTTCCGCAATAAAGAGAAAGATGAGATCAAGGAAGCGGTCGCTGATGCCATTCCAAAACTATTGGAACAAGGCATCACGTCTGTGCATACAGATGATTTGAATTACGTGGGCTCTTTCGATGTTTTATGGGACGCCTACACGGAACTCGAAAAAGAAGACAGGCTTGGCATCGATGTCCACTTGCACCATTATGTTTTCGGTTTGGAAGATATGAAAAAGTACATTGAAAGTTCCTCTAAACGGACAGGTGATGGAACGGACCGCGTCAAATTGGGAGCTTTTAAGATTTTCCTGGATGGAACGCAGCGTCTGCACACTTCCGCCTTAAGAAAGCCTTATGATGATTCACCTGAAACATCCGGAGTTTTAAACTACCCACCTGAAGACTTACAGGAAATGGTTGCATACGCCGATGAAAACAATATGCAGGTGGCTATGCACGCTATAGGCGACCGTTCTGTCGAGACTGCTCTTGATGCAATTGAAAATGTCGGTGCAGAAAAAATGCGTCACCGCATCATCCATGCTCAGGTACTGGCACCAGACTTGCTGGATCGGCTGGCCAAAGTAAAACCTTATTTGGAAACTCAGCCCGGATTCATGATGAAGGAATATTCCAAAACAGCAAAATGGGTCGGCGAAGAGCGTGAACGTTACTGCAATCCATGGAAATCAGTTTATCAAAGAGGAATTCCATTCACTTGCAGTTCAGACTGCCCGATTGGTCCCTTGTCTCCTATGGTAGAAATGTTCGCAGCTGTCAACCGGACTGATCAACAAGGGAAGCCCGAAGGCGGTTGGATTCCGGAAGAAAAATTGACAATTGATGAGATTTATAAAGGTTATACGGAAGTCCCTGCAATGCTCGAATTCCAGGAAGATCGCAAAGGGAAGGTCGAGGAAGGCTACCCGGCTGACTTCATCCTGCTTTCTGATCATCCAAAGCTAGTAGATGATTTTCAGCTGCAAAATTTGAAAGTAAAAGAAACCTGGTCCCAGGGAGAGCGCGTTTTTTCTTAGAGGTTATAAGACTCTAATATTTACATCTCTTATGCTTTTGGGCAAATGAAAAATCCATCTTCCTTAATATTCTTCTGGAAGATGGATTTTTCCCTTAATGCAGAGTCTCTCTATTGACTGTTATGGTCAGCAATCAATTTACCCTGCACAATATAACGTTCAGGCGCAAATCCGATGAAGTCAAAAGGATAACAAGTCGTCAGCGTCAAAGTCGATTCATCTTTTTCCACGATGACCAATCTATCGTTTTCATGTGTTATCCAGATATCCGTAATCTCATAAACAAAAACTTCTGTCCCGTATTCCACGTAAAGCAAATCCGACTCTTCCAATTCACCCAGACCGGTAAATACCGTATCACGATGACCGCTTAGAACCGTATGGCCATTGCCTCCGGGCAAAGTAGTCAGATCACTTACAAACATTCCGACTCCCTGATTCAGAGTAGCTGGATCAGTGCCCCAGTAAACCGAATATTTTTTTTCGATTTCAGGAATCAGAAGAGTAGCCATTTCCTCCCCTGTTTCATGCGCTGCATCTGCAGTGAGAAGAGGAACAGGATCTTCTTTTATTGGAGGCGGCGTAAACAGCATCTCTTTTTCGGTTGTCTTTTCGATTTTGTCAAAATCTTGAACTTCTTCTAGAGTGAAATCCTGGGCAGCTGTTTGCCCGGCGTTCCATTCCAGAAAGTTTGTTACCGCTATTGCCAATCCGACCAGCAGCAGGATTAGCCCCAATAAGCGCCTCATCAACCATCACCTCGAAGTAAAACGGCAGGATTTTTCCTGCCGTTTGTTTGCATTAGGCTGTTTTACTTTTACGACGGAATAAAAGCAATGACCCGGCACCCGCAACTCCAGCACCGAACAACATCATAAGAGGTCCGTTTGATGCCGTATCAGGCAAAGCAGCGCCTTCTTCACTTTCATTTTCTGCAGCGTTTTCACCTTGTTCTTCTTCAACAGAATCATCGTCTTCCTGGCTGGCTACATAATTGTCATATTCAGACTGGCTGACTTCACAAGCCAGACCGTCGTTATCACGGTCAAGATCATGTGGGTCATTTTCGGCACTGTATCCATTTTCATACCAAAAAGCCATAACTTCGTTATGATCAGCAAAATCCCCACAATCTTTGTCAATGTGTTCATCAGCAGCCACACTGAACGTCGTTCCCATAAATAAAATCGAACCAGTTAAAATTCCTGCAAGACCTTTTTTCATTTTTTTCTCCTTTCTTATTCCTGTATTTTGAAACTAATTATATAATATTCTGAATTGGTATAATATTCAATATAAAATATAATTTTTTTACTATATTTCACATAAAAGCATCAATAGTCTTATGGAATATACCGTTTTAGGAGAGAAGTCATATGTTCTTTACTTTAACTTCAGATTTATGCAGCCTGGCAATTAATCACTGCCCCAATAAAGGAATTTGCAATCAGACAGCGAATTATTAACATAAAACAAGCTGAAACGGAGGAATGCGGATTCATGAAAATGAAGACAAAGATCAAGTCGAAAATGTCGCGGACTTTTTCCGGGAACTTCACGGGAGCTTATAAAAAGTTCACCATGAGCCATATGAAGGAACACACGAGCCCGGCGGAAGCTATTTTGTCTAAGCCCTTGAACGAATGCAAAGTGGCACTAGTGTCAACTGCAGGTATCCACCTCAAAAGGGACGAACCTTTTGAGGTGGATAACCCGGCCGGCGACCATACTTTCAGGATCGTCCCATCTGATGTAACAGAACAAGACCTGACGGTAACACATATTTACATTGATACGAAATTTGCAAAATCGGATCCGACAATCGTCTTTCCACTGCCGCAGCTAAAGCAAGCTGCAGCCGACGGGAAAATCGGGTCCCTTTCTTCTATTAACATCGGATTGAACGGCGGCATCCTGGATACGGCTTTAGTCGAACAGGAATCGATTCCAAAAGTAGTCGAGCTTTTCCTTAACGAAGGAATCGGCGCTGCGTTGCTTGTGCCTGGCTGAGGATCCTGCCATAACGTACTCGGGCTGTATGCCCGGGCTTTAGAAGCTTCAAATATTCCAACCGCCATGATTACGCTGTTCCCGGAAGTAACCGATAAAGTCGCAGCTCCACGAACAATGCATGTTCCGTTCAAAATGGGCCGGCCTTGCGGCGAACCTTTCGACTTCGATACAAGGAAGAAAGTTGTGGACCAATTGCTTGAGCTTTTGACCCTTCCATCGGGAACACGGGCTGTCTATCAGGATAATCCGTAATCCCTTGCTTTTATCAATAAATCGGAAATCCTCTTATATTATGGAAACTTAAAGGAGACGTTTTAAGTGGCGAAACAGGTTTTATTCATCCATAGTGCCGGTCCCCAAGGAGAGCAGGAAGGAAGCAGCGGACTGGTGAAGTATCTTGAGAACGAACTGGGTCCGGAATATCAGGTGATTGCTCCCGAAATGCCTGACCCTGAAAATCCCAAGTATATGGAATGGAGAAAAGTTTTAAAAGAAGAACTGGCTGCTTTGGAAGATGGCAGTGTGTTGGTTGGCCATTCCATCGGCGGATCGGCTCTGTTGAAGTTCCTGTCTGAAGAAGAACTGGGAAAATCGTTTTCAAAAGTCATTACGATTTCTGCCCCTTTCTGGGGACTTGATGAAGATTGGCAGTTGGCTGAGTTTGAGTTGGCTGAGGATTTTGCTTCACGAAATTCACTCCTGCCTGATGTCGTTCTTTTTCACAGTATCGGTGACGAGATTGTGCCTTTTGCGCATCTGCAAAGATATATGGAAGAACTTCCTTCTGCGACAGTCAAACAGCTTTCCGGCAATGATCATATTTTTCAGGAAGGGTTCGCTGAAGCAGCAGATGAAGTTCGAAAAACTTAATTCTTCCTCTTCTGTGGCATCCGCTTCAGCTTTTGTTTTATGGACTGTGCCGGTCGGATGTAGGGGTGGACCAAATATCAACGTCAGACAGTATCTGAAATTTCCAACTTAACTTTTGACGTCTTCCTTCATTAACCGTAGAGTTGATTTATAGATGCAAAGGAGGAGTTCGAGATGAATGATATTCCATTGATTGTTTCAACTGACTGGCTCGCGGAGCGCTTAGAAGATTCTAAGCTGCGAATCGTTGATGCTACAGTATTCATGAAATTCCCTGAAGGCGGCGGCCCCCCGAACGTGGAGTCCGGTAAAACTTCCTATGAACAAGGCCATATTCCAGGAGCAATTTATGCCGATTTGGTGGGCGAACTATCGGATAAAGATTCCAATTTACCGTTTACTGTACCATCCCGTGAAGCTTTCGTGAAAAAATTGACAGAGCTTGGAATCGGCGATGACACCTATACGGTCATTTACGACCAGAATGCATTAGTCGGGGAATCGGTTGCGGCTTCCTACTGGGCCTCCCGCCTCGCGTGGCAGATGCGCTACGAAGGATATGATAATGTTGCCATTTTAGAAGGCGGCCTCCAGAAGTGGCAGGCGGAAGGCCGTGAATTATCCACGGAGCAACCGTCTTATCCGGCAGCAAGCTTCTCCGGCAACCGCCGAACAGAAATGCTGGCGACAAAAGAAGATGTCCGAAAAGCGATGGATGATGAACAAATCGTCCTGTTGAACAGTCTGTCGCCTGAAGAATTCCAGGCTGCACACATTCCGAGCAGCGCGAACGTCTTTTTCGGCGCCCATGCGGATGAAGAAACAAAAGCGCTTTACAATGAAGACCAAGTGCGCGCATCCTTTGAAGGAACTGGCGCACTCGACCCTGATAAAAAAGTCATCACTTATTGCGGCGGCGGAATTGCCGCTACCTGGAATGCGTTGCTCCTGAACAATCTTGGACAGCCCAACGTCGCGGTTTATGACGGCTCGATGAATGAATGGGCAAGCGACCCTTCATGCCCTGTTGTGAAGCGTGAGGTTTGAGGATTAAAACATGAACGAATAACTCTCCGGATGAAGTTAGCCCGGAGAGTTTTTTTGCCTAATATATTTTATTTTAAAGTACCAGCAGCAATATCGGAATCGTAATGATGCTCGCTAACGTGCTGACGAACATGGCACTCGAAACCATATCCGGATTCATATCGAATTTTATCGCCAACAATGTCGTTGTTGCAGCAGCCGGCGTCGCCACAGCAATCAGCAGCACTTTCGATTCGAGCGAGCCTGCCGGATAAAGCAATGCCAACAGCAAAAAGCCGATTGCCGGAAAAGCGATTAATTTGAGTATGGCTGCTGTGCCAATGAATTTCAGGACATTTTTAATCTGGATCGAAGCAAGTGTAATACCCAGAAGCGTCAGCAAAACCGGCACCGCCGCCTGCCCCAATAAACTTGTGGCGTTGCCAATCGCTTCAGGAACTGCTATACCAGCAATTTTCATAATCAGCCCTATGGTTATGGCAATAAATCCAGGCATCCGGACAATGGTTATGAATATATCCTTCCTCGGCGTTTTTTCATGGTTCGATGCATAAAAAATGCCAGCAGAATTCATCAGCAATGATTGCATGACGACATAAATAATCGCAATGGCCATTCCTTCATCTCCGAATGCGAAAAAGACGATCGGCAATCCGTAATTTCCGGTATTCGGGAAAGCACTGGCAAGCATCATCGTATTTTGATAGGACAAAGTCCATCCAAAAAGAAGCCCCAGTAATTTAACAAGCACCGCAAACAGTAAAAATAATGACAAGGCAAACAGCACGATTTTCCCTAAATCGCCAAGATCTAACGAGGAAGTCGTTACGGAATGGAAAAACAGCGCCGGACTGAATACGTAGATACATAAATCAGAAACCGACTTCGAATTGATATCCATATATTTGCCGACAAAAAAGCCGATTCCCAGCAAGATGAATACGGGCAGTATTACATTGATTATTTCGGTAAAAATCATTGCCTTTCACATCCCATCAGAAAGAGGGAAAGGATTTCTCCCTTCCCTCCCAGTTTAATCTCATTAAATGAAAAATGGTATAAAGACGCTGGCCAGCAGCAGGATTAATGCACCGCCGAGACGCGAAGAAATTTGCGCAAACGGCATCAATTCCATTCTCCGGGCAGCGGACAATACAGCCACATCGCCAGTTCCTCCCATGTTCGCCATGCAGAGACCCGCTGTGATGGCAGCTTCAATCGGATAGAAGCCCATAAATTTACCGACTACTCCGGCTCCAATAACTGCTCCAATAACTACCGCCAAAACAATAAGTACATATTGGATACTCAAGGCATTAATAACCGCTTCCAAATCGGTATAAGCAACCCCGATTCCAACCAGAAGCGCATTGGTCCAGTTTCGCGCAACAAACTCATACCACTGACTGGCACCTTCCACAATAACTTCCGGCATGACATTCCCCACTTTCAAGGCTGCGACTAAAACAATCATAATCGCATAAGGATGCAATGGAATAAAGTCACCCAGCAGATTCCCTAAAATATAGAACGAAACAGCAGCCAATACGCCGATTCCCATTTTGGCCAAATCATAGCGCGGCGTTTCTTTCTTTTCGTAGTGGAAACCACGGATCAATTGTCCATTCCCAGTCAGACTCGGATATTTATTGCCGATTAAGTTTAAAACACTGGCAAGAATAATCGCGAATACGTTACCCAGTGCTAAAGCGGGAACCAGAATCGATAGATAATAGCCCGGTTCATTGCCCAGCATTTCGGAATAGACCTGGGACATCGGCACAGCGCCTGCACCCATGCCGCCGCCCATGATAGGCATGGCAATGACGAGTACAGCTTCCTGCACACTAAAGCCCAGCAACAAACCGATCAATGCAGCGAGACCCACTGCACCAAGAACTGCAGCCAGCAATGGCAACGCATAGCGGACACCCGCTTTCACCAAAATCTTTGATTCCATACCCAGGATACTGCCGGTAATCAATGCAGCAATATAAAAATTAAGAAAATCGCCGTCTCTCATGAATTCTGAAATGGCGGTGGACGTGCTTTCAGGCATAAGTCCACTATAGACCATGAATGCGGATCCAAAAATAGCTACGATGGCACCGCCGCCCAGGAATGTGCGGACAATCGGCGTATTATTGCCGAACCAGCCAAATAATTCACCGAGCACCATGGTTATCAGTAATGCTCCAATCATGCCTGCTGGCAGATTTTCAGTATACATCGCGTAAATCGCAATGATAGAAAAAACTCCAAACCACAATATTGGTATATTAAAAATCGTGAATTTGTTCTTTGTATTTTTCGCTGGCATATCAGCCGGCATTTGTTTCGTTTCCTTCACTGTAAAACACCCCATCTTCTTTATCTTCTGCGCCCCGTTCAGGTAAGCGCTTTCAGTTCGTATTTATTATATTAGACAAATTTTCAGACAGCTTATACCTTATAAAAGTATTGATATTATTGTAATTAAAAAAAGCAACCGCAATGGTTGCTGTCATAAATAGGGTTGGAGCCGCTGTGAACCTTCCTTATTTAAATGATATTGGTAGATGGGTCTCCCTACACCGTAAATCAGATCCTCATCCAGGTAGCCGATTTCGGTTAAAAACTTTAAATACTTTCTCACGGATACACGGGAAATATTGACCGCTTTTGCAAGCTCGTCCGTTGAAAAGGTTGCTGTCTCCATCGACAGTATCACTTCATTGATTGTTTGCAGCGTATTCTTCGTTAACCCTTTCGGCAATGCCCGCAAGTTAGCGAACTCCGACCCAGTTGTATTTTTCCGCTGCAGCAAGCGGTCCAGTTCTTGCTGGTTGACCCGGCTCTTATCACGGATTTTATGAAAATTTTTTTTATACTGCAGCAGTGCCTCCTGGAAGCGGCTGAATTCAAACGGTTTTATCAAATAGTCAGCCGCACCTAGCCGCAAGGCCCGCTGAATCTGATCCATTTCAGAAGCTGCTGTAATCAGGACCACATCAAGATCCTGTTTCTGCTCGCGAATCCACCCCAGAAATTCGATGCCGTTCATGCCGGGCATATGGATATCCAGCAATATCAAATCGATTTCTGCCTCACTTAGAAATTTTTTGGCTTTATTGGTATCGGAGGCGGTACCACTGACCGTAAAACCGCCAATCTGCTCAACATATTGCCGGTTCAAAGCGGCAACCATCGGATCGTCTTCTACGATCAACACCCTAATCATCACTGTCACCTCCTGCTTCATAAGGCAATACCATTTCGAATGTTGTGCCCTTATTTATATCCGACTCCACATCGATCGAGCCTTCCAGTTTATCAACACCGTTTTTCACCAGATGGAGCCCGAAGCCACGGTGGTATCCTTCTTTATTGGATACTCCTTTTGTGAAAATGGATTCCTGCAGTTCTTCCGGAATACCGGTTCCCGTATCGCTGATTGTAACAGTCAGCAATTCATCGATGTAAGAAAATGCAGTATGGATTATTCGTTGTTCCATACCAACGACATTTTCAATGGCATTATCAATGACATTGCCGATTATAGTAATCAGTTCGTGGGTCACCGCCGGATCTGCAGGTTTCGGTATTTCTGTTTCACAACTGATCGACAACTCGACATGTGCTTCTCTGGCAAAGCTAATTTTTCCGATAACGAATCCCGCCAGCACCGGGTCTTTTATATAGCGTGTAATGTTGCCAACTTCATATACCTGATGATCCACAAGTTTTCCGATAAAGTTTGAAACTTGATCGTATTCCTCCAATTTAATCAGCCCGAGCAACACATGGAGCTGATTCATAAATTCATGGGATTGTGCCCGCAACGTCTCTGCATACATTTCCACACCGGTCAGCTGCTCTGCCAGCTGATTCAATTCTGTTTTGTCACGAAATGTGATAATTGCGCCGATCACCTCTTCATTTACCAGTAATGGCACCTGATTCGATATGACGGTGAGACCGTTTAATCTCTGTTCCTCGTCCAGAATCGTTTTTTTATCCCGAAGCACTTGCTCCAGTTCCAAGTTCGGCAGGAACTCCCGAATATCCTGGCTGACAAGTTCATTATCCATCAAGCCCGCTTTTCTAAGAAGTTCACTTGCCGACTTATTTACCAACAGGATCCGGCAGTTTTTATCGATGGCGATTACTCCTTCATAAACAGAATGGAGCATCTGATTGCGCTCCTCGTTGATTCGTGCAATTTCATGAGGTTCGAGCCCAAGCAAGTTATTCTTGATGTACCGCGCCAGCCAGAAAGCACCGATAATTCCGATCAGCAAGCCGATCATCGAACCGAGCAGGATCGTCTTTCTGTTTTGCTGAATGGCCGCATCTACTTCCTGCAATGAGATTCCCACTGCGACCGCACCAATCTGGTTTTCAGCAGCATCGACAATCGGCGTGAAAGATCGGACGGAGTGTCCGAGCGTCCCTTCTGCCCTTGAAGTATATGCTTCTCCTCGAAGCACCCGAAGTTCATCACCCCCCGCAAACGCTTTTCCGATATTGTCAGGGTTCGGATGCGATTTCCTGATGCCATCCATATCCATGACAACTACGAACAAAACTTCCGTTGCCTGTTGGACGGCAAGCGCGTAATCCTGAATGTTCTCTTCCGCAGCTTCAGACTGCAGGCCGTCCCGGATCACTTGCGATTCTGCCGCTGTCCGGGAAATGCTTACCGCCTTTTCTTCCAGTTGCTGTTCGATCACTTCCCCCGACGTATCTGCGACGAGCAGATTGGTGATTAATAATGACACCAGGACAACTGAACAAACGAATAAAATAATAATCGTACTTAATTTAAATCGTGATGATAACGTAATCGGTCACCTCATTCTTTTCGCGCAAAAATAACTTTCAAGACAGATGTTTCTACTATAAGCCAAAACGGCCGGCAAGGAAAACTTCGCTGCCTAAAGAAAAAGGCAACTGCGGATGAAGATCATCCACAGCCGCCGATTTGAAGAATCTGTTTATTTGCAGGACGTTCATTTTAACGCTCCTGCTCCGCAAAATAATGATCGGTCGCATACTTGAAGTTTTCCATAAGGAAATCTCTGGCGTCTTTGCTGATGTCCGCTTTCGGACTGATGATATCAAAACCGTGGAACGCTTCCTGATAGAGTTGGAACTATACCGGAACGCCGGCTTCCCTTAAATTCTCAAAAAACGCAATCGTCTCGTCCCGGAGCAGATCCATCTTTTCGGCTGACAAGCACTTCGCTGCAGTCCAGGCCTTTCATATTTTTATCGACATAGAGATTTTTCATCTGCTTACGCGAATTGTGCATGGACTCGATGAATTTCTCTTCACTCTTCTTTGTTACCAGCAGGTCCAGCAAAATACCTTTGAACCGCATTTGTTTATCGAGCATTTTGCGTGTTACTTTCAAGAATGGCTCCCCCCTTCCTTCTCTGACTATTTTTAAGTACCGTTTGCATTAAATTGTAAACTTAAACGATGTATTTACAAATAAAAATTTGATTGTTGTAAATACAAAGCAAGGGATCTGAGCAATGCCTGTTCTTATAAGCTGCTTTTCTGCAGTTCTTGGTATAATGATTAAATGCAGCTCTAAAAACGAGCAAAGAAGGACGGGATGAATTGAAACGATTAACACCGACTGGTGAATTTATATACACTTATGCATACCACGGGGATGAAAGGGAACTTTGCCATTTGGAGATGCGCGCATTTTTTGGCAAAGATACGGAAGATAAAATTATTAAAAGTACATTCGGCATCGATCCGAGCAGAAGCCCGTTCATCAAAGAGCGGCTTGAAGTGTTGTTTGAAGCCAGTGGACTGGCAGGTATATTAGAGCAAGCCGCTGATGTGGACATGGAAACTGCTACTTTTAAAGTGATTTTCCCGAAAATCAATGACCTGGCTTTGGCTGATAAAGTTGAGTATATGGAAAAACGCGATATTGAAAGGCAAATCGGTGCCGTCATCACAGGACGCGCTGACGTCCATAGTCCTGATATCACATTCGGGCTGATTCCATTTCATGGCCGATGGTATTTCGGAAAGTATAAGCTGAGCGAGTCTGTCTGGTTCCGCCATCAGAAGAAACCGCGGGAATATTCCACTGCACTCAGCACGAAAGTGGCACGCGCTGTCGCCAATATTGCTGTTCCGAATCCTGTGGGTGTTAAAGCGATTGATCCGTGCTGCGGTATCGGAACCGTGTTGGTCGAAGCCCTTTCAATGGGTATCGATATTGATGGACGCGATATCAATCCGCTCGTCGTTGACGGGTCGCGTGAAAACATCGCATATTTCGGATTGACGGGAACGGTCGAATTGGGGCCAATCGCCGATATCACCCAGCAATACGACGTCGCAATTATCGATATGCCTTATAATCTGTACACGCATGCAACACCAGAGGAACAACAGGGAATTCTGAAAGATGCCCATCCTTTCGCGGAAAAACTGCTGGTTGTCACGATTGAACCGATCGACCATATGATTCAAGATGCCGGCTTTAAGATTATCGACCGCTGCATCGCGAAAAAGAGTTTATTCCTGCGGGAAATACTGGTTTGTGAACGGATCGATCAACCTTCATCTAAAACTGCTGAATTGAAGCAGGCATGATAAATATTATGCCTTTCTTTAATCTTCTCACTTTGGATAAACGTTTATCTTCAATCAAAATCCTAAGTTAAAAACAAAAATGCATGTTTTACCGTATTGCATATGAAAGACCTGAAAATCTCACGGAATTCTGATTGATTCATAGAAGTTGCCAAAAAGAAAGGCACACTCTTAAAGCAGAGTGTGCCTTTTTTAGTTATATTTTCACTTCACTTGGAGAAGTTTCTCTATTCAAATAGTCTGTAACTGCTCCTTTGGAAGAACAAGAAACATTATGGGCATACTTCCCAAGCACACCTTTCTTATAAAGAGGCGGTGCTTGCCATAATTTACGGCGCTCATTCAATTCTTCTTCAGAAACGTCAACCGTGATTTCCTGCAAATCCGAGTCGATTGTCACCAGGTCTCCTTCTTTCAATAAAGCGATTGGTCCACCCGCTTGCGCTTCTGGAGAGATGTGTCCTACCACCAATCCATGGGTTCCACCGGAGAACCGGCCGTCCGTCAGTAATGCAACGGTTTCGCCCATCCCTTTGCCTACCAAAATTGCAGAAATCGATAACATCTCAGGCATTCCCGGACCGCCTTTCGGGCCGACATAGCGGATCACCAGAACATCTCCGTCTTCGATTTCATTGGCCATGACGGCTGCTGTAGCTTCCTGTTCGGTATCGTAGACACGCGCTGGTCCCGTATGGCGTTTGACTTTCACCCCGGATACTTTTGCAACGGCCCCGCTAGGAGAAAGATTACCCTTTAAGACAATCAATGGACCGTCTTTTCGTTTCGGCTGATCAAGCGGTGTGATCACTTTCTGTCCTTCAGTAAGGTCAGGAGCATCTTTTAAATTTTCGGCTACTGTTTTACCGGTGACTGTCATACAATCCCCATGGAGGTAACCGGCTTCCAGAAGGAGCTTCATAACGGCCTGGACGCCTCCGACGCGGTGAAGGTCCTGCATGACGTATTTGCCGCTCGGTTTCAAGTCCGCAATATGCGGCACTGTCTTTTGCAGGCGGTTGAAATCATCAATCGTCAAATCCACTTCACTGGCATGGGCAATCGCCAATAAATGCAGGACTGCGTTTGTCGAGCCACCGAGTGCCATGACAACAGTAATTGCATTTTCAAACGCTTCTTTCGTCATGATGTCTTTCGGATAAATTTCTTTTTCCAGCAGGTTGTAAACTGCAGCTCCCGCTTTTACGCAATCAGCCAGTTTAGCTTGTGACTCAGCTGGGTTTGATGAACTGCCAGGCAAGCTGATGCCAATTGCTTCAGCAGCAGACGCCATTGTATTCGCAGTATACATTCCTCCGCAAGATCCCGCTCCCGGACAAGCTCCGCACTCGATGCTTCGTAATGTATCATCATTGATGTCTCCGTTATTGTGCTGGCCGACTCCTTCAAAAACAGAAACGATATCAATATCCTGGCCATTATGGCGTCCAGGCGCAATCGTTCCGCCGTAGACAAAGACCGCGGGAACATCCGAATTGGCGATGGCAATCATGCAGCCTGGAATGTTCTTATCACAGCCTCCGATTGCCACAAGCCCATCCAGACTTTCCGCTCCGACCACTGTTTCAATGGAATCCGCAATGACATCGCGGCTCGGCAGCGAATAACGCATGCCTTCCGTCCCCATTGAAATACCATCCGACACAGTAATTGTATTAAAGATAAACGGTACTCCACCTGCAGCTCTTGCCCCTTCTTTAGCACTGACGGCTAAATCATGAATATGTATATTGCAGGGTGTCACTTGACTCCAGGTACTCGCAACACCAATCATCGGTTTTTTGAAATCTTCATCTGTAACACCAACCGACCGGAGCATTGCCCGGTTCGGTGCTTTCATCGCTCCCTCAAATACTTTACTATTGATCCGCAAATCCTTTTTCATAACATCCTATCCTTTCTATTCTGTTCATTCCATTATAGAGAACAATTTTCGGAATTCAACGAATTGATCGAATGTTATTTCATTATTTTTAAAAATTTCACAAAAAATTTATATGTATGCGTTTTCATTTCAATTCCTCTTTTATTCATTAAAAATCGATGTCTTTTTTGAAATAATAATTATTAAGTTGATTGAGCTCACTGACCACCAAATTATTTCGGGAGCCCAACAACCTTTGGTACAGGTTCTTTGTCTTAAGAGACAAAGTGAACTTCTTATTTTTCCGCTTTGTTTAACACTTGGTGCAACGGGAAAAACATAATAATCTCAATACTAGGAGGAAGCAACTTTGCAGAAACATCAATTGTATGTGAACGGCAAATATATAGATTCCACCGGAAATGAATGGATTGATATCATAAACCCAGCCACTGAAGAAGTGATTTCCCAAATTCCGAAAGGCAATGAGGAAGACGTTGATAAAGCAGTCGAAGCGGCATTCCAAGCGCAGCAGGCATGGGAACTGACGCCAAATATCGAACGCGGAAAAATCGTCCGTAAGCTTGGTGATGAAATCGCCAAAAAACGGGATACTTTTATCGATTTACTACAGGAAGAACAAGGAAAAGACTATGAACTCGCAAGCGGCGAAGTGGATCTCGCCATCGATTATTTCCATTATATGTCCGAATGGGCAAGAAGAATCGATGGCGAAATACTGCCCAGTGACCGTCCGAACGAGAATATCTTCATTTATAAAAAACCGATCGGCGTCGTAGCCGGGATTATCCCCTGGAACTTCCCCGTCTTTATTCTCGCGCGAAAAGTCGCTACTGCCTTGGTGACCGGCTGTACAATTGTCATCAAGCCGAGCCAGCAAACGCCGAATACAGCGATGGAATTCACGAAAATCAGAGATGCAATGGATGAAATTCCAGCAGGTGTCTATAACGTGGTGACGGGCACTGGATCTGAAATCGGCAATGCACTGGCGGCGCATAAAAAAGTGCAGCTGATCACGATGACAGGCAGCGTGCAGGCCGGAACGAAAGTGATGGAAGCGGCAGCGCAAAATATCACTAAAGTCAATCTGGAATTGGGCGGCAAAGCACCTGCAATCGTGACGCAGAATGCGGATCTGGACTTAGCTGCCGAAGCGATCACTACCTCGAGACTGGCCAACGGCGGACAAGCCTGCACGAACGCCGAGCGCCTCTATGTGCACGAAAGTGTCGCCGAAGCATTGACCGAGAAACTGGTTAAGGCATTCGAATCGAAGGTATTGGGCAATCCGCGTGAGAATAAAAATGTGGAAGTCGGCCCGTTAATCAGCCAGGACCGGCTTGAAACCGTGGAAAGCATGGTCAAAGTGGCAGTCGAACAAGGTGCTGTGGTTGCGGCCGGCGGAGAACGTCCGGATATCGAAAGCGGCTTTTTCTACAAACCGACAATTTTGACCAATGTGGCACACGATTCGGAGATTATCCGCGAAGAAGTTTTCGGCCCCGTCCTCCCTGTGACGACATTCAAAACATTGGATGAGGCAATCGAAAAAGCCAATGACACGATATATGGCCTGTCTTCTTCCGTTTACACCGACGATCTGAACGAAGCGATGCGCGTCGTCAATGAAATGAAATTCGGCGAAACTTACGTTAACCGTGAGAATTTCGAAGCCGTGCAGGGCTACCATGCCGGCATGCGTCAATCCGGCCTGGGCGGAGCCGATGGTAAGCACGGTATGGAAGATTTCCTCGCTACTCAAGTGGTGTATATGCAGTATCAAAATGATAAGCAGTAATTGGCATTGAAAAGGAGTGGAAACGGGGACCGTTGCCACTCTTTTTGTTGTTCTCATTTTTGGGGCGTGGAATCGGCGAAAGCTGATATATTTTTCTGAGCGCCGATATCTGGTTATATGTCTAAAAAATTATAGTAAATAGCAATGCAAATAGCCTTTTTCACATAAAAACAGAGTTCACTTCAAGCAAAATCTTAAGTCAAAACACATAATCCATGCTTTTCGTAAACGAAAAGCGAAAAAACCAAACAAAAAGGTGCAGAAACGGCAATCGTCTCTGCACCTTCTTCCTGTTTCATTCACTCTGCCTGGCAATCTCAATTTCGGCTTTCATTGCCTTGCGCCATTCCACAAGTTCGCGTTCTTCAATCTGCTTTTCCAGCGTTTCATCCCATACTCCCGTTCCCGTATTCCAGACACGGGCAAACAGAATATCCTGCTTCCGGTCATAACATTGAAATTCGATGCAGGGAATAAAGACAGTTTCGAGTTCTTCGAAATCTTCAATTCCAGAAACAAGAATTTGAAAACCCTCTTCTGTCGAGCTTTTCTCATTTGCAAGCAACTCGAGCATCGATTCTTCTTCCACGTCCTTCTCCATCGCATATCGATAAGTCGAAAACTCTCCTTCATTCGGTGAATTATCTATTTCACTTAACCGATAAGAATCATGTGCCGCACTATAGGAAATTACCGCCTGCTCCCCGTCCAGCTCTTCTTCGAAAATGCCTTTGTCCAGATAGTCGTGGCCTTTCGGTGTCAGCACATAGCCTTTCTTCCCAAGCAGCACTAGTCCCGACCGCTGCATCTTGTCGATCAGATCGCTGACGAACAGCTCTTCCACCGACAGCATATCAGCCAGGACGGCAACGCGGCGGATTTCAGACTGCTGAAACGCGAACAGGAGCATTTTCATTAGGATATCCATCTTCAGCCGCTTGACCCGGTCGAAAGACACTTCATATGAAATGACCGGCAGCTGCCAGACATCGCTTTTCTGAATCGACACATCGCGGTTCCGCGTTATCTCTGATGTGAGTCTCCCTATCAGTTTCTGCATCCGATCATCCCTTCTGCAAGACTTTCAAGCCGTTTTTCTTCTCAACAGTGGCGAGCACATGCTGATACATCCGCTTCGTATCTTCTTTTTTTGCACGCTGCGTAAACATCTCCGAACTGCCGATCATGACGAGCAATTGCTTGGCCCGCGATAAAGCCACATTCAAACGGCGGTAATCTTTCGCGAAGCCGATATCGCCGTGGTTGTTTTGGTTATTGCGTACCATGCTCAGTAAAATGATTTCCATTTCACTGCCCTGGAAACGGTCGACGGTGCCTGTGCGGATCGTCAAATGCGGAAAGCGCAATTCCTGATCGATCATGCGCTGCAGCCGTTTCACCTGTTCTCCGTAAAATGAAATGACACCGACCGTTTTCAGTTCATTGGCAGCTATTCTGTCAGCCACCTTCGCCTCACCGACTGCATCATTCAACTCAACCAGCAACCGGCTGATTTCCTGCAACTCGGCGGGATTGTACAAGCTTTTCCCACCGCTCATCCGTTCTTCAAAATACGCCGGTTCATTCGGCAAGTCGATCCACATGAGGTGGTTGCCGCGTTTCACACCCGGTGATTCCAGGAAGTGATCGCGGTCCCGGTCGGAATCTTCCAGCCCACATTGCAATTGGTCGTTGTCGAATTTATAGAACGGTGCAATTGTCTCCATGATGTCTTCGTGCATCCGGTACTGAATCGCGAGCATTGTTTTATTGGTCTCCGGCAGATTTTTATACAATCGTTCAAACAGCGACTCTTCGAGCAGCTTCTCAAGTTCGCGTTTTTCCTCAAAGCCGCTGTTTTCCTTGATCATTTCCTCAAGCGTTTCTTCGAGTGTGTCGTTGCCTAGAAGCGGCGGCAATTGGTGATGGTCGCCGACAAGGATGATTTTCTTGCCTTTCAGCATCGGCAGCAGCAGTTCCGGCGGCGTCGCTTTCGAAACTTCGTCGATGATGACGACATCAAACACTGGATAATTATCGATGAAATCTTTGCGCGCCGAAGCAACACAGGTCGTCCCGATCACGTTGGCGTGCTTGATATACAATTTGCGGATTTCGTCCAAATCGTGGTCATTGGCATCTTTCAATAACTCCAGCCATTTCTTTTGGATCGTCTGCATAAGCGGCAGATTTTTCTGCTCCTGCGTCAGCGATTCCCTGTCGAATGAAAGGCTGGCGAGCTGTTTCGCCGTTTTTTCGTATTCTGCTTCAGGATCCGTGGCGATGATGGTTTCCAGTCTTGCCATTTCTTGTTCCTGGTTGCTTAAGCTTTCCTGCACTTGCTCAAGAACTTCTTCAATTTCACCCAGTCTTTTTTGGATATTGCTAAGCGCTTCCGTTTCCGAATGTTGTTCTATTCGCTGACTTCCGAGTCGCTCTCCGACTTGCTCGAAAGCGGTTTTGTCTTTTTTGAGCTTGGAAAGTTCAGATTGATGCAGGCGAATGGCTTCTTCGATATCAGCCGGAACCACAAATTCCGCCGGCAATGGTGTTGCTTGCCGTTCCAAACTTGAAAGCTCCTGCTGCATTTTTTCCAATTCGATCAGCCATTTGTCATTCAATGCGGCATAATGCTGCTGCTGTTTCACCAGCTCTGTGTTGATCGCCCGCTTCAATTCCTGAAACGCCCGCTTCGAATCTTCGATATAAACTTCGGGCGATTTCAGCTCAGCGCCTCTTCGCCATAACTCATTTTGGCGTTTATATAAACCAGCCAACGCTTTTCCAAGTGCAGCCGGATCGATGCTCGGCGAACTCTTCATAAAGACACGCAGCTTTTCGAGAAACTCATCGATTTCTGCCAGACTGAACGAACCGCCTTGTGCTAAGGCATTTTCCTTCACTTTATCCAGTGCCACTCCGGCGGGTGCCAGCAGTTTTTCCACATAGGCGATTGCCGCTGTAAGGCTGGCATTCAATTTCTCGAGGTTTTTCCGCTCCGCCATCTTATCGCGGATCAGGTCGAGTTTCCCGGTGGAATAAGTGATCGCCGTTGTTTCCTCAATTTTCTGTGCCGACATCATCTGCATCAGGCCATCGACTTTTTTTACGCCCTCAATTTCTTCCTGCGCATCTTTTTTCGAATCAATCAAACCGGCCAGCTGATTCCGCTTATCCGCTATCACTGAAATTCCCTGTTTCTTATCTGTGATTTGCTTTTCCAATTGCTCGAGCTTAAGAGCGTGCTCCAATTGATGGATGACCTTTTCGATCTTCTCCTGCTCTTCACGGAACCAGTTCAGATCCTTGCCGCTATCGACAACCGCCTCATCTTTGGCAATTGCCACGGCCAACGCTTCAAGTTTTTGTTCGCTATCACGCTGTTCCCGCAAGGATTGCTCTTTTTGCAGATTGAAAGCCTCGAGCTTGTGCCGTTCTTTATTCAACAGGTGCTCGATTTCTTTCTTCTGTTCCAGCGCGTCTTTTTTCGCTGCTACCGCTCTCTTCAGATCTTCAAAAATTGGCTGCAGTTCTGCATAAGCTCCTTCGGTCGCATCCAACTCCTTGGCGAGTTCCGTCTGGCGCTTTGACCGTGTTTCATATTGCGTCGTGATTTCTTTCAGTGTACTTTCCTTCCAGTACTGGCCGACGTTTTCTTCGATGAACTTTTTGCCGTCTTCTTCGATGCTTTCCGTCCGGCCAACGCGCAGGATGCGGATATCTTTATTGGACAATAAACGGCCGAGCGCGTTATCAACCGCCAGATTCGACTGGGAAGCGACAAGTGTACGCAGGCCTTTTTTCGCATTTTGCAGACAGATTTCTGAAATGACAGTCGTTTTCCCTGTTCCCGGCGGCCCTTGGATGGCGTACAAATCTTCTGCCGCCAATGCGCCGGATACCGCCTGTTGCTGAAACTCATTCAGCCGGTTGTGGAAAGTGAGCTTCTCCAATTGCTTCAGCGGTGCCACTTTCGGCTTCTCTTCGAATAACAGCCGGTCGAGCTGCGGATTCACCGCCAGCCCCTTTTCCAGATTCGTGAAGCCCTGGCGCAAGCGGCGGATCTGGCTGAGCGCCGCAAAATTACTGAACACAACTTCTTTCTTTGCAAGGCTATGCCCTTTTTCACGCAGCTGTTTGATTATGTAAGAGTTTAATTCGACTTCAATAATTTTCTTCGAAGCTTTCATCACCGTACCGACATCACCATCGATCCCGGTAAGCCGCACGCTCAAATTGCGCAGGTTCTTCCATTCTGTATCGTTCATCCGGCAGCCGGTCAGCGTGATGCGGCTGAAGTCATGGCTGAATGCAAGAGTCGAATAGACAGACTTGATATCGGGAATATCCATGCCCTGTTCCTGGATCTTCAAATAGCCTTCCCAGCTGGAAATCCGTTTTTTCACGTAATCGGAACGCTCTTTTGCCGGCGTCATCCGGTTGATCAGATTGATGAACGCGACAGGCACCGGATCCCGTGAATCGATGAATGTCACTGACTCCTCGCGCTGCCAATTCGTGCCGACTGATTGATACGCCTTCCTGTGCGTCACGTTCGTCACCAGCAATTGATGGTTGCGGAACACACAATGGAGCACGATCGAGCCTTCTGTTTCCTTCCCGCTCAGACGCTCTGCTTCCTCAGGACCGAAAAACAGCGCAACCGAAAGCGAGCCATCCGCGCCTGTCGGATAGCGTTCCATGAACAACTTGAAAGGCTTCGCTCCATTAAAAAACGAGCGTTCGCTGATGCCGAACCCTCTCATTTTTTCTGAAGCGGTTTTGGTTATTCTAATTGATGTTTTATATGTAATTACCTGTGCCTGAACCATTTAATCACCTGTTCTGAAATCTCAACATATCTTGTAATTATAACATCTATCGAGGTGAGCTATCACAATAAAATAAAAGTCGAAATCTTAAGTGTGGCAACTTCTGCTTCTCTATTTCATCGGCTGATTTGATGGAATCGACGATAAAAGGCTGAAAATCGACGATAAACCTAAAAAACCGACGATAAACGATCAAAAATCGACGATAAACTCCAAAAAATCGACGATAAACTCCAAAAAATCGACGATAAAAACTCTACACTCTTTCAATAAACCCACTCACCGACGCTTTATCTTCCAATTTTCGGGTATGGATAAACATTCGCAGTTTTTCAGTCACTGCTTAAATTCATCAAATTCATTATCACAATATAGGAGGTTCTTTTATTATGGAAAAAAGTTTACAGGATGTTGTGCAACTGCAAGGCGGCGCTGAAATGCCGTGGTTCGGACTGGGTGTTTTCAGGGTCAAGGAAGGACCCGAATTGGTCAACGCGGTAAAAACTGCGATAAAACATGGATACCGCAGCATCGATACGGCGGCTATCTATCAGAATGAAGAAGCTACTGGTCAGGGAATCCGTGAAGGCATTGAAGAAGCAGGGATTTCGCGGGAAGATTTATTCATAACATCTAAAGTCTGGAACTCGGATCAGGGCTACGACTCCACCATCGCAGCATATGAAGCTAGTCTGGAACGCCTGGGTTTGGATTATTTGGATCTTTACTTGATTCACTGGCCAGTCGAAGGCAAATACAAAGAAACGTGGAAAGCGATGGAAACCCTCTATAATGAAGGGCGTGTCAAAGCGATCGGCGTCAGCAATTTCCATGTGCACCACCTGAAAGATTTGCTGGAGGAAGCGACCGTGAAACCGATGATCAATCAAATCGAATATCATCCATACCTCACGCAAAAAGAAGTTCAGGCGTATTGTGTGGAACAGGGAATTCAATTAGAAGCCTGGTCGCCGTTGATGGCCGGTGAGTTGCTGGACCAGCCGGTGCTGAAGGAAATTGGTGAGAAATACGGAAAATCCGTCGCCCAGGTTATTCTACGCTGGGATTTGCAGAACGGTGTCGTAACGATTCCGAAATCGACGAACGAACAGCGCATCGTCGAGAATGCTTCGATTTTCGATTTTGAATTATCGATTGAAGATATGGACCGGATTTCAGCATTGAATCAGGATAAACGAGTTGGCCCGGATCCGGATAACTTTGATTTTTGATAAGAAAATCCATACTTTCTTAACCATTAAAACAGGCACATTCCTCAAAAAGGAATGTGCCTGTTTTATTTCTCTTCTTCTCCAAGCTTGTTCTTAATTTCATCTTCCGACAGACGTTCAATCGGATAATAAGTTTCCAGCCGCTCCAACTGGACCAGCGCATCTTTATAGAAATCCATATCCTCAAACTCGTCTTCGTAATACATGGAATTATCCGTCGTTTCCAATAGGAGACGGATTTTCTCTACGGCTTTTCCGCCGCTGGCATCTTCATCACCAAATGATGTGCCGCCTTGCGCCGTTTCTTTCTGCTGAAGATAGACGGTTCCTTCCAAACCTTTTCGTTTCGACTCATCCGCAAAATCCACCACTTCTGACAAGGCAACTGCTGTACTTCGCATTGCACCCACTCCTTTTTGGAACTGAATTAACATCTGTACCCTTGTTATTGACGTCAGGAAGTGGAGCTAAACATTGTTTTCATTTTCCTTCCATCGCCTTTCGAAAGCTTGTGCTCCCCAGCATGCTCCGATATAGTTATTCTCTGAAGAAGAACTGTAAGTTCCTCAAAAAAACCCTGACAGACAAGGAGACACCACGTGAATCAAACAAGACCAAAACTCTGGACAAAAGAATTCATCCTTATATCCACAGTCAATTTTTTCTTAACTTTAGTCTTTTTCCTATTGATTGTGACAATTGCCGTATATGCTGTAGCAGAATATGGTGCGACAACCAGCCAAGCTGGTCTCGTTACCGGCATTGCCATTATCGGGACCATGACTGGCCGGATCATTATCGGCCGGCTGATTGAAAACATTGGCCGAAAGAAAACGTTAGTCATTGGACTTATCTTATTTGTATTGACCACACTGCTTTATTTTGTGAATTTAAATCTTAGCTTTTTACTGGTCAACCGTTTTCTTCACGGTATGACGCTCGGAATGGCAAGCACCGCTGCCGGAACGATTGTGGCTCAGATCATACCTATGACACGAAAAGGTGAAGGAATCGGTTATTTCAGTATGAGCTCAACTCTTGCAACAGCGATCGGACCGTTTATCGGCCTCTATATGAGCCAGCATACCAGCTTTGACATGATTTTCTCCTTGTGCGTTGCATTTGGGCTTGTCAGTCTTTCTTTCGCCCTTTTTACAAAAGTGCCGCCAGTGGATTATTCCAGCAAAACCGGCCAGGCAAGAGGATTCAAACTATCTGATTTCCTGGAGCCGAAAGCTTTGCCGATCGCTCTTATCACATTGACATCTGCTCTATGCTTTTCCAGCATTCTTTCGTTCATCAATTTTTACGCGATTGAAATCGATCTTGTGGAAACAGCCAGCTTCTTTTTCGTGGTCTATGCGATTGCAGTTTTATTATCCCGCCCATTCACCGGCCGCTTAATGGATATAAGAGGCGCAAATTTCGTCATGTATCCTGCTTTTGTCTTTCTCGCTGCAGGATTATTGCTTCTGAGCACAGCCAGCAGCAGCCTTAGCTTTTTACTCTCTGCCATATTGATCGGCTTGGGTTTCGGCAATCTGCAATCCACTACCCAGGCCATCGCCGTCAAACTGACCCCGCCTCACCGGATGGGTCTTGCGACGTCGACTTTCTTTATCTTTCTGGACGCGGGACTCGGTTTCGGACCTTATATTCTCGGTTTCATCATTCCGTTGACCGGCTTCAGTTCCCTTTATGCCATACTTGGATTTACAGCTCTTGCTGCTACCCTTCTATATTATGTATTACATGGACGGAAAGAACGGGCGGAAAGTACTGCTGCTTCGATTTCATGACAAAAAAAGAGGAATTTCTCATAGATAATGAAAGGCGCAGGCTTAAAAAGCCTTGCGCCTTTTTATATTTTTCTATTTAAATGTATGTTTCCAGATTTTTTATACAGTGTTTGCTTACAAAAGATATCGGGTAAGAAAATGCTAATTATCAGCGGAGAGGGTGGGATAATATGAGGCCCCGTTTTTATTATTTAAGAAAGCAAATTTGGTTAATCCCCACAATGTTTGGCTTGGCAGCTGTCACTTTATCTATTGCAAGTTTTTATATGGATCTTCTGCTGATAGGAAAAATCATTGATTACATCCCCCCGATTCTTCTGACAAATGTCGAACTTGGAAAAGATATTATGGGTATTTTAGCGGCAGCTATTCTCACAATGACAACTTTCACCTTTTCTACTGTGCTGGTCGTTCTGACTACCTATTCCTCACAATTCTCTCCACGAGCCCCTGAAAATTTTGTGCATGGACAAACTACACGGACCATTCTCGGCATTTTTCTTGGCGGATTTGCCTACACCTCCCTGTCATTGCTTTTCATGCAGGATAAGACATTCGGCCATGAAGTACTAACGCCCAGCATCGGAATCCTTATTGGTTTCATTTGTGTTGGAGCCTTTGCCTATTACATCCATTTCGTTTCTTCCAATGTACAAGTAACTGCATTGGTAAATAAACTGACCACTGATACCGAAGACGTCATTTTCAAATACCGGAAATTGCAGGAAGAGAATTATGTATCTATGGATAAATGGGAACCCGGCAGCAAAAAAAATACAGTTACAGCGGATGCTGAGGGATATGTTCAATTTATAGACCTGGTTAGCTTGGTTAAATTTGCTGAGAAAAAAGATATTGAAATTGAAGTCGTCGTTAAAACAGGGGATTATATTTATAAAGATGAACCTGTTATGCATATCCACAAGAATAAAATAGAGAATGATGATTTAAGCGATTTTTATAATATTGGCAATGAACGGACTGTCGAGCAGGATCTTGGCTATGCAGTCCAAAAATTAATCGAAGTGGCAATACGTGCTATTTCTCCTTCTTTAAATGATCCAAATACTGCGAATGACATTCTTCTCCGGGTTGGCCGGCTGCTTGGTGAAATGGGCAAGTTGAAAACGCATGGTTGGGTGATGACAGATTCAAAAGATTATAAAAGGGTGCTGTATGATTTTTCTTCCTATAAAACAATTTTATATGAAACATTCTATCAAATTTCCAAATACGGAAACGAAGATATTTCGGTGTTAGCGTATATGACCGACTCTCTAAAAGGGGCAGCAAAAAGTGCACCCTCCATGAGGCATGAGTCATTATGGGAAATCCAAAAATATATCCTGGATGGCCTCGACTGCACTGAAATGAAGAAAATGGACCGCGACTATTTACAGCAAAAAATTAATGACTTAGCAGATATAACCAAGCAAAAAAGAATTGATCTTATCACTAAAGAAGAAACTTGAATCGGATTCCATGTAAATTCCTTTATAGCTCCCCCAAAAAATCTCCGGTATTTCACTCTCATAAACACCAGTTAATTGCTTTTCTTCTCAATCTATAAAACTTGACTTTTGGATTCAACAGATTCAATATACTGGGGCTAAATATAAAAAAGCCCTAATGAGAACACCTTTAGAAAGTGGTCTCATTAGGGCTTAATCTGTCTTCGTCAACTTACATTGTTTATTTCTTCGTTTTCTCTTTTATCTTATTCGCAACGTCATCTTTCATGACCATGGCTTTATCTTTATATGTCGACGCTTTTTCTTTATAGTCATCTTTGTTTTCTTCCCAATGCGCTTTGCCTTTTTCGATCGACTTATCTTTAATTGCGTTCAGTTTATCTAAAAATGCCATTTGAACCATCCTCCCGTTCTCCCATCACCCTAGTAATTGGTGAACTGCGTTAAGCATAACCTTTTTTATTCGCAATGTCTAAAAGCCGATTGTCCCATAAGATGCCCCTTATTTTTGACCTGTTCTTTATAGATGCCAGTGAAACTCTCTTCTTTATTATTTTTAGAATAATCAGTTAATATGTGGTATAGTCAACGTAATTGAGGAGGGCTGCACAATGAAAATAGGTGTTCAGACGACAAAAGACAAGCTCCGGAAGCTGCCGACGACGGCAAGGCCAACGATTGATGCGGATCAGGTTTATGTGCCTGATGGATATGAAGTTGAAGCAGTGGTTGCTGGGCTTTCTTTTCCCACGGGTATGACTTTTGCAGACGACGGCACTTTGTTTATCAATGAAGGCGGAAGTACCTGGCCGACGCGTCCAGCTATGATTCCCCGGATTCTCAGGTTGGGCCAGGATGGTAACCTGGATGTCTTTGCAGAAGAAAATTTAGGCGGTCCGCGCGGACTTGCCTACCGTGATGGATTTTTGTATGTCACATTAAAAGGCGGATATTTTGCCCGCGTGGTCCGCTACGATACGGCTACCGGCGAGCGCACTGTTCTCCATGACAAGATTCCGAGCGGCGGCTGGCATGAACCAGGCGGGCCGCTGTTCAGTCCGCATGACGGGCTAATGTATTTTGCCCACGGTTCTGTTTCACAAAATGGCGTCGCACTTCCACAGGGATTCACCGTAGATCTGGCGAAAAATCCGGAAGCCCACGATGTTCCTGGCCAGGATGTAACGCTTACCGGCAATAATATTTTCAGCCGCAATCCTTTGATGCCTTATCCGTATTTGACAGAAACCGGTGCTTACAAACCTTTCGGTACGCCTGCAAAAGAAGATGAAGTCATCAAAGGTGAACTCTGGTGCACCACAGGGGTGTGGCGGTCGAAACCTGATGGCAGTGAACCGGAGCTGATTGCCTGGGGAATCCGGAATCCATATGGCATGGCTTTCAGTGAAGATGGGGAACTTTATGTTTCAGATAATGACATGGAAGAAAAAGGCGAAAGGGCAATTGCCATGGATCCGGATCGGATCTGGCACATCAAAAATGCGAAAATACCACATGGTTCAGTAACCGTGCCTGACTGGTACGGTTTTCCGGACATTGCCGCAACAGGCTTGCCTGTCTGGCACGAGAAACATTTACCTGAAAAAGGCAAGCCCGCCGAGCAACTCATAAAAGATCCCCCGGAGTGGGCAGGGCCAGCCGTGTATCTTGAAAAACCTCATTCCTGCATGACCAAAATGGATTTCTGCAAAAGTGATGAATTCGGTCACCGCGGCAAATTATTTATCAGCGAATGGGGAACGATGGCACCATTCAATTCTCCGCGTGAAGAAGATTTGAGCAACGGTTTCCGGGTCATGATGGTTGACGTGGAAACAGGAGAAGGCGAACCCTTCCTTTATAACCGGCATCCTGAACCAAAATCCGAGTCCACCATCGGCGGTATTCAACGGCCGGTCGATTGCCAGTTCAGCCCTGATGGAAAGAGCCTTTACGTTCTTGACTTTGGTGTTGCCCAAGTGGATACAGGACATATGATGGCATATGCCCATACAGGTGTTCTATGGAAAGTGACAAAAAAATAAAAGAGGTGAAAAGATGGAAAAGGCAGGCACCCCCATCGTTATCGGTTTGGACGAAAAAAGCTGGAAAGAAAAACTGGATAAAGTGGAGAAATGGTTCGACCAATTGCTCATGATTCAATCTTCTTTCAAAAAGCTGGCAGAGCAGACGGCAGATAAAATCGGAGAAATCCATATCAAGACAATTGTGCTGGCGATGGTTGACGAAGCAGAAGAACATGAACGCCAAATCGGAGAATTGTATAAAGTGATCGGCCGTGACCCTTCAAGCGTGAGGAAAAAAGCCGGAGAACTGATGGGTAAAATGAGTGATACACTCGATAACCTGCAGTCGATGCTCGGCGGAACGACTGGGTACTGGAAAGAGCTCCATCAATTGCACCTGCTTAATCTGAATGCCATGAGCGCTTTTGGAATGGCGGAACAGCTGGGATTGGCCCTTGGCCTTACGGAAGTTGTCGATATAGTTTTTCCGATTCTTCATGACAAACAGAAGAACCATATGATGCTGCAGGAATATACATTGGAAATCGGTGCAGTCTCGGTATTATATGACAGGGATTTCGGCTGATGCCTAAAGCAGTTACGAGAAAAAAGAGGTGTGAAAGATGAAGCAATTTAATGCTTATTGGAAAAAACCGATTTTTCCTGCAGATTTTTTGGCAGCCATTAAGAAAAGCCGTAACCAGCTGTTGGTTTTTTCAGCACTTTTAGCAGCACTCGCGGCTATTTTTCAATCAGCAGGCGGCTTTCTTCCAGGCGTTGGTTTTTTGATAAGCCCGTTTGCTACTTTGCCGGTCGTTGTGGCAGCATGTCTGTCATCCACTGCCGGCTTTTTCACATACTTCCTTTCAATCGCTTTGCTGTTCGTGCTGCAGCCAAGCGAGTTGTTCATTTTTCCGTTTACGACTGGCCTTCTTGGACTGGCGATTGGAATTTCCATCCGACTGGTTAAAACCAGATTGCCTGTTGTACTTTTTTCTGGAATCATACTTTTTGGCGGCATATCGTTTGTAGCTTTTGTGCTGGATTTCCCGATTATTGGTCCGGTATCTGATATAAATACATTTCTTTTGATGGCGATACTGGGATTTTGCTTGCTCTACAGTTTTATTTGGACCGAGCTCAGCGGGTATTTTTTGCGTCGGCTTCCTTCGATTTTGAAAATTTAATAAATAAAAAAAGCGGTAGTTCTTCACTTTATCTAATCCGCTGACCAACAGATCAACTCATTACAAAGTGAAGTACACACGCTCCATGAAATATTCCATCGGCTGTTGCTGATAAATGATGATTGTCAAATACTAATCCAATGGCAATCCAATATCCACCTTATACAGTTGGTCGGATTCCTCCCAATACCTGCCTGTAGCTCCCTCGCCAAAATTCATTTCCTCATCAACATACCCTAGCTCGTAAAGAACTTCTTCCCCATTTTTAAACAGCAATTTATAATCCGGTCCTGCCCAATCCACATTTGCCGTTGAATTTATTTCTGCATTTTCCAGATCATGAACAAGTTCTTCAATCAATTCTTTATCATCAATAGTTGTAATATATACTTCTCCGTGCCAGGAGCGTACTTCAATTTCCGTCACTTCTTTTACTACATTGAACGTCTTTGCCCCTACTTGCCCATCTGCAGTATCCTGACATGCAGTTAAAAAAAGCATTAAACTAAACAAAAGAAGAAGCCCCCATTTAAACTTCATTTTCGTTCACTCTCCTTAAAACGATTATAATTTAACGGAAAATTTTGTTAAATCAATTGTATCACAAAGAGAAAAAGGTTCAGCAAGAGCAATGCCCCTGCCAAACCTTTTCTACACCATTTCCTCAACTAATTCATCAATATCTTCATAAATCTCTTCGAACAACGGTTCTTCGCCGATTGCCATCACAAAGTTTATGCCGTCTTCCTTATGGAACAGCTCATGCAAGGCCACAATAGCTCCAGCTTTATTGCCCAGCATCATTTCGCAGCGCGCCAATTCGTAAAAGGCGGGCGAGAAGTCCGGTTCTTCGTTCGTCAAAACTGTCAGAAGTTCCTTTCCTTTTACCGCTTCCCCCATCTTCATATGGCTCATTCCACGCGCCATCCGAATCCATTCGCTGCTTTCGAGTTCTTTCGGAATCCGTGCAAGCAACGCCGGCACCTCGGATTTTCTTTCGTCAGACAGAATTTCAAGCATGCGGACATATGGCTCACCGTTAAACGGTTCCAGCCGGATGACGTGATCGTATTTCCCCAGGGCATCTTCCGTTTCGTTGATGACAACGAGCCCATGGCCCCAGTTCATCAGCACAGCCGCATCGTTCGGCTGCTCTTTATGCAGTTTCTCTGCCAGCTTGATGGCTTTGTGGATCAATTTTTCTGACTGTTTGTCCACTGCCAGCTGCATGGTTGCCTCCAATTGCAGGCTCGCGGCTTCATAATTGCCGGTCCGTCTGACGAATGGTCCTAGCTCATCGATGGCTTCTTTGGCCATCCCGCGGGATAAACAATACACAGCGTGCCGCAGAACGGGCACTTCGTGTTTCGGCGCACGCTTCATCGCTTCACCGTAAAGGATGAAAATTGTTGTCGAAACCCGCAAACGCTGCCCGGTATGAAGCAGCTTGCCAAAGCCGCCTTTTTTCTCGTGCTCGATTTCTGCTTCTTCTTCTGTTTCAGTGAACCATTGGCCGAGTTCATCAGCGCAGTATGCTTGTGCAAGTCCAAGTTCCTCGCCTTTAAGATGCTTTTTCAGACGCTTATTGATGTCATGGGTTTTGCCCATTTCTGCATAGATCCGCACATATTCGCCATAAAGCCGTTCGTCTTCCGGATGCTCTGCAATCAACTCTTCCAACAGAAGCGCAGCGCGTTTCAGCTGACCTCTCCGCACACAGAATTCGGCGTGCTGGTAATAGGAAGGAAATGCGCCGTTTAGCGCTTTTGCCTGTTCGAACAAATCTTCCGCTTCTTTGATGCGCCCTTCTTTTTCCGCGCAATGAGCTTTCCCGACAAGCCACCATTCTTCCGGCACTTGCTCCGCCACTTGGTCCAGTGTTTTCGAAATCGCTTTGACCGATTCCTCTGTCACGGCCAGTTCGAACAATTCCTTAAAATCGAGTTCCAGTGGATCGTTCTGCAATAAAGTCAAAGCCTCCGCAAAAGCACGCGGGATGTCTTCCTTCTCCGTATAAACTTTTACCAGTGCTTCCCGCACAGCAGAATTTCCAGAATCCAGTTCCGCACTGCGGATTAAATACGGAATGGCTTCATCCAGTCTGCCTGCTTCCGCTTCCATCAACCCTATTTGGAAGTTAGCCTGCGCGCTCGGCTCTTTTTGCAATGCCTCTTCATATAGTTTACGTGCAAACGGATTGTTTCCTGCCTGTTCATGCAATTGCCCTTCGACGCACAGTAAAGTTACTTCACTTTCGGTTTCACGCAATTCCTTGAACTTATTTAATACACGATTTCGGAATAAAGGATTGCCCCCGAAATCCGCGTATTGCAGCGCCATATCTATATAGTCTTCAAGTTCCCTGTTTCCAAGACCAACCTCCAAAAGAGTCAATGCATGCTGCTGCCCCGTATATTCCGGCCATTCTTCCCACAGCATTGTCGATGAGCGGATAAAATAACCGGCGTCACCTTTTGCTGTGTATTGTTTTAAAAATGCAACGGCAGGGTCAAAACGGTCCTGCTTCACGAGCGCGTGTGCGATGAACGTCACGGCAAACAAATCTTCCGGATCAAGTTCGAGCGCTTTACGATATTCGCTCTCAGCTTCAGCAAACTGCTCTTGCTCGGCAGCGATATGTCCGCTGTAAACATGGAGCACGTCTTTATTGTCCGCATGCTCCAAGCCTTTTATGACAATAGATGATGCTTCTTTCCAGTTTTCCGCAGCCATATGGATTTCGGCCAGGCGCAAATAAGAATACGGCAATTCCGGCGCCATTTTGATATACCGCTCAAAGGAGTCGATGGCTTCCGCCTCTTCGCCGAGCGCCAATAGGCAACGGCCGATTTCATAGATGAAATAGCCGTCTTCCGGATGTTCCGCACTCAATTTACGGAAACGCTCCAAAGCTTTTGCATAAGCGCCGGACTCATATTGAATCAGGCTGTGCGTAATCTGCACATAAGTATCCGACGGCAGTTGTTCCACTGCAATCAGCGACCATTTGTAAGCCTGATGGATTTTCCCTACTTCCATGTAACAGCGCGCCAAATGGCTGTATGCCGATGGCTGGTAATGATCCAACTCGATCGATTGCTTGAAATACGACATTGCCTGCGTGTGGCTGTCCTGGTTCATCAGGATCACACCACGCAGAAACAGCGCATAAGGGCTGTTCTTTTCATTGACTGCAGCCAGACACGCCAGCGCTTCCGGCAATTCGTCCTTCTGGAAATGCATATGTGCGATCAAAAGCGAGAGATCAGAATCATCCGGACCAAATTCCTGCCGAAGCCGCTCCACCCATTTATCGTGAAGGGCTTTCGCCCGGTCGGAAAATAGAATCGAAATTCCGATTACGGCAGCATAGCGTTCTTCGATATGCTCTTCCAGGAAAGCAAAAAACGCTTCGCTTTCGAGCTCCTCTTCCTCATCCAAAAACGCATACATCTGCTTATAGAACCGATGCTCTGACAGGTTGAGCTCCGCCAATAAATATTCCTGTTCTTCGTTGACGAAAATCATACTCAGCGAATCCGTCATCTTATAAGCATCTTTCAATTCTGAGTAAGGAATCAATGATGGCGCCTGGTCGTTCGGATCCTGTATGAGTATTACCTGCAGCCTGTCATCATAACCGACCACGACCTGCACATGCGCGTTGTTTTCGATCATCATCGACAGCAGCACCGGCACGCCGGCATCTATCATCTTCTTATAAAGCTCTAGATTGCCTTTGAAATACTGGCCTTTCAGACCGAGCGACTCCATATATGTCATCGTCGTCCGGAGTTTTGAACCGGTTACGTCGAAAACATGCGTGGCAATTTCATCCTGGCCGATTTCCATCCCGTACGCTTCCAGCATGATCGACAGCGACGCAGGCACACAATAATCGAGCTTCTGTACCTTCGGCGTGAGCTTCAGCTGTTTATGTCCAGCGTCCCGTTGAATTGCCGTTTTGCCGTAAACCGTCTTTTCCAATATGATTTTATGCTGCGAAATCCAAGCTTCGAGTTCGTCCCATCTCTCCAGCTTGTACAAACATTCTGCTGTCAGGTATGCATAAAAATCGCGATGGCTATGATATGGATTTTTCGCATTGATGTCTTTCATCAAACGCATTGTTTCCTCATAACGTTTCAGGTGAAACAGACGCCGCACCTGCTCCGTCCAGAAAGACCAATTACCCGAATACTGCCTTTGTCCTTCCTGCAGCAGCTCAAGGGCCTCACTTTGCCGGCCCATCACCGATAAATGATCCGCCAACAGGCTGTGTACATATTCATTTCGCTCAGCCGCTTGGTCCGCTAAAGCGTTTCTTAAAATCTCTTCTGCCTCATCCCATTTACCGCTGTGAAGATTGTAAAGCGCTTCAAGATCCGCCCATTCCGACACTTTCACTCCTTTAATCTTCTCCAATTGCTCTTTCGCTTCCGCCATCCGATTCAATTGGCAGAACACACGGAATAAAAGCATATGTGCCGACACCAGTTCATCAACTGTGAAATTCGACACAGGCACACCGTGCAGACGTGCCGTCATTCGCTCTTCCGCTTCCAGGCTCTTGCCCGTTTCCAACAAGCGGGTGCAATACCAAGCAAACGACCGCAGCGTACCGAAACGTTTATGTGCATGCGTCGCCAATAGGTTGCTGTATTTATAAAGTTCCGCTTGATCTGCCAGGCGAATCAATCGATAATAATCCTCTTCTGTCCCTAATTCCGCTAGCCAATTGTGCAAGCGGCTGATTGACCGCTCTTCCCACAAACCCCGAATCACTTCTATCAATTGCTCTATCGTGTTAATCTCATTTGCTCTCATCTGCCGCGTGCCCTCATTTCTCCCATGTCTCCGCAAATACGGTTGATTTATTATATGTTGGAAAATTCTAGGACGCAATGGTTTTTGCGGAGAATTTTTTTGAAAATATTTGCATCAAAAGCACGCCACCAATCCCTGCCCACACAAATCCAATACCCATCATCAGGGATATCAGCAGCATTGTATACACTGGCTCCGAAAACATTTCCATTAAAAATGGAGAAACACAAAACAGCAATGTCACCACAAACATAGCTGCCGCCAGCCGAAATAGCGAACTGTGAATTGCCTTATTTGAATGTAGCTGACGCATTAATACCAACGCACCGATCAGCAGCAGAAAGGTGCCTGAAAACAAAAACAGCAAGCCAAACGGGATACTGGAATCCGGAAAATAAATCTCGAAAAAATGGAATATACTGTTGCACATTAGCGCCAACGACAGAATAACCAATGACTTTCGCAGCTTTTTTCCATACAGCACAGAAAGGACATAGATGCCACCGAAGCAAAGAAGCGGAAAAGCGAATTTGATATAATCGGTCCAGTCGCTGGCCAGGTAACCCATATTGAGTTGCCGACCGATCACCAGCCAATCGTATAACGGTTTCATTCCCCACAATATTCCTCCTGCAACGCACAACCAGGCAGCCAAGGCCTTCACTTTGCATCCTCTCCTTCCGCGGAAAATTTAATATAGAAGTTATTCCACATTGGGATGAATTTCCCCTCTTAGTCTTCATCGCTATCCCTTAATTGTTTAATCCCTCCCCTCACAGGCAATAAGGAAATAAAGGCCGTTATTTGGCCGGAAGCCGGGAGGGCTGCGAATGCCGAAAACAAAATGGTTTTTATTTCTCTATAGCGTTGTTCTCATCCTCATTATTTTATATTTGGCGGCACGTATGCCTTTTCTTCTTTATCCGATCCAAGTCATTATTTCGACCATCGCGCCGACGGTGATTGTCGGAGGAATCCTCTATTATATTTTCCGGCCGCTCGTCCGATTGCTGGAAAAGCGTATGGGCCGTGTAACAGCAATTCTGTCGATTTTCATGGTCTTCACGATAGCCTTCTTCCTGCTTGGCAGCTGGCTTGGGCCCCTGCTCGTAAATCAGATCATGACATTGATCAATAATTTCCCAATTATAGCCCAGCGTGTACAGGAGTGGATTAATCTCACTCTCGAGAGTGACTGGTGGCAATTCATTGAAGAGCAGGACGTCATGCCGGCTTTGCAGCCCTCGACGCTGATGGATAATTTCTCTGCTGCATTTTCCGGCTTTGGTGCCGGAATCCTCAGCTTTCTCGCCAGTGTTATCAGCATCGTCTCCAAGCTCGTCATTGTTCCGTTTGTCTTGTTTTTCCTTCTGAAAGACGGTGAACGCCTGCCTGACCGCATCCTGAAAATCCTTCCTCAGGATTCACGTGAAGAAGGCCGTAAAATCCTTCAGGACATGGATGAAAATCTCAGTGCCTATATCCAGGGACAGGCGATTGTCAGCTTGTTCGTCGGTGTGCTCAGCCTGGTCGCATACATGCTGCTCGGCTTGGAATATGCAGTGATTCTTGCGCTTGTTTCGATGTTCACGAACTTGATTCCGTTTCTTGGACCCTTCATTGGTGCAGTGCCAGTGCTGATTGTGGCATTTTTCCAGGATCCGCTGCTCGCACTCTGGACAGCCATTGCCATCCTCATCATTCAGCAACTCGAGAGCAATCTTATATCACCGAACGTCATGGGCCATAAACTTGAGGTACATCCGGTCACAATTATTTTTCTTCTATATATTGGTGCAAGCTTTGCCGGAATTATCGGCATGATTCTCGTCATCCCATTCTATGCGGTCGGAAAAGCCATAGTGCAGAATATATACCGTTTAATCCGTTTGAAGTTCCCGGTACTTCGATAATATTTATATGTTGAACCGCTCCATGTGGGTGGTTTTTATTTACGAAAATAAAAATTTATACCCTTCTAATATTTGGTTTTATCATGAAATTGGCAGGGTATAGTTAGAATTGTTCATTTTATTAGACATAGGTTTACAATGTGATTTTCAATGATGCTATACTTAAATAAAGTTATTGGGATTCTTTTTAAAAAATTACTTATAAAAGGAGAAAGAGTAATGGCTGAGGCATTGCAAAAATCAGAAGAAATCAGAGCTTTTTTCGATAAATACCAGGAAGCGTTTGAGGAAAAATTATTGGAAGAAGCCGTGAATGTCAAGGACCAGATTGATGAAATACTGAAAATCGGCAACATTGACCTTGTCTCAAATGCCCACAAAGTCGTCGGCTATATCATCGAAGGCCAGGAAGAAGAGCTTAAATTATTCGCAAAGCAGGAAGGTATTGCCTGGGCAACACACTCGATTGAACTTTCTTTTAAATTGGAATGGGTGCAAGCAATCCGACGTACCCTTTGGACATTCCTCCAGCAATACAACGATGCTACATACAATAAAACAGGATTTGATTTTTTCTCCATGGAAAAAGATGTGAATACACGCGTCGATACATTTCTAAATAACTTTTTCATCAATTATTCTACCTATAAAGACTCGTTGATCAAGGCACATCGCCAGCTTGTCGAGAACCTGTCAGTGCCGATCAATGCCTCTGTTTCAATTCTGCCATTGATCGGTTCGGTTGATTCTTTCCGCACATCGATTCTGGAAGAAAAAGTGCTGACCGAAGTGGGAAATTCACATATTGATACATTGATTTTGGACCTGTCAGGCATTGCCGATATGGAATCGGAAGTCATCCATCACCTGATGAAAATCATTGATGGTACGGCCATGATGGGATGCAAAACAATTATTACCGGATTGCGCGCAGAAGTCGTGCGGAAAATGATCAATCTTGGTTTATCTTTTGATCCCAAAACCAAAACACTGGGTACACTGCAGAACGCACTCAGTGAGTATCTGGCAGTTTAATAACAAGATAAACACACTGAAAAACCGCGGCTTGGATTATCGTCCCAATCGCGGTTTTTGCTTTACTTCCTTATATACCGGCTTAAAATCAGCCTTGGTTTAATTTTTTTTCAATATTGTATGCCGCCTGTTTTTCTGCAATCCACGTGGCATATTGGGCATTCAAGGCTTCATCAAATAAAATCTCTTTGATCTGTTCCTTGCTGTCTTCAAGTGTCGCTTCTGTAGCTTCAGTCTTATCCGTCACTTTAATGATATGGTAACCGAAATCCGTTTGGACTGGATCACTGATTTCATCCGGGTTCATTCCGAATGCCGCTTCTTCGAATTCAGGTGCCATTTCACCGGTTCCAAAGCTGCCAAGTTCCCCGCCGTTTTCGGCAGTGGCCGTGTCAATCGAATATTCAGCAGCAAGTTCTGCGAAGTCTCCCCCGTCAGCCAATTTCTGTGACACTTCTTCAGCTTGTTCTTTTGTTTCAGTTAAGATATGGCTGGCTTCCACGGTTGCGCTTTGGCCAAGAGCCTCTTTGTTTTCCTTGAAATACGTTTCAATCGCTTCATCTGTAATTTCGATTTCAGGACCAATCAATTTCTCGACTCTCAGGAAGTTTTTCATCTCTTTTTCCAAATCTTCCTCAGTCAGCCCGCTTCCTTCAAGCGCAGTGGCAAGACCTTCTGCACCGCCGTACTGTTCTTCATATTGCGCCAATTCCGCGTCCAATTCATCCTGTGTAATTTCAATATCCGCTTTTTCGGCTTCCTGGCGGATGATTTCATTGGAAATCATGATATCCAGCGCCTCTGTTCCGCTTGTCTTCACCATCTGATCATAAAGTGCATCCTTTTCGATATCCGTGCCGTTGACTGTCGCCACGACCTCATCTTTATTGAACCCCACCAACAGGAAAATTGCTGAGGCAACGATAATTCCAATTGCAATGTACATAGCCTGTTTCATTGTCATCCCTCTTTCTTTTTCTCGATGTCCTCACTTTAACAGACGTTTATGAACAAACTATGACCGTGACATTAATAAACATGGAAAGTTATAGTATTAAATACCGACAAAAAAACTGCCCCTCAGCTTACCGCTGGGAAACAGCTTTTTGAATTTCTTATTTAGACATGTCAAATGCCTTTGTTGATACGTAGAAAGCTTCTCCGTTGAATACCGTCACACCTTCAAGCTTCTTCTCGTATGACTTCTTGTTCTGCGTTACATTTGCAACATTCTTATTCTCAGGCAACTCTATTTTAAGATTTCCTTTTTCTGCAACAAAAACCAGGTTTTCTGCATCCGTATCATCGATATGTGTTTCGAATCCTTTTTGTTCAAACGCTTCTTCCGCATTGACGAAGAGCTCCTCAGTTACTTCAGCAAGGTCGAAGCCAAGATGCGCAGCCATATTTCCAGCAAGGTCTGTGTTGTCCACCAACCCAGTCGGTTTAGACGGTCCGTATGCATACAGGAAGACATCCTCTCCAGTATGTCCTCCGGTCGTGAAGCCTAGGTTGGCACGTTCAGACAACAGGTCTGACATATGGCCCCCCACGTTTTCAGCAGTTTTCAACGCTTCCAGCTCATCTTCAGACAAATCGTCCAAACCATAAAGTGCTGCCACTTCTTCCATATTGGAACGGTCGGCTTTCAGTTTTGACAATGCCCCTTCAACAGTCAGTTCCGCTTTTTTCAGCGGCTCGATATATGCGGAAACGGGAATGGATGAATAAGTACCGCTTGTATTTACATTGCCCATGGTGATGCCACTGTTGCCGTGGTCACTGACAACGATGACCATCGTGTTGCCGTCTTCTTCCGCAAATTCAACGGCTTCTTTAACAGCTTCATCGAATGCCAGCACCTCACTGATGATGCCGATTGGATCATTGGCATGTGCTGCCCAGTCCACTTTGCTGCCTTCAACAAACATGAAGAACCCGTCTTCATCTTTCGAAAGTGTTTCAATGCCTTTTTTCGTCATTTCAGCAATAGACGGTTCTTCACTGTTACCAGCTGCCTGACGGTCAAAGTCATAGGCCAGTGCAGAAGGTGCAAATGAACCCCATAGTTTATCTGATGTGGAATTCAAGAGTTCATCCTTCGTTTCCACGAAATCATAGCCATTCCCGTCAATGACTTCCAGCAAATTTTCACCGTCTTTACGCGCGTTTCTGGTATTTCCAGTATTCAGTGATTCTCTTCCGCCTCCAAGGACCACTTCGATGTCCTGATAAACCTGTTGTTCCGCAATATCGTCATAATGAGAACGTGCGGGTGCATGAGCAGAGAAAGCCGCCGGTGTAGCATGCTGGATCTCTGAAGTTGAAATGATGCCTGTCGATTTGCCTGCCAGTTCAGCACCTTCCAATACATTGGCTATTGGAGCAAGCGCATCTTCCGGCTCGACCGGTTCAATCATTTCTGCGCCTTCGGTGTTTACAACTTTCGGTAGAAGACCGATTACTTTGTCGTTCGTCTTATTGCCGGTTGCCATAGCAGTTCCGGCCGGAGCAGAATCCGTAATGGCAGACTCAGCAGAATTCGTGTGCATACCACCCACGAGAATTTTGTCCATTGCAAGATCCTCGCCTTTATACCATCTTGCTAACGTAATTGCCCCTGCACTCGTGCCATCCTTCACCATCATGATGACATTCGCCGGTTCATTTTTTTTGCCCTCTACTTCTGTTGCCGGACTGTTCAACGCTAAACCTATTGAAGAAAATGCGACAGCAGCAGCGATGGAAATCCCTGCAGCCTTCTTGCTCAATTCGTACTTCATCCTAGTGCCCTCCTGTAAACGCTCTTGTATTTTGTTCACGATTCCAAGTGTAGAGTAAGAATGTGAAGCTGATTTTATGGAAATGTTAATTTCTCATTACAATATGTAAATATTATGAAATAATTCTAAATAAAAGTAAAATTATGTACTTTATACAAAACTAAAATCCCGATGCAAGAAATAAATTTTTCACACCGGGATTGCTTTTATACTTTCCTTTGACGTTTTTTCACCTGGTCACGCTTCACAATTTTATCGCTCACCTGCTGGCCGCTGAGCGTCACCATCGGCATGCCGCCACCCGGATTGACGGTACCACCGACAAAATACAGATTATCGTAAAGCTCACTTTGCTTTTTATGTTTAAAGCCGCCGTTTCGTTTCTTATCGGAAACGGTACCGTAGATCGCGCCGCGGTCGGAGCCATAGACGCGTTCTATATCATGCGGCGTCCAGACATCGCGCGTTACGATATTTTCCCGGAGTCCATCAAGGCCCATGCGTTCGAGCTTATCGATGACACGGTTTTCAAATTCCAGATACTGTTCCGGCGTAAACGGCTTGTCCTGAATGTATGGAATATGCGGCAGTATCTTGATGTTTTCATGTCCTTCCGGTGCCTGCGTCGGATCCGTTTTATTGACGTTGACCAGGTAAATCGTCGGATCATCCGGCAACTCGTGTTTCTCAAACACTTTCTCCATCTGTTCTTTCAGGTTTTCCGAGAAGAAGAAATTATGATGGTTCAGTGACGGATATGTTTTCTTCACGCCTAAATGCAGCACAAGCCCTGAACTTGCCGGTTCGTATTTTTTCTCAAGCTTCGCGACGAACTTGTCGTCCGCGTCCACCATTTTCCGGTAGAACGGAATCACTTCCATATTGGACACATAATAATCAGCAGTCTGGAATGAACCATCTTCGATTTCGACACCTGCAATCTTCTTATCTTTAGTCGTACGGGCCCGGACAACGCCCATGCCAGTATGAATTTGCACACCTTCTTCCTCCGCCAGTTTCGTCAGGCCTGCCGCCAGTTTATGCATACCGCCGGGCACGTACCAGCAGCCCTGCGCATGCTGCATGTAAATCATCATGTTCAGCACAGCCGGTGCGCTGTAAGGAGAAGAGCCGACGTACTTAACGAAATAAGACAGCATATCACGCAGATGCGGATTGCTGATGCGCTTGGAAATGCCCTCGTACATCGTCGATGTCAGATCAAAGCCGATTAATGTCGCCAGGATGCCGTTTTGTGCGACCGCTTCTTTAGGCGACTCGAAGCCTTCAGCCAAATAACTGTGTTCCGTCGTTTTGTAGATCCGCTGTGAATATTTCAACAGTGAATAATATTCTTTGATATCCTTTTTTGAAAGAGAGGGATTAGTACGTTCCATCATGTGCAGATTGCGGTATAAATCCAGCACGGTGCCATCCGGAAAGAACGAGCGCCATTCCCGGTTGAGCCGCTTCATCTGTACATAATCCTCCATACGCTTGCCGCTCCCGCGGAATAATTTATCGAAAATATGCGGCATCGTTAAAATGGACGGACCCAAATCGAAACCGAAACCGTCCTGCTCCAGGCGATTCACTTTGCCGCCGATATGGTTATTCCTCTCATATAAAGAAACCGCATAGCCTTTTTGCGCAAGTGAAATAGCAGCAGACAAACCGCCAAGCCCTCCCCCAATCACGATTACGGATTTTCCAGCATTACTCATATATGTACCGCCTTTCATTCCCACAGTATTTTAATCGATCCAGCCGGCTGAAGTTTGCAGAAGTATCTTTATAAGAGGGCTTACTTCAGAATGTGGCACTACTCCTTCTTATTCCCTCAATTTTAAATTTGGAAACTCAGTCTGTATAGTTTTTGTGTAACGGTCATAAGCACGTTTTATGCATGAAAAGCAAAAGAAGAAAAGAAGCTGTAGGAATCGCGTCTTTTCTCCTTTTATGTTTGGCTTGGTTAATTTTAAGAGTAACTGGGAATCGAGTGGAACATCCTATACCAACTTCTTTTGTTTATTCTGTAAGAATAAAAAGCCGGCTACAATAAAACACCCTGCTGAAATTAATCCAGCGGCCTGGACGGGCATCTCACCTGATAATAAGTAGAAAGAAACCGGAAGAGTTGCCAATCCCAGTACAATAAAACTCTGCCAACTCCGTGCAATGGTTACATAAAATAACGCAAATACCGACAGCAAAATCGAGACTCCAAATATTATCGCCAGCAAGATACCCATGTTTCCCCTCCCATAAGGATTTATTCTTAACCACTTCATAAACGAATCGTACATAACTTAACTCAATTGTATCACTCTATTTAAGAATTCCGGTTAAATTACAGAAAAATCTGTCAATAAATTTTAAACTAGTAAGTCGGATCTTGTCCTGACTTTGAATTAACTGCGACGTTGCTTCCTTTAAAAGAATATGAGAAACTTCAATGATGGCGAATATTCAAATTTATTTATTGAGGAGAAAAAAATGTTAACAACGAAACAACTTCACGAGATAGAACAACTCCAAACAGAAGTGGAATCATACGATGGTCTTGAACTAAAATTGAATTGGGAGATGCTGCGAAACCGAGATTCCACTCAACTTGATCATTTCTATTACGAAAATGATAAACTGATCGCATTTATCGGATTGTATTCATTCGGTTCAACTGTAGAAGTGACAGGAATGGTGAAGCCGGATGAACGCAGAAAGGGACATTTCTCTAAACTATTTGATCAAGCGATGGCTGCTGTAAGACAGAAGGGCTTTAAGAAAATTCTATTGAATGCTCCTGCCAGTTCGGCAGCAGCAAAGGAATTTTTAAAGAAAATCGGAGCTGTCTATTCTTTTACAGAACATCAGATGGAGTGGAACCCCCAGCCTCTGGAAGATGTGTCCAGCTTCCAATTACGTACAGCGACAAACGAAGACCTTGAAATTAGAATTCGGCTCGATGTGGAAGCATTCGGTTATTCAGAAGAAGATGCCAGAGCCATGGAAACCCGGCTGGACGGAGACGAAGATACGGAAATGCTGATGATTGATACAGGTGGAGAAACCGTCGGAAAAATCCGGGTAGCCAGAAAAAGTAACGAGGCATGGATTTATGGCTTTTCAATTCTTCCGGAGCACCAAGGAAAAGGTATTGGCCGGAAAGTATTACGCCGTACAGTCAAGCACCAGCATGACCTCGGCTACTCCGTGCATCTTGATGTGGAAACCAAGAATGCCCAGGCACTTGGTTTATATGAATCAGTTGGCTTTGAAGTCATGCATGCTCAGGATTACTACCTTTACCACAATATATAAAAAGCAGTGAAACGGTCAGCTTAATTCCTGACTGTTTCACTGCTTTTATTCTCTAATGGATATTCGGCTCTTCTTGCTTACTGTAAAATTCATAAGCAAAATAACCGCCGAGCAGCCCCAGTCCGGCGCCAAACGTAATGCCTGTTGCCAGTGAAAACGGAAAGAACATACTAAGGACTAAACCAAGTGCAGTACCAAATACCATTCCCAAAGGAATCAGACTGTCCAGCAAACTCTGGGCAGCTGTTGTATCTTGCTTGCCGAGTGTCCCCCTCTTCTGCTTCCCTTTAAGTCTGAGAATTACAAAGAGCGAAATCGCTCCTACAAAAATAATGGGCAGGACAATGCGGAAAATTTCAATTCCGACTTCCATATGAAAACTCCTTTCATACTCGAATGGTGGATTCCTGCTGGTTGGCTTCTACCGTCTATGGTAAACGAAGCTGGCAGAAACAGCCACTAACATTCAGGAATCAGGACTGCTTTTCCTAAACTACCGTCGTCCTTAGGCATTTTTAGTGTAAGTCAACGTTTTTCCGCTGATTCCAAACAGAACAGTCAAAACTGGTGACAATAGACAGAAGAACGCGAACGGCAAGTATTCAAGAGTTGATACACCAAGGACAGACGTGATGAAAATACCGCAGACGCTCCATGGAACGAGTGGATTCACAACCGTTCCGGCATCTTCCATGACCCGGCTCAAATTCTTGCCTGCCAGCCCCAGCTTTTCGTAAGGCTCTTGAAATGCCTGTCCCGTTAGCAGAATCGACAGGTACTGTTCTCCGATCAGGATGTTGATGCCGATTGCAGTCAAAGCAGAGGCTACTATAACGGAAGCAACCTTTTTCAACAGGCTTTCAATTTTCATTAGTAAACATTGAACGATTCCTAAAGTGAATAATAAGCCGCCCATGCTGAGTGCCAGCAACACCAGTCCGATGGTAAAGAACATGCTTTCCATGCCGCCTCTCGAAAGAAGTGCATCAATTTCTTCAATGCCGGTCGCCGAGACATAGCCGCCGAATAAAACACCGAGCGTTTGTGAAACTTGAAGGCTTTGATGAAACAGCGCAACGATAATTGCAGCAATCGAGCTTGCAGCCAGTGTCATTAACGCCGGCACTTTCATAATCGTCAATGCGATTAGGACGAGTAAAGGAATGACTGAGTACCAATGAATCAAGCCGGTCTCCAGCAACCCTTCTTTAAACAGCGCAATATCTGCCGTATTGTCGAGTGTGATCGACGGGGACATGAGCCCGAAGATAATCAGTGTCAGAAGGAATGCCGGAATTGTCGTCCAGCTCATGTTCCGGATGTGTTCAAACAGATCGACGCCTACAATTGACGATGCCAGGTTTGTTGTGTCCGATAGCGGAGACATTTTATCGCCGAAGAATGCACCGGAAACAATGGCACCCGCCGTGACGGCAAGCGACAGATCAAGTGCGCCGGCAATTCCGATAACAGCCACACCCACTGTAGCGACGGTGGTTAAGGAACTGCCGATGGATAAGCCGATGATTGAAGTGATGATAAAGACGATGGCAAAGAAAAAGAGCGGCGTAACCAGATTAAAGCCAGCAAAAATCAAAGTCGGAATGGTGCCGCTCAACATCCAACTGCTGATCAGGATACCGATGAAGAAAAACAGGAATACCGCGCTCATTCCCGCTCCCGCGCCTTCCACTAAACCGCGTTCCAATTCCTTGTACGATATCTTCTTGATCAATCCATAACAAATCAGTAACAAAATGGATAACAAGATTGGCACATGAGGAGGAGCTTCAAAAAAGATGATACTGGAACTGATGATTGCTACGATGATGGCTGTAAGCACAACCGCTTCTGTAAAACTCGGTGATAACACTGCTTTGATACGAAACATTGCCGATTCCCCCTGGATTCTGAAAAGTATTTATAACGAAAAAAAGAAAGCCCACGTCCCCTAAACAAAGGGACGAAGACTTTCTCCGCGTTACCACCCAATTTGACATCCCGGTTTCTCGCCGGAACATCCACTTCATTCATCGTCGAAATTACAGATGGCGTAATTCACCTAAATTGCTGCCTGAATTTGCACCACCCATCCAGTCTCTTCCTGCTGCCTGCAATTAGCCTACTCAATCATCATTCAACGTTCGTATAGCCGCTTTCAATTTTCATAATCTTAGCATGTTCTGAAAACAAGTCAAGCACGGCATTTAATTTTTTTGTAATTTCATATAAATAACGCTGACAAGTCAAAAAAATCGTCAGCTCAATATTCCGCCGACGATTTCTCCCTAATGTTCGTTTACCTCCAAAAATTCTTTAACAGTCCCGTAAGTCTGCATGTCACTCAAGTTGATACCCAAGCTGACAGCGGTATGCGCAATCACCGGCCGAATCCCCGTCAACACCGGTTTTATTCCAAGCAACTGCAAAATATCCCGAATCTGAAAAATCTGCTGTGCCACATTTGTATCGAAGTGGTGGATTCCTGAAAAGTCGATTACGAGTTGCTCAATGTCCAAATCCACTACCTTCGGAATGACTTCCGTTGAAAGATAAGTTGCCCTCGAATCGGTGAATTCACCGATGAGCGGCATGACGCCAACTCCCCTTTTGATCGGAACGATCGGCGCAGCCAACTCCATAATTTCCTGTTCATTGGCATCCAGTATTTTCTGGTTTTCAAGATTGAAATTTGTTGTCGTTTTCCGAAGTGCATCATCAAAAATGTAAATCACATGATGATAAAGCCTGGAAATTTCAGCGGCACTGCTGTTCTCCAGTACGCCCCTCTCCTGCAACTCCTGCAGAAGCGACAGCCGGAAAGTACTGATGATTTCAACCGTATTTTTCAGAAGCGTCCCATCGTAGTAAAAGAAATGATCGATATCATAATCCATTTCCATATCCAATGTTTCCTGGCGGGTGCTTAATAAGCCTAGCGCCACCTTATCCAAAAGCAGCCCGATCAATTCACAATGTTTGGCCAGCTGGTCATTCGATAAATTTAACTGCAGCTCTTCTGTTGCCTGCACCAACAAATTCTCTGTTAAGGTATTATTTTCTTCTTTGATGAATCTTGCTACTTTATGAAGTATATTGTCCATTCCTCTCTCCTTGCAGTCTGTCTCGTAATTAATTATACAAAACTTATATAAAATATTTTTTCTTACTATTCCCCCAGATTTCCTGGCTAAACCATTAGTGAGCAATGTACTTAAAATAAAGCGGATTTTGAATAGAATAAATGGGATTTTATGTTAATATAATGGTTGTAGCTCAGAACGAATTTATTCAACTTACGAGGCAGGGTGATAAGTCAGTGATAGGAATAAGTATAGCGACGAAGTGGGAATATGAAGCGACATTGGAATACTTCAGCATAAAAAATAACGAACGTTTCTGTTATCCTTATGGCGAATATTTTACGAGGACTATTAATAATGCTGAGCTTGTTTTTTATAGTACCGGCATAAGAAAAGTAAATGGTGTCGGCGGTAATCAGTATATGATTTCTAAATTCAACTTAACTAAGGTAATCGTTGCTGGAACATGTGCCGGGATTGAAGATAAGTTCAGTAATTTGGATATTTTTGTACCCGATAAAGCTGTTCAATATGATTGCACAGTAAAAGAAATCGAACCTTTCATTAAGCAATCCTTCATAGTCGATATTGATGTATCAAAATACGGAAATGATTTTAATACCGGAACTATCGGCACTGCGGATAAAGCAGTAGTTATGTGGAAGGATTATTTGGAACTTAAAGAAAACAACATCATAATAGCCGATACAGAAGCGGGTGCAATTGCTTATATCTGCAAGAAAAATGATGTTGAGTGCATTATCATTAAAGGAATTTCCGATTTTCCGACAGAGGAAAGCACCGCTGACAACTTCGAATCGAACCTGGAACAAATCAATGTCTATATAGAAAATACCCCGAAAGTTATGAACAAGATATTTGATGGATATTTACATAGATTTATTTGAACGGATTTAAAATTGATAGAAAGATCGTGAAAGAATGGGCTTATACTAACGGACGCGGAAGTGGAGTACGACAACTTCCAGAATCTAAAATACCTTTAAAAAGCAGTAATCTCGTTAATGCAATTGTCTTCCATCAGGTAATTGTGCCGAGCCCGTAATTGCTCCTGCAATCCCTCTGAAACTCGCGGTAAATCATAGGCACAAACTGCGATGAATTTATTTTCAGAAATGAACTGAGTTGCGCTTTTATCGTAAGTAAGAATCTCTTTCTCCACATCATTCCCGCTTCCCCATTCAATATGGCCCCAAGTCCGGAAAAACTGGCCACCACTTGTTGCTGCATTAAGTGTTTTTTTGAAGTATTCAATGATTGATACCGGAAGAAAATCCCCTTCGCTCCAATAGAACTCGAAGTTATTGGCGAACCGTACCGATTTCAATTCCTCTTCCGTCACCAACTGCTCCAGTCGCTGAGTGATTAGCGGAGTAAGACGCGGATTTTCAACTATAAATATATAGTCACCATTTCGAATGCCATCCAAAATAAAAACCAGAATATTATTGATGTAAGCCTCTTTTTCTTCACTCAGATAAAAGATATGAGCCCCATCGGTTTGACGCATTGAAGATGTAAGTGCTGGAATTTTCGTCTCCATTGTATTCCCTCCTGCTGATTCAATTGCTTCATTTCCCTATCTTCATATTAAATTTTCAGTCATGTAAAAGACGACAAGGGAATTTATCCATTTCATGTTACCCCATTCCTCCTATCCAGTCCAACTGGAGGGGGTCCTATTAAACCAGATGGCACTCTTTATTCATTCCGCTCATATTCCCAATCTCTGAACGCTTTCCTGTACGTGCCATCTTCTTCTTGAACCGCAATCGCTTCATCCGTACTGGTTCCATTGATGGAATAATACTTTGTCCCTTTCTCGTATTCATTGGAGAAATTCCTCTTATAAGAGCTTTCCATATCGGAATAAACCGTGACTTCACCAATCTCTTCATCCACATCCAGCACGTATTCATCGCCTAGCTGATAGATATAATCATCCCAGACGACAAATGAAAAGGCCCAGTCAGCGGATGAATTATTAGCATTTAAAGTTGAACAAGCGCTTAGAAGCACCAATGCACTTAATAACAATACAAGTACCTTTATCCGATTTCGTTTCAAAGGTTTCCCTCCCTGTCTGCTGCTATTCCATTGGTTCGTTCAAGTGGTCTTGGAAGTTTCAGAATCGGAAATAAATAAAAGCAATCCAGTCTATAGAAGCCACGCTTCTCCTGGATTGCTTTTGCCTTTTTAGACAATGTTCGGACCGGCATTTATCATTCCGGATATATCGTCTCTTCTTCAAACTTCCCTGAACCCGGCAACTCTTCGATCAGTCCTGATCCAAAAAGCATTGCAGGCGTGTAGCTGCCTTTTGGAAACTCGCCCTCGAGCAAGCGGCTGACCGATTCAAGTGCACCAAAAACCGTTAAGTCGTAGACATTCGCCGTTTTGATCCGGACCGTTTTTACGACACCTGTTTCGTTCCTCGCTTCTCCCCAAATATAAGCAGGAGCTCCCGCGCGCCGTGTTTCATCCGGCCCTTTTACACGCAGGCTGATCCATTTCTTCAATCTTTTCTGGATAAACGGCAGTGCAAGGATCGAACCGGCCGGGCTCAACAACCGGGCACCGGCGATGCGTGATTTTTTCATCGGGATCCAAGTGGCGATGTTCGGGATGCCTGTCGTATGAAATGCGGTCGACACATCGCCCCACGGTATTCCCATGGCAGAACGCATGCCGCGGCCGAAATCGATTGACCTGCGCTGGCTTCCGATCGGCACAGGAATCAGCTGACCATTTTGCCGCTCCGCACTGCCGGAACCCATCCCTTCGATCATCGTTTTATACGTTCCCGGCGAAATGCCTGAATCAGAATCAAAGCCGAGTGAAAGAGCCGTGGCATCCGGCAACAGCTCTTTCAGCTTAAGCGCTGTGCAGTCGGTCGGAATCACATCGAATCCGACACCCGAACAAATGGTGATGCCCGCTTCTTTCGCTTTTGCATCTTGCGCAAAGCTGTGTTCGAAAACGGAAATTTCACCGGTTATATCCATATAATCTGCTCCCGCTTCAAGGCACGCATTAATCATCGGTGCGCTCGTCTTTTGGAAAGGACCGGCGCAGTGCAGCACAAGTGCAATGTCAGACAGGTTCTCAGCCATATTCAGACCAACCGGAAACACCCTCGCTTCCATATCCAGCTCTTTGGCAAGTTGATTGAGCATCTCGGGGTTCCGGCCGGCCAGTACAGGGTTCCAGCCACGCTTTCTCGCTTCTCTCGCAATCAATTCCCCTGTATAGCCATAAGCTCCGTAAATCAGCCATTTCTTCTGCACTGCCGCCACTTCCTTTTCATGTATAATTATGGTTTCTCAAATCATACCTTTTGTGGTGAACGCGTTCAAATTTTTTATTGTGCATATCTGCCGGCTTGCACAAAAAATTTATATGTAGTAAGATTTTCAAAGTAATCAATCGAACCACCCATACTCTCTGTATAACCTTAAGAATACGGCTTAAGGGTCTCTACCAGGAACCGCAAAATCCTGATTACAGAAAACGACTTTTCGTTTTCTGTAATCAGGATTTTTTTATTTTCTGACAAATAGAGCAATTTTTTTGGAAAGGAAGCGTAATTGCAATGAATTTGAAAGTTTATATCTTAGCCTTATCCACGGTCGCAGTCGGACTTGTGGAACTGATTGTCGGAGGAATCCTGCCGACGATAGCCGATGAATTTGATGTATCGGTAAGTTCAGCGGGCCAGCTGATCACTCTATTCGCGTTGGTCTATGCGATTGCCGGCCCCGTCCTATTGGTGGCGACCAGCCGCTTTGAACGCAAAAAAGTTTATCTGATTTCCTTGTTCATCTTTTTCCTCGGCAATATCCTGACGTTTTTCAGCCCTGATTTTACCTGGATGATGATTGCACGGATTTTGACGGCTGCGAGTACAGCGCTGATCATCGTACTGTCGCTCACTATCGCCGCTAAAATCGTCGAACCGCCTTACCGTGCAAAAGCGATCGGCCTTATTTTCATGGGCATCTCTTCGTCACTCGTTCTCGGCGTTCCGCTTGGCATCCTCATTTCAGATGCATTCGGATGGCGCTTCATCTTCCTCGGCATCGCAGCATTGTCCGTCGGCTCGATGGCGTTGATCGCGCTTTACATCCAGCCAATTCCGGGCAGTACGGCAATACCGTTGAAGCAGCAATTAAAAGCGGTGGCAAGCGCAAAAATCGGCACCGCTCACCTGGCGACGATGTTCATGCTGGCAGGGCATTACACCGTATACGCCTACTTCACGCCGTTTCTTGAGACAACGTTGAACTTGAATCCTTTCTGGGTCAGCGTCTGTTACCTGGTATTCGGTATCGCTGCAGTAAGCGGCGGCGCAATCGGCGGCACCATGTCCGATTCGATCGGCTCGAAGAAAAGCATTCTCATCGTCATTTCCGCATTCGCGGTCTCTTTGTTCCTGCTGCCGTTCACAACATTTTCACTTGTTATTTTCATGCCGGTGATGGTCGTTTGGGCAGCGTTAAGCTGGGCGCTCGCTCCGCCGCAGCAAAGCTACCTGATCGAAACGGATCCCACCACATCCGACATTCAGCAGAGCTTCAATAACTCCGCCCTGCAAGTCGGCATCGCGCTAGGTTCCGCAATCGGCGGCTTCACGCTGGCGCAAACCGGTTCCGTCACCAGCACCGCCTGGGTCGGTGCCGTCATCGTGCTCGGCGCACTCGGTTTTGCCGTCTTCTCGTTAACGCGTCCGGCGGTTAAACGGAATGAAAAAGAAATAGAGAGTATGTAATGTGAAAGATGGCCGCGAAATGATTTCGCGGCCATCTTTTTTATGGGGTTGAATTTACTAAGGGGCTTTTCGCGCGCGAAAAGCTTCCTTCTTTCTTCAATTAACGAAAGAAAGGCGGTTCCGAAAGTCGCAACCGCTTTTTTCTATGATTAGAAAGATAATTATATTTAAAAAGATGCGTCGATCTTAATAAATCGCTTTTCGCCTGCGAAAAGCATCATTATTGGGTTTGAAGGTGAGAGGTGGATGCTGGGTTTTGGGTTTATCGTCGATTTTTCACCTTTTATCGTCGATTATTAACTGTTTATCGTCGATTTTCCGAGGTTTATCGTCGATTTTCAACCGTTTATCGTCGATTCTCCATTTTCTCCCGAAAAAAGCATTCGCCAGATCAACTGTTTTTAATTTTATAGACCCGCGTCTTTCGTTCGCCCGTCACTTCAAGGTCGTACTTCGCTAATATTCGCCACACAGCAGCCGGCTCAACGATGCCACTAAACTCCCGAAACTTCCTATTCGTCAACTCTCTATCTATCAATGAAAAATATTCCTGCACCGCCAGTCGGTCGGCAGCCGCATCTTTATTGCCGCAGGCCGCGCAGATCCAGGATTTCTTTATACGCCGCATGCCGTGGCTGCAGCATTTATTGCAATAAACACCGGTCTTCACGTCACGCAAGTCGATTTTATAAAACTCACTCAAAGGGGATAATTTAAAGGGGACCTGGTTTGCCGCAATTAGTTTCCCGATGTCCATGAGCGGACGGGAAACGGCGGTTAGGGGATTGTCCCGAAGAATTTGGTATAGATACTGGTTCATTTGGTACGTTTTGCAAACCAAAGCGTCAGAAGGCTTCGTGTGAAATACACAACTGTTAGCGGTGTATACAATCAAACCCGTAACGGGCAAGTTGATGTTGTGCAGTCTAAACCATTTCCGGATAAAATGAATATGCTTTTTCAGCTGGAACATGGGATTTTCCAAAGTCAGTATTTCTCCGTCCGGCATGGTCTTCCTGTAATACTCCTCATTCAACGGGTCGTAATGGATTTCACCACTGACGTTTTTGGAATCCATCACAATGGCACATCGCTCAGTCAGCAACAGGCCGTCAATCTGAACCGCCCACTCACCGAGCTTCATATTCAGATCCCACACCGGCAAATAATTGCCCTCATATGAAAATTCCTTAAACTTCTTGACCATCTTGCCTTCGCCGCGAATTCCGGCAGTCGCGCGGTGCAACTGATTTTCCAGGTACTCACGCTGTTTATGGCTGGGAGGAATGCGTTTCAATAAACACTCAATTGCCAAAGTTTTGGGCAATAAATCCAGCTCCGTTTTTATACCTTGCACCTCCTTCAAATTCTTAAGTTCCGCCTAACTTTTTCATTGTGAACCAAACGCTATTCACGCTTTAATCCTACCATATTACCACCGGCGTCAATATCAAATACTGATCCAAAATTCCAAAACAAAAACAGTAAATGGAACAGTTTCCCTCGGCAAACTGCTGGGGCTCGTGAGCTGTGGAACGCTCACGAGCCCGAAAAATCTGATTGCCGTTTTTCTATCAACTTCATTTCAATATATCACTACTTATCGTCAAACCGTCTTTACGCCCCCGGCTTCATCTCCTGCCGGTTCACCCACTCACGTACAGTCTCCACATAGGCTTCCGGCTCTTCAATCGCCGGCATGTGTGAGCTGTTTTCAAAAACATGGAATTCCGCATCTGGCACCAGACTCGCATAATACTCTGTCGCTTCCGGCGTGGCTTCGTCATAACGGCCACACGTGAATAAAGCCGGAATATTTATTTCACCCAAATGGTCTGTCGCATCAAAATGCTTCAACGTGCCGGTCACCGTAAATTCTGAAGCTCCCCACATATAATTGTAAATCTGGTGATTCAATTGCTTCATATCTTCCACCAGCTCTTCAGGCCATGGATCTACACGGCAAATATGGCGCTTGTAATAGGCCGTCATCGCCTCATCGTATTCGGCAGAATCGGTCGTTCCTTCACGCTCGCTCCGCTCAATCGTTTCCTGGATGTCCTCCGGAAATTCCTTCAAATAATTCCGCTGATCCCGCTCCCAGCGCTGCGCATCAAGAGCCGGTCCCGAAAATATCACACTGCGGACCCCTTTCGGCTTTTTGAATAGATAAGAAGCAGCTAGCATCGTGCCCCACGAATGCCCGAGAAGATGGAATTCTTCCAGGCCCAGCGCCTCGACAACCTGCTCTAATTCTTCAACAAAACGCTCCACCGTCCAAAGCGACGTATCTGTCGGACGGTCTGAATTCCCGCTGCCAAGCTGGTCATACTGAATCACCGGCCGGTCTGTCCCGAGCTGGCGAAGCGGATCACTGTCGCTGCTTTTCGATCCCGGTCCTCCGTGCACTACAAGCAGCGGTATCCCTGGCCCTTTCCCGGTAATCCGGTACCAGACATTTCCTCCATTTACTTCGATGTGTCCTACTGTTACGTTATCCATTTAAAAGCAACTCCTTTTCGTATACTTCTTTATTACCCTTTCTGTACGGGAATAAAAATCTCCTTTAAATGAAATTGGGAATAGCAGACAGTTTCATTTCCATTGCAACGTTCCAATCCTCCAAATTGTGAATTCAAGCCTCTACCCACTATAATAAAAATAGTCAGACTATTATAAAATGAGGAGGATCTATGTGAATAAAACTGCTGTGGAGACTTTATTCGTGAATCATTTTGTTAATGGTATTTTGGATCCGGAAAAAGAAATGCTGGGGCCGGTGAAAGACGGCGGCACGATTATCGTCAATACGGCGCCGGGCTGCTGGGGGCCGATGATGACGCCGAGCATTATCGGCGGGCATGAAGTGACGAAGCCGGTGTATGTGGAAGGGGCTGAGCCGGGAGATGCCATCGCCATACGGATCCAATCGATTACCGTGACGTCACACGCGACGGCTTCGGGCAATGATAAAATGATAGAAGATCGCGCGGACGGCGACGGCTATGTGGCGGCGAAATGTCCGGAATGCGGCAAGAAAAATCCGGAAACTGTTATCAAAGGCATCGGCATGGAAGCGATTCGCTGCGCCAATTGCGGAGCTGACGCGACGCCTTTTGTCTTTACGAACGGCTACACGATTTTCTTCGGTGAAAAAGGCGATGTCGGTTTGACCTTGCCGCAGGAAGCTGCCGAAACAATTGCGCGCGACGGCCGCGCTTATATGAAAACCCCCGACGAATCGGTGCAGAATCCGGTCGTCACATTTGCGCCCCATGATTTGGTCGGCACGATGGCGCGCATGCGCCCGTTCCTTGGACAACTTGGCACAACGCCATCCCGCGCGACTCCGGATTCTCATAATGCCGGTGACTTCGGTTCATTTCTTGTCGGTGCACCGCACGATTACGCAGCCACGCAGGAAGAATTGGAAACGCACCGCACTGATGGTCATTTGGATGTGAACCGTGTGCGCGCCGGCGCGGTGCTGATTTGTCCGGTGAAAGTTCCGGGCGGCGGCGTTTACCTCGGTGACATGCACGCCATGCAAGGTGACGGCGAAATCGCTGGCCACACTACCGATGTATCCGGCATCGCTCATCTTCAAGTCAGCGTGCTGAAAGGCATGAACATCAAAGGGCCGATCCTGCTTCCGAATGTGGAAGACCTGCCGTACACCGCGAAACCATTCACTGCGGAAGAGAAGCTATCCGCGCGGCAGATTGCCGAGGCCTGGGAAGTCAGCAAAATCGAAGAATCGTATCCAGTATCGTTTATCGGCTCCGGTCCGAACCTGAACGATGCCACTGAAAACGGCTTAAAGCGAGCTGCTGATTTCTTTGGCGTCACCGTTCCCGAAATCATGAACCGCGCGACCATCACCGGTGGCATCGAAATCGGCCGCCATCCGGGAGTTGTCACCGTGACGTTCCTTGCACCTGAGCAGTATTTGCGGAAGACCGATTTGTTTGAAATTGTGAGAAATCAATACGGGCAGCAATAATAAAAAACCGCCATTCCAAAAGGAATGGCGGTTAATTTTAAGTTTGAATTGAATATTATTTCCCGGGCAATACCGCTTTCGAAGAAACAAGATTCTTCTCAACCAGCTCTTCCCAGAAAGCAGCCGGAATATTCGCCTGCATCGCCTGCAAGTCTTCCTTAATGTGTTCTGGTCTCGTCGAACCGACTACCACTGCTTTTACAGCCGGATGTGCTGCCGAGAACTGAAGTGCGGCATGCTTTAATTTGACGCCGTGATTTTGTGCAACATCCTGAAAGCGGCTGACCCTCTCCTTAATTTCAGGAGTGATTTCCTGATAATCGAAAAAGTCTCCGCCGAGCAATGCGCCAGAGTTATAAGCCGAGCCGATTACGAGCCCGCCTCCTTTTTCCTGAGCGAGCGGCATCATACGCTCAAGGGCTCTTTCGTGCTGAAGCAGCGTGTACTGTGTCGCAGACAGACTGAGATCCGGATGGGCTTCTTCCAGCTCAAGCGCCACTTCGATCGGCGTCGTCGTATTGACACCCAGTCCCCAAGCCTTTATGACACCTTCATCTCTCAGCCGGTCGAGTACTTTAAAAGCCCCTTTCCGCGCTTCATCGAATTTTGTAATCCATTCATCACCAAGAAAGTCCGGCGAGAGGTCATGTACATAAACCATATCCAGACGGTCGGTTTTCAGACGCTTCAGGCTGTCTTCAATCGATTGGAGCGTGCCGTCTTCAGTGTAGTCTGTTCGGATTTTATTTTTCCGGCCATATCCAAACAATCCTTCTTTTTCTTCCTCTTCGTCGAGAATGAGCCGGCCGACTTTCGAACTCAGCAGGAAATCATCGCGCTTATGCGTAGATAAGATTTCCCCTAACCGGATTTCAGCCAACCCTGCGCCATAAAACGGCGCCGTGTCGAAATAACGGATTCCTTCGTCCCACGCAGACTGGATCGTTTTCATCGCTTCGTCCTCCGGAACGTCCCTGAACATATTGCCAAGCGGCGCGGTGCCAAAGCCCAATTTATGTTTTACCGTCAATTCGTTTTTCATCTGGATCCACCTCTTTTAAAATTTTTTCATAATCCCTATCTACCCGCTATGAAAATGGGTAAACGATTGAAACAGATCTGCATTCCAATAAAAAATCCCCCTGCAGGAAAGCAGGAGGAATATCTTATTCTGTCTATTTTTCATCTGTGTCGTACAGCGTCTTTACAGAGCAGTTCCATCTAATGCCGTTCGTTCATCCACTCCACAATTTCATCATAAATCTTATACTTGGATGGCTCATTAAAGATCTCGTGCATCAATGAAGCATAGATTTTCAGTGTTTTGTCTGTAGAACCAATCTCCCCGTAAAAGTCGCGTGAATCTTTTTCAGCGACAAGCCCGTCTTCATTGCCATGAAGTACAAGCACTGGGTCTGTAAAACTTTCGGCATTCGCTTTCAGCCAGTCGATGCCGGTTCCAAACTGATTGATGAGGGCGACCGAAATTTTCTTCTCCACCATCGGGTCATTGGCATAGGCCTCGACGACCGCCGGATCACTGCAGACGCCTTCTCCGAGTTCATTGTCCAGATATGTTTCTTCCGGCAAGTCCATCGGCAACGGACCGAAAAGCTGATTATTATAGCGGGTCAGCGCCCCGGACAACACGATTCCCGCTGCCTGGCCCGGGTATTTCGTTCCAAACGCCGCCGCTGTAAAGCCGCCCATACTGTGGCCGATGAGAAAAATCGGCGCATCCGGAGTCTCTTCTTTTGCCAGGTCCATGATTGTTTTTAAATCATCCGGCATCTCATTGAAATCGTCAAAATACGTACGCTTTCCGTCAGACCGCGCATGGCCGCGCTGTTCATAGCGATAGACGATAAAACCATTGCTCAGCAGCGTTTCAGCCAGCGTATCATAACGGCCCAGGTGTTCGGCTAAACCATGCGAAATCACAGCCACCGCCCTTTGATTCTCAGCCGTATCCTTCCGGCTGAACAATTGCGTTCCATCAAAAGATTCAATCATCCGTTCTTCTGCCATCAAGTTTCCTCCATTCAATAAAAACTTATCCTGTTTACCATTCTCCATGAAAATGAAAAAACCCTTCTGAAATGGCTGGTGCCCGGTTCATTCAGAAGGGTTTATAATTTGTTTGCTGTCGTTCTCTATACCTTTATTATACACCCAATAAAAAATTATTAACAGACTACTTTTTTGCGAATCCCTGTCCTATACTGTTACATACCAAGCGAATCAAACAGGAGGCAAACCAATATGAATGAACAAAAAGAAGTTCTCGACCGCGGCCCTTTCTTCCACGGAACAAAAGCACAGCTAAATTTGGGCGACTTGCTCAAAGCGCAGAACCTTTCCAATTATCAAGACACGAAATCGAATTACATCTATTTCACCGCGACATTGGAAGCGGCGAAATGGGGAGCTGAACTGGCAACGGGCGACGCCCCGGAAAGAATCTATCTCGTCGAGCCGCAAGGCGAGTTCGAGAATGATCCGAACCTGACGGACAAACGCTTCCCTGGCAATCCCACCCGCTCCTACCGGTCGAAGTCACCGCTGAAAGTCATTGCAGAACTCGGAAACTGGGAGCGGCATAGCGACGAACAGATCAATCATATGCTCAGTTCGCTGAAGTCGCTGCGTGAACAAGGCAAGGACGTTATCATCGATTGAGCTTAAAGGTGGGCAGTCGTGCTTGTCCTCTTTTCTTCTTTATCGAGAGCTAATATAACGGGTTTGACCTTTATAAGGGGCTTTTCGCCAGCGAAAAGCGTCCTTTTTTGTTTTTTTGTTCTTTATTTTCGGGGATTTGTAGTGGTTATTTGGGTTATCCGCGGCTGGGTGGTGTTTATCCGCGGCTACGCAGCTTTTATCCGCGCCTAATCACCGTTTATCCGCGGCAAAGCCCCTTTTACCCGCGCCACACAAAAAAGCCGCCTATTTAAGAGGGGGCGAAGAATTATTTTTCCAGGCTATAAGAACGCGATTTCAAATCACCCGCGGCAATCAGGTTAGGATTCAACAATATCCGCCTTGCTGCATGAGTCGACTCGATGTGACAGAAATCACGCAATTGTTTATTCGTAATACGGGTGCTGATCAACGCAAAGTACTCCAATACCGCAAACTGGGCAGCTCCACTGTCTTTGAAGCCACAGCTGGAACATTGCCACGTCTTATGCCACCGCCTCATGCTGAAACTTTTGCAGTCGCGGCAATAGATGCCCGTCTTAATATCTTTCGGATCAATATGATAGAACTCACTCAGTGGGGATTTTTTAAAGGGGATCTGATTAGCTAAGATCATTTTTTTGATTCTGTTGATTTTATGTGAAGAAGCTTCTTGAGGATATTTTTCAAGTATGTGGTACAAATATTCATTCATCTGATACGTCTTACAAATAAAAGCGCCTGGTGGCTTTGCATGGAAATCGCAATTATTCGCTGTGAAAATGATTAATCCAGTCACCGGCAAGTTGATTTTATGCGTTTTGAACCACCTTTCCAAAAAACGAATATGCTTCTTCAATTGGATGACGGGATTTTCCAACGTAATTTTATTTCCTTCCTTAAAAGTCTTTTTATAAAACTCATCATTTGCCGCATCAAAGTGAATCTCGTCGCTGATATTCTTTGACTCCAATATAATTGCGCACCGGTTCGTCAATAACAGCCCGTCCATCTGGACAACCCAGTTGCCTATTTCCATATTCAAGTCCCAAACCTGCTGGTAATCCTCTTCGATGTAAAACTCTTTGAACTTGTTGATCATCTTGCTTTCTCCGCGCATCCCTGCAGAAGCCCGGTACAGCCGAATCTCCAGAAACTCCCGGTCAGGATGATTTTTCGGAAGACGCCTCAGCAAACTTTCAAGCGCTTCGACTTTCGATAATCCTTCCACTTTCGCGTTTATCGCCATCACCTCTTTCTTTGAATAAAATAATTATAGCATTTCAAAATTAAATAAACTGTGTTTTCTAAATATTATTCTTATGTCATCCCTTTCACAGTATTTACATCTAAAAAGCCATATTTACTGCAATAAAAAACCTCCTGCACTCATTAATTACCCGATTATAGAAGCTTTTTCAGTTGATAATCTTCTGATCGAGCCTCCATTTTCGCGTTATCCGCGGCTGGGCTGCTTTTATCCGCGGCTACGCACCATTTATCCGCGCCTAAGCGTGGTTTATCCGCGGCAAAACCATGTTTATCCGCGCCAGCCTCAAAATCAGCAAAAAAATCAAAAAAGCTGCCCGTCCCCCAAAATAATTGAGAGCACAAGCAGCTTGATGAATGTATTCTATTTATTTCAATTCAACCTACGAAGCCAGCAATTTAACTTTCTTCTCCAGACGGCGGCCAATGCCCTTTAATTTTCCGCGCAAAAACCACCTGGCCGGCATGATACGTATTATGCAGCACAATCGTCTGCAAACAGTCGCCGCGCGTATCTTCCCTTCCGGCAACCACTTTCTCCAATAAATCTTTCGTGGATTCCTGCTCTGCTTCTTCCAATCCCTTCAGGAAATATGCAATAGCCGAATCCCATTCATCTTCGCTTTCCGGGGATGGAGAATGCGGCCAGGATTCCTCGTCGGGATTCTGGCTTTTCGGCGTTTGACCATTCAGCAGATCCAGCATAAAATCCTGCCAATAATTCATATGGAACAATAATTCCCACACCGAATGCGGGAAATCACCCGATTTGTCGCCCGCCTGTTGCCAGTCCATTCCATCAAAAACCTTCGCTGTATCAAAATTGGCTCCTTCTCCGTGCAGACTGTTCTTAAAAAATTGCCCGTTCATAAAATTCCTCCTTCTGTCATTAAGTAAAGCTGCCTTCCTTATACTTACCTATTCCACATATCCGGGAAACATCCTGTCGTTTTATTATAATTAAAAATAGAAAAGCCACACTCAAACGCCGAAGCACCAGGTGTGGCAATATAAATTTCATTTCAGATCAGTCCACCGCAACAACTGTCTCCACGTCGTCGGCACGATTTTTCCGTGCTTTCGCGAAGAACAGTCCCACAATGATGATGGTTAAGACTATACCAATGATAAACGACAAATTGAGGTCAAGATTGAAACCGATTTTTTGATTGAGGATATAGACAAATACCATATAGGTGATAAAAATTGCCGGTGCCAATGACACCAGGTAATTCTTGCCTTGGATATACAAGTACATCGTCGCAATCCACAAAGCAATCCCCGCTGTCGCCTGGTTTGCCCAGGAGAAATAGCGCCACAGCAAGGCGAAATCAATTTGAGTCAATAACAATGAAACCGCAAATAACGGAACTGCAATCATCAGCCGTTTCATCACTTTCTGCTGGTCCACTTTAATGTAATCAGCAATGATCGAACGCGCAGCGCGGAACGCCGTGTCGCCTGAAGTGATCGGCAAGACGATGGCACCAAGAACAGCAATCGTACCGCCGACTGCACCTAAAAGCGTCATGGAGACTTCATTGACGACAGCTGATGGAGTTCCTGAGCTGATGATGCTTGAAAGCGTCTGGCCATCGAAAATGCTCATCGCAGCAGCAGCCCAGATCATCGCTATGATCCCTTCCGCAATCATCATACCGTAGAAAATGTAACGTCCCTGCGACTCATTTTGCGTCGTCCGTGAAATGATCGGCGACTGTGTCGCATGGAAGCCGGATAAAGCTCCACAGGTAATCGTGAAGAATAAAATCGGGAAAATCGGCAAATTATCAGGATGCAGATTCTCCAAGCGAAGTTCCGGAATTTTGTACTCGGAAAACAACAGCGCAATGCCGACACCAAATGTCCCGATCAAAAGGACAGCTCCGAAGTAAGGGTACAGCCGGCCGATGATTTTATCGATCGGCAAAATTGTCGAAAGGAAATAATAGACGAAAATAAGCCCAATCAATATTCCGACAGCCACTTTTCCATCCAATAGAATAGAAAGCAATGATGCCGGTGTTGTCACAAACACGGTTCCGACAAGCAACAGCAGCAATAATGCGAAAAAGTTGACAAGATGTTTGGACGCCGCGCCAAGGAATTTACCTGCAAGCTCCGGAATATGCGCGCCTTTATTGCGGATGGAAATCATGCCCGTCAGGTAATCGTGCACCGCCCCTGCAAAAATACAGCCGATGACGATCCATAGAAATGCGACTGGCCCGTAAAGAGCTCCCATGATCGGACCGAAAATCGGGCCGGTCCCTGCAATATTCAGCAATTGAATCAACGAGTTTTTATGTTTGTTCATTGGTACAAAATCAATGCCGTCCTGATTGGCATAAGCAGGCGTTTTTCGACTCGCCATCGGTCCGAAAAGTTTTTCGATATACTTTCCATATGTAAAATAAGCTGCCACAAGCAACGCAATTGAAACGATAAATGTAATCATTCTTTCTCTCCTCTTATTTGAAATCGCTTACAACAGTATACAAAATAACCGCTATTTTTTTCTTCAACTTCCCGCGCCTAAAGCAATAAACACTATTTTTATACTGTTCTAAAGAATATTACAATAATTTTATAAAGTCAATTTGTTTTTTTGTCGCTTTAAGTTAAAACTTTTGGATATAGATTTAGGGATGTGATGGGATGCCAATTTTCTGGATATACTGTCCGTTGTAGTGCCGTTACTGCCCGTTACAGCCAAAATACTGTCAATTATGATTTCTAGACGTCAAAATGAAGTTTCCAAAGCATGAATCCTGGCTGTATGACCTGTTTAAAAGAATTTTAATTCCCAGTATTTGACGATACTTTCTGTTTAGCCTCAAATACTTTCTATTTGACCCTAAATACTTTCCAAATCACCCATAATACTTTCCAATTCCAATGAAATACTTTCTGTTTCAATTTCTCGATTAACCGCTAAATATATTGGCAATTATTCCAAATAAACCCGATGCCACTCTCCATTTTCGGATAGACATAACTGCTATCCCATGTACTTTCGCTTTTCGCCAGCGAAAAGCATCCATTAATCTTTTGATCTTGACTCTAAATGATCAATGAAAACAAAAAACGCCGACCCCTCCATCAAAAAGAGAAGTCGACGCTTTATTTATTTTCACTCGAACGGACCTTCCAGCACGATCTTACCGATCGTCTTGCCAGTCAGCAGATTCGTATAAGCCTCTTTCAGATTATCCACTGAAATCGGCGAGAAATGCTGCGTCATCGTCGAACGGATTTTATTGTCATCCACCCAGTCGGCCAGTTCGTTCAGCATTATGTGTTGATGGACCATATCGGCCGTTTGGAAAACGGAACGGGTGTACATAAGTTCGTAGACGAACGTGACACTTTTGCCGAACAGCGCGAGGTCGAGCGGCTTGAATGCCGGCAGGATCGAGCAGATTTTCCCTTGCGGCAGAATCGCTTTCGCCATTCCGGCCATGTGCTCGTCAGGGCTGTTCAGGCAGAAAATATAATCCACGCCATTGATGCCGAGGTTCTCCAGCTGCGGTCCGAATTCCACGTGATGATTTATGGTATGGTCGGCGCCGTGATCTTTTGCCCACTCGACCGTCTCGGTGCGGGAAGCTGTGCCGATTACCGTTAAGTCGGCGAGTTTGGCAACCTGCACCGCAATCGAGCCGACGCCGCCTGCTGCTCCAATAATCAGGATAGTCCGGCCTTTATTGTCGGCTGCTTCTTTGGAAACGCCCATTCGCTCAAACAACGCTTCATAGGCAGTAATGCTGGTCAACGGCAATGCCGCTGCCTGCGCGAAATCAAGGCTCGCCGGCTTGCGCCCGACAATGCGCTCATCCACCAGATGAAACTCGCTTTGCCCGCCGGGCCGGTTGTTAGTGCCCGCGTAAAACACTTCATCACCGACATTAAAATAAGAACAGTCATCACCAGTCGCAACAACCACGCCAGCCACATCCCTGCCGACAACAGTCAGCGACTCGTCATCGTCTTTTTTGCCCTCGCGCGTGCGAAGGTCTGTCGGATTCACGGAAATCGCTTTTACTTCCACCAGCAGATCGCGTCCCGTCGCTGTCGGTTTTTCCTCTTCCACCAATTGAAAATCCATCGCTTCTTCTTTCGATCCCGGTTTATAAAATCCGAATGTCTTCATCGTTTCTAAATTCGTGCTGCATCGCCTCTCCTTCAGTTTCTCTTTTAGGTATAACCATATGCCCTTCATTTTACACACCGGATTTAAGCCTTACAAAATATTGAATTCCGATGAACGCAATAAAACCGGGCCTCTCCTATAATCAGAGAGACCCGGTTTACTTACGATGAACTTTTCAGCTGGTTTTGCTGCTTCTCCATTTTATGCTCGGTATGTTTGGCGCCCCATTCGTGCATTGCTTCAAGAATCGGCTCTAGACTGCGGCCATATTCCGTCATCGAATACTCCACTTTCGGTGGGACTTGAGGATAGACAACTCGAGCGATTATATCTTCATCTTCCAGTTCCCTTAATTGCTTCGTCAGCATCTTTTGCGTGATGCCCGGCATATTGCGTTTCAGCTCACTGAAGCGTTTAGTGCCTTCCTGCAGCAGGTATAGAAGAATCACGGGTTTCCACTTGCCGACAAGTATGCCGAGCGCATCTTCCACACGGCAATTATCCGGTTTACGTTCCATAACAACCACCCCATAGTATCTTTTTGTATACTATAGCACTTTAGAGTGCGTACTTATAATAAAATCACCTATCGCTTATAATGACTTTATATTTGAAATAGAAGGGCGGATTTATTCATGGAAAAATATCGCATCAATCCTGACAATGGTCTGGAGTTTGGCATCTATACACTTGGCGACCATTTGCCGGACCCGGCTACAGGTGAAAGAATCTCTGCGCAGCAACGGATTCAGGACATTATCGAATACGCAGGACTTGCGGAACAGGCAGGCGTCGAGTTTTTCAGTGTCGGCGAAAGCCATCAGGAATTTTTCGCCACACAGGCTCACGCTGTAGTGCTTTCCGCAATTGCACAGGCGACGAAAAAGATTAAAATCGCCAGTTCATCGACCATCATCAGTACGTCCGATCCGGTGCGTGTCTATGAAAACTTTGCCACGCTCGATTTGATTTCAGGCGGCCGGGCAGAACTTGTGGCGGGACGCGCTTCACGCATCGGACTGTTCGATTTGCTTGGTTATAACGTCCGCAATTACGAAGAGCTGTTCGAAGAAAAATTCGATTTGCTTCGGCTGATCAATGAAAACGAAATCGTCAATTGGAGCGGAGAATTCCGCGCACCCCTGCGAAATGCACAAGTGCTGCCACGTCCGGTCAACGGCTCTCTTCCAATTTGGCGCGCAGTAGGCGGCACTCCGGCCAGCGCGATGAAAGCCGGTTATGCCGGTGTGCCGATGTTCATGGCACATCTTGGCGGCGCCGCTTCAACTTTCAAACGGACAGTCGATGCCTACCGCGATGCGGCTCGGGCAGGCGGTCATAATCCTGATGAATTGCCGGTCGCAACGGCAGGCTTTTTCTACGCCGCGGAAGATTCCCAGCAAGCGTTGAAAGACCTGTATCCTCATATCAATGAAGGCATGAAACGCACCAACGGCGGCGGCTTCCCGAAACAGCTATTCGCACAAGGCGTCGACCCGCATAACATCATGAACATCGGCAGCCCGCAGCAGATCATCGAAAAAATCCTGCATCAGCATGAAGTATTCGGCCATCAGCGCTATATCGCCCAAATCGACTTTGGCGGCATGCCGATGGACAAGCTCAAGCGAAACCTCGAATTGATCGGCACGGAAATTATCCCGGCAATCAAAAAATACACTGCCAAAAAATAAGGAGGAAGCGGAATGAAAATCGTAGGTTTATCCGGTTCCCAAATCGGTTCAAAAACAAGAATCGCTATGACTGCAACCATCAAAGCGATCTCGGAGAAATACCCTGAAGTGGAAACAGAGTTGATTGATTTAGCGGATTATAAAATGGAATTCAGCGACGGCCGCAATTACCTCGATTATGAAGGTGATACCGGCTACGTGACGAAAACATTGATGGAAGCTGATGCCATCGTCATCGGAACGCCGATTTTCCAGGCTTCCATACCGGCGGCGTTAAAAAACATTTTCGACTTGCTGCCAGTCAATGCTTTCCGCGATAAAGTGGTCAGCATGCTGGTGACAGCCGGTTCTGCCAAGCATTATATGGTCGCAGACACCCAGCTGAAGCCAATTCTCGCATATATGAAAGCGCAAATGGTCCAGACTTTCGTCTTCGTCGTGGAAGAAGATTTCTACCAAAAAGAAATTATCAACCACGACGTGCTGCTTCGCATTGAGAGACTGGCAGAAGACACGGTGGTTTTGACGGAAATATTTACGAAGATCCGCGAAGAAAAAGAAGCGGAGTATGATTTTTGAGAATGCATATAAATTGATAAGAAGGGAAAGTCGCTGTCTTCAGCAACTTTCCCTTCTTTTGCCTATCCAGCCAAATACCTAAAAAATAGCGGATTGCTCCCAACACAAGAGCAACCCGCTTCACTGAACTATTTAGTTTTTACTTATATAGCTAACTATCTTCTTTATGAATTTGCCTTGATAATTTGTTCTAACGCTTCGTTAATCGGAGTAACGGGACGACCAAGAACTTTCTCGAAATCGGTGTTGCTGACTTCCAGCGAACCGTTTCTGATGCTTTGTTGAATACCCACAACTATTGGCAGCACATAATCAGGCAGGCCCAAACCTTTCATGATTTCCGCATATTCTTCGTCGCTGACTTGTTGTACAGGCACTTCTTTGCCCAGAATATTTCCAACAGCAGCTGCCAGTTCTTCTTGTGTCAATAGAGGGCCCGAAAGTTCGTAAATAGTGTTTTCGTGTCCGTCACCAACAAGTACCTCTGCAGCCGCATCTGCATAGTCCTGTTGCAATGCCCACCCTACTTTACCTTCTCCAGCAGAAGTTACCCACGGAGCTCCTGCCATGGCACCTTGAATGCTTCCGATTTCATTTTCCAGGTACCAATTGTTGCGAAGGAATGAATATGGTATTCCTGTCTCAACTATAGCTGCTTCTGTGGCTACATGTGGCGGTGCCATTAAGTTTTTACTTTCCGTTGCATTTGCAAGACTCGTGTAGGCAATAAATCCAACTCCTGCACGCTCAGCTGCCTGGACAGCATTCTTATGTTGCTCAATTCTTGTTTCATTGTCCCCGTCTGTAGAAATAATCAATAATCGGTCAATTCCCGCAAAAGCTTTATCCAATGTTTCCGGACGGTCAAAGTCTCCTTGACGGACCTCTACTCCACGCGCACGAAGTTCTTCGGCATTCCCCGGATTTCGAACACTTACAGCCAGATCGCTTGCAGGTACTGATTTCAATAATGACGCTGTGACCTTCGAACCTAGTTTCCCTGTTGCTCCAGTAACTAAAATTTTCATCCGATATCCCTCCAGTAAATTTTTAACAAACTACTTGTATAAAGCTTAAGTTATCACTTCCCTGGAATCAGTACAATTTCTGGAACTCGGTATGCAAAAAAAATTATAGCAGGACTGGTAAACTGCCGACTTTGTCAATATTCCCAAGATTATTTTTGATATTAGAAATGCCGGGATTACGCTACTTTTGATACAGTATAAGGTACACTATTAACTGGAGGTGTTCGCAGAATGAAGAAAATATCTTTCTCGATTCTAGGCGGGCTCTTGTTAGGCCTCGTTTTATCCTTCAGCTTGTTTAATTACCAAAACAGTTCCAAAAGCTATCTCAATAGGGCCGGCGTTGACCAAATTTCCGGAGAGATGGATTTTGATTTTGTATTCAATGCTTCATTAATGGTAATAGGCATATCAATTTTAATTTTTACAATTTGGAGTTTCGTTGATAGGAAGAAAGATGAGAAGTTCCTTAAAGATTATGAAAGCAGCAGGAAAGAGAATAGCTAAATCAACCTTTGAAGCATCCCGGACAGGATGCTTTTTGTTTTTTCTCATCAAAAATCAGCTGTTGTATGTCAGTTAAAGGTTCTATTAATTCCCTCTGCTTTCCACATTCAAATACATGAAATGAACTTCCTGCCCCGTAGCCGTTTTCGACTTCATGACGAGTAAAATCCTTAAAACCATTAGCCTTCAACACATTTTCAAACTCGCCCTTTTCATAGAGCCGAACCGGGAATTCCATTATTTCTTCTTTAGCTGCTTGTCCATCTTTTATTAAATGATACTTCAAGGTAGTATTCAGCATTTTACTTTCCTGATCAAAACTCATTTTCTTGTATTCAATAATTTCATTGCCATCAATATACTGCCTATTCGTTTCAACCCAGTCCGGCATCTCGTCAATCGGACCATTATTCGTTATGACAGTCAACAGGATCTTTCCATCATCCTTCAAGACATTTCTCATGTTAGCAAGACTGTCTTTCACTAATTCATCCGGCAGCAGCGAAAAAGAACCAAACGGTATCAACACCAGATCGTACCTCTTATCGCTCGTGTATTCTTCCAGTCTGCAATGAAATACATTCGGCTTAAGATTCAAGTTCTGAGCTTTCATTCTGCATAAGCTGAGCATTTCTTCTGAAATGTCAAAGCCGTCAATATCAATTCCTTTTTCCAAAAACGGGAGGAGCATTCTGCCATTTCCGCACATCGGTTCCAGCAGCTGCATGTCTTTATGCTTCACATAAGACAGATAGAATTCAAGCTCCTCTCCACCTGCAATAGACTTATTTGTTTCATATACTTGTGTACAAAGTTCCCCATAATAATCGTTCAAATCAATTTCCCCCGTCAAATGCATTTTAATCTTTCTTACTAGGCTCCGTAGAAAGCCCGCTTCTTGTTATTATAGCTTACGAATATACAACCATTGCCTTGTCATCGATTGCTGACTACAACATTCCCTTTCTTCTCGCCGCTTTCCACGTAACGATGCGCTTCACTCAGCTCTTCCAGAGGAAAGACCCGGTCAATGACCGGCCTGATCCTGCCGTCTGCAATCAATCCGTTCAGATAGCGTAAATCTTCGGCTTTATAGCTGGCCGCTCCCGCTATGATTTTCCGGTCGCCTTTTTTCGTTCGGATGAGCCTTCGGACCATTTGAGTAAGGTTCGGATTGCCCAACAGGTAAACGCCTTTTGGTTTTACTGAATTGATTGTTTTTGAAAAAGGGCTCTTGCCCGCAACATCGAAAATCACATCATATGTTTCACCCGTCGCAGTAAAGTCTTCCTTGCGGTAATCAATCACTTTATCCGCGCCAATGGATAGGAGTATGTCCAACTTTTCCCCGCTGTCGATCGCAGTCACTTCAGCGCCCGAATTCTTGGCCAGCTGAACAGCCATGGTGCCGATGCTGCCGCCCGCTCCGATGATCAGCACTTTTTGGCCTGGCTGAATTTTGGCTTTCCTAAGAAAAAATAAGGCATTCATGCCACCTGTCGGTATGGTGGCAGCTTCTTCAAAACTGAATCCGTCCGTCATGCGGGCAATTGCATAATCGGCCGGCAGGCACAGGTAATCGGCATAAGTGCCAAGCTTCAATTCAGCTGAACCAAATACACGGTCACCTTCCGTGAATAAAGTCTGTTCGGTTCCCGCAGATTCAACTTCTCCAGCAAACTCCTGCCCCATTACTTTCATCCTCGGTTTCCGTACGCCTAAATAAAGTCGCAGCGGAATCCACAGCAGCACCGGAAATTTGAAGCTCCGCATTTCGCAGTCCCCCGCTGTTACGGTGGAGGCGTGAACTTTAATCAGAATTTCGCCGGCTTTCGGCACCGGTTTATCAAGTTCCTGAAGCTCCAAAACTTCCGGTGGCCCGTAACGGGTGCAGACCATGGCTCTCATTTTCCATCCTCCATTTCGGTCCAGTGAAGAACCTGCGATGCATATTGTTAAATTGGACAATGGTTCTTAACTCTCCATCTCCACCGGCAGTTCGAACAACTGAATTTTTCTTCCGCTTAACTTCTATATAAGAACTTGCTGATACTAAATCAATTACTTTACCTTTAAGTATTCGCTGAAGGTTACGGAAAACCTTTTAGTGGATGCATGAATAAAAAGAAAAACACCCGATGATTGAAATCTCGGGTGTTGGCCAGGTGAAATACTTATTACAATAAATCAGCATTTCTTGTTTTATAATCCCGCAGCATCCACAGCAGCAGTGGCATCGGCGTTACTGAACCCTTCAAATAGTAATTGATCAATCAAACCTGATCTTGAAAAAGCAGAGTATTCGAGGTAATCCTTAGCCATTTTCACTGCCTGTGCACTCCAATCTGCATTTACGTTCTCAGCAGCATAAGTGGCATCCGTATTACTGAAACCTTCAAACTCCAGCTGCTCGATCAATCCGCTCTTGGAAAACGGCGTATAATCCAGATAATCCTGAGCCATGGCTAACGCTTGCTTTTGTGAGTTCGTGACTGCAGCTGCTGCCGCTTTTGCCTTCGCTTCTGCATCAGCCTTGGCCTTTGCTTCTTCTTCAGCTTTTGCTTTTTCTTTCGCCTCAGCATCCGCCTTCGCTTTTGCCTCAGCATCAGCTTTTTCTTTGGCTGCAGCATCTTCTGCCGCTTTTTTAGCCTTTTCTTCATCTTCTTTCTTCTTCAACTCGGCTTCTTTTGCTTCCCGTTCTTTCTCTTCCAATAAGAAAAACGGTTCCGCCTCTTTAACTTTGGCTTCGAGCTCTTTTATTTTTGCTGCCGATTCTTCATTAGCTGTTTCGAGTGTTTCAACTTTTTCAGCCCATTCTGCATTGCTTGCTTCCAGTTCTTCCTGCATCTTTTGGCTGTCATTTGCCGAAGCATCCACATCAGACTGTGAAGGCCCGAAACTCGCTCCAATAATTAAGGCGATCAATGCCACTAATATATATCTCCACTTGCGTTTTACAAAAGCTGTTACTTTTTCCATCTTCTATATTCCTTCTTTCTAAGTTTCTATTCATTTATCATAATTTGTTTAGTGCTAAAATACTACACAAAGTTAATTTTAACAGGACAATTTAATCAACAATTTAAATATATTTATTTTCTTTAGAGTCTTCTTTGCTGTGTTGAATTCTTTTTCCTGGAAAGGGTAGTAAAATACCGATGAACTTTTACTGAAATCAGTCTGCTGAAAGAGGGATTACTATGGCGAAATTCACAATGCTGATCGGTTTACCGGGAAGCGGGAAAACGATATATGCCCGCAACCTTCTTCAAGGAAATGAAGACTGGGTCCATATCTCGTCAGATGAAATCACGAACCGAAGCCGCCTGCCCGGCGAGTCCGTCGATTATCAGAATACGTTCGAGGAAATGTACAAGCAGACCGCCTTCCACTTGAAAAATGGAACGAGCGTCATTTACGATGCCACAAACCTGGCATCCAAAAGAAGAAGGAGCATATTGAACCGGATTGAAATATTTGAGCCCGAAACAGAAGCGATTGTCTTTCTCACCTCTTATCCGTTGCTCAAAAAGCGCAATAGCCAGCGACACGCCGTTAACCGCGTGCCCGACCATATCATCGAAAGATATATCCGCGCCTTCCAATTGCCGAGAAAGGATGAAAAACTCGACTGGATCCGATTTTTATCAATGTCACCCTCTAAGGAAATAAATCCGGAGCAGCTTAAGGAGCAGGCTTTTTCCTTAGGAGAACATGAACTGTTTTTCAAAAGCTTTGAAGAAACCATACCTATGACAGAAACTGCAGAAATGCGTGCCTTGCTGCAGCAAAACTATAAAATCATCGAAGAAATACAAAAAGAAGTTAGGGATCCGGAAGAGCAGGAGCTTCTGTCATGGGCTATCCTGCTGTATAATATCGGCAAAGCTTACGTCCGGAAAAACCTGCCGATTGAACAGGATAACTTCTATGGTTACGAACATGTCAGTGCCTACCTTGCTTATCCAGTCCTCTTATCACTTCAATTCCCTTTGCAGTTTATTTACGATGTTTTATTGCTGATAGATGAATTTGAAATCGGCAAGGAATTAAAACGGGGTAAAGTGAAGCGGCGGGTCGGTTTGGAGAGTTATGAGCGGTTGGAAATATTGTGGAGAATAAGTGGTTGAATTGATCACCCGTAAATTTATTTATCAAATATTCTTGCATTTACTTCCAACTTGTTTTATTGTTAAACACATCAGCTAACAACTAACTTAATAATCTATTTCTTATCTAGAGAGACGGAGGGATTTGGCCCTGTGATGTCTCAGCAACCTGCCTGCAAAAGGCAAAGGTGCTAATTCCAATAGGCGCGAGCCTAGAAGATGAGAAGAATGCATTTCCATACATGGGGCTTTCTTCTTTATTGAAGAAAGCCCCATTTTCATTTTGAAAGGATGATGGCCATGCCGAAGCAGAGTCCGGAAACCCGATTGGTGCAATTGGGCAACCGCAGTGATCCAAAAACAGGAGCGGTCAATCCGCCGATCCATTTATCGACCGCATATGAACATCAAGGGCTTGGCCAATCGACGGGCTATGATTACACCCGAACTAAAAACCCGACACGTGCGCTCCTCGAAGAAGGACTGGCCGCTCTGGAAGGTGCCGATGCCGGATATGCCTGCAGTTCAGGGATGGCAGCGATCCAATTAGTGCTTTCGCTGTTTCGCCCGGGAGATGAATTGCTCGTTCCGGATGATGTATACGGAGGCACTTACCGACTGCTGGATCACTTCTCTGAAGCATATGGCATCAAAACCAATTATGCTGGATTCATTGATATCCAGGACACCGAAGAACAAATCACAGCCAACACAAAAGCGATTTTCATCGAAACACCGACAAACCCTTTGATGCAGGAAATCGATATCGGGAGACATGCCGAACTGGCGAAAAAGCATAATCTCCTGTTGATTGTCGACAACACATTTTTCACTCCCTTCCTCCAGCAGCCGATCGGACTGGGTGCAGACATCGTCATCCACAGCGCCACCAAATACATCGGCGGCCATAATGATGTGCTTGCCGGAATAGTTGTTGCGAAAGGCGAGGAAATCTGCAATAAACTTACTGTTATGCATAATGCAGCGGGAGCGGTCCTGTCACCTTTCGATTCCTGGCTGTTGATACGCGGACTGAAAACTTTGCCGCTGCGCATGCGTCAGCACGAAGCGAATGCTAAAGTTCTGGCACAGTTTTTAAATGAATCCCCCGCGGTGACGGATGTCCTTTATCCCGGAAAAGGCGGCATGCTGTCGTTCCGGTTGAAAAAAGAAGAATGGGTCGGACCTTTCCTGGAACAGATCAGGCTCATTACATTTGCTGAGAGCCTTGGCGGAGTTGAAAGCTTTATCACTTATCCCGCTACACAGACCCATGCGGAAATACCAATCGAGGAACGGACTGCTCGCGGCATCTGCAACCGGCTTCTCCGCTTTTCTGTCGGCATTGAACTGGCAGATGATTTAATGGAAGATTTACAGCAGGCTTTTGCGAAACTGGAACAGGAGGTTATGCAATTATGAGCGACCGTCTAGAAACAAAATTCATCCATTCTGCCGGTGTCGATGCGCAGACCGGCGCCGTCAATGTCCCGATTTACTTGTCGTCAACGTTCCATCAGCAAAGCATCGATGAGTTCGGCCCTTATGATTACAGCCGCTCCGGCAATCCCACGCGCCAGGCGCTGGAGGATACCATCGCAAAACTCGAGAACGGCACGCGGGGATTCGCGTTCGCCTCTGGCATGGCCGCCATCTCGTCGGCGTTCATGCTGCTTGAATCCGGCGACCACGTATTGGTATCGGAAGATGTCTACGGCGGCACTTACCGTTTCATTACGGAGGTGCTTGGCAAATTCGGGATCGAGCATTCCTTCGTCAATATGACGGACCTTGATGAAATGGCTAGAGCTTTCCGGCCGAATACGAAAGTGATTTACATCGAGACCCCGTCCAATCCGGTGATGAAGATCACCGATATCGAAATCGCCGCCAAACTCGCCAAAGCGAACAACTGCCTGACATTTGTCGATAATACCTTCATGACGCCGCTGTACCAGAATCCGCTCGACCTCGGCGCGGATCTCGTCCTGCACAGCGCGACGAAATTCCTATCCGGCCACAGTGATATCACCGCAGGACTCGCCGTCACGAAAGATGCGGCACTCGGTGACCGTTTAGGCTTTATTCAAAATTCCTTCGGTTCGGTGCTCGGCGCACAGGATTCCTATTTATTGATACAAGGAATCAAAACGCTCGGTGCGCGGCTCAAACAGTCGAGCGAATCGGCACAGAAAATCGCGGAATTCCTGCATCGCCATCCGGTCGTGGAAGAAGTATATTATCCGGGCTTCTCCTTCCATCCCGGCAATCCGATCCAGCAGCGGCAGGCAATCGGCTACGGTGCCGTCCTATCATTAAAGCTGCCGAATAAAAACGCCGCGCGCATCTTCAAAGACGCCCTGCGGATTCCGGTTTTCGCCGTCAGCCTCGGCGCTGTCGAAACGATTCTGTCTTATCCCGCGACCATGTCGCACGCAGCGATGCCAAAAGAGGAACGCGAAAAACGCGGCATCACCGACGGCCTGTTCCGCTTCTCCGTCGGCCTCGAGCATACCGATGACCTATTGGAAGATCTGGAGCAGGCGTTAGAAAAAGTTAGAGTCAAAAGCAAGTTGAGCATTGCGAACTAATAGTCACACCAACTAAAAACTAAAAACAGAAAGCAGGAATTCCACATGACAAATCCAATCACAGAAACAACGAAAACAGCGGTAAAAGCACCTTTCAAGGCAGATCACGTCGGCAGCTTGCTGCGTCCGGAAAGCATTCATCAGGCAAGAAAAGATTTTAAAGAAGGCACCATTACTGCAGAGCAGTTGAGAGAAGTCGAAACAACAGAAATCAAGCGCATCGTCGACAAGCAAATCGAAGTCGGCTTGAAAGCCGTGACAGACGGCGAATTCCGCCGCACGTTCTGGCATACCGATTTCATGGCTGGCATCAACGGCTTTGAAGGCTACACGCCGGAACATGGATATAAATTTAAAAACGTCGAGACCGAAGCCTACGACGTACGCAATATCGGCAAAGTCTCATTCAATGAAAATCATCCTTTCATTCAAGATTTTATTGAATTCAAAGAGATTGTCGGCGACCGCGCCATTCCGAAACTGACGATTCCAAGTCCGAACCAATTCTTCAATCAGGGCATCCGTGACGAAAGTATTTATCCGGATATTGAAGACTATGCAAAAGACGTCGTCCAGGCTTACCGCGACGCCCTCCAAGCTTTCTATGATTTAGGCGCACGCTATATCCAGATTGACGATGTCTATATCGCCGGCCTGTCAGCACCGGGAATCCCATTCAACGACGGCAAGTATAATAGAGAGTATTTGATCGACCTGGCGCTGCGCGTCGCAAACGGCGTGCTTGAAGGCAAACCGGAAGATCTTGCGGTAACCACTCACCTCTGCCGCGGCAATTACCAATCCGACTGGGCATTCGAAGGAAGCTACGCGCTGATCGCACCTACCCTTTTCGCCAAAGAAAAAGTCGACGGCTTCTTCCTTGAATACGACGATGACCGCTCAGGCAGCTTCCAGCCGCTCGAGCACATTCCAGCCGGCGGCCCGCGCGTTGTTTTGGGAGTCTTCACTTCGAAAAACGGTGAGCTTGAAGACAAGGAAGTTATTAAGGCACGCGTTGCGGAAGCCGCACAATATGTGCCATTAGAGCAGCTCTGTATCAGCCCGCAATGCGGTTTTGCGTCAACGCATCATGGCAATAAACTCACGGAAGAGCAGCAATGGGAGAAATTGCGCTATATTGTGGAAGTTTCTGAAGAGATATTTGGGGAGTGAAATAATAATGAGGAAGGCAAGCGCTGGTTGCGCTTGCCTTCTTTTTGGTGCGTTTGGCGTTTTATCGTAGATTTTTTGGGGTTTATCGTCGATTTCTTGGGGTTTATCGTCGATTTTTGGAGGTTTATCGTCGGTTTTTTACCGTTTATCGTCGATTTTATTCCTTTAATCGTCGATTCTAAATTTATCAGCGATTTTCATGAGTTTATCAGCGATTTTCCACAGTTTATCAGCGATTTTTTCGTGTTTATCAACGATTTTTCACGTTTATCAGCGATTCCCCCTATTCGCTACAAGACCGATGATTCACATATTGAGAAAACACCAGCTGCTCCCCTGGATTTTATTCCCAACACCGGACAGAACTGCCTTCCCCTACCACGAAAAGTACGCTGTTGACAAAATAAAACAGATTAGATAAGATTACTTCAACAGAATAGCCGTAAAATTTAAACTGGTAACCAGATGCTGTTTCAAGCTTGAGCAGGCAGTTAATAAGTCACTTATTGATTGGATGAAAAAGTTTGGGGAATCATTGGTTAAGAGTGGGATAAGACGGTATATTTTTATCTCTGCATTTATTGCAGGAATAGAAGTATGCCGTTTTTCTTTATAAGGAGAGACAATTGATGGAGCATACCAAATGGACAAAAGGATCTTTGGAAGCAGAGATCAGCAAGACATTGACGCAATGGGAAAAAGATTTTTTAGGCAGAGGCTCTGTTTCTGTGAAAACGGACATCCTCCGTGATATGCTGGTTGTTTCGTTAAGCGGTGTTTTGACGCCTGCAGAATATAAATTATGTGATGCAAAAGAAGGTTTGTTGGCCGTTAAAAGAATGCGTTCGGATTTAGTGGAATCCGGCCGTGAATTTTTAGGGAATGTCATACGGGAGTTGACGGGAGAAGAAGTGAAAAGCTTTCATACCGATATCAGCACCCATACCGGAGAGCGCATCATGGTATTCAGGTTATCCGGAAATCTGCAGGAAAAATTACAATAAGAATAATGGGAGACTTTCAGAACAAGGCAACTTGAGCTGCAGGTAAACCGGTGTTATTCAATAGGCGATGATGAGCGATATCGTTGCCTGTTGATTAATACCGGTTTTTTTATGCAGAAATCTGGACAATTAACCCGGAAATAAAGGAGAAATGATCAGAATGTACGATATCATGATTCAGAATTTATTGTCCCCTGTCGTATTATTTTTTGTACTGGGGGTAATTGCCGCTTTAGTTAAATCCGATTTGAAATTCCCTGCCGGCTTAAGCGAGGCCCTGAGTATTTATTTGTTGGTGGCAATCGGCATCAAAGGCGGTATGGAGCTGTCCCATTATGAACTCCACACCGTCATCAAGCCTATTTTAGGGACCCTGTTTTTGGGCATTATCATTCCGATCCTTGTATTGGCCGCGCTGCTGTTCATGAAAATGGATCTCCATAACTCCATCGGACTGGCTGCGACGTATGGTTCCGTCAGTATTGTCACTTACGGGGCTGCCATCTCTTTTCTGGAAAAGAAAGAGATCGGCTATGAAGGCTTCATGAATGCACTGGTGGTTTTATTGGAAAGTCCAGCCATCATCATTTCCCTGCTGCTGCTGCGGATTTTGCATAAAACTGATCCAGGAGATTTACTTACAACTCCCGGCAATCCGCAAAAAGTTGGGCTGAATTTGGTTTCCTTCATGAATTTATTTGACAAGGAAGTACTGCGGGACAGCTTGTTGGGCAAAAGTGTCCTGCTGTTGATGGGCAGCCTGATCATCGGCCTGCTGGTGGGACAAACGGCTGAAGCCATTGTCAAACCACTGTTTATCGATCTTTATGGGAGCATACTCATTCTCTTCCTATTGAATATGGGATTGATCGCTGGAGAACGGCTTCCTGAAATCAGCAAGCACGGCTGGAAAATACTCTTATTCGGGCTTTGTGTTCCGCTGATTGGAGGCAGCGCAGGTGTCATGGTAGGAAACTGGGTCGGCCTCTCCCTTGGAGGAGTTGTCCTAATGGGCGTACTTGCGGGGAGTTCTTCCTACATCGCCGCTCCAGCAGCCTTACGGACGTCCGTTCCCGAGGCGAACCCGTCGATATACCTTGGCCTGTCTCTTGGCGTTACGTTCCCTTTCAATTTAATCATTGGAATCCCTTTTTATTTTGCTTTAGCACAATTTAGCCAGTAATTTCAAATGAATTACGGATGCAATTAAAGAAAGGTGGAGCAACAATGCTGACAGACTTAAAATTACAAGACTACTTCAATGACAGCAACCAGGGACCTGCAGGAGAACTTAACGAGAAATCGGATAACAGTAACGATGGAATCATTGGCACTTCCGTTCTGGAATTGCCTGAAGAACTTGGAGAGCCCAACACTGAATTCCATCTTCTGTTTCGTTCAATGATCACGAAAGAGTTTGAAGAATTCCAAAGAAATTTCCTGGAGTGGATGATCCGCTCGCCAAAAGATGAAGAAATCTTATCCACTCCCCTTCCAGACGCTTTGGCTGAACTGTTCCACGTACAAAAAGAGTATCTGCAGCTGATCGAAGTCTTTGCATCACTATATCGGAGTCATATTCCCCCGGAAGAAGTGACAGCATGGAATCTGGAAGTGACAACAGCATTCAATAAACTCATTTTGCAATATACTGTTCAGCATTCAATTGCGGCACAGCTGAAAATGGTTGACCAACAGAAAATGTGTGCAGAACTGAGCGCGCCACTCCTTCTTCTTACCGAACGTACAGGTTTGCTTCCCATCACCGGAAAAATCACTGAATACGAATCCCAAATCATCACAGAAAAAACGCTGCAAAAATGCTGCGATGCTAAATTGGAAAAGCTCTATATCGATCTGTCAGGGATTCATCTGACTGAACGGAGAGATGCGCAACATCTTCTACTTTTGTTTAATGGCTTGAAAATTCTCAGCGTGAAAACAGTGCTTACAGGCATCAGACCGGAACTTGCAAAAATTTTCATCCAATCAAACTTCGACTCAAGCAATATTGAATTTTCCAATACACTGGCCCATGCGTTGAAAACGGAAAATCTTCAATAGCTTCGAAGAAATTAAATTACAGGGTACCGACGACAAATTTATCGTGCCACAAACCAAAAGACAGCCATGCTCCCAGAGCACGGCTGTCTTTCAACTATTATTTCTCTGAAAACACTTCAACCTTCTCAGCCAAAGCCTTCCTTGCCACACCCGTCTCAACAGCTGCCTGCGCAACAGCTTCGGCTACGGCTGGTGCAACCCGTGGGTCGAAAGGCGCCGGGATGACGTAATCGTCGTGAAGCGCATCTTCTTCCAGCAAGCCGGAAATCGCTCTAACGGCGGCAATCTTCATCGCTTCATTGATATCGCTTGCCCGTACGTCGAGCGCCCCTCGGAATATTCCCGGAAACGCCAGGACGTTATTGACTTGATTGGGGAAATCAGAACGGCCGGTGCCAACGACGCGCGCACCTGCTTCTTTTGCCAGATGCGGCAGAATCTCCGGATTCGGATTGGCCATCGCGAAAATAATCGGTTCAGTATTCATCGAACGAATCATGTCCTGCGTCAGCGCCCCTTCAGCCGAAACGCCGATAAAAACATCGGCTCCTTGGATTACATCCGCCAGCTGGCCTTCTTCTTTATTGAAATTAGTGATTGCCGCAACCTGTTCTTTATATGGGTTCATGCCATTCGGGCGACCATCAAAAATCGCACCTTTGGTATCGCACATAATGATATTCGGAAAACCGTAGCCACTCAGCAATTTCACCACCGCAATTCCGGCGGCACCCGCTCCATTGACGACCACTTTCGTTTCTTCCACGGAACGGCCCGTTAATTTCAGCGCATTGATCAAACCGGCCAGCGTAACAATCGCCGTGCCATGCTGGTCATCGTGAAACACCGGAATATCCATTTCCTTTCTCAACCGATCTTCGACAATAAAACACTCAGGAGCTTTAATATCCTCCAGGTTCACACCGCCAAACCCCGGCTCCAGCAATTTCACCGTCCGAATGATCTCTTCCGGATCCTCCGTCTTCAAAGCGATGGGAAACGCATCCACGCCGGCAAAACTTTTCAGCAGCGCCGCTTTCCCTTCCATGACCGGCATCGAAGCATCCGGTCCGATATTGCCAAGGCCGAGCACCGCCGTACCATTCGTCAGCACAGCGACCGTATTTCCTTTCATCGTATAATCGTAAGCGGCCGTTTTGTCCTGCTCAATTTCCTTGCACGGTTCCGCGACGCCGGGAGAGTAAGCCAAACTCAAATCATACTCATTTCGCAAAGCGACTTTCGAAACAATCTCCAGTTTTCCCTGATGCTCCCGGTGCATTTGCAGCGCTTCCTGTCTCAATTTCGTCATCGCTTCCACTCCCTATTCCATAATTGTTCATTATATAGAAATTAGAGGAGAATAGAAGAGTTTAGGCTTAGATTAAAGAATATTCAGACTTTTGGATGAGAAGGAAGTAAGAATGCAAATTACAAAAAATAGAACGATTCAATCACTATTACATTTCTCCACTCTCTTCATCCTTCGAAAATCTCCCCAACAAATAATCATTCACAAAAAAGAAAACCAACCCGCCGATCATAATATAGAACGAAGCGTTGAGTGTGAATTCCTTAGCGAAATCTTAGATCGCATGGCTTAACAAGACCAGTAAAAAGAAAGCAAAAGTTCTTTCAGCCGCTTTTCTGGCAGAAGTACTCCTGTGCCCCTGAAAATTTTTATACGCAACCATAAGTTCCCTCCAGATTTTGATTTCTTTAAGTAAAAAACTCCTATCTGTCAATCCGCATCATGAACAAATAACCGATTACCGCAAGCAAACAGGATTTCTCTTCCTCTGTGATTTCGTCCGACAGCTTAACAATGTGATTATGTGAATCCTGGAACAGCTCCGTGTATTCGTGCGGGAAAATACCATTGTAGAAATATGCCCATTGCCGCTCCTGGTCATCGTTCCAGCTGAAATTGCCGGAAAAACCCGATGCTTTTATTGCCAGGATCGACTCGTCCTGTGCGTTGAATAATTCGCCTTTGATATGGATGAGTGCTTTCAATTCTTCCTGTATGTACGTGCCAATTTTTCGTTGCGCTCCGTCAAAAATCGTGAGCTCGACTTGTTTAAGCCATCCCCTTTTCCGGAATGTCAGCAGCCTTTCGCCGTTATGCGAAAAGAATGCATAAGTCGCCGGGAAAATTGTCAGGAACACAGAATTTACAGCAATCAGCGGACGCATCCACCAACTGATTTCTATGGGCTTCACTTCGGCAATAAATTCTCCGCTTTTCTCGAATAAAAGCAGTCTTGGAATAAGCGCTGCATCTTTTTTGATGACTACATCCTTTAAATCCAAAAGCTGCTTTTGCGATTCGGGAATCTCGATGTCTTTTACTTTGTTATACTGCTGACGGCTGATGAACATTATTGACAAAACAAGTCCAAGCGGAAACAGAAAGAACAGCAGCTCCCACCATTCCCCTTCCGTCTTGGGAGGTTGGAGAATCGGAAAACCGGCGGCAGCGATCAAGGTGAAAATCAGAAACAGCCAGCTGAGCTTTTCCCTTCTTTTATACATTTCAGCTAACACGAGGCATCTTCCTTTCTGTTCGGCACTGCATTAAATGCTATTGATTAAACAGATAATTATATAACTTAATGTTACCACTCATTCGGTGATACTGTTGGCAATTCTGGGTAAATATTACTTTGAAGAAATGGAAAATCCCAGCCAAATTGAAACTTTTCCAGTCTTCCCTCGTAATAAAGAAAAGGATTTTTAATACATAGGGAAATGGAGGTTCGTATCATGTGGATGCTTTTTGAATTGATCCTGACTTTACTCATAATAACTACAGCACTTTTCATCCATGAAGTAGGTCATGCAATTCCAGCACTTTTGCGAAATAAAAGAGTAAAGGTTGAAATATATATGGGTTCGACAAGTAAAGAGAATAAACTGAAGCTGCGTTTTGGAAGACTGACGTGTTATCTCACCTTCGCCTTTTCGGGGCTTTGTCGAATCTCGAATTCAGATCAACTGCCTGCACCTACAAATAAGCAAAGACTGCTTTTTGGTGCAGGCGGTCCGGCCATTTCATTGATTGGCTTTGTAACACTTTACTTCTTTTCATATTTAATTGCCGGCGTGCCGGGGATCATCATTAACAGACTCGCACTAGCCAGTCTGATTACTTTCTTCTTCACTGCCGTTCCATTTACTTATCCTTCATTCATGAAAAATTTGGGTGGATATCAATCTGACGGTTTGTATATATGGAACGTCTTTAAAGATATGAAAAAAGAAGCAAAAGCAGTTTCATAAAAAGCAAAAAGGACTTCCAAAAAATCGGAAGTCCTTTATTTTATGCACAATAACATTCAAAAATCTACACCGTCTGCTTAACAAGCTTCTCTGCTCTCACACTCGAAACATAACTATGCAAAACCATGCCCAGAATCACAATCACGATACCGAGCCAGGATATCGGCGACGGGAACAGGATGGACAGAAACAGCAGTTCACCCGCTAAAGCAAAGAGGACTTCCATTGACTGCGTTGCTTCCACTGCTGCAAGCTTTGGCATGCTTCCCCTTACCATGTCTGTAGCCATGAAGAATAAAACCGTTGCGATTACGCCTGAGAAAATGGCCACCAGCAATGACTGGAAAGCCTGGCTGCCACTTGGCATTCCGACGGTGAAAATGCCGAACGCTGAAAGCAGGAACCATAAAGGCAGACTTGCAATTGTCATCCCCAGTACCCGTTGGTAAGCGTCCAGCCGCCCTTCGCATACTTCCATCATTTTGCGGTTTCCGAGCGGATAGGCAAATGAGGCGATGAGAATTGGGACAATACCGAATAGCAGGTTTTCCAACGACAATTGCTTGGCGTGTTCCATCTGCATGAGCGCAACACCAAGCAGAATGATCAGCGACATGAGCAATCCTTTGACCGGAATCTTGCCTCTCACTTTCCGGATGCCGCCCGGTGTATGTATGGTTGTAAAAAATAATGGAGCGAGTAAAGCACCTGAAACAATCGTGATCTGCCATGTTCCGGCAATCAGCCAGCCTGGTGAATAGGCAGCGGCAAAACAGAGAGGTGCGTAGAACAAGCCGAAGCCAACAAAGCTCCATAACAGCCATTTACCTGGCTGTTTTCTCATTTCAATGAATACAGGCCGCAGGTTTTTCCTCATGAGTACGATAGCTATTAGAAAAGGGACCATGAAAAAATATCTGAGCGTAGCACTCCAGATCCAGCTGCCACCGGTGGCTTCCATCGATGCATTGAGGACAAATGTAAAGGCGAAAAAGAATGCTGAAAAAATTCCGATTATGATTGGCCGCATTTTACTCCCCTCCTTTTCTGTTTCAAGTATTGCAGCTGTGGCGCTTCTTTCAAATGAAACGGACTTCTTTTCCTTCATATATAAAACAAAACGCCCGGCAAGTACCGGACGCCTCTATTTGATTCATATCGTTCAGAACTGCCCTGATTAAATATCCTGTTTTATCGACTCCGTTATTCTCCCATATCCTTCGCTTCTTCAGTATCCCGCACGTTCTTCTGCACAGTCACCACAGCGAACAGACTCAGCACAAACGAAATGCCGTAAAAGCCTTTCTCGCTCAGATTAATACTGCCGGCGTTGAACAAGCCGATTGCCATAAGCGCAATCGCGGAAATCAGCGCGAACCAGCTGATGCCATAGTAAAGGTTCGTGACTTTCATTCCTTCGTCGCGGTCCCGGACAGCTTTTTGCAGCGATACCGCTGAGTAAAGCCCGAGAATCAGCAATACGATGTAATAGCCTTTTTCGTTCAATTCCATCCCCGCATTGTACAAGCCGATCAGATAGGATGACACCCCAATCAGCAACGCTCCCCATGCTGCGCCTTTAAACGCGCCTGTCGGTTCACCCAGCTTGCGTTTCTCTGCCGGTTTCTTCGTGAACACATCTTCTTCTCTTTCCCCCAACATACATCCAGCTCCTGTCTTTTGATAATGTGAATCTTACATCCCAAGTTCAATCTAATGAAATTCATTATTACGATTATTCTACCACATAGATAAGGCTTTAGAACGAGTGCTGAAAGGAAAATTTTTCAAAACTGATTGAGGCAAACTGTAAACGTTTATCTCCTTACCTACCGGGAATACTAATGAAAACTGAGATGAAGGAGAGATTCAGATGAGTAATCACCAATCTTCCGAACAGGAAAAGAATATCGAAAAAATGAAGGAACTTGTTGATGAAAAAAATCAGGAGACTTCGCAAAAACAGGATTTCAATCAGCAGGAGCAAAAGAATCAGTCGATTAAAGATCAGGCGCGGACTCCTGATGAAAACAATAAATTAACCGACACTGAAAATAACCGGACACCTTAATTTTTCATTAGACTAAATCTAAAATGGCCAGCAAATCATATCCTGATTTGCTGGCTGTTTTTATTGGGTTAAAGCAATCAAAAAAACCGTAACTGCCAAGTCGGCAGTTGCGGCTTCTATCAGTTATTCCAGTTTTCATTCTCTTCGATTTCACGGTGGGTTTGAGGATAGCCGATTGAAACCCATTCAGCGCGGAATGCGGAATCGAGTTCTGAAAGGCCTTTTTCAGCAGGATCGACGTCTGCGTTTGGACTTTCCCGTAAATCTGCGTCATCACTGTTTCTCATATCATGGTCTTCATATACCCAATACGTATTCTGGCGTTTATTGTACGTTTTAACCAACATAAACATGCTGACAGCAGTTGCCCCGGCATACAGAATCAATTGCAATGTATCTTTTCTCATAAAATCTCCTCCTAAGCGGCAAGTCGTATTTCTATTGGTTTTCCCGTTTGGCGAAGATTTAACCTTGTCAAAAGGATGACAAGTGTTGCAAACAACCCAGAATACGGACGAATGCTTGGTGCACCGGCTTTTTTACTGTGTTTTTTTTTTGCCGAATAAGCTTTTTGATAATCCTGGCGGATCAGTAAGCCGGTTTTATCAAACGGAAAGCACATGTGAAAAACCTGCTCCCTCTTCAGTTGCTGATCGATTAAGAAAGAGTGATGTATTATTTAAATCATAGAAGAATTAAATAAGAAGTTCCTGATCGTGATGATCAGGAACTTCTTTTTTGTGTACTATCACTTGTTTTGGTTAGGCTTTGATGCAGTTTATATAGTTTATTCAAGCACTTCGTTCTTCACGCCTTGTGATTTTTTCAAAAGAATTTCAAGCTCTTCCAGTGATTTACCTTTTGTCTCAGGGATGAACTTCCAGACAAACAGACCTGAAAGGATGCTCATAATCCCATAGATTCCGTATGTCATCGCCCCGCTCACTTCCATCATCGCCGGATAAGTCGATGAGACAAAATAGTTTGCGGCCCATTGGAATGCAACAGCTATCGCCAGTGCCTGCCCCCTGATTTTATTCGGGAAAATTTCAGACAGCAATACCCACACAACCGGGCCCCATGACATCATGAATGAAGCTGTGTAGATGATGATGAAGACCAAAGTCGCTATTCCGATTTGCTCGAACAACGCGAGGCCGGCAACACCGAACATCCCGATAGCCATTCCGATTGAACCGATAATCAATAACGGTTTGCGGCCCACTTTATCCACTGTCACAATCGCGATGATCGTGAAGATAACATTGACCAGACCCATGACAATCGTTTGGAACAAGGAAGCATCACGTGCGGCACCCATGCTTTCAAATATTCTCGGGGCATAATACAGTGCCACGTTAATACCCACAAATTGCTGGAATATCGAAAGCAGAATTCCGATAAAGATGATGCCTTTCCCGTAAACAAACAGTTTTTCCTTTTTATTGTCAAAAGAATTTTTTATTTCATATAAAGTCGCTTTTGCCATCGTCGCATCATAGGTTTTAAGCAAAATGCCCATCGCTTTGTCTTCTTTATGCTGGGACACGAGATACCTCGGCGTTTCCGGAACGAATAGCAACAACAGGAAAAACAGGAAAGCCGGTATCGTTTCAGAAGCGAACATGTATCTCCAACCTATTTCGTTGAGCCATTCCATAGTTTCGCCTCTTGCAATGCCCCAGTTGACGAAATAAACCACGAGCATTCCGAAGATGATGGCAAATTGGTTTAAAGAAACAAGTCTTCCTCTTAAGTTTGGAGGTGCAATTTCCCCTATGTACATCGGAGCCACCGCAGAAGCGAGACCGACCCCTATTCCGCCGATAATCCGGTAAAAGTTGAACGTGGCCAGTAAAGCGATGGACGGCTCTCCTGGTGTGAAGAATAAGAACTCAGGATAAGCAGATCCGAGTGCGGAAATCAGGAATAAAAAAGCAGCCACAATCAATGTATATTTCCGTCCAATTTTTGAAGAAAAATAACCTGACAGCAATCCGCCAATGATGCAGCCGATCAGCGCGCTCGAAACGGTCAGCCCATGGATGAACGAACTGAGTCCTAGACTTTCAGCAAAATATGTCTGCAGCGAACTTTCTGCACCAGAGATAACAGCTGTATCATAACCAAATAAAAGACCTCCCAATGTTGCTACTAAAGTAATTCCCACGATGTATAAAATCTTAGAGTTTTTCATCTGGCTATCGAGAGCAGTATATTTTTGCTCTCTCCTCCTCTCATTTTGTAAACGCTATCATATATTCTATCAATATCCATTAACTTAGTGCAATGAATAAACAAAGATTTCATATTTTTTCTGTAATACTCTTGTGGCTTTTATTCATATTGCCTATCTTTAAGGCTGGCTAAAACGAGAAAAACAACCGCAATTCGAAAGCAACGGGGGTGCTGATGTATGGAATATAAATTGAATTGTACAGTCTTAAATTGAAAATTATTGTTAAAATTTTAGAATTGCCTCTTTCCCTGGAAGTGATTCTCAGACCTTGATCATTGGTGCTGTTCCCATTGAAAAGACTCAGGAAGCAATGCTTTAGGAACTGCTATTCTCGTTGAATGGATTCATGCGAATTAACCACCATGTGCAAAGTCGCTCGTGTTGCAACCAGGATATTTTTGCCTTCCTTGCTTTTCTTCAGACGTTTCTGGCCAATAAAAACCACTTTAAGTTATATCTTGAAATAATAAAGTACAAAGCTGTTGCGAATTACTTCAGAAAATAGAAGCAGTCAAAATCGCGTTTAACCAATGAATCCGCTTACATTCTCTCCTCAATACAAAAGTTTATTCTTCATTGAAAATAAGTAAAAAGAAAATTTAATTTTTTCGAAATATTATATTCCTTTTTTGAAAATTGGTGGTATTATGTGTATACGATATATCGCATAACCGAAAGAGGAGGAATATTATGATCACGTTTTTCGCTGCACTTGCTCTATTGATTTTGGGGTACGTCTTTTATTCGAAGTTCATCGAAAAGGTATTTGGAGTCGATGATCAAACGCCAACTCCCGCTTATACGCAAGGAGACAATGTCGATTTTGTCCCGATGAGCTGGTGGAAAGGCAATTTGATCCAATTGCTGAACATCGCTGGGCTTGGCCCAATCTACGGAGCTGTAGCAGGCGCATTGTATGGTCCTGTGGCATTTATCTGGATCGTTGTCGGCTGCATCTTTGCAGGAGCTGTCCACGATTACTTTTCCGGCATGATGTCGATGCGCCACGGCGGCGCCCAGTTCCCTTCCTTGGTCGGCCGTTATCTAGGCAAGCATGCAAAAGCTTTTATCAACGGAATTTCCTTAGTATTGATGTTGTTGGTGGCTGCCGCATTCACGGCAGGGCCGGCGCAATTGATTGCCCAAATTACACCAGTCAGTTTCATGGTGGCTTTAGTCCTTATTTTCGGTTATTTCATTGTGGCGACAATTCTGCCGATCAACCAGCTGATTGGACGTATCTATCCGCTATTGGGCGCTATTCTATTGTTCATGGCGGTTGCCGTAGCGGTAGCGTTGGTGTTCTCCGGTAAACCGATGCCCAACCTGACATTCAGCAATCTGCATCCGGGTGACTTGCCGATTTGGCCTTTGCTGATGGTCACTATTTCATGCGGAGCAATTTCAGGTTTTCATTGTACACAAAGCCCGATTATTGCCCGCACGATGAAAAAGGAAACGGATGGCCGTAAAATTTTCTACGGCGCAATGGTCATCGAAGGTGTCATCGCATTGATCTGGGCGGCTGCCGGCATGACATTCTTTAATGGCACAGATGGCCTCGGCGCAGCACTCGCAGCTGGCGGACCTTCAGGTGTCGTCAATGAAATCTCGATTACGCTGCTTGGCACAATGGGCGGCATCCTGGCAATCTTCGGTGTCATCATCCTGCCGATCACAACGGGCGATACGGCGCTTCGCTCATCTCGGATGATTTTAGCAGACCTTTTGTCGAAGTTTTACAATACGGATGGGAAACTGAAAATCCTGTTGATCACCATCCCGTTGGCTATCCCGACTTTCTATATGGCCACAATCGATTACACATTCCTGTGGCGCTACGTCGGCTGGACCAACCAGGTGGTCGCCACGTTCATGCTTTGGACAGCGACGATGTACCTGTTGAAAAACTACAAATTCCATTGGATCAGCGGCGTGCCGGCGGTCTTCATGACAGGCGTCGTTTCCATGTACATCTTCTATGCACCTGAAGGTTTGAATATGGAATACCATATTGCCGCAATCATCGGCTCCGTCATCACGTTGGCGGTAGTCCTGTGGTATGCAGCACAGATCATCAGACATCGCCCTTCCAAAGAAGTGGATTCTGAATACGAAGCAGTTTAATAAAAAACACACCCTGTAATCAGGGTGTGAAGTGATGACTTCGGCAATTTTGCCGGGGTCATCTTTTTGTGATCTTTTTCGGTAATGCCGGATTATTTCGGCACATACGCATACACTTTCTCATCATCCACAAGTTCCACCAGCAACTCGGAAGGAACCTCTTGGGATGCAATTGTTTGCTGACTGATTCTAAGCGGAGCGACTTCTTTCAGGCTTTCCAGATTCCTGTATTTCAGCGCCTTCACGCCGAAATTCAATTTCACTCTGTAGTTTTCTTCGATTTTCCCGACTTTATTTTCAATGACTCCGACAATATGATTGTTTTCGGCAATTACATCGTTCAGCGTATCTGACTTCGCTGCCGTGTCCTCATAATTCCGCACGGTCGTCAGGTAAGGCCCGTAACATTCCTCGATGAACTTGATGTTCAGCAGCACCAGCTCTTGTTTGCTGTTGAAAGCATCGATCAGCTTCTTGTAATCCTTGATGACGGCGGCCTCCCCCCATTTACGGATCGTTTCATGCTCCTTCAAACGGTCGATGCTTTCGCCGATGCCTTTTAAATCTTTATTCAACACCTTCAAATCCTGAAGCGCGGCCGTATAGAAATCTTCAATTTTCTGATCCTCCACGCCGCCGAGCATAATGCCGTTGGTCCGGAAGCGGCCAATGATTTCGCTGAAATAAATAAAACGCGATTCGGTCCTGCCGAAAAAATCGTTGTCACGGTGCTGGATGATCGTATCCAATTTCTCGCCCATGTTCTTCAACGAACTTTGGATTTCCATCAATTGCTGCTGGCCGACCACAGCCGTCAGCAAATTCGCACTCGCCTGCACCACAAGTGCCGGATTGACATGCTTCACCAGCACCGCCTGTTTATAGATTCCTACCGCGCCTTCTTTCTTCACCGCCGGCAGATAGCCCTTTCCGTCTGTTTTTTCAATCAGCGCCATGCTTTTATCTTTCAAGCCTTTCACCACTTCCGGACTGAATTCCACCTTGTACGTTTTGCGGTCGCGGATGACCATCGCACCCGCCGACAATGTTTTCAGAATATCGGATTTCAGAACGGCCGGAACTTCGATTTTCCGGTACCCGCTTTTCACGCTCTCTTCGTTTTCCACTTCCGACACATGCGGCATAAATTCAACGTATGGATCCGGTTCGTCTTCGTTAACCTGTTGTTCTACAGACTTTCTCCTATTGAAATAAACCAGCAGGCCAATTCCCACAATCAATAAAATCGCTGCTATGAGAAGTATAATTTCTAAAGTCATAATCTCATCTCTTTCTTGAAGTTGTTTTTGAGTGAAGTAACACGTTAATTTACCATACCCTTTTATTCTAATTAAAAGCGGAAATATGTGAGCCCGGCCGGAATTCCGGTCGGGCTCACATATTTGGTGACGTGGAATTTTATCGTCGATTTTCAAGGGTTTATCGTCGATTTCTTTACTTTTATCGTCGATTTTTTGGGGTTTATCGTCGATTTTTCCCTGTTTATCGTCGATTCTCGTTTTATCAGCGATTTTTTACCGTTTATCAGCGATTTTTCGACGTTTATCAGCGATTCTTCTAAAACGACAGAATCTGCTTCATTGTTAATCCATCAAACGCTTCTTATACTAGACGCATGAAATGACTGTTACGACTATCGCCCAGTTAGATATAATTACAAGTGGCATAACCAATTCACCAGCAGCAGCCACTTCCATATTACTCATTTAGCTGCTCGGCCAATTGGGCTATCAGCATTTTCTTGCGCTGGACATTCGTTTGAACATCAATGACCTTCCGGGTTTGAAGCTCGAATTTCACTGTTGGAATTATCTTTTGACCATTCACAATCACTGCCTGTATATTCATACCTGCCTCCTGCATTCCAAAAAATATAGCGTTTCTGCAATTTATTGTAACTCTAAAACGATCCAAAGAAACAACGTAATTTGTTTGCAAAAAAATAACCCAGTTCATTTAAGAACAGAGCCATGATAAATAGATTATTTCGTATCGAAAGATCTTCTATTTATTATTGCAACAATGACACTAAGTACAGAAAAATCCGAAAGCCGAAGAAAAGAATGAAAAGGGTTAAAAACAAGCCTCCAAATTACTTTAGATTGAATCCTTTTTTATCACCTTTTGAATCTTCAATTTTAATTCCTGTCTTACTATCGTATTTATCTTCACTCTTCTTCTTATTCATCCAACCACTCTCCTTTACTAAAAAGATTCAATAAAGAATGAAAATATCCCTTTTATGCAAATTAAATTCCACGAACGCGTTTCCCAGCTGCCTTCCTTGCCTAACCCCCCTCCCAATGGCACAATTAAAAAATGAATCATCCCGAAAGGAGTGGAATCGATGGCTCGGCGCACACGTCCAGAACCTAAAAACCAATTACTTTTCACCCAACAGCATCTCGCAAACGAACGCACGTATCTTGCGTGGATCCGGACGGGCATTTCCATTGTCGGCGTCGGCTTCCTTGCAACCAGCCTTCATTTCACGATGGGTGTCATCCGCAGCCAGTTTGTCGATATCTTCACGATCATCCTTGGCATTTTCTCTTGTATTTTCGGACTGATGATCATCTTTTCCGCCACACAGAACTACAAGAAGAAAAGGCAGCAGATCATCAATGAAACCTTCTATCCATCCGACATCCACATCACCTTAATTTCTTCCATGCTCGCCATCATGATTATCATGGTAATCATCTACTTTTTCATGATCATGTAATGGCAGAGCCAAAATAAAACCGCCGAACGGATAACTCCCGTTCGGCGGTTTTGTCATTATACTTCAATTCTCCAACGCAATCTGAATATGCGCCAGATGATGTTCTTCGTGCCAGCACAGCTTAGCTAGTTTCGTCGCGACGCTGATTTCACCATTCGTTTCATGGGTGAAGACGAGGTCCAATACCTCTTCCGGCAGGCGCTGCCCCAGTGAGACAATCCGTTCATTCAGCCCTTCCAGCATACGGATCGAACTTTCCACCGGCAAATCGTTGTCCGGAAGCGCCGCCCATTTTTCCTGGTCAAAAGCGGGAACCGTCGGATTGTCATCCGTCAAAGCCAGTTTCAGGCGCTGATACATATTGAGCTGCGAATCCGCAATGTGATGCACCAGCTGGCGCACCGTCCAGCTGCCTTCCCTGTACTTCTTGTCGAGTTGCTCGTCGCTCAATCCGTCGACCGCTTCCCTCAGCCGCACCGTGTAGCTGCCGATCTTTTCAAGCCATTCCTGGATATGTTCAGCTTTCACGTTGTCAGGAACCTGTAATGGTCCAATAGGAAATTTCACGTCCATTTTTCCAACCTCTTTTCCTTATCCGTATTTGGTGACTATCCTGTTCACGCTCAATATACCAATGGGGTGGTTTTTTGTAAACTGGCAGTATTAGAGCTTAACTTCACTTTAAATAAAACCTGGGAATGAAACCAAAATTGTTCACGTCCGTAGAATAATACAACCAGATTTAAAGGAGACGTTTAATAATGAGAGTAAAAACAATTTATGCCTGGAGCGAAAACAGGAATGGACCGCAAAGTGAATGAATTCCTGGAAGGCGCAGCTGTAGAAGTGATCGACATTAAATTCGCCACTCCGATTATATTCTTCAGTGCGATGGTGATGTACAAACTGGCTGATTCCAATAAAAGTATATCTTTCTAAGCAATTAAAATAAGACCTGCCCATCCGAAAATAGATGGGCAGGTCTTATGTGATTTCACTTCTTCCTCTTGTCTTTTGCATAATACCCGCCACCCAAAGCTGCGATAAAAATATGGATATCGCAACCAGTATGCTGATATCCATATTTTCACCTCCTTGAAAATTGACTTCATTTTTTTAGCGTAACTTAATCAAATCGTCTCATCCAGTTTCTGAATTTCTGAACGTGAAATCAAATAGACATCGCCTACAATGTCGATATGACCTTCCCTTACTCGCAATGCGCAATCTTTATTCGACGCATAGTTATCCATTTCTTCCGACAAAAGAGACAGTTCGCTTCGAACCATTTCAATATTATTTTCAAGATCAAAGTGGGACAGAACGGAGAAATTACCTAATCCTACTCCCTCATATAAAGTGCTTTCCTCGACTTCATACCCGAAGTTTCTTGAGCACAGCCACTTCGCCGACATATTAATCGCCCCAGCGCTTGCTCCAATTACGATCGCGTCGCTTTTTCGGATTGAATCCGCCAACCCGTATTCCATTAAAAATCCATTTTGCTCAACAGTGTCTCCGCCCAACAGGAAAATGGCTGAAGCGTTTTGAATCAGCGGTTGGGCATCTTCTTTCTCGACACGATAATTGATCAAATGATATTCCTCAAACTTAATGCCGGCATGAGTAAGCCATGACCGTTCAGCAGATCCGTCAATTTCATCAGACGCTGGCATTGAACTGATCATAACAAGTGATTTCCGTTCTATTATATCTTCCTGCAACGCCTTCTCCAGATTTGCCGGAAAAAAATTGTTGAACCACCCTAAATAATAATGAGTTTTCATGTGTACCCCCTGCAAATAACATTAACTAGCTTCTTTATTCAACTTAAAATCCGTTTTTAATCTTCCTTTTCAGAAAACTGCTGATTTTACTGCTGTTTCCCAGTTTTTTCTTCGAAATCATCTAACGCATGACTTCTTTTGTGAAAATCATCGTACGCGCCGCGGTTTATGAGCGATTTTGGCACTTCTATGATCACTCAGCGCATTCTATGATCACTTATTAAGTTCTATGATCACTTATCAGCATTCTATGATCACTCAGCTACTTTTCACCTCAAATCTCCGCCACTCATATTTAATATCAGGCAACTTCTCTTCATTTTCATATCCTCGCCCAACTTCTGCAAATCCATGCTTTTCGTAAAAGCGTTGCGCGTTTTTATTCCTTTCAAATGTATACAGGAATAGGCTGCCGCCAGAATGCTCTTTGGCTAAATTCAATAATGCCTCTCCAATTCCTTTTCCTTGGTGCCCATTGGCTACATAAAGCTGGTTTAGTTCAGCCGAGTTGAAAACGACAATGCCGACAACACGCTCATTCTCGAGCGCCAAATAAATCTCATAATCCTGCTGTAAAATATGATTCAAGAAATGGATATGGCTTTCAAAAGAATGGATTTCTTTTTGCCCGATCGCCTTTTCTTTGCTCAAGCGCCACATCGCTGCCGCTTCACTGGCGAAAGATGGTTCAAAACGACAAATTCGGATGTCAGCCATATCTTAACCTCTCTTCTTTTGGAATCTGTTTGCTATTACTTCTTTCTATTGGATGTTCCTATGAAAATCCCCTTTTGTTCCAATCAATTTATATAGATGAATAAAATAAGCTTTGCATCAAATCCATTTCTCCTCTTTCGGTTCCTGCTGCATCCGCGACTGGCTTTTCATGGCCAGGTAATCATACAGCTGACCGACCTCTTGCTGGGCTATCATGGAACCCACCAGCCGGTTCTCCTCGTCTCCACTGTAAAAGTAGGCCAAACTTTCCTTCACTTGATCATCCTGCATGATGCGGACGATGTGCTGTTTCTTCTCTTCTTTTGTGAGCGTAGTCTTCGGATGGAATAAATTCCAAAAGCCCAGCATGATGCGTGTTATGTAATACCGCTCAAATGCATCTTTCATTTCCCCGTGGTAACTGCCGTTGCGTTTTAAAAAAGCCCGCGTCATACTCTGCATCATCTGCGTGTTGTCGAAGAAACCCACACGGTACTGGCTTGTAATCGAATCTGCATTAGAATGTGTGTAATCATACAGTTCATCCTCGATGAGCCGGATGCTGCTGCAGCGTTCGATGACTTCCAGATTGAACAGCAGGTCCTCTCCCCAATCCAGATTTGGATTGAACTGCAGACCAGCTTCTTTAATGAAGGAAGCGAGGTAGCATTTATTCCATGCATAATGAATGAAGAAATTGGGATACAGGGCAGTAAAAAGAGTCAGAAACTCCTGTTTCGAAAACTCGCCGCTGAATGGAAGCCGATTGTGGATGGAGTGGAAAATCCGGCCGTTTTGCTTCAGCACCCTGCGGTAACCGCAGATCAAGAGTGGATGGCTGCCGATGGAGGCCATGAATCGTGCAATCATCTCCGGGTGGATGGCATCGTCTGAATCGATGAACTGGATGTACTCGCCTGTCACTGCCTGCAATCCGGTATTCCGGGCAACAGATGGACCGGCATTCGGTTGATGGATTACACGGATGCGACTGTCTTCTGCAGCAAAGCGGTCACAAATCTCCCCGCTCCCATCAGTTGATCCATCATTTATAAGCAGCAATTCGATAGCGGGATACGTCTGCCTTAGCACACTGTTTATACACTCCTCTAAAAACGCTTCTGCATTGTAAACAGGAACGATCACACTGACGGTTTTCTCCGACATAAGCCATCTCCTCCAATTATTCAATGTCTCTTCTAAAACCTTTTTGTCCTGCTTCTACTTCAACTTACTTTCTATGTGTGTAACCACAACTCCTGCAATAAGTATCAATTTTGAGAAATGCTGTAGTGTTTTGACGGTTTTGGAAATGATGAGAAACCTCTATTTTTGTGCTAAAAGTCGACTTCTGCATTCATTTTACTAATTACATCAATATAGACACTGCAGACTTCCGATATGGCTTGAATATATGGCAGAAATTGAATATAAATAGGAATGAGTTTGCTTGATTTTCAGTTTATCCGCGGCAGAACGATGTTAATTCGCGCTTGCGGCTCGTTTACCCGCGCCTAAAAGGGATTTATCCGCGGCAAAGTGCAGTTTATCCGCGGCAAATCGGCATTTATCCGCGCCACGCCTCCCAACCGCATTTCACTCCGCTGACAGTAGCTTTCCTGCCGCCATATCCCTTTCCCTGAACGCAAAAAATCAGCTCCCACAAGGAGCTGATTCCAAATTTTTCCATTTATGCGGATGAAGGGACTCGAACCCCCACGGTGTCTCCACCACTAGACCCTGAACCTAGCGCGTCTGCCAATTCCGCCACATCCGCAGGATCAATATCCTATTAACAAGGGACAATAAATATTTTTCCTTCATTTAAATGAAAAGTCAATTAGGATGTTTTGATCTTTATGGACATGTTGAAAATAGCGGTATAACTTACTTTCTCACTATAGGAGCTTAGTTTTGAAATTTCATTTTATAGGGTTACGCTTACTCCCCAACACCTTCCCTCAACCACTTCGCCGTCAGCGTTTCCGCCTCAAGCATGCTTTCCGGTGTTCCTTCAAACAGGACTTCGCCGCCTTTTTTTCCTCCGCCCGGGCCCATTTCGATGACCCAGTCGCTCGCCGCGATGAAGTTCAGATTGTGCTCGATGAGGATGACCGAATTGCCTTTATCGACGAGTCCCTGGAATACGGCCAATAGATGTGCATTGTCTTTTGTATGCAGACCCAATGATGGTTCATCCAACAAATAAATCTGCCCTTCTTTTTTCAAGTGGCTGGCGAGTTTCAGGCGCTGTACTTCGCCGCCGCTCAGCGAACTGGTCGTCTGGCCGAGTGTCAGGTAGCCCAATCCGACATCTTTCAACGTATCCACTTTCTTGACGATTTTCGGCATTTTTAAATACTGATTGGTTTCGTCGATCGACAGTTCCAGTATTTCCACGATATTTTTTCCTAAGTGGCGATGAGACAACGCTTCATCTGAATACCTTGTCCCTCTGCAGGCTTCGCAAGTGACGGTCACCGGATCCGCAAATGCCACGTCCGGCGTGGTGACGCCTTTGCCTTCGCAGACAGGGCAGGCTCCAGTCGAATTAAAGCTGAACAAGCCCACCGGCTGTCCTGTTTCTTTTGCCAGAATCGACCGGATGTCATCCATGATTCCCATATAGGTGGCAAGTGTCGAACGGCTCGAAGTTCCGATGCTGCTTTGTCTCACCGAGATGGTTTCGGGATAGTTATCCTTAAATGTGCCAAACAATAAAGAACTTTTGCCGGAACCTGAAACGCCGCAGACAGAGACCAGGACATTTTTCGGAATGTCCACACTGACATTCTTCAAATTATTAGCAGAAGCATTTTCGATTGAAAAATTGTTTTCTGACTGTCGAGGGTTTTCATTTACAGTAACTTTATGTTCCAAATCGGTGATGGTGGATGCTTTCTGTAAGCCTTCCTGTGCCCCTTGATAGACCACTTCACCGCCGGTCACGCCCGCGCCTGGACCCATTTCGATGATTTCATCCGCTGTTTTGATGACAGCCAAATTGTGTTCGATGACGACGACGGTATTATAATTGTCTCTTAAGTTCTCCAGCATGTACGTCAGCTTTTCGATTTCTTCCGGATGCAGGCCCGCACTCGGCTCATCGAATATGTACGTGATATTGTTCAGGCTGCTGCCCAAGTGACGCGCAATTTTCACGCGCTGCGCTTCGCCGCCGGACAGAGTGCCCATATTTCGCGCCAGACTTAAATAACCCAGGCCCAAGTCAACCAGCTGTCTGACACTTGGATACACCTGTTGCGCAATCGATTTTCCAACCGGATCTTTTATTTTCGCCAGTTCAGCCAGCAAATCCGTCATTTCCAGCCGGTCATATTGCGCGATATTCAAGCCGTTGATTTTGCATTCCAGCACTTTCGGATTCAATCCAGAACCTTCGCAAGTCGGGCATGGTGTATTTGTGGTCATCGCCAGAACATCATCCTGGGACGTTATTTTCAGTTTCGTGAGGTCCCGGTTGATGTACAGGCGAATAAACCTGGGAAGGATGCCGTCCCATTCAATGTCCCTGTTGCCTACTTTGTAATAATAAGTGCTGAATGCCCGTTCGCCTTCCGGCGGACCGTAGACCAGAAGATTATATTTTTCTTCCGTGAAATCTTTGATGGGAAGGTCAGGGTCGAACAATCCTCCGTCCACCATCCATCTTCCCTGCCAACCAGGCGGCGCCAACGGCTTGAACCTCACTGCGGAGTACCTGAGTGATTTCGTGTGATCGATAAGTTTGTTGATATCCGGCGCAACGATTTCCCCGTATCCGCTGCATTCCGGGCATTTTCCGAAAGAACTGTCACTGGAAAACTCGGTCGCTGAGCCGATCGGCGGACTGCCGATTCGTGAAAACAGCAACCGGATCAACGAATCGATATCCATATAAGTCCCGACAGTCGAACGGGAATTGCCTCTTACCGGTTTCTGTTCCACGACAACAACCGGACTTAAATGCTGCATCAAGTCGGCATGCGGCCTTTCGTATCTCGGCATCTGGTGTCTTATGTAAAGTGGATAGTTCAACGTCATTTGTCTTCTGCTCTCTGTTGCTAAAGTATCAAATACGACCGAGCTTTTTCCTGAACCTGACAGGCCGGTAAAAACATTTATCTTTTCTTTCGGGATATTTAAATCGATATTCTTCAAATTATTTTCCTGCAGCCCTCTCAGGATGATTTCATCTCTTTTTTCTGTCATGGTGAATTTCTCCTTTTCCAATCAAATCAGGGAACTAGCCCACTAATTTATGGGTTCCCTGTTTTGGGCAGGCTCACACAAATGATATAAAAATGCGAGTGAAAAAAAGAATCATAGGCAAGCGTTTTCTGGCATAGGAAAAGATTTTGTTATGCCGAATACTCCATCGCAAACGGCCAAAACACGATTAAATAACCTAGCAGGACAATTACGATGAAAACTGCTGCCCATAAGGCATTTTCCTTCACTTGTTTCCTTCTGAGCAAACTAATGAAAAATAAAAGCAAATTCGGCGAAGCACCGAGCGCGGCCATAAACACTAAGATATTGACGATTTCACTCCTCGGCGCACCTTCATTGCCGCTCCCAAGTCCCATTACGGTTACTGCATATAAAATAATATGTAGCAGGATCATACTGATATTGATTAGAAAATAAGTCTTGAAAACTCTCAAAGATTGCCTCCTTCTATACCTGCGCCATTGAGCTCCTGGGGCAGTTATTCATAATAATGAAAGAATTTATTCTAATGAATGTGCATCAGCTCTCTTGCAAACATATTTGGATTGTCACCCAATATTTTTTGCAGCTTCCATTCATCTCTTTATTCTTCAATGGTGAATTTCTCCTTTTCCAATCAAATCAGGGGACTAACCCACTAATTTAAGAATTCCCTGTTTTGTCCTGGCTTACACAAGCGTTTATTGATAAAAAATCCGCCATTTTGATGAACCGGCGTATTTCTTATACGGTTTTAGTGTGAAACCTAAATTATTTCGACTTATATAGGAAGAAGATTTGCTCAAAAATGGTTTATCCGCGGCTGGGCGAAGTTTATCCGCGGCTAAGGGCTGTTTATCCGCGCCTAGGAGGCATTTATCCGCGCCAAAACGCAATTTATCCGCGGCAGCTGCAAAATTCGCATTTCCTCACTCTTTCCATTAAATTGCTTCTTCATCAAGCATGCCGAAAAAATTCTGTTGCAATTCCTAAGAAAATCGGTGATATACTGGACTACAGTGAAAATACTACGTAAAGGAGAGGGGGCACCAAATGCGATCCTTTCATTTCAACGGCAGCCGGATTTTGAAAACAGGCATAGCCATATTTTTAACAGCTACGATCTGTCTCTGGTTCGGCTGGCCACCCGTCTTTGCGGTCATCACGGCCATTGTGACGATTGAGCCGACTGTCCGCGATTCAATCACAAAAGGACTCGTCCGGTTCCCGGCATCTGCAATCGGTTCCGCGTTCGCCGTACTGTTCATCACGCTCTTCGGGAATGCTCCGATCACCTATACACTCGCGGCAGTTGCTACTATATTAGTCTGTTACCGACTCAAGCTGCACGCCGGCTTGCTCGTTGCTACATTGACATCCGTCGCGATGATTGAAGTTATCCACGATCATGTCCTGGTCTCATTCTTTATTCGATTAGGTACGACGACGATTGGTCTGGTCGTTTCCACCGCTGTCAACATGCTCGTTTTCCCGCCAAACTACCGGGACGATATCCTGAAGAGCATCCAAAACATCAGCGAACGTGCCGGAACGATGCTGGAGCACACATTCCACACGATTCTTTTTGACAGTGACGCGGATCTTAAGGAAGACAAGGAACTTGTGAACCGGCTGACGACGGAAATCAGAAAGACGGAGAAATTAATCCATTTCCACCGCGACGATTTCAGTCTATATCCCCGTGTCCGTGACCGGGAAACCGAGCTGCGCATGGCGGAACGGCAATTGCTCTTTCTACATAACCTGGAGTTCCATCTCGATGCGCTGCTCCGCATTCCATACCACAGCATCAAATGGACAATGGCTGAGCGCAATATCATCATGCAGGCCGTTGCAGAACTGGCGGACGACTTGCAGAATTCCAATGAATACGACCATGAAACGCATCAGGCCCAATTAAAGATCATCACCGACTTCTTCTGGGAAGACAGCAAAGGCATATCGACCAGCGACGCCCTGCACCCTACCCTGTTCCCGCCGGAGTTCAAGATTCTTTACGAGCTCATCACGATTTACGATTTAGTGGATAAGTTCTTCGATCCGAACAGTGTGAAGGCTGCACGGGAGGCGGAGAAGTAATGGAATAAAGAAACGGCGGAACCGGAAACAGAAATGTCTCCGGTTCCGCCGTTTTTTATTTGGCAACAAAATTATTCAACATCCCGATATTTGTACAGCGACTCATAGGAATGGGTTTGATACTCGGTTTCAAAGGAAGACCGGCTCCAGACACTCGACTCGTCAGACGTTTCCTCTGTTTCGACCAGCTTCATTTCGCCTGCCTCCAGCGTCATGATATCCGACTCGATCACTTTCAGTTCTTCCTGTTTGGCATCAAGCGCCCGGATCTGCACTTGAACCTCTTTTGGGATATCTAAATTGTTTTTGAGAAAAAATGCGTTTTTGTACGTAGTGGAATTGCAATTCGATGTGTTCGTCCGGATGCAGTTTTTCTCGGAACTCATAAACACGACCGTGATTTCCTCGTCGTCATGCCGCTGTTCTGCCACATCCAGCGCCTTTTCGATTTTCTGGACATACGAGACTTTTTCTGCGAACGGATACACCCACATCGTGAAAAACAGGATCGTGGTGCACAAAATGCCGCCAACTGCCCATACCGCCTTCGGGTTATGGACCGATTTCGGCGCGCCTTTTAGGAAGATGCTGACGATGACGTTGACAATCAACATCATTACCAGCAATGCCGCAGCGATGATGAGGGCAACTATACTTTCAAAACCATTCTGAAAGAAAGCAAGCTGGTAGGTATCAGAAAGATAATAATTCACGATGATGCTGCCAAGAAGCAATGCCAATAAGATGGCCAAAGGAACTTTCCACTGTGGATTATCGATTTTGCCGGTTTTATTGCTCACGCTGGTCCAGATAAACCAGGCGATCGGGATAAAAAAGAGGGAAATTACAATTGTGATGGTAAACATTCAATCAAGCCTTTCGCAGATAGTCGGAGAGAAACCGAACTTTTACACGCTCTATTTTCTCTGTCGATTTTTATTATACGGAACTTCCACTCATAAAGATTCACAAGTTTAGATTTTATTTCCATCGCAATAAAACCCGGAGACAGAAGAAATGATTTCCCTATGCCTGCCTGCTATACTCCTCTATATGCAAACCTGCAGGTAAAGAAAGGAAGTCATATAGATGAAACTAAGTGTATTGGACCAAGCGCCTGTGACGTCAGGCAACACGGCGGAAGCGGCTATCCAAAAAGCGGTGGAACTCGCGGTTCTTACCGACAAATTAGGCTACAGCCGGATGTGGATGGCGGAGCATCATGGCTCCGGCGCATTTTCCAGCTCAGCTCCTGAAGTCACTGCCGCCTACATAGCCGCCAAAACGGAGAATATCCGGATCGGCACCGGCGGCATCATGATGATGCATTATTCGCCTTTGAAACTTGCGGAAGTCTTTAAAACATTGAGCGCACTTGCGCCGGGCCGCATCGATTTCGGTGTGGGACGCGCCCCGGGCGGCGATCATAGTTCCATCTACGCCTTGTCCCAGGGACGCCGGCCGATGACAGACGATATGTACGGGAAATTCGACACAGCGTTGAAGCTGATCAATGACGAAACGCCTGAAGACAATATGTACAATAAAACCCTCGCTGTCCCGACAAACATCCAATTGCCGGAAGCCTGGCTGCTCGGCTCAAGCGGCAACAGTGCATTGGAAGCAGGACGAATGGGTGTCGGCTATTCGTTTGCCCAGTTTTTCCAGGGCAGCATGTCGAACGAAATCCTGAACGCGTACAGAGATAATTTCACGCCTTCCGCCTTCATGGAAAAACCCGAAATTTCGGTATCGTATCTAGTGACAACAGCTGAAACGGCCGAAGAAGCGGAATACGAAGCATTGCCGCAGGACATTGCCCGCCTCATGTTAATGAAAGGCCGCATCATGCCGCTCCTGACGCCCGAACAGGCGCAAAACTCTGCACTCACGGAAATGGACCGCATGCAAATCCAGGAAAGCCGCAAAATCCATTTGGTCGGTTCCGCCAAAGACGTCGCAGACCAATTGCAGCGGGAGCAGCAGGAATACGGTTTTGAAGAAGCGATGATCTGCAGCATCCCGCATTCGCAGGAGAAACGGTTGGATGTTTATCGTTTATTGGCACAGCATTTACTCTAAAGGAACATATTAAAGCCGTATCCGGTACCCCTCGAGTGAGGTTAGTGGATACGGTTTTTTCTTATTGTAATCGAAGACATTGAACTGATTTTTTTAAGCCGGCCGACAACTTACGGGCAATCCACAGGAATACTTTACAGCGCATACTTAATAATCTTCACAATAGCTTTTTGTGCAGCAATATGTCCTGCGCCGTTTACCTGGTTTGTGGTGCCGGTAAAGTATAAATCCGTATCCGGGTTATACCAGGCAAACGATCCCGTCTGTCCCCAAAATCCGATAATCTCTGTAATCGGCTTAAAGGGAGAGGCTATTTTCGGAGTAAAAAGCTTTTCCATTCCAATTCCATAGAAGAAAAGGGTTGGCGGCGGCAATATTAAATTCCACTTTTTCAAGTCGGCTATTTTCTCCATTGGAAATAAGTGCCCCTTAAAAAATCCTTTCAGGAAAATCATCGCTTCCTCAGCTGTGGAAACAATGCCGCCTTCAGCTGTAATGGATGCGAAGTAATTGGGAAGCCATAATTTCTTTGATTTATAGTAGAAGGCAGCTGGTTTAATGTCCGTAATGTCTTTATATGCATAGGTATCATTCAAGCCAAGCTCATCAAAAATGTACTTTTGAAAAACTTCGCCCATATCTTTTTCAGTAATAATTTCAATGATCCTGCCGAGCAGCTGATAGTTGGTATCGGAATATTTCGCTTTCCCCTTTTTTCCCGGCTCAAAATTCGGGGTGAGCTGTTTTACCAGTTTCAGCGTTTTCTCCAAATGCCATAATCCATCTTTCCCGTCCTGAAGTTCGGCGGCAGGGCTCCTTCCCCCGGGTGTTTTATGAAAAAAATAATCCGGTATCCCTGATGTATTGGATATAAGATGTTTGACGGTGATGTCATCAGACTTGTCTTCCCCTTTTAACACATGCAGCCCTTCCATCATTTCCTCAGGCAAATAGGATGAAATCTTATCATCAAGCCCAATTCTCCCCCCTTCTATAAGGCACATGACAACTGCCGTTACATACAGTTTCGTAACACTGGCAATAAAATACTGGCTGTCATTTTGCATATCGCCAACGGCTCCGGTCCAGGAAAAACTGTGATCGCCGCTTTCTACACAAAGCACCGCACTAAAAACGCCTTTTTTCTCACCAATTTCTTTAATAACATCATTAAGAAATGCCTCTTTTATCTTGGCCGCCACTTCTACTCCTCCTATTAAAACCTGAATTCTCCAGCTTGCTTTCAATGTCCTCAACCTTCTGCATTTGTTCTGCTGAGACTGCCCTCACTCGTAAAAAAGCACCCGCAACATTGATGCTGCGGGTGCTGATATGTTTAGTATATCAAGCAGCAAAATCAAACACTCGGGATTAAAGTTATCACTACGCTTCCACGTTTACGGCCTGTCTCAACATAGCGATGGGCCGCAGCAACCTGATCCAACGGATAGCTTCTATCTATTACAGATTTAATTTTCCCGTCTTCAATCAACTCTTTCAGGAAAAGTAAATCTGCTTTGCGCATCGGCGCCATTCCACCTTTCAATTTTTTATTTCCTCTTACAGCTGTCGACATCATCCCGGCATATTGCGGAAATCCCGGTACTGAAGTCAGATAGATCCCATTTTCCTTGAGAGAGCTTTTACATTTTGTAAACGACGTCTTTCCTACCGTATCGAAAATGATATCGTAGGTCTCTCCGGATTTGGTGAAATCCTCTTTGGTATAATCAAACACGTGATCAGCCCCCAGCGACTTCACAAGTTCCATATTCTTTGTGCTGCAGACTGCTGCAACTTCTGTGCCAAAGGATTTGGCCAGCTGCACCGCATAAGTGCCGAGTGCACCGGAGGCACCATAGATAAGCACTTTTTGCCCTTTTCGGATATGCCCTTTATCCCGAAGAAAGAATAAGGAAGTGGTGGCTCCGAAAGGAACAGAAGCGGCTTCTTCGAAAGTCATATTAAGCGGCTTTAAAACGATTGCAGCTTTTTCTTTCAGGCAGATATACTCGGCATTCGCTCCCAGAGCAATTCCTATCCCGCAGAGTACCAAATCTCCTTTTTTAAATAATGTGACGTCTTTGCCTATCTCTTCCACTTCCCCAGACAGTTCGGACCCTAATATTCCGATTCTCGGTTTTTTTAAGCCAAAGAAAAATCTGACCGCAAACGGTTTAGCGCTCCGCACTTTGCAATCTCCCGAAGTTGCAGTAGTTGCATGCACTTTTATCAATACTTCATCATCTTTGGGAACCGGCTTTTTCACTTCCCGAAGTTCCATGACTTCTGGCGGTCCGTACGTTTTATGGACGCTGGCCTTCATTAAGAAATACCTCCTTCCAAATTTGTTTTTAACGGGATGATTTCAGGCATTTTCTTGCCTGTGAACAACAGCCATACAGCTAACCCCAATTCTCCTATCACTCCCGGTAAAGCTACGATCAACAGAAATATAATCTCGTAATCGGAGTAATTGAACGCAGAGCATGACCACATCACTTCATTTATAATATTCAGAATATAAGCAAGCTAATAGTACATCTAATATACTTTTTAAGCAATTTTAAATAGCTTTGTTTATCTGCGGAATCAGATGTTCCCTGTGTCGCAGGCAATTATGAATAAAAACAGAAAAGCCGTATCCCTTAACCCTCTAGGTCATTGGATACGGCTTTTCCTATTGTAATTAAAGATAATAAACAGAGTTGAAATTGGCACATAGTCAAATCTTTAATTCTTCATCTGAAAGATACCGTATCTGCAGAAGCTTCCGGTCTGTTTTTTCCAAGCAGAAAATGCGCCAGGCCGAAGCCTGTTGCTACGGCAATCGCCATCGTAATCAGTGCACCGGGCAAGGCGAGCTTGACCGCCATCAGGAAAAGGATCCCGACAGCCAGCATGGCCATGACAAAAACGGAATTCCACAGAACCCGGTCTCTCACTTTATTCATCAAGGCAGCTGAAGGAACCACTTCCGTTTCCGCTTCTGCAGCGGCTAGGATTCCTTTCAGACGGCGAAGATTGATGACGGGGCCCAAAAAGCTGGCTCCCAGAAGCGCTGCGAGTGACACGTTGATCCAAGCTGTCCCCCAGCCCCAAGTGGAAATGGTGAGATACAAGCCAGGTACTAATATCAACAGCGAACTCATCGGAAACAATGCATCCGTCTTCACCGCAAGGCCCGACCACCGCTTGACGTTTTCAGTGTCTTTTGACTGCAGCATGGAAAGCATCGATAAAGCAAGAATCGCCATTGCCATAAACATGGTAACTGCACCTACGATATGGAGAAACAATACAATATTATAAAGCACGGTACTTTTCCTCTTCTCCAGTTAAGTCATCAAAAAATGATTTCGTTTCCAATGCCAGTTGTGATTGCCGACAATAAAACCTCACGTTATGTCTGTTTTATGATGCGCGTCCCTCCCTTTTTATTGTCTTCACCAACACAAAGCCTTCCGGTGCAGTTATTTTCGTAATCAGTATACGCCTTCCAAAAAATAAAAGCCATAAGATATTTGAATATTTAAAATACAATTCAATCAACATGTTATCATTAAATCAAATTACTGTTATCATCTAAATCCGTTGAAAGGCGGCGATGCGGATGTTCGAAGAAGTGAGGTCACGCTTCGTAATCGGCTTGGTGACTGTCGTGACCATCGTGTCGATCTCCCTGGTCCTGCAAGCCACTGGAAACCTGCTTCTTCACAATGTAGTCATGCTGCTGGTTTTTTACACCGTCCTGCCTTTGTGGATCTGCAGCTACTATTTCCAAAAGAACGGCATAAAATTGCACCAAATCCTGTTCTTCACAGGTACCGCACGCTGGCTTATACCCGTAGTCGGACTCACTGTCCTGCTCATGGCATTCTCCATTAGCATCTATTGGCTGATGCTGCGGGGGCTCGCATCCCTTTCTCCCATCTGGGTCGAATATGCGCTCACGCCGCAGCCGCTCCCTGATGAATGGTGGTACGTGGCCGCGAGCGGTTTCATCATCGCGATTCTCGCGCCGATCGCGGAAGAGTTCGTATTCCGCGGGGTGATTATGCACCGACTGATCGCATCACTCGGCTTATGGAAAGGTGTCGGATTGAGCAGCCTCTTTTTCAGCATCCTCCACATCAATATTTTAGGCTCTTTCCTGTTCGCCGTGGTGACGTCGCTGCTCTATTTAAAAACCGGCACGCTGCTCGTCCCCATTTTGCTCCATATCTTCAACAACAGCCTTTCCGTTTTCCAATACGCCGTCAATCCGTCTTTTCCGGAATGGCTGATGGTGACGAGCATAGACGACCTGTATTCGAAAACCGCTCCCAACCTTGTTGCGCTGGTTGTCAGTTTGGTGTTGTTGGTTTTATTTATAAGATGGGTGGGGCGGGATTTGGAATTTAAATGAAATATACCTGCCACCAGGAAGAAGCGAGTATGAGAATACAAGCGAAAAATTAATAAATGCATCCTTGGAAGCACTTCTTCTGATGACGGCTTTTTATGGTTTTTACAGTAGTTTGAAGGGTATTGGCATAGAAGAGAGTAACCGAACGTTCTAGTATAGAGAGGAATTGAACAACACATGACTTATCTTTTATTATTGGTAGGATTCGCTCTTTTAGTTAAAGGAGCTGATTATTTTGTGGAAGGCGCTTCAAAAATAGCGCAAAGCTTGAGGGTTTCGCCTTTATTGATCGGCTTGACGATTGTCGCTTTCGGTACAAGTGCGCCGGAAGCGTCCGTCAGCTTTATCGCAGCGTTCGAAGGAAACAGTGATGTAGCGATCGGGAATGTAGTCGGCAGCAACATCTTCAACATCACTTTCATCTTAGGGGTGACAGCCCTCGTTTTCCCGTTGCTGGTTCAGAGCGAAACCATACGGAAAGAAATTCCCTTCGCCTTACTGGGCTCCGTTGCATTGCTGTTGCTGATCAGCGATATCCAGCTCCAAGCGCTGGACAGCAATCTCATCACTAGAACTGAAGGCATTATGCTGCTGCTTTTCTTCGCGGTTTTCCTTTACTATATCTTCGAAGTGGCAAGGAAAGATCGCCTGAATACAGAAGAAAATCCCGTTGACACGGCGAATGTGTCCAAACTCAAAAATTCGCTCTTAACAATCGGCGGACTTGCCGGCATCGTGTTCGGCGGCAGCCTCGTCGTCGAAAACAGTATCGAGATTGCCCTTGCCCTCGGTATGAGCGAGACCTTGGTCGGTTTAACAATAGTTGCCGTAGGTACTTCACTTCCTGAGCTCGTCACCTCTGTAACCGCAGCTTTGAAGAAGCAGGTAGACATTGCTCTGGGAAATATCATCGGCAGCAATATCTTCAACATTTTCTTCATTTTAGGAACCTCAGCAGCTATCAGTCCTTTAACTGTCGATTCGAAGATCTTTTCGGATGTATGGCTGATGATTGGTGTGACAGTCCTATTGATGATTCTTGCAAGAACCAAGTACAAGATTTCAAGGATCGAAGGTTCGGTATTGGCTGTTATTTATATCGTTTATGTCGTTTATATTATTTTGAGGAATTAAACGGAATAAAAGAAAGTAGATATTAAAAGAGTAACCGCCTTCTCCCTGCCAGGATTTTAGGTAGTTACTCTTTTGCTTATAACCTCTTCAATTTGGCCTGCCGCTCTTATAAGGCGTGTACTGCATCGACCGAGTGTTAACGCACTCGGTCTCTTTTTATGTCTAAATTTCGTTTCACTTCCCAGGGAGCAGCACAATTATGCTATAAATTCGTTCAGAAATGCTTCTTTTCAGGGCAACGACCGCATTTTATATACCTCGAATCCGCTTACCCGCGGCAAATCGATGGTTATCCGCGGCTGTGGCATGTTTATCCGCGCCTAAGCCGTTTTTATCCGCGGCAAAACGACATTTATCCGCGCCTAGCACCACTTTATCCGCGCCAGCCTCCAGAACTGCCAATATTTCGATTTCCCCAATTCATTTTACGCTCCTCACCAATCAACCTGCCGCCATTTCTGCATTCAAAAAGTAAAAGCCACACCCTAAGTGAAGATCCAACGGGCATGGCCATCTAAAATTAAAGAATAGTCTTGTATTGTTAAAGCGGTTCAGTTTTTTCCTTGCCTCATTTTATTGCTTCACTCTGCACATGCTCCCACTGCCCTTAATTTTGCGATTCCAAATAAGCCGCCGCAAAAACCTTTGCCGTCATGGCCATCGCCGGCTCGTGGAAATCGAATTTCTCGTGATGGTGGGGAAACGGGTTTTCAACGCCCAAAGGTTTCGCACCTACAAAGAAAAAGGCGCCCGGCACCTTCTGCAGATAATAAGAAAAATCTTCTACCGGCATGACTGGATCGATGTCCTTGTAGATGCCGTCGCCAAACGAATTGCCAACGGCGCGGCGGATAAGATTCATTTGTTCGGAATGATTCCACAGGGAGTCATAGCCCTTACCGATTTCTACATCCACGGTACAGCCGAGCCCCTGCCCAACGCCCGCAGCCAGATCCCTAATCCGCTGACCCGCAAGCGAGCGCAAATTCTCATCAAACACACGGATTGTCCCTTCCATAACCGCCTTTTCCGGAATGACATTGTCCGCATCCCCCGCATGGAATTTGCCTATCGACACGACAAGTTCTTTCAGTGGATCCGCATTCCGGCTGACAATCGACTGCAAAGCGACCATGATGTGGCTGGCAGCCAGTATCGGATCGGTTCCTGTATGCGGCTCCGCTCCGTGCGTGCCGGATCCGTTCACCGTAATTTTCACGGTATCTTCAGCAGCCTGCAGATAACCGTCCCGACCGTACACATGGCCAACTTCCATCTGCGATTGCAAATGCGCGCCGTAAATCTCGTCCACGCCTTCCAAACAACCATCTTCAATCATCGCCGTCGCACCACCCGGCGACAATTCCTCGCCGAATTGATGGATTAGCACGATGGTTCCCGGCAGTTCATCCTTCACCTCATTCATCACTTTCGCAAAACCGAGCAGCGCAGCCGTATGGCCATCATGCCCACACGCATGCATCACGCCGGGCACCGTGGATTTATACGGCACATCCTTGGCGTCCTGGATCGGAAGCGCATCAAAATCGGCCCGGAACGCAATCGTCTTCCCCGGCTTCCCTCCTTCAATCCGCCCAACGACTCCTCTGCCTCCAACGCCCCGCCGCACCGGAATATTCAGCCCCTCCAAATAGTTGGCAATAAATTCAGGCGTCTCCACTTCCTGATGCGACAGCTCCGGATGCATATGGAGATGGCGTCTGATATCTGTTATTTCGTTTGAGATCTTGTCTATATAATTGAATATTTGTTGTTGTAATGTCATTGGTTGGGCTCCTTTAATAAAATATGTATGATTTACAGTTAAGTTTAACATGCATTAATATGCAATAATATAATTATTTATTCTTTCGCATTTACAGATAGTTTTTCAAAAGACCTCAAATTCTCAATGGATGACAGGAAGACCGACATTTATACAGCTAAACAAAAAGAACCTTGAGCGCATCAAGGTTCTTCTTAAATATATATTAAGCATGTAATCTATATTGTTCTGCCTTACCAAACATAGCGTTACTAGCTGTTACGTCATTCAATTCTGCAATCACAATCTTGGGACTGGAAGGGCCAACTATTGTGGAAATATAACTGACTTTAAATGTATAAGTGGCTTTTCTCCGGAAGTTTCGATATTCAGGCGAATCCACTGTAGTCGTCCAGTAAAAAACATTGCCGTCCGTGTCAGTTAAAGCGACTACCCGATGTTCGTCGTTTTTGAAGCAGGATAAAATCTCAAGATCCTCAGTATATTTTTTTCCTCTTTCATATCCGTTCACTTCTTTGATCGCAAGCACCATCGAAATACACCCCATTCCATAGTGGTATGTTTTTACTATAACAGAACCTATGTTCGATTACCAGTCAAAAGATCAAAAAATTATAACATTTGGTTAAGAAAGCGATAAAAGGATAATTAAAAATAGTTCACATCCTTCATTGCACGCTAAAGTTGGCTGGAGCGGTTGTTAATCCAGATCGGCTGCTTGGCAGCATATCTTAGGAGATATCCTTTTAAATTTCTCGTATTTTGGGTGCGTTTGGAGCAGTTTTCTGCTTAGGAGTGAGGGGATTGAGGAAAATCACTTCAGAAATGCTTGTTTTCGAGGCAACCAGCTTCTATTTAAGCGCCTCCACCACGCTTACCCGCGGCAAATCGATGTTTATCCGCGCCTGCGGCCTGTTTATCCGCGCCTAAGCCGGTTTTATCCGCGGCTAGACGTCATTTATCCGCGGCTAGCGCCCGTTTATCCGCGCCAGCCTTAAAATCCCCCCAAAAATCAAAAAAACGCTTCCCGGAGGAAGCGTTTTTCCGACACATCTTTTATTGTCGGCAATTCATATTTCATTTCCAATAATCATTTATGAACCCCGATAATCTGCCGCATCAATTCCATCCAGTCTTCTCTCTTAAAATCATAATAATCCAACTCTGTTTTCCGCAGCACCAGGTGGATGCTGTCAAACTTTTCATCGGAACGGAATCGCCACCAGCTTTTCACCGTGGACGTCTTTTCGCCCGGCGGATAATATGTCAGCGTCGCCTCAGGATCTATGATTTTCACCAACTCCTCAAACCCGAAGAAATCATGCGGGAAATCGATGTACAGCCCCAGCGCGAATTTGTGCGGGTTGATGGAGCCGATTTTATGCGCCGACTCCGCATCAGCTTTTTCGAACACATCACTCCACGGAACCGGTTTGTGACTCGCGATCAACAGCCGGTCGCCTTCAGTCTTTTCAATTTTACAATCCGGGAAACTTTCGAACACATCGAGCATCTCGCCTAATTGTTCCTTCACTAATCGGTCCATTATGCCACTCCTTTAACTATTCCTGTTTTTCTCGTCCATGCTTATGGCGCTTCTTATCAGTATATCGCGAAATGGAGTTCACAGGGATGTAATTTTCCTTCTCTGCACAATTCCCTCAAAATTTGCCCGGATGAATAAAATCCCCCTCCATGTTCCTGCACCGATTTGGTAGTGTGTGGACAATACCTTATTCTGCTTTGTCGGGTTCAGTTTTTTTGCGCCAGAAAACAGTTTAGTTTCCTTTGAATACTATATTGACTTTTCTTTTCGCAAACTTATAATTGATTATGATAATCATTTTCAATTAAGATTTTTTCAATCGTTCTCAAAAAATCCAATGGTAAGCAAATGTATACATAAGCCCCTGGCACGTGGCCATGGACGAATTGAATAGAGAGTTTGAAAAAGAACTTCGAATAGTGAAAGGGTGTAAATGATGAAAAATATCGAGAAATACAGAAATGCATTTATGGATGCACTGGAATTGGAAGAAGATGAAGTAAGTGAAGATTTAGCGCTGGGAGAAACAAGCGAATGGGATTCCCTTGGACATATGATCCTCATTTCCACGATGGAAGATGTTTTTGATGTTTCATTGGATTCCGAATGGATGACAGAGTTCGATTCGTATCAGTCAGGAATGCAGCTATTGAACCGATTGGGAGTAGACTTTGTAAATGAATAGTTTCAAAAAAATTGAGGAGTTTGGAAACCGTACCGCTGTCTATGCTGAACGGGAATACGCTTACGCAGAAATGGTGGAAATCGCTGACGCTATCTGCGCTGAAGCAGGTGAAAGAACGCTCGTTTTTTGTTTGTGTTCAAATAATACAGAATCTTTGTTTGGCTATGTGGGCTTTATCAGAGGTCATGTGGTCCCTGTCCTTTTGGATGCATCCATCCAGCCCGATCGACTGCAGAAACTGATCGACCTTTATAAGCCGGCATACATATGGGCGAGCAGCGAACATCAAGACCTGTCAGAAACGATGGATCGTTCGTTTGTGTATGGAGATTACGCATTATTTAAATCTCCAACATTTTTCCAGCATGAACTTGATGAAAATCTTGCGCTCCTCTTAACAACCTCGGGAAGTACGGGAAGCCCCAAATTTGTCCGCTTGAGTTATGAAAATGTCTTCATGAATGCCGAATCCATAGCGACGTACCTTGACATCAAGGCAGACGATAAACCCATCACCACCCTGCCGATGAATTACTCCTATGGCCTTTCAATCATCAACAGTCATTTCATTCGCGGGGCGACAATCATCGTAACGGATGCATCCCTCCTTAAAAAAGAGTTTTGGGACTTATGCAGAGAGCAGCAAGCAACGACTTTTGGCGGTGTTCCGTTTGTATATGAGATGCTCGAACGGCTGAAATTCGAAGAGTTGAATCTGCCGAGTTTGAAAACGTTAACGCAAGCAGGTGGGAAACTGAGCTCCACTCTATCGGCTAAATTTGCTGAAGTGTGCAACCAGAAAGGGATTCGTTTTTTCACCATGTACGGCCAAACGGAAGCAACGGCGCGGATGAGTTATCTGCCATCAGAAAGAAACCTTGATAAAGCCGGAAGCATCGGGATTGCCATTCCAGATGGAGAACTGATGCTGCAAGATGACAAGGGCGATCCTATTACGACGCCTTATGTCAGCGGTGAATTGATATACAAAGGAGCAAATGTTTCTTTGGGCTATGCGGAGTCGTTTGGCGATCTTTCGAAAGAAGATGAAAACAACGGAATATTACACACAGGTGATCTGGCTTGTTTTGACCAGGATGGTTATTTCTTTATAACGGGGCGCATCAAAAGAATCATCAAAGTCGCTGGAAGTCGGATCAGCTTGGATGAAGTTGAAGGCCTTTTAAATGAGCATGGCCATGACTGTGTCTGTACAGGAACCGATGACCACTTGTATATTTACACCTTACAAGAAGATCGAGTTCAAATTAAAAAAATAATTAAGGAAAAATTAAACTTAAAAGGCTTTGTGATTAAGAGAATCGAGGAAATCCCACGTAACCATTTCGGCAAAATACTCTATTCCGAGTTACCTGAATAGAGACGGTTTGCAATCATCGGAAAAATGGATGATTTGAGACAAATTCCCGCTTCATGAAAAACCTTAAGTTTATTGTTTATCAGGTGATTGGATGACGTTTATATCAATTGAATTTCTCATATTTTTCACAGTAATCGTTTTTGCATATTATTTGATTCCCCATCGATGGAGATGGGTTCTTTTACTGGCAGCAAGTTACAGCTTTTATGCCAGCTTGAGCAGCTACTTTGTCCTGTTACTCCTTTTAAGTACCGCTTTTTCGTATTCCACTGGAATTATGATCGAAAAACAGGAGACCAAAGAACAGAAAAAAAAAGTCATGCTGGCGGGTATCTGCGTATTATTGTTCTTCCTCGGATGGTTTAAATATTTTAACTTTGTAAATGATTCAATCCGCGCAATTTCAGCCTATATGGATTGGAATTATGCCATACCGTACCAGGAAATTGTGCTGCCGTTAGCCATTTCTTTCTATACGTTTCAAGCTGTAAGCTATCTGGTGGACATCTACCGCGGAAAGCAAAAAGCCGAAAGACATTATGGCTATTTTTCAATCTACTTTGCCTTTTTCCCACAATTGGTCGCGGGGCCGATTGAACGCGCGAAGAAATTGCTGCCGCAATTTAAAGTGGAACAGACATTGAAGTATGAGAACTTAAGCTACGGAATGAAGCGGATCGCATGGGGATTTTTCAAGAAGACATTGATCGCGGATCGGCTCGCTCCGATTGTAGCGAGTGTGTACGATAGTCCGGACCCGACCGGTTCGCAAATCGTACTGGCTACTGTTCTGTTTTCGATCCAGTTATACGCTGACTTTTCAGCACTCAGTGACATTGCCATCGGTTGTGCAAGAATGCTTGGGATCAAATTAACCGAGAACTTTAAGCAACCGCATTTGGCCGTTTCGATAGCGGATTTCTGGAGCAGGTGGCATATCACGCTTTCTGCATGGCTCAGGGACTATATCTTTGTGCCGTTATGCAAAGGGAGAAAGAAGAGAAGTGAAATTTATTTAGTCATCATCATTACTTTTTTGATAAGCGGCATTTGGCACGGAGCCGCCTGGAGTTTTGTTTTATGGGGGCTGATTCACGGATTTTATCGTGTTTTTGGCGATCACACAAAACATGTTCGCGGAAAGATGGCGACATTTACCCAATTGGATAGGAGCCCAACGCTGCATAAATGGATGAAAATCGCCACCACTTTCCTGCTTGTCTGTTTTTCCAGAGTTTTTTTCCGATCGGATTCCGTTACAGCCGCATTTGAAAATGCACAGCTTTTCTTAACGCCAAGCTCGTGGAGACCCTCGGGAATCATTGAAGCGTTTGAACTGTTCTCGCTGCTCGATCTAGTGATCTTTACCTTTTTCTTTGTCATTGTCCAATTGTTTCATTATATCGAAAGAAAAAATGCGTCGACATGGAACTGGCTATCGCAACGCCCGGCATTCGCTCGATATGCCGTGTATGTTTTACTCATTGTCTCAATCCTTGTCTTCGGTGCTTCAGGTCAAGGATTTGTCTATGGAGGATTTTAACCTGAGTCTAAATTACGTTGGAATGTGTTTGCGAGCCACTCAATAAGTTCAGTAAAAGAAGTACAGTATCGAAAGGATTTGCTATGGGCCGTTTATTCATTAAGTTAATAATTATCATGACTATGGCTTTACTGCTGTTCATACCAGTAAATAGTTTTGTAAAGCAGTCCCGGAGTTACAATATCAACGATGACATACTGACGTTTAAGAAAAATCCATATCCAGTGGATATCATCAATCTGGGTGCATCCCATTCCATGTATGGTTATTATTTTAAGCCGACGGGTTTGTCCCACCTGGACTTAGCCCTCCCTGCTCAGACGATTCAATACGACTTTAAATTGCTGAAAGAATATGACCAGTATTTGAAACCTGATGGGGTCGTCATCGTGTCCATCTCTCAAATGACTTTCGTAAATGTCGAGACCGAGGACGCAGGACGTTATTATGAAATTTTGGACCGTACCCAGATTGAACCGTTTAATTTGCTGGATTATTACAGGTATTTGCATTTGCCTGGGACAAACAGTGAAAGTTTCACTTCTGCGCTCTCAAGTAAATGGAAAAACTTTAAATGGACGTCCCATCAATCATGGGCAAATGACGGCAAAAACTATGCGGAAAGAAAGTCGGAATACGTGGAAGAGCAATATCGAAAAGCAACTGAAAAAAATTACGTTGAACAAAATGTGAGGCAGTTAAAGGAAATCTTAGATTACTGTAAAGAAAAAGGTTACCAAGTCATACTGACCATGGAGCCCGTCCATCAGACCTATCAGGAGCATTTCGATGAAGACGTGATGAACCGGCTTGTTTTCCAATACTTAAACAGCCTCGAACTGGATGTCCCTTTTTTAAATTACATGAACGATCAACGCTTCGCAGACAATAAAGACTATTTTCTCGATTCCGACCATCTAAACAGTGCAGGGCGAAAAAAATATTCCTGGATCGTTTACGAGGAGCTCAAGAAATTAGGGTATTTCTGAGTGGTTAAGATTACTCTTTAAGTTGAGCTTAAGGAATAGTCTTTATCCCCCCTTTCTACCGGGCATGGTTAAGCAACTACAGCCAATTCTGTAAAAACTACTAATATATAGAAGGAAAAACTTATACAGTTACAAGCGGCAGGTGTTTACATTTCAGCACCTGCCGTTTTTTGCCGCTTGAATAGAACCTATAAGATTTCGGATATTATAGTAATTAACAGAAAGCTTTGTTATTGTAAAATCAAAAGCAGCATGATGCCGGCAACTAAAGGAAGTGAGTGAAACCCTTATGAAACGCTATTTGATGCTCTTTGTTTACGTCACTCTCTTATTCCTGTCGCTCCATTATTTTACTGAACAATCAACTGGGCCGATAACAGAAGACCGAAGCCGCTTGCTGCCAGTAAAAATGAAAGCGATAAAAGCGACCGACAGCACGGCCGAAATTCAGCAAGTGGTCCTCGATGCCAATTCGGAAGGAGATCCGATAGCCATTGCCGGCATGCAGCACAGCCAAGGCGGCCATACAGAGTATCCGGACGGCATCCTTCTTGATATGAAGCCGTATAACAAGATTTTGGCATTCGATGCCCAAGAGAAAACCATTACGGTCCAAAGCGGAGCGACCTGGAGAGACATCCAGGACTATATCAATCCATACGGACTGGCGTTAAAAGTCAGCCAGTCCCAGAATATTTTTACCATCGGCGGGTCCTTAAGCGTCAATGCGCATGGCCTTGATATCCGGCACGGCAGCTTGATCGACACTGTCGAATCACTGCGCCTTCTGGATGCGAACGGGAAGATCCTGACGCTCAGTTCGGAACAGAACAGTGAGCTGTTCCAAGCAGTATTAGGAGGCTATGGTTTATTCGGCATCATCCTGGATGTAACGTTGAGGCTGACGGACGATGAAATGTATGAAATACATTCTGAACAGCTTCAGTATGACGATTACAGCGATTATTTTAACGAGAACGTAAAAGCAGACGATAGTGTAAAAATGCATTTGGCGCGAATTTCCTTATCCCCTGACTCATATTTAAAAGATATGTATGTCATCAATTATCAGGCAATGGAGCCGGAAGGCGTTCCAATGGATTCCCAGAAATTAAGGGAGGAGACGTTGATTGCTGTTCCAAAATTTTTCCTCGGACTTGCCCGGCTGAATGAGCAAGGGAAGAGGACTTTCTGGAATACCCAGAAAACCTATTCCGCTTCGATTGATGGAAAAGTGATTTCGCGAAATAACGTCATGCGGTCGGATTCCGAATTCATGGAATACAGCCATCCCGAAAACACGGAAGTCCTGCAGGAATATTTCGTCCCCGTGGAAAATTTTGAAGCGTATGTCGATGACTTGAGAGAAACGTTAATCGATGAAGAAGCGTTTAATTTATTGAATATCACCATCCGCTTTGTTGAAAAAAATGAAAAAGCTGTGCTGTCCTATGCGAAGGAAGATATGTTCTCGCTGGTCCTGCTGATCAATCAAGGCACGGACGCAAAGAGCATTGAAGATACCGGAAGGGTCGTCCGCAACATGATTGATGTAACACTCGACCACGGAGGGAGCTATTACCTGCCTTATTTTGGCTATCCCACTAAAGAACAAATGGCAGAAGCCTATCCAAGGACACGTGAGTTTTTCGACTTGAAAAAGAAATATGATCCTGATGAGCGGTTTATGAATATCTTTTATGAGGAGTACAAGCAATGAACTATAAACGATTCATCGTCTATCAGGGAACCATCGGCATGGCCTCCAGTATGATTTTCCCTTTTTACATCCTGATGCTCAGAAACGTGGGAAATTCCTATTCCCAGTTTGGCTGGGCATATGGGCTGTTTGCGCTGACCGCTGCAATTTGCTATCCGATCATCGGAAAAATCGCGGACAAAGCGGGCGATCAATTGCTGCTCAGCATCTATTCCTGGGGGATGGCGCTAATATTGCTCGTCTTTCCCCTGGCAAATGAAATTTGGCATGTCTATATTCTGCAAATCCTCATGGGTGTGCTTGGCGCAGTCCAAAAGAATTCTGAAAAAACCGTGCTGGCCAGGCATGTCTTAAAAGAAACAGCAGGAAAAGAAATCGGGGCTTATCATATCTGGACATCAATTGCGGCAGCCGCAGCGGTCATCGGCACCGGCTATTTAGTAGACTTCTTCACCATATCGAGCATTTTCTATATCGCCTCTGCCCTATTCGCCTGGAGCGGGTTTTCAATTCTAAAAAAAGACAAAACTTTGTCGGAGTTTCAGGCTTAATATCCTTCTGACCAGTTCCGCATTCTCATGAAAAATGATTGGATGTTTATCGTTTATTGGCAGAGCACTTACTACAACTGAACATACTAAAACCGTATCCGTTAACCTTCTGATCAGGTTAACGGATACGGCTTTTATTTAAATGCAACTGAAGTTAGTAAATTGAATCGGGTTTGACATAGTGAGGCGTTTTTAACAGCTGCTCGCTATCTATTCGTTTCAGAAAAAAGATTACAATAAACTGATACTTTTTTACATTACCCCTCCCAAATTTAAAAAGTAAAAATGTAACATATTACGTAAAAAAATGTAGCTTAAAATTGAAAATCTGATACAATCATCTTTAATCTTTTATTACTTTTTTGCTCAGGAGGGCTTTATCTGTTCAGTTCCATTACCAAACAAATATTCACACATCTCATGTTCCTTTCCTTGCTGGCTCTGTCACTCGGCTTCACGTCGCTGCAAGCTGAGGCGAGTCATGACCCTACAGCAACACCTGTATCTTTCGAACAGTCGATTTCTGGTCCTTCAATCCCAGTGAATGGCGGAACTAAACGTTATTCGATTACAGTTCCAAAAGATGGTCTTTTTGTAATCGAAGCCGAGTATGTGCCATTTCAGTTTTTTGAAGTCCGATTAATTGATGAAAATCACAATGTAATTCTCATGCCTGTAGCAAATGAAGTTAATGATAAAAATCCATACGTTCAATGGTTCCATAAAAATGTGAAACAGGGAAAATACATCATCGAATTTAAAAACAACTCTCTATCGTCACTTACATTCAATTGGAAAGCTTCCCTTAATAAGCACACATTTGAAACAGAACCCAATAACACAAAAAATACTGCAAATACAGTGCTAATGGGTCAGACAATTAATGCATCGATAGAAGACAGAATGTTTACGGACTTTTATAAAATTGAAGCAGTCCGGGATGGTCAATTGAAGTTGAATCTATCTTTCCATAGAGATTACTACCTTATATTGCGCCTCTTCGACAGCAGTGGCCGGCTGGTAAAGGAGTTTAATACTTATTCTTACCAAACGCCGGATGCTGGCCTCTTCATATCTGAGAATGTTGGTGTTGAGAAGGGAATTTATTATGCCCAAGTTAGCTATTTCTATGGCTGGTCAATCAAGAATGACTTTTATCAATTCAAACCAGAACTCAAGCCGATCAGTTTTCATGAGAACGAACCTAACCATACACGTCCCGAAGCAACCCCGATCGGTCTGAATGAAACATGGACCGGTGAACTTAGCCGAATGGGTGATACAGAGGACTTTTACAGCCTGGATTTAACCAAAACCGGCATTTTGAAAATCTTGCTGAAAAATCAAAGTCCGAATAACTTGCACTATCAATTACTGGACGCTGATGGTCTTTATCTGGAAAGTGAAACATATGAGCCCCTTGTTCTTAGCGCAGGCGGCACGCTTACGTTATCATCTAATCTCGCCCCTGGCCGTTATTATATCCGGTTAGTTGGTAATAATTATCCAACCAGTCAGCGTTACGAAATGACTGCTTTCCACGATTCGAATCCCGTCTTCACTGACGTCGCCTTAGGATCAATGGGGTTTAGCGAGATTCACCGTATGAAAACAACTAAAATCGTTACAGGTTATCCGGATGGAACATTCCGACCGAACCAGCTTATCAAAAGAAGCCATGCAGCACTGATGATTGAACGTGCCGGGGTTGATTTGACTCCAGTCCGATCAGCAACAACTTTCAGTGATGTGCCAACAAGCCATCCAGAACATAGCAGCATCCAAAAATTGTATAGAGCCGGAATCATCGACGGCATAGGAAATGGAACATTCAGCCCCAATAATTATTTAACGCGGGAGCAGATGGCCAAAATCCTAGTGAATGCTTTTGATTTAACACCTGCGAAAGAATTCAAACCGACAAAATTTACTGATGTGCCTGCCAGCCACTGGGCACACAGTTATGTTCACACACTCGGTTCGCGGCAAATCACTCTTGGATACAGTAAGGGTGTCTTTATGCCGAAGGATCAGCTGACGAGAGCCCAACTCGCCATGTTCCTGACTAGAGCGACCGGCGAGTAAAATGCTATTAAATTGGGACTTGCAGACAAATAAAATCCATTCCTAATCCTGCACCGCTTTCAGCGGTGTTTTTTTATGTTCAATACAGGGTTTCTATTTTTGTTATTGATATGAACACTTACTAAATGTACTAAGCTAAACTGTACAAAAGCCGTATCCGATAACCCTCGAGGGTACTGGATACGGCTTTTTCCTGGTGCAATTAAAGTTAATAAACTTAACTGAGTCAGACACAGGGAAGCGATTTCCACCTGAGTTGAACACGACTTTTGCAGATGAATAAAAAGAAAAAGCTGCATCCCAAATGCGGATGCAGCGAGTATGACTGTCTTATCAATCTCATATGAACATCCGTAACCTCTTCCATCAACCCAACCCATTCATCTCGATTGAAATCATACAATTCCAGCTCCGTCTTTTGCAGAACCAGGTGGATGCTGTCGAATTTCTCGTCTGACCAGAACCGCCCCCAGCTTTTCACATTGAACGTCTTGGTACCTCGCCCTTATCTGTGCCTCACTTGCTTGAAACCGGCCGATTAAGGATATAGTAGCTGTACAAGAACTTTTCCTATACCCGATGTCAGCTGGCTGTTGCACGACACTTGAAACCCAATCAATCAGCAAACATGACACCCATTAGGAGGTCCCTATGATGAACCCACAAATCTTAATCGTCGGAGCCGGCCCCACCGGCCTGGCGCTTGCCTATGGTCTGGCGCGTCAAGGCGTGCCGTTCCGGATCATCGATAAAAACGCAGGAACCGGCACTGCTTCTCGTGCGCTTGCCGTGCATGCGCGCATATTGGAGCAGTACGCCCAATTTGGACTGGCCGAACGCAACATCATCCAGGGGCACCCGATTTTGTCGCTTGATGTCAGTGACGACAATGAAGTGAAAGCCACAGTGAAATTCCATGATTTCGGCAAAGGGCTGAGCCCGTTTCCGTTTATCCTGAGTTTGCCGCAAGACGAGCACGAAGAAATTCTCGTAGACGAATTAAATAAAATAGGCGTCGAAGTCGAATGGAATACATCGTTGCTTTCTTTTGTAGACACGGGAGAAGGCGTAACCGCCGTTATGCAGCAGCAAGGACAGCCTGAAGAAACAGCGGCATTCACCTATTTATGCGGATGCGACGGAGCCGGCAGCATGGTCCGAAAAGGACTGGGACTCGAATTTTCCGGCGGCACGTACAAGCAATTATTCTTTGTCGCCGATATCGAAACCGAGAAACCGGCAGACGACATGCAAAAGATGGACATGTACATGGACGATGACGGCTTTATGCTGTATATGTCCGTCCGCAACGCCATAACCAAACGAATCCTCGGCATTGTGCCCGAAGAGTTCAACGAACGCACCGATCTTGAGTATAGTGAAATCAGCGATTATATTGAAAATAAAATCCGTGTGAACGCGGCCAAGGTCAACTGGTTTTCGACCTACCGCGTCCATAACCGCATAAGCGAACATTTTGCCAAAGGGCGCATCTTCATCTTAGGTGACGCCGGCCACCTGCACAGTCCTGCCGGCGGACAAGGCATGAACACCGGTATTGGAGACGCCATCAATCTGGCGTGGAAGCTCGCAGCGGTGATTCAAGGGAAAGCCGCTCCCAGAATATTGGGTACGTACGAAAAAGAGCGCATCGGCTTTGCGCGCCGGCTGATTGCGACGACCGACAAAGCGTTCTCGACCATCGTCAGCCAAAAACTGCGCGGCACCTTGCTGCGCCAGTATTTCGTACCCTATGCCCTGCCGTCACTGTTCAAATTTCCATTCTCACAAAAAAACGCATTCAAGATCCTGTCTCAAATCCACATCAATTACCGCAACAGCCCCTTGAGCAAGGGCAAAGCCGGCAAAGTTTACGGCGGCATGCGCTTGCCTTGGATTGGAACTGCAAGCGGCGACAACTTCGAGCCGCTGCGCTCAGTCGATTGGCAAATTCATATATACGGCAAAGCGAAGCCCGAGCTTATCGACTTTGCCCGCTCCCAGTCGCTTGAACTCCATGAGTTTCCTTGGGAAGCGCAGATGAAAAACGTAGGATTCAAGCAAGATGCGCTATACCTGATCCGACCGGATGGCCATGTGGGGCTTGCGACTGAAAAGCAATGGCTGCGTGTGTTGAAAGCATATTTGGAGGCTTATGGGATTGTGGCTTTTGGGGTAGAGTGAGGCAGAAACAATAAAGTAGGGCAGAGGAATAGATCCGTGATAGGATCATTCCTCTGCCCTCCTTACACTTAAAACAAGAAATTCACTTATACTACCAAGGGAACGACATAATTCCTGTTAATTGACTCGGATGCAAACTTAGCAGTTCCCAGATTGCCCCTGTGTCGAACACAATTCCCACACCATTTGTAAAGATGTATAAAAAGAAAAAGCCACACCAGAATTGATCATACAATTGGCATGGTCTGTATAGAGCGGTAGCGCGGATATCGTGTGTGATGAATAGATAAGAAAGGCCGTGCATCGTTTTCAAGTCCTGCAACAAATTCAAAATGGTCGTCTGGGTCACCATGTCCAGGCTGCTGACGGATTCATCCAACACGATCATCTTCGGCTTTAACGCAAGTGCCCTGGCAATATTGATGCGCTGCAATTGCCCGCCGCTGAACTCGCGCGGGTATTTTTTCATGTCGCCATTACTCAGTCCAACTTGCTCCAATAAATTCGCAATCGCCCGTTTCTGCTCGGTGGAAGATAGCTTTTCGTAATTCTCCAAGGGTTCTGCAATAATCTTTTCAGCTGTCAGACGCGGATTTACGGATGAATAGCTGTCCTGGAACACCACCTGTAAATTCCTGCGCATTTGCTGACGGCTTCTGGCGTCCATGGCGTATAAGTCCTGTCCTTGAAAAATCACCTGTCCTTTTTGGGGCTTTTCCAATCCAAGGATGACTTTTCCGAGCGTACTTTTGCCGGCGCCGCTTGATCCAAGCAGTCCCAGGCAAGTTCCCTCTTCTATCGACAATGAAACCCCGGATAGAACCGGCTTCACCTCTTTTTTGCGCCAGAAAGAAAAAGAGGCGCCGTATGAATGGGTAATATCTTTAACTTCCAATAAACTCATGGCTTCCTCCTTCTTACTGACTTCGTTCATATGACAAGCCGGTCCACAGTTTCATTGAACGGCAACATCGGCCGCGCCTGCAGCAATTTCTTTGTGTACTCGTGCTGCGGACGATCAAACAAATCGCATACTTCCGCTTGTTCGACGATTTCCCCGTGGCGCATGACCGCCACTTCATCCGCAAGTTGTGAAATCACACCTAAATCATGTGAAATCAACAGAATCGCTGTCCCGCATTCTGCCCGCAAACGGTCCAGCTCTTTCAATACTTGCAATTGATTGGTAACATCCAGTGCTGTTGTAGGTTCATCAGCAATAACCACAGATGGCCGCAACGACATGGAGATCGCGATCATGACCCGTTGGAGCATGCCCCCGCTTAACTGAAACGGATATTTTTTCATCAACTTAGCAGGTTCTTCTAAATTCATGCTTTCCAGGGAAGCTATAGCCAAATCGACCGATTGCTTTTTCCCCAGGCCTGTATGTGTGCGGATTGTTTCGACAAATTGATTGCCGATTGTATAGACAGGCGAAAAGGCGTTCATGGGATTTTGCATGATAAAGCCGATTTCTTTGCCGCGGATCGTGCGCATTGCTTTTGGCTGCAGGCCATTCAGCTCCTGTCCATGAAGTTTGATGCTTCCCTGGACTTGCATTGTCCGCTGGTCCAATAATTGCATCAAAGCCACGGAAGTGACCGTTTTGCCGCTTCCGCTTTCCCCGATTAACCCCAGCACTTTGCCCGGTTTTAATTCCAAATTAACGTTTTGCACTAAAGGAAGTGCGACTCGGCTGGATTTGGCTATGATATTCAAGTTGTCGACTTGCAGTACATTGTGTCGTGTATGCATGTGCCTTCTCCTTTCAGTAGCGCCGTTTGACGCCGAACTGCTCTGATAAAGATTCACCAATAATATTGAACGAAATCACCACGAACAAAATCATCAATCCCGGATACAGCATCAGTTCGGGATTGCTTCTCATAAAACTGGTGCCTTCATGGATCATCGCGCCCCATTCCGGAGTGGGCGGCTGGATGCCGAGCCCAAGAAACGACAAAGCTGAAATGTCCATGATTGCCCAGCCCATCTCAAGCGTGCCCATGACCATGATCGGCGGCAGCACGTTCGGTACGAGATGGCGCCTGATGATTTTCCAATTGGACGAGCCGCTGATGCGTGCTGCTGCAATGAAGTTCTGTTCTTTCATTGAGACTACCATACCGCGGATCATGCGGGCGTAATACACCCACTGCACCATCATCAATGCGACCACCACTTGCCAGAGACCCGGCCCAAGAAGACCAACAATCCCAAGGACCAGTACCAGGTTCGGAAAAGCCATTATGCCGTCGCAAAAACGCATCAATAAAGTGTCAATCCAGCCGCCGCGAAAGCCTGCTAATGTTCCGACGACAAGTCCGATGCCGAGCGATGCCACAAAAATCAAAGTCGCAAAACCGAGAGAAACACGTGCTCCGTAAAGTAAGCGCGACAAATTGCAGCGTCCCAGCTGGTCCGTGCCGAGCGGATATTCAAGAGACGGCGGCATGAGCTTAAGTGCTAGATTCACTTGAATCGGATCATTCGGAGCTATCCATGGAACCAGGATGCTGACAAGGAAGAACACCACCAAAATCAACGAGCAAATCGCGAATGCCCACTTGCCTTTTAATGTGTATCGTATACGTGAGATCAATATTGCGCCCGTCCTTTCCATGAAATGCGCGGATCCAAATACAGCTGGATTATATCCACGATCAGATTGCACACAATAAACAAGCACGCTGCAAGAACAACATAGCTTTGAATGACCGGAATATCCCGGTTAAAAATGGCTTCAATAAAAAAACGCCCGAAGCCCGGCCAGGAAAAGACCTGCTCGACAATAATCGTCCCTGTGAGCAATTTCCCCAAGTTCATCCCAAGGCCTGTCAGCATTGGAGAGATGGAAATTCTCAATACATGCTTGCCCATAATGGCTTTTTCTTTTAAGCCGCGCGTTCTTCCATATAAAATGTAGGCTTCTTCCAATTCCTCAAGAACACTTGCCCGCAAAAGCCTTGTGTAAATTGCGATTAACGCAAGCGACAGCGTAATGCTTGGCAATACGAAATGCTGCCAAGTCCCCCTGCCCTCAACCGGAAATAAGTCCAGTTTGACAGCAAAGAAGAAAATCAGCACATACCCAAGCCAAAATTGCGGAATCGACGCGCCTAAATAGGAAAGCAGCCGGCTGAAATGATCCAGCCAGCTGTTCTTATAGACCGCTGATAAAAATCCGAGAGGCACACTGACAACAATGGCCACCAAAATGCTGCTTAATGCCAGCTGAAGCGTTGCCGGCAGACGGGTGGTTATTTCCTGCCACACGGGCGTATTCGTCACATAAGAGTTGCCGAAGTCAAACCGGACAATGTCTGCCACCGTCTGTACATATTGAACAATAAGCGGCCGGTCCAAGCCAAATTCCTGGCGTTTTTCAGCCAGCAATTCTTCTGTCGGATGGATGTGGGAAGCCGTAAGATAGGCTTCTGCCGGATCTACCGGAGACAGGCGCACCAACACAAACATCAAAAAAATCGCGAAGAGAATGATTGGAACAATCGCAAAAAGCCGTTTTATCAAATATGTGCCCATTGGATTGCCCTCCTCTTATCACTTGTCTATTGAAATTCCGTTAAATGGGTGCTCATCGCGATTGGCCGGGAATTCAAATGACTCGATATCATTTTGATAGACAACCGTCTTTTTCATATAAGAAATCGGAATGAATACCGACTGCTCCTGCAAGGTATTTAAAATGGAACCGTATAATTCCTGGCGTTCCGTTTCATCCGTCGTGGCCAGTGCTTCATGCACCTGCTCGTCCAATTCCGTTTTCATCGGCAGGTTCGAATGCGCCTCTGAAACTCCCCAGCCATCTTCAGCGACGACATTGATCATGGAATGCGGATCATAAGGCGCCCCGTAGTTGTACCAGAAATCCAAGTCGAAGTTGCCTGCTTTGCGCCGCTCGATTTGCTCGGTCAATTCCAGTCCGGCAATGTTCAGCTTGACGCCGAGCGCAGTCCATTCGGCTTGAAGCGTTTCAGCCATCGATTTTTGGATTGGATCGGTCTTATCGTATATTAATTCCAGTTCAAGCGGCTGTCCATCTTTTTCACGTACAGAACTGCCGGATTCAAGTTTCCAGCCGGCCTCATCCAAATAAGCAGCCGCTTTTTCCACATCGTATTCAATCGCTTTGATTTCTTCATCTGCATAAGGGAAATTGGACGAGAGAATCGAATCCGCTTTTTCTTCAAGCCCCAATGTGATGCCTTCCACCATCGCTTCTTTATTGAAACCATGATGCAGCGCCAAGCGCACATTCAAATCTGACAGCTTTTCGCTCGTCGAATTCACCAGCATCGTTCTCGTCGCCACAGGATCGGATAAATTGGTAGTGTATTCACCGGTTTCTTTCAAATAATTGAATGAATCCATGCTGACCACGCCTTCACCGTAAATCAGGTCAAGCTCGCCTTTTTCAAAAGCGAGAACGCGCGTTTCCGCATCCGGAATGATTTTGATGGTCACTTCCTCCAGTTCCGGACTCTCTCCCCAGTAATCAGGGTTGCGTGTGAAAACTGCATACTCATCTGTTTTATATTCGTCCAATACCCAAGGGCCGGTCCCCACCGGCTCTGTGATTCCTTTGGACGTATCCCCGTCTTCCGGAAATCCGGATTCACCAAGGATTCGCACCGGACGAACGACTGCCAAATCCTGCAAAGCCGGGTAATAAGCTTGCGTCAGCACCATTTTGAATGTCAGCTCATCCACCACTTCAATCTTGTCGAGCACATTGATGACGCCAAGCCAGCTGTGGGAGTTTTTGTTGGCAAGTACTGCGTCAAAATTCTTTTTGACGACTTCTGAAGTCAACGAAGAACCATCCGTAAACTGGACGCCTTCGCGCAGTTTGAACGTATATTCACGGCCGTCTTCTGACACCGTCCACGACTCAGCAAGATGCGGCTTGATTTCTCTGCCTTCTTCGTAGCTGACAAGCGGCTCGTAAATCATGGATTGGGTGATCAATTGCGATGGGTTGTAGACGTGCGGATTCATCGAACCGATATCACGCGGCCAAGACATCGTAATGGAATTCGGGTTATCGCTTTCTGCTTCGCCCGAACCCGTTGCATTATTGTTTGAACAAGCGGTCAACGTAAGCGCTGCAAAAGCGGCCAGAGCTAAAAACAAGTTCTTTTTGCTGTTATATATTTTCATGGTTAGTGGATCCCTCTCTTATTTCAATCATTGATAATGATTCTCAATTTCACTTAGATAAATATAAGGATATATAGCCGATTTGTCAATACAAAGTTCCACTGGAAATGAATTATCATGCCTCTTTTGACCTTAAATCCTGTAATGAAAAGTTTCCTCCAAGTACAAGAAGTGAATTTTAAAAAACCGAATACCAGATATCGGCATTCAATCCTCCATTATGAATACTTTCCTTTCCAGATAAAAACTCAAAAGCCGTATCCGTTAACCATTAAGGTTACTGGATATGGCTTTTTTCGATTCATTTGTCGGCAGTAAACTGAATTAAGTTTGACAAATGAATCAGATTTCTCCTCCTTCAAAAACAATGAATGTCAGTTGTTTTGTCGTCTGACTTATAATAGATCTCAAACGGTCCTGTTATTCTGCACGAGTATAAATGTTCTTCTAGTTCTTGTTATTCTTTATATCCTTTAAAAGACTAAAAATTTCTTCGTTTTGTTTTGACGTTTCTTCTAAAGTTCTTTCTATATACTCTCAAAATTTGCGGCAGCCATATTTGCGTTACTCATACGCAGTTCCGGATAAGCAAAAGACCATCCGTTTCAGTCACTAGACAATAAAAGAATCTTAACTATAAAAAATAAGCTTCGGCAACCTTTCAATAAGGAAGCCAAAACTTATTTTCAACTAGGCTTCTGGCTCCTAGAATAAGCCGCCGAGCCCGCCGCCAAGTTTAGATTTTGCCATATCCATCAATTCGTTCTTTTCATTTTCGTCAATCTTGCCATCGTCATATGCCTGCTTGACTTGAGTGATGATTTCTTTCGCTTCTCCCGCGTCAGCATTACTGATTTTTTCTTTTAATGCGTCAAAAGTTTGGCTCATTAGAAAAATCCCTCCTCAAATTATCTTTCGTAAAGAGTATACCCTCCGTAAAAATGAAGAAACGGTATTCATGAAAATAGAGTTTTAAAATCAGCACAGGCAGCAAAAAAGAAGCAGGCAATCATGGATTTCCGTGATTGCCTGCTTTTTTAATATTTTCAGGTGCCTTATTCTTCTTCTGTACCTTCAACTGCGTCACCTTATTCTGCTGCAGAAATCTTATAAATCCTGCCGCCATCAGTGCTTGCAATAAGCGCGCCATCCTCAGTTACAAGAATATCACGGAAACGTTGGACTTCATCAGTTAATAGACGTTCCTCCCCAACGATGGTGTCGCCTTCAATAATGACACGCACAATATAGTTCGGTGCTAAACCACCGATGAACAAATTGTTCTCCCACTCAGGAATTGCGTCGTTATCATAGAATGACATACCACTTGGGGCACTTGTTGGATCCCAATAATATCTTGGTTCAATAAAACCTTGCGCCTCATGTTCTGAAATACCTTCATTGACAAATTCACCAGAGTATTCGAGACCATAAGAAACAATCGGCCATCCATAGTTATTGCCTGGTTCAATGATATTCAGTTCATCCCCAGCTTGTGGACCGAATTCAACAATCCATAAGTCTCCTGTTTCAGGGTGGAAATCTATACCCTGAATATTACGGTGACCGTAGCTGTAAATACCATCCAGTGCGTCTTCATCTTCGACAAATGGATTCGTATCCACTGGTTCCCCGTCTTGTGTAATATGAATGACTTTACCTAAATAAGCATCCAAGTCTTGTGCACGATCGCGACTTTCGACATCTGAACGCTCACCAGTTGTTAAGAACAGGTTGCCATCATCATCAAAAATAATACGTCCACCATAGTGTAAGGTACCCTCATATGCTGGTGTAGCTTGGAAGATTACTTCAAAATTTTCAAGTGAGTTTTCATCTTCTGATAAAACACCTTTGCCGACAGCAGTTACAGTACCACCTTCAATATCTTGAGAAAACGTCAGAAATACCATTCTTGATTCGTCAAAATCAGGTGGAATGGCTACATCAAGCAACCCACCTTGATCTTCGCTATTTACTTCTGGTGTACCTTCGATTGGATTTGAAACAGAGCCCTCATTAAGGTCTACAATAAGAAGTTCTGCTGAATCTCTTTGCGTAACAAGTAAGCGGTTTGTATCAAACTCTGCCATACCCCAAGTCACGCCAAGACCGTCAACCATAACTTCCACATCAAGTTCTGTTTCAGTCTCTACTGCAGGTGCTCTTGTTTGTTCTGGAAATGCCGGTTCAAACTCAGTAACTTTTGGTTCAGTTTCTGCAGATTCACCACCTGCACTTTCACCAGCGCCCTCGTCAGCAGGTTCTTCCGTTTCGGCACCCTCCTCAGCAGGTTCTTCTGTTTCCGCACCCTCGTCAGCAGGCTCTTCTGTTGTAGTACCCGAATCATCCGCTGGTTCTTGGTCTGATGTTTCATTATTGCCATTACATGCTGCCAAAGCCAAAATAAAGATCAGCATTATAAAGAACATTAATTTTGACCACGAAATTTTCGTCATCGTTTTTCCTCCCCTTTTCTAAAATATTTCATTGAATATAAATTAAAATTCAGTCCCCTGAAACCCAGTATCAAAAGTTGGTTAAGACTCTCATGTCATAACTAAAATATCAAAAACCTTTCAAAATAATGCTACCCCAATTTTCTGAAAATAAAACAACAATATTACTTTTTTATGACATTTAATAAATTCTTGTAATAATAACTTTTTAAAAGACAACAACCGGAGTTGCCGCCTTTTGTGATGTACTCAGCCTGTCTTTGTCTCGCATCCCCTGCCCGGCGCAACGTTTCGCCGATGTTACGTACACATAGTGCCGGCAGCCATATCCACCATCTGTGTTGCAGCGCCTGAGTCTGGCTCGCATAAAACTTTATTAATTTTGTTATTATAGGTCCACTTGTTCGTTTCCTAGGGAGCGACACAATTCCCAAACAATTTATAGGGATGGATATAAAGAAAAAGCACACCCGCGATTTTGCTATGGCGGGTGTGCCAATGTTTGAGGTGTAAATTGTCCAGTGTTGTCCTAATCGTTGAGAATTATTTTTTAAACAGGGTCGTGATTTTGACAAAAACTCACTCCTCACTGATCGCCTTAATTTCCCGCCATTTCCCGTATCGGTAATACAGGAAAGCAAAAACGCTTGAGATAACGAAGGAAACACCTATGCCGAGCGCGATGCCCTCCTGCCCGTACCACCTCGCGAACAAATAGGTGAGCGGATAGCGAAGCACCCAGAATGACAGGATGTTTAAAACGAGCACTTGGAACATGGCGCCTGCTGCGCGGACGGTGCCGTTCAGAATGAAATTAATGCCAAGGAACGGATAAAAGAACGCGACGCCTCGCAAATACTCGGTGCCAAATTCTACTGCATCCTCTTCTTTCAGGAACAGCCGGACAGCAGGTTCAGCAAAGATGTAAAGGATAGCTGCAATTATGAGCATAACAGCAAGATTATAGAAGAAGCCGTAGCGGGTCACCCGCCCCACACGGTCCCATTGCCCCGCTCCGATATTCTGTCCGGCCATCGAGTTGATGGCCGTGCCGAGTGCCTGCGCCGGCAGCATGATCAGGCTGTCGAGCCTCTGCGCCGCGCCATAGCCAGCAACGACTGCCGGACCAAAAGAAGCGACGACGCTCATGATGGCGAGCACCCCTGCAGAAATGACACCCATCTGAAGTCCTGCGGGTATACCGAGTCTCAGAATATCGAGCACCTCACGCTTTGCCGGAACGGCGGGACGAGTGAATGGAAGAATCCTTTTACTGCGTATGTAAAAGAAACCGATGAAAAATGCGGCGCCCTGCGAAATGATCGTTGCATAAGCCGCACCTTCGACACCCCACCTGAAGACGGAAATGAAGAGCGGATCCAATAGTGTATTCAATACAACTGCAATCGCCACAAAATAAAGCGGCGACTTGGAATCACCGACTGATCGGAGTGCAGTGCCGATGAAATTATAGCCGAACAGGAACAGCATCCCGATGAAGTTAATCTTCAGATAAGCAGTAGCCATCGGCATAATCTCTTCCGGCGTCCCTACAAGCCGGAGCAGTGGTTCCGCAAGAATAAAACCGATAATGCCAAGGCCGATAGACATCCCGGCGAGCAAGACGACGAATGCATTCAAATAACGGCGCAGCCCCGCCCCGCTTCCCCGCCCTTTTTGCTGGGACAGTATGGTCAGCGCTGCATTATTCAAGCCGATAACAAACGACAGGACCGTAAACAGCACCGTCCCGGATAAGCTGACAGCTGCGAGTGCGTTTGCCCCAATCAGATTACCGATCCACAGGCTGTCGATTAGCTGATAGGAAACCTGCAGCAGGTTGGCCAAAATGATCGGTCCCGAGAAATAGAACAGCTGCCGTGCAATCGGCCCTTGTGTAAAATCATGCTGGGTGGCCAATGGAATGCCCCTTTCAAAAAGTTCTGGTTAAACAATTCTACCATGTCTTGGTTCCAAGTTCTTTGGAAATACAAAGAGCCTACCCCAGAGATTCTTATGTTTCTTAGGGCAAACTCTTTTGATAGATATTAGATTTGATAATGTATATTGTTTTGTTGTTGGAAATCTGAAAACTTGTTACATTTAAAGAGTTTTACTGCAGTGATTGAATAACTGTCAATATAGTAGGATCGCGTTATTGAAGCGATAGAATTTCCTTGCTTTTGAATAAAAATGAGCGTTTGGCAGAGGCGTTCTAAGTTGCATTTCCAGCTGTGCCCAAATATTCCCTGTGTTCCACACAATTCTCATACAATTTATATGGATGAATAAAATAAAAAAGCCACACCCGGAATGCGGATGCAGCAGGTACAGTAATGTATAGAGCATAAATTGTTGTGTATTGTCGATATCGTTTAGAATTGTTTCTTTTCTTGAGCCGCATTTTTTCCCATGGTTTGTATTTATTGTATCCAATTAATCTTAGCCAAATCTCTTTCTAACCATTCATAAATTATGTTGGTAACCGGCGAACTCCCAAATATATCTAATACTTGTCCATTATGGGAAGCACCCAACCAACTAGAACTATCTGGACGATGCTTTTTAATTATTTGGTCTAATTCATAAAGAATATTATCATTATTATTTTTCTTATTTCTCTTTGTCATTTTGATATCTATTACAAATTCTTTACTATCAAAAGGGAGGGGCTCTAAATACCATTTTAATCCTGGTCCAACTGATCTAGCTGGAAACTTTTCCGGTACTTCAAACTCTCCTTTTAGTATAAAAGGATAAAGAATATATTTCTCTAATCTCTTTTTCAAAAAAGGGAAAAATGTTTCAACTACCTCTTTATATCCAATAATTACTTCTTGATAAATTTGTAGTGTTCTTGAATACAGTCTTTCATCCGTGTATGAACTCCACACCCAATTATCCGTTGGTTCCTCAATATCAGGTCCAAGAAGTGGGCACTCTATCAATTGGATTCCTCCAGATTCTAATTCGTCAAGGTATTCGATATACATTGATTTAGGAACAAGATTTTTGTCGACTCTTATAAATTCAGCATGTTGATATTTATGATCAAGTATTGACCTAACTTGTTTAGCATCAATTTTCTCATTAAAAAGAGAACCTCTGTTTGTTATTTTTAAAGAAGTACACCACATCAGTTCCTTGTAGATAATTTCTGTACAAATAGGAAGAGACCGGTTTTTTATCTGTTTTGTTAAATTGTCTTTTAGTTCATCTAATGTCCATCTCCAATACCAACTTGCCCCGTCTCCTGGATTGGAACTTCTATAAATCCCCCATCCTGGTTCGTATTTATGGTTATCGAAAAAAACTATATCCGGTTTAGTTTCATTACCTCGATACCACGCTGTTTCAATCCATCCATCCTTCTTTTCTAAACCCAATGGTAAAAGTTTCCCATATATATCGACAGGAGCAATTATGTTGGCCAAATTCCCTAAAGACTTTGTCCAATAATTCATTGACATCCTTATTTTTAGTACAGTTTCTTGAGAAGTTAACAACTTTAAATCTTTATTCCCTCCCCACTTTTCAGTACTTTCTTCAACTAAAATGGAAGCGAAACCAGCATCTTTTTCTACAATTACACATAATATTTCATTAAATTTATTTTCATTGAACATTGAAAGTAATATCACTAATGGGTATTTCCAATAGTCCAAACTGTTTTTTGAGATTATTTCATCAACTGTAATCATACTCTCAGATAAAGCTTTTGCAGCAAACCACTGACTGATTATTGGAAGAACAAAAGTCAAATACCCATTTTCTTCAATTACTATTTCACTGTTTAAAAGATTCTTAGTATCCTCATAATCACCGATCTCAGTTTTTTTAACTGGTATATTTCCATTATTAGTACTCTCTACAGCTAATTTCATAAGCAACTTTTTTGTTTCATACTCTCGTACTTTTATTTTTTCAAGGGCATTCTCTATAAAAAAGGTTAATAATTCCCCTTTAGTACTTGGGAGTTTATTACTTTTTCTATTAAAATAAATACCTAACAGTATAGCGAAAAGTGGTCTTCTACTAACATCTCTGATTTCTTTTGGTAAATTATAAAAATTTATATTTTGGAGTTGAGCACCGGTATTAATATTGTTTACTAATTCCTGAGACTCTTTCTCACTCAAACCTTTAATAAAAACTTTTTCTGAAATCTCATTAAAGATAATTAACGGTCTACTTGTAAGAATTACATAAAGATTATCCCATCTTTCAATTGCTATACGCATATTTTCTAATATATTAGTGGATAGTGATAATGCGACTTCATCCATTCCATCTACAATAATCCAATATTCTTTTGAATTATCTAAAATAAGTGTTTCTAAGTAGTTTTGAATATCAGCACTTAATTGAGAAGCATTTAAAGTAATTGGTATCGGAAAATCAATATCTCGCTCAGCCCTTAATAACAAACTTAAATTGATCTTATTTACTGCAAAAGACTTGCCAATACCGAACTCACCTACCACTACTATTAATCTCTTTTCTTTAGTGGGCATTAAATATTCAAAGTTGTGCCCTTTATTTTCTAAAATATATTTAGCTTGTTCGTTATTTAATCCATTAGCTTTTAACCTAGAAATGCATTTGGCTTGTATCAACTTCTTTTCTTCATCTATTTTCTTTTTTTTTAGCGTTAAATCTTTTTCCAATATGTTACTCACTGCTTCACTTATATGCATATAATTTGTAGAAGAATGGTCTTTAACCTTTAAAATAGTACTATGGTTTCCTGGCAGAGGAACTCCGTCTTTCCATTTTGAGCTAACCACAAGTGGATAGCACTGTTTTCGGATACAATTCTATCTTCTGTTCCGAAAAAGAATTTAAAGTCAGTAGATATAATATCTAAGTGCTTCTGCCACAATCTAATTGTTTCATCTAGAAATTTACTATTTGGTTCTAATGATGGGATTTGAGCATGCTTATTAATACTTTTAATAAGTTGACTATATAAAGCAAACGATGAACCATTATACGGTGTAGCTACAGTAATAATACCTTTTATATTATGGGTTTGATTATGCTCCAGCTCTTCCAATAAATATCTAACAGCTACTAATCCTCCCATACTATGTCCCAATATCACTACATTTCTATATCGTTTGATTCTTTTAGAGTCAATCTCTCTTTTTAGTTCCTGAGCCAAAATTTTTATAGTGGTAAAGGGACCTTTTCCAATTGTGATACTTTTCATTAAACCAAGCTTTATTTTTTTAAGCCCCATCTGTGATAAAACACCATTGGCTAAATGAGAAGTATTATATGTAACTTCAGCTACATCTGAATTAATACATGATTCATCAGTTAAGAAAAGTTCAATCCATGAAGTCTCCCCTTGATTCCAGGTACTTCCAGATGCTCCTAATCCATGAATTAAAATAATTAAATTATCGTTATTTTTTTCATTATCACTATGTAGATATAGATTCAAAGCCATTAAAGTCCCTCTATTCTCTTATGAGAATTAAACAACACTCTCAATTATTTTAATCTTCAATAACGTCTTTTTATTTCCCAGGGCCTGTTTTCTATAAATTCACATCTAGTACTTGAAAAGTCGCTTAGGAAGATGAGCTGCAGCTACATTAGAAATATACAAAATGAATAAATCCCTCTTAAGCATAAATAGCAGAATGGCACAATGCTTAAAATAGCAATTATAGTGGATAATAAAATGGCGTAGAATTATTATTTGACTCGAGAGTTGATTTAATATGTATTCTGATAGATATCTCACCGGATCTCCTAAATCTTCTCCCTGTTCCTCAAAGTTATTACTATGCGACTTTATATTTTACCCTCTCCCCCTAAGACTATTTCATTCAACCAACCCTCAATTTTTTTATCAGTAGCTTCCCCTACACCTTCATATAAGTTCCTTATCTTTTCATCTTCTAAGAATTTCAATACTATCGTTCTTGTATAATCTTCAATTATGCTTGAAAGTCTTTCAAGCTTTTCAATATTATTTCCTTTTTTAGGCATTGTGTTTCCATGAACATTCGCTGATCTAATACTATATATCAATCCTAAGTTATCGAATATTTCTTTTCTCTCAATATAATTAGATCCTAGTACCCACGCTAGCCTTTCTTTTAATTTATGACTTACTTCTGAACTTGATGTTGATAGAAGCGTTTCAAGTACTGTTATAAAGGAAGCGATTCTACTCGGTAAATAAGGTTCTGATCTAGCTGCTTGAATAGAATGAAAAACTCGTTCAAATCGATTTCCATTAAAAGCTTGTTTTGAAGTATGCTCATTCTCTATAGACGTTTTTAAATCAAAAGGTACAAATAAAGTCTTATGAAGTGAAATAACCTTGTTTATCTCTTCTCTTGTAAATTCTACAGTCCCAGTTTTTCCTTCCTTATTATAAAAAGAAGTTGTTCTGTAGTTTGTATGGTAATTTCTATTTACTTCGTCTTTTAACTCAATGAAACCATTAACTACATTCACACTATTATCTTTAACTAACCAAAGTAAACTCGAAAAGGGCTGAGTACTTAATATAAAGTAATTTAATAAATCCATTCCTTTTTTGTCATTGGATATAATTTCAGAATCTTCAATTGAAGATATACTATAGAAATATGGCAAATCCATCAACGAAGTATATTCGAGATTCCCAATAACTAATGCAAAGTAATCATCTATATAATCCTCTAACTTTGATTTGTTATTTGAAACTCTTAAGTTTTCTTTAAAATGAATGCCTTTAGATAAAGTCTCTTTAATTTTCAATTTATGTATAGAAGCAATAAATTTATATTGAGTCAAATTTTTTATCCTCCTTTTGATTTAGCTTCCTTGCGAGCAGTACAATCCAAGACAATTCCAATTGTTGCGTTAATATTTATATTTATTGATTAAAAAAATTAAGTTCCTGAGCATGAATTTCAAATTGCATTCAGTTGTAATGTGTCATCAGAATTTTGTAATACTGTTTCTTTCCCAGGTGCGCGATTTTATGATAATAAACCACTAATGTATTTATATCCTTTTGGAGACGTCACTCCTTAACGAACCTTCTTCTCTTCACCAATCCACCCAATAACCCCCAACAACTCCTGATATTTCGAATGCTCAAACAACTCCGTCATCAACTCACTCACTTGCTCTATATCCTGCCAATCTTCAACCACTTTGGCATTCGAATACAGTCTGGTGTATTTTGCCATCCTCAATTTTGAAGAAGCTTTAAAGATCACTCCAAAAGATTCCAATTCCTTGATTAATGCAACGCGCTGTTCGCCGTGCAATGGACCGAGTTCAAAGACCAGTTTCAAACGACCGTCACGCAAATGATCGAAAAAGAATAAGAACGGACCGTTATGCCACCACCAGTTAATCCGAGTGGACCCGAACCGCTCTTCAATCTTCGCGAATGCCGGCACTGTGAACGATGGATAACGCGGGTGAATATTTCGGTTCTCTTTACTGATGCCATTCTCGCTGCAGAATTTTTGAAAAGCAGCCCTTGGTATACTTAGAACTTTTTTCTCAGAAAGCTTCTCTTCTTGTTCAATTCTTTCTAAAACTAATACATTTTCTTCTGCTTCCTCGTGCTGTGCCATTCCCTCGACAGACAAAGCAATTTTCTGAAACAGATCATTAATTTCAGGTGCATTATAAAGTTCCAACATGCTGTTCAGCACTTCCTGTTTGGACGCCCAGTCTTTGACTTCTGTCCACGCTGTGTAGATTTTCGTGTACTTCTTGCCTTCCTGCTTTGCATTCTGCTGGAAACTGATGCCGTGCTTCTCCAACATCGTCAGTAATTGATACCGCTCTTCGTAAGGGATCGGACCAACTTCCACCGTAATCTTTATGCGATTCTCCACTTGCCTCTCGAACCAGATGACAAAAGCCTGGCCAAGCCAGTATGCGGAATCCGGTTTGCCCAGCGTTTCCTCGAAGTCGAACCAGTCCGGCAACACAAAGTTCGGGGAGCGGATACTTGCAGAATAGGCCTCTTCCGGTATTTCGGTTTCTTTGACAAATTCAAAAAACGCTTCGCGCAGGACATTGCTGCCGATATTGAAGATGAAATCAATCGTCTTTTTCTTTGATTCATAGATTTTGCGGAGCGCTGTTTTCTCTCTGTCGTTGAACTCTCCAATTTGCTTGTAGATACCTTTATAGATGGCCTGCTTTTTAAAGTTTTTATTTTGGCTAAGAAATAAAAAATCGATTGCGCTTTTATTTCCTTCATATACTTCCAAAGCCAGCTGCACAGCCTCTTCATCATGGACCAATTGCTCTTTTAAGACTTCGATATAAAACGACAAAAAGTCATTGATGGCATCTGCAGTTGTTTCCTTATTGAACTCAAGATGCTGCTCGATGATTCCCAGCACATCTTCATAGCCAAGCAGCAGGTAATTGTCTTCTGAAGGCTCTTCATTTGCGAGCGTCAAGAAAATCGGAACGATTGTATAACCAGGTTCCGGAAAACGCAATTTTGCATATGCCAGATAATCAGCAAGCTGTCCGTCGGATTCACCCGCGTGGAATTTATTCTCTATGACAAGTACCAGTTTTTGCGACGGCACATGAACGAGCAGATCGATCAACCGGTTGGTATGCGTCTTCACTTCCCGTGCCACTTCGGCGTCATGGAATGAACTATGGAGAAACGACAAAAAGTCGATTCCCTCTCCTTTTCCTTCGTTCTCTGCGGGCATGACAAGACGTGTCAACATCTTCTTCAGGAAGAAACCGCCCAATTGATGCGTCTCATTCGGATCCAGCAGCCATGCCAGTATATTCGAATGGCGAATTTCAAACTGATCAACCCGCAGCACTTTTAACGGATTGAATTGATGGAATTTCTGATGCAGCCTAGCGAATTCTTTAGAGTGTTCGAGCTGTGAAATAGTTTCTAGTGAGTATGTCATCTTGTGCTCCTTATCAGGCTCCTTCAGAGCGTTATCTTTCTTTTCAGTTTATCATTAACAGGGAGTATTTGGCAGGAGAGTTTGGAGAGTAGAATAGAATTTGTTATTAATAAGAAGTTGTTTAAAAGTAGGACCGTTTCAACTTACAATTTCCAGCTGTCCCCAGATTGTCCCTGTGTTGAACACAAATCCAACACAATTCATAGCCCTGCATAAAACAAAAATCCACATCCGAATTGTTGATACAGCGGATGTGGGAATGTATGGAATACAAATTGTAGTGTATTGTCTGAATAGGTACAATTGTTTTTTACACAGGGGAGCGATTTTTCGAAAGAAATTTACTTCTTTTGTTCATGGAATTCGAATAAAAGCTTGTTAATTATTGGAGAATATTCAGCTAAAAACTCAGCTGTTAAATTTCTTACCAACCCCTGATAAGGCTCTGTCGGAAGAGTAAAATTTTTTAAAGAATTATAAACTATCTCCAAATCTTTAAAGTTATTTTCTAAAATAACTATGTATTCCACTTTTAAAGGTTCAGCTAATAACAATCTAATATTATCTAAAAATCTCAAAATCTGATTCTTTTTATCCGTTATTTCTTTAGCTAATTTTTTCCTATTTCTTGTTAATTTTGGATTCGCTAATCCATACACTTCTATTGACTTTTCACCTTTTCCACCATCGCCTGGTGTAAAAATAACCAATCCTTCTTCATTAAAGTTAATATGATCTTGTGGATTAATTTTTTCATCACAAGGATTAATTAGTAAAGGTTCTTCAGTTACTACATCATCATGTTTCTTTTTTCTATTTGCTTCATTTACTAATGGAAATTGGTTTTTCTTATAAGTTCTATTACATGTTGTACAAGAGAGTAAGAGGTTATTCCAATCCATGGCTACCCAATAGTAACCAGGATAATTCAGTCGTTCTTTTTTAGCAATCTGGTAGGCATTCTTCGGTCTAAAGTGTTCTATATCTCCATACGCTACTGGTGATATATCACTTTCACAATAGGCACATTTTTCATTAAACATGTCTACTAGAATATCCTTAACTTCTTTATATGCTTTGAAAGGAAAATTGCGATTTTGGTCTTTAAAATATTCTATTACCTCTATATATTCCTTTGCCCCAACTGAATTACTATCTTCTAAATCTAATACTCGTGGTGTTTCTCTTCTATGGATATATATCATTTTCTATAAGACTCCTTAAGAGAACTAATGATATTGTCAATTTCATGAATAAATAATTCCTTTGTTATCTCTTTGTTTGTTTCTTTTTCTTTAGCTATATATCGATCAATGGCCTCGTAAAACATTTGATCCCTTTTTGTATTCCCGAGCTTATCATAATCTACTAATTTGTCTTTCAGATCAGCTATTTTTCTCTCTTGTTCAATACTAGGATCTGGATTAGCCAATAATTTATAGTATTCGTGAAAAACTTCATTTAGTTCAGGTAAGGTATCGTATAATCCGAAGTATTTAGAGGTTAAAATATCTTCGATCATCATCCCTTTTTGTTCAGGTAAATTTTTCAAAATTATAGTTTCTCTATCATTGTCTTCTAACATGACTACAACTTCGTTTTTTAATAAACCTCGTAATGTCAGAGGATTGTGAGTTGTAGCTATAAACTGGATTTTAGGGAAAGCTTTCCTTAGTTTCCTAACAATCTCTATATTCCACCTTGGATGAAGATGAGCATCTAGTTCATCAATTAAAACTATTCCTTCTGCATCATAGCTGCGCCATCTATTTTTCATAACCATCATAATATCAGTGGCTAAAGCAATAATAGTTTTATAACCATCACTTAATTGTTCAAGTTTAACTGTCGAATTAGGAAATTGAAATTCCACCTCTTTAGTATCAATATTTCTTTTAATCTTTACGTCATTCATAAATAAATCTTCAATAGCAGTTTTTACAACGACAAAATCTCCTTCTTGCAACCAGATTAAATAGTTTTCTACGTCAACTAACGGTACAAATGGATTAAATAAATTTTCCACTCTAGCCCACGAAGGTTTAAATGAGTCCTTCTTATCATGTGTTGGTAACAGTCTAGTCGAACCATAAGATAAAATGAGAACTCGAGGATCGATATGATTTATTCCATTGAATAAATAGTTTTCTTTATTGAAAGTTATTACTATTGGATCCATCATCCCAGTTAGCTTTATCTTAATGTAACCTTCACCGTCCAGATTATTAACAAAATTTGTGGCTTCCTTAGAGATCACTTCTTTTCGCTTTTCCTCTCCCATTAAGGCAATTGATATTGCTTGTAAAACCGAACTCTTTCCTACTCCATTTTCTCCCAGCAACATTAACCATGGAGCATCCTTACTTTGACTTAAATCTAAATCAAGTGTGAGATTTTTCAAACCTTTAAAGTTTTTTATTTCTACCAGTTCTATAAACCTCTGTTTAGAAAAATATTTCTGTATCTCTCTCTCGTCAGTTACATCATAATGATCATTTCTTTTTGTCCTATTAAAAAAATTTGCCTTCACTATAGTATTTTCTAACTTTTCTCTTTTAAGAGGAAATTTCCCCTTCACCATACTAATATAAGGTTGAAATTCGTGCCTGTAAGAAATTATGTTATCTGCAATCATTCTTGATAAAAAATATCTTTTAATTCCTGCAAATGGCGACTCTGGTCTTATTTGCATTACTATTTCTTCAAGTATTTTCTTCTCCTCTTTGCTATTTATAAAGTCCTGGCAACTATTATTAAATCTAAATAATTCTCTTCTTCGGCCATCAATCAAAGAATGACGGTTTAAATTTAGTACTTCTACTGTTACTTCTCCCTTTTTAGTTTTAGGTATTATGGTTCCTTCTTCATCATATAAGAAATGTTTTTCTGGAAAATCGCTAAAAGGGTTGATTAATAATCGCTTTTCTTTATTTAGTTCAAATAAATTAGTTTCTAACGAACAAAATTCTCCTTCAAGAGGAAATCTATTACTTTTTGTTCTATTACATTCGTTACATATAACTAAGATGTTCGCCCAATCTTTATCCAACCAATGATAGTGTTCTTTTGAGAACTGGCCTGTAATGACATTTAATGCGCCACCAATCGGTCTATAATAGTCTAAAATTAACTTCTCATTAGATGCTATAGATTCACAGAAAGCACACTTATTATTAAAATAGCGAAAATATTCATTTATGTAAGGCACACTATTTTTTTTATAATAATTCTTATTATTTTTATTTACCCATTCATCAAAAAAAGCCTCTGGTCGTTTTCTTTTGTAAACTTTAATCATAAATGTATATCTCCTAATTAAGTTTCTACTTATATTTGTTTTTCTATAAAAATAATTCCAGTAAATTTAAATTCTTAAATAAAGTTTAATATAAGATGTAAAGATCTATATTTAAATACTCAACAAAATAAGTTAAAAAAATATACTCTATATATTTAATACAGATTCCATATTTTTAATTAAATAAAATTTTAATAAACCTCATTCTATGTCTTTAACATTTAATTATACTCAGAAAATCCGTATCGGTTTCAATATTCTTACTTGTGTTCTATTCAAAAATATGTTTTTGAAATTACGATAGTTATTCTGTGCCTCCATCCCTAACTTTTTAGTTAATGAATTTATAGCTCTAATTATTTTGCTATGAAATGGAGTTAACGAATTAATTAACCTTGACACTATGAAGTGAATTTTTTATTAAGACTCTTCTTATAAAGGCACATTTTTAATTTAAAAAGAATCATATATTTTAATCTTCTGATTCAACTTGAAGACTGCAAATGATAGATAAATAGTTAAAATAATAATTAAAAAACATACAAATAAAGTTAGAGCTAATACTACATCATAGAACTCTGGCGCCCACCATGATTCTTTAATCATAATTCTTATTGTTTGTTTTAGACCCTTAAAGAAAACCGGAATAGTAAGTACTGATAATATAAACGATACAATTAAAAGAGGAATAACTTTAAATTTCAAAATCTTTTCGACGAAATCAATCTCTTTAGCATTATTTTTTACAACCTTTACTTCAAGTGCATTACTAATTTCTGAAAACCATTGCAAAAAAATCGCCGAAATTATTCCTATTACAATACTTAAAGCACTTAGTATATTATCCATGGTTACCTCACATGTTAATTATTATCTTTCATTAAAATAATCATTTAACTTTTCATAAGATTCCAAATCTATTGTATATGTTGAATAAGTTCCTCTATCTTTCGTTATAGAAGGAAGGTTTCCGTCAATGTTACCTAAAATACGATTTATTTCTTTCACAATATTTTCAGTTTTTATATCAACATGGTACTTTTCCACTCTGCCACTATCTGTTTGGATTTGTTCAGCACTTAAAAAAACTTCCTTGAGAGTAATTCCAATTATCCCTCTCATCTCAAACTGATATTTCGACATTACTGATCGAATTAAAGATTTACTTTCAGATGTAGTTAATTGAAAAAGTTTACTTACAGTTTCCTCGGAAGGGATCCTCCCTTTCAAAGCATGTTTTATTAACAAAAATAATCGATACCCCTTAATATCTGCCCCCCTAGTAAAGACTTTCTCTCCAATAAATAATTTAAAATACTCCTCAAATGCAGCCTTACTTATAAGCGCTAATTGATTTTCTATTAGGGCTTCTTCTCCTAAAACTTCTTTTAATAATTCTAACTTCTCATTCTCTATATCAACATTAAAATTGATTTGATAATTCCCCAATATAATCCCTGCCTTATTAAAAAGATTAAAAGCTTTACTCTAATTTTCCAATTTGATAATTCTTTAAAAGATATCACTTATTTTCACTTTCTCGTATTCTGTTAAATTACTTGTATAAATTATGTTATTATCTTTAATAAATTTTATTAAATCATTTGTTGGTAAATCTTTAGGTATAAGTTTTTCTAATTTGAAGATAGCAGAAGAAGGAACCCCTAAATCAATTAAGAGAGAAAGATTGGCACGTACAAAATCATTCTCTAATAAATTGGCATAGACTCCGTAATCACCACCGTCGATTCCCTTTCTTGCGCATACTTCTTTTTGGAGACTGTTTATTACATTCAACCATTTTGGCAACTTATACCTCAACCAATGACGATCCATTTGCATAACATTTAATATAGATTCATCTAAAACCTCTGTATTATTTTTACGACTATTTGATGTTTGTTTTCTTTGATGTATAAACTCTGCTTTTAAAGCTTCTTGAAAACTATTTTTTTTACCATAGTTATTAGCTACAAAAATGAGTTTCTTTGGAGTCATAGGCCTTGTTGTTTCGCCTTCTTTGATTAAATATTCCCAACCTAAGTTGATTACAAATTCTAATTGATTATAATTTGGTATCCCTGACCATAAAACATTATGAGGATTAGTTGGAATTTCTTTCTCCAACTTTCTGATTATGCCAATTTGCCCTTCAATAGAAACATTATTTTTCTTTACAACTTCGTAATAGGTATCTAGATTTTTTTCAAGATCTCTATATCTATCTATTAAACCATCCTTCAGATCCGACTCTGATAAATTAATTAACACCTCATCAGTAAGATTCACTTGATCAAAGAATGGAATATCAATTGATATTATTTCATTAAATGGCTTCTTATTGAATAAATAAACCTTCCCCAAATAATGTTGCATCATTCTTCCAGATCTACCTTTAATATTATTAAAGTCAAAAAAATCGATTGGATTAGTTCCTTTGTTCTCGTCGAAAATTACAACATTTTTTGCGGAAGTATTAACTCCTTCAATTATTGTTGAGGTACAGAATAAGTAATTCAATTCTCCTTCATTAAAGTAATTGATTACACTATTATTAATATGTTTTGGTAATGCACCATTATGCACACCAACTCCATTACTAAGAAGATTATTAAAACTCCAGTCCTCATTTATATTATTTTTTATCCAACTTATTAATCGTAATTCTTTTTGGTTTAATAATGCTTTCTTCTCCGTAAGATAGTCAATGAATTTTACAGCCATTTTTCTAGCTCTATTTGGGGAAGAACAATAAATAATTGTTTGACTCTCTTTTAAATTATCCAATAACTCAAATAACAAATTTTCTTTAAACTTTATTTTCCCTGGTTGATTTAACTTTTTTTCATGTATCGAATACAAGTCAATAATCTGGTTGTTAACCATTGTATAATCAGTTTTATAAAAAACAGCATTATACTTTTCGATAAATCCCTTTGAAATATTATCAATATTTGGACCTAAGAAATAAAATTGCGCTTGATGTTTGTTCAATAGTAAGTTTGCGGCATTATTTAAGACTTCGTATCGTTCATCGTCCCTTTTAGCGCTCAGTTTATAAAATTCATCGATAATTACAATGTCAATTAAAGGCAAATTTTGATACTCCATTACACGCTCCGCTGTGAATATAAATATGTTTTGTCCATCTGCTTCTACTTCTTGAGTACTTTTCAAAATTATATTATAGTGCGCCTTATATTTTTTTAACTTCAAAAAGGTTTCATTTAGTAAAGCTAGCGTAGGTTGTATAATGACTATGTTTCTGTAAGAATTCGAAGCTATTATTTCTTCAATTAATAAGCTTTTCCCAAAACTCGTAGGAGCGCTAACTACCACATTTCTCCTATTTTCAATTAAATTTAAAAGCTCCTTTTGTTCTTCATGTAAATGAAAATTTTTCAAATTACTCGACAAATGATAATTTGCTCGTATTTGTGAGCTTGTGTCTAAATTTCCAGGTAATCTCTCTTGACTTAAATAGGGATAGAATCCACTCGCTTCAACCAAATCTCTCCAAATATCATGCGTTTCCTCATTTAGCTTTTCCCAGTTGTCTAGTATAGCAATTATTATTTCTCTTCCCTTTTTCTCGTTTTCACTTCTTAATAGTATGGAACATGATTTAGCTAATAAAAAACTATATTCCAAATCATACGCATCTTGAATATATAAGTCTTCAATATCAAAATTCAATTTTAATCACCCAACTTTTGCATAAATACTAATTTTTCATGCAGTTTTTTTATTAATTGATTCTTTGATTGCACCGGAAATAGTATTACTATTACTTGTAAATTCTGCTTCCAAGGATGGTTATAGTTATCATCAAAATGCTTTTTTAAATTTTCTACCTCTTGTTGGTACTCTAGAAGAAAATCTTTATCATCCTCATTTGAATGCTTATTGAACAAATCGCACGAATATGTACATATCAGAGGAACAACTATCTTGTTTAACTTCTCCGCTAATTTTGTAGAAGAATCTAAAAGGTCTAACCAAGTTTTCGCACTATCTTCTAAATGACCCGAATCTTTTACTCGTTTAGAGATTATGGAGAACTCGTCATTTAAGTAGTTTCTATTAAAATGTTCTTTAATATCTTCAATTAATGCTGACAACCCTTTTTTCCCGTCTGTATATAATTTTGATTCTCCCAGCCATAAAGTTTTACTTTCATCATGTACATGGACTGAATCAAATCCGTGTACTGCATGGCCATAAGAGTCTTTAAAATATACTTTTGATATTAAAGGAACTGTTCCATGAAAATTCTTCAATAAAAAATGTAGAATAAGTTCTCCAAATTCACCTCTTTTTAAATACTTTTTCTCTATACCAATATCATCATCCAAAAATTTATCATCTAAATATAAATCACTTACTTCCCTAAACTCTTTGATTTTGTAAATAGCTCTTGCTGCTTCTGACACTTTAGTAATTATTTCTGTATTATCAGTTTTTGTACCTTGATGATGGCCAAATGCAAACTCAGGAATTATGTTAATTAGAATATTTACAAACTCTTTTAATCGATACTCCATCTCACCTGCATCGTTAAGATCGAAACCTACGTAATAGCTAACTAAGTCATCCCCATTAACTTTAGTATTAATTACTTTTGTAGCTTTTTCTCTAATATCCATCAAATTCCCCCCTCTATTAATTGCTCTAACTATTGGAAAATCATATTCTCAATTCTCCTAAAATTTATTACAAATATAATTCACATTAATATCCTCTGTTTCTGGTTTATCAATGTCTTATAACAACTGCTTGTAAGTCACAATTACTGTCCAATTGTCTAAATAATGTTCAGCTTAAATAACAAAAATATCAGTTATTAAATTTACCAAAGACGCGTCCTCAACCCCTCATCACTAGCAAAAACATAAAGCCCCTTAATCCCCCTCTTCATCAACACATTTATAGAATTTAATATAATCTGTTCTTTCGCTCTTTCAACATCCACGATGCCTTCTTTTCCCCTGAAAGCTTCAGTATCGCTATACTTTTCAGTAAGGATTTTCAAGCAATCATTTTTGTCATCGTAAGTAACTGATGGCCCCAATATCACGCCTACATAATTCAGATCGAAGCCCTGAATTGTATAGATGGATCCGGCTTCTTTGATTGTCTCCTGCTTTTCTGCCCAGGTGTTTTTCGTGTCGGTTGAATTCCAGGGGATTTCAAGATTGTCTTCTCTAATATAGTACTGTTCGCCATCTTTCTTATGTTCATAGTCGAATGTCGAAACCACTCTGGAGAGGCCGTGTTCTTTATTCTTTTCCACTATGGCATCATGCATTTCTTTGGCAGAGTCGAATATCCGAAAATCATATAGTTCATCTTTTGGAAGTTCTAGAATTCGCTTCTCTACAAAATTATCAATCCAGTCGATCACATCGTCTCCGGCATTCATGCGGAACTGTTCTTTTAAAATGTATGGCTCCTCAGTTTGATGATTGGGCACTACACTCTTCAGCCGCTCCTCGTCCCAATAGCTTTTCAGTTTTAAGACCTGTTTCTCGTCGTAGACGACGATGACGACTTTGCTGTGCTTGATGATTTCTTCCAGCTGGTTGTCTTCATTGAATCCGTTGAAAGCATCAGCACGGCTCAGCAATAAATGCGCCTCGTCGACTAAGACAACATCCGCTTTTTCTGCAGCCTTCTTTTGTTTATTAATGAAACTGGTGGGTTTGTCGAAGTTATTCTTTTTGAGAAACTTCACATTGGCTGCAATGTTTTTATACGTTTTCAGCATTTCTGAATGATTGACGAGTAAATAGTTCTTTGTATCATGGAGGTTAGAATTTTTATCAGTTGCCCGTTCCTGGATGCTGTTGAACACGGAACTTAGGACCACACTCTTCCCTACACCGGCTTCGCCCTTGACCATGAAGACAAACGTTTCATCATCATTGATGTGTTCTTCGCATACTTCCAGAATTTTTGTTTTAAGCTCCAGCTGTGTCATCGTCAATTCTTTGAAAGGAGAAAGTTTGAATATGTCCCTATTTTCAATTACGTGAGCAGGGTTATTAACCATCTTCCTTTTCAATAGTTCTTTCCATATATCATTGAATATCTCTTTGTCGTAGAATTCCTTGTTATGGTAGTTGTGCGTGACGCTTTGCGCAGTCTGGCTCTTGTTCTGCAGCTTGTAGCGATCATCGCCCAGGAAGTAATTGATGAGTTTGGTTTCGATATTATATGTAGCCGACCGATGAAATTCTTCATGGATGATGAGCGTCATCTTTTCTAATTTCTTTCGCTCAATATTATTCAAGTGAGACTTCATCCGATTTTTAAAGGCCACCGTTTCTCCGATATATACCGTCGTGTTGTTGTTTAAGAAATAAACCACCGGATATTCAAAGTAAGTATCGTTCTTGATACTTTCCAATGTATCCTTGTTAAAATCCCATGTTTTTAGTTCGGTTATTCCCATAGATATTCAGCCTCTCTGGATGCAGCAGATTCAATGATTGCTGTCAGATATGTAATTCAAGCGCTTACAAGTGGATTTAGAAATTTTAAATTGTAAATAAAACGAAAATACTAATGTCTTAATATTAGCATTATTTAACTTTAAATTGTCTGCTTTTGGAAAATTTAATGCTATAAATACCATTAGCTAAAAAAAATAAAACCCTACTTTAGGAAAGTAGGGTTTTTGATTATGCTTCACAAGCAAAGTTGTCTTTATCGCGATCCATCTTCGATTGGTAAGCTGGATGGGTTGATGGCACGCCACTTGGGTAGACTTTTCTTAGTTCAGTACAGTTTGCAAAGTTCTCTGATTGGGCCGGAGCAGCTGCACTGCTGGCACTTGAACTCGTTTGATCTGAAGAAGAACTGCTCGAACTGGATTCTGAGCTTCCACTGGAAGCAGCCGCTGTAGTTTGGCTCGCAGAGTTTGTTTTCGAACTTGCTACCTCTTTGCTTAGCTCACCGTTTTTTGTTTCCAGCTCTTTCACTTCCTTTTCCAGTGCTGTAAGTTCCTTGTCCAATTCTTCTTTCTCTTTGTCAAAAGCTTCTTTTTGAGTGGCTAGCTCAGCGACAGCATTTTCATTTTCATCCTTCTTGCTTGCCAATTCTTCAAGTTCTTTCTCAGTTCCTGCTTTTTCTTCTTCGAGTTTAGCAAAATCTTCTTCCGACTTGCTAACAGCAGCTTCAAGATTATTAATTTCAGCTTTCAATGACTCATTTTCTTCAATTAATTTTTGTCGCTCCGCTTCTGCTTCGCTTGCACCAGTCATCCCAACTCCGGTAAAAGATAAAATAAGGACAGTTAGCGCAATTAAAGCATTACGGCCAAATTTCTGACGTCGGTAATCTTTTTTGATGAATTTGTGGAGTCCCCACAAAATTCCGAAAACAATAAATGCAATTAAAGCTGCTACTGCTAAAAAAGAAAACAATGTACCCATAATACTTCCCCCTATATTGTTTTGATTTTGAAATATATTTTTATCAGTAGAATCAGAGTTCCCATACAAGCAATGAAATTCAAAAAAACCTCTTACTTGCAATGCTTTTCAGATGTTCCTTTTTCTACCACTTCTATATCTTCTGCGATATTTTACCACGTTTTTAAGAATAAAAAATAGATATTTTTTAATTAAAAGTAAATATTATCAATATTTATTATTGTAGAGATCATGCATAAGCATAAATGTACAGATTTCTTTAGTATATTGACGTCCATTATTAGTTTATAGAATTTCAAAAAAATCTATTAACAACATTTATTTATTGATATTCAATAAATAACATGCTATATTAACCTTACCAACAAACGAACGGAGTGTTTCCTATGACACGCAAACAAGCTTCGACGCTCTTCCTGAAAGTGGTTCTGCTGCTGATTGCCGGTGCGGTGCTTGCCTTGTGTGTATTCGGGTTGCCGGGAATGGCTGCGCGGGATGCGGATCTGCATCCGGAGACGGCATATCTGCAGTATCCGTTTTTGATATCAGCTTACGTTTTCTTCATCCCTGTTTTTATTGCCATTTATCATGCCTTTAAGTTATTGACCTATATCGACCGGAACCAGGTGTTTTCGGATATGGCAGTGAAGTCGCTGAAGATTATCCGGTACTGCGCGTATGCGGTCATCGCTTTTATCGTGCTCGGCGAACTGGCGACGATTGCGCTGATTCGGGGTGAGGACATTACGCACATCATCATGATGGGAACTATCGGCTCTTTCGCGTGTATTGTCGTGGCTGTTTTTGCCGGACTGCTGCAGAAGCTTTTGAAGGATGCGATCGGCATCCGGTCGGATAATGATTTGATTGTTTGAGACCGGCCTTAATTTCAATAAAATCTTTTCTCCCTCTCTTTCCAATTTATGCCACAATGAAGGCAGAATGGAAAAGGGGGAATTTTTAATGTCAGCTTTAAATGCAATGTTGGCGTGGACGTTTACTCAGGAGATTGATGTACCGAGTTCGGTGAACGAGTTGCTGGTACCAGGGGAAGTGGCGCAAATCGCTTATAAGACTGTGCGCGACACGGCGGTTGTGACGAACAAGCGGATTATCATTTCCGATAAACAAGGAATCACGGGCAAGAAAGTTGAAGTTTATACGATTCCATTCAAGTCGATCATCATGTACTCGTCGGAAAACGCCGGGACGTTCGATTTGAATACAGAGCTCGAGCTCTGGACGACACTCGGCAGATTCAAATTGAATTTAGCGAAGAAAGTTGATATCCGCAAGCTGGATAAATTGATTGCGGAAACGATTTTATAGGATTTGAGTGCAGCTCCTTCTTTTGAGGGTACTGTTTTTTGAAAAGTGAATCTATTTAACGAAGAATGCGTATAATATATAAATGTAAAATTAAGGAGGAATCTTTTGAGAAACTATTTGTTGCTATCGTTCATTGCATTAATTTTTATCTTATCGGGTTGTTCTGATGAGGAAAATTCAGAGACCGGACCCTACCCTGCAACTGAGATTGTTTTTGAAGAACCTGTGGCTGTCGGATATATTGTGGAGGTAATGGAAGAAGAACAAATGATTTTTGTAAAGAGCGGCGTTACGAAAGAAGAAGCTATGAAGTTGGATAAGCAAGCTTCATCGCCGGGTATGCACTCATTCTTTTCGAACTCTACTACATTCGATGGCGAGCTAAAGAAAGGCTATAAAGTGGCCGTTTGGAAATTTGAAGAAGAAGAAGAAGGAAATGTCGGTGCCATTTCAGAAAAAATTGTCGTTCTGGAGAAGTAATAGGATAGAAAATTATAAAGGAGGATAAGAATGATGGAGAAAACTTATAACAACCGGAAGCTGGAAACCAACAGCACTTCAATCGTTACGCTAACGCTGGGCATCCTGTCGCTCTTGATTCCATTTCTCGGATTGATTCTCGGAATTATCGGAGTCGTGGTCTATCGAAAAGCGAGAAAAGAGATGCTGCTGACAGGTGAAGGCGGCAAGGGGCTGGCGATTTCTGGCTTGATCTGCAGTATTGTCGGGATTCTTACGCAGCTGCTTATGGTATTGGCTTATGTTCTTTTTTCTTCTTTAACAATGCTTTGAAATGTTGATTATATTGTCTCACTTTTAGCTCAATATCCCTTTCCAGTTAGCGCGGCATTGTTTCAAAAAGCATCATAGTTCATTTGTTAAGGAGAATAATAATGGGTGAAAACACGCCTCCAGATAATAGTTCAGTAACTAACGGTAAAGCTCTAGGATCTTTAATACTGGGGATACTTTCTATCCCGCTTCCGTTTTTCGGTTTATTCTTTGATATTTTTTCATTCGTTTTACCACTTTGCGGGATAGCTCTCGGCATTTTCAGTATAGTGTTATACAGAAAGGCTATTGTTGAAATGGCGTGGACAGGCGAAGGCGGCAGATCCATAGCAATCGCGGGCCTCAATTTCAGTATTGTCGGGATTTTTATACAATTACTTATGATACTGGGTGTAATAATGTTCAGATCTATTTTCTGATATTGGATGTTCTATATAAAAGCAATAAGAAATGCAGAACTTCGCGATCGAATATCGCGAAGTTCTGCATTTTGCTTTTATAAGCTATTTATTTCTTATTGTCCAAAGCCTTTACCAATTCTTCGGCCAAAGCTTCAGAAGAAAACGGGTCCCGTCCTGTTACCAATTGATCGTTGCCCCACACCACTTTCTGATCGGCAGTATAGTTAGCCACTTTACTCATTTCACCTTCCAGGCTGAACGGCAGAATGGCAGGAAGCCCTTCAGGTTCAACCGCTTCCGGGTAGCCTGTTACGTCCAGGCCGGACAGGATGCTTTCGCCATTTGGACGTTTTGTCCAGATTAACGGAGCCGGTCCGTGGCATACAGCTGACACGATTTTTCCGTTGTCGTATACGCTGTTGATGATGCTATGCAAGGTTTCATTTTCCGCCAGGTCATACATCGCCCCGTGGCCGCCAACGATGAATACAGCATCATAGTCTTCGGGTGTGATATCCGTAAGTTTTTTGGTGTTGTCTGCTAATCCCGCTTCGTACATATTTTTGTATTTGCCTTCAGGATCGTATTCGTTGCCGATGCTCGCCTGGTCGATGGTCGGTTTGCCGCCGAGTGGTGAAGCCAGTTCCACTTCATGGCCCGCTTTTTCCAAAATTTCCATCGGCGCAAACAATTCTTCGCCCCACCAGCCGGTTTCGTAATTGTTTTCTGCGTCCTTGTGTCCGCTTGATAACACTGCTAATACTTTAGCCATATATATTTTTCCTCCTATAATTTAAAATTCAACCTGTCAGTTGTTGTTCCCGAATGTTTTCTCGTATAAACAAACTGTATATTTAGAATCCGGATAAAAAGATCTCTCAAGAAAAGAACGCACATCGATGGTCCGATGTGCGTTAGATTATTGATTTACTTCAATTGTATGCAATGTTTTTCAGTTCCTCAACTGCAGAGTTTTTTCAAAATGAACACATTGTGACCTTCATGTCTAACTCGGCCCATGTATTTGATTTAATCTCTAGAAGGGGCAATTTCTAAAATAAAATAAAAATTTTTTTCCAGACATGACGCAGCCATTTATTTGAAATTCGCTTTATAACTAAAGCTTTTTTTTGAAGCAATAATAACAAGAAGTCTAGTAAGGAACTTCAACCCCTAATTCAATCAGATGGATTCCCTCTCTATTAAACTGCTCAAGCTGCTCAATATTAATAAAAGCCTTGTACATTACCGGTTCCACTCTCTGTAGTTTCATTTAAGAAAGCTTCTTCTTTATAGTGACATAATTACATCGATTGACCTATCCTCCATCATTTTCCTTATTAGAAAAGGACTTGATCTATCAACGTTTATAGGCATTATCTACGTGGTAGGGCATTACTAAAGAGGGGATAAATTCACAAGGAGGCTAAACATGAGAAATTCAGCTGGAATTTTCACTTGGAGGCCATTCATTTTCTTGGGGATGGTTACCCTGCTCCTGTCACTTTTCCTGCCAATGACGGCTCTGGCCCATGAAAAAGACGAGATCCTTCTGGTCAATAAAGAAAACTCCCTTTCTGCAGACTATGTTCCGGATAACCTTGTTTATCCAAACGTGGCATTTTCTTCAGATAGGGAGTCAATGCAGCAGCATTCAGCCAATGCCCTTGAGGAAATGTTTGCCGCAGCGAGCAATGACGGCGTGCAATTGTATGCAGCATCCGGTTATCGCTCCTATGACTACCAAGCAGATCTTTATCAGTACTGGGTAAACAGATACGGAGAAGAACGAGCTAACCAAATCAGTGCAAAACCCGGCGAAAGTGAACACCAGACCGGATTGGTAATGGATGTAACAAGTGCTTCAGTTAATTATGAGCTGGTTCAATCTTTTGGTGATACGACGGAAGGCCAATGGGTAGAAAACAATGCGGCAAACTATGGCTTCATCGTCCGCTACCCTGAAGGAAAACAGCATATAACAGGCTATCAATATGAGCCGTGGCACCTGCGTTATGTCGGTGCCGACCACGCGTCAGAGATTGCGGCAAATAACCTGACGCTTGAAGAATATCTTTCCCAGGATTCTTCGGATGGCACAAGAACCTATACAATACAAGCCGGAGATACATTCTGGAAAATTGCAAATGACCACGGAACAACAGTTGACCGACTTCTTGCGTTAAACCCTGATTTCGATCCGCTCACTTTGCAGATCGGGGATCAAATCCTTTTGCCTGGCAATGGTTCGACGAATCCCGATCAACCCAATGAAGGAACCAGTTATACAGTCAAAGCGGGAGACACTTTCTGGGGTATCGCCAGCAACTATAGTGATGTAACCGTGCAGGAGTTGATGGATGCCAATCCGGATATTTCTCCGAGATATCTCAGCATCGGAACAACACTGACGATTCCTACCTCTTCTGATAATCAGAATGGGGATCAATATGTAGTAGCGACCGGCAACGTCTGGATCCACAGCACTCCTGACTTCACTGTCGGCTCAAGAAATGGGGTCCTGTATAACGGAGAACGAGTAGAGCTTCTTGGCGAAACTGCCAATATGTATCAGATACCAGACGGTTATGTTTCGAAAAACTATGCAGAAATCGTCGAATAACAACTGTGTTTAATGTGTAAGACAGAAACAGATTATCGGCCGAACGCAGACACTCAATAAATGACTGCAGCCGGTAACCCCCTCTTTTCCGGAAATCCTCATGCTTATGAAGATTTCCCATTAGCGACTGAATCACCAAATCGGTTAGTATTGCCGCTGACAGCAGATTTCTATTCTGCTGTCTTTTTTATTCCTTCCAAGTTCCCCATTTGTTTTTACTATTTCTGAATATATCTGTTGCAACTGCATCAAGATAAACAAAGAAACCCAGCAGCTTTTCGAAAAAAACTGCTGGGTTTCGTCTGTTTCGATTTTAATGTTCAAATATATTATTTGGCTAATGCTTCAATAGATTCGTTCACCAGTTGGAATTCACGATGTAGCACTTCCCCGATGCGTTTCATGCCTTCTTCGATCAGTTCCGGGTTTGAATTGGAGAAGTTCAGTCGCATCGTATTTGTTTGGGCTCCTCTAACGAAAAACGGGGCGCCTGGCACGAATGCCACGTTATTTGCAATACATTTCAAAGCGATGTCACCGGCATTTATTGAGTCAGGCAGCTCGACCCAGATGAATAATCCGCCCTCGGGCTTGTTATAATGGATGTTTTCAGGGAGATATTTTTCGATGCAGTCCAGCATAGCTGTGCATCTTTCCCTGTAAACGGCTTTGATGGTTTCAATATGTCCATCCATATCGTACAGTTCCATGTATTTCTCAGTTATCCGCTGGGCAAGGCCGTCGGAATGCATGTCAGCGGATTCCTTGAAACCTGCGTACTTTTCGATTATCTCCTCATCTGCACAGATCCAGCCCAACCGGAGTCCGGGAGCGAAGATTTTCGAGAAACTGCTGAGGTAAATGACCCGTCCTTCAGTATCAAATTGTTTGATGGGCGGAATCGGAGTTCCTGAAAAACGGATGGCTCCGTACGGATTGTCTTCCAGGATCAAAACATCATATTGGTTGGCGAGTTCGATCATCCGTTTTCTTCGTGCCAGGTTGAGCGTTCTGCCGGTCGGATTCTGGAAATCAGGAATCGTATAAATGAATTTGGCCTGCGGATTCTCTTGAAGGCATTGCTCCAACGCATCCATCTTCATGCCGTCTTCATCCATTTCCACGTCCACAATGTTTGCATGGTAAGCGTTGAAGGCATTGATTGCCGCAAGGTAGGTAGGACTTTCGCAGATGACGGTGTCCCCTTCGTCCAGAAATACTCTTCCCGTCAGGTCAATCGCCTGCTGGGAACCGGACGTAATCATCACTTGCTCTAAATTCGATTGAATTCCGATGGCTTCCATTCTTTCGATGACTGCTTCACGCAACGGGATATATCCTACCGTTGAGGTGTATTGAAGAGACGCAGCCCCGTGATCAGTCAGGACCGCATGGCTTGCCGCTTTCAATTCTTCAATAGGGAACAGTTCCGAGGCAGGTAGCCCGCCAGCGAACGAAATCAATTCAGGGCGTTCCGAAGAAGATAAGATTAAGCGCATTTCAGAAGGCTTCAGCGCATTGGCTCTTCTTGAATATTTATTTTGCATCATGTAATCCCCCATCTATTTTCTTTTTTATGTACCAGCCTTTTCATAAGAAAGCGTATTGTTAGCTTGATTTACAGTTACCGGGCAATTTGCATATAGCAGTATAATTTGCTATTCCTCCAATTGTACAAGCTTTTGAACAGGATTCAAAATGAAACCTTAATGTCATATGAAGCGTATAAGATTTAAAGGAGGAATTCCTATTAAATATTTCACCGTTTTATTGTTGGCACTAGCCCTGGTGGCATGTTCCCAGGAGAATACCGAAGAAAGTTTTGTCAATGAAGGGCCTCCACCGTTTACGGATGAGGAAATTTTTGCTTACGCCGAAGAGCATCAGATTGAAATACCGGCGATTTTGAACACATCCGATAATGACTATGCTGCGATTCTAGGAAACAATGAACTGCATCAGCTTTACAAGGATGAAAACGACGAAACGGTAAGCGTGGTCCAGCAAATCGGCAACGGTGACTTGGAATTCGGATCACTCAACGCTATTATCTATTTGGTCATAAGGGACAAAGACCTGCTTGAAAGAGGTGAGAGGCTCGATATTAACCACGAGAGCGGCGCATTCTCATCGGAGCTTGTCCAGATAGATGAAGACTCTTATTACACTCTATTTGATACAGACAGAAGGGTTGAAGGTTCAGTCACGGGTGCACAGATGATCATCTATGATGCACGGGGAGAAACGATCTTCGAGCAGGACCTTAAAAACTAAGATTTATAAGGAGGATTCACATGATTGAAAGAACTGGAAATGACCCACGATTAGTGACGAACAGCAAAGCTATTATCACGTTGACATTGGGAATTTTATCACTCTTAGTACCGTTCCTGGGGTTGATTCTTGGAATTGCCGGCGTCGTGTATTTCAATATAGCGAAAAAGGAAATGGCCATGACTGGTGAAGGCGGCATGGGGTTTGCGGTATCCGGTATGATTTGCAGTCTTGTGGGGATTTTCCTGCAGATCCTGATGGTGCTCGGTTTTCTGGCTTTCAGTTCGTTGATGGTGTTTTAAAAGAAAGGCGGCTAAATATGAAGCTGTTATTCTGGGTTATTATGACGGGAATCAGCGTAGGGATTACTGTCAGCGCATTGATGGCTTTTTTGATGCAGAGATCAGGAGAATTTACCATCTATATTTTGATTGCCGGACTTGTTATGACTGTTATCAGTGCTTGGGGAATGAAGAAGTATGCTGGGACTGGCTACTTTTCCAATAAAAAGTAAAATAGATCGTCAGGGTGAAAAGAATGGAATCTTTTATAAGTTAAGCTCGTTTCCAGAGGAGGCATTTATTTGGGCAAGAAATTTCTCGTCTTTATTTCAGTTATTGTCCTAGCAGTAATAGGGTTTTCTATTTATTATATGAATGAATATACTATTGAAGATGATGAAGCAGTCATCCAATCCAACCTTGAAACCTGGTTGAACCGGCCACCTAGTGAAGAACTCAATCCAGAAGTCTTACAGGTGAAACAAATAGAGGATACCACTTCCCATCTCATTCTTTTTCAATTAGATAATGGCGATTACGGTTATGCGCGCTTATTAAAAGGATTGAATGGAAACTTTAAGATTGAAAGTGCAGGATATGGCGCAGGATTTCATAATTCTTCTTATCAAGTCATTGATACCAACAAAGGAGAATATTTGATTTTATACGGCGAAAATCCTGACTTGAAGATTGACCATATTATAGCGACTGCTCTCAGTGGGGAGTATGATGTTACATTCGATATATCGGATGATCAAAAGTTTTTGCAATCCGCAAAGATACCACCTGAAGTGGAAAGTGCTTTTCCTGTTGATTTAACCTTTTATGATGAGGCCGATAATTTAATTGAAGAATTTTTGTATCAATAAAACAGATAATGAACAGCTATGTAAATCTCCACCGACAGCAGATTCCCATTCTGCTGTCCTTTTTTATTCCTTCCCAAGTTCTCCGTTTGGATTTTCACCTGCTCTCTTTGCTACACTAGAGGACGAAACTGATTGAAATTAGAGGAGCTGTTCACTATGCAAGATGTTAAAGGGAAAAACGCATTAATTACAGGAGCCGGCAAAGGGATCGGCCGCGCTACAGCCATCGCTTTTGCAGCGGAAGGCATCAATGTGGGGCTTGTCGGACGCACGGCGGCCAATTTGGAGAAAGTGGCTGGGGAGCTTGAGCAATACGGAGTAAAAACGGTATTCGCTGTGGCTGACGTCGCTGATATGGAAGCGGTCAATGCAGCAGTCCAACATATAACAGAAGAACTTGGATCGATTGATATCCTGATCAACAACGCCGGAATCGGCAAATTCGGCAAGTTCCTTGAGCTGTCGCCTGATGAGTGGAAAGGCATTATCGATACGAACCTGATGGGCGTTTATTATGTGACGCGTGCCGTGCTGCCGCAAATGATCGAACGCGAATCTGGCGAAATCATCAATATTTCATCGACTGCCGGCCAAAAAGGCGCACCGGTGACGAGCGCATACAGCGCATCGAAATTCGGCGTGATGGGATTGACGGAATCGTTGATGCTGGAAGTCAGAAAGCACAATATCCGTGTGACTGCCTTGACGCCAAGCACGGTTGCGACTGACCTTGCGATCGAATCGAATTTGACGGACGGCAATCCGGACAAAGTCATGCAGCCGGAAGATATGGCGCAAATGATGGTTGCCCAGTTGAAACTGCACCCGCGCGTGCTGCTGAAATCGGCTGGACTTTGGTCGACGAATCCTTAATTTCAACAAAACAAAACACCTCCAGACCGGTACAGTCGAAACTTGTACCGATTCGGAGGTGTTTTTTTGCGCACATAAATGCAGAGCCCTGCAAAGTTCTGTAGTATGTACAATCGATTTTATTATGCTGTAAAGGTAACTTCTGCTTGGCCTAAAGTAGAGTATTTCACCGTATAGGTGCCTTCCTCGGTGGTGAGCGGCGAGATGAATGTGCCCGATGAAATCACCATGCCTTTTGTTAGGGCTTTCCCGCTGGCTGCCAGTTTTCGGGACAGCCAGGCAACAGCTGAAGCGGGATTGTCCAATACGGCAACAGCCGTTCCTTCACTGATTTTCACTCCGTTATGGAACAGTTCCATCTGGATCTTCGCCAGCTCTTCAAAGGATGGCGGATCCACAGGGTCTGAAACAACCACCCGTCCGACCGCTGTGTTATCACAAATCAAATCAGCCAAAGAGAAATTGGGAAACCAATCTTTATACCGCGAATCCGGAATCTCAATACCGGCGGCAATCTTGCTTTTCCGTAAAATCTCTTCTTCGTCTGCTCCTGCAGAAAGATCTTCCGTTAAGATAAACATGATCTCAGTTTCAATCAGTGGCGCAAACAGGCTTGAAAGTGAAACCGTCTCCCCGCTTTTCAGCAGATGCGACGTCAGCAACGTTCCATATGCCGGCTCATGCGTATTCGCAATCGCTTGCGTCGCTGCACTTGTCATACTGATCTTATATCCGGCAAGTTCGCCTTGCCCGGCCTCGCTTAACGCATCGACCACTGTATCCTGTACAGCATAAGCCGTCTGTTCATCCACCGTATACTGATGGCGAATAAATTCAGTGGGCTTCCCCGCTTCATGTGCTTCTGTAATCTTTTCGGAAACTTCCTTCACAAGATTTGTCATTTTCACAACTCCAATTCAGTATGGTTTAAAAATGATTGTTTCTGCTGGATGCATCATTTAATTATAAACTATCCCTCATTTTCGAATGAGAGTCCAGTGTTAATTTGACAGAAATCTTTCAAATTAAGGATGCCTGTTCTGATTGGAGCGGCCTTCATTTATTGCTGAGCTTCCTGCAATTCAATCAAGTGGATGACGTCTTCATCGTTACCGGTATCGATCGCCACAAGTTCAGTGTCATTGATGATTTTTTCGTAGAATTCCTCCCCCGCCGGATACTGCCCGTCCCAGCGCAGCGGCACATTGTAGACATTGATTGTGCCGTCCCCGTTGCCGCTGTATGTCACGGATCCATCCACCAGGCGCGAGCCGGCCAGCTGGATGACATCTTCCGGATAAACGCCGCTCGTCTCATCGTCGGGATTGAGCGGAGTGCCTTCCGGGATTTGCTTCGCATACAAGCCGTCGAGTTCCTGGTTCGGCCCGAGCTGCTGCCAGACTCTGGCGTATTCGATCTGTTCGCTCGAGTAGGCGTCCAGTGCTGATTCCTCTGTTTCAGCATCGGTGTTTTCTTCGGCTGCCGTTTCGGATTCTTCCGCCGCTGAGTCGTCTGTTTCCTCATTTTCATCTTGATCAGCTGCTGCGTTTTCATCTGTTTCCTCTGCTGGCGTTTCAGCCGCAGCGTTCGGAGTGGAAACTGTCGCTTCCGGCTCCGGATCGTTGCCGCAGCCTGCCAACAGGGCGATTGCTGCGCTGAAATAAAAAACTCTTGTCATCTTTTTCATATGTTTTTTCGTTCCTTCCCAATATTGTTATTGGTGCAATGAATTATGTATAGTCTTGTGTCGGTGAGTGAGCACCTTTCTACCAATTTAACCCAAATCGCGAAGTGGTTCAAGATGGATTTGTGATTTGTTATGACATATAGAATGTGGTTGTTGTCGTATAGCGTGATTATTGTGTCGTATAGATTTGTTTTAGTGTCGTATAAAATGTTTTTCCTCACGGATAGCACATTATGCTTAACGACTCCCAATTTTTATCCCCTCTCTCCAGGGTAAAGTGCTGAACGGTCGCAGTCCGCTCCGGCGGACTGCTTTGGGCGGGGCTGCGGCCCCGCCCGTTTTTCGGGCAATAAGGTGTTTCTCTTCTCGAAAGGAGTGTCTCCTTATTTTGTTTCTATCTTATGGTTTGCGGACTTTATCTTATGGTTTTAATGTTTTATCTTACGGTTTGAGCTTTTTATCTTACGGTTTCTCCTCCCTATCTCACGTATGCATTTTCGGCGGTCTTGCTCCGCGGAAAAGGTTTCCCCCTCCAAATTCGGGTATAGAACAACATACTGAAAATACGTTTTTTATTCCCGAAGGAGGACAATACATGCATTATCAATTGAATCTGCACCTGTCGAGTGCGAAGAAGGATTATTATTGGCTGTTCAAGAGTGAACAAGATACGATTACGGTTTTCAATGAAGTGGTGGAGACGTTCCGGAAGTATGAGCCGCACGATGCGGATGCGTTCATGAAGGAAAAACAGCGCGAGATTGATGAGACGGGCAAGAGCAATTCGGTACAGATCGAAGTTGTAAAAGTGGATAAGAAAGCGATTATCCGCTCCGCTTCGTACAACGAGATGTGGTACGAAGACCGGCATTTTGATGATATTTATAATACGTTGACGGATCGGCTGGGTACGCCGGAGGAAGAATCCTCGGAGCCGGTTTGATATGAAAGCATTCCCTATACACGGGAATGCTTTTTATGTTTTTGAAACATTTGCCAAAGGCTTACGTATAGTAAGTACAAGGAGGGATGAATTATGATGGGCGACGGAATGATTACGGTATTTCCGATTATTGGACTTTTACTTTCTTTATTGCCAATTGTGATTGCGATTTATGTAGTTATTATGTGGGTGAATTTGACGAAGGAGCGCAATGCTTATTTGAAGCAGATCGCTGAGGAGCTGCGCAGAAGGTAGATATTCCGGGAGGGGATGAATCGGATGGGTTTGATTCGATTTTTGTTTTCCGAAAAAAATATCTTGTGTACACCGCTTTTGATCAGGACATGTATTCTAAAGCCGCCAGCAAATTAAGCCAGATGGCTTCCAATACGATCTATATGTAAAAAAGACCAGCAACGCGCACAGCAAGCATTGCACTATTAGATTTAAGGATACTGCCATCCAAAAACAACATGTGCTCAATGAGAAGAGTTTGAAGAACCAAATTTGAAAGCAGAAAGAAGCCATTCTTCGCACCCGTCTATAACTCGAGTGGATACGAAGGTCTGCATCTCGATGATTTTAATGAAAGTTTATCCTGTCGGCTGGATGTCATGGGAGAAGATTCGCTTGCATAAAAAAAGCCTTCGACAGAATTGCAATCTGTCGGAGACTTTTTTAAAATTTCATACTGGTTCTGTTTTTTCTTTCAACACTTTTTCTTCGTTTTCAAGCGGAACTGTAAAGTGATCCGGTTTAATTGCAGCTTTAACTTTCATGGCAACAAAGTAAACAATACCTGCTACAATGAGTGACTGAACTGCAGGAAGTCCAAAAGAGTTTACGTATTGTGTAAAATAACCCACCATGACACCCGCCACGAGTGCAATAGTCGCCATCCAGTTCCAACCTTTATTATCTGCCCATTGCTGTTTACGGATAAAGAAAAAGTCAGACATCATGATGCCAGCGATGGCTGGATAGACTAAGGCGGTCATGTACAGGAAATCCATGAAGTACTGCAGAATTCCGGCAAGTGCGATAACGATGGCGATCAACGTGCCGATCAATGTCAGAATGGCACGGCCCTTGTTTGAATTCACGTTGAAAATGTTCGCCATAGCCAGTCCCATACTGTAGTTATTGACCAATTGGCTTGTCCAGGTAGCGAACCACAAAATTAGGAAGCCCCATACCGGAAAGCCGAGGTTCATCATGACGTTAACGATATCCGCATCGCCGACACCGACCGACATGATGGCCCCAACGTAGAACAAGGGAAATCCGACAGCAATGATACCCAGTGGAATCAGGATATTATCTTTTACTTTTGGTTTTGCGTAACGTGTATAGTCTGATGCAATGACCCATTGGGAAACGTTAATTCCGATAATCAGGCTGAGCGCTGCTAAAAAAGTCATTGAAGGTTCAGGTCGCCAAGCCATAATTGTGCTGAAGCCTGTATTCTGAAGAGCGTAGAAAATACCGCCAATAATCAATAGAAGACCAGCCGGAACAGCTACATAATCCGTCCACTTCATAGAGCCGTACCCAATGATAGAAGGAATTGCAAACAATAATCCGACGATGATTGTGACAATTGCCCAAGGGATAATTTCGTTTTGATAATCGATTCCCAACATGGCCGAAATAGCATTCCCTGCCACAGCGGTTTGCAATGCCCACCATCCAAGAGAGACGATGAAGATTGTGACGCCCACGATGAATCTTGCTTGGGCTGCACCAAAACTAGTGCGGGCAATAACAGAAGATGAGCGACCGGTTTTGGCGCCCATATAACCGGCAACCGCATTTCCTGCCCATTGGACAACGAAAAGGGATACCAGCAGGATCCAGAAAATTTGTGACATGCCAAATGCTCCAGCAAGTGTAGCTCCTACCATTAAAACTGGAATTGTAAATTCAAGTCCGCCAAAAATCATTGCAGGAGTCAGCCAGTGCTGACGTTTATCTGCTGGAATTGCCGCTAGTGCTTCGTCTTTGCCTACTGCATTTTTAATACCTTGCTTTTCCATCCGTACTCCCCCTTTAATATTAAGTTTCCATTCACCAATCCAGATCAGCCAACCATGACAAACACCAATTCGCAATTTTCATTACCGTCATTGACCGCAATATGTTCTTCACCTTTTGGGATATATGTCGCTTGACCTGCAGAAACGCGGTATTGCTTGCCGTCAATTTCTGTGAGCAAGGACCCTTTGACAATTACGGAATACTCGTTTTCTTCATGTTTGGAAACACCGGTTAACGGAACTGTTTCCCCTGGATAAATAGTGACATGGCCTACTTTGACAGTTGAATTTTGCTGTTTTTCTTTAAAAATCGTATACATCGAATAGGATTCATTGCCTTCTTGTGCCAAGTCTTCAATATTTAAAATATCCATGCTCAATTTCCTCTCCCGATTAATTCTTCTACTGAGAAAATATCTTCATTCACAACTACACCGAAGACATTTTTTGCTTTCTCGATACTGATGTAGCCATTTTTCACATCTTTCGCCACTTGTTCTGCCGGCCGGTTAAGCGGATTTCCATAACCGCCTCCGGTAGCTGTCATCAGCTTGACTACATCTCCCCTATTCAGAGGATAGCGTGGATAAATACCGAATGGCCCGTCAGTTTCACCGTTCACTTTTTCTATAATGAATTCATTAGGCGAACCTTCATCTCCGCCATTCAGACCCCATGGGAAGTATTTGTTGCGGCCGAATGTTGCAGATACCATTTGCTTATCGGTCATTGCCTGATACGCGCGTGTTACACCTGCACCACCTATAAATTCTCCGGCACCCGCACCATCTGTCCGCAAGCTGTATTCGTCAATCATAACTCCGTAGCGCGTTTCTGCCACTTCGACCGGGACGTTATAGGTTTCGCCGTCTCCAATACAGAATTGACCTCTGGCTCCATCCTGTCCTTTTGCTGCTCCCCAGCCGCCTACCGAAGGTTCCACAATCAGAAACGGTTCATTAGTTACATGATGTTCTCCGGATAAAGTCACCGCGCAGACAGACAGTAATTGTCCAGCTGATAGACGGTCCGGCAATGATGGCGCAAGTGCCTGCCAAACAAGATCTGCACCACCTTGCATACTTTCCCAATAAATCGATACTGGTGCCGGGCGTTCCGCTGCTAAAATGGATTTAGGATCGGTTATAATTTCGAGCGGCCGGAACACGCCGTCATTGACATCCTGGGAAGGATTTGTCGCTGCTAAGAAAATGGTGCGAACCGCTGAGACCAATCCCGTATAAGTGCAGTTGACCGGACCAGGAACCTGTGGATGGCTGCCCCGGAAATCACAGATAAATTTATCGTCCGTAATGGTCACTTTAACTTTGATCGGGAAAGGTCCATTTCCAAAACCGTCATCATCAACAAAGTCTTCTGCAGTAAATTCGCCTTTCGGTAATTTCGCCAATTCTTTTCTGGCCATCTGCTCTCCATGGTCCAAATGATGATCGATGGATGCCTGAACTACCTCAACACTGTTTTTTTCGCACAGTTCCTTTACCCGTTTCTCTCCCGTCCGCAGTGCTGCCACTTGCGCCCAAAGATCTCCGGTAGATAAATCCGGAAAACGAATATTCGATTTGATAATATCGAGAACCGCCTGATTCAGTTTTCCTTCATCAAATAATTTCACACATGGAAATTGCAGTCCTTCTTGATAAATCTCGGTTGCGTCATTGCTGAACGATCCGGGATCTTTTCCTCCTACGTCTGTCCAGTGAGCTTTGTTAGCAGAAAACGCGATAATCTTCCCTTCATGGAAGATAGGCATCACGAGTCCGACATCTGATAAATGCGAACCGCCACCCACATACGAATCATTAATGATAATAATATCGCCTTCCTTTAGCTCTTCTTCGCCAAATTTGTTCAAAGTTTCTTTAACCATGAATGTCAGCATTCCGATAAATCCAGTTACACCATTCCCTTGTGTCAATAATTGCCCTTTTGAATCTGTCAGCCCGCTTGCGTAATCCAAAACTTCGTAAATAATCGGACTCATAGATGTTCTTGCTAAGGCATGGAACATCTCTTCCCCTATTGCAATCAAAGAATCCTTAACAATTTCAATTGTAAACGGATCGACCTTCACTTCCTGATTTGTCAATGTCATCTTATTTCGCCCCCATTTCGATCAATAAGTTTCCATAAGCATCTACTGACAAGATTTGCCCTGAATAGAAAACAGTTGTCGCAGTCGGCTCTTCCACGATTGCCGGACCTTGTATTTTCATACCGGGAGCAAGTAATGTACGGTGATAAACTTTTGTATCATTCCAACCTTCACCTTCATACAAGACTGGCCGTGTTTCTTTCAATGCTGTTTCGGCATCCTTGCTCCCGGTTTCCAGTTTCTGCAGCTTCGGTTTCTGAACAGTGCCAAAAGCAGTTAAATGCAAGTTGACAATCTCTGTCTGAGCTTCTTCCAATTTGAATGTGAAATTTTGCTCATGCATTTCATGGAATAAGCGGATGACCTCCTGTACTGTCTGAGCTTTAATTTCCCCATTTACCAACGGTACTTTCACCGTATGCTCTTGACCGGAATAACGCATATCAACAAAGCGATTGAAAATAACTTCTTCTTCTTTTATATTTTCTTCTGCATATTGCTGTTTCGCCTGAGTTTCAAGCTTATCCCACTCGTTGTTCAGTTCCGCCAGATCCAAGTCTTCAAAACGGTTGATATAGGTTTGTATGTAGTCATGGCGTAAATCCGTCATCAGCATTCCCCATGCAGAAAAGACAGACGATGCGACCGGTACTACTACCTTTTTGACGCCCAGCTCCCGGGCTAATGCAGGCGCATGCATCGATCCACCGCCTCCAAAAGCTACAAGAGTGAAATCCCGTGGATCATAACCTTTTCTGACTGAAATCAGCTTTAGAGCGTTCAGCATATTCGCATTGGCAATCCGGATAATGCCGAGTGCTCCTTCTTCTTCTGTCATGCCATAGACTTTGGCCACTTTATCATGAATAGCCTTTTTCACTAATTTCATATCAACTGTGTAATCGAAGTTTTCCGGAGAAAGTCGGCCAGTCAGCAAATTTGCGTCGGTTGTAGTGGGTTCTGTGCCCCCTTGTCCATAAGCAACCGGTCCTGGGACTGCACCAGCTGATTGCGGGCCAACTTTTAGTGAGCCGCCTTCATCAATCCAGGCGATGGAGCCGCCTCCATTACCGATTTCCACTATATCGACAACTGGAGATTTAATCGGATATCCCGCCCTCAGATCATCTTTCTCAATATAATAATCGGTGGATACCTTTACTTCCCCATTGCTGATGAGCGAGCATTTTGCTGTTGTTCCGCCAATATCAAAAGCGATGACATTTTTCTCCCCGATAATTTCGCCCAGATAAGCAGCTCCGTAAATTCCAGCTACAGGGCCCGATTCGACCATATTGATTGGAGTCTTTTTCGCTTGCTCGAATGTTGTGGTTCCTCCATTTGATTGCATGATGTAATTAAAACTGTCCGCATCGTTTTCCACCAGCTTGGAATTGAGTTTGTTGATGTACTTTGAAGCTATCGGTTTTACATAAGAATTTAAAACCGCAGTGTTTGTTCTTTCATATTCACGCCATTCCTTCGTTACTTCATGAGATGCAGTAACAGCAACTTCGGGCCATAGCTCCCGTATCAGCTCAACAGTCAGTTCTTCATGTTCAGGATTTTTATAGGAATGCAGGTAAGAAACTGCCAATGCTTCCACCTGCTCTCTTTTGAAATAAGCAATAAGTTCTTTGATTTTCCCTATGTTGAGCGGAATGACAACTTCCCCTTTTTGGTTTAACCGTTCTTCAACTTCCTGACGCAAATAACGTTCAACAAACGGAACCGGTTTTTCGTAACGTACGTTGAACAAATCAGAGCGATTCCCCCTTGCAATTTCGAGTACATCACGAAAGCCTTTTGTGGTAATCAATCCGGTTTTCACACCTTTTCGTTCAGTGAGAGCATTGATGATTACCGTTGTTCCATGTATAAAAGTTTCAATCTCCTGCTGATCAATCCCGCTTTTTTCAATCACATCAATAATTCCCTGTTCAAAATTCGGAGGGGTTGTATGGCTTTTTGCAACTCCCACTTTTCCATTTTCGTCTACATAAACTAAATCTGTAAAAGTTCCCCCAATATCTGTAGCTATTCTCATTAATGATCAGCCCTCTTTCTTTTGAATTAAAATATCACAGGCGTCAGTACACAAAGGATAATTGTTTCTTCATTCAGGGGATTTTCCCATGAATGCGGCACTTCAGATGGATAGTGAATCGAATCCCCCTCCCTGACAAAGTATTCTTTACCATCCACTTTGAATAATGCTGCTCCTTTTAAAACATAATAAAATTCTTCTCCCGGATGGTTGGACGTTTGGTTTTGTTCCTGCTTAGGCGCCAGCGTTACCAGTAAAGGCTCTAACCTTCGACCTCCGAACTCCCCATTTAACCGACTGTAAGTTGTCGAAGCCCCTTCCAGTTGAAAAGGCTTTCTATCACCAGCCTGCAACATATAATTATGGTTTGTCTCCGAGTCAAAGAAAAATGTAACGGGGACTTCAAAAGCATCTGCAATTTTTTTCAAAGAAGTAATCGCCAGAGAGGAAGATCCTCTTTCAATTTGAGACAAAAAGCTAACCGATAACTCTGTCTTCTCACTAAGATCTTTTAATGTTAGTCCACTCTCAATTCTTAGATTTTTTATCTTTTGGTAAATACCATCCATAGTTCCTTACCTTCTCTTTCCGAAATATAGTCTCACAGTAAAAAATATAGTATTACTAAACTTTTTCTCATAATATCATAATACTTTTTAAATTGATAGAATATTTTTAAAATTAGTTTCGATATAAAAAACAAATTTTTTTACATAGAAAAAACTCTGAATACAACAGCAAGGTAATTATATAAAGTGAGGTTCTGAATTCGACACCGGATAAATATAATTAATAAAACCATCACATTTGAAATGGTACAGTATTAAATCTGGACAGCACTCATGTCCAAATCTTTTCAATATTTCAAGTGCGGAAGTATAATGTGTGTGAATCGAACAATATTTCCCAAAGGAGTGATCGGATTGATCAGTAAGCTTGGGCAAGTGATGGTGTATGTGAATGATCAGGATAAGGCAGTGAAATTTTGGACGGAGAAGGCTGGATTCACGGTGATTGCTGATGAAGGTTCTGAGGACATGGGGATTCGATGGATTGAGATTGCGCCGTCAGAAGATTCGGCGACGACAATTGTGCTGCATGACAAGGAAGTCATTTCGAAGATGTCGCCGGAGTTGAATCTGGGTACGCCTTCGTTGATGTTCTATACGGACAGTGTCGATAAGCTGTACGCTGACTTCAAGGAAAGAGGCGTGACGACCGGCGAACTCGTTAACATGCGGATGGGGAGAACTTTCAATTTTGCGGATGAGGAAGAGAATTATTTTGCGGTGATGGAGTTGTTGGAGGAATAATCAAGAAAACGGCGATGCGAAGGATTACCTTTGCATTGCCGTTTTGTTTTTATACCTTATTCGATTGGCAGTTCAGTCGCCACTTCAAAAAGTTTTTCGTGTTTTGAATACCTGCCCTCTCCGCCAACTCCAAGTCTAAGCAGGTCAGTATCATAACCGATTTCATATACAGTTTTATCTTCATGCTTGAAAACCAGCTGATAATCCGGACCGCCCCAGTCAACGGCCTCTGTTCCATGCGTTTCTGCATGATCCAATTCTTCTGTCAGGCTTTCAATCAATTCCTGATCTTCTATGGTGGCAATTAGTTCCTCGCTGTTCGAATAGTCATAAACTTCGATCCGGTCCGGGTCAGAAAATGAACTGACATTATTGTTCTGACAGCCGCTCAGGATGATGGACAATAAAAGAATGCCAGCTATGGATTTCAGTTTCAGGATGGAATCCCCCTTTTAATGAAGCTGACGAAGTTGCCCCTTTTTAGTTACAGTTATTTATAGAAGGTTAACTATCAGCCAGCCCACGTCCTACGAGATTTGCGGACACCGGCTCTTTCCCGAGCTCTCTTGCCCACACGGACAATTGCCCGATATGATGGATTTCATGCGTGATGATATGGCGCATCACCTCGCCCCATTGGTCGGTGACAAAGGTACCGTCTTTTTCGGTGAAATGGAGCCTTTTGTGCTCCATGCCGTCGTCCCAATTGGCGACGAACTCTTCCACTTCCTTGCGAAATTGCGCGTCCAATTCGCACACCTTGCTGAGACTCCGGTACTCGTCAAAACTTTCCTGGAAATCATCTTCGCCTTTCAGCAAGCGGATCCAGCTCCACTCCACGTCTATTATATGGAACAGCGTTTCCAGAATGCTGCCCACTCCGCCGGTCCGTTTTTTCAGTAGCTCTTCTTCGCTGATCCCCTCGCACCATTCGTACCACTCTTCCCTGACCATCCAGTTGTAATGAAAGAACATTTTCATATGTGACCTCCAATTGAAGATGATTTGCCGTTAGTATTCTATTCCTTGCGCGAGATGGATAACCCTTTATTTTGGTATACTCCCAACTTTGGTCCGAATACTCCCAACTTCATGCGATTTACTCCCAACTTTGCTGTGTTTATTCCCAACTTCACCGCTTTTACTCCCAACTCGCAAAAAACTGCCCAGTCCACGTGGGACTGAGCAGTTTTGGAATGATGAGAAGTAGAGTTTTGGCCCGCCACTGCCTAAAATCTTTTGCACTTTCGCTTTTCGCCTGCGAAAAGCATCCATTTGGATTTTGAACTTAGATTTTGGAGAGGTGAATAACTTAGATAAAGTGGATTATACTAATCCCCAAATCAGTCAGATATAACGATAAGAATATCAAAGCAATAAAGATACTTTCACTGATTGTCACTTTATATCTGTTCCTGTTTTCCGCATATTTACGTTCCATTATCACTTTAGCTGTTTGCGAACTGAACAGAAACAATATGAGGATAGTCCAAGGTTGGAAAAACCAGAACCACTCGGTTGGATTTCTTGTACTATTTATTGCAACTCCTGTAATCAGGAGAAAAATGGTAGCAATTCTGATGGTCCAATCAACTTTTTTATGCTTTTCATTTATGTGGTTGTAGGAAAAGAGTTTCTGCCTCTTAACCTTAAATATTTTTCTCATGATGGCATTAAATGCAATCAACGATAGAATGACGATTGCCATCATCAGCATCCATTTCCACCAAAAATCCGGGTCTCCCCCTTGCTCATACATAAACAAATTGCCCCTTTTTCTCTTATTTATATATTCAAGCTTAACATAAGAATTCTGAATATAATGGGAAATCAGGGGTAATTTTATTAACCCTCACTTACGTCCACCAATTCTTATTCACATGTTCTCTCTCCAGTATAATCTTGAAAATGAGCTGCAGGCGATGCCGAAAATAAAATACGCCCAACTTTGGTCCGAATACGCCCAACTTCCCCACTTTTATGCCCAACTCGCCAAAAACCGCAAAAAAAGAAGCAGCCGCAGCCGCTTCTTTCATCACATCTTTATTCCTTATGCGCCTTCAACACGCCCGCCACTTTTCCGGCCACATAATCACTGCCATTCGACTCGTCCTCGATTCCCTCGATCATCATCGCGATGATGGCGTTCGGGTTTTCGGAGTCGTAGCCGACGAAATAGCCGTGTTCCTTGCCTGCGTCACCTGTGCGCATCTTGAGTTCGGCGGTGCCTGTCTTGCCGGCGACAGCGACTTCGCCAATATTGGCGGATTTCGCGTAGCCGTCAGTTACGGCGCTTCGCATCGCTGTCTGCAGCAGTTCCGCGTGGTCGTCACTCACCAGTTCCTCTTTCCAGACGGTCGGCTCATCTTCCTCCAGGAAGATCGAGGCTTCGTACATTGTGCCGCCGTTCAGGATCGGCTCATACATTGCTGCAAGATGCAGGATGTTGACGAGCATCTGCCCTTGGCCGTAAGCCGTGTCGGCTGTCTGGCCGTCTGAGCCGAGCGATCCGTTATTGGTGATCTGCGACGGCTGCAGGTTCAGCACGAACGGAATATCTTCCGTGAAACCGAAGTCTTTGAAGCCTTCGATCATATCTTCCCGGCCGATATCCAGCCCTTTTTGCGCGAAATAAATATTATCCGAATAAACCAATGCTTTGTGCAAGTCGATTGGATTTTGGATGTCATCGTGAAGGCGTGTAATATGGAAGCCGCCCCATGAGCCGTTCAGCTGCCAGCGTTTCCCTTCGATGTCGATGCCTTCTTCCGGATCGATGGCTCCCGTTTCAAGCCCGATTGCCGCAGTCACCGGTTTGATTGCCGAGCCCGGTGAATAGGATGCAGCAAAACGGTTGAACAGCGGTTTGTTCTTGGCGTCGTTCAGCTCCTGGTAGCGCGAGCCGGTGATGCCTTTCACAAATTCGTTCGGGTTATAGGATGGTGAGCTGACGAGCGCCAGCGTTTCACCGGTTTCCGGATTGACCGCTGCACTTGCTCCAGGTTCGCCGGCCATTGATTCAAATATGGATTTCTGCAGTTCGGCGTCGATCGTCAGTTTGATGACTTTGCCTTCGCCTGCATCATTTTCGTAAAGTGTGATGGGTTCAGCACCAGCTGCCGCTTTATGGGCGATGACCTGCATGCCGGGCTTGCCGCGCAACCTGTCTTCGAGCGCCCGCTCCAGCCCCTGGCGTCCGATCATATCATTCGGGCCGTAACCCTGGTCTTCCAGCTGCTCCAATTGCTCGCCGGTAATCGGTCCAATATAGCCGGTCAGATGCGCCAGCGCCTCGCCGTACGGATATTCGCGGAACTCTGATGGCTCCTGTTTCGTGCCCGGTACCGCGAAGACGCGGTCAAGCGTCAATTGGTCGCTCGACGGCACTTGTTTGATCGGCACGAAATAATGCGGCTGCACCCAGCTTTTATTCATGGCCGCTTCGATTTCCGATACATCGATTTCGAGTGCCCGGGCCAGTTTTTCCTTCTGCTCCGGCGTATCGAAATTCTGCGGCACGACGCCGACCATCATGGCATCGCTGTTGACGGCAATCGGCTTGCCGTTGCGGTCGACGAGTTCACCGCGCTTCGGTTCGGTCAGGCGCACCTCGACTTCATCGCCCATTTCAAGACGCGGCAAAATATAAGTCGGGTTCCATTCGACAAACCAGTCCTCCATCTCCTGATGGGTTTCGTACAACAGGGTCAGCGTCTGGTCAAATTCGATCGGCCCTGACATCGTTTCCATTTCGACATGGATATCGAAATCCGCCGGCATGTCCGTCGTATAATCCACCGCTTCTTCCGGCGGCGTATACGTCACATTGACATCGCTGACGCCAAGCTGTTCATAAATGTCTTCCTGCCACGCCACGAAATTTTGGGAACCGTAGACATCTTTCGAACCCTGGTTCAGGAAGGAACCATACATCTTTGAAAATTCCTGGCTGTTCCACAGCTCGATGTATTGCTGTGCGCGCGCTGCCGCCTGCGACGTCTCTTCCGCTTTCGCTTCATCCGGCGTCACTTCTTCTTCCGGTTCTTCCTGACAGCCTGCAAGGAGAATGATCAAAATAATAAATGCAAAAATCCCGAGAAGTTTTTTGTCCATCCAATTCCCTCCATTCAATTCTGCTCCAGCGACATTACCCCTATTCTATATAAATATAAGTTCTCTGTAAATTCTGATATTCCTTTATTTTTTCCCCCGAAACCTGTCTTTAATACTTTCGTCCTGTTAAGTTAAGAGCTTTATCGCGCAAATAAAATCGGAGGTGCCGAACCGTGAAATACCTCATCCATTTTACGTGGCAGCAGGCGCTTGCCTGCATCTTCCCGCTCATCATTTTCGCTGCCCTGGCCGTCTCAAAATTTGTCGAGATCCCCTATTTGCCACGCTACGATTTCCTGTTGCTCGCCTGTATTCTCGGTCAGATTTTCATGCTGGCATCCGGCCTCGAAACGAAAGACGAACTGAAGACAATCTGCGTCTTTCACTTGATCGGTCTGGCTCTCGAAATCTTCAAAGTGCATATGGGTTCCTGGGCATATCCCGAAGACGCCTACAGCAAATTGTTCGGCGTGCCGCTCTATAGCGGCTTTATGTACGCAAGCGTCGCAAGCTACATCATCCAGTCGTGGCGCCGCCTCGACCTGCAGATGATCCACTGGCCAAAAGCCCTCTACGCCGGCGGCATCAGCGCGTTAATCTACCTGAATTTTTTTACGCATCATTTCTCGTATGATGTGCGCTGGGTGCTGAAAGTGCTGCTTGTCGTCGTGTTCTTCAAGACATTCGTGTCGTTCCGCCTGCTCGACCGCGTATTTAAAATGCCGTTATTGCTGGCTTTCGTGCTGATTGGCTTCTTTATCTGGATCGCTGAAAACATCACCACCTTTTTCGGTGCATGGCAATACCCCGACCAGCAAGCCGCCTGGACCATCGTCCATATCGGTAAAATCAGTTCCTGGGCGTTATTGGTGATTATCAGCATCATTATCGTGGCCCAGCTGAAGCGGGTGAAGAGTGGACTTGGGGAGAGGGAGGTTGTTGTTGAGGTTAATTTGAAGTTGGAATAGACGCCAAAAGAAAAGCAGCCGCGATTGATTTCCGCGGTTGCTTTCTTTCATTCTATTAAAACTGCAAAAACTGCTCATAACCCTCCGCGAAAAAGTTGAACCTGTTTTCAGTGGCGCGTTCTGGAAGCACAAAGGTCAAAAAATAATCCCCATCATATTTATAGATGACTTTGAAGAACCAATGCTCCGCCGTCTTTTCTTCATTTTTATAGACAGTCACACGGTGTTTCGAAAGCACTTGAAAATCTTCGACATAGTCATTCTGGAATGTCTCTTTAGCGGTAAGCTCCCCGATTGCCGGTTCATCAGCGTCAGTTAACGCCGTGCTTTTTTCAATGACGGCATATTGGTTGCCATAATCCCCGCCTTTATCGAGATACTGTTCCACCACATAAATATTCTCACTGTCGTAATAGCCATAATTTCGGGGAGTCAGCAGAAACGCCCCTTCGACTTCCCCGAATTCCACCAGATCCCTTTCGTGCACCATTTCTTCGACATCGCCCTGATTAGGTGTCGGCTCATATATCACGATAAACAACATGGCAAGATACCCGACGACAACTACAGCAGCGAGTCCAGCCAGGACCATCAAAAAGCGTTTCCGCATAACTGCTCCCCCTTCTGAATCCTGTGTTATTAAAGCTTTTTTTGAAGCAGTATATCTTTCTGTTAATATTACCAAAAAAACCCATGACTTTATACAGAAATATGGTTTAATTAATGTAGAGCTGGAGGGATGAAAATTATGAGTAAAAAAATGAAAGTTCTTTTATGTGTGGCCGGTTTTTTAATCGCAGCAATTGCACTATCCGTTAGTTTTTTCTATTCGACTCAAATGGAGTCCTCAAACAAAACGGAGACTGAATCCTTAGCGAGTGAAACCGAGGCTGAAGAAATTGCGGAAAAACCCGAACCGGAAACTGATATTAAAACGGAATTGGATGAAACCGAGCAACTGGCGAAAGATTACGCAGAAGAAAAGTACGATTTTGAAGTGAATGTCATCAAAGATGAGGCGGCTAGTTTTTATAGTTCGGCCGATGTCATTTTATCTCCTAAAGACGATGAAGATATAAGATTCGGAGTGATAATCGACCCTTACGACAATACGATAATTAACGATGACTATCAATTTGCTTTGAAAGCAGATAAAGAATACGAAAAGCTGAAAACCGTCATCCCCGCTATTGAAGAACTGGGTTTTACAGGGTCAAAGAACAACGATTTTCGTATCAGTTACCTTGGCGATAACGTTTATTTAAATCTTCAAAGTGATCAAGAAGTAAATTACGGCACTTTTGTGGAAGAAGAATTGGACCGATATTATGAATTATATAAATTGGTCAAAGAGAGCCGGGCGACCCTTGAGAACATGAGTGTTTTCGGCAGTGATGACGAAAATGGCATCAGCCTGTACTTGAATCCACCTGAAGTAGTGAAAACCAAGGAAGCATTTTTGATTGAGCTTAAAACCAGTCATTGGGAACTTATAAATCATGAAATTGTAAGCAAGTATGCGACAGAAATGAAAAACCTTAATAATGATCGTTTCAATTTTGGTAATCATTATAATCACAGGTATGACGATCCTTTTGACTCCTCGTTATACTGTCTGGAAGTTACTGAGACTGCAGAATGTACTTCTGTTGGACTTTCGGTCACCTACCAAGCAGATAAACTTAACTCAAGTAATCCTTATTTAAAAGAGGATTTGACGTCAATCCTTGATTTTATCTCTACTCACCTGGAACCTGAATTCAAAGTCGAGTTTGTTGATATTGATGCAAAAATCCCCTCATTAGAAAATTTAAATATTGACTATGAAGAGCGGATGAAATATGAAAGTGTTGATGAACTGATTGAGTTTTTATTGAATGAATAATAAAGGCGGTGACACTTCTCTTCTCTTTTTTTATATGGCTGTTTTCTTTTCCCCAAACTTATCGTACAGTTAGTACATATAAATTGTCAGAATTTTTCATTGATTAGCTCTAAAAATACGAAGTAGCGGAGCGATGCTTATGGATAAGGAACGGATGAAGAAGCATGTCTTGCTGTATGGCGGAATCGCTATGGTTATATTGTCCGCTTTGGCAATTTACGATTTAGTGGCACCGGGGGTTGGACCGGTTATCCAACTTCCGGCTGCAAGTTTGATCTGGATTGCGTTTCCTCTTTTCATGGTAATCGGCATCGTTTTCATTGTATTGGGTATTTACAGGTTTCTGTTTGAAGAAAAAATTTAGTTCATTGCGAAAAAGGAGGTTGGAATATGGAGGACTTTGTGGGTTATATTTTTGTATCGCTGATGATATTCGGATTCGGGTATGCGCTTGTTTGGCAGATTCGGGATACACTGGCAATCAAGCGGACGGCCAGATGGGAAACAAGTTTTGATAAAAGAAAGATTGCAGGCCATTATTTGATGGTCCTATCCTTCGCTGGGTTTTTCGTTTCGTATTTGCTGAATGTGGCTATCGGCACTTTGTCGCATATTCGGCCGGACACTGTGCAGCATGCCCTCGTCAACAGCAATAACACGGCGTCTGCCTGCTTCCTGTTTTTGGTGGCGTTTCTTATTTCCAAGTTTATGATTGTGCCGAAAGAAGAGGAAGGTCAGCGTTTGTTGAAGTTAAAAATTTGAATGGGGTTTGTTTCAAAGGAGCTGCGGTGAATCCGTAGCTTCTTTTTTGTTATATTTTGAATGAGGGCTAGATTACGTATGAAGGTTGCTGCATGTCTTCTTTTTTTGTAGTCTGTCTTACGGTTTTAGGTTTCTATCTTACGATTTGAATATCCTATCTTACGTTTTGAGCATCCTATCTTACGTTTTATAGATTCTATCTTACGTTTTTACTTTTCCACCTGAATCCCCATGCACCTTCACTCTCCCAGTAAAAGATCTGAATGGTCGCAGTCCGCCGCGCGGACTGCTGGGGCGGGGCTACGCCACCGCACGTTTTTCGGCCAATCAGGGGTTTTGTTCTTTGAGTGAGGGTGAACTCATTTATAACGGTCGCTTCTCATCTTACGGTTTGAGGAGCGTATCTTACGGTTTTAGATTCTTATCTTACGTTTTGAGCATCCTATCTTACGTTTTACAGATTCTATCTTACCTTTTTACATTTTCACCTGAATCCACATATAAAAAAAGAGAGAAGCCCCAAGGCTCCTCCCTCATCTTTATTTCGTGAACAATGCATTGGAAACAAGGCGGAACAGGTAATCGGTGTGGTCGCGGAATGTTGGCTCGAGACCGATCAGCGTTACGTCCTTATCGTTTTCCTGGATTAATACCGGCTGGCTGGTTGCGGCTTCGTTGCCTTTCCAGTGGCCGGCGATGAAGAAGTCGCCTTCATCGTAAGATGCTTGCACTTCATCTTCTTCGACACCGCTGTACCACACTGGACGGTAAACAAAACCGATGTCGTCCTGGCTGTAGCCGGCTGTCACACCGCTGCCGTCGTAATCGACAGACACGATGCCGTTGCTGTTATAGCCGCCGACGTTGACTGTCGCGTCGGTCAAGCCGAGCGTTTTGGTCGCGCGGGATGCACCGGCGCCTGCCGCGATGTATTTGCCGCCGTCAGCGATGAAGCTTTCGACATTCGCTTTGAATGAGTCATACTGTGCAGGATTCTCAAATCCGAATTCCTGGTTGGCTGCACTCAAACGAGTTGCAATCAGATTTTCAGTACCGTTGTAAATGAAGGCATCGAATCCGGCAAGACCGGCTTCTGCCACTTCAACCGGGGACAATTCCGTGACATCAAATCCGAGACGCTCAAGTGCCAGGTTCATGCCGGCATGGGTCTGCTGTTTATTCATTCCGCCGTCTTCAAGCAATGCTACTTTGACGGAAGAAATTGCTTCAGCATCAGCTGGAATTTTTGCCAACTCGATTTGCAGGCCGGATTCTTTTACAACTGCCGCGATTTTATTGGCCGCGGCTTCAGTATAGAAATCGCCTTCCGCACTACGCTTTACTTCAACACCGGCTTCAAGCAAGTTGTTGACGAGTTCGACCGCTTGCACGGAAGAATTCGGGATGACGAACGGCCCTTTGCCGGTAACGGCACCTTGGTTCTTCACTTCTTTGACTTTCGCTGCTGCAACATCAACAGCTGTTGTCACAGGGGTTGCTTCGAAGCCCCAAAGTTCAGGCAGGCTCCATGCGGAAATATCGTACATGGAAGGCGTGTCGTCCGTGATATCCTCGCCGTCCCACAGGAATGTGTTGGCAAGACCGGCTTTCGCCTGGTCCATGTGGACGATATAGGAACCTTTATCGTATGTTACGCCTTCAACTGTGAACGTTTTAGAAGCGCGCACCACGTCGATGTCGTTTTTGATCAGATGGTTGACCGCTTTTTCAGTGACAGTCGGGTCTTGTTCATCGACCGGCAGGACGTAAGCTTTCGGGAAGAAACCTTCTGCGTGCGTCGGGTGGTCGAAATTGATGCCGCGTTCGAACACTTCCATCTGGTCAGAGATCATTTCCTGTTTATTTTCAGTTGCGTATTTCAATGCGCCCATGACCGCATCATACATCCATTTCACGCCGTCTTCATCGTTGGTCGGCGCTTCAAGTGTGTGACCATAAGCTCCGTGGTACATTGCGTACATTGGTGTGAAAATTGGCGGATAATCATCCCAGCCAGCTGCGTCATCACGCTGCGGCACGTAAGTACCCGTCATGTCCTGATAAAGCGTACCTTCGTATTCGGCTTTATTGTCCATGATTTCAGCTTCCATCGCTTCGGCTTGGCCGTAAGCCCATTTATTGTACAGATCATATTCATAGTTCGGATTATGCGGCGGCGTACAAGGCTCAATCAAGCCCTGCTTGTTCGGCGCATAATTTTTCACGTAGCCGTGGGTGTCCAGGAAAACCATCGGATTCCATTCGGTAATCAAATCAACCGTCTGCTGTGTTTCCGGCTGCGACTGCGTGACGAAATCGCGGTTCAAATCGATGCCTTCACCGTTAAAACGTGTCGCGTCGACACGGCCATCCGGATTTGCCACGACATTGAAAATAAGGACGTTATTCGCCAGAATATCTTTTGTCGTGTCATCGTTTTGAGTCGCAAAACGCTCGATCAGCTGCATAGTCGCGTCACTGCCGACAAATTCCGTGCCGTGAATCGATCCGTTGATCATGATCGGCACTTTGAAATCCGGATTTTCCGCTACCCAATCCTGTGCTTTCGCTGGATTTTTGAACATCTGCTTGCGCAAAGCCTGAATCTTGCCGAACTTCCCTTGGGACTCAGGATCCGCAATTGTCACAACGTATAACGGGTGTCCGTCAGACGATGTCCCTGTTACTTCGACTTTCACGCGGTTTGACGATTTCGCGATTTCCTCAAGCTTCGGCCCGATTGCCGAGAACTTCATGAAATCATAATTCTCGCTGTTGAATTTACTTCCGTCCTGCTCTTCTAGCGCATTTACGTATGTAACTTTCGGCGATTCCGCCACAACTGATGACCACGGCGCAGACGCCAAAAGGCTCGCCGCCAATAAAACACTGACTGATTTCTTCATATTCCACTCTCCCTTGTTTGAATAAAAACTGTATAAATATCAACTAATTATAATAATATACATATTTTATACATTAATATATCGTCCAAATGAATTATTATTGTATTGTTTTAATAGGTTAAATTAAACAATTGTTCTTATATTTATATGCATTAGTTTATACATCTGTATCCATTATCATATCTTGGATATTGAGATGGGGTATGTGAGAGGGTTTGATGACGTATGAGTGATACTTGGTGTCGTATAGATTGCTTTTGTTGTCGTATAGCGCCGTTTTAATATCGTGTAGACACCATATCCTCACACATCTCCCTCACCACAAGTTTTATCCCTCCCACTTGAAGGGTATTCCACTTAGACATGTATTTTCATTTAGGAGTGGATCCCGTTTATGCCCTATGCCAAAATTGATGACTCGCTGACGCTTTATTACCAGATAAAAGGTGAAGGATTGCCGATTGTCTTCATCCATCCGTTCGTGATGGCGCATAACGTCTTTATGCATCAGGAACCGCTGGCCGATGAATACCAGACCATTTTTTTCGATATGGCCGGCCACGGCAACAGCACAACGGGCGATGTGCCGGTGACGATCGAGTTGCTGGCGGAACATCTCCGGAAATTGCTCGACAGGATCGGCATAGATAAAGTGGTCTTGTGCGGCTATTCGCACGGCGGACTGGTCGCCCAGGAATTCGCTTTTAACTATCCGGAACGGACGATTGCCATCATCCTGTCCGGTGGCTATTCCGAGCTGAATAATTTTTCGCCAAAATTCTTTATCAAGACGGTGATGTATTTGTCGAAACTCCGGATGGTGCCTGTTGCTGCTAAACTGCAGGCGAAACTCAATAAATACTATCCCGAAGACGAAGGGAAAATCTACGGACTTGCGCGGAAGTCGGATCCGCAGCGCTCGTATGAGTTCTGCCGGACCGGATTAGATTATGTGTCGACGCACTCATTGCACCGGCTGAAGATGCCGATTCTGCTTGTTTATGGAACGCTTGAAAAACCGATGCATCATTACCGGATTCCGTTCCAGAAAGCGGTGCCGCAGACACAAGTTGTATTCATTGAAGACGGTGACCATCAGGTGCCGCCGCGCTCATTCAGGAAATTCAACGCTGCGGTCAACGGCTTTTTACAGCCGATTGCAGCAAAATACAAGGCAGATGATTCGGAGAGAGTGCGATGAAAATGATTTTATTGCTGATTGGCCCGACGATTATGATGTACATCGGTCTGTATGTAATAGAAAACGTTGCGGCGACTTTTTTGCTGTTCTACGGCTGGCTGCTCGGGGCGCCACTGCTCGGCAGGGCGTTTCCGAAAGAGCGCATGCAATTATCGAAGCAAGGTTTCCTGCTGGGGATTGTAAGCGGTGTTGTTTTCTTCGTGTTCATATTCGGCGGGATGATTTGGCTGCATGAATATTTGCTGGATGTGAAATCGTTGCGGGAACTGCTCGTCTACTGGGGCTTTATCGGACCGGGTGAAATCTGGCTGGTGCTAGTGCTGCTTCTGCTCAATCCGGTCCTCGAAGAAGTCTATTGGCGTGGCTATATGTTCGAGAAAATCCGTAAAAAAGGAAGCGCGGCGACTGCCATTACCGTGACTGTCGCCTTTTATACGCTGTACCACGTGCTGACGGTCATGCAGCTTTTCGAAGTTGCCTATACGCTTGTTGCTGTCATTCCTGTGCTGATTGCCGGATTGTTCTGGGGTTATATCCGGGAACGCACTGGTTCAATCACCGCCACCATCATCGGCCACGGACTCGGTGACCTGGGGATTGTCTGTGTTTATTGGTTTATTGTTCGTTAACTATATTAGTTAAACTAAAGAATCACTGTAAATATGCCGCTTCGTCGCTTTGGACAGGGCAGAGATTATGCTCCTGCGCAAAGCTCGTCGCAAAGGTGGGCCATCTCCGTATGGCGCACCTTTGCTCACACAATAAGCCGAGAAGGACACTCGTCTTATTGCTCCGCTCCGTCCGGAGGCGCTCCTTCGCTGAGATCCACTTCTCGATATGGAGCAAAACAGTGAAGACTCCTAGGCGACATGGGTAAAAATACGTGCTCCTGCATCGCTGCGCTGCTTCGTCGCAAAGACTTGACCTCGCAAGCTTCGTTCAAGTCTTCGGAGCTGTTTTGCGGAATATCGACTACTAGAGGTTTATGAGTTCAACTTATATAACAACAAAAAAGCTGCGGATTCCTATCCGCAGCATACTTGTGGTTCTATTGAATTTCGGCAAACCGGTTCCGGCCTGGGACGCTCCTTCATCTTTTCACGGCAGCATTCGATCAACAGCAATGTTAATCTTTTTTCGCCCATGAATTCATGCGGTTTTTGCCATACTTGTTTGAATACCTGTGTGACGAGCTGTTCGCAAATGCGATGATCGGTTTCGGTTTCAGAGGCAATCTTCCACAGCAATAAATGATAACGGTCATAGAGCTCTTCAAACGCCTTTTTATCCCGCTGCAATAATGCTTTGATCAACCGTTCATCTGCTCGCATCTCGTCACCCCTCTATCTCAAACTACCCGCCTAATCTAAGGCTAAACTCCCAGTTGAAATAAAAGATGTGATTTTTGCAATTATAATTTAAAAAAGATGGATTTCGTGTATTTTGTATACTTTATAGGTTCTAACGGCTTATTATAAGGAATTTATTAACAAAAGGATTCAAAAAGAAAAAATGGTTTTATTCCAATTCCTCAATTTGAATATCTTTACAGATAATCGTCACTTCTGTTATCGGCGTATCAAACAGCACGTGCAATTCAACACAATCGCCGCTCAGGTAAATCTCATTATACAACCACCATGCGCCGGTGATATCTTCTGGAATCAGGGAGTCGCTAACCTCGGTGAACTTCACTTCGACATCCTTGAAATAATGGAAACCGCTGCTGCAATCGATGAGAAGAACGAGCTCATCATCGGATGGACGGTCAACTCTTTTCACGACACAGTCATGCAGGCTTTTCTCCGTCAGCTGAATCGCGCCAGGCGGCAAAGATTCCTTTATGGATTCATAATGGCGGCTGTAATCATCGAGCAGCGCGTCAAAACGGGCTTCGTAATCCGCTTCCCATTTACCCGCCATTTCGAGAAGCTCCGGCGTCGGATATCTGGAATTGATCGTGCCATCATAAATATATGGATGAAAGGATTCAGGCAAAAACTTCAAAAGATTTTCTTTCTTGTCTTCCAACTCACGGCGATGCACTTCCGCTGGATCGATGCCTTGCTCGCGGTAGCCCGCCTGATCTTCTTCCCATTGTTCTTCGGTTTCAGGGAAGGTCAGAAAACCGGACACTTGCATCTCGTCATACCAATCTTTTGTAAAGTATTTCATCGTCTTCCCCCTAAACTCTTCTTTTAGAAGATTATACTCGGTCTTGTTTGAGAAATAAATTTATATCTCGAAAAGCGACAGTGAAGAGATGGCCCGAGGCTTATGGGCCGATCTCTTTGCGACGAAGCAGCGCAGCGATGCAACGCCCTTTCATGTCTCGAAGCTAGCGGAGCGATGCAGAGACAGGAGCAGCCTTTTCCCATAACAGCTGGACCGGCTTATGACCAGAAGAGTTTGGTCGCTGGAGTCTCGGCACCGGAATCCACGTATTAATCCGTTGTTAGTATATTCCCCAAATCTCACAGATTTCCTCTATCACATGTAAATTCTCTTCTATATAAATCAAAAAACTGCTCCGCAATAAAGCGGAACAGCGTTTAGAACTGTTCTTGTTCTTGCTTTTGTTCTTGAAGGATTTGCCACAACGCACGATCCAGGCGGTCATATTTAAAATGGAAGCCAGCTTTTTCAAGCCGCTCCGGCAACACCCAACGGCTTTTCAGAATCAGTTCTGTTTCGGTGCCAATAAAAACCGCGCCCATTTCCAGCATCCATTCGGGTGCCGGCAAACCTCTGCGGCGTCCCATCACTTTTCGCATCTGCTCCATCAATTCTTTATTGGTTACCGGGTTTGGTGAGGAAGCATTGAAGATGCCGTTCAAATCTTTTCGCTGCTTCAGAAATTCAATGATGCGGTAAACGTCTTCAATATGGACCCAGCTGAACATCTGCTTGCCTTCGCCCTGCTTGCCGCCGAGGCCGTAGCGGACCATATTGATGTAAGGGTTCATCACGCCTCCATCCGCTCCGAGTACAATAGCAAGCCGCAATGCGATTTGCCGTGTTTCCTGCAATTTGAAACGGAAGAAGACATCTTCCCATGCCTTGCCCACATCAACCGAGAACCCAGTCCCGAGTTCACCGGTCGATTCCGTCATCGGCCGGTCTTCCGCATGGCGGTAAATCGTTGCCGTGCTGGAATTGATCCAGAGCTTAGGCGGGTTCTGGCATTTCTCGATTGCCTTGCCGAGCGCCTCCGTTGTCCGCGTCCGTGACTCATAAATTTCCCGCTTGTTCTTTTCGTTATATCGGCAATTCACCGATTTACCCGCCAGGTTTATAACCATCCCTGCATTCTCCAAGGCCACGATCATCGCCGCCTCGTCGTCCCACGAAATCTGTCCCGGCTGCCTCGAAATAATATGTACAATATAGCCCTGATTTGTATATGTGCGCTCTAAATATTGTCCGATAAAACCGGTCCCACCTGCCAGTACAATCTTTTTAAGCATACAAAAACCCCTTCTGCATTTTTCCTATACCTTTTAGACGTTTGAACTACTGGAAAAGATTCACTTTTTTATGAATTTGTCAGATTTCACTAATTTTTTATGAATTCGGCTGTCATAATTTCCATATTATGTTAGCCTTAATTTATGGCAATAAAACCGAATTACCCATCGATAGGAGTGAACATCATCAAAAAGAATTTGAACGCATGGCAAAAATTATTCATTTTCTTCGCAGGAGTCCTGCTGATTTCCAGCGCCACCTTTTTAACGCAGTCCTATTTCAGCTACCAGCAAGTAAAATCTGCATCGGATCAATGCTACGACCAGGGCGGATTTCCGAAAGTCGTGAAGTCCGGCTTTGAATTGAAAGTGTTCGAATGCAATTTCCATGACAAAACGGACGAATAAACAATCATCAATCCAGCTATGACAGCGAGACTTTTAACCAGCAGCGCCCTTCGAATCAGCAAAAGATTTGAAGGGCATTTGTTCAAGAATGAAACGTTTTTGTTTAGTTTCAGTCTACTGGTTTGATAACCGATTCACTTACCGAGAGGAGTGAAGAATCTTGTTGAAAAAATTCGTTAGTTCTTATTGTTTATTTTTATCGCTTAGTGCATTTTTCCTGGGCAGTTATATGTTTCTTGGAAAAGGCGCTTTTGCTGACTTCCCGCCTGAATGGATCGGCATTATGCCCTTCAGCAGCTGGAACAGCCTGGCACTCTTCGGGATTATCGTATTCGGCATCGGCAATGCTGGAGTCGGGATTTATGGCTTATTAAAGAAAAGCCATAAAGTATTTTTGCTTTCTATCATACTGGGCACATGGCTTTTCCTGGCTGCTGAATTGCCTATTATTTTAATGGGAGAATGGTATTTGCCTCTAGTGTTCTTGTTCCTGGCAAGTGCCATCCAGGTACTTCTTGGAGTCATTGGTTTGTTAACCAACAAGGGGGGAAAGAGCTTAAATAAAATTTTAAACAGCTAAGCTATTTCTAAAAATCGGCGTCCATTCGAGAGGAGTAAAAAAGATGAAATTTAAATCATTGCACTTAGGAGGACTGTTATTTATTGCATTAACCCTTTCCGCATGCGGCAGTGGTGCAAAAGACACTGTTGAAGAAACAGTTTATGATGATGAAATTGACCAGTCTGCTGCCGTTCAATACGAAGACGATAAAATGATCGGTACATCCGGACCGCCTGATAAGGAAAATAAGATTCTCGGGGTCGGTATTTCAGAATGGGAGAAGCGGCATGACGGACCTGTCACAACTGATGAAGGAATCGGCTACGCTGCCCATTATGATGACGATACTATCGTAAGAAACGAAGATGGTACGGAAGCTTCTCTTGACGATATCAAATTCGGGCAAAAAGTGCAGATCAACCCGCCTCGAGGAGAAAGTTTTGAAGGCTATGCGGAAGAGATTATTTTATTGGATATGACTTACGAAGAAAAATATGATCAGCTTCTTGCGCCTAACGACGAAATAAGGATTGTAGTCATGTATGAGTATGGGGAAAGAATGCCTGAAGAGATGAAAGAGGCCGAGCCCCTATTCGAGGAGGCCAATAATATACTTGAAGAAACCGGGAAACAGGTTGGTGCTTCCTGGCACGAATACGATAAAGATTTCGTGGTGGATTTCAAAGAAGAACTGGACATTGAACAGTTTCCGGCAGTTCTCGTTTTTGACTCGAAAGGCATGTTGTTCAAGTCGAATGATGTGGAGGAAATGTTCGATTTTTTGAGAGGGATGAAAGAGTGAAAAAAGAGATGCTATGTTGAGTGTTTTACTCACTACAGCATCTCTTTTTTAGTTAATCATCTATCCTTTTTCAACGGAACATCCATATACTTCACATACCCCTGCTGCCCATCTGGCTTCCGGTAAATCCGAATCGACTCAACCGTAAACGCCGGGTAAGGCGCGAGTTCTTCACTTGCCGCTGCCGCCATTCCCTTCAGTTCTTCGCGAGATAAGCCATAAGCCGTCTTGGCTAATGTCAGATGCGCCACGAAAAGATTCAGTTCAAAGTACTGCTCAATCTGTTTAGGCGTTGCGCCGGCCGCCTTTACCAGAGTTCCATGTAACTCTTGAAGTTTTGGTGAATCCATGCTCAGGTACAGAATATCTTCACCGAAAAAGCGCGGTTCCCCAAGTTGAACCGGGAAAGCCGGAAATCCAGCAGCCGCCTCTTTTATATTTTCCAGCCAGCTTTTATCAGCGCTGAGACCGCCTTGCGCTTTCAGTGTAATATGCGGTTCGACCAAATCATCAATCCGGTTCGCAGGCCACTGGTTCCGGAATTCCTTCAGTTTCATCAGTTCACTTTCCGGTGGAACAACGCCAATAAAATATTGCATCTCAGCTAACCCCTTTTTTTCATTTTTCCAATCGTATCACAATGCCATTCATTGATACTGATTTTATTCCATAAAAAAGCCAGCATATCAGAAGCGATATTCTGCTCCTTGATGTGCTGGCTTAGATTTTAAAAGAAAACGATGACGATCAGGATTGCTGCGAGTACCAGACGGTAAATGGCGAACGGCATCAATTTGACTTTCGAAATCAGTTTCAGGAAGAAGCGGATTGAAATCAAAGCGAAGACGAATGCGCTGACGAAACCGACGATATAAAACGACAGGTAATCCATCGACAATGTGTCCCAGTTTTTCAGGACCGACACGAGGCTTGCGCCGAACATGATCGGCACTGCCATAATGAAAGTGAAATCAGCGGCGGTGCGGTGGTTGAGACCGAACAGTACCCCTCCGGAAATTGTCGCGCCGGAACGCGAGAAGCCTGGCCATAATGACAGACATTGCACCATTCCGACTTTTAATGCCTGTATGTAGGTAATTTCATCGAGACTGTTGACGGTCGGCGTTTTCGGCCCGAATTTGTCAGCGGCAATCATCAGGACTGAGCCGGCAATCAACGCATAAATGACGGTTTCGACACCGAATAAATGGTCATCGATCAAGTCCTTGAAAGCGAAACCAAGAATAACTGCCGGCAGCATGCCGACGATGACGTGCAATAAGTTAAAGCGTGAATTGGCGGGCTTGCCGTCGATTTTATAAAGGCCGACCAAGCTGAACAGCCGCTTCCAGAACACAACGACCACTGCCAGAATCGATCCTAACTGAATAACGATTTTAAATGTATTTGCCGGGTACTTCCCGAGGAATTCCTGTGATTTCAGCCACATATCATCGACGATGATCAAGTGTCCCGTTGACGATACCGGCGCAAATTCTGTCATGCCTTCCACAAAGCCCAAAATGAGGGCCTTCAGTAAATCCAACCATTCCATGTTCCATCCTGCTTTCTATTATTATCTCTTCCTATAAAACGCATCTTTTCAAGGGAGGTTGCATACTCCGCTTCTATTTCTGAAATATATTTTACAAGAGGAATTTCTTGAAACTTCAAACTGTTTCAATCGTATAAATACTATAGCATGATATTAATGAATGCATCAGAAATTTTTCATGAGAGGTGAAGGATATGGCGGAGCGAGTTGATATGAGTTTCAAGAATAAAGAAGTGAAGATGTGGTTTGTAATTATGGTACCTGTTTTCATCATCGGTTCTATCGCCTTGTTAACAAGCGAGCCTGCGTCCAGATATTTACCTTTCTTAATATTGATGGCTGGTTTGAGTACTTACTATATATGGCGTTATCGATATCGCAAAAAGCAGAAGGAAACCGACAATAAAAAGTAAACCGATATTTTATTTTCAATTATTTCCCGGGAAATGCTGTGGAATTAATTGGATGCATGCTTTAGCATGAAGGAAGAGAAATATATTGATTAGAATGGAGGACTTCAGATGCCACACTGCGAGAATTGCAAAAACGAATGGTCATGGGGCACTACTTTTCGTAAATCGTTTACGCTGGGCGAAGGAATGGAATGCCCGGAATGCGGCAAAACGCAATACATGACTAAGAAGTCACGGCAAAGAATGGGGATTGCAAACTTTTTTCCCCCAGTGATACTGTTAGGTTCTGCCTGGTTGTTCGACCTGAACATCGTTTCGGTGCTGGCGGTTGCGCTCTTTCTTTTCGCCGTCTTTATGCTGACGTATCCGCAAATGACGGAATTGACGAACGAAAACGAGCCGATGTGGTAGTCGGTTAGAAATTATAAAGGAGCTCAGACTATGGAAAAGATAGAGGAATGCCTGGGCTGCAAGCTGGCCAATAACGAATTGGAGACGCAAGTCGTGTACGAAAACGAGTGGATCACGTGTATCCTTGACCACGATCCGTTCAACGAAGGCCATGTGCTGATTTTGCCGAAACGGCATTACCGTTTCATCGATGAATTCGATACAGAAACGGCGCTGTCGGTGATGAAAGCGGCGCAATTGCTGTCGAGCGCCATCAAGATTGCCTATCAACCGGACGGCATTTCCATCTGCCAGAACGGCGGCACGTTTGATGACCTCACACATTTCCACATGCACATCGTGCCGCGCCAGGAGAATCAGGACTTCTCCAGCTTTTATACGGATGAAGTTTGGGACAATGAAGCAATAAAGGAAAGGTTGCCGGAGACGCGTGAGCGATTGGCGAAGTATATTGCAGAAGATGTTTTCGGTTAATGCGTTATTCTTACTGGGCTCTCCGCAACTGGAGTGGAAAACGGCTTCGTCTCTCACCCCAAAAAAAGGTAGCCAAACATGCTTTTCCAGCTAAAAACGACTCAAAAAGCCTTCCTGCCCAGAAGGCTTTTATTGTGCTTGCTGATTGATTGGCAGGTCGTCAATAGAATGCTTCATGAAAACATTTTCATACGTTCAAGGTTCATATCCCAACACTTTCCCTTCAATTTTCTCCATCGGCACCAGTCCTCTAAAATATGTTCTGAACCAATCATCTCCGATAACGTAGACTTGGTTTTCAGGAACAGTCACTTCTTCAAGATTCATGCTTTCAGCGTTATTCACATTGGATTCTATATTCGCTTTGGATTGCATAAAGCCATACTCCTCGGTTGCGAGCATATTCTTGAGTTCTTTCAGATCTAAGCCTCTCCGGTGATAGCGCCCATAGAAAGTATCAAGTTCCTTGCCGTCAATATACACTTGTCCTTTTTCCACTTTAACTTTTTCACCCGGCAATCCGATAACCCGCTTCACAGTGAGTCGTTCATCCGGCGTCGGCTTAAAGGCAATGACGTCTCCTCTGGCAATTTCTTTTTCTTCGTAATACTGGGGTTCGATAACTACTTCCTGCGCATAATATTCATAATTTCCCCGGTCCATATCATCATAGCCATAATCATAAAGAGTCATCTCGTCTGTCATGTCCGCAATATGCCGGATCATTGGTTCTGTCTCTGTGTCGGTGATTGCATCCATTGCTGACGCTTCGCTTTCTGAGTTGGCGCCAGATTCAACCGTCTCATCCGAACAACCGGATAAAAGGAATAAAAAAGACGCCATCACGCCAATTGATCGTTTCATCTTCATCAATGAAATCACTCCATTTTTTTAGTCATCCATTTCCCTTTTAGACATTGGAGCTTCGGATAGTGAAGTACTAATTGACTGAATTTCTTAGCTTGGATTAGTGATTTATCACTTTTTAAATTCCAATCCTTTTCCGGCAAGTTCTTTCTTCAATACCTGGATCGCTTTAGGACCGACACCGTGCAGCTCCAGGGTTTCTTTTTCCATGGCGTCTTTCAATTGTTCGACCTTCGTGTAACCCGCTTCGATCAATGCTCTGGTTGCCGGTTTGCCGACTCCTTTTGGAAAGTCGTTCTCGCCCATCGATTGATCAGCCTTATTATTTGTAGATTTTAACTCGCCGTATTTATGCTGGTGCTCCCTTTTTCGCCTGTTGTAATCTTCGTCTTCCCTGATTTCATCCCAGCGCTTCTTGAAAATCGCTGCCGACTCCGCTTTCACCGGATCAATCTGCCGCTCTTTGATGGTGCGGTCTTCATTGTATTTGCGTCCGCCTTTATAATTCGTGTAGCGCCGAGCACGCGTATAGCCCATCTGGATGAATTTCCGCGCCATGTCCATGCCGACAAAATCATCCTGCTTGCGGTATTCCTCGAACATCTCCGAAATCTTCTCACACGACTCCCGCGCAATTTCCGGCGTCTTGAATCGCCAATGCGGCAAAATTTCACTCTTGTACGGCTCCACCAGCAGTACGCCCTGCTCGCCTTTGCCAACCCGGTATAGCTCCGGATTCTTCCGCAAATCCAATTTCTCATAATCCAAATCATAGTCGAACGCCATCCGTATCACTCCTTACGGAACTCATACCCTGTTTTTTGGTGGAAAATGCCTCTTTGAGGAGTGTGGTTTATTTCAAATGTGAGATGAGAATCTCTATACGTTAATAAACTCCGTTTATACGTCACTATTTTTTAGCTATACGACAACACTTGCTATCCAAACGTTAGATAGAGTACTAAAACAATAAGATAGAAATGAAAAAACGTAAGATAGAAAACGGAAACCGTAAGATAGGATTGAGAAAACGTAAGATGAAATTTCATTCATTGTATTCATCAACCAAGTTATAGTCAAATGCCATCTAGGCCACTCCTTTTGGAATTCACGTCACTTTTTCCAGTTGAAAATGCAGCAGTTAGCCGACAATACACTCAAACGTTAGATAGGATGTTAAAACCGTAAGATAGAAATGAAAAACCATAAGATTAACTGCAAAAACCGTAAGATAGAAATGAAAAACCATAAGATTAACTGCAAAAACCGTAAGATAGAAATGAAAATTCGTAAGATGAAATTTCATTTCAGTGAATATAGCTCATTACTAAAAAAGCACCTCATTTTATTCGAGTAAAAACTGCTATAATGGCGGTAGCAAGTTTCAGACAAAGGGGCGATGCAGGGTGAAAAGCGAGAAGGAGAAAATGTTGGATGGGGAGATGTATGATCCGGCGGACAATACACTACAGAATGAGCGGTTGAACGCGCGGCGGCTGAGCCGGTTGTTCAATAAGTCATCCGAGATGGACGGCACGGACCGGAAGCTGCTGTTGAAGGAATTGATCGGATCGACGGGCGATAAGTTTTATGTGGAGCCCAATATCCGTTGTGATTACGGCTATAATATTCACATCGGCGAAAATTTCTATGCCAATTTCGATACATGTCTCCTGGACGTCTGCGAGATTCGTTTCGGTGACAATTGCCAGCTTGGACCTGGTGTCCACATTTATACCGCTACCCACCCGCTCCATCCGGATGAGCGAAATGCCGGCAAGGAATTCGGCAAGCCTGTATTAATCGGCAATAATGTGTGGATTGGCGGACGCGCCGTCATCAATCCCGGTGTGACTGTCGGTGACAATGCCATTATTGCATCAGGCGCTGTTGTCGTGAAAGATGTGCCGGCCAATTCGGTTGTCGGTGGCAACCCTGCCCGTATCATCAAGGAAATCGAAGTATAAACAGAACGCCACGGCTGATTTGCAGCCGCGGCGTTTTTTGGCGGAACTTTTTTTAATTTCCATCGTTCTTTCTATAAAAGGAATTGGAGAGAAAATATGTATACTCATCCTACGTTCGAATCGTTCGGGACGTTCATTTTAATGCGGCCAATATTCTATAGTTTACTGGCGGCATCCATCGCGCTGTTCGTTCTCATCGTCTGGCCGTCGTTGCGACGCCGACTGCTCAATACTTTTGCAGTTTTGAGCATCTCTGCGCTGACATTCTGGGTTTCGGTCCAGACAATGTATTATGACGCCATCATCGTTGACGAAATCGAGCTTGGCGGTGATCCGGTCACCACATATATGGTTCTGTTGATCGTCGCCTTATCTTTTATGAATCCTCTTTTCTATCTGATCATCACATTAAAGTCAAAACCGATCTGAATGGATGCATTTCGCGAGCGAAATGCGTCTTTTTTTGTTTTTGGTTTTAGGGTCTGCTCTAACCAGGGCTTTTCGCTGACGAAAAGCGTCCTTTCTTATGCTTTTGACCTTTGTGAGATGGAGAGTAGGATAAGAAATATACGGTTTTCGACGGATATCTCCGTTCAGGAAATTATATCAACATTCACGAGATTATATCTACCTTCAAAAAATTATATCCACGTTCAGAGAATTATATCAACGTTCAGCCTTTTTCCGCCTTCACTTTCGCTAACGTATATAACTCCAACACATCCTGCTTACTCAATCCCGACGAAATAGACAACAACTTCTCCAGATAATCCGCCTTCGTCAACTCCACCACCACCACCAGCTCTTCCGCCGGAACCTTATCACCTGCCCCGACGCCGTTCATGATGTCATCCCATTCCGCGTCGCTGTAATGCACGATTTCTTCTTTCGGCGTAATCAGCAGCACATCCACCGGCACATCCAGCACACTGCTCAGCGCCACAATCCATTTTGCCGACGGCACGGAGTCGCCGTTTTCCCAACTCTTGATGCGGCTGGCCGACGTCCCTAGCTTTTTCCCCAGCGACAGCATCGACAAACCGTCATGCTCCCGCAGAAACCGCAGAATCTGTCCAAAATTCTTTGCATTGAATTCCATATCCTCACACCTTCGATTTTATTTATAAATAAAATATATCACGGCTTAATTTATAAATAAAATTTTTATGGTCGATAGCCATAACCGAAGTTGAATAAAAAATGTGAGAACAGGAAAAGCAACGTTGCTGGAATGAGCGTCAGCACAATGAGCACCTTAGCCCTGGCTGTCTTTACCCGCCTGATCCACCTGATATAGATATAGACCAGAATCACGAAAATCGGCACATACAAGAAATGACTCATGTTGTATACCCATTCGGAGTTTTCATCCCAATAAGCTTCCGGCACCGGACGTATGCCTTCATATTTTTGATCGATTTCATTTCTGCCGGTGATGAAAGTATAAGCAAAAGCGATGTAATAGATTGTAATTATCCCCTTCATCCACCATTTGAAATAACGGCTGGTGAGTACAATCAATAAAATCAATGCAATCGTAATTAGAAACCCTTGGTATTGCTGCACGTGAAGCCCCCCTTGCTGTACCGATTTTATTCGAGTAAACAATTCTGTAAACTATCCCCAATTGGCACATCATTAACGTTATAATGAGTATAACAATAGACGAATAAGGGGGCGGCAAGGATGCAAAGCAAAATGGATCCGCAAGTGGACGAATTCATCGATGGGCTGGGCGAACCGTTGAAGGCAATTGTCAAACGCTTGAGAGGCGTGGTGTTCGAAGCTTATCCGGAAATCGAGGAAAAGATCAAATGGTCAAAACCGAGCTATTCGAAAGAAGGGCTGGTGTGCTATATGCAGACTGCGAAGAGCCATGTCAATTTCGGCTTCTACCGCGGCATGGAACTTGAAGACCGCAATAATATGCTTGAAGGCGACGGCAAGAAAATGCGCCACGTCCGGATCCGTAAAGCGGATGAAATTGATGAAGAGAAATTGAAGTTCCTGATCTGGGATGCGGTTGATCTTAATCGGAAATAAGGTGGAGTTATCATAAAAATCGGTACAATCGTTAACCTGATCCTGGTCATGATAACTTTCGCGATTTTTTTCTTCGTGATTGATCCGCTAGTCAGTACGAACCGCGTGGCCGCATACTTGATTTATATGGTTCTTTTCTTCGGACTGATTTTCGTCATGCAAAAACTCGAAGACCGCTTTGAGTTCTTTCAGAAAAAAATGGATGGACAATTGGGTGTGTTGCTTATAATCGTCATTTTCGTGCTGCCACTCTTTTTAAGTATGGTGTAACACGAAAAACCAATATTTTTACAAAAGAGGTGAACCCATGAACCAGCTAAAAGGATTATACATAAGCCTCATCCTCATCATGTTCGTCAACTTAACGAATTTCAGTTTCTTTGACGGCAACTATTCAGGGATCGCAATGATGCTGTCCGTCACTATTTTCTTCATTGCCACTTTGTTCTATATCAATGCCAGCCACCGTATGAAAGATACTGAGCAATAAATCCATGGAAATCGAGGTACCATTCATGCGTGACAAAAAAATATTCCCACTGTTTTTCATCCCATTATTGACAGTTGTAATTGTCGCCAATTCAGATATGCACTTTAATGGCAAGTTGATCATTTTCGTAATTTCCGCCCTGTGCATACTGCTTGCTTGCTACTTAGCGACAAAGCCGTATATTAAGCGCAAAAAAAGCTCAGTTCAGTGAACTGAGCTTTTCCTTAGACCTATTTTCAATGGCTATATAATCAATCCCCTGATAAATAAAATAAGATCTTTTACTCCTAAAGTATAAAATTATTCACGAATTACCTCTACATAATCTGCTTTTCCTTGCTCTGGAAAGGACTCAGCTACTGCTCCGCTTATCCAAACTCTTACTTTCTGTCCTTCTCTGAATTGGAAAAAATTATACTTGCTAACCCAAACCGCTTCTACATTAGCGAGTTTTACAACGTCTTTCTGAGTCATACTTTTCGCTTGTTCTCCAGTTATACCGTTAACAACTAAAAATCTGTTAAAGTCTGCTTCTACAACATAGCCCTCTATATAAGGCTCGCTTTCAGGGGGATTATTAAAGAAGAAAAGAATAAAGATAATAAGAAACACGCCAATCAGGATCATCAACTTTTTCATAATATCCTCCCCTTCTTCAAACATTCCTGTACTATGCAAACTCTATATTTATTTTATCATTAATAGTCAGCATATCTTGTTAACTTAAAGATATGACACTTTGTTTAGTCTGGAGGAATTAGATTGAACTTGCGTATATTTGAGCTTTCCTGGTCCCTTCCCTTATTTGTTTTAACGATGATTGCTTTAACTATAGGGCTTTATCTAGTTATGAAGAATAAAAATTACCGGAGATTCATACCTGTCACAGTGATTGTATACGGTCTATTTTTCTGTGTATTGCAGATATATGTACTTGGAAAAGGATATTCAGGAATTCCTTTTGTCTTGATTTCATGGCTATTATTAGGCATGTTAATCCCTGCCATCATATGGAGCTTTACAAGAAAGCACAGCAATAAAAATTAATTTCAGATTCACAACTAACATCCTGCTTGTGTGAAACGCTTTTACATCCAAAGCTTTCACACCAGGCTGTTTTTCCTTGCTCTTCCTCCTAACCCTAAACTCCACCCAAAACAATTCATATTCAATAATTATTTATTGATATTCGATAAAATATATGGTATCTTCAATATATGAATTTATGAACGAGGTGCTGAATATGAAACGGGAAACAATCTTCTTGAAAATCGTCATCGTCCTGATGGCGCTGCCGGTACTGGCAATCTGCATATTCGTCGTACCGCCGCTCAGCTCTTTTGTCGCTGAACTCTTGCCGGAATGGGCTTTTCTGCAATGGATCTTCATGATTGCACTCTATATAACGGCAATCGCCTATTTTATTGCGCTGTACCAGTCGCTGAAGCTGCTGAGTTACATCGATAAGAACATCGCGTTCTCTGAACTGTCGGTCAAAGCGCTGAAAAACATCAAGTATTGCGCGCTGACAATTATGGGAATTTACATTCTGTGCCTGCCGCTCATCCTTTACATGGCACAGGTCGATGACGCGCCGGGGCTTGGCGGACTGGGCATGGTCATTACATTCGGTGCCTTTGTCATCGCCGTCTTTGCGGCAGTACTCCAAAAGCTTTTTGAAAATGCGATTGAAATAAAATCTGAAAACGATTTAACGGTCTGAGGTGACGATAATGGCGATTATTATCAATATTGATGTTGTGTTGGCAAAACGGAAAATGAGCGTGACGGAACTGACGGAAAAAGTCGGCATCACTATGGCGAACCTATCCATTTTGAAAAACGGCAAAGCGAAAGCGATCCGCTTTTCAACTCTCGAGGCCATCTGCAAAGCCCTCGATTGCCAGCCCGGCGACATCCTGGAATACCGGAATGATGAAGAAACGGCAGCGAAATAAACCCAAACATAAAGAGCCTGGAGAATATTCCAGGCTCTTTTGCTATGTTTATTTCTCCGCAACCGCCTCAAACGTGATGCTTTGTTTCACACTATCCGGATACTTGCCGAATTGATAGTCCGCGGAAATGACGATGTCGCGGAATCCGTGGTTCTCAAGAATTGTGCGGAATTCCTCAACGCCGTACCAGCGCATCGCAAATCGTTCGAGCTCGGTATCCAGCAGTTTCCCGCCTTTCCATCTCTCGTAGCGGTTATGAGCCACACTGAATTGATTGATGTGATCGATTTCTTTCGTTGTCGTTTCAAGCGTGATCACTTCACCGTCTTCAAGCTCCCATGAACGCAGCGTCGAATTTCCGACTTCATTGTCCGTCGGCAAATACAGATCCATAATCAGTTTGCCGCCCGGTTTTAAATGCTGATGGAAATTCTCTAACGCTTTGAACGAAGCTTCCCGCTCATGCAGCAGCAGGAATGTGCCGGCTGGAACGACGATTGCGTCATATTCCGTGCCGAGCGAAAAAGTCAGCATATCCGCTTCGAACAGATTCGGTGTCAACCCGCGTTCTTCGCAATTCTTCCTGCACATCTCCAGCATTTCCGGTGAACTGTCGAATCCGTCCACGTCTAAATTATTCTCAAGCAAAGGTACGAGCATACGCCCTGTTCCGGTTGCCGGTTCAAGAATGCGACCCGTGATGCCGGCGAGCCGGTCCAGATAGAACTCCACATCGCCGAACGACGTTCCAATCGGCTTATCGACTCCATAGACTTCCGTTGATAGCTTGCTGTAATATCCCAACATCGGATGCCCTCCTTCGCTTCATGTGATGGTATTGCCAAAAAAATCGTTCCCACACTATTCCCCCTTTTCTGAAAATGAAAACCTTGGGGCTTTCTATTACAATATTTTTGAATGAAAAGCCGTATATAAATAAAAAAATCCCAATCTAATTGAGATTTTCCCTCTCTTTATCCTTGTCTTTGTTTTTATTTTTATGCTTATCCCAATCGTATGGCACTTCGACCCATTCTTTAAACGCAATGACAGCTAAAGCGAAACCGCCGTATGTCAGGATATTCTCCAACAGCACTTCTTCACCGCTTCTTAAATCCTTAATGATGAATCCCACTGTGAAAAGTGCAGCCCCTATTAAAACCTTCTTTAACACATCGCGCCTCCTCAACCTTTTCCAAATTATCTCACATCTTCCGATTTAATTCGCCAAGAAGTTTCGAAATCCCCTTTAGCGCTCAAAAAAATAACCCTCGAGTCCATTTGGCTCGAAGGTCATCTTCAATGATGCGTATTAGAAAATCCACAAAGCTGCAAGGGCAGCCAATAGATTCGGCAATGCGAACAAAAAGGCATTTCTCATTCTCGCGTTGCGTCTTGCGCTTTCCTTGCGGCGTTCAGAGCTGGTCATGCGCTCCATGCCGCCAGAACCTTTAAGTACACCTGAAAACAGCAGTCCCCAAAGGACGCCGACGATTCCAAGAATGCCTGCGATCAGGAATGCCAGGTTCCAGTCTTCCAGGAAGTAGCCGAGCAACAAGCTGATGGCAGCCGTGACAATTCCGATTCCTAAAAATTTCATTGTGTCTTCCTCCATGCTGTAATTTATTATTTCTCTATTATTCATGATAAACGGGGACACGGGTAAAATAAACTATAATTTTCTATACCTCTTCAGCGCCAAAATATTCAAGACGATGAACAATAAAGCGAAAAGTCCCAGCACCAGCAAATCTCCCCATACATCGGTTAACCCTTCGCCTCTATACATCACGGCTTTCAGCGCGTCGGCCCCGTAATACAAGGGCATGATGCGCCCAAGGTTTTGCAGCCAGTCCGCCATCCCGTCAAGTGGGAAAATGCCTGAGAAAAAAATCTGTGGCACGATGACCAGCGGGATGAACTGGACCATCTGGAATTCAGATCCCGCAAACGTGGACAATAAAATCCCGAGCGACAGCGCCACCAGGGCCAGCATCAAATTGATGATGATCACATGCCATACCTCGCCTTCCATCACCATATCCAGAATCCAGATGGAAAAGGAAACGACGATTGTCGTTTGGATTATCGCGAATATACCGAAGCCGATCAAGTAAGCCCCGACGATTTCCCAGCGTTTGACTGGTGTAGCCAGCACCCGTTCCAATGTACCGGAAACACGTTCCTTCAATAAGCCGATTCCTGAAATGAGGAAAACGAAAAAGAAGACGAAGAAGCCAACCAATATCGGTCCGATGACGTCAAAGAATTCCGTGTCTTCATTGCCATAGATATAATTGGTTTCAAGCTCAGCAGCCGAAGCGTTTTGTTCAGCAGCCCCTTGGCTCTGGAACGCCAGAGCCTGGCTGATCTGTGCCAATAGCGCTTTTGCCTGCGTGGGGTCATCATTTTCAAGCGTTAAAACCGCTCCGTTAGATTTCAGCTCCAATATGGCGTCCAGATCATTTTCCAATACTGTATCGTTATCAGCCGACTCAAAATTCTCCACCCGGATACTTTGCGATTCCAGCGTCTCAATGAGCAAGTCGTTTCCGCCCACTACACCCAACTTCATTTCTTCCTCATTGCTGTCGAAAATCAGATACATCAATGTCAGGACTAGCAAAGGAGCGAGAAACAGCAGTGCCAGCGTCCGTTTATCACGGAACATCTGCAGCATGATGCGTTTCACGAGAGCTGAGATCCTCATTGTCCGCCCCTCCCTGCTGCCAAAAAGACGCCTTCCAGATCCGCCGCTCCGTATTTCGCTTTCAACTCGTCAGGCGATCCGCTCGCCAAAATTCCGCCATCCCGAACCAGCGCAATCATTTCGCATTTCGCTGCTTCATCCATGACATGCGTCGTCAGCACAATCGTCTTGCCCTGTGCCATCAATTCCAGCAGCTCCTGCCACACCGACTGCCGCAATTCGGGATCGATCCCAACCGTCGGCTCGTCCAGAATCAGCAGCTTCGGATCATGGGCAAGCGCGATTGCCAGCGATAAGCGACGTTTCATTCCGCCGGAGTATGCTGCCACTTTCTTATTCAGCGCATCATCAAGCTCCACCAGTTTCGATACATAGGCGATCCGCTCTTTCAGCTTGGCTCCTTTTAAGCCGAACAGCGACGCAAAAAACACCAGATTTTCTTTGCCGGTCAGCTCCGGATACAAGGCATCCGACTGTGCCATATAACCGACATCCTGCAGCAGCTCCAGATTCGGCACCCGCGCTCCCATGACAGTCACTGTTCCTCTATCAGGCGAATCGATGCCGACAATCATCTTCACGAGCGTCGTCTTGCCGGATCCGGACGGGCCGATCAAGCCGAAAATCTGACCTTCGCCTACCGTCAAATCGATGTCCTTCAACACTTGCTGTTTGCCGTAGTTCTTGCTCAAATTTTCGATCCGGATCGTGTGACTCATATCAGCACCCCGTTCGTTTTACTTTTTCCACTCGGCCGCCAGCATTGCGTAAACGATGTGATCGACAAAATGGTCATACAGCCATTCCACCTGGCGCAGAGTTCCCTCGTCCGTATACCCAAGACGCTCAGGAATTCCGCGGCTCTTGCTATTGCCAGTCGCCACACGAATTTCCGTACGGTTCATGCCCAGCGGCCCAAACGAAATTTCCGTCAGCGCTTCCGCCACCCTCGTCATAATTCCGTGGCCCTGATAATCCTGTCCCAGCCAATAACCGATTTTTGCCGTCTTATTCGCCCACGCCAGCTCATTGAATCCAGCCAGTCCAACAATCTCGCCTTTGTAAACAATCCCTGTATTCAAGGTCTTGTTTTCTGCATAATTCTTGCGGCTCATGCGAATAAAATCACGCGAGTCCTCAACCGTTTTCGTGTAATCCAGCCACGGCAGCCATTCCTTCAAATAAGCGCGCGAACCGTCCGTCAATTCAAACACCCGCTCCGCATCTTTCTCTTCCAATAATTTCAGCGACAATTCTTCATCAATCTTGTATGTAAACATCTTCTATCCCCTCCACTGTTGTATTCAGCGTAGCACAACCGGGCTGCTGTGAGAATATGGAATATGGGAGAAGGTGGATATATTTTATAAGAAAGTAGAGTGGAGTGCGATTAGGAAACCGTTAGATAAATGTGTGAAATCGTAAGAAAGAAAGTAGAAGTCATAAGATAAGAAACAGAAACCATAAGATAACAGACCAAGAGCTGCTTTGATCGGGCGGCGTGCCGCCACAGGCAGCTGGTGTGCGCCAGCTGTTGCAAACCAATCTATGAACTGTTGAAGAAAGCAGCAGACTTGCCAATCGTTAGATAAGAAACTCAAATCATAAGATAAAAGTGCGAAATCATAAGATAGAAACGCTAAATCATATGATAAAAAACAGAAACCGTAAGACAACAAACCAAGAACTGTTTTGATCGGGCGGCACGCCGCCCCAGGCAGCTGGCGTGCGCCAGCTGCCTCAAACCAATCCCTTCTAACTTCTTATTTGGCGTCATATTGAATAGATATGAGCTAAAATCGGCTATCCGTCACTAAAACCAATTTATACGTCAACAAAGTGACTCTATACGACAACAAAATTCCTCTATACGACAACTCCTTCAAGCTATACGTCAACCTAACTTAACTTCCTCTAAATAGAAGGTCCCGAAGAAATGAGCTAAAAACAACACACCTCCAGAACTGCTCCTTTTTCCATCTCTCTTCCTCTCCGGAGCGCCAAAGCGCATTGAAAACCACTCCTCCACACATCAAAAAACCCACCCGCATACCGCGGATGGGCCTCTCACTCAAGATTTTATCAGTCTATCGCAATGCCATACTTCGCAAAACCATTCACAGTCGGCGCAATATATGTGATGCCGCTGTCTGCCGGGATTTTATCCTGTGCATTGTCGGATGTCTCAAAGACGATCGACTGCTCGCCAGTAATTGGCGCGAATGTCCAGTTATCATCTGCAGAAGGATCGATTGTCTCAAGCTCTTCCAAATAATCAATGACTACTTGGCGGTTCTCATAAGCATAGTCAATCACTTCTGTTGCATTGACAACACCCGGGAAGCTTCCGCTTGCACGGTAATTATTCGTCGCAACCAGGAATTCCTGGTTCGGGTCAATCGGCTCGCCTGCATAAGAAAGATTCTTGATGCGGTTAGCGCCTTCATTGATTACATTACCAGCCGTATCGTATTTCGCCGGCTCTGTTACATCAATTTCATACGTGACGCCGTCGATAACATCGAAGTTATACGTACGGAAATCGTTGTTGACCAATTGCTGCTCGCCCGCAGCGTTCGGATCGATTTGATTGAATTGGCCAGCTGACATTTCAAGCCATTCCTGTACATCTGCACCCGTCATTTTCAATGCGAATGTCGTGTTGTCGAAAACGTAGAGATCAGCAACGTTTTTAATCGCAATCTGGCCGGCTTCAATGTTGGTGTAGTAATCGCCGCCGTTACGGCCGCCTGCTTTGAACGGTGCCGCAGCTGAAAGGATCGGTAAGTCTTCGTTTGCTGTACCTGCCACCTGCTGCTCCACATACCAGGTCTGAGCGTTATTGACCAATTGAATGGATGGATCGTCATTTACCAAAGCAAAATAACTATTGATCGGCGCTGTCGTTTCAGCAACCGGTGTGTTGACATATTCAATCGTGCCTTCATGCGCTTCCTTGACCGCTTCCACTACCTCCTCAGCAACTTCGCCAGTCGTTGAATCGATTTCGCGCAGTTCCGCTTTCTCGGAAGTTACCACCCAGCGTTTGCCGTTGCCGCGGGGGCTTAATGTCAAATCAATGACGCCCAGATGGCTGCCGAAATTGCCGGCCATGACAACCGGTGTGCCATTGATCGTGCCTTGCTCCTGATCAACATTCGGCAAATCACCGTATGCGCCAGGGAATAGGTCGTGGTCGTGGCCAGTGATGATGGCATCAACGCCTTCGACTTGTGAAATCTGATACGTTACATCTTCTTCACCGAGTTCATGTGTTGCATCACCAATTCCAGAATGCGAAAGAACGACGATAACGTCCGCCCCTTCCGCTTTCATTTGCGGAATGAATTTCTCGACTGACTGCACTGCGTCTTCGGCAATGACTTTGCCTTCAAGATGCGTGCGGTCCCATTGCATGATTTTCGGTGCAACTACACCCATGACGCCCACTTGCAGCGTACGTGTTCTGCCCATCTGGTCGACCACTTCTTTGTCGATCACTGTGTAAGGCTGGTATTTATTCTCTCCTGTTGCCGCATCCAGAACGTTTGCGTTCAGGACTGGGAACGGAGCATCATCCAAAACTTCGTCCAAATAGTCCAAACCGAAATTGAACTCGTGGTTGCCTAGAGTCGACGCATCGAAATTAAGGGATTTAAGCGCGGCGTATGCCGGGTGCAATTCCCCTTCTTCAAGCGGGTCGACCGACACTTTATAAGCGCCGAACGGTGTTCCCTGGATCAAATCTCCATTATCCAATAAAAGATTATTCGGGTTTTCCGCACGGGCTTCTTCTATTAAGACACCTGTTTTCGCGAGGCCCAGTTCGTTGGACTCTTTATCCTGATAATAATCATAATTCATGAAATTCGTATGCAAATCCGTCGTGCCCATTATCCGAAGCGATACATCGATCGGTTTCAGTTTATTGCCCTTGTCCGGTTTTGCCGCATTCGCGACTCCCCCAGTAAACAAACCGCTTAAAGCCAATACCAGTGCTGCCAGCACCATCGCCAATTTCCTGTACATTGACATTCTTCCAGCCCCTTTTGCTTAGTTTGTGAATCAATTTAATTATACTAAACAGAAGGCATTTGATAATCATTATTTGATAATTTAATAAATTTTACCTATTTGTAACAATGCAAGGAATCGCGTTTTCGGGAATAAAAGCTGGGTGCTTTTGAGAATGGATGTGCGGTTAGGGAAATAGTCAGTTTGAGAGCTCGCTCAGCGGACTGGAACTGGCGCTTTTTATAGAAATTTGCTGGGGCTTCTAACCAGAAGATCTTGAGGTGTTTTACTCTTTGAGAAAAAGATTTTTGCTAAATGTCAGATAAGAACCGCAAACCGTAAGATAGAATCGCGAAATCGTAAGATAGAAATGCAAAACCGTAAGACAACAGACCAAGAACTGTTTTGATCGGGCGGCGCGCCGCCCCAGGCAGCTGGCCTGCGCCAGCTGCTTCAAACCAATCCCTTCAGCTCCTTATTTGGCGTTTTTTGGATGAATATTGAGCTAGAATCGGCTATCCGTCACTATAAACGATTTTTACGACAACAAAACGAATCTATACAACAACAAAATCCATTTATATGTTAACCCCGACAGGCTATACGGTAACCTCCTTCAAATCCCTTTAAATAGAAGGTCCCGAAAAATCGAACGCAAAACAACACACCTGCAGAACCGCTTCTTCTTCCACCTCTCTCCTCTCAACCCCATCCCGAGCAAAGGCGCGGCTATGGAGTGAGCAAAGCAACAAGCCTGGCATCACTCCAGCCAGGCTTGTTGTGAAAGCACTCTCCGGAGCGCCAAAGCGGTTCGCACTACTTCTTGCTTCAATGTCTTTTTCGTTGAATATGAGCTGAAATCGGCTATCCGTCACCAAAACCGATTTATACGTCAACAAAATCCAGTTATACGACACCTAAACGGCTACATACGTTAACAACAAACTCATCTCACTCCAAGAAACTCATAAAAAAAGCCCCACAGACCAACTTCTGTAGGGGACATCCATCACCTGTCTAAATTCATCTTTCGTCTTCCCGTCCAATCATGAGCAAAACTCATCTTCCCTCTGCAAAAAGTATACTGGACATTAAAATCTTCCGTCACCAGCACAATATCAGCATCCTTCCCAGAATCCAGACTGCCTTTTCGATTGAAAACTCCAAGCCGGCGTGCCGCATTTTCAGACGAAAGCTTAATGGCATCTGTCCAAGAAATCCCAGCGGATATCTGTAATTGATGCAGCCCTTCATTCATCTTCAGCACACTGCCGGCAAGTGTCCCATCCGCGAGCACCGCTTCATTGCCTGATACTGTCACTTTCTGGTCGCCCAGTGTATAGGAACCGTCCGGCAAACCTTTTGCACGCATGGAATCGGTGATGAGCAGTAAACGTTCAGGACCAATTACCTGAACAACCAACTTCAGCATATCCTGCGATAAATGAATCCCATCCGCGATGATTTCACAGAACAATTCCTTGTTCAGGATACCTGCGCCCACTACGCCTATCTCCCTGTGATGCAAGCCGCGCATCGCATTGCCGTAATGCGTCAGATGAGATAGACCAGCTGCTTGTGCCTCGATGAGCGTTTTATAATCTGCCGTTGTGTGGCCAGCTGACACGATGATTCCGCGTTCAGTTAATTCGTGTGTAATCTTGAAATCCTTGTCCTGCTCCGGTGCCATCGTAATGATTTTCAAATCGGCCAGCGTGTCGCCGAACCATTCATGCAATAGATCCATTGAAGGCTCGCAAATGTAAGCGGAAGGCTGGGCCCCCGCCTGATCCGGATGGATGAAAGGACCTTCCAGATGGAAGCCGAGCATTTCCGCTGTGCCTTCTCCGCTTCCTTTCATGAAAGTCCTCCCGTGCTGGATAGCGCTTGAGACGCGCTCAGGCGATTGCGTCAAAGTCGTCGCCAAAAAAGACGTCGTCCCTTCTGCGGGAAGTGCGGCCGCAATCTTACCTGCTGCCATGCTGTCGTCATCCATAAAATCCGCTCCAGCAGCTCCGTGGATATGTATATCAATAAAACCTGGCAGCGCAACAGAACCGCCGCCGTCTAAACATTCGCCGCTCCAATCATCAATCGGCTTTGTCGAAGCTGACATGATCGTTCCATTTTCAATAAGAATTGTGCCGTCTGCCAATTCGCCTTCAGGCAGGACGAGCCGGATATTTTTTATCAGCATGCGAGACATCAGGTACACCTTCTTTTTAAAATATTGCGTTCAGCTTTTCTTTAACTGGAGATTTATGCGTTCCGTGATATTTTCATTTATGCTGTTGAATCCCATTGCCTTTAGTGCACCGATAACCGCACCGCCGACAGGTGCTGCATGTGCTTGTCGCAATACAATATTCGGAAGCGTTTTTTTACTCAACTCCCTTAAACAATCTAGAAGCTGCTGAGAATTGGCAAACACGCCTCCTGAGAGGACAACAAGGGTCGGATGATCTGCAGCGAATAATTTCTTATGGCATGATTCGATGCATTCCATTATTTCTGCACACGCCTTGCGGATAATCTTTGAAGCGACTCCATCACCATTTTCCGCTGCAGCGATTATCAATGGGGCCAACTGCGCTATCACCGAACGCGGATGCTCGGGTCCATGGATTTTGCCAAGCAGACCTGTCACATCGCTTACATTGAAATAATTTATAATTTTCTCCGTCAATACAGTCTCCGGTCCTCGTCCGTCATAATTTTTGAAGACAGCGCGCAAAGCTTCATTGCCTAAATGATACGCACTTCCTGCCTCATCGAATAAATATCCCCATCCACCGGAACGGACAGTATTATTTTCATGATTTAATCCAAATGAAATCGAGCCAGTGCCGGCAATTTGCACAATTCCCGGTTTGCCGAGCGTCTCGGAATAAAGGACGTTATACGCATCATTCCGCACAATGACTTCTGTTTGTGGCGGGAGGAACTTCGTCAACACCTTTTCAAATTTGGCATCGCACCGCCAGCTGTCTCCTGCACCTGACATCCCCGCAAAGCAGACTGCCAGTTGTGAGAAAATAACGGGATCCTGTTTTTCAAGATCTGCTGCTAAACCTTTTAGCACCTCTTCAAATTCGTCTGGTGCCAATGTATTCGGATTACTGGGACCTGCATGTGATTCTATGTAAACCTTACCGTTTTCATCAGCCACGATTCCCGTAGTCTTCGTGCCTCCTCCATCTATGCCCAATACATACATAAACGTGCCTCACTTCCTGCTGCTTCATAATGAAATACTAAATGAATTTTTCTTTCCTGTTACCTGATACTTCCTGTATTTATCATACATCCTTTTGCTGTTTAACTCATGTTTCCCCTATATCAGGTTTCGAGAAACTTACACTCTTTTAATGTTTTTTAATTCTTTTACCACTTTCTATAGAAATTAAGTTAATTACTTAATATTCCGACTATATTTAGGGTAGACTAAGAATATAGAAACAGTATAAATTACTTGATTGAAGATACGGGGAGAGTGAGAGGTGAAATAAGGAATTAATCCGGCTGAGGCACTATCACAGTAATACTCTTCAATGGCACACCGAGAACTTACTTTCCAAATTATAAAAGGAGTGATTGGGATGGATATGTATACGACAGTCCTCGTTATAGTAGTGGCGCTTGCAGCAATTGCCGTTGCCTTTTTTGCCGCTAAAAAAACGCGGAAAACTAAAGGCCTGGATTCCGGGGTGCCAACGACAGAGGAAGCGCGTCTGGAAGACAGCTTTGCCCGCGGAGAAATCACCGAATCGGAATATCGAAGACAAGTAAAAGAATTAAAAGAGAAGCAGAATAAAAATGTATAAGGGAGGCTGATGGTTTTGGAACTTGTTTTACTATCAACATTCCCGATCCCTCTTCGCCTGTTGGCCGGTCTTGCTGTATTGATCACCGGCGTACTGATCGCCTTCTGGTTCTTCATGGCGAAAAATAATCCACGATCCCGAAAAGTGGATGAACTGCCTTCGAATAACGAACAGCGCAAATTGCAGGATCAGTACGATAAAGGTGAAATTACGGAAGAAGATTACAGAAATAAGCGTAGTGAAGCAGATAATAATTCACATCCCCGTTCGAAGAACAATCAGTGAAGTTTCAAGATGTTTCATCCAGCAAAAGATGTTTAACACTTGTCCAATATGGAAAAACTAGGAGAGTGAGGCAAAAAAAATTGAAACTGGAGGTTTTAACATGGCACATGAACAACATGCAGATTTATTGAAGACTTTGCACGAGTGCATGACCGAGTGTAACCATTGTTTCGACGCATGCCTAAAGGAAGATAATGTTAAAATGATGGCTGAATGTATCCGCCTGGACCGTGAATGCGCGGATATTTGCAGCTATCTGGAACAGGCAATTACCCGCAACTCGCCGTTTGTCGGACAACTGGCACAGGTTTGCGCACAAATCTGCGAAGCCTGCGGCAATGAATGCAAAAAACACGACCATGAACATTGCCAGCGTTGTGCAGAAGCTTGCTTCAAATGCGCAGAAGCTTGTAAAAACATCGCGTAATATGATGAAAAAATCCTCTGCCCGGAATTTCGGGAAGAGGATTTTTTAGGCTTACTTTATTTAATTTACTGAATCTGCCCTTTTTCCAAAATCATTGTCCATGAAGTTTCCTCATCAGAGGATACATATGCGTCTCCCTGGACTGTGTATACAGCAATTTGCTGGTCGTCTGCCGGATTGACGGATATGAATACGATGCCGTCCTCTCCCAGCTCAGGAATTTCAAAAGCCTCTCCCTTGTCGTTATCCAAAACGTAAGACTTTAAAGCCTCTTCGGAACCATGGCTTGCATAAAGCAATTCACTTTCCGTAAAATGTACAGCGGTTCCAAACTCCCCTTCTTCCGTCAGCCGTTCAAACGTCGCTTCTCCCTCTTTCGACAGACCTTTTCCGTTTGGCGAAAGTGTGGCAATCTGTACAAAGTAATTGTGTCGAGTGTATTATAAGGACAACATCCAAGAAAAGAGGGATATTGATGGCATACCATAAATTATTTGCTTCCGCCGCTTCGCTGGCATTGGCGTTTGGACTGGCGGCCTGCGGCAATACCGATGTAACTGTCGACCCCGAGACACAGGATAAGCCGGTGGAAACCAGTGAAAGCTCCGAACAGCACGGTGATCATGAAGGAATGGACCATTCTGGTTCCAGCGAAATTCCGGCTGGTTTGATGGAAGCTGAATCCCCGACCTACGAGCCTGGCAGTAACGTCATTGTCAACGCTGACCATATGGATGGCATGGAAGGTGCCGAAGCGACGATTTCCGGTGCTTATGATACCACCGTATATGCAGTGACTTACACACCGACTGATGGCGGTGACGTGATCGAGAACCACAAATGGGTGATCCACGAAGAATTGAAAGATTCAGGCAGTGCTCCCCTCGAGCCTGGCGACACTGTGACCCTCAACACTGACCATATGTCAGGGATGCAGGATGCGGAAGCTGAAATCGTTTCAGCAGCAGACACGACTGTCTATATGATTGATTATGAAAGTCCTGACGGTGAAAAAATAACCAATCATAAATGGGTGACTGAAGAGGAATTGTCAGCTCCTTAGTACCATTACCCCTGGGCGCTGAACACTTGATTGACGGCGGCCAGTCCGCTAAATAATTTCCCGGGAAATAATGAAAAGGCACGCCTCAATGGCGCGCCCTTTTTTCTGTTAAACTAATCAGCCAGATGAAACTGCTGCTTTATGCTCTCTTTTATCCTTAAGGTAATTGAGCGCAAAGATGCCAAGCACGACCACAAGGCCTATCACGTCTGTAAAAGTTTCTGGGACAATCAGCAATAATGCACCGGCACCAAGCAGAATCGAAGTCACGATATTCAAACGTGTTTTGAAATAGCCCTCCGCTGCCGCACTCAAACCGATTATGCCGATAATGGCGGTGATGGTGATCATAACAACCTCAATGGCCGGCGGGAAAGCAAATTCCCTGGCATTTGTGGCAATCCCTTCTGTCTCAATCAAAAGCATCGCCGGATTATAGACAAAGAGATATGGAATGATAAAACCGGCTATCGACAGTTTCAAGGCGTTGAAACCGGTACGCATTGGATCTCCGCCGGAAATACCAGCTCCTGCAAACGCCGCAAGCGCTACCGGCGGGGTGATATTGGCAAAGATACCGAAATAGAACACGAATAGATGCGCGACCAATACCGGGATGCCGAATTCAGCAAGTGCCGGTGCAGTCATTGTCGCGGTGATGATGTAGGCAGGGATTGATGGCAAGCCCATGCCAAGTACGATCGACGCAAGCATGGTCAGGAATAATGTCCAGAACAATGAACCTGCCCCGAATGCAGTGATTGCTGAAGTCATGACCGTACCAAAACTTGTCAGGCTGACAACACCGATAATGATACCGACGACCGCACAGGCGATCATAACGGATAAGGACTGGCGCGCACCATTTTCAAGTGCTTCCAGAATATCTTTGAAGCCCATGCGTGTCGATTTGCGGATTGCCGCAACAAGTACAGTCAAAACAATTGTATAGAATGCGGATTGTGCTATCGGCAATCCTGTATAAAGCATGAATACCAAACCGACAATCGGCAATAGTAGATGTCCTTTTTCTTTTAGGACTTCCTTCGTCGCTGGAAGATCCGCTTTTGGAATTCCTTTTAAATCACGTTTGCCTGCGCGGAAATGCACCTGCATGATAACACCGAGGAAATATAGTACGGCCGGGATCAATGCGGCAAGCGCAATCGTACCGTAAGCGATGCCCGTTGTTTCAGCCATGATGAACGCGGAAGCCCCCATGATCGGCGGCAAAATCTGCCCGCCCACCGAGGCACTGGCCTCCACTGCACCGGCAAAGTTTTTATTGTAGCCGATCTTTTTCATCAATGGAATCGTGAATGCACCGGTTCCGACCACGTTTGCGATGGCCGAACCGTTGATGCTTCCCATGAATCCACTGGAAATGACCGCTACTTTGGCAGGTCCGCCCTGCTTGCTGCCGGCAAGTGCCATCGCCAAATCATTGAACAATTGCCCCATCCCAGATTTTGCGAGGAATGCACCGAACAAGATGAACAGGAAGATGAATTGCAGGGAAGCAGAAATAGCTGTGGAGTACAGACCTTCTGTCTTCAGATACAATTGGCCAAAAATATCGCCCAAATCGAACGGGCGCGTCATCAGCATATCCGGCACCCATAAATTATGGCTGATGAACGGATAAGCAAGGAAGATCAATGCGAGAACAGGCAAGATTAAGCCCGTTATCCGTCTCGCTCCTTCGAGCACGAGCAAAACAGTGAGCACGGCCATGACTATATCCATGTTATTCGGAATGCCGCCGCGTGTCGTGACAATATCGTTGTACTCATAAATGATGTAGCCTGCCGTCGATAAACTGAGGACGAATAGAATCCAGTCGTAAATCGGGATTTTCGTGCGGTCCTGTTTTTTGAATGTCGGATAAACCAGGAAAATCAGGGCCATACCGACAGCCACGTGAATCGATCTCGCCTGGAGGGCAGGAAGCGGATTAAATGTTACGTATAAATGGAACAGTGAGTAGGCAATGGCAATTGCTGCAACCACCAACACAAGCTTGCGATTTTTGAATTTCCGGACTTTCGCGTCCACATCATACTTTTCGAGAATTTCCTGATTCAGGTCTTTATCCTCGTCATGTGCAGAGACGCTTTCTATATTCAGGTCCCGGTTGTCTTTGTTCATAACTGCTTCCCTCCAATATACTGCCAAAGATGGATCCGCTGTACGGATATGGTGACGAACTCGTAATCCTCCGTCAACTCATACAGCGGAATTGTTTTGTCTTCAGTTAAAATTGTCGTTTGTGCATTTTCAGAGACAGTCAGGTTCATTGCCGGGAGATGCTGGTTGATCCGCATATGCACGTAGCCGTCATCTGTGGAAATGATTTCTCCGTCCGACGGTACGCCTGCACCGAATGTCTTAAAGACCGTTTCGGTCAAAAGCAGCTCTCCGCCGTCTCTCTCATACATCTCAAGCCATTCTTCCTTTTCAACAGAATGAATCCATTTCAATGTAAATTCATCTTCCGCCAAAAAATATTCTTCATTGCCAAAATCAAAATGGACCACCGGCAACTTGAACTGCAGGAAAAAGAGGAGCACCAACAAGCATGCCCCTCCCAATAAAACCTTATTGTTCACTGTAATAACGTTCGGCTCCTGGGTGAAGTGGCGCTACAAGACCTTCCTGTGCGGCTTCAAGTGAAATATCTGAAGCTGCCTGGTGGGAATTCTCTAAAGTATCGAGATTTTCAAAGAAAGTTTTTGTCAGCTTGTAGACGTCATCTTCACTCATATCCGATTGGACGATTAATGCATTCATAATCGCTGCTGTCGGAATCGCTTCTTCGTTACCGTATGTGCCAGCCGGTATTTCAAGAGCCACAAAATAAGATTTGTCTTCTGCAATGCTTTCAACGTCTGCCGGATCGATTGATACCATTCGGATATCAAGTGATTGCGACAACTCCAGGAGGGATGCGTTCGGCAATCCGCTTGTCAGGAATGCTGCATCGATTTGACCAGCGCGCAGACCGTCTGCCGCTTCTGCATACCCAAGGTAATCAACTTCAATATCATCATACGTGATGCCATGGCCTTCCAGAAGTGTGCGGGCGTTTACTTCAACACCTGAATTCTGGTCGCCTACAGCGATTCGTTTACCGCGAAGATCTTCAAATGTTTCAATGCCTGAATCCGCTGTCGTTACGATTTGAACGTAGTTCGGGTATAGTGCAGCGATTTGACTGATTTTATCCGTCGGCTCCTCAAAGCCTTCAGTTCCTTCAACCGCCTGGCTGACAACGTCACTCATCGTGAAGGCCATTTCGATTTTATCTTCTTTGATCAGGTTGACGTTTTCAACTGATGCACCGGTTGTCTGGGTGCGGGAGTTGATGTCATATGTTTTGCTGTAAGTATCTGCCAGTGTCGTCCCGATAATGTTATAAGGACCTGATGCTCCGCCCGTCGCAATCGTTACAATATTCGTTTCAAGGCCTTCGGACGAGCCGTCGCTTTCGCCTGAACCGCTATCCGATGATTCTTCTCCTCCGCCGCAAGCTGCCAATACCAATGTCGCAGCTGCTGACATCATGAAAACGCTTAATTTCTTCTGTTTCATGTTGTTGCCCCCTCTTTTAGTTTTTCTAATTATAGCGTATACATCTGCAAAACAAAAGAATTTTAACTGTATTTTCTTGTTATTCAGTTTTTATTGAATAATTTTACATCCTAACTTTAGTGCTTTTTTAAAGTTTTGCTTATATCAACATAAGGATTTGACAAAATAAGCTCCTGTTTTTAGCTGTTTTATTGGTATTCCAAGATAACAAATGCTTATCCACCTTTCTTTTGTTGAGCAGGTGTGTTATTTTCATCCCAATAAAAAAGCCTTGCCTCAAGAAGGCAAGGCTATTCGTTTTTAATCACAGGAATAATAAACCAAGTCCGATTACAATACCGCTGACAAATAAGACAATCAAACAGAAGCCCATGATGTCTTTGGCTTTGAGCCCTGCAATTGCAAGTGCCGGCAAAGCCCAGAACGGCTGGATCATATTCGTCCACGCGTCTCCCCACGCAACAGCCATGGCGACTTTCGCCGTGTCGCTGCCGAGCATTTCTGCAGCTTCCAGCATAATTGGTGCCTGTACTGCCCACTGGCCTCCCCCTGAAGGGACGAAGAAGTTTACGAGTCCTGCGCTAAGGAAGGCAAAAAGCGGGAATGTCTGCGCTGTCGAAATGCTGACAAACGCTTCCGAGATGACTGCGGCCAGACCAGATGCCGTCATCATCCCCATGATTCCCGCATAAAATGGGAACTGGACGATGATGCCACCCGCTCCTTTGACCGCTTCCTGAACAGCGACCAGATATTTGCGCGGTGTTCCGTGGAATAGGATACCAAGGAACAGGAACATGAAATTGACTAGATCGAGTGTCAATGCAAATCCGTTTTGGATGAAATAATAAGCGATAAATGCAATACCAAGTACGCCGATGACCATCGACATGATCCAGCTGTTTTCCAGCCGCTCCGCCGGTGTCTGCTCTCCTTTATCCGGTTGTTCCTCAACTTTCGGTTCCACCAGCACTTTCGGATCGACTGTAACAGTCTCTTCTTTTTTCGGCATCATCAAACGGTTCAATAATGGAAGAATAATGACTAAAGCCGCGATGATGATAAGATTATAATTAGCGAAGATCGTTTCTCCGGTCGGAATGATCCCGATCCGATCGATGAACGGATGGCCGTCTGTCGCAATCGACAGCGGAATCGAACCCGAGAATCCTGCATGCCAAATCAGAAATCCTGAATAGGCGCTTGCAATCAACAGCCGGTAATCGACATGATCAACCCGTTTTGCCAATTCTTTCGCGAACAAGGCACCGATAACCAGACCGAATCCCCAATTGATCCAGCTTGCCGCAAGTGACACCAGTGTCACCCAGATAATGGCGCTGCCTGGTGATTTTGCAAAGCTCGCCAGTTTTCCAAGACCCTTTTTAAAAATCGGGCTGCTTGCCAGCACGAACCCTGTGACCAGGACCAGCACCATCTGCATCGAGAACGCCAATAGCGCCCAGAAGCCTTCACCCCAGAAAGCCACCATTTCAACAGGCGATGAACCCGTCACTCCCAGTCCCAACCCGAAAACGAACAACGTCAGGATGATTACAAATAAAAACGGATCTGGCAAATATCTTTCCATCAAATTATTGGAAAAGCGTATAATCCCTTTCATGTTCTGATTCCCCTTTGTCTAAATTTTCTTATCCTTTCTAATGCTACCTTATTTTTTAAACTTATTGTATATAAATTGAAAAAATTCGATTATTAGGTATAAGTGCATTTGTATAAATTCTTTTTGACCTTCTAATTGATCAAATTCAAAAAAGCACACGGCCAGGCTCCTCGCCTCCCGCATGCTCCTTTACTCTAATCTTCTTCTATCTGCTCTTTATCCAAAACGCCAAAGCTGAAGCTGGTTTCAGAATGATAGAACTCTCCCGCTTGCAGCACTGAGGATCCGAAATTCTGATGCCGCGTTGAATCGGGCAGCTTCTGTGTTTCCAGGCAGAGGCCGAGGTGATTTCGCGCCGGAGTTCCGCGCAAGCTATAGGGACCGCCGAGGCCGTTGCCGGTATAGAGCACAACAGCGGGTTCAGTAGTCGCCACCGAAAGCGTCCGTCCGCTTTCTTCATCCGTCAGCAAGATTGCACTTTCGTCCGCTTGCTCTAAAACAAATGGATGGTCATAGCCATGCCCCGCAAGTCGAGTCTGTGGCTCTTCCGACTGAACGGCATGCCGTATTTTATTGCCATTACTCAGATCGAACACCGTTCCGGCAACCGGCAAAATCCTGCCAGTCGGCAATAGCTCATCGTCAAGTTCAAGGTAGGCTTCGCCCGGCAGCTGCAAATGATGATCCAGCACGTCGCATTTCAGATCACCGCTCAAATTGAAATACGAATGATTGGTTGGATTCAAAAGAGTTGTCTGGTCCGAAGTTCCGCTATATGAAATGACGAGTTTGTTGCGGTCATGTTTAACAAAATAGCTCACCGTCATCTCCAGATTTCCCGGATAACCTTCTTCGCCGTCCGGGCTTGTGTATGTAAAATCCACTCCTGCACCGCCCGGCTCTTCAAATGGTACAGCATTCCAAACCACCGAATGGAAACCGCCAGCGCCGCCGTGCAAGTGATGGCCGTTTGCGTTCCGCCCAAGCTGATAGCTGCTTCCCGCCAGTTCAGCTGCGCCGTCTTTGATGCGTCCCGCAAAACGGCCAGCCACCGCGCCGAGATAATGGACGTCGCGCTCGTATTCTTCCAGGGAATCAAATCCCAGAACGACGTTTTCCAATTTCCCTGTCTTGTCGGGCGTCAAAATTTCTGTAATGATGCAGCCGTAATTGATGCAGGAAATTTGGAAGCCCTGTTCATTTTTTATTGTATAAAGCGTCACCGTCTGTCCGTCTGATTTTCCGAATGCCTGTTGTTCCACTGTCATCTGCCATCACTGCCTTCCGTGGTTAGTTGAACGGACTGGCCCGTAGAAATCGATTCATAGCAAGCGTCCAGCACACGCATATTGCGGATTGTCGAATCGCCGCTGATCCATGGTTGCCGGTCTTCTAGAATCGCGGATGAAAAATCCTCCACTTCGAGCCTATAACTGTCGCCGTCCACTTCTTCTGTTCGCTGCCCGTCCCCCGCTTTGACAATTATTGATCCCACACCGCCGACAATATCCGGTCGGAACGCGTACGGCACTCTAATGGAACCTTTCGTGCCGATCACTTCATATTCGTTGCGTGGAAGCATATCGAAACTGCAGTCAAATAAAGCGAGGATGCCGCCTTCGAATCGCAGCCAGCCGTGAGCCGTCATATCGACGCCGTCTGCCTTATCCATTTCAGCGAAAGCCTGCACTTCCAACGGTTCAGCATCCGTCAGATGGCGGAATACTTGAATCGAATAGCAGCCGAGATCGTAAAGGCTGCCGCCGCCCATCTTTTTATCCATGCGGATATTCGTTTCCCGGTCGGCCATATAAAAGGAATGGCCCGATTTGATCAAGCGGATGTCACCAATTTCACCTGAAGCCATAATTTCCTTTACGCGTCCGTGCTGCGGATGCAGCTGATACATGAACGCTTCCGCGAATTTCACGTTTTGGCTTTGGCAAAACGCCACCATTTCTTCCGCTTCTGCTTCCGTCAGCGCCGCCGGTTTTTCACACAGCACATGTTTGCCTGCTGCGGCCGCTTTCATCGTCCATTCTTTATGCAGATGATTCGGCAGCGGAATATACACTGCATCGATCTCGCTGTCTGCCAGTAGAGCTTCGTAGCTTTCATAAGCTCTTGAAATTCCATGCTCTTCTGCAATCGCATGGACCTTACCGCTCCGGCTTGCAATAGCTGCAAGCTCCGCATTTTCCGCACGGCCAATCGCCGGAATCACTTGCGTCAAGCCGATATTCGCTGTACTTAGAACGCCCCAGCTGATTTTTTCCATCTCCATCACCCTTTCTCCGAAATAAAAAACGCCGCCAAAGGACGTTTATCCTTTAGCGGCATCCCTATATCCTGTCAGCGAACCGCTCACAGGCAAAATCATTTGATGCGGAGTTCGGATTCCTTATCGAAGAAATGCACTTTATTCATGTCGAATGCCATATCGATTGTCTGTCCGGCTTCCACCCCAAAACGGGAATCGACACGGGCAACAAAGTCCTGATTGTCCACGACCGAATAAAGAATGATTTCTGAGCCCATCAATTCAGCCACTTCAATCGAAGCACGGATTTTTGTTTCCGGTGAATAATCCAGGAATACGGGTTCATCATGGATATCTTCCGGACGGATGCCGAGAACAAGTTCTTTCCCGTCATAACCCTTTTCGCGAAGCACCTTCAATTTCCCTTCCGGAATCAGCACTTTGATGTCGCCCATCACAAATTGACTGCCTTCTAAACGGCCGCGCAGGAAATTCATCGCGGGAGAACCGATAAAGCCGCCGACGAACATATTATCCGGCTCGTCATATACTTCTTTTGGAGAGCCGACCTGCTGGATAAAGCCGTCTTTCATGACGACCAGGCGTGTTGCCATCGTCATCGCTTCCGTTTGGTCATGGGTCACATAAACTGTTGTCGTCTGCAAACGGCGATGCAATTTCTGGATTTCTGTGCGCATCTGCACACGTAACTTTGCATCCAAGTTGGATAACGGCTCATCCATCAGGAATACTTCCGCGTCGCGCACAATCGCGCGGCCGAGTGCAACCCGCTGGCGCTGCCCACCGGACAAGGCTTTCGGTTTACGGTAAAGGTACTCTTCCAAACCAAGAATCTTCGCTGCATTGTCGACGCGTTCCTTGATATCATTTTTCTTCAATTTATTCAATTTCAAACTGAACGCCATATTGTCATAGACGTTCATATGTGGGTAAAGCGCGTAGTTCTGGAACACCATCGCGATGTCGCGGTCTTTCGGCGAAACGTCATTGACACGTTTTTCACCGATGAACAGATCGCCTTCCGTGATGTCTTCCAGCCCAGCGATCATCCGCAGCGTCGTCGATTTCCCACAGCCGGACGGTCCGACCAATACGAGAAATTCCTTGTCCCTGATTTCCAGGTTAAAGTCCTGAACGGAAACAACACCTTTGTCATAGACTTTCTTGATGTTGACTAAATTCAACCCTGCCATTTTCATCCCTCCGAATATGTATTGCCTTAGCCTCTATTAGTGGATACTTAGTAAGGTCCTCTGATATTTGATTCTACTTGCTTTTTATAGAATTGTTCGATTTTCTTCATTTCTTCAGCGCTGTAAGCTGACGCGTTCAATGCCTGCAGATTGTCCTCGACTTGCGCCACTGTCTTAAAGCCCGGTATCACGGACGAAACCGCTTCGTGCTCCAGGATCCACTTGAGGGAAGCCTGGGTCATATTGCCTCTGTCTTCTGCGATCCACGATAACTTATCGGCCAATTCCACGCCTTTATTAAATTCCAGTCCGGCAAACGTTTCGCCGACGTTGAATGCCTGGCCGTCACGGTTGAAATTGCGGTGGTCGTCTTCTTCGAATTCAGCGTTTTTCTTGAATTTCCCAGTCAATAAACCACTTGCCAACGGTACACGCGCCAGGATGCCGACATTCCTTTCAGCTGCTGCCGGGAAAAGTTCCGTTGCCGGTTTCTGGCGGAATAAATTAAAAATCACCTGCAAGCTGCTGACGTTCGGGTTTTCCATGCACAAGAGCCCTTCTTCCACCGTTTCGACGCTGACGCCGTAATAGCGGATTTTGCCTTGCTCTTTCAAGCGGTCAAGCACTTCAAACACCTGGCCATCACGCAGAATTTCAATCGGTGGACAATGAATCTGGAACAGATCGATCTGTTCACGTCCCAGCCGTTTCAAGCTGTTTTCCGCGTATTGGCTAACGCTTTCCAGTGAATAGGTCTTGGGATCATGAATATCGCCAGCGCGAGCAAATTTCGTCGCGATATGGATTTCGTCATGCTTGCCTTTTGTCGCTTTCGCCAAAAGTTCTTCCGCATGCCCGTCTCCGTATACGTCTGCTGTATCGAAAAAGTTTACGCCCGCATCCATCGCGCGGTCCAGTCCGCGAAGCGATTCCTCGTCCTTCGTGCTGCCCCACGAACCGCCGATTGCCCAAGTTCCAAAACTCAATTCGCTCACTTTCAGGTCTGTGCTGCCGATTTGCCGATAATTCATCATTCCACGCTCCCTTGTTTGATCGTCCATCGATTTTGCAAAGAAGAGCCTCAACCGAATAGTTGAGACTCTTATTCAATGATTCACTTTCGGAAAGCTGTTAATTTTTCATTAAGTTCTTTTGTTTGGCCATATACTTCAGTATATACCGCAAACAATTTTTCGTATTGCTCTACATTTACAGGATCCGGCGTAAACTGTTTTCCTTCTTCCAGGAAAACATCCGCGCACGCCTGCAATGAATTAAACCAGCCGCAGCCGAACGCCGCAAGCATGGCCGCCCCCATTCCAGGTCCCTGTTCACTTTTCAGCCGGACGATGGTCGTGTTGAAGATATCCGCCTGCATCTGCAGCCAGTCCTCGTTTTGCGCACCGCCGCCGATTGAAACGATTGTGTCGATGTGTTTGCCGCTGTCACGGAAAATCGCAATCGACTCGTTCAAAGAAAATGTGATTCCTTCCAGTACAGCACGGACGAAATCTTTGCGCTGATGTGAACTGTCCATGCCGATAAAGCTGGCGCGGATTGTCGCATCCGCATGCGGTGTGCGTTCCCCGACTAAATACGGTGTGAACAATAATCCGTTTGAACCAGCGGGAACCGTTCCTACTTCAGCCAATAATTCATCAAATGATTCGCCTACAGCGAAAACGTCCTTGAACCAGGTCAGGCTGTAGCCTGCCGAGAGTGTAACGCCCATTGTATAAAAGGCATTCGGCGCTGCATGGTTGAAATAATGCACCTTGCCGCCGAACTCTTTGTCATCGCTTGCTTCATAAGACAACACTACACCGGAAGTACCGATGCTGCACAATGTTTTTCCGTCTTCCAGAATTCCTGAACCGATCGCGCCGCATGCATTATCGGCACCGCCTGCAAAAACGCGTGTCGTTTCCACGAGACCGGATTGTTCAGCGAATTCTGCCGTCAGCGTGCCGACTTCTGCATGTGAATCAAGCAGCGGCGGACAGATTTTCGGGTCCAACTCCAATAGTTCACAGATCTCTGTGCTCCATTGCTGTTTCGAAATATCCAATAGCAGCGTTCCCGCCGCATCGGAATATTCCATATGGAGTTCACCGGTCATCCGGTAGCGCAGATAATCTTTCGGCAAAACGAATGACTGTGCTTTATTGAAAATTTCCGGTTCGTATTCTTTCACCCACAGGATCTTCGGCAGCGTAAAGCCTTCCAACGCCGGGTTCTTCGTTATTTCAAGCAGGCGTTCCTGCCCGACAGTCTCAACAATTTTTTTGCATTCAGCGGTTGTGCGGGTATCATTCCACAGAATCGCCGGGCGCAAGACTTCATTGCTGCCATCCAGCAGCACGAGGCCATGCATCTGCCCTGAAAAACTGATGCCTTCAATGTCTTTCGGTACGCCGCTGAAATTCTGCAGCAGCTCCTGAAGCCCGGCAATCGTTCCAGTCACCCAGTCTTCCGGATTCTGTTCGCTGTATCCCGTTTTTTCATGGAATAAAGGATACGGCTTTGAAACGGTCTGCACCACTTCACCCTGCTGACTGACCAATAAAATCTTTACTGCACTTGTCCCTAAATCCACACCGATTACATATTTCATAACTCCAGCGCTCCTAGCATCAAAAAATCCTTATTTGGCGAAAGCCTGCAATAAATACTGGTTGATCGTCGATTTGATTTGCTCCAGACGTCCTGAAGTCTGTTTGATGTCCGTTAAGCCAAGCGCATATTCTTCGAGCTTGTGGAAATCGGTTTTGCCGTTGACAATATCAAGGCCGATGCCTTCTGTATATGTCTGGTAACGGTTGCTGACGATGTTTTCAAGCACTTTATCATCGATCAATTGCTGTGCTACAGTCAGACCGACCGCGAATGCGTCCATTCCTGCAATATGTGCATGGAACAAATCATCCTGTTCAAACGAACCGCGTCTTACTTTAGCGTCAAAGTTCAAGCCGCCGCGGCCAAGTCCGCCGTTTTGAAGGATTTCATACATCGCAAGTGTTGTAGACCAAAGATCTGTCGGGAATTCATCCGTATCCCAGCCAAGAAGCGGATCGCCCTGGTTGGCATCGACCGACCCAAGCATATTGTTGATGCGTGCATAGTGTAATTCGTGTTCGAATGTGTGACCCGCAAGTGTCGCGTGGTTTGCTTCGATGTTAAACTTGAAACGATCAGCCAGTCCGTAGCTTTGAAGGAAAGCATGCGCTGTCGCTACATCGTAATCGTATTGGTGCGTTGTCGGTTCTTTTGGTTTTGGTTCAATCAGGAATTGGCCCTCAAAGCCGATTTCCTTCGCGTAATCCACTGCCATATGATAGAAGCGGCCAAGATTGTCCATCTCTAATTTCATATTTGTGTTCAACAGCGTTTCGTAACCTTCACGGCCGCCCCAGAAAACATAGTTTTCGGCGCCAAGCTCTTTACCGATTTCAAGTCCTTTTTTCACTTTTGCAGCTGAATAAGCGAATACATCCGCGTTGCTTGAAGATGCTGCCCCGTGCACAAAGCGTGGGTGTGTGAAGTTGTTAGCTGTGTTCCAAAGCAATTTCGCTTTGCTGTCTTTCATGTATTCTTTAATCATGCCGACAATTTCATCGAGGTTTTTATTGGATTCACGCAAATTGCTGCCTTCCGGTGCAATATCGATATCGTGGAAACAGAAGAACGGTACACTGATCTTGTTGTAGAACTCGAAAGAAGCTTCCACGCGTGCTTTCGCCAAGTCCATGCCGTCGTATTTGTCCCAGTTGCGGATCATACTGCCTGCGCCGAACGGATCAGAACCGTCCATTGTGAATGTGTGCCAGTAAGAAACTGCATAGCGCAGGATTTCTTCCATCGACTTGCCGCCGACCTGTTGTTCCGGGTTGTAGAATTTGAACGCGTATGGATTTTTTGATGAAGCACCTTCAAATTTAATGTTTTCGATATTCGGGAAATAAGCCATTGTATGTACCTCCAACTGTATTGTTATTTTATTGTTGATTTGGTTATGTAATGAAAAGGCTTTCATCACGATTATAGCAATTTCAAATTAGTTTGTCTATTAGTTAAACAAAGTTTAGAGTGATAGTGTAAGATAATAAAAAAAGGTATAGTTTTGTTAGCTGAACATAAGATTTTTGGTAATCGATATTCCGCAAAACTGCTGCGCTTTCCTGGGGACTTGCACTGAGCTAACTCGGACTCAGTAACCTTCGCCCGAGTGGATCTCAGCACTTCGCTCGAAACAGAGTTGGTAAACCAACTCTGTTTCTAATCCCCTGGGAGTCTACGCTGTTTTGCTCCATATCTCAGAATCGTTTTTACTAAAGACGTAGTCTGTCTACCTTTGTTTTCTGAGAAAATATTCAGCTTCTTCTACAGATATAAAATGTAGCAGCAGGCGGCGACTCCTGCAGGAAACAGAGCGAGTCCTGAGACCCCGCAGGCGCAAAGCGACGAGGAGGCTCAGGCAGCTCCCTGCGGAACGCGTCCGCCTGCAGCGAAATGATTGAAGAAGTTGATGTTTCTCGACAATCTGCGAGATTACTTAAGCCTCATAGCGAATTTAACTAACTGAGAAGGATGGTCAATATATGAATTCAACCAGCGGTTTTATCTATAATGTTCTCGAATGGATCACTCGCTTTGCCTACGTCAACTTGCTATGGATCCTGTTTACTTTGCTCGGCGGCGTGGTGCTCGGTTTCTATCCGGCCACAATCGCGATGTTCGCTGTTTGCCGCGACTGGCTGCGCGGTGATACCGGCAAGCCCGTGTTTCCGGCTTTCTGGCAATATTACCGGCGTGATTTTGTGAAAAGCAATCTGCTGGGGTTATTCGTGACAGCAATTGCCGCTTTTATCGCCCTTGATATTTTCTATATCCAGACCAGCTCAGCAGATTTTTCCTGGACGTATATTCCGCTATTCGCCTTTATGCTGCTGTTTGCGATGTATTTGTTTTACCTGTTCCCGACATTCGTCCATTTCGACATAAAAGTCGGACAGGTCATCAAAAACGCATTTTTTATCATGCTCATCAATCCGATCAACACGTTACTCATTTTCATCTGCCTCGGATCGCTGGCTGTCATCATGCAGACTGTACCGGCGCTGGCCGTCATTTTCGGCGGCAGTTCATTTTCATACATCATCACGTGGCTCGCCCTCCGCTCCTTCAACCGGGCCAATAAAACCGATGCCGAACTGGAAGGCTGACCGCTCATGATAAACAAAAAGCTTCTCCTGCGAGATTTTTCTCAAAGGGGAAGCTTTTCTATTGTCAGTGCCCCGCCGCCGATTTTCGGGCGGCGGAACTCTTATCATTAACCCTTAACCGCACTTGACGAGATTCCTTCAACGACTTTATTGCTGAAGAAGATGAACGCGATGATGATTGGCAGCACACTGATGATCAATGTCGCGCCGATTGCGCCCCAGTCTGTCATGTATTGCCCGATAAAGTTCTGGATACCGACAGTAAGCGTCTTGTATTTTTCAGAACTGATAAAGGTGTTAACGAAAACAAACTCGTTCCAGTTGTAGATCATATTGATGACCACAGTTGTCGCCATGACCGGTGTCGTCATGGGCAGGATGATGCGGAAAAACATTCGGTGGATCGAACAGCCGTCGATAATGGCCGCTTCTTCGACTTCCTTCGGCAAAGTGTAATAGAAGCCAAGCAGGATCATCATGGTGATCGGCAGATTATACGCTGTATAAGTCAGCACGATTGACCACGGATTATCGATCATCCCCACGCCCATGAACATGCTGTACAGCGGAATCAATGCAGAGTGGATCGGAATCATCAGGCCGATCATGAAGAGGCCTAATACCAAACCGCTCAGTTTCCATCTCATGCGTGTGATGGCAAATGTCGCCATACTGGCGAACAGCACCGTCAAGATAATGGCCACTACAGTGATCCAGACACTATTGAAGAAATAAACGCCGATTCCGCCGTCCCAGACCTTCGCATAATTTTCCCAACGGAATTCACTCGGAAGAGCGAACGGAGAACCGGCGAAAATTTCCCGGTTGTCCTTCAGCGAGAAGATGAACAGCCAGATCAACGGCAGGATTTGGAACATCGCCACCACGATCAGTGCCAGGTAAAGAAAAAAATAACCAATGCGATTCATGCCCAAGTCCCCTTCCTAATACTCGATTCTTTCTTTTGTAGCAGTCACTTTGCGGACAACGACCGTTACGATCATCGTAATGATCAGCAACAGGAATCCGATGGCACTGCCGTATCCAAAGTTGTAACTATTAAAAGCCAGTTTGTACATATAAGATGCCATAACTTCTGAGGCACCATTTGGTCCGCCGGCAGTCATAACGTAAATCAGGTCGAAGTATTTCAATGAACCGACAATTGCCAGTACGATGGTAACACTCACGACTTCCTTGATCAGCGGCAATTTGATGCGTGTAGCAATCTGGAACGGAGTCGCTCCATCAATGCGAGCTGCTTCAATCAGGGATTCGGGTATATTTTTCAATGCTGCGTAATAGATCAATATGTAGAATCCTGCATATTGCCATAGGATCGGAATGAATATAGCAAACAATACGATAGTCGGATCAGCCAGCCAGTTAGGTGGATTCTCGATTCCGATTGACCGCAGGAATGTATTCAAGATACCGCTTGATGGATTGTAAACTTTTATCCAAAGCTGAGCGATGGCAACTGAAGACAGAAGCATCGGAATCAAATAGATTTTTCTCAGCAAATCTGCGCCTTTGATTTTTGAAGCCAAAATAATGGAAACAGCCAGATAGATGGCCAGGCTCAAAGTAGAAAACACTGCCAGCAGGAATGAATGCAAGGCACTGTCCCAAAACTTACTGTCCTGAATCCCGGTAATGTAGTTTTCCAAACCGATAAATGTTTTTGCGCCGATTCCGTCCCAATCCATCAGGCCATAGTAGCCAGAGAGAATCAGCGGAATAAACACCAGTACACTGACCAATAACAGGGCCGGTGCAATATATAAAGCGATATGAAACTTATTGGACATAACTTTGTTCATAGCATTCAACCCCATATTCTGAAAAATAGAAAGGGACAATCCGCCAACCAGGATATGTCCCTTTCATTTCATCTGATTTAACCTGCTTCACGTAATATTTATTCTTTTGATAACGCGTCTTCGTGCGCTTTCGCGAATTCTTCAGGCGTCATTTCATTGCCGAACAGCGCCTGGATTGAATCCAAGTGAACTTGCGCAGTATCCGGGCTCATTTGAACGTCCGCGAATAATGTGATATTGCTTGCGTTGTTCAATTCGTCCAGGATATCAATGTACATTTGCGGAAGATCAAGTGATGCAGCGTCCACTTTTGTAGCCGGGATTACGCCCGCTTTTTCAACTGCTTGCTCACCCCATGCTTTTACAAAATAAGCTGCGAAATCTTTCGCTTCTTCTTTTACTTCAGATTCTTCTGCTACAAACAATCCAACTCCCGGGCCGCCGACAAAGCTGTTTGTGTCGCCTTCACCGTCAACTGTCGGGAAGTTCATGTAATCAACAGAATCTCTGAATTCCTGTGGCACTGATTCGTTTGTTGTGTAGTTCGGAAGATCCCAAGTAGCAATCAAGTACATAGGAGCCTGTTCGCTCATGAACATCGACTTCGCTTCTTCATCAGCCAAACCGTTAAAACCGTTTACAAATGCATCTCTGTCAACAAGTTCCTGCACTTTAGCAGCAGCTTCAACCAAAGCCGGATCTTCGAAAGATCCTGAACGGTCGATGGCTTTGTTCAATGTATCAGCTCCGCCGAGGCGGTCTGCCAAATACATATACCAAAGAGATCCTGTCCACGCGTCTCTGTTCCCTAAAGCAATCGGCTGGATGCCTTCTTCATTGAATGCATCAACGACTTCAAGCAATTCTTCGTATGTTTCCGGTGGTGCTATGCCGTACTCTTCGAACATTGCATTATTATAGTAGAGCGATACGATATTCAATTCCAATGGCAAGCCGTATGTTGCGCCATCCAGTGCATATGCTTCCGCAGTTCCCGGAACAAATGCATCACTCAATTCTTCTTCGATCACATCATCAAGCGGTGCGAACATATTGCCGCCGACATAAGGCTCAAGGAATCCTGCCGCCCATGTCATCCCCACGTCCGGAAGATCTCCCGATGTCGATAGTACACGCAATTTATCTTTATACTGCTCATTGCTCAATACTTCCAAGTCGATTGTAACGCCTTCATTTTCCGCTTCATACTCAGCGATGATTTCGTTTACAACGTCATAGTGTTTCTTTGAACTGCCTTCTGGCCATAAATGCATAAACTTAACTTCAGTTTCCCCCGATGCTGAAGAAGCATCCTCAGATCCGGAACCTGAACAAGCTGTTAATAACAATGATGCGGCTAAAGCGGACGATAAAACTGTAAGCGTTTTCTTTCCACCCATTTTTTTCTCCCCCTAGTGAGTTTGTAGTTACAACAATTTTCTGATTGTTGTATGCGTTTTCATTGTATCAAATGATTCCTAGTTAGTCTAGTAGATGAACAAAGTTTTTATTTGAGGTATAATGAAACCATAAACCTGTAATAATTCCCGAGAAACCCTTTAACCACGCCGATTTTCGAAGGCTTTCTGTATTCCGGCGAAAAAATTATTATTGAGTTGAAAAATAATTTTTTGGTATTTTCTGCTTCCCTGCCAAAGGAATTTCTGTGCCGGACGGGAAAAATGTTATTTAAATTATTGTTTATTCAACTTAAATAACAGGTTTAATTTGTTAGAATAGAAATAAAAACAGAGAAAGAGCTGAAGCTGATGAAAACCGTGGTAACCAGGACTTTTAATCATCATGTAGTTAAAGAAGGAAATAAATCGTTGGTGCTCAATAAGATCATCGATTGCTCCCCGATTTCAAGGGCGTCTGTCGCCAGTGAAGTCGGCCTGAATAAAGGGACAGTTTCCTCTTTGGTCAATGATCTGCTGGAGGATCATCTGATTTACGAATCCGGTCCCGGCGTTTCAAGTGGCGGCAGGCGCCCGGTCATGCTCTTGTTCAATGAAACAGCTGGCCATTCGATCGGCATTGATATCGGGGTCAATTACCTGCTTGGCATCCTGACCGACCTGAGCGGCAATATCGTCTTGAAAAAAGAAGTCACCTTCAAAGATCTTTCTTATGAAGAGATCGAAGCGAAATTGTTTGCAGTCATCGATTATCTGCAGGCTTCTGCTCCACCGAGTCCGCACGGCATCATCGGCATCGGGGTTGGCGTACCGGGAATCGTCGATAACGACGGCAATATCCTGCTGGCCCCGAACCTGAACTGGAAAAACTTGAATCTCCAAGCGATTCTGGAAGAACAGTACGGCTTGCCTGTCATCATCGAAAACGAAGCGAACGCCGGCGCCTATGGCGAGAAGAAATTCGGAGCTGGCACAGAATGCGATAATATCGTCTACGTGAGCGCCGGCATCGGTATCGGCGTCGGATTGATCCTTAACGGCGAACTATATAAAGGATCAAACGGCTTTTCGGGTGAACTCGGCCATATGACGATTCAGATCGACGGCGAAATCTGTCGCTGCGGCAATAAAGGCTGCTGGGAGCTGTATGCGTCCGAACAGGCATTGATCAAGCGGGCTGAACCGATGGGCTTGCCGCTGGCCGACCATGAAGAATTCGATTTGACCAACCTGCAGGCATTGGCTGCAGCCGGCAATAAAGACGTCATCGCCTTATTTGAACAAACAGGTGATTATTTAGGCGTCGGCATCAATAATATCATCAATACGTTCAATCCACAGCAGGTCATTATCGGCAACCGGCTGGCATCTGTAAAAGAATTATTGGAACAGCCCTTGAATAACCGGGTCGCCAACCAGGCGCTCTGGTTCCAGAAAAACGATTTGGAGATCAAATTCTCAGAACTGTCCACGTTCTCGACAGCACTTGGCGTGGCCGCTTTTTCAATTGAAAATTTCCTGCAGGTCAGCATCCGCCAGAAGAACGTCCTCTCTGTCTAAGCTGGCCCGCTGCCGGACTTTTTCCGGCCGGAAAATTGTAAGCACTTACATGAAAAATATACTGCAAAGGATGGATTATTTTGACGAAAATTCTTAACCCGATTTTGCCCGGATTCAATCCCGACCCAAGCATCTGCCGCGTAGGGGAAGATTATTACATAGCCGTTTCCACTTTTGAATGGTTCCCCGGCGTCGGCATCTATCATTCCAAAGATTTGAAAAACTGGCGGCTTGCATCACGCCCACTTAACCGTATCAGCCAATTGAATATGATGGGCAACCCGAACTCAGGCGGCGTCTGGGCTCCCGCTCTGTCCTACAGCGACGGCCAATTTTGGCTGATCTACACTGACGTTAAAGTGACAGAAGGACGCTGGAAAGATTGCCATAATTACCTGGTGACCTGCGATACCATCGACGGCGACTGGTCCGAACCTTCTTACTTGAACAGTTCAGGTTTCGACCCTTCCCTGTTCCATGACGAGTCAGGCAAGAAATATTTCGTCAATATGTATTGGGACCACCGCAAAGGACATCATAATTTCTATGGCATCGTGCTGCAGGAATTCGATTCTGAGCAGCGCAAGCTTATAGGCGAATCAAAAATCATCTTCAAAGGCACCGACATCAAATTGACGGAAGCGCCTCATCTTTACAAAATCGGTGAGTATTATTATTTATTGACCGCAGAAGGCGGCACGAAATATGATCACCAAGCGACCATCGCCCGGTCGAAAACGATTGACGGCCCGTATGAAGTACATCCCGAAAATCCACTGATCACGTCGTTCCCTTATCCGCGGAATCCATTGCAAAAAGCGGGGCATGCTTCCATCGTCAAGACGCATACCGACGAATGGTTCCTTGTCCACCTGACTGGCCGCCCGCTTCCTCAGGAAGATCAGGCGTTGCTCGATCCGCGCGGTTTCTGTCCGCTTGGCCGTGAAACAGCAATCCAGCGGCTTGAATGGAAAAACGATTGGCCGTATGTCGTCGGCGGCAACCAGCCTTCGCTTGAAATCGACGGACCGGCAATCGAAGAACATGTATGGGAAGAAGATTTCCCTGAAAAAGACGATTTCGATTCCGAGCAATTGAATGCGCATTTCCAGACTTTGCGTATTCCGCTCGGCGAAGAAATCGTATCGCTGAAAGAAAATCCGGGTCACCTGCGCATCCACGGACGCGAATCCCTGACGTCGAAATTCACACAAGCCTTCGTCGCGCGCCGCTGGCAGCATTTCAACTTCACAGCTGAAACGAAAGTCGCATTCAATCCGACGACATTCCAGCAAGGTGCAGGCCTCGTCAATTACTACAACACCGAAAACTGGACGGCCCTCCAAATCTCATGGAATGAAGAAAAGGGGCGCATCCTCGAATTGACGGTTTGTGATAATACCGACTTCGACCAGCCGCTTCAAGGCGAAGAAATCGAAGTGCCTGACCATGTCGATTACGTGCACATGCGTGTCGATGTCAAAACCGGCATCTACCAGTATTCCTACTCCTTTGACGGTGAAAACTGGAACTTGATCCCGGTCAAATTCCAGTCGCATAAGTTATCGGATGATTACATTCAAGGCGGTGGCTTCTTCACCGGCGCATTCGTCGGCATGCAATGCCAGGATACGTCCGGAGCAGGGTTAGCTGCTGATTTCGATTATTTCATCTATAAAGAAAATAAATAACAGACACAAAAAAGCCTCGTGAAAGCAAATCTGCTTTCACGAGGCTTTCAATTTATCCTTCCAATCCAAATACCTCAGCCAATAGGCGGATTTCTTTCAGCCGGCTGTCTTCACCGGATACATTCGGGATGACCAGCACTTCATCTGTCTGATATGCATCCGCAATTTCTTCGATCTGCCGCTTCACCTGTTCGGGTGTGCCAATCAGCATGCGCTTCCGGTTGCGTTCGACTTTCTCCAGCTCACTTGCACTGAAGCCGCGCTGTTTAGCGGTTTCGACAGACGGATAATATGGCGGCGGTGTATCCGACTCGACGAAAAGCAGCCAGAGGTCAAAGGCTTTCGCCAAGTCCTCCGCTTCTTCTTCCGTCTCTCCGACAACTGCAAAAATACAGACCATCGCTTTCGGAGCGTCCAGCAATTTTGACGGCCGGAATTGTTCTTTATACGACTCGATCAGCTGGGCACTCGACTTCAACGGTTTCGCGAAATGGGCATAGGCATATGCTGCCCCCGCTTCTGCCGCCACTTTCACACTGCCTTCTCCCGTACCGAGGACCCATATTTCAGGTGCCGTTTCGCTGACCGGAGTGGCGCGCAGTTTTTGAAAGCGATGTTCAGAGTCGGTATCGTCCGTAAAATATTTTTGGATATCAGCGATTTGCTGTTCATAGGAAACCGGAATCCCTTTCGACTCGTTCAATGCTTTATTGACCAAACGGTAGCTGCGCGAACGCCCGATACCAAGGTCGATGCGACCGGGATGCAGCGCCTCCATCAGCCGGAAGTTTTCCGCCACTTTATAGGAACTGTAATGCGGCAGCATGACGCCGCCGGATCCAATGCGTATTTTTTGTGTCGCGCCGGCCAGATGCATCATCAGCATTTCCGGTGAACTGCCCGCCACCGAAAATACCTGGTGATGCTCAGCCACCCAAAAGCGCTTATAGCCGATCTTTTCGGCCAATTGTGCGAGCCGGGTCGTCTGCTGCAGCGCTTCTCCTGCCGTCGCGCCTTCATCAATCGGCGAATAATCCAGAATGCTTAATGAAATCATGAGTTTCCCGCCTTTTTTTCAAGTTGCTACTAGTTTAGCACGTGAGGTGGAGCGGGCTGGAATGGTTTGTTTGCGCAGATTCGGTTTTATTTGCGGAGAATCGAATTTGTTTGCGCAGATTCACATTTATTTGCGGAGAATCAGTTTTGTTTGCGCAGATATGATTTTATTTGCGCAGCACCATCTTCAGCCGATTCTGCACATACCGGCATTATCCAGAATATGAAAAAGCCCTAGCGGATGCTAAGGCTCACTCTTTCCCGTAAACTTCTTCTTCCGAATGGAATTCATCGGCAATGATAACTTCTTTAAGATTATCAGCAGTGACAGCAATCGGTTCCAACAGTACGGAAGGCACTTCACTTTTTCCGTTGTTGATGCTGACGGTCGGCTTAAACTCGTTGTCTTTTGCCAGATGGATGGCCAAAGCAGCCACCCGTTCGGACAGATTTCGAATAGGTTTATAGACAGTCATCATTTGGGTCCCATCGATGATTCGCCGAACCGCTGCAAGTTCGGCATCCTGTCCGGCAACCGGGATCGTTCCAGCAAGCCCCTGATTATCCAATGCTTCAACCACTCCCCCAGCAGTCGCGTCATTGGCTGCGATAACTGCATCGATTTGATTGTTGTTGATGTTCAGAGCTTCTGACATATGGGTGTAAGCCGCTTCCGGCGCCCAGTCTGCTGTCCACTGGTCATAGATGATTCGGATATCGCCGCGGTCGATTGCCGGCTGCAGCACATTGAAAACTCCTTTTTTCAGCAGATGGGCGTTATTGTCGGTCGGGGCGCCGCCGATGTAGACGTAATTGCCCTTGGGAACACGCTTCAGCATTTCTTCTGCCTGGAGCTCGCCCACTCTTTCATTATCAAAAGAGACGTATAAATCGATATCGGCATTTTTCACAAGCCGATCATATGCGATGACTTTTATGCCTGCACCGTGGGCTTTGTGGACAATGGCAGCCGTCGCTTCAGCGTTGTGGGGCACAATGACGAGGAGGTCTATGCCTTGCTGTATCATTTCTTCTGCCTGTGCAATCTGCAGGGCATCGTCTCCGTTCGCTGCCCTGATTTCCACTTCCAGACCGTGCGATTCGATGGCTTCCTGGAACAGTTTGCGGTCTTTCAGCCAGCGTTCTTCTTTCAGCGTATCCATGGCAAAGCCAATTTTCAGCGGTTCATTATCCACTATCAAATCGTCTTCTTTAAATACTGCCTTTTCTGGAACCTCAACGGTGTCCCGGCAGGCAACAAGTAAAATGCCAAGAATCAGCAGCAACAGTATCCTCATCAGCGGCTTCATGTTTTAACTTCCTCCGTTTTCCCTGCATTGAATACTGTCATACGGTATTCGCTCGGAGATAAATCATTCATTTTCCTGAATACTTTGCTGAAGTAGTTTGGTTCGTGATAGCCGACTTCAAGCGCGATTGCTTTCAGACTTTTTTCAGGATTGGCCAAAAGCTTTTTCGCTTTTTCAATCCGGCATTCTGTCAGGAAATCGATGTAATTGATGCCGAGTTTCTCCTTGAACATTTTGCTGATGTAAATCGGACTTAGATCCACTTGCCGTGCAAGCGCATCAAGTGAGATGTCTTCATGCGAATGATCGGTGATAAATTGCTTGATTCTGTGGATTTTGTCGACTTCAAGCCGGCTGTAATGGGTCATATAAACTTTTTTCAATTCCTGGATCAATTCCAATGTTTCCGATATCAATTGCCGATGGTCCTTTGCAGGAACCGAATAGAACGGCGCTTCCGCTTCTATTCCGATTTCCTCCATGATTCGTGTCGTTAACCATAGAAATTCAAGCGAACGCTGCTGCGTGCGAAGTACTTTTTCGCCGGTATGCTCCAGTTGCCGGATAAGATCGAGCACAAGTGCTTCGACTGCTTCCCATTCACCGAGCCGCACAAAATCCGCCAGACGTTTTTCCTGCTGTTTGATAAACGCCGGCATATCTTCTTTGATAGGCTCCAATTCTTCCGAATAAAACCGGTAGCGTGAAGGAACTTTGATATCCAGCATGGCCACCAAGGATTTTTGGTAGGAAGTGCGGATGTCATTCAGCGATTGGCAGACTGTGCCGATGCCGATAAACCAGCCTTCCTGCCTCCCTGTTACCGCCAGAATTTCTTTGGCGAGCGTAATTGCTTGTGAACGGAAAGAGTGGGCCGGATTCCGAAAGACGATGAGCGGCAATTGATTGCCGTAGCAGGCACCCATCCAAACACTGTTGCCAGTGCTGATTCGCTCTTTGATGCTCGCGTAAATTTGTTCCGCGCCTTCCGGTACAAGGAGCGTCATGACAAATTTCTCTTCAGCCGGCTGAGTATCCAGCATTTCAACAAGCAAATCAATGTGCATTTCATGGACATGATCGAATAGCAATTGAGTGACGATATCCGTTTCAACAATTGCCAGTGCTTTTTGAAGCGCGCCTTGTTCCTGCCTGCGCTCCGCTGTCTCCTGTACTTTCTGCCTCAACTGGGCGAAAAGCTTATCAGTAGTGGCGACAATTTCACTCGCTTTGCTGGGCTTCAGCAAATAGTCTTTGACCCCGAGTTTTAGAGCTTGCCGAGCATAATCGAAGGTTTCAAAAGCTGTCATCATAACAAACTCAATATCATTGTTGGTCCGTTTTATTTCCTCGATTGCTTCCAAACCGCTCATTGTGGGCATCATGATATCCATAAAGATGATATCCGGCTTCCACTTAGCCGCGATTTCAACAGCCATCTTCCCGGTTTTCGCCTGTTTGATCTCAATTTCCTGAAATGCATGCTGAAGAATGGCCTGCATACCATCACGTTCAACCGGTTCATCATCAACGAGCAGGAGTTTAAACATAATTTTCAACCTCCATTACTTTTGGCAACTTCAAGATGATTTTCGTTCCTCTCCCTGGTGTGCTTTCGATAGTGACCACATCTTCACGGCCATAAAACATTTGCAGCCGCTTGACGACATTTGCGAAGCCGATGGCCGTCGAATGCCCTTCCTTCGGATTGATGCCACCTTCCAGCAATGCTTTTTTCTTGGCCTCATCCATTCCTTGCCCATTGTCTTCAATTTCAATAAAGACATTTCCTTCAACGTCTTTAATCCGGAACCATATCAGTCCGCCGTCCTCTTTCGGTTCAATGCCATGAATTACCGCATTTTCGATAAGCGGCTGAAGCGTCAGACTGGGCATCTGGTACAATAATGCCGATTCATCAAGTTCAATATGAAAGTTCAGCCTATCGCTGAAGCGGGCTTTCTGGATTTCCATATATTGCTTCAAAACATATGCCTCTTCCTGCACTGTCACCGTATGATCCAGCCGCTTCAAATTATAACGGAGCAATCCGGCTACACTGACCAGCAAATCACTCGTCTCTTCCGCTCCGTCCAGATAGGCTTTCTTCGATAAAGTGTTTAATGTATTGAATAAAAAATGGGGATTTATCTGGCTTTGCAGATGGCGCATCTGACTTTGCTGCAACAACAATTTACTTTCCTGCAATTCGCTTTCCACTTGGGCCTTCTGCTGGATTTCGAGAATAAGTTTATTGATATTGATCCTCATATGGTCGAAGGTTTTTGCCAAAAATGAAATTTCATCATTTGAATCCACTCGGATCGGCTGATCGAACCGTCCTTTCGCCAACTCATTCGCTGCTTTCGTTAATTGGTGGACAGGCTTTGTGATACTGAGTGAAAACAAATATGTAAACAACAGCAGCAGAATGCTGGTGAGCGATAATAGCAATACCCCCATTGTATCGAGGTCTTCCGATTGCCGGATAATGTCACGGTAAAACCGTTCGTAAGTTTTAAGTTCAGAATTGAAAATGGATAAGGTCATTTCGGATATATAGATCGAGATGCGATTGGCCTCTGTAAATTCCGTTAATGCGGTTTCGTTCTCTGCCTGTTCGCTAAAAGCAACAGACCGGTCCACTGTTTCATTAAAGCTTTCAATCATATTGCTGTAATTGGTCAAGGTAAATTCGTTTTCCGCATTACGTAATTCGAGCATGGAAGCCTGTGCATCCAGCAGCCTTTCCTGACTTCTTTCCAATCTATTGGCGGTCCGTTCTGTCGGCTCCGTCAAATAATCATTTAAATTCGTTACGGTTTGCTGGCTTGCATCAGATACTTCATGCATCTGCAGATAGCGCTGCAGAATATCATTGTATTGGTCCTGCATTTTCTGATTATAGAAAGTAAGCATCAGCCAAATGGCGAACATCATGACGATTACAACACCGGCAAGCATCCAAATCTTTTTTTGGATCGTATTCACGGCAAACCGCCCTTCCCTTCCACAATCCGGATATCCGTAATATAGCCTTCCGAATCGAGGGGAACCACTTCGTTGCGCAGCCATTGCATCATTAAAGTGACACTCATTTCGCCCATCTGTTCCGGCGATTGTTCAATGATTCCATCCAGTTTTCCTTCAGTTAAAAGTTCAGAAGCATCCGATCCGTCATCGAATGAATAAATATAATAGGGCTCGAGCTCGGTGCGCCTGCTGATTTCCTGCATGACGGTTCCAGCCTGGCGAACATTGAGCACAAAGAAAGCATCGACATCGGGATGTTCATTGAGCGCCTTTTGAGTTGCAGCAGCCGCTTCTTCGTCTGAAGAGCCGCTTTCCACATAAAACGAAATGATGTCTGGATAATTTTCGAGACTGTCCTCCATTCCCTTTAAGCGCAGACGCTGGCTGTATTCCAGATCTGTACCGCCAAGCAGCACAACTTCTCCTTGTTCACCCATATCACTGACCAGTTTTTCCATCAGCATCTTTCCTGCACTATGATGATCTGAGCCAACATACGTTTTGCGCAAGCTCTTCTCAACAGGCACATCATTTGCGACGGTAATAATCGGTATACCGTAGGAAGCGGCCTTGATACGGGTCAATTGCTGAAACTCTTCTGTATCAAGCCCCTGGACAATAATCCCATCCACTTTTGAATGAAGGGCAATTTCAACTTGTTTTAAGAAATCTTCCTGGTTTTTACTGTAACTGCCCCATAGCTCGAGACTGACACCTTCCTTTGCCGCCTGCTTGGAGGCTCCTTCGTCCACCAATTTCCAGAATGGCGTGTCTAGTTCCTGGGAGATGACAACGATACGGAAACGCTCTTTTTCAGATTTAACAGTTTCGGGAAATTCCCATTCAGAATGCAGCACTTTATTCACTGAAAGGACAGTAAAAAAACCAAGGACGGCACATAGTGAGCAAAGGACAAAGATGACTTTTCTTCTCACATTTCAATCCCCTTTTGTGTTTAAACTCATTTCATCTTACCACTTGATGGAAAATTCTCAATACTCGTTATGAGATGGAGAAAGCACCTTCAAATTCGAAGGTGCTTCTTTTGTAATTAAATAAGATAATATAACTTTTTTAGTTTAAAAAGTTTTCGAGAAGAGTGTCTCCGTGTCCAGACGCCAGCGGCCAAGTCTTGACCGACGCTTGCGAGGTCAAGGCTTTGCGACGAAGCTAGCGCAGCGATGCAGGAGCACAGATCTGAACAGGCACTTCCGCTTTTCTTGTTAAGCACGCTGCCTGCGTGTCATCACATCAAAAATAACTGCTGCGGCCAACACGCCGCCGCGAATCATGTATTGATACGAAATACCGACACCCAATAGGTTCATGCCGCTGGATAAAGAAGCCATTACAATCGCTCCGATAATGGCACCGGTCACTTTACCTACACCACCGGCTGAAGAAACTCCGCCGACATAGGCCGCAGCAATCGCATCAAGTTCGAATAATGTTCCTGCAGTTGTTGTCGCAGATTGCAGGCGCGCTGTGAAAAGGATGCCTGACAATGCCGCAAGCATTCCCATTGAGCCGAAAACAATCAGAGTGATTTTCGTAACGTTGATACCGCTCAAATGGGCAGCTTCCGGGTTGCTCCCGACAGCGTAGATATTGCGGCCGAGTACAGTTTTTGTCGACAGGAAATGATAGACAACAACAACCAGCAGCATGATGACGACTGTCCAGGAGAAGCCGTTATACCCTGCCAGCACCCAAGTGATATACCCGATGATGAATGATACAAGTACTAATTTGATGATGAAAATTTTAGGAGACATAACATCAAAACCGTATTTGGCTTTATTGCGGCGATTCGATATTTCGCTGTAAATATAAAGAATGATACCGATTAATCCGACCAGCAGCGAAAGCAAGTGCAGTCCGTTCACTTCCATCAGAGATGGGATAAAACCATTCCCCAGTGCATTGAAAAGATCGTCATTGACGATGATCGTACCGGTGGATTCCGTTACATTCAATAATGCTCCACGGAAAATCAGCATACCGGCAAGCGTAGCAACAAAAGAAGGAATACCGATTTTTGCGACCAGAAAGCCATTGAACAATCCGATAAAAATACCGAAAATCAAAACAATCGGAATGACAAGCCAGACGGACATGCCGATTTGTGTCAGGAAGATTGCCGCAACCGCTCCGAGAAAACCGGCAACGAAACCGACAGACAAATCAATGTGGCGGATGACGATGACAAGTGTCATCCCTACTGCAAGAACGGCGATATAACCAGCTGAATCCAACAGGTTGCTGATATTGCGGGATGACATGAATAAGCCGTCCGTCATTATGGCGAACGTCAACATGATGACGAACAAGGCGATATACATCCCGTAATCGCGAATGTTTGACTTGATCAGGAATTTTGCTTCATTAAAAAAACTCATTGATATTTACCTCCTATTGCGTTGCCAGTTCCATAATGGCTTCTTGAGTCGTTTCTTCTTTTGATAGTTCGCCGGTAATCTTGCCTTCCGCCATAACATAGATGCGGTCGCTCATACCGATAATTTCATTCAATTCGGAAGAGATCATGATGATGCTCATGCCTTCTTTGATCAATTCGTTCATGATGGTATAAATTTCAAACTTCGCGCCGACATCGATTCCGCGTGTCGGTTCGTCGAGGATCAGAATTTTCGGCCCTGTAAACAGCCATTTGCCCAGTGACACTTTCTGTTGATTGCCGCCGCTTAAATTGCCGACGATTTGTTCAAGCGAGCTTGCTTTGATGTGCAGCGAATCCTTGTATTGAGATCCAACCATCACTTCTTCGTTCAAGTTAAGGACGCCCCGTGATGAGATACCTTTCAAATGGGCTGCAGTTACGTTGCTTTTGATATCTTTGATCAAAAACAGGCCGTTGCCTTTTCGGTCCTCTGTCACATAGGCAATTCCCGCTTTAATCGCGTCGCTTGTATGCTTGAATGAAACCGGCTGCCCCTGGACTTGCATGTTCCCATTCAATTTATATTTTTTCGGATTCCCGAAAATACTAAGCGCCAGTTCGGTGCGGCCAGATCCCATCAGCCCAGCGACTCCAATAATTTCGCCTTGTTTCACATGTAAATTGGCATTCTTAACCACATCCCGGCCAAGTTGGGAATCGTAAGCAGACCAATTATTCAATTCCAGAACCGTTTCTCCAAATTGATGATCTAAACGTTTCGGATAAATATCTTCGATTTCACGTCCCACCATATTTTTAATAATGACACTTTCGGATATTTCCCCTTTATGGGCGTCCAATGTACAGACTGTTTGCCCGTCTCTCAGAATCGTCGCTTTGTCGGCAATTGAAATGACTTCCTTCAGTTTGTGGGAAATCATGATGCACGTAATACCTTGTGCTCTTAACTCCTTCAAAAGCTCCAACAGGTTTTCACTGTCATTTTCATTCAGCGCAGCTGTCGGTTCATCCAAAATGAGGAGTTTTACATTTTTGCTCAACGTTTTAGCGATTTCGACCAATTGCTGCTTTCCTACACCCAAATCCTTGATCAATGTCTCCGGATCAACATTCAATTTTACTTTTTTTAGCATTTGGGTTGCCTGGATGATTGTTTCGTTCCAATCTACAAAAGGTCCTTTTCTGATTTCATTGCCGGCAAAAATGTTTTCATATACTGTCAGGTCCGGAAACAGCGCCAACTCCTGATAAATGATGGCAATTCCCGCTTTTACACTGTCATTGATTTCGTTGAATTTCTGGATTTCGCCTTCAAAGACGATGTCCCCTTTATATGTACCGTATGGATAGACTCCACTTAACACTTTCATGAGCGTCGATTTGCCTGCTCCGTTTTCTCCAATCAAACAATGGATTTCTCCACGCTCCACTTTGAAATTCACGTCATCCAGAGCTTTGATGCCTGTAAATTCCTTTGTAATGCCATTCATCTCTAAAATATAGTCGCTCATTTCTTAGCCTCCCTTACGAAAACGTCAAGGAATGGAGAAATAGTGATAGAAAGTTCTATCACTATTTCCTGGTCCTATTGTTTTTATTCGATTCCTGTAAATTCGCTTGCTTCATAATAGCCGGAGTCGATCAATTCCGCTTTCACATTTTCTTCGTCTACAACAATGACGTCTGTTTGCTTCGCTTTTACTTCGCCAGCTCCATTATCATAAGAACCTGTTGTTTCAGGATCGTTGCCGTCAAGTACGTCAACAGCCATGCCCATTGCATCTTCAACCAATGTACGGACATCTTTGAACACAGTCATCGATTGTTTCTCATCAATAATGTATTGGATCGAAGCTTTTTCAGCATCCTGGCCCGTGATGGTGTAATTTGTCACCGCGGAGTCTGATGCGAATACATCTGCAATTGAACGGGCTGTGCCATCGTTCGGTGCAAGAATTGCAACATCGCCTTTCAAGTCTTCACCCACTGAAGTCAAATGCGTCTGAGCTTTGTTTTTTGATTCATTTGGATCCCAGTTTGTCGTAACCTGGCCGATAATTTTGCTCAATTGGTCGCGGTCCAATTCTTTCGTATCTGACAAAGCTTCCGCTTCACTCGAATTGGCGATTTTGAAAGTACCGTCAGCAATTTTCGGCTGAAGCACTTCCCATGCTCCCTGGAAGAATAGGAATGCATTGTTGTCAGATGAAGCTCCTGCATATAAATACAGCGGTACATCTGTTCCTTCTGCGTTATCCACTAAATACTGAGCTTGTGCCGCTCCTACTGCCAAAGAGTCGAATGTTACATAGTAATCAACAGCATCTGTGTCTGTGATCAAACGGTCATATGCGATTACTGTTACGTCATCCGCTTTCGCCGCTTCAACTGCCGCAGCAGCTGCTGCACCATCATGCGGTGTGATGATCAAAACTTTAATCCCTTTATTCAATAAAGCTTCCACGTTCTCTTTTTCTTTTGCCGAAGAACCCTGGCTGAATAAAATCTCAGTTGAATAATCCGAATCGGCTAATGCATCTTTAAAGCGCTGCTCATCCTGGACCCAGCGAGGTTCATCTTTAGTAGGCAAAACGATTCCGACGTCCACCCCTGAACCCGAACCGGAACCCGCTTCTCCTTCGTTACCGCATGCTGCAGCTACCAATGCAAACATTGCCAGAACCATCAGTAACATAAATCCTTTTAAGTTTTTATTCATATCTTTCCCCTCTCCCTTTGTAAATATAAGTAAGTACTTTTTAAGTATAAATTCTGAAAACTTTTATGATAGCGCTTTCACTAGCATTCTTTTAACATCATCTGTACTTTTTTAATTTTTAAGGGATTCCACATAAAAAACACCTGAATGGTTAGAGAATACTCTAACCATTCAGGTGCAAAGTTTTCACCTTTCAACTAGTGTGGAAGGTGATATTTTTTCACTTCTACCGCTTGATCCGAAGTTCCGATTCCTTATCGAAGAAATGCGCTCGATTCATGTCAAAAGCCATATCGATCGTCTGGCCGGCCTGGACATTGAAACGGGAATCGACGCGGGCGATGAAATCCTGATTATCCACCACCGAGTAAAGGACGATTTCCGAGCCCATCAATTCAGCTACTTCGATGTGCGCCCGGATTTTCGTTTCTGGGGAATGGTCCAGGAACACCGGTTCATCGTGGATGTCTTCCGGCCGGATGCCGAGCAGCACCGGCTTGCCATCATAGCCTTTTTGGCGAAGCAGGATTGCTTTGCCTTCCGGCACCTTGACACGGATGTCTCCCAATACAAAATGATTGCCTTCAAGGCGGCCGTCCAAAAAGTTCATCGCCGGTGAGCCGATAAAACCGCCGACGAAAACATTATCCGGTTCATCATAAACCTGTTTCGGTGAGCCGACCTGCTGGATAAAGCCGTCTTTCATGACGACGAGACGCGTCGCCATCGTCATCGCTTCCGTTTGGTCATGCGTCACATAAATCGTTGTCGTCTGAAGCCGGCTGTGCAATTTTTGAATTTCCGTCCGCATCTGGACACGCAGTTTGGCGTCCAGATTGGATAAAGGTTCATCCATCAGGAATACTTTTGCATCACGTACAATTGCTCGGCCGAGTGCAACCCGCTGCCGCTGTCCGCCGGAAAGCGCCTTCGGTTTGCGGTACAGGAAATCTTCCAGCCCCAAAATCTTCGCCGCCCTGTCCACACGCGCTTTGATTTCATCTTTCTTCATTTTGCTGAGTTTCAGGCTGAACGCCATATTATCATAGACGTTCATATGCGGATAAAGCGCATAATTCTGAAACACCATTGCGATATCCCGGTCTTTCGGCGATACGTCGTTGACCCGTTTGTCACCGATGAACAAATCACCTTCCGTAATATCTTCCAGTCCTGCAATCATCCGCAGCGTCGTCGATTTCCCGCAGCCGGACGGCCCGACCAATACGAGAAACTCCTTATCCCGAACTTCCAGATTGAAATCCTGTACCGACACGACTCCTTTATCGTAAACTTTTTTGAGATTCACCAACGTTAGGCCAGCCATCTTATTCCCTCCCGCATTATGGATTTGAACTTACCGGAATTACAATTTCTTTTCCGCTTTCCAGAAAAAGCTGTGCTCCGTTATGAGTAATGTTCAGGTCTTCACCCTCGAGAACCGAGTAAGCGACATCGTCCCGGGTTATCCGGAATTTCAGCACCCTTCCTTGATACCGCAACCGGAACTCGAGTGAATTCCATTCTGCCGGAAGAATCGGGGCCAGTGACAGACCATCTTCTTTAAGCCGCAATCCTGCAAAACCATAGACAATGCCGAGCCACGTGCCGCCCATATTGGCCATATGCAAGCCGTCTTTCGTATTCTTATGGGTGTTGTCGAGATCGAGGCGCGCGGTTTCATTGAAATAACTATAGGCTTTTTCCGAATAGCCGAGTTTCGACGCCATAATGCTGTAGACACAGGTTGATAATGAAGAATCGTGCGTCGTGATCCCTTCATAATAATCATAGGAATTCTTAATGGTTTCAAAATCCTGTTCATCTTCCAGCAGAAAATGGGCGAGTACGGTATCGGCCTGTTTCAGCACCTGGTAACGGTACAAGGTCAGCGGATGATAATTCAGCAATAACGGAAATTTCTCAGGCGGCGTGTTTTTCAGATCCCATCTCGCCTTCTGCAAAAAGCTGTCATCCTGAGCATTGATCTGCAAGGTTTCATCATATGGAAGGTACATACTGTCAGCGGCAATTTGCCAATTGCCCACTTCCGTTTCGGTCAGTTCCAGCCGACTGGCCAGCTGTTTCAAATGATCACTGTCTGTTTCATCCAATAAATAATAGATTTTGGCGGCCCAGCTTAAATTGTGTTTGGCCATAACATTCGTATAATAATTATTATTGACGATGCACGTATATTCGTCAGGACCCGTCACATCGTCTATCCGGAATTTGCCGTTTTGCAAATGACCCGTATCTTCCCATAAGCGTGCCGTTTCAAAAAGCACTTCCGCCATATAGCGTTTCATAAAACCTTCATCTTTTGTTGCCAGATAATATTGGATATAGCTATAGGCAATGTCCGCGCTGATATGGTACTGCGCCGTACCGGCCGGGAAGAAGGCCGAACTTTCTGTTCCCATGATGGTTCGCCATGGGAATAATGCACCTTTCTCATGCCCCATTTCCCTGGCCCGCTCTCTTGCATGTTCAAGAATCGAATAGCGATGCAGCAGCAGGTTCTTTGCGATTCCCGGATTGGTCATCAGGAATACAGGAAAAATATAGATTTCGGTGTCCCAGAAGTAATGTCCTTCATAGCCTTCCCCGGATAATCCTTTTGCCGCGATATTGCTCGCCGGATCTTTGCCTACGGATTGGAGGAGCTGGTAGAGATTAAAGCGGATGCCTTCCTGAACGCGCTGGTCGCCTTCAATTACAATATCGGATATTTCCCAAAAAGCGTCCAAATAGGCCTTCTGTTCTTCCAGAAGATCATCGAATTTCTGGGCCTGAATCTGGCGAAGAAGGATCATTCCTTCATCGATAACATTTTCCCCATGCCTCAAGGTTTCTGTAAAGATGGCATATTTAGTGAAATGAACCGCTTCATGACCTGTACAAAGGTAGGTTTCTTCTATAGAATGATCGGTCAGCCGGCTGTCGTAATCGTGATTCTCAGCTGCAACAGCAGAAGAAGATACGCACGCCACTTCGAGTTCCGTCACGTATGTAGTATCTTTTACAATACCGATCCTATCTTCCTGCCGCACTTCTGTGACATGGAGCCGTTTTGCATGGCCCGAAGCTACCCGTGGGTCGTCTTTGTCCACAAAGTTCGTCACATCTCCATTGACAGTGGAAACGATTTTCACCTGCTCGACAGGCGTTATGGATTCCACCTTAATATCCAGCGCGAACAATTCCTTCATTGTAAAAGAAACAAGCCGCCTGAAATGGATTTTCACTTCTTTCCCTTTAGGCGAAATCCAGTGCACAATCCGTTCCGCATACCCTTTATCCAAATGCAGATTGCGTTCAAAAGACAGCAGCTCTCCATCAAATAAAGAGAATCTTTCTCCGTCCAGGTAAATTCGGACTGTCTGTGCATCGATGATGTTCAGCACTTTTTGCTGCTTTTCCGGGAAACCGTACAATTTCTCGCCGTAAGTAATTTCCGTTTCATCGTGAAAAGCGTTTATATAGGTGCCCCGAATGGATTTATCCCCTTCTTCATATCCTTCTTCGAAATTTCCTCTGACACCCAGGTAACCGTTGCCTAAAGATAAGAGACTTTCATTGATCAATAAATTATCGTTGTCCAGTTCATACTTGGTTAATCTCCAAGCCATTTCTCACCCTCCTTTCCAGGCCTTCCACCACTCGGCCCTTATTTCTGCTTTTTATCGAATTCCTGAAGTATCTGCTGGAATTCCAATTGCTGTGTATTTTCAACCAAATAATCGGCATGTGCGAGATGTGCCTCGTCACCCACTCCGACCGAAAACATGCCGGCCCGGTTGACAGCTTCCACACCTGCAGCCGCGTCTTCAATACCGACGCAATCGCCATAAGCGATTCCGAGCGCATCTGCTGCAGCAGTGAACGTTTCGGGATCCGGTTTGCCGTTCGTTATTTCCGCGGCGTTTACGACATAATCGAAATAACCGGTGAGTTCGAGTTTGTCCAAGATGCGGGAAGCGTTCTTACTGGCCGAACCAAGAGCGATTTTAATGCCCGATTGTTTATTGGCCTCCAGTAAATCCTTTATCCCAGGAAGGATATGGCTGGGATCGATTGATTCGATCAACTCGAGGTAATAACCATTTTTGCGGGTCGCCAGCCCGATTTTTTCTTCCTCCGAAAATTCGGTTGGCGAAGCTGACTGCTCCAGGATCCGATCGAGTGAATCCATGCGGTTGATGCCTTTTAATTGTTCATTGAAATGGCGGTCAATCGTTATGCCCAGTTCGTCGGCCAGCTTTTTCCACCCTAAATAATGAAACTCTGCCGTGTCCGTAATAACGCCGTCAAGGTCGTAGATAAAAAGTTTAGGAGATTGTCGCATAAGCTAAATTCCTTTCCATATCGGCAATCAATCTGCCAGGGTCTTTACGCTGTCCCGCTCCATCAGCTGATGTTCAATCCAAACATGCTGTTTCACAGCGTTATTTTCCTTTATAGCCTGCAGCAGCTGTGCCGCATTTTTTCCAATTTCAATAAAGTCCTGTCGAATCGTTGTAAGGGCAGGCTCAGTATAACTGCAGAAGACCAAGTCATCAAAGCCGGTGACCGAAATATCCTCAGGGATTTTCAACCCCGCTTCCTTTACTGCTTTCATGACACCAATGGCCATCAGATCACTGAAACACAGAAAAGCTGTCGGCTGCTGTTCCTGCAAATATTCTTTTGCCAATAAATAAGCCTGTTCTTCTGAAAAACCGGCTTCCAGAACCGTGAGGCCCTCTAAGTCCAATCCACAGGACTGCAAAGCTTCCTCCACGCCTTTTATCCGTTCTTTATTGACATAAGTTTCGGGAGTTCCCGCCATCACAACGATATCGCGGTGATTTCGTTCCAAAAGATAGGCTGCGATTTCCCTGGCGGCTTTGGCATTGTCGATTGAGACGCTGCCGATCATGCCGTTATCGCTTTCGTTCATGATATCGAGCACCACACAAGGCAGGCTGGTGTCGATCAGCTCTTTATAATACTGATCGTCTATGCGGATTCCCTGCAAAATGGCTCCCCCGATATTCCGTTCACGGCAATATTGCACATAACTCTGCTGCGTCTGCCGTTTTGAGTCGATCAGGTTGATGGACAGATCGAAACGGCTGTCGGCAACCGCCCGGTAAACTCCTTTAAAGATATCAAAAGCATTACTGTCTTTTACATTGTCATTGAGCACACCGGAGGAAATCAAACCGATTGTCATCCGCTTTTTCGAACTCAGGTTTTTCGCATTGATATTCGGTGAATAGTTTAATTCCTTCGCAACAGCAAAAATCCGCTGGCGTGTTTCTTCTTTAACATCTTTATAATTATTGAACGATTTCGACACCACACTGACGGAAACATTCGCTTTTTTCGCAACTTCTTTTATCGTCGGCACCTTAAATTCCACTTCCTCCACTGATCATCAGCCGGCATCATCCGACACCGTCTTTCCATTAATTTTTTGCGCTTCCCTGTAAAATGCGGAAAAAGACAGGAAGGCAGTCATCGAGCAAGTCACCAGCGGAAACAGCCATAATAACTGAGTTACACTCAGCCATAAAAGCACTCCGCTGCTGGCTGCGATGAAAATACTTATTAATGGCCTGCCCGCAGAAAGGAAAAATGCATTTTTCGCCTTCGCCGCAGCACTCATCCGGTAATGGGAACTGATTGACAGAAAATTGACCGTATAGATGAACATGGCAATTCCGATAACCAAAAAAAGTAATGCTGCGCTGTTCTTTTCTGTATAAAAATAAAAGTAACCGTAATACCAAATGAACCACACCAGCGCAAAAATCCCACCTGTTTTCGCATTCATCTTATAATCCGTTCTCAGATGGGAGAAATACGTTTTTATAATAGAAGAAAAATCCTCTTCCACAATCCAGCCTCTGATAACAGAGAATACGGCTGCTGTAGCAGGGAAAAACAGGAGCGTTGCAAAAACCCATCCCGCAGCTCCGAAAAAGACAAAGCCGGCGGAGGTGCTCATTTCAACTGTCACAAAAAGGATGAAAAACGGCAGGCTGATCAGGAACCACAGCAAATTGATGCCGGAAAACCGCATGATCCACTCGCTCATTGTATAAAAAACCCCGGTGATCCCTTTTAGCTCAAGCATGATACCCCTCCAGTGGAAAAGAGCTTATTTGACAGCCCCTTCCCCAATTCCTTTTATGATGTATTTCTGCGCAATTACATAGAAGATGACAACCGGTATGATTGTTAATGTCAGTCCGGCCATCGCTAAATTCCACTCAATAGTGAATTCACCGAAAAAGTAAAATACGGACAGCGGAATCGTCCGCAGTTCTTTATCGATCAAAGTCAGTGACGGCAAAAGAAAATCATTCCAGATCAGAATGACATTCAAAATCATCACTGTCGCAGTAATGGGCGTGAGTATCGGGAAAACAACCCGCCAAAACACGCCGAATTTTGTTGCGCCATCGATAGTGGCCGCTTCTTCAAGCGATATCGGAATGGATTTGATAAATCCGTGATACAGGAAAACCGATAGAGCTGCGTGAAACCCGATATTCATGAATATCAATCCACTGAGCGTATTATACAAAGGAATGCCTGTCGTTCTCGTAATTCCTGTGACCAACTGCATCAATGGCATCATGATCGTCTGGAATGGAATCAGCATCGTAGCGATCAGTGTCATGAAGATGACTGTACTGACCCAATTGCCCGATCTTGCCAGCATCCACGCCGTCATGGAAGAAAGGATTACGATAAACACCACTGACACAACTGTAACGTACATCGAGTTCAGGAAGGCATTGAAGAAATCCATCCGTTCCATGGCTGCAGAGTAATATTGAAGTCCGAATTCCTCCGGAAATGCCAGTGTATTTTCATACAGCTCCAGCCGGTTTTTGAAGGAGTTGATAAAGATAATGTAGATGGGAGAAAGAAATACCAGCGCCATCAGAACGAGCAGTATCTCTTTCGACCAGTTTCCTATTGCCTTCATCACATTTCAACCTCCTTCTTCTTGGTGATATAAACCTGAGTCAACGTAATGGCTGCGATAATGACAAAGAAAACAATCGCTTTGGCCTGGCCATAGCCATAGTTTCCGTAACCGAAAATTTCATTGTAGATATTCATCGCAAACAGCTCTGTGGCGTTTGCCGGGCCACCGCCCGTAAGCGACAAGTTAACATCGTAGATTTTGAAGCCGTAAGATAAGGTTAGAAATAAACTGATTGTAAACGCCGGCATAAGAAGCGGCACCGTAATCCGCAGGAATCGCTGCCAGCCGCTGGCGCCATCGATTCTTGCTGCTTCAATTACTTCTCCCGGAATCCCTTGTATTCCTGCAATATAAACAATCATGACGTAACCCGCCATCTGCCAGGTAAAGACAAAAACAAGCGCGAATAACGCAAAGTCTTCATTGTTCAGCCAGTTAAAGAAAATCGATTCAAACCCTGTTACTTCCCCGATCAGAGTGAAAACATCAAGAAAAACGAATTGCCAAATATACCCAAGTATCAACCCGCCGATCAAATATGGCATGAAGAGCATCGTTCTTGCCAGATTTGCCAGCTTCAGCTTGGACGTTACCAGAAGCGCGAATGCCAGACCTGCTGCATTGACTGTAATCACCGATAAAACAGTAAATAAAACAGTCAGCCAAGTTGAACGGAGAAACCGTTCGTCTTCCATAAGCCTGACAAAATTATCAAGGCCGTTGAATACCATCGGGTTCGCACCGATGCCGTCCCATTGGAAAAATGCGTAATAGATTCCGATAACAAATGGAACAAGTACAATAAGAGTAAAAATGAGTAATAACGGCACTGTAAAGATTAAATACCAGCCGATCTTCTTCCTGTTCGCCACGCTCATCCCCACTTTCATACACTGCTGATTTGGAGCTTTTTCAGAAAAAGCAGAACACGCCATTACAGGCGTGTCCCTATTATCTCACCGTTCTTATTGAGCGGCGTTCTCCCATGCAGCCTGCAGATTTTCAACCAGTTCTTCTCCGGTCATATCTTCATTGACGAAGAAGCTCTCAGCCACTGGAGTAAAGTCATTTGGAACCACGTTGGCAGGGTAGTAGTTATGTGCCCATGGAATTGTTTCCCCGCTGTTTGATGCTTCCAGTACAGCTTGTGACAGCGGATCCAGATCGCCGGCTTCAATATTGGTCATCGCCGGAATAAATCCGAATTCCTCTACGACAAAACGCTGGCCGGTTTCGCTATTGTGGAGCCAATCCAGAAACTCAATGGCAGCATCAATCTCAGCCTGGTCTTTATCCGCATTGACTGCCCAGTTGCTTCCTACGCCAACTGCAAGTTTGTCATTGCCTTCAAGCGGGAATGGTGCCATTGCGTATTCAAAATCCACTTCGAAATCTTCCAGCATGCCTGCCGCCCAGTTCCCCTGGTGAATCATTGCAGTCTGCCCAGCCGCGAAATCACCGACTTGCGTGTCATAAGTCGTATTCAACGGCGTCGGTGTGTTGGCTCTGATTGCTTCCATAAATTCACCAAATCTCTGGAATTCCTCTACTTCAGTCAAAGTCACTTCGCCGTTTGTCAATTGTTCCATGAATTCCACCGGATCTTCCTGCATTGAGAATGGATAGTTACTGATATGCCCAATCAGGAAATAAGCTTCAGAAGAAAGGCCGAACCCGTTAATGCCTTCTGCATTAAAATCTTCCAAAGTACTTACAAACGAATCATAATCCTGTATATCCGCCGGATCCACCATCTCTGTATTGTAGACAATACCGAATCCTTCCACGCCATAAGGAACGCCGACCAATCTGTCATCCAGCATCAATTCCATATCCGGTGCGATGTTCGATACGAATTCCGCGTCATTCAAATCGTACAGATAAGATTCCAGGCGTTCGGCCACTTCTGTGTTTTGAACACTGAAGATTGAGGGCCCTGTCCCGTTGTTCAAACGGATCTGCAATTGCTGTGCATAATCGTCACCGGTTGTTCCGATTACTTCCACCGGCACACCGGTTTCTTCCGTATAAGCCTCGGCAGCTGCTTCAAGTTGTTCGGAAATTTCAACCTTGCTCTGGAAAATACTGATGCCTGTCGATTGTTCTCCTGAACCGCCTTCCGATCCGCCTTCCGATCCCCCTTCGTCTCCGCCTCCGCCACCACATGCAGCCAAGAGTGAGATTGTTGCGGCAAATGTCATGCCTGTAACGAACTTCTTATTAAACGCCATTGTTGGTGCCCCCTTTAATGATTTGAAATTATATAGTAAACAAAATGATCAACTCATTTTGTGACTACCTGTTCCAAAACTAAAAGAATCAACTAATCAGTAAGTGTTATTTCGATTGAATACAGAAATTCATAAACATGGCCGGCTGTTTCGACTTGAATCGCTTTTTCGCTGCCTGCCGAAAGTTTCAGCATATTTTTTGTTATATCCAGCCGCAAAGGCTCGCCTTTCCAGTAAATCGAAAATTGCATGCGCCGCCACTCTTTCGGCAGCCGAGGATTTATCACGAGCCTTCCGTCTATCTGGCGGACACCCGCAAATCCAAACACCGCAGCTTTCCAAATCCCGCCGATTGCCGCTGCATGAATGCCATCGTCAGAGGAGTGCATATTCGGCCCCATATCGATTTCACAGGTTTTTCGGAATAAGGAATAGGCAAGCTCCTGTTCCCCGATTTCACTTGCCGCAATCGCATGCGTCGCCAGGCTTAGGGAAGAATCATGGAGCGTACGCGCTTCATAATAGAAGAAATTTGCCCGTTTGGCCTCTTTTAAAAATCGGCGATCATCTTTCAAAAATGTCTGTTCCATCAGGAAAAACAACAGAATTATATCGGCTTGCTTCGTCACTTGGATGCCGTTGATCTGTTCAGGATTATAATCGCGGTAGATTGTCCTGGCTTTCGTTTGCTTCTTATACTTATCAAGATCGATTTCCCGCAATTCCAGATATGTGTCATCCTGCGGCAACACCAAATCCTCTTTGCGCGGTTCCGGCAAATAGAGCCGCTCAGCTTTCGATTGCCATTCGGCATGATTCCCTTCCTGGACGAGGGATTTCCATAGTTCCGGATTTTCCTCTTCCAGTTTCTCTGCGTAACGAATTGCCAGCATCAAGTTAAAATAGGCCATGTAATTCGTGAATGCATTATTGCTGACATGTTCTTTATATTCATCCGGACCGATGACATCGGTAATTTCAAACCGCTCTTTTTCTTCATTCCATTCAAAGCGGCTTGCCCAGAATCTTGCCGTTTCAAAAACCATCACGTAGCCGTATTGTTCCAGAAATTCTTCATCACCGGTGACGTTTACATATTGATAAATCGCAAAAGCGATATCAGCTGAAAGATGATGTTCGATTAACCCCGCCCAGATTTTTGTCCGCTCCCCAGTGACAATATCGATATCGCCCCATTCCGGAGTCACTTCGCCGTCCGTCGGCCACGCCATTTCCCATGGAAACATTGCGCCGCTGTAACCTTGTTCCGCTGCTTTTTGCCGGGCACCAGGCAGTCCATGATAACGATACTGCAGCAATGACCGTGCTGTACTGGGATTTGAATAAATGAAAAAAGGCAGGATAAAGATTTCAGTGTCCCAGAATGAATGGCCTTTATACGCTTCACCGCTTAATGCCTTGGCGCCGACTCCCATCCGGTCATCATGCGACGGAGTCATCGCGGTCAAATGATATAGCGAAAAATGGATTGCCAGCTGATCGTCCGGATTCTCGCTCTCCACTTCAAAACCATAGGCATCCCATACATTTTGCTGCCAGGCGTCCTGATGGGCTTCCCTTAATCGTTCATATCCTTTTTTAACGAAATCCTTTAGTTCTCTCAAAGATTGTTCCTGCATTTCGGCCTGGCTGTAATGCTCCTGATCACTTTCTTTATCCTGGCTCGTGTGGACAGTCGTCAGCTTTTCCAGTTCAAAATTGTCTCCTTGCCCTATTCGGAAATTATAGGACATCCACACTTTTCGGCGTTCCATGTATTTATTCGCTTCAGCAGTGATTTCTTCATCGTTGAGTTTTAATGTATGTACAGTATTGTGAACAAAATCAATTCCGGATTGAGTAGTTGTCTGAACGAGCTGGATAAATCGGTCTTCCGAAATTCTCCGGTCTCCTTCCAGAAAATGCTGTACTCCCGAATTTGTCATCTGGGCGTTGATGCCGCTTTCAATCGATACATCGACTGCACCCGACAGGCTTATAAGCTCCATTTTCATGCCAATTAAATGAGGATGGGCAAAAGACACAAAACGGCTGAAACGAAATTGAAGCTTCTTCCCTTCAGGAGATGTCCAGTTGAAAGAGCGAATAAGTTCCGCATCTTTTATATTCAGCTGTTTACGGTAATTCTCAGTTTCCCCAAATTCGAGGCTGAAACGTTCTCCATCAATCAGAATGTCGAGGCGGGTGGCATCTGCTGCATTCGGCAATTCCGTTACTTCGTTTTGATCTGCTTTATTGAATGTTCCATTGATGAAAAGATTCCTTCTTTCACTTAAATAAGGTTCTTCATTAGCTGAACGCAAGCCCATATAGCCATTTCCCAATAACATCACCGTTTCGGTCTTTCCAAGATGAAGGGGTGAAAAAACTTTCTCGCCCAATATCCAATTCCCATAAGTTCCTTTACCGATTGAATAATCCATCATCTCAGCCACCCCCTTCGTTGGTGTTATCCAATTTTCCGAAAACGTTTTAGTTTTGCCCTAAAAAAGAGAGATGGGCTGTCGAGGTTTTTTCTGGACCGTTTTAATTGTCTGTAAACCTTACCATCTCTCTTGTCATTGTAGCAGACTATATATTTAGTATTTTCTGTATATTTAAGCGCTTTCATTTAGTATAAATCCTTCTTTTTTAATAGTCAATGGATACTTCCTTTTACCTGCCTGCTAAAATTGAAAAAGAGCTGCCAGTTTCAGCCGGCAACTCTTCCTGTTATCTATCGCGATCCTGCGCCCATTCTTCTGCTTCTGTCCCGGGAACCGGGCCTTTCAGCAAAGGATCTTCTGTTGTCGCCATCCACTTGGCGACTCGTTCCCTTAAATTCAGCAGCATGTCCTGATAATCCGGATCCCCGGCCAGATTTTCCTGTTCCATCGGATCCTTTTTCAAATCATACAATTCCTCTTTCGAATTCGGAACGGAATATTCCTCCCGCACCTCCTCGCCCGAAAGACTCGTATACAGATCATATGGAAGATAGACTTTCGGTCCGTCCTCAAAATTCCGGATATACTTATAGTCCTTCGTCCGGATGCCGCGCATCGGATGATAACGGTCATGCCAGGTCAACTCACAGAAAAAATGGTCCCGCTCCGTGTAATCCTGCTGCTCCAATAAAGGCAGAAAACTGTAGCCGTCAATATCTTCCGGCACTTCTCCCCCCGCGATTTCAAGCAAAGTCGGCATCAAATCGATATTGCACAGCAATTCATCTTGCCTGCTGCCTTCTTTCATCATCCCTTTTGGAAATCGGATGAGCAAAGCCGTTTCCAGCCCAGCATCCAATAATGTTCCTTTTGCACGGGGAAACGCGATGCCATGATCCGTTGTATAAATCAATACCGTGTTTTCGGCAAGTCCTGTGTCATCCAGCAATTTTTTAATGCGTCCCACAGACCGGTCGAGTTCTTTTACCGAGCCTTGGAAAAGAGCGATGTCTTCCCTGACTTTTTTTGTATCCGGCAGATATGGCGGCACTTCAACACTATCAATCGGATCCGGCTCAAAATCATCAAACGGACGATGCGTTTCTTCAAATCCGACCGACGCATAAAACGGTTTTTCATTTGCTGACCTGGAACGCTCTTTCAGGAAATTTTCCAGCTGATTCGTGACTTTTTCCGCTGCGTTGCCCGGCACTTTCACGACATGATCGTAGCCCAGTTTTTCCCCTTCGTAGACACCATCGATCGATTCATGGAAAAAACCGAACAGCGATGTATCGTATCCCGCTTTTTTCATTTCGGATGGAATCGTTTTAACGTCGCTTTTCATCGTATGTCCCAAGTGGGTAAGCCCCATCAAACCGTGGTTATGGCCGTATTGTCCTGTCAGAATGCTGCCGCGGCTGGGACTGCACTGAGGCTGCGAGCAAAAATAATTATCAAATTGGATCCCTTCTTCCGCAATTTTATCCAGCTCCGGTGTTTCGACTTTTCTTCCGTATGTCCCTAAATGCCGCCCCGTATCGTGTGAAATGACCATCAGAATATTTAATTTCTCCATTAAATTGATCCCTCCATTTCGATATCAGCTGCGCATCTGAACCCAATATTGCCAGCCGAACTTTCCATTGTATTCGACGTACGCGCTGTCACCCGGTACCTGTTGCAATAGGATTCATGGCATAAATACGATCCGCCGCGCATGGCTCTTCGGATATTTTCTTGGTGCGATTCTTCTTCAGTCTGCTGTGCAAATGGATCCGAACACCATTCCCACACGTTGCCTGCCATGTTATAAAGTCCGAATCCGTTCTCCGGAAATGAAACAGCTGGTGCTGTTCCGATATAACCATCTTCTTTTGTATTCGTATTCGGAAACGCTCCTTGCCAGATGTTGCAGTAATGTTCCCCGTTCGGCGTCAATTCATCACCCCACGGATATTTCTGCTGCACAAGACCGCCGCGCGCCGCAAACTCCCATTCACTTTCACTCGGCAATCGCTTGCCTGCCCATCCGGCAAACGCCTCCGCATCGTTCCACGAAACATGGATTACCGGATGATCCATTCTGTCTTTGATCGATGAACCCGGCCCTTCCGGCTGATGCCAATACGCCTGCTCCACAGCAAACCACCACGGAGTCGCCGCCACTTGCCGTACTTCAACTTGAATATCCCGTGCAATAAATCGAAAGAACACAAACGACCAGCCGAATCTTTCAGCTTCCGTTATGTAACCCGTTTCTTTGACGAATTGTGTAAACTCTCTGTTGGTCACCGTATAGCTGTCCATCAGAAAAGGCTTCGAGTGCTGTTCCCTTACCGGCCCTTCGCGATCAGCCTGAAAGCCTTCTTCATCATCCGTCCCCATCAGGAAAGTCCCGCCATCGATGCGCACCATCTTTTCGGGAAAGCGGATTTTCTTCTCTTGCTGGACCGATGGAATCTCGTCTTTTTCGATTGATTTTTTAGTTGCCGACAGATCTTGCCGGCTGGCTGAGCAACAATTTGTCTGTTCCCGCTCCATTCGACTCCCTCCTTCCCGGTTCGAGGATTAGTTAGTGTAGATTGTATACCCCTTGGCCAGAGAGTTAAAGTTTTTATGGAAAACGGGTCGCTGTTGAATAAAAATATCTACATCCCATAGAAATTATTGCCTTTTATTCCATATAAATCAGCTGATCAGCACAAAACAAAAACCGCACCAGAAAGATGCGGTTGAATCGGCTTATTTTCGATACTTGATGGCTAAGCCTTTCAAAAAGTTGCGCGCATAGCGGTCGCCGCAAAGACTGTAATTCTTGTGGCCCTGCTTGCGCAGCAATCCACTCATTTCGCTTTTTGAAACCGTGACACCGGCGAGCTGCATGATTTCCAGCATATCTTCGCTCGTCAATTGCAGCGCGATCTTCACTTTTTTCAGCAGCAGATTCTTCGATGGCTCGTTCGTCAGCGGCGGTGTGCCCGTCTGCCCTTCCTGGCGTCCGCGTTTATGGATAATGAAGCCGTTCAGGAACGACTCAAGCATCGCATTGTCCACAGGAATATGATCTTCGTTTGCACTTTCAGTGAAGATGCTGTCGTCTGCATCTTCATCCCGTTCCGGCGACTTTGTCAGCACCTTCTGTACATCATCCTTTGTCAGCTGGATGCCGCCCAGTTTAAAAATCTCCACCATATCATTATTTTTAATGTCCAGCGCATAACGCAGCCGGATCAGAATATCGTTATTATCCATCGTGAAACCTCCTGTAGCCTAAGCAAATTTATCTTCTTTCATGATAGCACAGGTCATTGCTGCACCGCTTTTAAAAAGGAAAGCACCTTCCCAGAAACGCCTGCCGCAAAGCGAAGACATTTTGAAAAGGTGCTTCTAATCAGAATTTTATTGATTTACCGTGCCTGCCTCAGGTGCATGCACGCCATGGCGATAGAAATCCGCGTGAATCGGTTCGAGCGGTTTACGTCCAAGTATTAGATCTGCCGCTTTTTCAGCCAGCATCAACACAGGAGCATGAATATTGCCGTTCGTTACATACGGCATTGCAGAAGCATCAGCTACCCGCAAATTTTCCACTCCGTGCACTTTCATCGTTAATGGATCTACAACAGCCATCGGGTCCGAAGCCGGTCCCATTTTAGCTGTACAGGATGGATGAAGTGCAGTCTCGGCATCATTCGCTACCCATTCCAAAATCTCTTCATCCGTACTTACGGAAGGTCCGGGGGAAATTTCACCGGAGTTATAACGTGACATTGCCGGCTGCGACATGATTTTCCGGGAAACTCTTATCGCTTCAACCCATTCGCGCCGATCCTGTTCAGTCGACAGGTAATTGTAAACCATGCTCGGGTACACTTTAGGATCCTTCGAGCGTATCTTCAATGATCCCCTTGCATCAGAATACATTGGGCCAACATGCACTTGAAAACCGTGTTTGGTATCCGCTTTCTGGCCATCATAACGAACAGCTACCGGAAGGAAATGAAACATCAAGTTCGGATATTTGACGTCGTCATTCGAACGGACGAATCCGCCGCCTTCAAAATGATTGGTTGCTGCAGGGCCCGTGCGAGCGAACATCCATTGCAACCCGATCCATGGCATACGTGCTACATTTAAGCTCGGCTGCTGCGAAACAGGAAGCGGACAAGAATGCTGGATATAAACTTCAAGGTGGTCCTGGAGATTTTCTCCGACACCTGGGAGATCCACTACCGGTTCAATGCCGAGTGAGCGAAGGTGTTCCGCATTCCCCACACCCGACAACTGAAGGAGCTGCGGTGTGTTGATCGCACCGCCTGAAAGCACAATTTCACCTGCTTTGACTTGGTGAGTTTTTCCGTTTTGCTTATACGTCAAGCCTGTGGCTCGGGTACCTTCGAAATTGATGGCAGTAACAAAAGCACGCGTTTTCACCGTCAGGTTCGGACGGCTCATTGCCGGATGCAGGTATGCCCGTGAAGCCGACAAACGTCTGCCTTTATAAACATGCTTATCAAATGGACCGAATCCTTCCTGGCGAAAACCATTTACATCAGGGGTTCGTGAATAGCCAGCCTCTACACCTGAATTAAAGAAAGCTTGGAACAAAGGATTTGTAGCAGGTCCCCGCTCCAGTTTGATCGGTCCATCGTGGCCGCGGAGATCATCATCCGGTGAAGCTAAAGCTGTTTCCAACCGTTTGAAGTACGGCAGGCAATGCGCAAAATCCCATGTATCCATGCCTTTGTCAGCTCCCCAGCGTTCATAATCCAGTGGATTGCCGCGCTGGTAAATCATGCCGTTGATCGAACTTGAACCGCCGAGAATCTTGCCGCGTGCATGTTTGATGCGGCGCCCGTTCATATGTGGTTCAGGATCAGATTCATATTTCCAGTCATACATGCTTTTTCCTGCAGGAAACGGCAATGCTGCCGGCATTTGGATCAACAGGTCCCATGCATGGTCACTCCGTCCCGCTTCCAGCACTAGAACATTTTTTTTGCCATCTTCACTTAAACGGTCGCCAAGTACAGAACCTGCACTCCCTCCGCCAACTACTATATAATCATATGTTTCACTCATCTTATGTTCCTCCTTGAATATTGAGACCGGAAACGCAATGCAGTTTGCAGCTAAAAGCTTGCTGAAACGTGCACTTCCGATCAACTTCTTTTTTATTTTTTTACTCAACCTGTTTCTACGGTCCAAAACCGGCCGTTTCGGAAACAGTTTTTTTCATCAAATAGTCTTGCCTATAAAGATTAGAACCAGTTAATCGCTTCAGGTTTAAGATTCTGGAAGATATGTTTTGTTTCTGTATACTCTTCCATGCCCATTCTGCCCAGTTCACGCCCGATGCCGGATTGTTTATATCCACCCCAAGGTGCGTGCGGGAAATAAAGATTGAAATCATTGATCCAGACTGTTCCCATGCGCATTTTCGCTGCACAGCGTTCAGCTTTTGCAATATCGGAGGTCCAAACGCCACCGGCCAGCCCGTATATTGAATCATTGGCAAGCTGTACTGCTTCTTTTTCTGTCTTGAATTTTTCAACCGTGATAATCGGGCCGAAAGCTTCGTCTTGAACAATGTTCATATCAGTAGTGCAGCCAGTAAAGATAGTCGGCAAATAGAAGAAGCCTTTCTGTAATTCAGGATCTTCCGGTCGTTTGCCGCCGACTGCCACAGTGGCCCCTTCTTTGATGCCCATTTCCACGTAGTCTTCCACTTTTTTAAGGTGCTCAGCTGAAATAAGGGGTCCCATTTGGGTTTCCTCGTCAAATCCGCTGCCCAGTTTAAATTTCTTCACTCGCTCCACAAGGGCATTTACAAACTCATCATGGATGCTGTCTTCCACAATCAACCGGGTTCCGGCAGAGCAGATTTGGCCGGCGTGGAAAAACACGCCGTTTAACGCTTGATCGACTGCCACTTCGAAATCAGCATCCGCAAAAATCACGTTAGGATTTTTCCCGCCAAGTTCAAGAGCCAGATTCTTAACATTCGCGCTGGCCGCCTGCATGATTTTCTTGCCGGTATCAAGACCGCCTGTAAATGAAATCAGATCCACATCCGTATTGCTTGATAGCTCTGCGCCAATCGTATCTCCTGGTCCAAGCACGAGATTCGCAACTCCCGACGGCACTCCTGCCTCTTCCATCAATTCAAATACTTTGATAGTCGTAAGCGGTGTAACTTCACTTGGTTTCATCACCAGCGTATTTCCAGTCGCCAGTGCTGGAGCCAATTTCCATGAAGCTTGAAGCAACGGATAATTCCATGGTGTAATCTGTCCGCAAACACCGACCGGTTCGTGTACCACTTTGCTGATCGAGTTTGGAACAGGTGAAGCAATCAGTTCCCCGCCATCTTTATCCGCAAGTTCCGCAAAATACCGGAAGACGCCAGCGATATCATCCATGTCACCTTTACTTTCTTCAACTGTTTTGCCGGTATCCAAGGATTCCAGATGAGCAAGTTCCTCTTTATCCCGTTCAATCAATTCGGCGATCTTTCTCACGATAGCCCCACGTTCGGTTGCCGGAGCAAAAGCCCAGTCCCCATTATCAAATGCTTCTCTTGCTGCCGCGATTGCCGCTTGCGCATCTCTTTCATCGCCATCCGGAACAACAGCAATAATTTCCTGGTCATATGGATTAATAATTTCCCGGGTCTTACCTGAAACCGCTTCTACCCATTGTCCGTTAATGTATTGTTGCAGTTTTATATTCAATATTTTCAACTCCAATTTCATTTAAATTAAGTTCGTTAAGAATTTATTTAACATAATAAAACCTTAACACGCCATTTCAAGGCTGTCAAAGTTACTTTCTATAGAAGATGGATACAATCCAAGAAATAAATAAGATTTAGCTCATGCTATACGGTAAAAGGGTTAGCGGACCTAAACAGCTGTCAAAACATAGATTTTGCATTTGACATTTAATCTGTACGCGTTAACATAAAGTTTGTTAAGAAGATTTAATGAGTCTTTAACAAGGGTTACTTTATGTATAAAGGAGCAAGATTATGAGTGAATCCAGCGAAAGATCAAGATCCAAAATAGAAGAAGCCAAAGACAAAGTGATTGGCGCGATTGCAGAAACCATGGATCTGTATGGAGTAACGCCTGCTGCAGCAAATTTATATGCCACCATGTATTTTAAAGATCAAATGACTCTTGATGAAATGCGCACGGAACTTGAAATGAGTAAACCGAGCATGAGTACCAGCGTGCGTAAATTGCAGGACATTAAAATGGTGAAGAAGACATTTACCCGGGGATCCAGAAAACATACCTATGTAGCCGAGAAAAATTTCTTCCGTTCTTTTATGGAGTTTTATTGTCTGATGTGGGAACGGGAAGTAAAAATGAACATGGAAGCAATCGAGGAGTCACAGGACGATTTTATTGAAATCATCAAAGACTCCGCCAGCACCCCGGACGTTGTGGCGGAAGCCAAGCAATTCTATGATCAACTGGAAGAATCCAAAGCATATTACCTCTGGCTGAATGACTTGGTCGAGAGCATTCGAAACGGCAGGATATTCGAGTTTTTACCGAAAGAACAATCCAAATAAATCTGTGAGCATAATCAGGCAGTCTGAAGAAAAATGGTGCAGACTGCCTGTCTAAATCGAAACAACCGACTCTTTTATTGGAAAGAGGATGTTTTGCTCGGAGTATTTGTTAAATTTAATTTTAATACTTTTAATATATTTAATATTGAAATGTATTTTAATAAATATACACACTTATAAAGGGGAGTTTTACATGATGAACAAAAAGAAAAACGGAATTGGTTTTATCGCAATGATTCTTATCATTGCGATACTTGCAGCCTGCGGAAGCACGGACGGTGCCTCTGACAGCGAAAAAGAAGAGTCAGCAGCAGAGAAAAATGACAATGAATTAGTATTCGGACAAATCAACTGGGCAGAAAATATTGCCGTAACAAATATGTGGAAAGTTATCCTTGAAGATAAAGGTTTTGATGTAAAACTAAACATTTTGAACATGGGGACAACCATGAAGGCTTTGGAGACTGGCGACATCGATGCCAGTCTGGAAATATGGCTGCCGGTACAGGATGCCAATTATTTGGAGAAATATCAGGACACTGTCAATTTCTCGGAAGCTACATGGTTTGATAATGCAAAAGTAGGGCTGGTTGTACCAACTTACGTGGAAGAAGTTAATAGTGTAGAAGATTTAAATGAACATAAAGAATTGTTCGATGGCAAAATTGTAGGATTTGATCCAGGCGCTGGGACAATGGAAGTTACCGAACAATTGATCAAGGATTATGGCCTTGATTTCGAATTGCAGCAAAGTTCCGAAGCTGCCATGCTGGCTGAAATCCAGGAAGCTGTCAAAGACAATGAACCAATTGTTGCACCACTTTGGAGTCCGCATTGGGTATTTTCCCAGTTTGACTTGAAGTTCCTTGAAGATCCGCAAAACACATTCGGTGGTGTAGAAAAAATCCACCATGCTACACGCCAAGGATTCGAAGATGACAATCCGGAAGTCAGTGAATGGCTGAAAAACTGGAAGATGGACGATAAACAAATCGGTGAGCTTATCGACTATGTCGAAAGTGCCGAAGATCCTTACACTGGTGCTGAAAAATGGGTCAGTGAGAACGAAGACCTGATTGGCGAATGGGTAAAATAAAACAGCAAAGCTCCGAATGACGGCCAGTTTGTAAGTGGCTATCATTCGGAGCTTTTTTAATGGTATAAACACATGGCTTTCAGAAATCAGCTAATGACTGTCTTTTTCTTTGCATCGACTATCAGGAAATTGGGCTCTTTCATCAAGCGTTCAAACCGTTCCGGATCGCGCTCCCTAAAAGCTTCTGTTGGCAGGGGTTCAACCACTTGAACAAGCTCGAAATGCGCCAGCGTTCTGTTCAATATCTCGTTCAACGGCCTCCTGTAAAACGGAACTTTAAACATCTTGCCGTCCTTTTTCCACTCATCAATGATTAGTTCAGTCGAAAAATATTCAGGGCTATCCAGCAATCGTATGTCGGTTAACGGATGGTGGACGGAAAACAGAAAACTCCCGCCCGGCTTCAAGACACGGTGGAATTCAGTGAACGTCCCTTCCCAATCCTTCAAGTAATGCAAAGTAAGCGAACTCAGGATGAAGTCGAACGACTCATCTTCAAAAGGCAACGCCTCCTCCAAATCCAGACAAAGCACCTGCGCATGGTCTTCCACTCGCCTCTTTGCAGCTTCGGCCATTTCCGGACTCATATCAATAGCCACGACCTCCGCTCCACGTTTCATCAATTGGAGAGTGTACCAGCCAGCCGCACATCCAGCATCCAGAACTTTTTTGCCGGTTAAATTTTCCGGCACCCGCTCCATCATCGCCGGCCGCTCGTATTCCGCGTTATATAGATTATCGCTGTCCACCGAATGTTCATAGGCATTCGCCATCTGATTGAATGTATCCCGCACTTTTTCTTTCATTGTACGCCTCCTGTTATTGTTGAACTTTCTCCCATTATAACGGAATAAAGTTCTCTTCCAGCAAATACAGAACGCCAATTTCCCTGTCAGGAAATCAGCGTTCCTTCAACTCACTTCTTGTTGCGGTATAAATAGACGGTAATCGGCGCAAATATTGCTGTCATGATGACCGAGACAATGAGCACCCATATCACTTGCTGCGCAGTTACGGTTCCATGCATGGCTCCCCGCACAGCAGTTGCCAGAATCGAAATCGGATTGACGTCGACAAAACTCTCCAGCCATGACGGCAATGTCCGTGGATCTACAAATACGTTACTGACGAATGTCAGCGGGAACAGCACCATAAAGCTGATCATCATCAATGCTTTTTCGGAGCGCACAATCAAACCGCAGACAGTCCAGATCCAAGACAGGCTGAAAGAGAACACCAAAATCAAAGCAATCGCTCCCAGTACGCCCATCAACCCGCCTGCCGGCCGAAATCCGAGCGCAAATCCCAGGGTGATCATAATCACAGAAGCCATCGAGTAACGGACGACGTCGACCAGCAGCGACCCGATCAACGCTGACGGCAGCCAGATCGGCAGCGTGCGGAAGCGGTCAAATATCCCTTTGCGGATATCGTTGTTCAAGTCAATACCGGTATACATTGTAATTTGAGCAACCGTCATCACCAAAATCCCTGGCAGCAGAAATTGAAGGTATTCTTCCGTCGAGCCTGCAATGGCACCGCCAAATAAATAAGTGAACATCAGTAAAAAGATTACCGGGAAAACTGTAACGTCAAACATCTGCTCAGGGACATGTTTAATGCGCAATAAAGCCCTTGTCGCGAAAGTTAAAGTGGAAGCAACAGCACTTGGCGGTTTTGGCCGTTCGCTTGAAGCGATCGATTCGTTAAGCCGCAGTTCAGTTGCCTCTTTTTCTCTTTGCTCAATATAGCCTGTCATGATCCACCCTCCTCGGGTTGTGGTTCTTCTGTGGCTGCATGCCCGGTCAATGTCAGGAATACTTCATCAAGGCTTGGCCGTCCAAATGAAAAATCACTTACGGCGATTTGGTTTTTTGCCAACTCACTTAATGCTTCCGCGACTAGAAATGAATCGTTGATCTGAGCCGTCAGCGATGTGGAATCCGGCATTAGATGGACTGCCACAGATAATTTGTCCTCAAGAATCTCTGCTGCCCGTGATCGTTCTTCAGCTTTTGCCAGCTGAAGGCTCAAAGTGCCTGTGCCGACCGACGCCTTCAATTCACTGCTTGTGCCTTCTGCAATAATTTTACCTTGATTGATGACTGCAATACGATCCGCCAGCTGGTCTGCCTCTTCCAGATACTGCGTAGTCAGCAGAACCGTTGTGCCACTGCCGACGAGTGCACGGATAATATCCCATACCTGGTTTCGGCTCCTTGGGTCCAGCCCAGCCGTCGGTTCATCCAGAAACAAGAGTTCCGGAGTTACGACAATGCTGGCCGCAATGTCGATGCGCCGCCGCATCCCGCCGGAATAATTCTTCACTTGCCGTTTCGCCGCGTCCTGCAGTCCGAAAGCTTTCAATAATTCTGCCGCCCGTATTTTGGCAGCAGCACGTCCATACCCCATCAGCCTGCCCATCATCACAAGGTTTTCCATTCCCGTTAAATCTTCATCGATAGAGGCGTACTGCCCAGTCAAACTGATTCGGCTCCGGATTTCGTCTCCTTCTTTACTTAAATCGTGGCCGAAGATTTCTGCCGATCCACCGTCCGGCTTCAGGAGAGTCGCCAGCACTCGGATTGTAGTCGTTTTCCCGGCCCCATTCGGTCCTAAAAATCCATATACCGTGCCTTTTCTTACAGTCAGGTCCACTCCATCCACTGCCCGGTGTTTCCCAAAAACCTTCACAAGGCCTTTCGCTTCGATTGCCCAGTCAGTTGCGTCCGCTTGATAACTTGCATTTACCACTCTGCTCACCCTTTCCTGTGAAACTCAGGCACAGTCCGTTGAATTAGAGATATGCAAATACTATATTCTATCGCCTTGTTTTATATGTATATTTTAAAGAACATTTGTTCTCATTTCATTCTACACCCGCATGCCTCTAATGTAAATGATTATTATCTAATTATTCAATCTTTTTAACTTCCTTTAAATAAAAAAATGCCGATTTCCTTTTACAGAAATCAGCGTTTCTTCTATTGTATCAGGCGCCGCGCGGTTCTTTCGGCGGCTGGCACACGTCACATTTGCGTTGGTTGTTCTTGTTGAACTTCGTAAAAGTCTTTTCGAAATTATTGCCGCATTCACACTTGAACAGCAGCTTTTGCGAAAATCCGTGGTATTCCTTCGACAGCAATGTGCTGGTTGAATTTTTCTCAGTAAACTCTCTTATTTTATCGATCGTCCATCTTTTGTTCATTCTATTACACCTCTATAGTTTATTGGCAAGCTCAATTTCCAGGCATCCACTCGTTGCGGCATTCCTAAGTTCTTCATTATAGCACGGACCTGCCATATATGCTTGTGCACCTGTTTTCTGCAAATAAAAAACGGAGAGTATCAGGCTGTTCATTGCATCGCCATAGTGATACTGTTGTTCCATAGGCAATTAAATAAACTTGGATTCTACAGACTTCTTTTAGTCACTTTCCATTTTGGGGAGGAGAATCCTATTGAAAATAAACCACATAAGCGATTTGCTAAGCACCATTTGCCAATACAATAATGTGCGCATCACACAAACCTTTACATTAGAAACTCAGGATTTAATCATTGCCCGCTGCGTTCCCAATACAACCATCCTGGAATTGACTTTTCTCGAAACTTCTACAGTTGAACACTACACAACAATCGAAGAAGCAGCTGTTGTCATAGATCTTCAGCTCAACAAGAACAAAGTGATATAGCTCCCGCTTTTTAAGGGTTTTTATATTTACTTAATTCCCATATCATGGCATAATGTTTTAAAAATCCATCAGCAAAGGCGGCCATCAAGTGATTTCTCCAAATTGGTTTCTTACAGATCGAACGCGTTTTAGTGTTATAGATTATAACGACAAAAAATACATGATTTGCTTTTCAAATACTGTGCGTCGGGAAATTATATTTGTTGAAGAAGTCCAGACTGGCAAAAGAGCTTTACCGTTGCCGAACGAAAAAAATATACTCAATGAAACACTGATTGAGAACCTGATTGCACGACTATAAAACATAAAAAAACAGCGCATTCTCTGACTTCCAGGGAGTGCGCTGTTTTTTATTTAACTTTTCACTTTCGACATTGCCTCAAAATTATTAAGCAGTTCACGTACTTCATCCGTCGTCTCTGTGTACATCAATTCGTTCCGCAATTCACCGGCGCCTCGGACCCCTTTAACATAAATCTTAAAGAAGCGGCGCAGCGGTTTGAATGCAATCGGCTCGATGTCTGTCGAGTATTTGTCATGAAGGTCCAGATGCAGACGCAGCAGATCAAATAATTCCTCGCTGCTGTGCTCTCTCGGTTCTTTTTCAAAAGCAAACGGATTATGGAAAATTCCGCGTCCGATCATAACACCGTCGATGCCGTATTTCTCAGCAAGCTCCATACCCGTTTTATAGTCCGGGATATCGCCATTGATAGTAAGCAAAGTATCCGGCGCGATTTCATCGCGCAATTGCTTGATTTCAGGAATCAATTCCCAATGCGCAGGCACCGCGCTCATCTCTTTTTTCGTGCGCAGGTGGATCGACAGATTGGCGATGTCCTGTTCAAGCACATGCGTCAGCCAGCCTCTCCACTCGTCCACGCTTGTATAACCCAGACGCGTCTTGACACTGACCGGTAATCCGCCCGCTTTCGCTGCCTGGATAATCTCGGCTGCGTTATCCGGGTAATTGATCAGTCCACTGCCTTTTCCTTTTGCGGCAACGTTCGGCACAGGGCAGCCCATATTGATATCGACACCTTTAAAGCCCTGTTTTGCCATGCCGATGCTCATTTCTCGGAAATGCTCGGGTTTATTGCCCCAGATATGGGCGACCATCGGCTGCTCATCTTCCGTAAACGTCAACCGGCCACGCACGCTGAAGATCCCTTCAGGATGGCAATAGCTTTCCGTATTCGTAAACTCAGTGAAAAACACATCCGGCCGTGCCGCTTCAGCCACTACATGGCGGAATACAACATTCGTCACATCTTCCATCGGCGCCAATACAAAAAACGGCCGCGGCAGATCCTGCCAAAAATTCTCTTTCATAATTTCATTCCAATCCTTTCGTCCCTGACTCTTTTTGAATCTATAGTTGAAATCAATAAAAATTATAATAAGTTACATCTCATTCATTCTTAACCTTATACAGTTTACACGACACAGGCGTTTCTGGAAAGTGAGGTGTTTGAAAGTGGATGCCATTGCACAAAACTTATTTATGAGAATAAAAAAGACGATCCAGTAAGCCAAAAATCTGGCTTACTGGATCGTCTGTAATTTCGCGGAATTTTTATTTGCTGAAAATCATTTAGCCAGCCAGCTCAAACCAGTAGTCCCTTCACCCGCATGGACGCCGACGCAGACACTGAGTTGCACAACTTCGACTTTTAAATCCGGAAATTCCTGAAGAAGCTCGTTCTTCCAGGTTTCCGCGTCAGCGGGGTTATTGCAGTGAATAGCTGCAACTTCGTTTACCGTGCCTGCAGCCATATCCGCCCGAAGCGCTTCAGTCACAGTGTTTTTAGCCCGCTTAATGGAACGGACCTTCTCTTTCATGACAGTGATGCCATCCACAAAAGTAATGACCAGTTTAATATTCAATAGATGACTCAGGAAATTCTGCGTTCCGGAAACACGGCCGCTCTTATGCAATTGGTTCAGGCTGGATGGAATGAAAGACAAATGGGCTTTGGCTGTCATCCCTTCGAGCGCTGCAACCACTTCTTCAACTTCTTTGCCGTTTTTCAAAAGCTCATTTCCGGCTTCGATCATCTTGACCATCGGGAAAGAACCGATTTTCGAATCAATGGGATAAACTTTTAAGCCTGTCATTTTTGAAGCTGACTGGGCACTTTCGAATGTACCGGAAAGTCCCTTGGACAAGTGAAGCGCAATCGCCGCATCGTATCCTTCCGCCTCTAACTTCTCATATAAAGCAAGCATCTCGCCGATTGCCGGCTGCGACGTTTTCGGTGATGTTTTAGCTGCACGCAATTTATCGTAAAATTCTTCCTGTGTAAGATCTAGGGATTCTCTGTATGTCCCGTCGGAAAACACAACACTGAGGGGCAGAACATGGACGTTATATTTCTGGATGAACGCATCATCCAGCTGTGCGGCTGTATCTGTAATCCAAGCTATTTTTTTCATTAGATAAATCTCCTTTACAGTCTGAGTCCTTTAAGGATCTGTCGACTATCGCTAATTTACAATACCGGCCATCAGCAGGATAGTGACAGCTGTCATATAAGGATAAAACTTCAGGAAGGCCGACATAATTTGCACATATTTTCAGTTGAAGCAATGAATCATGAGCCCATTTTCACAACATTTGCTTTCCGGATAAAGTTAACAGTACGATAGCTGTGTATCATAATAAATTTCAGTGGAGGAATTCTTATGAAGTACACCGTCATTACAGGAGCCAGCTCAGGCATTGGCTACGAAACCGCGTTAGCTTTTGCATCAAGGAATAAAAATCTCATTCTGGTTGCAAGACGGGAAGCGCAGCTGGATGAATTAAAAAAAGCTATCCACAACATGAACGCTGATCTGGACGTCGTCACTAAACCCGCAGATCTCTCTGACAGTGAGCAAGTTCATGAGTTGTACGACAGCCTCAAAGAATATGAAATTGAAACCTGGATCAACAATGCCGGCTTCGGAAACAGCGCGCCTGTTGCTGAACAGGATGTTAGGAAAATCGAAAAGATGCTTCGTGTAAATATTGAAGCGCTCACAACCCTCTCCACACTTTACGCACGCGATTATTCCAGCAAGGAAGGCACCCAATTGATCAACGTATCATCTGACTTGGGATACCGGATCGTGCCGAATGCCGTATCGTATGCCGCAACCAAGTTCTATGTGAGCGCATTTACCGAAGGGCTGGCCCAGGAATTGCAGGATCATGACTCACCCATGAAAGTGAAGATACTAGCGCCTTCCATGACAGAAACGGAGTTTGTAAAAACCGCCCGTGAGCTGGACGACTTCAGCTACAGTGACAATGTCCAAAAATACCACACCGCAAAAGAAATGGCCCAATTCATGCTGGACCTATACGATAGCGACAAGACTATCGGAAAAGTGGACAGCGACAGCTATGATTTTGAATTGATGGATCCTATTTTCCCTTATGTTTCGAAGCGGACAGCTAAGTGATTTAATTTTCCCCATGAAAAACTCCTCCCACTTAGTGAGAGGAGTTTTCTTTATGGTTGAATGAGATTACCTCGTGCTTCCCATTGACTAGACTGTTTTTCGGCTTTTTTCTACTGAAGTTTTTTCAAATCCTGGTTTCTAATTGCAAAATCAGCAAGCAGCGGAATAGTCATATCCTCCATAGGCGGATTATGCAGACCCGCTCTTACATCGCGGTAATATCTTTGCAAAGGAGACTTTTCTGAAAGACTCTGAGCACCTACCACCCTCATTGCTAAATCAACGACAGTGACTGCTGAATTTGTGACAGCTACCTTGACCGCTCCCAATTCAGGCGCCATCTTCGATCTTTCCGCTTCTGTAGAATCGTCCCACTTCTTAGCTACCGAATGCAGGAAATGTCTTGCTCTTGTTAATTCCAATTCAGCCTGACCTATCTTTTGTTTCACATTCGGCAATTCCATAATTGGGCCGTTGATACTGTTTGGCGAATATTCTTTTGCGAAACTGATTGCATAATCCTGCGCTGCCTGAGCAATTCCGAGGTAGCATGCCGGAATATGAAGCAACCATCCAGCTGGTTGTTTTTGTCCAGATCCAAAAATTTCGACTAAATTGTCTTCCTCAATCTGAACGTCATTCAACACTAAGTCATGACTCCCGGTACCTTTCATCCCCACACTATCCCAAGTTTCATCTATTTCTATTCCCGCTTTTGATCTTGGAATGAGAAAAACTCCAATTTCGCCTGTCTCTTCAATCGTAGCTGTTACGTTAAAATAATCTAATACCGGAGCCATTGTAGTAAAAGTCTTTCTGCCACTAATAACCCACTGCCGTCCATCCTTTTTAGCCTTTGTGCCAGGTTTGCCTCCTCTTGTCGGACTCCCTGTTTGCTTTTCGGTCGCTGCGGTATTGAGTAAAGCCCCATTTTCTTTTACATCATCAAATAAGTTTTTCATTACGGAATCGTTCCATCTATTCGTTTCTCCCAGATCTTGAATGATACCCATATGCCAGCCGATCGATAAACCAGTTGACCCATCTGCCTTACTAATAACTTCTTGATAACATACTAATTCGTATAATGAAATTCCAAGTCCCCCGTAATTAGTGGGAACTGTCAATGAAGGATAACTGATTTTCTTCAACTCTTCGAAATTCTCGAACGGAAATCTTCCTTCAAGATCATTTTCAGCTGCTCTTTCTGAGAATGAGGCAACTGTCTTCGTTAATATTTGAAGACGTTCTTCAAAAGTCTTAGCTGCTGTGAGACCCATGTACACTTCACCTTTCTCTCCTGATACAGATACTTGTTTCATTTACTAATTCCAAGCCTCTGTCATAATAAACCCGTCATACTGGTCATTGGATTCAATATATTCCCTGAATTCCTCTGATTCATATGCTTCCTTTATATCTCTTGCCCATTCTGTATCCTCATTTTCTTCTTCAATAGTTACAATGATACGGTGCTGTTCCGGTGTATTTTCAATCTTTAAGGCATCCGTAATTTTTCTATCCGGAGCACTTGCAATATAATTACCATTAACTATTCCAAAGTCAATGTCCTGAAGTGATACCAGAATTTGAGCAGCGTCTAATACTTTAATGTCAATGTCGTAATCCGCTGGTTCAATACCGTCAAGGGTGAAATCGGTAATACCCGCACCATCCGAGACAGTAACCCAACCTAACTCCTCAAGAATACGCACTGCTCTTTCCTGATTTACCGGATCATTCGGTACCCCAACTGTTGAACCATCTTTCACTTCATCCAGTGAATCGTGATGTTCAGAGTATAACCCTTGTGGAGCACTCGGTACAAAAACAATACCTGTCATATTCATGTCCCTTTCATCATTGATTCCTTCCATGTAAGCTGTACTCTGAAAAATAGTCGCATCAAGTGAGCCCTCTTGCATAGCAGGATTTAACTGCATATTTTGAGAAAAGGTTGTTGTATCAACTGTGTATCCTTTTTCCTCTAAAATAGGCAAGATCCCTTCTTTGAATTGTTGTTCATATGTGCCAACTCCAAAACCAACTCTTATTTCTTTCTTATCTTCTCCTGAAGCTTGATTCCCATCACCACAACCTGCTAATAATAATGAAATTGAAACTCCCAACACGCTAACTAAACTCTTTTTCATCTGTCATCTCTCCTTGTTTTATAAATTCTCTCTATCTCGGACAAATAAAATAATTCGAAGGATAGTAGAATTTTAAAAAATTATTATTTGTTCTTGTTTTTGTTCATATGCAAATCAGAATTTATCTGATTATCCAATAAATATAAAAAGAGTCCCTCTCCATAAATAAGAAGAGGGACTCTTGCATCAGCTCTTCTCATCTTTCAAGTGCATAAATATAACACTTGCTGGATTTGGCACAGTTTCGAATTGGAATGATTTCCAATTTGATCCGCTGCCGAGGCTTCAAAGGGCCAGTCCCTCCACCTCTCTAGATAAGATATAATTTATATTCGACTTCGAATACCGAGTAATTCAATATGATTAATACAATATCATTCCATTAATTATATTACAATACATATTAGTGAATTAATTCAATATTGTATTTATATGACCTAATAAAAAACTCCTTCTCACTGAGTGAGAAGGAGTTTTTTAGAAGGGGCTGATGAATTACATCATGCCACCCATGCCGCCCATATCAGGCATGCCGCCTCCGTTGTTTTCTTCCGGAATGTCCGCTACTACTGCTTCTGTAGTCAGGAACATAGCCGCAACGGATGCTGCGTTTTGGAGTGCAGAACGGGACACTTTAGTTGGATCGACGATGCCTTCATCAAGCATGTTAACCCATGTGCCGTTTGCTGCATTGAAGCCGATGCCGACTTCTTCGGATTTCAGGCGATGAACGATGATCGATCCTTCAAGGCCAGCGTTTGTTGCGATTTGGCGAACCGGCTCTTCAAGTGCGCGAAGAACGATTTTGACGCCTGTTGCTTCGTCTCCTTCTGTTGTTTCAAGGATTTCTGCGACGTTGTTGTACACATTGATATACGCTGTACCGCCGCCTGCCACGATGCCTTCTTCAACAGCTGCCCGGGTTGCGTTCAACGCATCTTCAATGCGCAGTTTGCGTTCTTTCAATTCTGTTTCAGTAGCCGCTCCGACTTTGATGACTGCTACGCCGCCAGAAAGTTTAGCAAGGCGCTCCTGCAATTTCTCTTTGTCGAATTCAGAAGTTGTTTCTTCCAACTGGCTGCGGATTTGCGTAACGCGTGCCACGATGTTCTGTGGATCTCCGTTGCCTTCAACGATTGTTGTGTTTTCTTTTGTAACGACAACTTTCGCTGCGCGTCCAAGCTGTGCAATGTTCGTTGTTTTCAACTCAAGTCCAAGGTCTTCCGTGATCACTTCAGCGCCAGTCAATGCTGCGATATCTTCAAGCATTGCTTTGCGGCGGTCACCGAATCCAGGTGCTTTAACCGCTACCGCGTTGAATGTGCCGCGTAATTTATTGACCACTAATGTAGCCAATGCTTCGCCTTCAACATCTTCAGCGATGATCAATAAAGGTTTGCTTTGCTGAACAACCTGCTCAAGGACAGGAAGGATTTCCTGGATATTGCCGATTTTCTTGTCAGTGACAAGGATGAACGGGTTATCAAGAACCGCTTCCATTTTGTCCGAATCCGTCACCATATAAGGAGACTGGTAACCGCGATCGAATTGCATACCTTCCACTACGTCAAGCTCTGTAGTGAAGCCGCGTGATTCTTCCAAAGTGATGACGCCGTCGTTGCCGACGCGCTCCATTGCTTCAGCGATCAATTTACCCACTTCAGCGTCGCCGGATGAAATCGCTGCAACCTGTGCAATCGATTCTTTGCCTTCGATTTGCTGTGATACGGATTTCAAGCCTTCAACCGCTTTTTCAACTGCTAATTCGATACCGCGGCGAATGCCTACAGGATTCGCGCCAGCTGTAACGTTTTTCAAGCCTTCACGGATCATTGCCTGCGCAAGAACTGTCGCAGTTGTTGTTCCGTCACCGGCGATGTCATTTGTTTTAGAAGCAACTTCAGCCACGAGTTTCGCACCCATGTTTTCAAAAGCGTTTTCAAGTTCGATTTCTTTTGCGATCGTTACACCGTCATTTGTAATAAGTGGTGAACCGAATTTTTTCTCAAGCACAACGTTGCGCCCTTTTGGCCCAAGCGTAACTTTTACCGCGTCCGCCAATTTATCTACACCCTGCAGCATGAGGGTACGTGCATCTTCACTGAACTTAATCTCTTTTGCCATGATTAGCTTCCTCCTATTATCAAACTGAATTTATTCTTATCCAATTACTGCTAAAATGTCGTTTTCGCGCAAGATCAAATATTCTTTGCCTTCGTATTTCAATTCAGATCCTGCATATTTTGAGAAGATTACGCGGTCGCCTTCTTTAACATCCAGCTCCGTGCGTGCGCCGTTTTCGCGGATCAAGCCATTTCCTACCGCGATGACATTGCCTTCCTGCGGTTTTTCCTGAGCCGATCCCGGCAATACAATCCCGCTTGAAGTAGTTTCTTCCGCTTCGATGAGTTCAATGATAACTCGGTCTCCTAATGGTCTTAACAATTGAAACACCCTCCTCTGAATAAGTAAATGCAATTATTAGCACTCTCACTCTTCGAGTGCTAACCCATTTCCCAGTTTAATAAAAAGTAAGAATATTTGCAAGCGGTAAGGTTAGCACTTTTTGAAAGAAAATTTGTCTAGACTCCAGCGGCCAACTCCTCGAGTCGTAAGCCGCTTTGGCTGTGCGGCTGAAAACACGCCGCTTCGCCAAATCGTCTTACGCTTGTCGGAGCTGAACGGCCGCTTGCACTTTTCTCTTGTCCAGACTCCAGCGGCCCAGCCCCTCGAGTCGCTTCGGTCTTGTGTCTGCATCGCTTCGCTAGCTTCGACACATGAAAAAGAGCTGCCAGCAATGGCAAAAAGCGCCATTACTTTCAAGCCCTCCAGCGCTTGTCGGGCTTAACGGGCGCTTGCGCTTTTCTCTATTTCTTTGCGCTATTTTTTTCTAACCACTACAATAGGAACAGGACTGCAAACGAAAGGAATTATGCATACATGGTCAACGAGAAAAATTCGCTTAAAGATAAACTCTTCAAAGATTCCGGAACCAAAACAAAAGGTAAGAAAACAAAAAAAACTTCTCTATATGTGTTATTGATTTTCATCGCCATCCAATTATCTCCCGTACTGTTCATCAACTCCACTTATGATTATTTCATCGGCCAGGGCATGGAACCTGACATGGCCCAGGCGGCAACATCCGGCTGGCTGATCTTCCTTGCCATGGGCATCGGTTTTGCCACCGCCCTCATCGTCGTTTTCCGGGATAAGAAATTCTTCGACATCTGGAAAGGCAAGAAACTTAATACCGGCTGGGCGATCCTGTGGGGCTTCTTCGGCTTCTTGCTGCTGCTCATCGGACAATCGCTGGCCGCGTTAATCGAACTTGCCATCGGCATCGATCCTGGTTCTGAGAACACATCCAACCTGGTCAGCATCGCCAAAGTTGTGCCGGCTGCCATTTTCGCCGTCGTCCTTTTTGGGCCAGTAATGGAAGAACTCGTTTTCCGTCGGGTTGTTTTCGGTTCAATGATCCAGACAACGAATTTCTGGATCGCTACCGCTGTCAGCGCCCTCGTTTTCGCAGCCGTCCACCTGGAATTCACGCACCTTCTGCTGTATTTCACAACCGGTCTAATTCTAGCGTTCCTGTACAAGAAAACGAAACGCCTGCTGACGCCAATCATCGCCCATATCCTGCTGAACGGCTATGTTATGCTCATCCAGCTGAATATGGACAAAATCAACCGCTTCATCGAACGCATGGAACAATTGGAGCAAATCCAATTTATCTTCAACGTTTTCTTTAAATAAGTAAAGCCCGGCTGCAAAATGCAGCCGGGCTTTTGATTTCTCCGGAAAGTGTATTCTATAAAAACAAAAACCCCTCAGAGTTTATTCCCCTGAAAGGCTTTGTTGTTGTTCTTCGATTGCCTGCTGCTGTTCGGCTTTCAAGAATTTACGATAACCGATTTTCGCAATGATAATACTGAATTCATATAATAGAATCAATGGCAGCGTCACGATCAGATGTGAAATGATATCCGGCGGCGTGATGAAAGCTGCGATAACCACCAGCGCAAAATACGCGTACTTGCGGTACTGCGTCATCAGCATCGGTGTTATGATTCCGAGCCTGGTCAGAAACAGCATCAGCACCGGCAACTGGAAAATGAAGCCGAATGGCAAGGTGATCTGGAACAGGAACTGGAAGTATTCATTGATTCCGATTGTTTCCTGTATGGAGAGATTGTCGGAAATATTCAGCATAAAGCCGATTACGTAAGGAAACAGCACCAAATAGGAAAAGGCGATCCCTCCGACAAAAAGCAGCAGTGAAAACGGGATATAACTCAATGTCGCCCGCCGTTCTTTATCATGCAGGCCGGGGCTGATGAATGCCCAGAAATGATACATGATCACTGGTGAAGTGATGAACAACGCAAGAATCATCATGACCTGCATATAGATCTTCAGCGGGTCTGTAATCTTAAAGGCATTCAATGTCAGATTTTTTGCTTCCTCTGTATACTGCAGATAGTTGATCAGCGGCTGAGCGAGGAAAAAGCTGGCAATGACGGCTAATAGAAAGAAAACGACTATAATCGTCAGCCGTTTTCTCAATTCACCTATATGTTCAACTAATGTCATATCTTTTTCATTCATCGGATTAACATCCTATCGTAGTTCTTTTTGCTCTTCTTTCTTCTTTGTTGAAACGTCATCGTCGTCATCATCAACAAGCCCTTTAGTGGCATTCTTGAATTCGCGAAGTGAAGAACCGAACGCTTTACCCAATTCCGGCAATTTCTTCGGCCCGAAAATCAACAATGCTACAACTGCAATAACGATCAAACTTAGTGGACCTGGCATAATTGACACCTCCTGTAGTATGCGTCTTATTTTACAGCATCTATACCGCTTTGGCTATTTCCTTGGACTCTTCAAATGTGAAGATTTTAAGTCAGGTTTGCTTGATCAGATAAATAAGTGTCTGCAGCTCAACCGACAAATCGATGGTCTGCACACGGATGTTTTCAGGCACTGCTATCCGGACAGGTGTGAAGTTCAGAATCCCTTTAATTGCCGTTGTTGCCAAACGGTCTGTTACTTCCTGTGCAGAGCGCGATGGCACAGTTAAAATGACCACTTCAACACCATACTCCTTAATTTTTTCTTCGATCATATCTGGATGATACGTATCGATGCCGCTGATTTTTTCGCCTTCATGCGGGCTATTCGAATCAAAAGCAAGAATGATCTTCGTATTATGGTTGCGGTGGAAATTATACTTCAAAAAGGCGCTGCCAAGGCTGCCGACGCCGATCAACGCTACGTTCGTCGCTTCATCCTGATCCAGTGTCTTTCTAAAGAATTCGAGTAGTTCCTGAACGTCGTAGCCATAGCCTTTCTTGCCGAGTGCTCCCAGATGGGAAAAATCCCTTCTGATGGTGGCCGAATCTATTTTCATTGCTTCGCTCAGTTCCTGTGAAGAAATTCTCTTCTGACCGGCATTGGCGAAATTCTGAAGAAAACGATAATAAAGCGGAAGCCGTTTTGTAGTGGCTTGCGGAATTTTGGATGTTGGTTCCTGTAACATGCAATGTTACCTCCTGGGTCGTGTCAAATCGCCTTTATCTTACATGAGGCGGCCCGATATGTAAAGGTCCGGCCGATTGCGAAGCCCGCTTCTATCGGCTACACTTAAAGAGAATAGAGGTGACCCAAAATGATCGTATTGCAAGTAAACCAAATCCATAAATCGTTCGGGGCGGAGGAAATCCTCTCCGGAGTTAAATTAGAAGTTCAGCACCGGGACCGGGTCGCTCTTGTCGGCCGGAACGGCGCAGGAAAGTCGACACTGCTAAAAATTATTTCCGGGGAAATATCGTATGACAGCGGCGACATCATCATGCCGAAAGACTTGACTGTCGGCTATCTCGAGCAGCAGTCCAAGCTTGAATCCGACATGACAATCTGGGACGAAATGATGACCATCTTCAGCGGCTTCCGCGAACAGGAACAGCAATTGCGCCGGCTTGAGGAACAGATGGCCGATCCTGCTGTCTACAACAATCAGGAAATAAATGAAAAAGTGATGCAGGAATACGATGCTCTTCAGCACGCTTTCAAGGACGCCGGCGGCTATCAGTACGAAGCCGATACTCGCGCCATCCTGCACGGCATGAAATTCTATCCCGATGATTACGGCAAAAAAGTGGTTTCATTGTCAGGCGGCCAGAAAACCCGGCTGATGCTCGCCAAACATCTGCTGACCAAGCCGCAGCTGTTGATCCTCGACGAACCGACCAACCACCTGGACATCGAAACATTAAGCTGGCTTGAAAATTATTTGAAGAATTATCCCGGCGCCATCCTGGTCGTATCGCATGACCGCTATTTCCTCGACCAGGTCGTCAACATCGTCTATGAGGTCTCGCGCCACCAGGTCCGGAAATTCTCCGGTAACTACAGCCGTTACCTTGACGAAAAAGCGAAACAATACGAGCTGGATCAGAAACAGTTTGAAAAGCAGCAAAGCGAGAAAGCGAAGCTCGAAGATTATGTCGCCCGCAACCTCGTCCGTGCGTCAACGACTAAAATGGCTCAAAGCCGACGCCGTGTGCTCGAAAAAACTGACTGGATGGAAGCGCCCGACGGCAATGAAAAATCAGCCCGTTTCGGCTTCACTATCGCCAAACAAAGCGGCAATGATGTGCTCAATGTCCGTGATTTAAAAATCGGCTACAGTGGAAAACCGGTCTCCGAAAACATCGATTTGAAGCTGTACCGCCAGGAAAGCCTTGCGCTTGTTGGACCAAATGGTGTCGGCAAATCGACGCTGCTGAAAACAATTATGAAAGAGATTTCGCCGCTTAATGGTGACATCCATTACGGCACCGGCATCCAATTCGGCTATTACGACCAGGAACAGGCCAACCTGAAAAGCAATAAACTCGTATTAAACGAACTATGGGACGAATATCCGATGGTCAACGAAAAAGATATTCGCGGCATCCTTGGGCGTTTCCTATTCTCTGGAGATGACGTGCTAAAACCCGTTTCTTCCCTTTCCGGTGGCGAAAAAGCACGAGTGGCACTAGCGAAACTGATGATGCAAAAAGCGAATGTTTTATTGCTCGATGAACCGACCAACCACTTGGACCTCGACAGCAAGGAAGTCCTTGAAAACGCGTTGCTCGACTACCCCGGCACCATCCTTTTCGTATCCCACGACCGTTATTTCATGAATCGTATTTCCACCAAAGTGATCGAGTTGATGAAGGAAGGTACGACCGAGTACCTTGGCGATTACGATTATTATGTAGAGAAGAAGCTGGAAACAGAAGAATTGAAAGCATTGGAAGAAGCGGAAAATCCTTCTGTCATCAATAAACCGGAAACTGCCGCCTCTACTTCACAAATCGATAAGGAAGCAAAAAAACTGGAACGTCAATTGACGCGCCAGCTTGAAGAAGTCGAGCAGGATATGGAAAAACTGGATTTACAGATTGCCGAAACAGAAGAGCAATTCACAGACCCAGAAATTTTCCAGGATCATGAACGCCTGCTTCCTCTGCAGCAGCAGTTGGAAGAACTGAAAGGACAGCACGAAGAAACAATGGCTCTATGGCTTGAATTACAGGAAAAACTTGAACAATTGAGTTAATAACCGTATACTTTTGTATGCGGTTTTTCTTTGTCCATATATTGGTCAATACCTTTTCGCAAAATATTTATTTCCACAAAGTTGTGCACATCGCTTCTCCTTGTATATCAACTATCAACAGTGTTATGCACATTATCCACAACCAATAAAAAAGTTACCCACATAGTATACTGCTATATGGTACACAAGATATAGGAATTCACCAAGTTATTCTCAACTTACAAACAGCTTATTAACAAATTGTGCATAAGTACAAATGTTCTCTATTGACAGAATTTGAGTGGTTTGTTTATAAAAAGTGGATAAGTCCATGGAATTTTCGCATTTTTTCATTAAATTTCCGATTTTCAGCTTACTTATGCACAAAAAGAAAAAGCTCTTTATCCGAATTGTGGATAAAGAGCTTTTTAGTATTTATTTATTAACAATTTAAATCCATGAAGCCATTTCCATACCTGGACGGCCGTTCATGGCCATATTTCCGCGGATGCCTTTTTCAAACATTACTGTTCCTGCAGCCGCAATCATCGCTGCATTGTCGGTGCATAAACGCAATGGCGGAATAAAGAAAGGAATGCCTTTCTCAGTAAACTCTTTTTCAAGAGAAGCACGCAAGCCTTTATTGGCTGCCACCCCTCCTGCTGCGATCACTTGCCGTACCTTGTATTGATCAGCTGCCCGCAGGGTTTTAGAAGTTACCACTTCAACTACGCTGTTCTGAAATCCGGCAGCAACATCTTCAGGTTTTACCTGTTCCCCGCGCTGCGCCGCATTGTGCATATAATTCAATACCGATGATTTCAAACCGCTGAAACTGAAATCGTAAGTGCCTTCTTCCAGCCAAACACGCGGAAAATCGACCGGGTTAGTGCTTTCATGTGCCAAACGGTCAATATGAGGGCCACCTGGATAAGGAAGGTTTAACGTACGCGCTACTTTGTCATACGCTTCCCCTGCTGCATCGTCGCGGGTTTCCCCAATGACTTCAAAATGGCCGTGTTCCTTCATATATACCAATTCTGTATGACCACCCGAAATCACTAGAGCAAGTAAAGGAAATTCCATCTCCTGCGCAAGCCGGTTGGCATAGATATGACCTGCTATATGATGCACTCCGATAATCGGCAATTGATGTGCAAAGGCAAAAGCTTTTGCTGCATTTACGCCAATCAATAAAGCACCGACTAATCCAGGCCCTTCGGTTACAGCCACTGCACTCAACTCAGCCGGAGTCATATTTGCCTGCTGCAGTGCTTCTTCAATCACTAATGTAATCTGTTCGACATGATGTCTTGAAGCGATTTCCGGTACAACTCCACCAAAGCGCTTATGGCTTTCAATTTGTGAAGCGACAACATTAGAGATGATTTCTGTACCGTTTTTTACTACAGACGCCGCGGTTTCATCACAACTTGTCTCTATTCCCAATACATAGATATCTTCATTCATCAAAATTCACCCACATCACTATGGCATCCTCAAAATTATCCGAGTAATAGCTCTTCCGGATGCCTCCATTTTTAAATCCAAGTTTTTCGTAAAGGTTTCTTGCAATAGTATTGCTCACTCTGGCTTCGAGAGTCATCGACTTTGCACCATTTTCCTTAGCCGTTTCCATTGCGGCAATCATGAGTTTCTCACCCAATTTTTTGCCGCGCTGTTCCGGCCGTATGGCGATATTAGTCACATGGCATTCATCCATGACAATCCATAAGCCGCAAAAACCGACGATTCCATCCGCCGTTTCAGCCAAAACATAATAAGCATGCCTGTTTTCCATCATTTCATAATGGAAAGCTTCTTTTGTCCATGGCAAAGAAAATGATGAATGCTCAATCTCAAATACAGCATCCACATCGTCGACTGTCATTTGGCGGAAGGTCACTTCCTCATTCATGATTCCCCGCCGCCTTGTGCCTTGAGATAATTCGCTTCGGCTTCTGTAATCCGTCGATATTCAGGCACCGCATGATGCACATTCTGCTCGTTGGATTGCTTCGCCAGCATGATCAAATTCGAAGCCCGTGGCAAGCGGTTCTGTGGTGCTGCAAAAGCAGCCTGGTCTCCAAGGACCTCACCAATCGTTTCCTTATGAATTTCAATATCCATCCCCACAAATAAAACCGGACGCCCTGTTTCTTTTAATTGCAGTAGAAATTCCCTAACATCACTGTGCTGATCGGGAATTACCGACTCCAGGCTTTCGCCGTCGTAAGCTCCCATAAAGGCAGTACCTCTTCTTGCATCCATTAACGGACATATGATTCCATCAAAAAATTGGCCATTTGCTGCCAATACTTTTAGGCTCGATACCATATGCAAGGGGATTTTTAACGACCACGCCAACGTTTTGGCAATCGTAAGACCGATTCGCACGCCCGTATAAGATCCAGGACCTTCTGCAACAGCAATATGAGTCAATTCCGATGGGTTCACCTTAGCTTTCGACATAAGGTCCTCTACCGCAGGCATGGCAGTCAAGGAATGGTTTATTTTCAGATTTGATGTTTCTTCTATCAGAATGGTATCATCTTTTGCCAATGCAATAGCTAATGGCGAATTTGATGTGTCGATTCCTAGGTAAATCATGGCATAATCTCCTTGCAAAGAGTTTCAAAACGCTGTCCAATGGGGTGCAGCTGAATTGCACGGCTTTCTTCTGATAGACGGTCTATGGTAATTTCCAATCGTTCATCGGGCAAATAATCTTCTATAAATTGCGCCCACTCGACAACAGAAACTGCCTCACTGGCAAATAACTCATCAAAACCGATATCTTCATCACTGTTTTCAAGTCTGTAGACATCAAAATGATTGAGATCCAAGTTCCCGGAATACTGTTTCAAAATGGTAAACGTCGGACTGTTGACCATCCGTTTAATCCCGAGGCCTTTCGCCAAGCCTTTAGTAAACGTTGTTTTCCCGGCTCCGAGGCCACCTTCCAGCGTCAGCAGATCGCCCGCCTTCAATAAACCCGCCAGCTTTGCAGCAAACGCTTCTGTTTCTTCCGGAGAATTTACTTCTATAATATAAGTCATTCATTGTCACCTCTATTGAGTCTTAACATAGTTTAGCGAAGATATGCCTGTAAATCAAAATATATTATCCGCCTCACTCAGTTGTTCGGAAGTTCTCTATCTTAACATCCGTTAAAACTTGTTGCTTTTGGACAAAAAAAATAAACACAGCGGATTGGCTGTGTTTATCATAAGACGGTCCCGACCGGGATCGAACCGGCGATCTCCTGCGTGACAGGCAGGCATGTTAACCGCTACACCACGGGACCATAAAAAAAATCAGACCAGCGACGTCCTACTCTCACAGGGGGAGACCCCCAACTACCATCGGCGCAAAAGAGCTTAACTGCCGTGTTCGGGATGGGAACGGGTGTGGCCTCTTTGCCATCGTCACTGGACTGGTTTTTTTGAGTGCTTGCGCCCTCAAAACTGGATAAACGACAGGGAAACCTGTTAGAAACAAAGCAATTCATAAAAGTAATTGGTTAAGTCCTCGATCGATTAGTATTCGTCAGCTGCACGTGTCGCCACGCTTCCACCTCGAACCTATCTACCTCATCGTCTTTGAGGGATCTTACTTGCTTGCGCAATGGGAAATCTCATCTTGAGGGGGGCTTCGTGCTTAGATGCTTTCAGCACTTATCCCGGCCACACATAGCTACCCAGCGATGCCCCTGGCGGAACAACTGGTACACCAGCGGTGTGTCCATCCCGGTCCTCTCGTACTAAGGACAGCTCCTCTCAAATTTCCTGCGCCCGCGACGGATAGGGACCGAACTGTCTCACGACGTTCTGAACCCAGCTCGCGTACCGCTTTAATGGGCGAACAGCCCAACCCTTGGGACCGACTACAGCCCCAGGATGCGATGAGCCGACATCGAGGTGCCAAACCTCCCCGTCGATGTGGACTCTTGGGGGAGATAAGCCTGTTATCCCCGGGGTAGCTTTTATCCGTTGAGCGATGGCCCTTCCATGCGGAACCACCGGATCACTAAGCCCGTCTTTCGACCCTGCTCGACCTGTACGTCTCGCAGTCAAGCTCCCTTCTGCCTTTACACTCTGCGAATGATTTCCAACCATTCTGAGGGAACCTTTGGGCGCCTCCGTTACTCTTTAGGAGGCGACCGCCCCAGTCAAACTGCCCGCCTGACACTGTCTCCCACCCCGATCAGGGGTGCGGGTTAGAAGTTCAATACAACCAGGGTAGTATCCCACCGACGCCTCCCCCGAAGCTGGCGCTCCGGGTTCATTGGCTCCTACCTATCCTGTACAAGTTGCACCA
>NZ_RCWH01000029.1 GCF_003668635.1 Planomicrobium sp. Y74 | reverse complement strand
AGCGGGTAACAGCCCCGTAGCCGAAAACCTGTCCCCTCCAGAGTGGATCCTGAGTACGGCGGAACACGTGAAATTCCGTCGGAATCCGGGAGGACCATCTCCCAAGGCTAAATACTCCCTAGTGACCGATAGTGAACCAGTACCGTGAGGGAAAGGTGAAAAGCACCCCGGAAGGGGAGTGAAACAGATCCTGAAACCGTGTGCCTACAAGTAGTCAGAGCCCGTTAATGGGTGATGGCGTGCCTTTTGTAGAATGAACCGGCGAGTTACGATTGCATGCAAGGTTAAGGTGAGAAGCCGGAGCCGCAGCGAAAGCGAGTCTGAACAGGGCGA
>NZ_RCWH01000028.1 GCF_003668635.1 Planomicrobium sp. Y74 | reverse complement strand
GGCGGACCGTTCCAGGTCGCTTCGCCTAATCTGTCCTTTTGTAACTCCGTATAGAGTGTCCTACAACCCCAAGAGGCAAGCCTCTTGGTTTGGGCTGTTCCCGTTTCGCTCGCCGCTACTCAGGGAATCGCATTTGCTTTCTCTTCCTCCAGGTACTTAGATGTTTCAGTTCCCTGGGTTTGCCTTCTCATGTGCTATCTATTCACACATGGATACTGCCCCATTACAGGCAGCGGGTTTCCCCATTCGGAAATCTCCGGATCATCGCTCACTTACAGCTCCCCGAAGCATATCGGTGTTAGTGCCGTCCTTCTTCGGCTCCTAGTGCCAAGGCATCCACCGTGCGCCCTTTCTAACTTAACCAAGTGGTTTGTTAAAAAGTTGATCACCA
>NZ_RCWH01000027.1 GCF_003668635.1 Planomicrobium sp. Y74 | reverse complement strand
AACATATGAGTGATTATCAGAAGCTTTTTAAATATACAAGAAAAAAAGGTGATTAATACTTGATTGAAGAGTGTAAAGCTATATCGGTGCACTACCTAGATAGGATGAGAAGGATGGAGGCTCATTATAGTGATGGGTCTTTTTGAATTCCTAAATTTCTATTCTCTTCACTAAGTTATATTTTACAAATGATCTAAAGTAGAGGAAACTATTTAAATTAAAGTTTAGATAACAAATAAATCAATTCTAAGTTTATATGGTGAGTTTGCAGAACTTTAGAAGTTTAAAAAATTGGCCACATCATTTCCGAAAGTTCCCCTCTTACCGCTATGAATGATCTAAATGGCTCCTTCTTACGTTTAGTTGAAAAGAACGAATGGAAGGGGAATGCATCATGAATATAAAAGTAGGTTTATTACTGGCAGGGGCTGCATTGATTTTAGCAGCTTGTGGAGACGATGGAATGCAAACAAGTGAAGAACAAAATGACG
>NZ_RCWH01000026.1 GCF_003668635.1 Planomicrobium sp. Y74 | reverse complement strand
CTGGTTCACTATCGGTCACTAGGGAGTATTTAGCCTTGGGAGATGGTCCTCCCGGATTCCGACGGAATTTCACGTGTTCCGCCGTACTCAGGATCCACTCTGGAGGGGACAGGTTTTCGGCTACGGGGCTGTTACCCGCTATGGCGGACCGTTCCAGGTCGCTTCGCCTAATCTGTCCTTTTGTAACTCCGTATAGAGTGTCCTACAACCCCAAGAGGCAAGCCTCTTGGTTTGGGCTGTTCCCGTTTCGCTCGCCGCTACTCAGGGAATCGCATTTGCTTTCTCTTCCTCCAGGTACTTAGATGTTTCAGTTCCCTGGGTTTGCCTTCTCATGTGCTATCTATTCACACATGGATACTGCCCCATTACAGGCAGCGGGTTTCCCCATTCGGAAATCTCCGGATCATCGCTCACTTACAGCTCCCCGAAGCATATCGGTGTTAGTGCCGTCCTTCTTCGGCTCCTAGTGCCAAGGCATCCACCGTGCGCCCTTTCTAACTTAACCAAGTGGTTTGTTAAAAAGTTGATCACCA
>NZ_RCWH01000025.1 GCF_003668635.1 Planomicrobium sp. Y74 | reverse complement strand
AGCATATCGGTGTTAGTGCCGTCCTTCTTCGGCTCCTAGTGCCAAGGCATCCACCGTGCGCCCTTTCTAACTTAACCAAGTGGTTTGTTAAAAAGTTGATCACCATTGGTGATCGTGTCACTCTATGAATCACTTTGCTTCTTGTTGTTTCAATGTCGTTTTATCCAGTTTTCAAAGAACAAGTTACTCCATTCCGACAAGCGGAATGAATGGTGGAGCCTAGCGGGATCGAACCGCTGACCTCCTGCGTGCAAGGCAGGCGCTCTCCCAGCTGAGCTAAGGCCCCAAGAAGTAAAAATATGGTGGGCCTAAATGGACTCGAACCATCGACCTCACGCTTATCAGGCGTGCGCTCTAACCAGCTGAGCTATAGGCCCTCTCGGGAATGTGCAATTGGTTGAAACTTCAACTGTCAGGCAAATGCCTGAAGGTGAACCTTCAAAACTGAACGCAAAACGTCAACACAAGATCCGGAGATCTTGTTTCCGATATTATCCTTAGAAAGGAGGTGATCCAGCCGCACCTTCCGATACGGCTACCTTGTTACGACTTCACCCCAATC
>NZ_RCWH01000024.1 GCF_003668635.1 Planomicrobium sp. Y74 | reverse complement strand
CCGTTGGTTGTGCGCGTCCAAGCAGTGAGGCGTGGAATGAGGCAAATCCCATTCCTGATACGTTAAGCTGTGATGGCAAGGGGCATTGCGCCCCGGAGTCCCTGATTTCACACTGCCAAGAAAAGCCTCTAGCGAGGCGGGAGGTGCCCGTACCGCAAACCGACACAGGTAGGCGAGAAGAGAATTCTAAGGTGAGCGAGTGAACTCTCGTTAAGGAACTCGGCAAAATGACCCCGTAACTTCGGGAGAAGGGGTGCTCTGGTAGGGTGTTAAAGCCCGAGAGAGCCGCAGTGAATAGGCCCAGGCGACTGTTTAGCAAAAACACAGGTCTCTGCAAAACCGTAAGGTGACGTATAGGGGCTGACGCCTGCCCGGTGCTGGAAGGTTAAGGGGAGTGCTTAGCGCAAGCGAAGGTGCGAACCGAAGCCCCAGTAAACGGCGGCCGTAACTATAACGGTCCTAAGGTAGCGAAATTCCTTGTCGGGTAAGTTCCGACCCGCACGAAAGGCGTAACGATCTGGGCACTGTCTCAACGAGAGACTCGGTGAAATTATAGTACCTGTGAAGATGCAGGTTACCCGCGACAGGACGGAAAGACCCCG
>NZ_RCWH01000023.1 GCF_003668635.1 Planomicrobium sp. Y74 | reverse complement strand
CCTGCGTGACAGGCAGGCATGTTAACCGCTACACCACGGGACCATTTGGTTGCGGGGGCAGGATTTGAACCTGCGACCTCCGGGTTATGAGCCCGACGAGCTACCGAACTGCTCTACCCCGCGATAATAATATATAGTGATTACTTTCATACTCAATGTTTCGGTAGTTGACACCTGCATCGCCTTCGGCTGCTTCGGTGTTACTCACCGTCTTCGTGCGGTTCGTTGCTCTACCCCGCGATAATAATAATTTAAACTGTCCACACACTTTAAATAAATATGGAGGAGGAAGAGGGATTCGAACCCCCGCGGGATTTGACTCCCCTGTCGGTTTTCAAGACCGATCCCTTCAGCCAAACTTGGGTATTCCTCCGAGATAATATATGATGGTGGACCTTGCAGGACTCGAACCTGCGACCGGACGGTTATGAGCCGTCTGCTCTAACCAACTGAGCTAAAGGTCCTAAAAAAGTGGCGGCAGAGGGGATCGAACCCCCGACCTCACGGGTATGAACCGTACGCTCTAGCCAGCTGAGCTACGCCGCCTGGATCTGTGAAATAAAAATGGTGGAGCCTAGCGGGATCGAACCGCTGACCTCCTGCGTGCAAGGCAGGCGCTCTCCCAGCTGAGCTAAGGCCCCGTGAAAATGGTCGGGAAGACAGGATTCGAACCTGCGACCCCTTGGTCCCAAACCAAGTGC
>NZ_RCWH01000021.1 GCF_003668635.1 Planomicrobium sp. Y74 | reverse complement strand
AAAATGGTGGAGCCTAGCGGGATCGAACCGCTGACCTCCTGCGTGCAAGGCAGGCGCTCTCCCAGCTGAGCTAAGGCCCCGTGAAAATGGTCGGGAAGACAGGATTCGAACCTGCGACCCCTTGGTCCCAAACCAAGTGCTCTACCAAGCTGAGCTACTTCCCGGACTATCAATGCTGGATGGTAAAAATATGGCGCGCCCGAGAGGACTCGAACCTCTAACCGCTTGATTCGTAGTCAAGTACTCTATCCAATTGAGCTACGGGCGCTTGTTATAAATGCTGCTGTTTTTGTCAAACAAATGGTGCCGAGGACCGGAATCGAACCGGTACGGTAGTCACCTACCGCAGGATTTTAAGTCCTGTGCGTCTGCCAGTTCCGCCACCCCGGCTTAGGGTCGGCTTGTCTGCAAAAAAATGGAGCGGAAGACGGGGGTCGAACCCGCGACCTCCACCTTGGCAAGGTGGCGTTCTACCACTGAACTACTTCCGCAAAAAAATGGTGCGGGTGAAGGGAGTCGAACCCCCACGCCCGAAGGCGCTAGATCCTAAGTCTAGTGCGTCTGCCAGTTCCGCCACACCCGCGTGGCAATTATGAAATTAAAAATGGTGAGCCATGAAGGATTCGAACCTTCGACCCTCTGATTAAAAGTCAGATGCTCTACCAACTGAGCTAATGGCTCATGCAATGAGTGGTGCCGGAGAAAGGACTTGAACCCTCAACCTACTGATTACAAGTCAGTTGCTCTACCAGTTGAGCTACTCCGGCGAAAGAGAAATAAATGGTGGAGGATGACGGGATCGAACCGCCGACCCTCTGCTTGTAAGGCAGATGCTCTCCCAGCTGAGCTAATCCTCCGATATGTATGCCCAGCGACGTCCTACTCTCACAGGGGGAGACCCCCAACTACCATCGGCGCAAAAGAGCTTAACTGCCGTGTTCGGGATGGGAACGGGTGTGGCCTCTTTGCCATCGTCACTGGACTATGTGGTTATTTCTGAAAGACAAGTTTTATTATATCAACTCTGGCGAGTTTTACAAGCCCTTTTTTAGCAGCTTTTCGCTTTTTTATTCTTTCAAAACTGGATAAACGACAGTGAAACGGGTCGAACAAAGCAATTCATAAAAGTAATTGGTTAAGTCCTCGATCGATTAGTATTCGTCAGCTGCACGTGTCGCCACGCTTCCACCTCGAACCTATCTACCTCATCGTCTTTGAGGGATCTTACTTGCTT
>NZ_RCWH01000020.1 GCF_003668635.1 Planomicrobium sp. Y74 | reverse complement strand
CGTCTGGAACGGCTATTTGTGGATGTCCGGTACTTCTTCCGGTCAGGAAGCCATCGGGAAAAATGATATTATTGCAAATACTGAAGACGAAAAGACGGGTCATAAAACCACCGAGGCGCTTACCCAACCCGGCAACGGCAGCGAACCGGCATTAACCTCTTCCGAAGAGGAAATTCCATCGTCCACAGCTGCTAAAAAGATGGAAGAACCGATTCCACGTGATTATGCAGAATATGAAAAGGGAGCTGAGATCGGCTGGTTGCTGATTCCGTCCCTTGATATGAAATACCCCGTCTATTGGGGAACGGACGAGGAAACACTTATGCAAGGGGTGGGTTATCATCTTGGAAACTTCACCACTCCACCAGATGGTCTAAGGCACACTGTACTATCCGGTCACCGGGACACGGTATTCCGGGAGCTCGGGCAATTGGAACAAGGCGCCCGCATGTATGTTCAATTTGAAAACATCCAGTACGAATATGAAATCAAGAAAACCTGGATAACAGATGCGGAGGATCGCTCTGTAATCGTCGAGAAAACGGAACCGACGCTGACGCTCACAACGTGCTACCCCTTCAACTTCATCGGTTCAGCACCTGATCGCTACATTATAGAAGCAGCATTGATTGACACGACATCAATGAATTGAGAAATGTTTTTGGTCGGTCCCACACATTTCCAACCTTCTGTCATTCTTTAGAAAGAGCGAAACACCAGCTCTTTCTTTTTTTCGTCAAAAACGTAAGCTCAACTAGAAAGGAAGGCGTTTTGGAATTTCATCACCAATAGACGCAACTTTTTTCACAAAGTGGTGCATACTTGAGAACAAAACTATAAACCCCGAATGTATCACTGGCAAAAGTGGCCATCATTCGAGGCGTCATTTTGTTCTTCACTTGTTTGCATTCCATCGTCTCCACAAGCTGCTAAAATCAATGCAGCCCCTGCCAGTAATAAACCTACTTTTATATTCATGATGCATTCCCCTTCCATTCGTTCTTTTCAACTAAACGTAAGA
>NZ_RCWH01000002.1 GCF_003668635.1 Planomicrobium sp. Y74 | reverse complement strand
TGCCGTTGCCGGGTTGGGTAAGCGCCTCGGTGGTTTTATGACCCGTCTTTTCGTCTTCAGTATTTGCAATAATATCATTTTTCCCGATGGCTTCCTGACCGGAAGAAGTACCGGACATCCACAAATAGCCGTTCCAGACGGCGAAAAGTAATCCCGTTAGGATTAATATCGAAGCCATCTTTCTTCGCATGATCTGCCACTCCTTCAGAAACCCGTAGTATAATGCCCATTCCCGTTTTAGCCGTTTTCTAACCGTTGAAAGAGGAGTTTGGTATTCTTTATAGTTAAATATACTCAATATTCAGATAAATATGTCTAACATATAAGAAGGCAGGGTAGTTGGAAGGTATCACCTGCTCGGTGAAATAGGGTACAAGGAGAGGAACAAATGAAAAAATTTTTGGTTGTACTGCTGGCCTCGCTGCTGGCAGCCGCAGGATTCGCTGCCGCCGTTTCCGCCGCTCACGAAGGATTGGAATTCCAGGTGAATTTGAGTCCGGATCAGGAAGTCCCGGCAGTCACCAGTGAAGCAACGGGTGAAGCACATTTCATGGTCAGTGAAGACGGAGAGTCAATCGATTACACAGTAAGTGCTAACGAACTGTATGCTACATTGGCTGGACATCTTCATAGCGGCGCAGCTGGTGAAAACGGTCCGGTGGAGTTGTTTTTGTTTGAAAATGAAGAACCAATGGATTACAACGGAGAAATAGCGTCAGGAACGTTAACGGCAGATGATCTGGTCGGAGATATGACGTGGCAGGAGTTTTCGATGGCGCTTGTAGCCGGTGAAATTTATGTGAATCTGCATACGGAAGAGTATCCGGATGGGGAACTTCGCGGCCAGTTGATGGCAGAAGGCGATGAAATGGCCGATACGGCTTCAAATGGTCCATTGTTTACAATGGTAGGGCTATTTGCAATCGTGATGGGTGGAATCCTGTTGATTGGCCGACGACAAAAAGCCACTGCGTAACACAAGCCCAGTAAAAAGCTGAACTCCTGTTATGGCTGATAACAGATATTCAGCTTTTTTATATTGCCTTAAAGTAGAGGGGATGTTTAACTGATACCAAGAAAACGCCCTACATACCATAATTCAATCGACTACCTTGACTTGCAGTGCCGAAGCGAATCTTCCCTGAAATAAAAAAGCCCCATGCAGAATATAGAAGTGATACTCCGTTTCGGAATCCGTCCTTCTTTATGGCGTGGGGCTTGTACATTCCGGTGAGATTTGTTGCAGGGTGAATTCACAGTTAAAAGGATGGATTTAACTTTTTTAAAAAAATATGTCCAAAATGTGATCTAAACTCATCTAGCGTACGTAGTGGTTGTAGAACGATCGGCAAGATACGCAAGAAACAAAAAACAAGGAGGAATTTGAACATGAATTGGAAAAATGCAAAAAGAACAGTAATCGCAGTCCCATTGAGCGCGGCATTATTAGCGACAGGAGCCGGAGCAGTCAGTGCATCAGGCGGAAGCACTGCTGATGTACCTGAGAAGGTGGCAGCACCGACGGTTGAAACACCTGCTGCACAATTAAGAGCTGATCTGAGCCAGCTATTATCTACTCACTTCATTTATCAATCTGAAGTAGCCTTGCAGGCTTATCATAAAGCGGAAGAAGGCGGACCGACTGGTGAGGGCCTTGAGCAAGCACAGGCGCAGCTCGAAATGAACGGAGAACAACTGACAGCAGCTGTTAAATCGGTGTACGGTCAGGAAGCTGCAGATGCATTCGATAAAATCTTCGATACGCAGTATGAAGACAGCGCTGGATACGGTACTGCCGTGGCAAACGGCAACCAGGAAGAAATCGATCAAGTCAAAAAAGATCTATTGACGGTTTTCCCGACAGACCTGGGCACGCTATTGAGTCAGGCAACAGGCGGGAACTTACCGAAAGATACAGCGATCTCGGTTCTTCAGGAACATGAAAAAGATGTGATGGAATTCCTTGATCATTCCGTAGAAGGAAACTTCGATGAAGCATATGCCGAGTTTAATGAAGGCTATGAGCGCATGTTCACCATCGGTACAGCGTTATCAAGTGCTATCGTGACGCAAATGCCTGAGAAGTTTGACAACACGAAAGCGGTTACGCCGGCTTCTGACTTACGAGCTACATTCAGCCAATTGCTTGGTGCGCATTTCTATTACCAGACAGCGACGTCCGTAGAAGCGTATGAAGCTGCCAAAGGTGAAGGCGGGGAAGCATTCGAAGCCGTAAGCGAAATGCAGGAAGCGAACGCTGAACAAATGAAAGCTGCCGTGAAATCACTTTACGGACAAGAAGCTGCAGATGCGTTCAGCGAAATCTTCAATACTCAATATGAAGACAGTGAAGCACTGGGGGAAGCAATTGCCAATGGTGATACGGAGAAAGTAAATGAAATTACTGATATGTTGCTGAATACTTTCGCTGTTGACTTAGGTACTTTACTGAGCGAAGCTACTGGCGGAGAACTGCCAAAAGAAACAGCTATCAGCGTTCTTCAACAACATGAACAAAGCACGATTGATATCGTAAACAGCTATGCAGAAGGTGATTATGCAGCAGTTTACAATACATTTACTGAAGGACATGCTTTGATGTTCACAATCGGCCAAGCATTGTCAGGAGCAATTGTTCAACAGAAGCCTGAGAAATTTGCTGCAGCACCAGGAATGCCGGAAACAGGCATGGGTGGTATGGCTGATTCAGAGAATATGAATTGGATGCTGTACACATTCCCATTACTGGCGCTTGCAGGAGCTTTGGTATTCACAAGAAGAAAAGCGGTACAGGAATAAGATTTAGATGAAAGGGGAGATGTCATCTCCCCTTTTTTCTCAATTTTAGTATTAAAATAGATGAGCATGAGAAAAAATCTTTTGCCGAACTGGTTGAGTGGAAACATTGAACTGAATTTGGAATAGGCTTGCTTTTTAAGTGCGCCTATTCGTGCTTCAGTAAAAGAAGGAAGATTCTTTTTCTTCTGCAACTATAACAGACTGTCATTTTAGAAGAGATATAAAAACATATCTTTTGGATAAGGAGTGAAACCCTTGAACTCATTTGTCAAAAAAGCATTCCTCATTTATATCCTGTTTCTTTTTACAACCTTCAGCGGAAACCCCATACAAGCAACCGATTCAGCGCGAGTAGTCCCTGGTTATGAGTTCCAGGAGATGGAACAACGGTTCCCGCAGGAAGTGGTCTGGCAGGAAAATACGTTGGAAGAAGAAATTTTGAGAAAAGTAGCATCACTCAATTCATCTTCCAAAGCAGAGAATGAAAGTACGGGAGAAAAGAAAATAGGTGTCGTCCCTGCTTTAATTGAAATACCGGCAATCGAGGCGCAGGCAAAAGTGATTCCGGTTGGTCAAACCGCAGACGGCTACATGGAAGCTCCAAAAAGCATCTATGAAATTGGCTGGTACGAACCGGGGACAAAACCGGGAGGCAGTGGCAATGCTGTCCTGGCCGGTCATGTAGATGGTCTTTCACAGCCCGGTACATTCTATAACTTGAAAAAACTGGAACCAGGCGATGAAATTCATATCACCGGAACAGATGGAAAAAAACTCACCTTCAAAGTTAAGGGAAAGGCATCTTATTCGCCTGAGTATGCACCCATCCAGGAGATCTTCGGAGGCAGTTCGGAATCTCATTTAAACCTCATAACATGCACGGGGGTTTTTGATGATCAGACGGGCCATTATGAAGAACGACTGGTCGTTTATACGGAGCTGGTCGAAAACTAGGGCAAGGGAACTGGAAAAATAGCTGGTTAGTGCCGACAGTGGTAGCCAGTTCATTGCAAGAAATGATGGTCCAATAGACGGGCGGGGAACAGCGAAGAAAGCTTAGGGGAAAGCCACATAAAATTGTGGCTTTCCTTTTTTGTTGAGGATTATTCCTATTTTTATTAGAAATATACCGTAAAGTTTTTCACTATTTTTTTGTAGGTATTTAGAGTTGAGTGAAGGAGTAAAAATGACTATAGGCGAACTCTTACTAAAAAGATTAGAAGAAAACGACGAATGGGTATCCGAAATAATCACGGATAAATATCATATACTTTTATGGAAAGCTTGTCGGAAGACAAAGTCAGATGATGCCTTATGTGAACAGCTTGTCACTCAGGTGTTCGAGTGTGACACCTGAAAGGCTCGATTTGAACGCGGAAGAGGAAGAGCTGACCTACCTGTTTGTGGATAAAGGCAGGTTAAACAAGAGGATGCTGAATCGGCTTGGCAAATCGGAAGAGTGGCTGAAAAATGAACTGCAGAAATGGGACTATCCAGCTTTGAAAGACTTGGTTTATGTCGATTGGTCGCCAGACCAGGGTTTCCAGGTAAGAACGAGGCAGGACGGTACAATTAATCTTGATCGAATGAACTAAAAACAGGTTTGTCAATGAATCATGCATTCTTGGAAGCCCTTTTTGCGCGTTTATAAAGGACAGAAGATGGAAGGCAACAGGGAAGAATCCGGCTGCTTCTCTTCACGAAAACCAACATAAGTGATTGCCCAGAACCTCCGGCGTTCTTCCAGCAAAACACAACGTTAACAATTGCCTTTCGCCAATCAATCAAAAAAATAACACGCTAATCCAAGCGGCCCAAATGCCGCAATGGATTAGCGTGTTATTTTACGTCGAAGTGATTTCTCACTATTTGGTAATTGTGATCAATGGAGCTGCTGTCGTCAATTCTGAGCGATTTGAAGTCGTGTAGCTGTGTCCTTTCATGGACTTTCTCCGCAAACCCCATTTCTTTTTCCATCCAATGCCGGAATGCTTTTTCCGGCTCCTCTGTCTGTCCGAGTATGCCATCAATCCATGGCCTTCTGGAATAGTGATGGATTTGAAATTCGGGAGTCGGAAAGAGCCAGACTGCCTGATTAGCCTGCGATAGCAGCGGAGCCACTTGCGAGGGCAAAACAACCGATCCTTCCACCAAAATCGGGGAGGAATCCGGCAAGCCAAGCAGATCCTCCAGTACCATCGAAAATTGTTCTTCGTAAAATAGTAGGGACTCCTGGATTTGTTGCTCGACATCGACAGTGCAGAACCGGGGTGACCAGTATTCGCCCCATGAAAGCCCTTTTAACTTACTCAAGTTCGGGTGTTGATTCCGGCTGCTTCTCTTCAGATGTTCATCATACGTATCATCACTTTTGTAATACCGGAAACCGAATTCTTCTGTCAACATGCGGGCGATGGTAGACTTCCCTGCGCAAGGAGAACCCCCGATCCAGTATACATGCGAGAGTTTTTGTGCTAAATCCAATAATACCAATTCCTTTTCTTGCTGAATTAAAGTCAAATTGTATCGTATTTGCGCCTGTATTGTATAGCATGACGATGTTTTCTGGAATGAAATTAACTACATTTCCTATATGGCCCAGATCTTCAAACCCTCCCTTTGATTTCCCTCTTTCAGCTCGAACCAGCCGGTTGTTTAGCGTCTGTTTCTGGAGTTAACGTGCTCAATCCAATTAATTTCTCAAATTCTAAAGAATCGATGGGCCTTGAAAACAGGTAACCCTGACCGACAGGGCATCCCATTTCTATTAGGGACTCCATCTGGTTCGCGCTTTCAATCCCTTCAGCTACGATGTTAAGGCCCAAGTTCAAGGCCAGATCGATGATCGCTTTGACCATGGGTTGCTTGCAGTTCTGATCGAGTTCATCAATGAACGCCTTATCGATTTTCAATGTATCAATCGGCAATTTTTGAAGAACGTGCAAGGAGGAATAGCCGGTTCCAAAATCATCAATGGACGTCTTTACGCCTAATTTCCCCAGTTGCTCCAGAACTTCCGTACTTTCCGCTATATTCTGCATAATGCTTTCGGTGATTTCCAGCTCCAGAAATTGGGGCGGCAATTGGGTATCCATTAAGATGGACTTTACGTTTTTTATGAATTTTCCGCTCTGAAATTGTAGGACCGATACATTCACTGAAACTTTTAAGGAAGGAAGACCTTGGTCCTGCCACAATTTATTTTGCCTGCATGCTTCCTCCAGCACCCATTTGCCAATAGGGACAATCTGGCCGGTTTCCTCGGCGACCGGGATGAATTCTGCTGGCGAGATCCACCCCATTTCGGGATGCTTCCACCTTAATAAGGCCTCCATGCCGACAATTTCCTGTGTTTCCAGATTTACTTTCGGCTGATAAAAAAGGGATAGCTGATTCAACTCCAACGCTTTAACCAGATGATTTTCGATATCCATCTTTCTCATCATGTTCTTGTTCAGTTCTGCATTGTAGAAACTGAAGATATTTTTCCCTTTTTCTTTGGAAAGGTACATGGCTGCATCGGCATTTTTTAGCAAGTCTTCACTTGTTGTGCCGTGTCCCGGAAACAGACTGATCCCGATGCTGGTGGTCACATTGATTTCATGTGATCTTACCGGAAATGGTTTCTCAAAACTAGCCAATATCTGTTTGGCCGTTTCGGCAGCAGTTCTTTCAGTCGCATGGGGCAACGTAATTACAAACTCATCCCCTCCCAGTCGGTAAATCTCTGTAGTGGCAGGCAAAGAGTTCTTTAACCGGATAGCTGTTTTCTTCAGGATTTCATCTCCAATATGGTGACCAAGCGTATCATTAATGAGTTTAAAACGATCCAAATCAATCAGTAGGAAAGCAACCTGTTCTTCAGTTTTTTCCTCTATGATTATTTTCATATCTCCAATAAAGCTGACTCTGTTGGCCAAGCCGGTAAGTGAATCATAATAGGCGGAATAACGCAGTTCAGCCATGAGCTTATTATTTCTGTTGATAATATAGAGCTGATGTCCCAGAACGAGTAAAAAAGCGAAAAGAAGTCCTATGCTCAAAGCATTGAAATGCCAGCTATTACTAAATATTCCTAATAAAAGAAGACTTAATATACTTACGTAAGGGAGAGTTGATCTTTTCTGATCAGAGATATTCTCTTTTTGCTCCATATCTTGTGAAAGAGTTTCTTTGTTGTAAAAAGCTGCACCGCCAATTAATAGCAGTGCGCTTATCCACATTAAATCAAGGAAACTACCTGGAAGGTATTTATCTCCGATAGATAAATAAGCACTCAGTGAATCGGCGGTTATTTGAAGGAATAATCCGGCGACAATAAAGAGAAATATTTTCTCTTCCTTCTTAGATTGTATGCGGTAATAAAGAATAATGATAAAAAATAATATGCCTAAATCAACCAATTGATAACCTAATGTAAGCAAAAGATCAAATAATGACGCGTCAGTAGCCAGTAAAAATGGCTGTATTAAAAAATGGTACGTAATGGCACTCGCTGTAAGCATATATATAATCAGATTAAAAGTATAAGTTCGAGAAGAAAAAGTGAAGCCGATTAATTGGGTTCTATTCATCAATGCCAATAAAAAAGTGAAATAGGAAAGTACCCAGAAGACAGAAGAAAACTCATTGGAATAAAGAACGTTATGGGTTACTTGAAAGTATAGCCAAATGAAATTTCCGGTAAAGGAAAAAAGTAATCCTGCACTTAACAGGAACCAGAAGTGTCGCTTTCTTCCGGTAGAGCGAATATATGCCTTGTATAGCCACATAAAGCTGATTGCCCCTACCAAAAGCTGAATTCCGTTTATCCCTACTAATCTAATCCATTCTTGATTGCTGAAAATACTGTTCCAACCAATAAAAGCAAGAATTACTACAATAAATAAGAAGGCGGGAAGCCATTTAAACTTTAACATTGAAGTTCCTCCTGATGCATAGCGCTGTTGTAAGTCCTTCCTTTTACGATGCTGTAATACATCGGCTAACAAGATACCGATAAAACTTTTCTATCTATAGTGTTATCGGCTTCCAAGCGAAAGCGTTAACCTGCCTTCTCAGTTTTTCGACTCCAACATAAAGCAGAAAAATGCCGATAAAGACCGCTAAATTCCAAGTTTGAAATAAGAGACCAGTTCCGCAAAATTTAATAGTAGCTTTTGTACTGTGGCAACTTGTTCGCAATTCTCTGCAACTCCACCTTAACAGCTAGAAAATCCATGGCGAAAATGCGGGGTTTGAATCCAGAGAAACGGATAAAGCAGCACCGATGCTACTGAAGAAAAATAAAAGTTAATTAGTATTACTAATAACTTAATTTTACAATAAAAAGAGTATAAAGTTGACAAAAAATGAGGTATATTAGTCAGAAGGATGCTGGGCGGAACTAGCTATTTACGTTCTCATTCGAAAAAGGCAAGTCCGTTGAAAAGCGGATACGCAAAGTTCCGGGCCTACGGTGTCATTCACTACGGCGGCCGAACTGCTGAAGAATGGAGAAAGGACTCAATATGAGCGATTTCAAAATTCTCCAAACCAAAAATACGTTTTGGAGGGATTGTTATGTCAAAGTTTTTAATCAATCAGAAGCTTCACCGGGCACTGGGGGCTGGTGTGGCTTCAACGGCCTTTGTTTTCACTTTCGGAATCAGCCAGACATTTGCGGATGATCATGGAACCACCGAAAATGAGCCGGAAGAACAAGTAGTTTCACCTGTCAAAGAGGCACCTGAAAGTGCTGAAGAAGTGGCAGAAATGGAAGAGCCGTCTCTTTTGCCTGGGGATTTCTTTTATTTCGCTAAAAAGTTGATGGAGAATGTCCAGTTGGCGTTAACGTTTAATGATGCAAAAGAGGCAGAGCTGCTGGCTTCTTTCGCAGAGGAACGGATAAGTGAAGCAGAAGCTCTGTTGGCGCTGGGGGAAGAAGAAGAGGCGCGTGAGTTGCTTGAACAAGCTGTGGAACAGCAAGAGCTTGCACTAGCGAAATACCTGGAAGCTGCCGACACCTCAGAAGCCGAAGAGGAAGAACAAACTGATTCGCCGGAAGAAGGCACTTCTGCGGAAGAAGTGCCAGAGCTCGATGAAGCGCTTGCAGCACTAAAAGAACAGCTGGCCCAAAACCTGACAGCGCTGACAGCTGCAATTGAGAAGATTGAAAATCCCGAGGCGAAAGAAGCCTTGCAGAAAGAAATCCAAAGTGCTCAGCTGGAGTTCGATGAAAAACTCACAGAAAAGCTCGCTAAATTAACGGAAAAAGAAGAAGAAGTCGCTGAAAAGCTGCTAGAGCTTGAAGCCAAGCTGGCTGCTGGTGAAATTGATGAAGAAGAATACCAGGAGGAACTCGCTGAACTTACAGAAGAAGCTGCCGAAGAACAGAAAGAACTGCTGGCTGAATTGAACGAGGAAGCGGCAGAACTGGAAGCGGATGTTCAAGAAGAGATCGACGAGGAAATGGAAGAAGAAACCGAAGTGGCAAAAGAAGAGGACGATGAAACGGAAGAAGAAAAAGAAGATGAGACGGAAGGCAGTTCGGTGACGCCTGCTAAAGAGACGACGGAAAAGAAACAGCAGGAAGAAGTAAAGAAACAGGAAAAAGCGACAGAAGAAGTGAAAAAAGCGGAAGAAGCGAAACAGAAAGAAGTGAAAAAGGCTGAAGAACGTGAACGGGAAGCAGTGAAAAAAGCGGAAGAAGCGCAACGAAAAGCAGCCGAAAAAGCAAAAGAAGAAGCGAAAAAGGCTGAAGAGCGGAAACGGGAAGAAGCTGAAAAAGCAAAAGAACGGGAAAAAGAAGAAAAAGAAGATGAAGAAGAAAAAGAAAATGAAGGCGACGGCGATGGAGACGACGAAGACGAAAACGGAGATGACTGAATGGACTATGCATTTTCATTTCCAATAAATAAAGGTTCCGGAATTACGGGAAAGAAGGCAGCTTTAGTTGCCCTTCTTTCCCTTTTTGTGTTTCCAGGCCGGTTCTTTGCTTTTCCTTCCGGTATTTCTTTAGGAAACAGGATAGGTCTAGAATCCTTTCGTGGGTAAACCTTGACCGGTAACAGCAAGAAAAAAGGAACGGGTATTTAGACGGAAGCGCTGAGAAAGCGTAAGGCATGAAAACGGAAGAAAGCCAGTAAGCCAGTGAAGTCAAACGAGAGTGAACAGCGGATCAGCCTACCATTCTTACGGTAGAATTTTATCCCCTGGATGGTATGATAAATGTAATGAGGCGTACAGCCAAGAAGATACTACACAGTCGAATTTATTCTACGTATTTGATAGTAATTTTCCCCATAATGCTAGAGGAATTGCCGAAGAAGCCATCAGACTCCGCGCTGAAACGGATTCCTCTTACCCTGATTTATCGGAGTCAGCTTTGTCGAATTTTAGCATTGGTAGGCGTAAAGGTTATAGTGACGGGAATCAGTCCAGCTATAGCTCAGAAATATGTCCAGTTGAATATCGAGTTGGATCAGTTGGAAGCTTCCTCAAGTTTACAGCTTGTTCTAGAGGCGAATGTATGCGGCTTGCTACCGCAGAGAATAAGGAACGGTAATAGCTTGGTATAAGGTGAACACAGCTAGACTCCGGTCAAATGAGGAGTTCAATGAAATAAAACCGGTGTATTGGAACTAATACGCTTCAGATTGTAGGTCCTCCACCCAAATAGAAGCGGTCATCGTAAGGGTTGGTTGAAGGAGAATACAAGTGTTGGAACGGTTATGTGTAGAACGACGGCTATCAGTTTACACAAAGGTGGTGGAAGAATGAAAGCTACAAATAAGCGGGTGATCGATATCGTGCTGATTGATTCCCACCCGCTGTTCCGTGAAGGCATACGTCGTATCTTGGAAATGGAAGAAACTTTTCGGGTGGTTGGGGAAGGAAACACAAGCGATCAATTAGTTCCGCTCTATAACCAACATCGTCCGCAATTGATCTTAACTGAAGTCCATTTCTCGGGTGCAAAAAATCTGCATGTATTCGAAGAGCTGATTATATAAGTTCCTCATGCTAAAGTGGTAATTTTCACGACAACCACAGATTTTGACCTTTTAGAGCAGGTTCTCGAGAACGGTACGTCCGGTTACCTATTAAAAGATGTGGATTCATTCTCTCTCACGAGCGCATTAAAAGCAGTGATGAAAGGCGGCTTTTTCTTACATCCAAAAATCGCGCGAACGGTCGTCTCTCTGCTTCAAGAAAGAAATGCTTCAGCAAACAGTGAAAATGCCTATCATCAAACCGCTGTCCGAAGTCCTTATCATCTTTTAAGCTGGAGAGAAGTCGAAGTGCTTCAGTTACTGGGTGAAGGGCATAGCAATAAGCGTTTGGCGGAACTGCTGTATATTAGCGATAAGACAGTCAAAAACCATATCGCGGCCATTTTAAGAAAAATGGGCGTGAGAGACCGCACCCAAGCGGTGGTCAAAGCCTTGAAAAAGGGCTGGATTGAACTGAAATAGACAAATTATTACCCAGATAAGTTTTAAAGGGCACCTACACAATGTATCGATATTTTAGCTGGTTTGACGGGTCTACGATGAAGAAGGGAACCAAGGTCTACTTTTTGAGAAAGTACGGAGTATATTGCTTATCAGCGATCTGCCGCAAGTTTTATAAAAACGAAAGGAAGCGAAGAGGCTAAATTTAGCACCTCTTCGCTTCCTTTCATCCGTAAAATTGTACTTTTACGAACGCTTTGAAATTCTTTTTACTTAAGTTCTTTTAGTTAGCAGTTCGACAAAACGAGGAATAAGTGAGCGTGGTAAAAGACTTTCTTTAAAGAAATAAATATAAAAGGAAATTTAATTCCAATTTAGAAACATATGATACACTTACGTCATCTAGATTCACAGTATAGACATTATTGCCTGTTCAACTAACGAGACAGTAATTTTAATAAAGGGGGGATGTAAAATGCAACTGGACATTTTGTATTATGTTCTAGCTTTGCTTGTAATTTCTTTTGCGTTTTTCGCAACTGTTGCTGGATTCTTGGGTGGGACAACTGAACCGTATAGAGATTTTTTACTCACCATTGCAATAGTTCACTTTGTAATGTCGAAACTAGTAACAATAAAAAAGATTAAAGAGAAACAAGAAGTCGGGATTTAGGGTCTTATAGCCGTTAATCCGGAGTTTGAGCAATTTATAAGTTAATAAAGTCGATGCGCCTTTTGAAATGGAGGACGCATTTTTATGATTCTCTTTAATGAATTCTAATCAACAGTTCAACGCTATTGATGAAAAAACTTTAAGCAGAATCCAGTTTACATATCATGAGGTTATCGGTAGCTACTTGTAATACAAAGGAGAAAAGAGGTTGTAAGCAACGCTTCTTTTCTCCTTTTGTTTGTATTAGAGTACTTTTGCGAACCGTTATATTTCAAACTAAATTGGAAAGTAATTACTTATTAAACTAACAAATAGTAGTTTCGCTTTTAATAGGTTCACCATTTTGATCATTAATGTGGTCAACACCATGCTGGCAATTATCAGTATTTTGCCACTCCACAATATACTCACCTTTGTTGTGGCTTGTCGAAAGTATTTCGACTTCGCCAATTTCCCCTGAGTTCATTTCAATGACAATTTCTGCTGCTTCTTCTTTGGTTACGTTTGGACTCGCACTCTGACAACCTGCGACAATGTAAAATGAAAAAAAAAGCAAAAATATGAATCCGTTTTTTTCATGGCTCATCCCCCTATACATTTTAGACGTTAATTATAAGTTTTTTGTTTCATCAATATTCTTTTATCTATTGATTTCTAACTAGTTAACATATGATCGCTTATCGGAAGTTCCATAGGAAGAGCAGGTACTTTCAATAAAGTATCTGCTCTTTTTAAACAACGTTATTATTTTTTACTTCAATGATATCTGGATTAACATTAGAAATTAAACAACTTAATTTTTAGTTTTGTAAAACACGGTCTTGATATAGAGAACTTCCTGAGTTTGTTTTTAAACGGCTCTAATACTAACAAACAGTTCATTGAATCAGAAATATGCTGCTGCTAAAAATATGAAGTGTAGATTTGCCGGAAAAGGGAATTCCTAAAAAGAAGCATATAAGTACAATAACGAAGTAGGAAAGGAATGAAGTTAATGGCACAATCTCTGAAAGGAAAGACAGCATTCATTACAGGAGCGGGTAAGGGAATCGGAAAGGCGACGGCAATTGCCCTTGCAGAAGAAGGCGTCAATATCGGAATGATGGCACGAACAGAATCTGATTTGAAGGCGGTTGCGGAAGAATTGAAGAGCCGTGGCGTCAAGGCGAGCTATGCGACAGCCGATGTTTCAGACATGGAGCAGGTCAATCAGGCAGTGGATAATTTGACGGGCGAGCTCGGTCCGGCGGATATATTGATTAATAATGCCGGAATCGGCACATTCGGCCCATTTCTCGAAATCGATCCAAGCGAGTGGAAAAAGATGATCGATGTCAATCTGATGGGTATGTATTATGTGACGCGCGCTGTACTGCCGCAATTGATAGAGAAAAACGGCGGGGATATCATTAATATTTCATCAATGTCCGGAGTCAAAGGCACAGAAGGCTCCAGTGCCTATAGTGCTTCGAAGTTTGGCGTGCTCGGCATGACCGAATCGCTTTCCCAGGAAGTCCGTAAACACAATATCCGTGTTTTTGCATTGACACCAAGCCTTGTTATTACTGAATTTTTCGGTGATGGCAATAAACCGGAGAAGAGTGAAGAGAAATTCATGCAGGCAGAAGACCTGGCTGAATATATGGTTGCCCAGCTCAAGCTGCATCCTCGGATTTTCATTCCGAAGTCGAGCTTGTGGGCGACCAATCCATTCTAAAAACAGCTGCGGAGAGTATTTTGATCCATCCGGACAGTATTATTGATATGAGGACAGTATTTTAAAAATGCGGACAGTATTACGTTGATTCCGGATAGTATATCCATTTATCTGGAAGATCGAGCAGGGAATTCAGAAGGGGAAGTGGTCATTTGGTGAAATGGAAAGAAGAAATGATGATTAAACAACCGATTGAGAAGGTTTGGCAGCTGTTTTTGGACGAAAACGCCAAAATTCTCTATCCTAAACTGGAAGATCACGTGCTGGTGGAGAATGAAAACAATGAAACGGGCGCAAAACATGCGCAAAGTTATATGGAAGGCAAACAGCTGCAGACATATATAGTAGAGACAAAACTCTTTGAAGACACACCTAACAAAAAAGTCCGCCACACCCAATTTGAGATGAACGGATTGTTTGAAATCGATTATATTTTCACATTGGATAAAAAAGGCGAAGACCTTACACTGTTCACCTATGAGGGGACCCAAAAAGGATTGACAGTTACGGGAAAAGCGATGCTGATGGCCGGCAGCAAAAAAAGACGGAACGAAACGGTCCACGATTTCATGCAGCGAGTTGAAACCAAAGCAGAAAAAGTTGCAAAAGAATAGAGATTGGAGAGAAAGCCTGGAATATAGGGCTTTCTTTTATTTTCATTTTAATAGAGCTATACTGGCAAGAACCAGAAAAAATGAACAATCAACTTACAGGTTTCCAATAATTACGGTGATTTGGAAGGAGAGATTGAGAATGATTGAATGGGAAAAGAACGTATCATCCATCTGAATATCGAAAAGGTATGGTCGCTGTTTTCGGATGTCAATATCCAGAAAATAATGCCGCAAGTAGAGAAACATGAACTGATCGAAAAGACGGAACAGGAGGTTGGAGCAAAACATTTACAGACCTATAAAGAAGGAAAGCGGACTGAGACGTACATTGTGGAAACGCTCGTTTACGAGGACGAACCTGACAAAAAGTATAAGCAGATTTTCTTTGTGCTCGGCAAGGCTTTTGAAGTCGATTTATGTTTTTCCCTGCTCAGGCTGGGAGAGAACGAGACCAAATTCACTTATTCAGGGTGCAACCAGGGCCTCAATTTTATCGACAGGGCAATGATGGAAATGGCAAATAATAAAAGCAATTTAAAAACAGTCGAAGCGTTTCTGGATCGTGTCGAACAGGAAGCGATGGAAGTATAGCTCAGCTTTTTGATCGGGATAGGGGCTGCAGAAGTGACTTTCTTGTAGAAGCCCTGAAATTTTAGAAGAAGCAAGTTATGAATAAAATTATTTGAATATATGTAGTAAATTACATAAGGATTACCTATAAAATCAAAAAAATGCAAACAAGAAGCAAATTGAACTAAAACAACTGCCATAACTAACGTTATAAAAGTAATGGACTGGAATCGATAGTGAATAAACAGGGTATTTTGCTAATAATTCATCATAGTTAACAAATTACTGGAAATTTTAAAGGAAACTGTAACCTTTTATATTGAATTTCGCCTAAGATTAAAAGGGGTGCTGAGATGAGAAGAAAATTCGTTGTATTTTTGGCAATAGCCACGTTAACTGGCTGTTCATCACCGTCGGAAACAAGCAAGGGACAAAGTCCGTCGCTGCCATCACAGACCACTCAGTCTCCACAGCAAAACAGTGAATGTCCTGACGGTATTATCGACTGGATAGATGCCTTGAAGATTAATGATATTCAGTATTATGCCTTGCCTTATGGTACATATACGGTTGAAGAGAATATGAAAGGCGAAGTGATTGGGGAAGTATTATTTGAGATGGACAATAAAGCCTGTTCTGACCATCAAATGCAGAACGGTGATGCAGCTTATTTAGAAGTGGGAACTGAAATATTTGAATTTGAAGGCTATAATCCTGATTTTCGCGTGATTGCAAATGATGTGATATATGAAGTGAAGGAAAATGAAAAAGCTGAAACGATTGGCGATCTTTATGATATAGAAGGAAAAGTCGTGGGAATGAGTCTTCGGAGCTATTTCGACGGAAGTTTTATAACTGATTTGAAAGAAGAACACTGGACGGAGTTTCTCGATGAGTATCTGGCGCTGGAATACGTAGGCTTTGATAAAATTTACGAAAAAATCGGCAATGAAGACAGTACATTTTTAGATATCCACTTGGAAGATGGCACTACTGTGCGTTTCAGTTACTGGACGGAAGCCAATGCGGTGAATCCAGGTGCGTTTGCCAGTGAAAGGATGCTTGAGATTATCAGTCTATATAAATAAATACATGTTCAGGAGTGTGAAGATATGAAATTTAAAATCCGTAATATGAAAGCAAAAGACATAAAAGACGTTCAGCAAGTTGCTAAAACAAGCTGGAACGATACTTACGAAGGAATCATTCCGGCACTTATCCAGGAAAACTTTTTAAATTCAGCCTACAGTGACGAAATGATGAAACGGCGACTGGATGTGTCTTCCTTGTATGTCGCTGAAGCTGAAGCCCAAATTGTGGGATTCGCCAATTTTTCGAAGGTAAAAGAAGAAGGTGAAATGGAACTGGGTGCTATTTATCTGCTTCCTGAGTTTCAAGGGAAGGGAGTGGGCACAGCTTTATTGAATGAAGGAATAAAGAACGCACAGAATGCGTCAAGGGTCTTTATAAACGTGGAAAAAGAAAACAAAACGGGCGTTACTTTTTACAAAGCAAAAAATTTCAAAACGCTATCAGAGTTTGAAGACGATCTGGAAGGTCATATAACTATAATGGTTCGGATGGTAAAAGATCTGGTTAATGAAAAGAGGAACCAGGGTTTACTCGAGTAGTATATGTAGATAAATACAAAAGGTTTTATTATAAAAACAAAAACGTAATAAGAAATCAAAAGACCCAGGAGGCAGAAACATGAGTAACAATTACCCGAAACATATTGTGGCAGTATCCGCGTATATAACAAACGCAGAGGGAGAGGCATTGCTCATCAAAGCACATTGGCGCAAGGATACATGGGAGCCGCCGGGCGGCCAAGTGGAGCAAGGCGAAGCACTGGATGAGGCAGTTCGCAGGGAAGTAATGGAGGAAACGGGGATAGAGATTGATATTCACGGTATAACCGGCGTCTATTATAACGCGAGCAGTGAGATTTTGTCTGTAGTATTTCGTGCAACTTGCAGCAAAAGTGAGATCAGGATGCAACCGGAAGAAATATTCGATGCGAAATTCGTTTCGTTGACAGAAGAAAATATAGAAGAATACATAACACGCCCGCATATGGTCTCCAGAACACTCGACGCCATGCTGGCAGAAGATTTTATCCCTTACGAAACTTGGGAAGTAAGGCCATACAATTTGCTTGGCCGTCTAGATAAAGCAAAATTTCAAGTGTAACTGGCGGGAGTTGAAATATTTGGACAGTCGACAAGCAACAAGAAATTATCCAAAACATATTGTTTCAGTTTCTGCCTATATAACGAATGAAAAAAACGAAGTATTAATGGTTAAAACTCATTGGCGTAAAGATACATGGGAACTGCCTGGTGGACAGGTGGAGTTGGGAGAAGCGTTGGACAAAGCGATTAGCAGGGAAGTTTTAGAGGAAACAGGGATTGAGGTAACAGTATTAGGCATCACTGGGGTCTACTATAACAGTTCCAGAGAAGTTCTAACGATTGTATTCAGGGGAATCTCAAACAGTATTGATATAGCAAAACAGTCTGAAGAAATCCATAAAGCTGAATTTATAGCACTCTCACAGGACAATATAGGTGATTACATAACCAGACCAAATGGTTTGTCCAGAACACTCGATGCCATGCTGGCAGAGGATTGTGTGCCATATGAAACCTGGGAAGCCCATCCGTATAATTTACTGGGGCGAATAGAAAAGAAAAAACTCTCCGTTAGATGAGAGCCACAAAGGAAGTGCAGTTAATATGCTGGAAGTTTATGAACGTAACAATGTTATTTGTGCTGAAGGTTTAATTGAAGCGATTGGACAGAAGGTTTTTCTTTATTTGGTTGATGGCATGCTGATTGATTGTGGTCCTGAGATCTTACAGGAAGAATTGCTGCCTTTTTTCCGCACACACAATTTTGAACAAGTTATTCTCACTCATAATCATGAAGACCACACAGGAAATGCTGCCTGGATCCAAAACAATTTGGATAAGCCTATTTATATCCATCCAGCTGGACTTGCGGTTTGTTTGGTGGACGGTGAATATCCAGCTTATCGGCAATTTACCTGGGGAGGCAGAAAAGCTTTTGCACCAGGAGTACTGAAGTCAGAAATTGTTTCCAATACACTTGAATGGAAGACACTATATACGCCAGGACATGCAGATGACCATATCGCTCTTTATAATGAGGATAGAAAACTCATGTTTACAGGTGATTTATATGTCTCGTCGAGAACCAAAGTCAGTATGAAAACGGAGTCTATTCCAAAAATAATGGCATCGATCGAGTTGGTGCTTCAACACGATTTCGAAGCAATTTACTGCAGCCATGCTGGATATCTTGAAAATGGAAGAGAGTTGCTTGAGAAAAAGCTCAGTTATTTGGCAGGGATCTCCGACAAAGTACAGGCACTTGCGAGCGAAGGAAAGTCCGCCCGTGAAATTGCTGATCTCCTGTTTCCAGGCGACTATCCAATTATACAATTCTCCGAACGGGAATGGGATACGGTGCACATGGTCGCCTCATTCATGAAAAATCCAGCATTCAAATAAATTCCTGTTCTCTTTAGCCATTGTGAAAACCTCCTGATCAGGAGGTTTTTTCTTTCATTAAAATTAACTACCGTTTTTTGGTATACTGAACAAAATGATATTGACAATTTTTTCTGATAATTATCCGAAGGAGTTGCTGTAATGGGATTTTTGAAGTTTTTTCTTGAGTTATTAGTGATTGCTGTCCTTATTTATATTATCAGCGGCCGTTTGATGGGCCCTAAAGTGGATTTCCGGAAACGCATACTTTCTGTGTCTTTGGGAGTCGTGCTTACAACATTCCTTTACTGGTATTCCTATTTGCGTTTTACGGATTATATGGATTTAGGCGCAATTCAAATTGTCCAGGATGAAACATCTATCCTTTGGATAGGAAGCATGCTGTTGATCTCAATGCTTTTGTATCTGTTCTTTGAACTATTCGATCCAGTGGAGTTGGGTGAATCGGGAGATCCAAAGACCGGTAAAACTATCTTTTTGGTGCGCTGGAGAAATCGCCTCAGAGAGCAGAGGCGGCTCAGCAGGATTCTTGAGATTTCTGTCCGCAACGGATTTTCACAGGCGCTGGATTTTGCCCGCCAGCGGGGAGAGAATGACCGCGAATTGGCGCGGGCTTCCGCGTGACACTGGAAGAAAGCGGAGGCATCTTTATAAAATTCGGCCAAATGCTTTCCACCCACACCGAATTGTTTCCGCCTGCATTTATAAAAGAACTGGGTTCCTTGCAGCAAAACGTCAAACCGTTGACCAGCGAACAAGTGCAGCGTTTACTGAATGAAAAGCTGCCATACAGAATCCAGGATGTTTTTGCAGAAGTGGACAAGGAACCGATTGCTGCAGGATCCATCGGGCAGGTCCACAAAGCACTCTTGAGAAATGGTGATGAAGTGGTGGTTAAACTGCTGCGTCCGGATATTCGAAATATCATGAGAGATGATTTGAATTTACTTGTGGCGTTCACTGAATGGCTGTCCGTGAAATCTGCGTGGATCAACAGCATCGGCATCCGGGATCTTGCAATCGGTTTTGCCAACAGTATGCGTGAAGAAGTGAACTTTAATATTGAGATACGCAATACAGTTCAGCTCGGAAATATTATTGGAAAAAGCGATTATGACATCAAGGTTCCAAAAGTCTATACGGAATTCAGCAATGACAAAATAATCGTGCTGGAATATCTGGAAGGCAAAAGCATTGCGAAAGGACAGGAATTATTTGACCGGTACCAAGTCGATCGCAGTGAATTTGCGCGGACTATTCTTTTCTCTTATCTGGAACAGATGTTTTTCAACGGCATTTTCCATGCAGATCCGCATCCCGGCAATATCTTCATCGATCGTATGGACGGCAGTCCGATCATTCTGGACTTCGGCGCAGTCGGAAGGCTGTCTGATGAACAGCAGAAGGCGCTGAACCTGTTTGTTATCGGTATTCAGCAGAATGATGCAGAAGTTATGGCTGACGCTGTTATGGCGCTTGTACAGGACACCCACAGCATAGACAGAAAGAAATTTGAATACGCTATTGGCCAAAGCCTCATGCGCATCTCTTATATCGATAAGATCCCTACACGGGAACTGATTCATTCCATGTTTGATATCGTTCGGGATTTCGGTTTAAAATTCTATCCGCCTGTGGGTACGGCGTTACGGGCTTTAATCGTTCTCGACAGCACGATCCACACGATGGATTCGAATTTCGATATGTTCAGGGAATCCAAGACATTTGCCAAAAAATATAAAGCTTCTTATCTGTTTAAACCTTTTACACAGCCTTCAGCAACAAAAGAAAAATTGGAAGAAGAGCTGGCTGTATGGCTTCCGGAGTTAATGAAAGTGCCTAAAAGATTAGACCGGCTTGTCCAGCGTGTGGAGTCTGGCAAAGTGATCTTGCATCACGACGTATTTTCGGACAAACATAATTCCATGTTCGTCACACAGCTGTTCTCACGCTTCGTATTGCTGATGACCGGCATCACATTTGGTCTCGTGTCAGCAGCTTTACTGGCAATAGCACAGTTTATTAACACTGCGTATGCGGTATATTTAAATATAGCATCTTATGCAGGCTTGTTTCTAAGTGTAGTATTATTGGTAAGGCTGTCGATACAGGCAATACGTGATATGAAACGTACAAGTGGCCTGTAGGATGTTGCAAGCTCGTGCAGGGACACTGCAAGAGTGAAAAGGAGTGGATTAAATGGAACGCCCGAGCCCAAGAGAAATTCTCGATCAGAAAATGCGCGAAACCCGTCCGTCCTGGACGCGTAAAGCTCCAGCAAAACCGCGTAAATATAAATCCAGTATGAAACGGGTCGATGATTACGTTGTACTCGATTTTGAGACGACCGGTTTGCGTGCCGGAAGCGATAAAATCATTCAAATCGGCGCCGTCAAATATATTAACCATATGCATAAGGACACCATGTATTTAACGATTAATCCTGAACAGCATATTTCAAGCACAATCACACGGATTACTGGCATTACAAATGCTGATGTGAGTGATGCACCGGTTATTGAGGAAGTTGCACATGAATTGATCCAATTCATCGGAGGAATGCCGATCATCGCACATAATGCGCCGTTTGATATGGGATTCCTGTACGCGTTGGAAGAAATAACGCCGATACCGGAGTACACGGTGATTGATACAGTGAAATTGGCGCGTAAAGTGATACCAGAGACACCGAACCATAAGCTGACGACTTTATCAGCATTTCTGGAGCTTGAGCATAATGCCCATGATGCGCTTGGTGACTGTCTGGCAACAGCTGCGATTTATCAGTTTTGTATAGACCGGTTGTAATCCAATAAATAAGAAGCACGTAAGCCGCTAGTAAATGTGGCTTTCGTGCTTTTAAATTGTTATGAGGCAGTAAGATAACATATGTAGTAACTGCAGAGTGAGAAGAGGAGCATCAATGGGTTTTAGAAGTAAAAATATAATTAAGTAGACATAATATAAATTATAGGAAGTTACGTATCAAATAGTAAGTATACTTTTGATATTGAGACGAAAGCTGTTTTTTGATGAAATCAGACGAATTTCACATTATCAAATATAATGACGTTTTACTTGTCTCAAATACGCTTTTGTTTAATAACAATCGAAATTGTTAACCCCATTTATTTAATCTCTGATGCTGTCTCAAAATAAAAAACGAAATTGCCCATGGAACTTTCAGCAATTTCGTTTGGGTTTTTTACCGGAATCTTTTTAGCGTATTTAATTTTAATTGTTTGCTGCATTATAATTTTTATCATATCAAGTCTTCTAATTCATCTCTGAGCTAATTTTACAGCGTCTCAAAATCAATATCTTGTACGTATGCATCTATTACTGCAGCTTTATTGCTCACTTTAGGCGGCTTTTGGCTGTGTAGCCTAAGCCGCCGCATGCTTCAGCAAACGCCGCAAAATCAATATTAGCCAGCTCGATATTCGTCGGTTTGTTCCCCATTTCTTCCTGCTCGGTCTCAATCAATTGGATTTTCTGATTGTTCATAATCACTATAATGATTGGCAGATCGTATTTGACCGCTGTCACAAAATCCTGCATACCCATTGAAAAACCACCGTCACCGATTAAAGCGATCACTTGTTCCTCCGGATACGCCAGTTTCCCGGCTATTGCACCCGGTAAACCACAACCCATCGTTGCAATCCATGCAGAAACGACCAGTTTTTGATCTGTCAGATGTAAATAACGTGCGGACCAGAGCGTCACGCTTCCTACGTCGAGTGATACGACCGCTCCAGGTTCCAAAATATTTTGCACTTCTGCTATTACTTGCTGCGGCTGCAGCTGTTCCGTTTCCTTTTCCATCTCCTGCTGCAATTGCTGATTCCATTGGTCCCGTTTTTCCTGGAATTTTTTGAGGAAATCATTCTGTTTCGGTGCAATATTCTCTATAAGCCAAGCCATTACAGGGTCGAGTTCACTGGCAATGCCTATAGTCACCGGGTAATATTTGCCGATTACAGCCGGATCGATATCTATTTGGATGGCTGGTGCATCATTCGGCAAATAATCCCGATAAGGATAGGCCGTTCCCGCCAATATCAGGAGATCCGCTTCCTTCATCACTTCCTTAGCCGGTTCAGTCCCTAGTTGTCCCAGATGACCCATATGATTGGGATGCTCGTCAGGAATAAGGCCTTTTGATGGAAATGAAGCGATAACCGGTGCTTTGATTTCTTCAGCAAACATCAGTACCTCTGCTACTGACCCTTTTGCCCCTTTCCCAGCTAAAATGACCGGTTTTTTTGCAGAGTTAATCAATTCTGTCGCCTTTTCAAGGTCTTCAGCCGCCGCCCTGATTTTCGGCTGTGAATAAGAAGCTGAAGTCATTGGTTTTTCATACTTTATTTTCGTGCTGAACAAGTCGTCTGAAACAATCAGCACTGCTGGACCGTTTTCTGCATACGCTGTCCGAATTGCCTGATTAAGCATATCCGGCAGCTGTTCGGCTGTCTGTACACGCCTGTTGTAAACTGCCACCTGCTCAAACATCGATTCCAATTTCAATTCCTGGAAATTATCCGTTCCCACCAGTTCACTGCTTACCTGGCCAACAATCGCAAGCACCGGCACTTTATCTTTTTTCGCGTCATACAGGCCGTTTTGCAGATGAACCGCTCCTGGGCCAGCAATAGACATGCAGACACCGATTTGTCCGGTTAACTTGGAGTAAGCGGCTGCCGCAAGTGCACCGGTTTCCTCATGGCGAATTTGGATAAAACGGATGGCATCTTCCTTACGCAATTCTTCCATGAATTCATTAATTGAATCACCCGGCATACCGTATATATGATTGACCTGCCATTCTTTCAATAGATCAATGACATAAGCTCCTGCTTTTTTATCGAACATCCTTTCACTCCTTTGAACTTCTGACTTAAAAATAGATAAATATTTCAGTAATAGCTTTTACTTCCCAACTAAAATATCCTTCACTTTTTTCAAAGCCTGAACCGCTGCTTTATTGGCAATCGTCGTCTTGTCTGTGTCGTATTGCTTGCCGGCTGGAAGCTCGAACTGCAATGTTTCCGCGTATGGAGCCGGGCGATTCATAATATATGCCGAAATTTCCTTCGCATTGAATTTCCTTGCTTGCTTCACCGTCTTTTTACCGGCAACAATTTCGTGCATCATGTTCAATGCCAGGATATTCGCTGCTTCCACATCACAGCGGGCAGCCACTTCCCCTTTGGTTCTGTCTACAACGATACTGCCGTCAAAAGCTAACACATCGCTGACTTTCTCAGGCGGCACATGGTAATCAATCACCGATTCCAACATATCTGAATGCGGTTCCGGAAAATCATGCGGTATCTCATCACGGTAAACGACCGTCCGTTTCCACGGGAAGTTATAGTACCAGAACAGGCGGCTTTCTGTTGCTTCATTTGGCGGACCGTAAAAGCCGATAGTCTGCTCGGCCGCCATGCGTGAAGTATCCGGCCACAGCCTGATAATGGCTTCGACCCGCTTCATATCGACACGTTTGACCGAGCCTTTGTCACCTCCGTGATCTGTGGCATGCAGCCGTTTATTGCTGGCAGCGGCTGTTGCAGCAATTCTCATACGCTTTTCCGGTTTCAATTGTCTGGCAGCTGTTGGAAATCCATTTTGGGTTTTCATTCAATCCACTCCTCTGGTTAAAATGAGCCTCTCTATATTCCTTCGTAAAATACAAAACTGCTCCTTCCTGCATTGTCTGCAATCAAAAAAAGGTTAACCAGTCATGTACGGCTAACCTTAATTCTTTCATTTATTCTTTATTCGGCTTGGCCGGTTCCGATATATCTTCAAGGGCTATCTCAGCATCTTCATCAGATGGATCTTTGACTGCGATATCACCGAGAGAGACGATTCCGACCACTTTATCGTTTTCGACAATCGGCAAACGGCGAATTTGATTTGAAGCCATCAGGCTGGCGGCGTCATCCACATCCATATCCGGTGTTCCCGTGATCATATCGGAAGAAAGGATTCGCGATACCGGGGTGTCGAGTGCGAACTGTGCCGCAATTCCTCTAGTGACAATATCCCTGTCTGTAATGATGCCATGGATTTTCTCATCATCGCTGACCGGGATTGAACCAACATCCAGTTCAAGCATACGGACGGCCACTTCCTGGAGAGTCGCATCAGGTGAGCATGTTTCAACATCAGTCGTCATAATTTCAGTGACTTTCATGTTTTCTGCCTCCCTTTCATCATGTATAGTCTTCTTTAACCGCTTTGAAGAAATAAAAACCTGATTCATGTAAAATCGAAGAAAGAGATTAACTTATTACAGAGAAACAACATCTGTAACTGTCGTTTACTTTTGATTGGAACTTGCACCTCGAATAGCTACTGTTGAAATTACACACAGGTAGATGAGGAGGAATGAAAATGACATACAAGAAGGTTCAGCACCAATCTGAACATCGGGAAATAAGACCCGCTCCAGTGCAGCGACAACAGATTATGCCAACGGGAAAGATTCTGCTTGTTACCGTAGCTGGATTAACCACAGTGGGCGGTTTTTTAGCCGACTGGAACAAGACACATCTGTTCAATCCGAACTGGCCCCCGCACGCAAAATTCCACGATGCGATGTCCATTACAATTGGCACTTTTCTTGGAAGTGCCGGTATGTATTTACTTCTAAGAAAAGGAGAATGTCTGCAAAGGGATACACAAATGGCCGCGATGCTCCCTGCTTTCTTTTGGGCCTCTCAGGGGGTCAGCTTTGCTTTTCCTGGAGCAAAAGGGCTAGAATCGGAATTTCCCGAACTTGTGCCACGGATCAAAGGTGTGTGGCTGAACGAAAAGTTTGTTGCTATTGCTATGCTTTCCTTGACCGGAATCGGTTATGTGCTTGAACGCCAGCGACAAAATGACTGAAAGAAAGGCCATCCAAATTTGAATGGCCTTTCCTCTTTTAGTAAGAGTAATTTCGAATGTCTGCATTTGTGTTTAAAGAACTTACCTTTCATCCTCCGACAGCATTCCTTTATACCTTCTCTTAATATCATCTTCTTTTCCGATAATCATGATTTTATCGCCTTCCTGCAATTCCACCTCAAATAGATCAAAGCGCAGGATTTCATCTCCCCTCCGAATGATCAGCAGAACGATATCGAGGTTCTCTTCGACTAAAGCCCTCCCGGGGGCACCGATATAGTCAGAATCATGTTTAATTTCGATGATTGCCACCATCTCATCATCATCCAGCGCGAGTGCCGTTTTCATGGGCCAGTCTTCCAGGTTATATTCGGTATCCATTTCATGCTCAAAACGATTTTCTAACGTATTAAAGACAACCTTATTTTTGAATATCAGTAATACCCCTATTAAAACCGCTATAACGGCCAGCAACAAACCTATCCGTAAATCATTGGAAAGGATAGTAGCAATGGAAGAAATGATTACAGCCAATGAAAAATAACCGAATAAGATTAATCCGCTGCTGATTCTTCTGCGGATCGGATGGTCAATGATCAATGCAGATTCCTGCGTTGTGAAGCCAGTACCAGTCAACATGGAGATGACCTGATAACGTGCAATATTTCTATCCAGCCCTGTCATTCGGAAAAGCAAAACTCCAATTTCGATGACCAGAGCAATGATTAACGCATAAAGCACAATAAACGAAAAATCCCACATAAATATCACCTCGTCTATACTTAATTTCCTTTCGAAGCTTCTTTCAAACAAGGAGATATTCCTGTAAAATAATTGAAATTTTTATAAAAAGCGATACTTCCCTTTTCCCCTTTCGTCTATCCTTATATAAGGAGGCGAACATCGTGAACAAGCAAATTGAAAACTATTACCATGAATACAGTGATCGGGTCTACCGTTATATATTTCTTTTGGTGCGCAATAAGGAAAATGCAGAAGATTTGACACAGGAAACGTTCTATAAAGCACATAAAGGCCTGTCTTCATTCAATGAAGAAGCATCCCCTTCGACGTGGCTATTAAAAATTGCCCGCAATGTCACGTACGATTATTTTCGTAAAAGACGGATCATCCAGTTTTTCTCATGGGGCGATGAACACGATCAGGAGGCTTCCTCAATCGCTCCGGATGTCTCTGCAGAAAAAAAAGAACAAATACTTGAATTGTACGATGCCATCAATCGCCTTAAAAAAGATTACCGGGAGGTCATCATCCTCCGGAAAATCCAGGAATTCCCCATCAAAGACACAGCATACATATTGGGATGGACGGAAGCGAAAGTAAAAACGAAATCCGGTCGGGCGATGGAAGTGTTGAAACAAGAGTTAGCAGGAAAGGATGGCGTTATTCATGAATCTTTCTAAGAATAAAGATCCACTATTCATAGAACTTGGCAAAATTGAACGATCTGAACAGATGAAATCGGCAACGTTCCAAAAGCTGCAGAGACGGATTCAGAAGAAGCGCTCTATTCCTGTAATGCCAGCTGTCATCTCCGTTGCTCTTGCCGCAGTCACCTTTTTCCTTGTGTTTTCATTCATGAACGAGAGTCCGGAAACCGCAGGCTCACTTACAGATACAGAAGCTATTGAAAAGGTGCTTAATATGCAATTAAATAAACCGGAAGATGAATTTTTTGAAGTCGTATATGCCAAATGGCAACGGATGGAGGAAGTTTATGCGTCGGAAACCGAATATACCAGCGATCCGATGGAAGGTACTCCGGAATTGATTGCCTATGAAGAATACATTGAAAAAGAATTCAAGCCTTACTTCACCAGCAACGGCTTTGATAATTTCAAAGTCCAGCCAATGGATTTCCATTATTTCTTCGCTATGGACAACCAGCGGAATTACGAAATGGAATTACTGGATTTGAACATCGAACAAAGCGAAAATACAGCGACCAACTACTCGTTCTCTGCAGAAGTCGAATATACAGATCCAGACGGTGAATCGAATGTATACAGCCTGACAGGAAGAGCCATTGTCCCTGAGCAAGGTAAAATAGGCCAAATAAATTTCACTGATGCAAATGAGTTTCAGCAGAAAATTTCGGATGATGCTACTCCCTGAACTTTAGGTATCAATCAATTAATCAAATATTTAATATTTTCTTTACTTTACATCAAAAACTGGTTATTGTTTAATTAGAGCTAAAAACTTTCAGAAGATGGATGCCCACCATTCACACTTTTTGCAACAGCGGCTAGCTGGCCGCTCCTATAAATTGAAATGGCTGTGTATCCCAGACACTAGTGCTGCAGATAACGCCGAAAAGGATTTTTATTCTTTTCGGCGTTTTTTTTAAATGCTGGAAAAGGAGTGAGGAACAATGAAGTACTTTATCGACCATCTAAGAAAAAGTATTCACTCCCAGAAATTTGCGGGAGATCCCTGCGGGTTTATCTCCACTCCGGTCAATTACCGGGAATTTACTAACTGCCCCGCCTATGTAAAGCGGCTGATTGAAGATGAGAAATATACAAGATGTTCGCATTGCGTTTCCGCTCCGACAAAGCTTGTCAGAAAAACGATCAGTTAAATTTACGAAACGGATTGTAATATCAGCTGACCTAGGGTTTCTTTACAAGATTAGCGACTTTCTGTATAGTATAGAAATATAAGAAATGAAGCTTTAGCACGTGAACTGCGTGTCTATCTCACTTCTTTCCCGCCATCCACAATATGAAACAGGCAGAGTATTTCAGACAATAGAGCTGATAATAACGCCAAAAAAGAATGATACATTCTTTTTTGGCGTTTTTTTTTGTTTGAAAATCAAAATAAATCCGTCTTTTTGCAAGCGGATTTGCCTATTTTCACCCCCTATCTAATGTTAAAGGAGTGTTGCAGATGACTGAGAATCATGCTATTCAGTCACAAATCTCTGCTTATACAACAAAATTTCTGAAAGACCATTTTGGTGAATCCCCCCGTGATATAGAAGTTAAAATCCATAACCCTTTCCTGGTGATCCACTTGCAGGGTTTTTTATTGGCACCTGAAGAGCTGTTGGTCAACCGGTGCGAATCAAAGCGTGTATTAGAGAGCCGGGATTTGCTGATGAACTCTTTAAAAGGGAAATTTCTTGATGGCCTGAGCTCTAGTGCGGAGTTTCAGGGAAGCAATCTCTTTTTTGACTGGAATTTAGAAAAACAAAGCGGTTTGCTGCTCGCAGTTGCGGGCAACGGCAAAGATGGAAGGGATTTTTCAATACCTTCAGATGTCGATGAAGAACCGATCAAGGAAATTATCGAAATGAACAGCATATTATCACAAAAGAGACCGGAAGAAACCGACTTGTTTTGGTTGAGCGGTTGCATCCTGCTTATTCGAAGAACCGGAATCCTGGTGGATATCGAAAAGCAATTGATCAAAAACGGGGTGTTAGAAGAATTGCGAATGGCAAAAAGGCCTTTGGAGTACAGGATTACTAAATTTTTTAATTTGAATTACTTTGTTCCACGCCCAATTGAAGAGATTTTTGTCGATTGGGATTTTTACCAGGATATCAGTTACATGGTGCTGATAATGGAAAGGACAAAGCCATGAAAATTTAAAAGCATCATTGGAATTATTCACTTCTGATTGTCTGGCAGCTTGTTATACAATCAGCTTGTTGGAAAGGAACTGCATCTCATGCCTAAAGAAAGAAGCATTGAAACAGAAGTAGGCGGCTTTATATCGACTTTACTGCGAAAGCATTTCGGTAAAGGCCCTACTTCTATTTATGTAACGATTAAGCGACCATATATTATTATGCACTTCAGGGGTTTTACTACTACGATGGAAAAAATCCTGCTGAAACAGAACGAATGGAAACGTGTATTGGAAACACGCAATCTGCTGGTAGATGAGCTAAAACCGATTATTCGCCAGCAGTTAAAAGATATCGGGGGATGGACGTTTGAAGAGTTTTATGTGGATTGGAATTTAAATTTGGAAACCGGCACATTCCTCGCCATTACAGATGATAAGCAAGAGCCCAATGATTTTGAATGGCCAACGGACTTCCAAAAAAATGCTTTTGAAATGAAACTTGAAAACGTTACTAAATCCCTGCACCGGGACCCTGATCAAACAGTAGCCCATTGGGTCAACGACCGTACATTACTGATCCAGTGGTCTGGAGTCTTAACGGAAATTGAAAAAGCATTGATAAAGGATGGACACAGTGAAATCCTGAAATTCACAAAACGGCCGCTTGAACGGTCAATACTTGAAGAAGCAGGTTTCGAATCTGTATTTGAACGGCGTATCCAGGTAATATTTCTCGATTGGGATTATGACTCAAATATCGGCTATGTCATTATTGTCCTGGATGCAAAAAAATAAGCTAATACACATTACTCAACTAAAAACCGGTTTGCAGAAACTGGCAAACCGGTTTTTTTTCTGTTGTCCCGAAGATCAATTGACATCTCCCAGATAAACCCTTTCTGTTTTACCTTCAAGCAATTGCTGGACAGGTTCAACAATTGCTTTGGGATAAATTCGGTAATTCGCCAATTCTTCAACCGGCAGCCACACAATACCGACTTGGTGTGAATCCGGATTTGTCGGCGGCAGCAAGTCAGCTGCTTTTGAATGAGGTTCGCAGCGGAAATAGTACTCGATTTGATGGACCGCTGAATCGAAGGAGGCGTGTTCATGGTTTTTGCCGATGTATTCACGAATATGGAGCAGTTCTTTTACATCGACATCTGCCCCCGCTTCTTCAAGGCATTCTCTTATCAAGGCTTCTGTTAACGTTTCCCCGTGCTCCTGCCCGCCACCAGGAAGTAAATAAAAAAAGCCTTCTCCATCTATGTTTTGGGTCAGCAATAACCTGTCATTGTCTATTATGACTGCTTTTGCTGAATTTCTTATATTCATCTTTCATTTCTCCTTTTTCAGCTGCTGCACTATCCACATTGCTGCATCAAGCACGTTTTCTGCAATGTGGTCCGGTTCAATACCTGGCCAATGATCTTTGAATTTGGTAAGAGATCCTTCTCCTCTCCCTGTTTTCACCAACACCATTCGTGTCCCTGCCCGGCTTGCCGCAAGCATATCCGATCCCCCGGTGTCGCCCACTACAAAACTTTTTTCAAGGTTCAGCTGATGTTCCTGTTTCGCCTGTTCAAGCATGCCAATCTTCGGTTTTCGGCAATCGCAATCGTCTTTCGGATGATGAGGACAGTAGTAAATAGCATCAAGGTATGCCGAATGGGCAGCTAATTCAGATCTCATCCGTGTAAACCCTTCGAGCAGCTCTTCTTCTGTAAAGTAGCCTCTTCCAACCCGAGACTGGTTGGTGAACAGCAACACTTTTACTCCCGCATCGTTCAATACTTTAACAGCTTCAGGTGCAAAATCGAACATCTCAAATTCAGCCGGATGAGTGCCATAACCGTCACCGCCAAGGGTTCCGTCACGATCAAGAAATACAGCTTTCATTGTCATCAACTCCGCTACTGAAATATAGTTCAATGATTTTTAACTATTTACAAGAAAGTGACGCAAAACTTCTGCGTACAACTCCGGCTGTTCGTCATGCACCAGATGGGAAGCAAAAGGGATGATGGAAATGTGAACCTTTTCTTGTTCCCTTCTGTATTCAATTGCACTAAGAGATTCATTCGTGCTGCCTTCACCGGCAATCACGAGGACAGGGGAAGAAAGCTGGCTTAAATCGCTGGTTTCATTAAAAGGATACCAATCTTCAGATTTACCCATATCGATAAACCTCTTCCAGCCGGGTCCATGAAGATCAGTAAAATAGGAAGCAGCCTCTTCGTTGTTCAGTAATCCGGCTTGCATTTCCACATCCTGCTGGTGAAGGCTCTGCCAATTGTCCGGTTTTTGTTTCGTTACTCCTGATATGGTTAAGGTTTTTACTTTGGCCGGAAAACGTTTTGCAAAAACTATGGCAACCAGTGCACCTAATGAAGCCCCGACTATATGTGCTGACTGAAGACCAAGTTTTTCAAAAGTTTCATCCAAGTCTTGGGCAGAATCCTCAAAGAAATTGCTAATGTCCGCTGCAGTCGATTTTCCATGCCCTCTCAGGTCGGGCGATATTACTTGGTAGTGTTCACTGAGTATTGCTTGTTGCGGAATAAAATCAGTTGCAGCAGTTTGAAGTCCTGTATGTAGGAAAACAAGTGCCTCACCTTTACCTTTTGTTACAGTATGTAAAATCATTTAAGCGTCCTCCTCAATGTCCCATTATTAGCAATTTGAAAGCTGCCGCATAATTGCGAGTGTCACATCTTCTTTGGAACCACTGCCATCGATCACAAAATCCGAATTCGGTTTGACATCCGCCAGCATTTGCAGGTATGCCGCTCTTCCCTCTTTTGCATAATATTTAATGTCCGCTATTATTTCATTGCTGGAGCTGCCGGCAAAGTCTCTTGTTATTCGCCTTGATAGGGCTATGTCCAATGGTGTATCGATGAAAATTGTAAAATCCATATACGGACTGGAATCGTTGTGTAAACGGGCAAAGGGAAAATCGAGGACAATAAAGTCCAGGGGTTCTGCAAGCAGTTTCCTGATATCCTTTAGCATAGGCTCAAGGTTCCATTCGTTATAATCCGTTCCGCGATGGAGCCAATGCAGCAAATCATCTGGTCCTTGAAAATCATAATCATCGAAAAATAAAGCTTTGGCGTTCCCCAATTGTTCTGTTACATTGGCTGCCGCTGTCGTTTTGCCACCGCCTGACACACTGGCGATCGCTATTATTTTCGGGGAGCTTTTAGTTTCCATTGGCTACCTGCCTCTCCTGCAGCTAATTCTACCTTCTAATCATACCTGAAGATTCGCAATGACAAAACGAAATGCAGGAATTATCCGAAAATATGATAGAGAAAACAGAATATTAACCAATTAAAAAGAAGATGCCGAATGGGCATCTTCAATACACAGTAAAGCTTTTTGAATCGGCTTTCTCTTATAAATATTCCTTCTCGATATTGCGTGTGCTGCGCACTGTGTCAATTGGACGCACCATTTTTTCGATACGCTCACGTTGTGCTTCCAGGAATGGCGGCAAGCTCAGTTTTTCGCCTAAAGTTTCATAGGGCTCATCTCCCAAGAATCCAGGGCCGTCAGTTGCCCATTCAAAGAGAATTCCTGGTGCTACTCGTGCATACAGTGATTCGAAGAAGAAACGGTCTACATAGCCGGAGGTGCCAAAGCCCGCAGCCTGCATGTGATCGATCCATTCATTCAAAACCGAAGTATCATGGACGCGGAACGCTGTATGGTGAACAGTACCGAAACCTTGTTGTCCTGCAGGAAGTATTGCATTGTATTCGACGATGACCTGTGCGCCGTTTCCGCCTTCGCCCATTTCAAACAGGTGCAAGGAGCCTTCTTTGGAAATTTCCCGCATCATCATCACTTTTTCCAATACTTCTTTCAAGTAATCAAATTGCGCTATCCGGATATGGATCGGCCCCAATCCGGTGATTGCGAATTCCAATGGCACCGGACCGTTTTGCCACGGCGTACCCGACTCCACTCCTTCGTTCAGTTCATCTGACACAAGCATATATTGCTGATCGTCAAAATCGGCAAACGAAAGGGTTTGCTTACCGAATAACTCTTTGATGCCTGAATGCTTCACTTCGTATTTGTCAAAACGCTTTACCCAGTAAGCCAACGCTGCGTCGGAAGGAACACGGAAAGCGGTCTTGTATATTTCGTTTGTGCCATGCGTTCCTTTTGGAATGCCAGGGAAATCGAAAAATGTCATATCGGTTCCTGCTGAACCTTTGTCATCGGCAAAAAACAGATGATAAGTTTGGATATCATCCTGATTGACTGTTTTCTTTACCAGCCGCATACCCAATACATAAGTGAAAAACTCATAGTTTTTTTCTGCGCTGCTTGTTATTGCTGTAACGTGGTGGATTCCTTTTAATTCATTCATGATAAAATCTCTCCTTCGAATTGGGTTTATATCTCGAATTACAAACAGTTTCAAGTTAAAAAAATTTAGCTTTTCAATGCCTGGTAGCCCACTTTTTTCAAGTCGCTTATGATTGCCTCTGTTTCATCAGTGTTCAGCTCTTCAAACAAGCGGTTCACCTTTGCCTCATGTTCAGGCCAGATGCGTTCCATTAATGCCCGTCCTTCTTCTGTCAATTCAGCGTACGTGACGCGGCGGTCTTCGGAGCATTCAGATCGCCTTACATATTTTTTTGTTTCCAGTTTATCAATTACATAGGTGATGCTGCTGCTGGCGATCAAGACCTTTTTGCCGATTGCTTGTATCGGTTGTCTGCCCTGATGATACAGCAATTCGAGAACAGAAAATTCCGTTGGATTCATTCCGTTCGTTGCTGCGTCGCTTTTGATAACTTCCCGTATGGCGTCTGCCGCGCGGATAATAACAGTCACAGCCTTTAAATTACGATTTGCGACTTCCATGCTTCTCACCTCTTTTATTTATAATTCATATATCTTTAATTCAAGATAATCATATCATGATGATTCTAAGGCGTCAACTGAACGGCCTGGGTTGCCCTCTCTCCTATGCGTTCATAAGAATAAAAGCAGTTTTGCTTTCACTGACAGATATTCCTGTGTATAATTTTAAGTAGTCAAATAGAAGACAAAGTTTTCTAGGGTTCCGCAAGCTTTTGCTTGGCCTGGTCCGAGAGAAAACGCACAGCTTGCTGTGACACGGAAGGACAAAAGCCTGGGAGAAACTGTTTAACAGTTGCTCCCAGGCTTTTTTATTTTGAGATGGAGGTTCTTATAATGAATTTTGAATGGATGAAAGTCTATATTGCCGCCTTTTTTGAAGTTTTCTGGGTAATTGGATTAAAGCATGCAGAAGGCTTTTGGCCATGGACGGGTACAGTGATTGCCATGATCATCAGTTTCTATCTGATGATCATGGCCGGACGGAAGCTGCCGGTAGGGACGGTTTATGCTGTTTTTGTTGGAATGGGGACGGCCGGAACAGTGATTGCCGACATCCTCTTATTCGAGGAACCGCTGCAATTGTCAAAACTTCTGCTAATCGGAATTTTACTGACAGGTGTAGTGGGTCTGAAACTGATTACGGATGACCATCCGGAAAGAGGAGTTGAATCATAATGGCGTGGCTTTCTTTACTTGCTGCCGGGATATTCGAAATGGCCGGTGTGGCGATGATTAATAAATGGCATAATGATCGAAAATGGCAATCCTTTTTACTGTTGCTGCTGGGATTCGGCTTAAGTTTCCTATTTTTATCCTTTGCCATGGATACGCTGCCGATGAGTACGGCGTATGCTGTCTGGACTGGAATCGGTGCATCGGGCGGTGCCGTCCTCGGCATGCTTTTCTATAATGAAGCGAAGGATTGGAAACGAATTCTTTTTATTGCGATGGTGCTTGGTTCAGCCGTCGGTTTAAAACTCGTTTCGTAAACTAAATAATAGTTTAAAAGGAAGGTTCCCTGAATTTCCAGGTAACCTTCCTTTTTTAATGCTTTATTATCATTCCGATTGCAATGTTGCATAAAGCTCATCCGGTGTAGCAGCTCCTGCATATTCCAGTGCATTCATACCGTCTGCTCCTGCCAGATAAGGATCGGCACCATATTCCATCAGGATCAGCGCTGTTTGAGTATCTCCGTTCATAATGGCATTGGTCAAAGCTGTAGCATAGTCATCAGCCGTATTAACATCTGCCCCAGCGTCAAGGAGATGGACGACAATATCGGACTGACCGGAATATACAGCATACATCAAAGCATCTGACCCTTCAGAATCACGGGCAAGTATGTCTTCCCCGTCAGCAAGCGCACGGTCGATGGCAGTGATATCGCCTGCTGAAGCGGCTGACATCAAGTCCGTCTGTCCTTCATAGGAATAATCTTCATTATAAAAAGAATCTTCTTCTAAGGAATAAGGGTCGGGGAATTCGTTGGCGAATTGTGAAAATACCAGCGTGCCGCCTGCCACCAACAAGATACTGATAAAGTAAACAGCCATTCCAGCTCCGCCGATCAGCATCATGCCAAAAACGATTTTGCCGTGGTCGGGTGTATAGAGGCGTTCCCCACTGCCTTCAAACTGCTGAATTGCCTGTATGCGTTTTGGCAGGCGGGGATGTGAAGAAAGCACTTCACTCAGCCAAACAAAACCGTTTGATTCTGTCCGAATCTGTTCTCGGTAGGCATCGTCGTTCACTTCCATATACATTTTTTTGCCGATTCCCAAAAGTGTCAGGGCCCGTTTTGCCGCCGGCGCATTTTGAATAAGATAAGCCGCGTGGCGGTCGCAGGTGTATTCACAGGAACGGCTGTAAGCCTGGCTTAAAAACGGGATAAACCCAGCCGGCATAAGCAGAATGTTTTTCCAGACATGGCGGCGTTTGATATGCGCCAACTCATGCGCAATAATAAAATCAAGCTCTTCTTTGCCTTGTTCCCGTGCCAATTCAAAAACCTCCGAATACAACACCACCATATCCCTGCCAAAAAAGCGGGTGGCAAAAGCATTCAATGCCCCTTCTGACTGAATGACAAAAACATCGGGGACATTTTTCAGGCCGATTTGTTTAGAGAGTGACTGGACGCTTTCATAGACTTCCGGAAATTGTCTTTCATGTATACGAACGCCATTGCCGCGGATTGAACCAAGCATTATGGCGTTAGCGAATAGCACAAAAGCAAAAATACTTAATGCAATTGCAATTCCGATAACTGATACAAGAACCAGGATATAGACTAAAATACTGAACACTAAACTGATGATGAAATAAGCTGTTTCTCTGTTTGACTGAATAGCCGTATGATTCATCTCTTTCTCCCCTTCAATATGAAATATCTTACATATAATAGCACAATATACCTAAAAAGAAACTATAAATTTGATGTATTCAAAAAGGTATGAAAAAACAATATCCCTCCAAAAAAATGGAAGAATATTGCTCATTCTTAATATCATGATCGCTGGTTTATTCATTAATGCAGATCATCATAGAATCGGGAGAGCTGGTGGAATAGATCAGTGCTCAACAAACTGTAATTCGTTTTGGTTCACATATAGTTCGATTATTTTTTCCGGTTCCAGTTTTTCTGCCTCTTCGCGGGATAACAAACATTCCAACTGCTGGTTCCCTGCTAGTATCTGAGCTATATAAGAACCTTGTTTGAATTTTAATTTGGTGACTTTGCCTTTAAGATGTACTGAATCGTTTGGGGGCTTTCTGCTCGAAGTTACAGGCAGCACTACTTCCGGCCGCAAAATCAAAAACTGTGTGCCATCAATTACCGTTTTATCGGTGTGGAATTCTATGCCGCCGTCTTCAGATGCGAAATGACCAGCTTTGATATTGCCCTTGATAATATTTTTCAAGCCCAGAAAAGAAGCGACTTTTGTACTGGCAGGCTGCTCGTATAATTCCGTTGGTGTGCCTACCTGGAGTAACCGCCCATCACTCATAATCCCGATCCGGTCAGACATTTCAAAAGCTTCTTCCCGGTCATGGGTAACGAACAGCACTGTCACCCCCAGCTCTCTTTGAATCCCGCTAAGCAATTCTCTCATCTCTTCCCGAAGGCCCGGATCCAGAGCGCTGAAAGGTTCATCCATCAGCAAAACCCGCGGCTTGGCGACAAGCGCCCTTGCCAGTGCTGCACGCTGTTGCTGGCCGCCGCTCAGTTCCTCGGGGAAACGGCTTTCATATCCTGCAAGTCCTACCACCTCCAGCATTCGGGTCGCTTCGAATTGGCGTTCTTTTTTGGCGACTTTTTGCATTTTCAGTCCGAATGACACATTATCACCGATTGTCATATGGGGAAACAGCAAAGGCTCCTGGAATACCATGGAAAACCGTCGAGCTTCAGGTGGCATCCGTGTTATATCTTTGTTCCCGAAGCGAATTTTTCCGGCATCCGGCTGCAATAAACCTGCCGTAAGTTTGAGAAGCGTGGTTTTGCCGCAGCCGGAAGGTCCCAGCAGTGAAACAAACTCACCTTCACGAATAGCAAGATCGATCGGTTCGAGGGTGAAAGACTCTTTTTGATCAGTTTCAGCTGTCATATACTTTTTCTCGATTTGTTCGATGCGTAAACCGTTCATCTCTTCACTCCCTTAACCTTTAGAACGGACGGATTCTTTGTTTGATAGTATTTCTTTAAGGCTGCGTCCATTGCCAATAAAGCCAGAATGGCCATACCGGCGAACAGCAGCGAATAGGCCGATGCAACAGCAGGATCACCGCCGCTGATAAACGGAAACAAAAGAATGGGCAAAGTTACGACCTGGCCTGAACCGATGATAAAAGTTATCAGGTATTGGCTTAAGGAAATCAGGATGCTCAAACTTGCCCCAGCCGCAATTCCTGGCAGCAAATGCGGCAATACCACGTAATAGAAACGAACAAACGGACCCGCTCCCAGCATGCGCGCCTGGTTTTCCCAGTCCACCGATAAAGTGCTGTAACTGATCATCACAGCACCCACCATATAAGGCAGTGTCGGTGAGAGATGCGCCAGCACGACGCCAAGAATTGTTTCCGTCAAGCCGAGCCTCAGGAAAGTCAGATGGATTCCCATAACAGCGACAAATGGCGGGATGATGATAGGGGCAAAAAGAATAGCTTCTGCAAACCACTTCCCCTTAAATTGAAAGCGCACCAAAGCGTTGGCGGCTGGCACCGCAAGCAAGACATTGATAACCGTCACAATCACTGCAATCAGTAGACTTGTGCCAATTGATTGCCATGTTCTTGAACTGCTGAAAAGCACATACTCCCAGGCTCGAAAACTGTATGACTCAGGCAATAATTCGGGCCATTGCCAACCGGTGGCTACGCTCGACAGCATTAGAGCGATAAAAGGAATGGCGATGAATAAGACTAATAAAAGGGAAAGAATATTTTTTAGGGGCGTAAATACCTGTCTCATTATTGCCACCCCTTCGTTACATTCCAGCGCTTGCTGAAGTAATAGGCGATCAGGCCGAGAACAATGGTCATCAACGCCAGAATGATATTCACAGCCAATGCTTCCGGCCGGTCAGCCAATGTTCCGCTCATATAGAGCTGAAAAGAGTAGACCGGCAGCATACTTGGATAAGTGACGCCAAGCAAAAATGGAATTTCAAAAGCTGAGAATGTAAAGACAAAAACGATGAAGACAGCTATGATCCATGACGGCATCATAATCGGCAAGGCAATTTCGCGTATAAAACTTAAATTCCCTGCACCATAGACACGGGATACATCCCGCCACGAATCCCGAATCCTGGCCAACAAGGGATAAACCATCAGCAAGACAAAAGGGACTTCTTTCCACGTATAAGCAAGTATGATGCCCCAGCCGAATGGGTCGTTGACGAGAACCGGAAAATCAGTGATTTGATCGATTATGCCCACTGTTGCCAGGAACTTGGAGAAGAGTCCGCTTTGCATGAATAACAGTACGATTACATAGCCGGCCACCAGATGCGGTATAGTCAGCGGCAGCTGAAATAACCGCTGCAACAGCCGCGACTCCTTTACTTTTGCTGATTGATTCATCATGAATAACGCTATAGCCAGCATGCCACCTACTATTCCAGCTAATAAGGAAGAAATTGCTGCAACCCTTAATGTGAGACTGAGCGATTCCCAAAAGCTGTCGGAGCTTAATAATTCAGTATACGCAGTGAGATGCAATTGTCGTTCTGCGATTGCTGGAAAATATCCTAAGCTTTTCAGCATTCCGTCAAAAAGCCCTCCGAAAAAAAGGAGGACTATCGCGCCGGTGGCTGGCAGCAGCAAAAGATAGGGTTTACTCTTTTGCCACATTTTCCATCCACCCTTTTTCTATGATTTCTATATAATCCGAAGACAGTTCTGGCAAGCGGTTGCTTTCCAATTCTTCAAAAGGAAGCGTCGCTTCTCCAAGATCCACCTCGTTCATTGCCTGTTGTTGCTCTGGTGATAATTTTTCCAGGTCCAGCGCTGATAAATCGCCCCAATTTTCCGGTGACAATTTAGCAGTCTGTGCTTCCGGTGACAACATTTCATTGATAGCAACCATGGCTCCTGCTTTATCGGATGAATTGAACGGGATAGAAAGGAAATGCGTATTGGCAAGCGTTCCTGCATCTAACAGGAAGGTGCGTGTAGACTCGGGAAATCGCCCTTTCACCACTTCACTGGCGGCAAGAGCCGGGTCGTAGCTCATCGTCATCGCTACTTCCCCGCTCGCATAAAGCTGATCAAGTTTTGACAGGCTTTCCGGGTAGGTCTCCCCTTCACGCCATAAATATGGTTCAATGTCATTCAAGTAATCCCACATCGGTTCCAGCCGGGATTCAAGGTCTTCGATTTCAGCAGCCGGTTGTTCGTATTGTTCGTGGCCGCCTGTTGTTTCGTATAGGACGTGCCGGATAAAAGCGCTGCCGGTAAAGTCAGGCAAAGCGGGATAAGTAAACAGACCAGGGTTTTCCTGAACCCATTCGGCCAGTTCATCCATGGAGCCTGGAGGATTTTCCACTTTGTTTTTATCCAGGACAAATACAAACTGCGCTTTGCCCCACGGCGCTTCAAGCCCTTCAACCGGCTCTCCGAAATCGTGTGAGATTTCAGGAGCATCCTGATCTATGTACTCATTGAAATTGGGCAATTGACCGGCAAAGTCGCCAAAAAGCAAACCGTTATCTTTTGCGGCTTTAAAATTTTCGCCATTGATCCAAATGATGTCCATGCTGCCAGCCGTCTTGCCAGCTGATTTTTCATCCAGCAAATGGCTGATAAAATCCTGCGCATCGTTCACCGGGACACGGGTAAGCTCAATATCATGCAGTTCTTTCAAGCGCGGTGCCACCCATTCATCCAGATAACGGTTAATATTGTCATTGCCGCCCCACATATACATATTCACTTCCTGCCCTTTGGCCGTATCGGTGATTTCCTGCCAGTCGGATGCAAGAAGTTGGTCTCCTTCCTCCGCCGCATCATTGTCAGATTGCGCTGAACAGGCCGCCAGCGTAAAAGCCAACAGCACAGGCGCGGTTAACGTTTTGATTTTCATTGTGTTCACTTCCTAAGTCCATTATAAATTTCTTATTCAAGATCTTTTTTCTGCTTGTTAATCCAGCGTTTACGAAAATAGACTGGAAGAATGGTCAACAGAATAAACACACTGCTGGCCAAAAGGATCATTTTCGGATTGCCACTGGCGGCACTGCTCCCTAAAAAGTTATAGGCGAATGTGCCCGGGATGATGCCGATCAGCGTTGCTGATGTGAATGAGCCGAAACGGACCTTGGCAAAAGCAGCCAGGTAACTGATCAAATCAAAATTGATGACGGGGATCAATCGGAAAATCAAAATATATAAAAAACCGTTTTGTTCCATTTGCTGTTGGATCTTTGCTGCATTGCCGTCCCAATCTTTCTTGAAGATTTTCTTCCCAAGCCCTCTGGCAACAGCATATGAAAGCATCGCTCCACTGACAGCACCGATTATAGTGTAAAAAGTACCCAGCCAGACACCAAAAACCAGACCTCCGGCAAGCGATAACAGCGATGCCGGGAAAAAGATCAAAGGTCTGACCGTGTAGAAGATGATATAGATCACCGGCGCCCATATGCCGTAAGATTCAATCCATATGCGCAAGTCGTCTATGCTTACATCAAATACGGCACGCCCAAGCCAGACGGCAAAAGCCAATGCTGCCAGTACCAGCAGCCATTTTAAGACTGAAAAAATGGTCGCTCGGCTCACTGGCTGCGATTATGTGAAGCAATGCTCAAATATCTTTTCCGCATCTCTTCATAACGCTTACGGTTTACTCCGGCATCAGACGTGCCAACGCGTGATGCTGAACGAAACTCAATTTGCTGCGCCGCATCGTTAAAATAGAATTCCAAGTCATCCTTGAACTTGAACGTCTTCGATTTAGCGATGGCATGCAGATAATTTTCCTCTTCCTGAACAATCTCAACACCCTGATAACCTTTAAGCATGCCAATCAGGCATTTTTTGGCTTGTTGGCGACTGCCCGTATATGGCAAAGCTGGAACGTATTTACCTTTAGCTTTCGTCTGAGAGGAGACTGCGTTTGGAGTAATTGGAACTTCTTTAAGGCGGCCATTCTCTACTCCAAGTTTAGGTTTAACATTATTCTTGATGGCCATATTGGCAATTCCGATTCCCGCAGCAGCCGCTGCTCCATATATTACGATTTTTTCTGCAGGCAATTCACCTGCTCTTGCTTTATTGAAGGTTTTGACTACCGGTTGATTCAATAGATTGTCTACATACACCTTCTTGCCGATTTTCACAAGGACTTCGCTGTAGGTCGGGTATGGATGGATGACACCGGATAGTTCCCCCATATTGATTTGGAGGGATTTGATGGTCTGTATCTGGCTGATTATTTCTCCGGCACGGTCACCAAGAATGCTCGCTCCCAAGATATAGCCCTTTTTATCAAGAATCATTTTCACGGTACCGATACTGTCTTTTTTTGTATTGGCACGGTCGATATCAGCATAGTCATGTTCATAAATGCGGATCTCATCGCCGTATTTCTCACGGGCTTCCTCTTCCGATAAGCCGGATCTGCCAAGTTCCGGATCCGTATAAGTGCACCAAGTTACGTTTTCGTAGTCGATTTTTTTATTGATTGGCAGAATGGCGTTCTGTGTCGCCGTTATGCCCTGGTAGTTTGCCATGTGCGACAATTGATAAGGCCCGGCGACATCACCGATGGCATAAACGCCTTTAGCGGTTGTTTTCATATGATTATCTACCTGAATACTCTTTGAATCATATTTCACGCCCGCTTTTTCAAGGTCATAGCCTTCCACATTCGCTTTGCGTCCGAGAGCAACCAGGAGGGCATCGTTGGTAAGTGTTGTCTCTTTGCCGTCTTTTTCAATGACCAAGTCGATTTTTTCTCCCTGCTGTGCCGCTTTTACTGCAGTGGCAGACGTATGGATTACTACGCCTTCATCGAGCAGACGCTGTTGAATCATGAGAACTTGGTCTTTTTCATCTTTTGGCAGGATCCGCTCGAATTTCTCCACAAGCGTCACTTTCACGCCAAGGCGGTTCAATGCCTGGCTCAGCTCAACACCGATTGCGCCGCCACCGAGGATTGTCATCGTTTTGGGGAAAGATTTCAGGCCGAAGATGGTTTCATTCGTTAAATAAGATGTTTTATCCAATCCGTCAATCGGAGGAACGAGTGGAGAAGATCCGGTGGAAAGGATGATTTTTTTAGCTTCAATGCGCTCGCCTTCAACTTCCACGGCATGCGGTTCTACGAATTTTGCGTAGCCATTGACGAAATCGATGCCGGATTCCTGTAATACTTCAGGGGATTCGCCAGCATATACTTTTTGGATGACATCCTGAATATCTTTCAGTACAACGGACGTATCGACTTGAAGGTTCGGGGTGTATTTTTTTGCATGATGGACTTCTTCAGCAATATTGATCAACGACTTGCTTGGGATACAGCCTGACCATGTGCACTCCCCGCCCGGCAGGTTTTTGTCGATCAGAACCACTTTTTTCGAAAACCCAGCGGCTGTAAATGCTGCGGTCAGGCCAGCTGCTCCTGCTCCGATTATTGCAATGTCGTATTTTTTTACCAATTCTACCAATTCCTTTCACCAGTAAGTTGCTTCTAGTTTATACATAAAGATTAAAAAATTCGCTTATTTACACTCAGGCACAATATCTATAGCTTTAAGGGATTCACTTTTTCAGAGTATAATTGTGGGATTGGCAAACAAAGATATACTATACTGAGGACAACTTGAAAACGAAAAGGTGATTTTATGCTTGATACACATGCGCGAAAACATGTTCAGCCTGTTATCGAAAAGACCGCAGATTTTTTACTGCGAATCGGTTTGACGGCTGATGCCGTAACGAAGATCACTTTTGTGACCGGCCTTTCTTCCGGTGTTTTCATCTATCTGGATCATCCTTTCTGGGCGATATTCGCTCTTTGGTTTTCCGGCTATCTTGATGTGGTTGACGGAACGATGGCTCGGAAAACAAAGCCTTCATCATGGGGCACTTTACTGGACATCAGCTTCGACAGGATGGTTGAAATCAGCGTTATTCTGGGACTGGCTTTCCGTTTCCCCGAATCGATGTGGGCGCTGCTGCTGTTAAGTGTTTCCATCATCATTGCCATGACCGTATTTCTGACTGTTGGCGCCTTGTCGGATAAACAAGGGATGAAATCTTTCTATTACCAAGCGGGATTGGCTGAAAGAACAGAAGGTTTTATTCTCTTTACCCTAATGATTGCCTTTTCAACATATTTAACTGCCATTACATTGATTTTTTTGGCGATGCAAATCATCACTATTTATCAGCGGATGGCAGAAGCGAGAAAGATATTGAAATAACTTGGAGGCGATAGTATGAGGACGCTCATTTTGGTTGGAGGCGGACATTCACACCTGCATTGTCTCTCCCAGATCGCTGCTGATCTGCCTTCAGACTGCCGTGCCGTGTTGATTTCCCCTTCAGGATATCAATATTATTCCGGAATGTTTTCTGGGTTTACAGAGGATATCTACAATCTGGAAGATATCCGGATAGACCTGAAACGGCTCTGTAAAAATACCGGAGCGGAGTTTATAACCGGTCAAGTTAATGCGGTGGACGCAAAGAATAGACAGCTTACCTGTGCGGATGGATCTGTTTATGACTATGATTTGCTATCGTTTGATATTGGTTCCACTACAGGAGTACCAGAAGAAATGAAACCCCAGATTTCTTCCATTAAACCGAATCATCTTTTCCCGGAACAGTTAAAACGGATACGGAAGACTCCGAATCCGGTGGTCGTGGGCGGCGGCGCATCAGGTGTTGAACTGGCATTTTCCATTCATGCCTGGAGGAAACAGCATCAGCTTCCATTAAATTTAACACTAATAAGTTCATCCCCCCTCCTCTCCGGGTTACATAACAGGATGGCAAACAGCATCGAATCGATTGCCAGAGAAAAAGGGTTACTTTTTTTCACCGGTGAATCCGTTGAGGAAATTTCTTCTGATACTGTTACTACACGTTCCGGACAATCGTTTCCGCAATCCGAAGTGCTCTGGCTCACAGGCCCAAAAAGTTTCAGCCTCTTCCATGATTCCGGTATCAAGACGGATGGCAGCGGCTTTCTTCTTGTTAATAAGTATTTGCAAAGTGTGATGCATCCTGAAATTTTCGGTGCTGGGGACTGCATTGCAATCTACAACTACCCATCCATGCCCAAAAATGGCGTTTACGCTGTCAGACAAGGACCGGTCCTTTGGGAAAACTTGAAGAGCCAATTGGATGCCGGGGAGCTGAAATCTTTTACTCCCCAAAAACGGTATATTTCCATTCTTTCTACGGGCGGCGGAGAAGCTTTTTTGACTTATGGACGGTTTTCGATGCATGGCAAACTCCCTTGGCGTCTCAAACAGCGCATTGACCGGAAATTCATGAAGCAATATAAAAGTATTTATGAATAATTTGGCAAATACCTCATGTTGTTTATGTTAATTTGCATAGAATTAGGGGTATAGAAAGAGCAATACGCGAACATAATGGAGGAGGAAACAGAATGGACTCAACAATATGGTGGTGGATTGCGCTTGGTATCCTAGTGCTTGGATTGATTATTGCAATAATCGGAGTGGTTTTATTCATCAAAGGGCTGAAAGAACCGATGAAGAAGATTAAAGGATCTGCTGATAATCTGAAAGAACGTGTCGATGGTTTGAATTTGGAAGTTTCCAGTCTGACCCATACGACTACCGAACTGAAAGAAGAAATTGCAGTGAAATCCGAAAAAGTAAGCGTCCTGGTGGATGCAGCAAAAGGGACCATGAATTCAGTTGTCGATATGAACGCGGCTGTCCGGTCAATTACCGACAGAATCATTACACGGTCAGAAAGCGATCCGCAGAACAAACGTCAGGTCAAACGCCTAACCAATACAGCTGACAGCATCATCCATTTGCCGCAGGATCTTCAGACCATCAACCCTGATGCAGAAAATGAAAACTACGATACACTGTACTTCGGGAAAGTACGTTAAGACATTAAAGCTAAGCAGCCTTTTACGGCTGCTTTTTTGATGCCTAAATTCAAGAGTGGAATCGCCTATCCCCCCTGCTATAACGTCTTTCAATCCGCCTCTACTTTAATATCATCATTAATCAAATAATATAGATTAATAAGTTGCCAACCTTAGAAAGATGACATACAATTAATTCATCAAATAAATTTGATTTATCAGAAAGGACGTAGTGGTTATGGCAGCTGTATCCGAGTCAACCAAAAATAAAAAAGACGAATTGGAAGAATTGGCACTGAAATACAAGGCATTGGCCGATCCAAAACGCCTCGAAATACTAAATAAGATTTGCTTGAAAAGTTCTGCCTGTGTCTGTGATCTGACGGAAGAAATGGATCTTCCCCAATCAAAACTATCGTATCACCTAAAGATTTTATTGAATGCCGGCTTACTGGATAAAGAAGCACGAGGAACCTGGAGCTTCTATTCAATCAACCAGCGTGAAATGGACCGATTGATCTCCAACCAAATCTGTAACGTAATTACTCCATCCTGTTAAAGGATGGATCAGTTTTTAATTTATTAATCAAAAAAAATTGATTAAGGAGTGAGTATCATGAAAAAAGATCTTTTACCGATAGCAATCATCGGTGGTGGCCCAGTTGGGTTGGCTGCAGCAGCCCAGCTGTCTTTAAAAAGAAGGCCTTTTATATTGTTTGAAGCCGGTCCAACGTTAGGGACAAGTTTTCTGGACTATGAACATGTCCGTCTGTTTTCAACATGGCGTTATAATATGGATTCAGCAGCAAAAAAACTTCTCAAAATGCATGGTAAAAAACTGCCCGATGAAGAACTTCTTCCTTTAGCTGCCGAAATAGTCACTGATTACCTTAAGCCACTTGGTGAACTTCCTGAAATCGCACCTTATGTACACCTGAACAGTAAAGTCATCCATATCTCCCGAAGCGGATTGGATAAGATGAAAGACCATAACCGCGAAAACAAGCCATTCCTTTTGATTGTCGAAAATGATGGCCTTTACAAAGAATACGAAGCGGGAGCTGTCATAGATGCTACTGGTACATGGCAAAACCCGAACCCCTTGGTTTCCGGTGGCATGCAGCAAAAAGAATATACATTCCATTCCCGGCTCCCTGACATCTTGAATAAGGATTGTGCCACTTTTTCGGGCAAGAATATTGCAGTAGCCGGGAGCGGCCATTCCGCATTCAATACGATACTGGACTTGCTCGAACTTCAAAAATCTTCACCCGAAACAGAAATCACTTGGCTCGTACGAGGAAAAGTACAGCAATCCTTATTTGGCGGCGGCGACACAGACCAGCTGGCAGCCAGGGGAGAACTCGGCAATAGGATGAAAGAAAGTGTGGATGCCGGCTTGCTTAGAGTAGAAGAAGAATGTTTCATCCGGCAAATTGAGCGCGATGAAAATAATCGGATGCTCCTTACTACTAGCCAGAAAGATAAAAGTAAAATCCTTGGGCCCTATGATGAAGTGATTGCCAATACAGGATCCCGTCCGGATTTCTCATTTCTCCGTGAAATTCGCTACCAGTCAGATCCATCGCTTGAAAGTGTCCCTGCGCTGGCGCCACTCATCGACCCGAATGTTCACAGCTGCGGAACAGTACGGCCACATGGCGAAGAGGAATTGCGCCAGCCTGAAAAGGATTTTTACATTGTCGGAGCGAAAAGCTATGGGCGGGCACCCACTTTTCTGCTTGCCACCGGCTATGAACAGATCCGTTCAGTTGTCGCTTATCTGACTGGGGATCTTGAGGCATCGAAAAGAGTGGAATTATCATTGCCTGAAACAGGCGTATGCAGCTCTCGCCCTGTCAAGCTGCAACAACTTGCAGCTAATTCCGGCAAAGCATGTTGTTGAAGGTTAAAAGGAGATCTTAAGCGGGAGCTGCTTTACAAAATATCGACTGCTTAAAACTGCAGTTCAACTTATATAGTTGTTTAACAGCAGCGATATTTGTGTAAAAGAACAAACATAAGAAACAATAATATCAGCTGCAGAGAGAAGTTTTAAACTCATCAGCAGTGCCCAGCATCCTGACTCCGAATCTTCCGAATGCAGAGAAGCGGTTTGAGAAAGGGGAGGACTCCTTTGATATACAAAGCCCATAACGGCCAAGCCAATTACGGAGAGTCGATCGGCATATTATTGCTTGATACATTTGTCCCTTTTATCCCCGGAGATGTAGGAAATGCATCCACCTTCCCTTTTCCTGTCCGTTATCAGAAGATTGATGGATTAACGTATCGGAAATTACAGGAACAAAAAGAAAAAGCTCTCCCTCTACTCATTGAAGCTGGCCGGCAATTAGAAAGAGCGGGAGTAAAAGCAGTAACTGCAGACTGCGGCTTTATGATTCCCTACCAAGCCGAAATAGCCATGGCTTTACGCATTCCTGTGTTCACTTCAAGTCTTTTGCAAGTGACTTTTATCGAAAAAATCATCAGCAGGCAAAATAAAGTGGGGATAATCACCGCTGAATCTGATCAGCTCGATGATTCTTTGTTAATTGCCGCCGGTGCCTCGGCGGAAAGAGTTGAAATCATCGGTATGCAAAACAAATTGCATTTCTCACAGGCAATTCTGGATGAGGCAGGAACTCTTAACAGTGAACAAGTGGAAAAAGAAACAGTGGAAGCAGCACGTGAACTGGTACTCCGGGACCCAACCGTCTCCGCGATTTTACTGGAATGCAGTTCCCTCGCTCCTTATGCCAAAGCCGTGCAAAACGCGGTCCAGCTGCCGGTTTTCGATTATATTACTATGATTGAATTTGTTCATCGGAGTCTGGTGAAATTGGAAATTCAAGGCTTCATGTAAAGAATATTGTCCACAGTTATCTTTATCATATTTTGCCAAGCTGCCAGTTGCTGACATCTCATCGGTGACTGGTTATTAATTTTTCAACGAAAGGATACTTAATAGTTGATCTTCCCTATTAAAGGAAGAGCATAATAGTTTACATAATATTAATATATAAACATAAGACTTTGCTTATGTATTATAATTCAAACTCAAAAAACAGTAAAAAAATACCCCCCAGCCGGGAGGTATTAGAGATTACTCTTTCACTTGTTTCAGATACACATCCTGCACTTTGCCATCAGAAGACTCATCAAGCACAAATGAACCATTTGAATAACGGTCTACAGGTTTAAGGTTAGCAGCTGGAAGAGTCAAACGAATATTTTTGGCAGTTTCCAGGATGATCTCCTCACCGCCTGTCACCCCATGAACCGAGATGACGCGATGCGGATTTGACTTCAGCTCACGCAGCATGACTACTCCGCGCTTGGCTCGGCTGCCTGTTTCAAATTCGGAAATGCGCATTTTCTTGGCTGCCCCTCGTTGTGTTACGAGGATAAGATCCTGTTTAATTTCAGCGTCGAGCAAGACAGCTGATACAGCGAAATCTTTATCTTTCAGGTTAACACCTTTTACTCCAGCTGTCCGCAAGCCGGTCAAAGGAACTTCTTCAATCGGGAAACGTACACCATAAGCATGATTTGTACCAATGAACAACTCTGTTTCCTTTGTGACCAGTCCTGCAAAAATCATCGAATCATCTTTTTTCAGATTCATCGTTTTGATTGCCCGTGAATATCGCTGCACCTGATAATCCTTAAGCGCTGAACGCTTGACTTGGCCATATCGGGAAACGGTCAGTATGCTGGCATCTGCATCAAAGTTTTCAAAAGGATAAACCGCAAGAATCGATTCGTCGGATTCCAGCTGGACGATACTGGACAAATGCTGTCCAAGGTCTTTCCATTTGATATCAGGCAATTCATTGATTGGCTGATAAACGAAATTGCCTTTTGTTGTGAAGATTAAAATAGTGTGCTGCGTATTGAGGTTTCCTTCAAACAACAGATGATCGGATTCCTTCATTGCGAAATCGCGTCCATTGGATGCAGCGTGCGATCTTGTGCTCGTGCGTTTCACATATCCCTCTTTTGTAACAGTTACGACTACTTCTTCACTTGGAATCATCACTTCACGTGTGATCGTAATTTCTTCAATTTTCTCTTCAATCACTGACCTGCGTGGTTCAGCAAATTGTTTGCGTACGCCGGCAAGCTCTTTTTTGATGACATTTTTTAATTTTGTGGCGCTTGTCAAAATGCCTGTCAATTCTTCGATCAGCTTTTTAAGAGAAGCTTCTTCTTTTTGGAGTTCCGTAATATCGGTGTTGGTTAATCTGTAAAGCTGTAAGGAAACGATGGCTTCAGCCTGTGCTTCAGAAAAAGAGAAGGACTCGATCAAATTGTTTTTTGCATCCCGTTTATCTTTAGAAGCGCGGATTGTTTTGATGACTTTATCCAGTATAGACAAAGCTTTCATCAAACCTTCAACAATATGCATGCGGTCTTTTGCTTTATGCAGATCGAACTCAGAGCGCTTCGTTACAATCTCTTTTTGGTGCGCAATATAGGCATCCAGCAATGTCTGCAAAGTCATCATCGTCGGACGGCGTTTGTAGATGGCGACCATATTGAAGTTATAGCTCACCTGCAGATCCGTATTCTTATAAAGATAGTTTAGGATGCCTGCTGCCTGGACGTCTTTCTTCAGTTCTATGACAATTCGCAAGCCGCTTCTGTCGGATTCATCGCGGACCTCCGAAATTCCATCAAGTTTACGGTCGAAGCGCTGGTCATCGATTTTTTTGATCATCGTGGCTTTATTGACTTCAAACGGAATTTCAGTGATGACAATCTGTTCTTTTCCGCCCTTTAACGGTTCAATGTCAGCTTTTGAACGCACAATGATTTTTCCTTTGCCGGTTTCATAGGCTTTTTTGATTCCGTCAACGCCCTGGATAATTCCGCCTGTCGGGAAATCCGGGCCTTTGATAACTTTCATCAGTTCATCGACTGTCGCGTCAGGATTATCCATCCGCATCAGTACTGCGTCCAACACTTCATGCAGGGCATGGGGTGGAATATCGGTAGCATATCCAGCAGAAATACCGGTAGAGCCGTTCACCAATAAATTCGGGAAGCGGGCTGGCAGAACAGTGGGTTCCATATCCGAGTCATCGAAGTTTGGGATGAACTCAACTGTCCGCTTATCGATATCACGCAGCAATTCGCCTGAAATTGCGGATAGGCGGGCTTCTGTATAACGCATAGCGGCTGGTGAATCACCGTCCATGGAACCGTTATTGCCATGCATTTCAACAAGCATATGCCGTATTTTCCAGTCCTGGCTCAAACGTACCATGGCTTCGTATACAGAGCTGTCACCATGCGGATGATAATTCCCGATAACGTTTCCTACAGTTTTAGCGGATTTACGGAAAGCTTTTTCATTGGTGTTGCCTTCGTGGTACATCGCGTAAAGAATCCGGCGCTGCACGGGTTTTAAGCCATCACGGGCATCCGGCAATGCCCGGTCCTGGATGATGTATTTACTGTAACGCCCAAACCGATCGCCGATGACTTCTTCTAATGGCAGATCCTGAAAACGTTCGATTTGCGTCATACGAGTTCCTCCTCAGCGTGGATCAGGTCGTTCTCCAGAATATTGCTGTCTTCTTCCAAGCCGAAGTCGACATTATTCTCGATCCACTTTCTTCTTGGTTCAACTTTATCCCCCATCAACGTGGTAATGCGGCGTTCGGCACGAGCCCCGTCTTCAATGGTTACACGGATTAATGTCCGCGTTTCCGGGTTCATTGTCGTTTCCCATAATTGATCGGCATTCATCTCGCCGAGACCTTTATAGCGTTGCAGCATATACCCTTTGCCGACTTTTTTCGTCGATGCCTCCAGATCAGCTTCCGTCCAAGCATAATCGACAACTTCTTTTTTACCGATGCCCTTTGAAACTTTATAGAGCGGCGGCAAGGCAATAAACACTTTGCCTGCCTCAATGAGCGGTTTCATGTAGCGGTAGAAGAATGTCAGCAAAAGAACCTGGATATGTGCACCATCCGTATCGGCATCGGTCATGATGATGACTTTGTTATAAGCAATATCGTCAATTGAAAAATCAGAAGAAACTCCCCCGCCGATTGCATGGATGATCGTCGAGATTTCTTCGTTTTTCATGATTTCCTCAAGTTTCGCTTTTTCTGTGTTGACCACTTTACCCCGAAGCGGCAAAATGGCCTGGAATGTGCGGTCGCGCCCTTGTTTGGCTGAACCGCCGGCAGAGTCACCCTCCACCAGATACAGTTCATTCTTTGCAGCATTACGTGACTGTGCAGGCGTCAATTTACCTGACAACAGCATGTCCGATTTCTTGCGTTTTTTGCCGTTCCGCGCATCTTCACGGGCTTTTCGAGCGGCTAAACGGGCTTGGGATGCACGAATCGCTTTTCGGACCAATGATGCGCTGAGGTCTGCGTTTTCTTCCAGGAAGTACATCAATTTCTGCGATACGACTGAATCTACGATGCTGCGTGCTTCGCTTGTACCAAGTTTACTTTTTGTCTGGCCCTCGAATTGCAGCAAAGCCTCCGGAATCCGGACAGAAACAATCGCCGCTATCCCTTCACGGATATCGGAACCTTCGAGATTTTTATCTTTATCTTTTAAGAGGTTGATTTTGCGCGCGTAATCATTGAAAACGCGGGTCATTGCAGCTTTTGCCCCTGTTTCATGTGTGCCGCCGTCCCGGGTGCGGACGTTATTGACAAATGACAGGATGGTTTCCGAGTAACCATCATTGAACTGGAATGAAAATTCGACTTCCAATTCATCCTGCTTGCCTTCGATATAAGCCACTTTATGCAGAGTATCTTTTTCTTCGTTCAAGTATTCAACAAAGGCTTCGATCCCTGTTTCGTAAAAGAATTCCTCAAAACGCTCTTCTTCAGCACGTTTATCGGTAAGTTCAATTTTTAATCCTTTTAATAAAAACGCGGATTCACGTAAACGTTCACTCAGCGTTTCATAATTGTATTTTGTAGCAGAAAAAATAGTCGGATCCGGACGAAAATGGAGATTTGTGCCGCTCTCCTTTGTCGTGCCGATTTCTTCCAGTGTGGTGGCGGGCTTGCCGCCATTTTCGAAAAGCTGACGGTATTTCTTGCCGTCTCGGTGAATGGTAACTTCCAGGTATTCTGACAGGGCGTTGACAACAGAAGCACCAACACCATGCAGTCCTCCACTGGTTTTATAGCCTCCCTGCCCGAATTTCCCGCCGGCATGGAGAACAGTCAAAATTACCTCAGGCGTCGGTTTTCCGCTGCGGTGCATGCCAGTCGGCATACCGCGGCCGTAATCACGGACGCTGATGCTGTTATCTTCGTGTATGCTCACGCTGATTTTGTCACCGAATCCAGCCAATGCTTCATCAACCGAGTTATCAACTATTTCATAGACTAAATGATGAAGGCCCCGTGTATCCGTTGAACCGATATACATGCCTGGGCGCTTTCTTACAGCATCTAAGCCTTCAAGTACCTGGATCGCTTCTTCGTTGTATGCCGTACTCTTCGTTTTTGCCATCTAATTCCCTCCAACAAACATCTGTTCGCATATCTCTATCTTTTAATCGTATCGATAACTCCGGCATCTGTCAATAACCATAGAAAAAGAGCGCCAAGCGCCCTTTTCCTCTATCTTGCTTATTTAAGGATGGCGTGTTCGACTTTGATGCAGCGGTCCATAATGACCGTATAGCCCTGTTCAGTCAGGCTTTTGAATACATTATCATCCACGACGTTCAATTGAGTCCAGAAAACCGGGCAATCAATCTCGAGGAACTCTTCGGCTAAATCCGCCAGGAACTCACTGCGCCTGAAAACATTGACAATATCCACAGGTTCCGGAATTTCCTTGATGGAAGCATAGCTTTTCTCACCCAGGACTTCGTCAGCAACAGGGTTGACCGGAATGATCCGGTAACCAGCTTTTTGCATTGCCTCGGAAACCATATAGGATGTTCTGTTCGGGTTCGGACTGAGACCGACAACAGCGATGGTTTTGGCATTGTCCAAAACTTCCTTAATTTCTTCTCTGCTTGGATTGTTCAAGAGGATCACCTATCCTTTTTATTCTATCATACATGATATTCTCGCTGTTTCATAAAAATCCTGCAACTATTGTTTATAGATCTTTTTGCGTGTTAAACTTAGATTACTAAATAGAGAGATAAAAAGGAGTCTACAATGGATATATTGATACCCGTGTTACTGGCTTATTTACTTGGTTCGATCCCTTCCGCTTTATGGATCGGCAAAATTTTCTACAATACCGATGTCCGTACCAAAGGCAGCGGCAACCTCGGGGCCACGAATACTTTCCGGGTCCTCGGTTCTACGGCCGGACTGATTGTCACCATACTCGATATTTTAAAAGGGACAGCGGCTACGCTCATTCCGTTGTTCATCGCCACTGACATTCATCCGCTTCTATTGGGACTGATTGCGGTTGTCGGCCACATGTATCCTGTTTTTGCGAAATTCAAAGGCGGTAAAGCTGTGGCAACATCCGGAGGCATTCTGCTTGGCTATCAATGGCCGCTGTTTCTTGTAGCGGTTGCAGTGCTGCTCATCGGCCTGAAAATCACCAAGATGGTGTCGCTGTCTTCAATGATTCTCGCTGTAGTTGCTGTTATTTACGCCATCATATATGCTGTTAACACAGGAGATTATCCGTTTCTTGCCGTGATTCTTGTGCTGGCGTCCTTTATCTTCTATCGCCACCGCGCCAATATCGCGCGCATCCGTGCAGGCACGGAACCTAAGATCAAGTGGTAGTTCTGCCTGGCAACCGTTAAGTTGAAAGGACGTGAAGCAAGATGGAAATAAAGATCAGTGAAGATGCTTTCAAATGGTTCCATGATGAAATGGAAGTTGCTGCAGGCGAATCCGTCCGATTTTTTGTGCGTTACGGCGGTTCTGGATTGCAGCCGGGGTTTTCGCTTGGCGTGACGAAAGACCAGCCAAACGAAGCTGTTGCCGAAGTTGAGGACAGCGGCGTGATTTATTTTATCGAACAGAACGACCTCTGGTATTTTGACGGCCATGACCTCGCCGTAAATGTCAATGACGATCTCCAGGAATTGGATTATTCATACGAATCAACTAAGAAAGCCGGAAAGGAAGAATAAATCTTCCTTTCCGGCTTTTCTATTTTTTCTCCAAGCGTTCAACTTGCTCCAGGAGTTTTTCCGCTTTCAAAATTGATTTTTGCCGGTCTCCGAAAAGGTCAAAATGCGGGTAATTTCCCCGCAGGTCCAGCCATTCCGGCCTTAGACCGTACTGCTTGCCCCATAGTTTCAGCTTCTCTAAATCACTGCAGCCGACCTTAGTCACCGTGCTGCATCCGGGAAACCGATCATCAATCCAATAATGCGTCAAAAAAGAAATATTTCCAGCTTCCACTTCCTGCTTCCATCTGTCGAGTTCTGCCCGTTTAATTCCGAACGCCATGGTCTTCCCTCTTTTTTATTTCCTCATATTTTTCGTGCCATTCCGGATAGATTTTCTTTAAAGAAACCGGTCGGAAAGTGTCTTTTTTCACGACGACATGTTCTGATGTGGCTTTTGCTGCCAACGTCCCATCTTCATGAAGCACTTCGTATCCATAGGTCGTGCGCAGGCGTCCATGTTCTTCCACCCACGTTTTCACAATCGCTTTTTGCCCGTATCGCAGGGCAGCTTTGTATTGGATGGATATATCGGTGACAGGAGACAAATATCCCTGGCTTTCCATTTCCGCATATGTAAAACCGACATCTTCAATCAGTTTTGTGCGTCCGATCTCCAGCCACACCAAATAATTGGCGTGGTAGACGACACCCATCTGATCCGTTTCCGCGTAGCGGATTTCTATTTCTTTTTCACTGATGTGCATTCCAATTTCACCTCTATGTAAGTATACAGAATCCAGCTGGGAATTTCTAAATGAAAGGCTGTCTGGAAATATATTCTTCTTAGACCATTCGATGCATTCGGAAATGTTCCGTAAGTGGCTTGTGTATAGGCTTTCTCAGTTAATTTAGATTTAAAATTTCCTCTTCATATTAAGCGATGCTGAGATATGTAGCAAAACAGCGAGACTCCCAGGGGACCAAGCGAAGTGATGAGATCCACTCGGTCGAAGTGACACGAGACCGAGTTAGCTCAGCGCAAGCCAAGAGTTGGCCGTAGCCTGCAAGGCCGGCTCTTTGCGACGAAGCTAGCGCAGCGATACAGGAGCACGGGTTTTGGAAAGCGAGCTGTTTTGCGGAATATCGTTTATTAAATTTAAACAAGTAAAAAGGCTGCCCGGGGGCAGCCCTTTGAATTAAACTTACGCTTCTACCAATTTTCTGCGAAGTACCATTTGCAGGATACCGCCGTGGCGATAGTAATCCACTTCAACTTCAGAATCGAAACGCACAAGCGCTTTGAATTCTTTCACTGAACCATCTTCTGCAACAGCAGTTACAGTCAGAAGGTCACGTGGTTTTACATCATCTGTCAAGTTGACAGAAATTGTTTCGCGCCCTGTCAAACCAAGTGATTCAGCGTTTTCACCATTGATGAATTGCAATGGCAATACGCCCATCATTACAAGGTTTGAACGGTGAATACGCTCATAGCTTTCTGCAATGACAGTTTTGATGCCAAGAAGGAATGTGCCTTTAGCAGCCCAGTCACGGGATGAGCCCATACCGTAATCTTTGCCTGCCAGAACAACCAATCCAGTACCTTGTTCCTGATACTTCATCGCTGCATCATAAATTGCCATTGTTTCGCCAGTCGGCCAGTAAGTTGTATAACCTCCTGTTGTACCTGGTGCTACCTGGTTACGGATACGGATGTTGGCGAAAGTTCCGCGCATCATAACTTCATGGTTACCGCGACGGGAGCCATAAGAGTTAAAGTTGCGTGGTTCTACTCCGTTCTCACGCAAGTATTTACCTGCTGGAGTATCTTTGCCGATTGCTCCTGCCGGTGAAATGTGGTCAGTTGTAATTGAATCTGCAAATTTAGCGACTACACGCAAATCTGCGAGAGTTTCAATCGCTTTCGGTTCTCTTGATAGACCTTGGAAGAATGGCGGATTTTGAATGTAAGTTGAATTCTCATCAAAGTTATAAAGAGAATCGTCGTTAGTTTCAATCGCATTCCATGTTTCGTTTTCATCAAAGACACGTGCATATTCTTTGCGGAATAGTTCTGGAGTTACTGTGCTCTTCACAACTTCATTCACTTCTTCAGTCGTAGGCCAGATATCGCTAAGATATACATCGTTTCCTTCTTTATCTTGTCCGATTGGATCGTTTTGTAAATCGATATCCACTGTTCCGGCAAGTGCATAGGCGACAACTAACGGCGGTGATGCCAAGTAGTTGGCTTTTACAAGCGGGTGGATACGGCCTTCAAAGTTACGGTTACCGGAAAGAACTGAAGTTACCAGCAAATCGTTATCCAGGATTGCATCTTCAATTTCCGGAAGCATTGGACCGGAGTTGCCGATACAAGTAGTACAGCCGTAACCAACAAGGTTAAAGCGGATTTGCTCAAGGTAATCCAGCAATCCAGCATCCTGAAGATAGCCAGTTACAACTTTTGAACCAGGAGCCAAAGATGTTTTTACATAAGCAGGTGGCATAAGCCCTTTTTCAACCGCTTTTTTAGCGACAAGGCCGGCACCGAGCATAACGTATGGATTGGATGTATTCGTACAAGAAGTGATAGCCGCAATGCCGATTGCACCAGTCTTCATTTCGGCGGTTGAGCCGTCTTTGAAGTTGACAGTAGCAGTCTTGTTGATCTCTTCCTGATCCAAAGCAAAACCATGTGGGCCTTCAGGAGCCGTTACAGCTTTGTTGAATTCCGTTTTCATTTCTGACAACGGGATCAAATCCTGCGGACGTTTTGGTCCTGAAAGGTTTGGCATTACTGTAGAAAGGTCCAGCTCAACAGTGTCTGTGTAAATTGGATCTTTATCAGCATCAAAGAACATATCATTGGCTTTCAAGTAAGCTTCTACGACTTCGATGTGGTCGTTTTCACGGCCAGTCAGGCGAAGGTAGTCAAGTGCTTCTTCATCAACCGGGAAGAAACCGCAAGTTGCGCCGTATTCTGGAGCCATATTGGCAATAGTTGAACGGTCTGCAAGCGGCAAAGTAGTTACGCCTGAACCATAGAATTCAACAAACTTGCCGACTACGCCTTTTTGGCGAAGCAATTGTGTAATTTTCAGTGCCAAATCAGTAGCAGTTGCACCGTTCGGCAATGCATTCGTCAATTTAACGCCGATAACTTCTGGAATTGGGAAGAATGAAGGCTGTCCAAGCATTCCTGCTTCTGCTTCGATACCGCCAACACCCCAGCCCAATACGCCAAGACCGTTGATCATTGTCGTGTGGGAGTCAGTTCCTACCAATGTATCTGGATATGATTCGAATGTGCCGTCTTCGTTTTTAACAGCATGGACAACGTTAGCCAGATATTCAAGGTTAACTTGGTGAACGATACCTGTTTCCGGCGGCACTGCGCGGTAGTTATCATAAGCTTTTTGTGCCCAGCTTAAGAACTGATAACGTTCTGCATTGCGTTCGAATTCAAGTTTTGTATTGATTTTCAAAGCATCATTAGTACCGTAGCTGTCTACCTGTACAGAGTGGTCAACTACAAGGTCAACCGGAACATCCGGATTGATTTTGTTTGGATCTCCACCCATTTCAGCCATTGCTGAACGAAGTGCAGCCAAATCAACTACTACTGGTACACCCGTGAAATCCTGCAAAATTACGCGAGAAGGTTTAAATGGAACCTCTGCTTCTTCGTTGGAATTTTTACCCCATTTTGCTAATTCTTCTACGTGCTCATCTTTGATCACATAGCCATCATGCTGACGCAAAACGGATTCCAAAAGAACTTTTATTGAGTAAGGAAGGCGTGATACTTTCGCGATTCCTGCTTCTTCCAATGCAGCCAGACGGTAATAGTTATACGTATTACCATTCAGCTCAAAAGAAGTGCGGCTGTTGTGCAAACTGCTTTTTGCCATGTCGTGTTCCTCCTTTGAATCTTCTGAAAAGGCCTTGAAAAGCTTCTTTTCTCCTATACCATCATAACGAAATCCCAAGCATAAGTAAATTACATTAAAATTATGGAATGTGATAAGTTTTTCTAATTACTGTTTCTATTGTTTATTAATTTCACTTAAGGTGTTTTCGAGCTGTTTCAAATGCCTTTTTTCATGCAGTCCTATAAACGGAAACCACTGGAACAAAGGCACTTTGCCGAATACAGGATGCGGCATGGATTTAGTTTTCAGCAACTCCTTCGGAGCATTGTCATAAACTGCGTTCAAGTTTGCCCGGGAGGAAGCCAGTTTTTCCGTCATCTCCACAAGTGTGATAAAATCCTCCGATGGTTCTGTATAGGATGGAGCATCCACTTTGATGGTTCTGCTGACTGTCAGCTGGATCGGCTTTTTCATTGCTTTTTTACTATTGCCGCGATCCAGCTCCTTTGAAATATTCCTGGCAATGACATTTTCCATTAAATGTAGATGGTCCAGTATTTGCATGGGCGACCATTTTCCCTCTGCTGGCTTTTTGTTCAGTTTCTCGTCGGATAGCTCCTCCACCGCTTTAAAAATACGCTGCCGAATTATTTCATTCTCCTCTTTAAACATTTTTTCTCCCCTTTCAGCTTTTATAGCCAGCCTTACTACCTGCATACCCTATTAGTAACTTTACAACTCTATCTTTTTTCTACTTCTTATTTCTATAATTATGATGGACTTCTTTTTTCTTGTCGACATTTTTTGATTTTTATGATAAACCCTTATGTATCAAAATATTCAAGGAAAAATAACATTTAAATAAATTCCTGCACACTTTTACTTCACCAGATCCACAATAACTCCTTTTTTGCATTACGGGAAAGTACGTTCTATTTTTACTTTAATATGGTATAATTTTCAGTAAATACAGATGCAGAGGTGAGATGAAATGCCCTACGGCTATGAGAAATATCGCCTGGAAAATGGCATCAGCCCGAATACGGTTGTACACGAAGTCCAATTGATCCACTCCCTTCTCGCTTTCCTTGCCAGGTATTACAAAAAATCAGTAGAACCGCATGAAATCCGGCCGGTTGATATACAAAATTTTTTGCATGAGCAACGTGCGACCGGCATCAAGGACAGTACATTGAACCGAAAGATCATTTTTATACGCCAATGGTTTGATTATATGTGGCGCATCGGCCGGATACCGGTCGATTTCATGCCCAAATTCAAATATTCAGAGAAACTCGATCTTACTCCGCCTGATATTCATTTGGATTACAGTCAATTACTGGCCAAAAAAGATGCGGTGCTCGACACGGACCAGCTTTCACTCAATGCCAAAATTCTTTATATCCTTTATCTTCGGGGACTTAGGCTTCGGGATATGGCAACAATCGATATCGCCAATTTCGAAGATAAAGGCCATAAACTGACGCTTGCTTTTGAAAAAAAAGACGGTTACATGAGCCGGATCGATTTTACCGGCAAGGAGATTGCTGTCCTGCTCGAAGGAATCGAACGTGCTGTATTCAGGGGGACACCTTATTTGCTTTCTTCAAAAGTTAACAATGAATTTACGATGTTCCAGATGGGATCACTTTCTGACTACACTGAAGCCCTGTCTTCTTTTATCGGGCTGCCGATGCGTTCAGGAGATATCCGTTTCGCTTACGTCCATTACCTCTATTCCGAGGAACAGAAAAACCTCGAAGAGATCCAGGAAATTCTTGGTGTATCACTGGATTCCGCTTCACGTATCCTGAAAGACTCGCTTCAACGTTTAAAGAAATAATCATTCGTAACACAAAAAAGAATAAGCCGGCGAAGGATGTTCCCTTTGCCGGCTTATTCTTTTGGAGAAATTTGTATAACCTGCCTGTCAACTTAAGAAAAGAACCCGAAATTCAGCGCCAAATTGAATACGATAATCGTGTGGATGATCACAAACCACATTCCCTGCCTATTCAAACGTTCCACGTTTTCGTATTGCATGCGGTTTCACCCTTTCTTTTCTTTTTATTATACCGAATATTCAGTTTACTTTCAACCGGCTGCCCTTTATATTTTCACTTCTATATGATTAGATTAAGAAATAGGACAGGAGGAATGATTATGAATAAAGCATTATTGGTGGTTGATTACACGGTTGATTTCGTAGCAGATGATGGCCGCTTGACTTGCGGCAAACCCGGGCAGGCTATCGAAGGGGCTATCTGTGCAGTAACGGAACAGTTTTTGGAAGCTGGCGATTTTATTGTCTTCCCAGTCGATTTGCATGAAGAAGGAGATACGCTGCATCCCGAACACGAGCTGTTCCCTTCACATAACATCAGGGGAACTGAAGGCAGGAATTTATACGGCAGATTGGATTCGCTGTATAACAGCCATAAAGAAAAAATAGTATGGATGGATAAAACCCGTTACAGCGCTTTTGCTGGAACCAGCCTGGAACTCCTGCTGCGGGAAAGAAATATTGAAGAGATTCATATTGCAGGCGTCTGCACCGATATCTGCGTCCTCCATACAGCCGTAGATGCATACAATAAAGGCTTTAAAATAACGGTCCATCAGGACGCGGTAGCAAGCTTCGATCCGGAAGGACATAAATGGGCTTTACGCCATTTCACCAATACCTTGGGCGCAAAGGTTTTATAAATATTTCCTAGTCGATGTTTTAAATTTCCCGAATCAGGTTATATCAGTAGTGTAGCAATCATAACTACTAAAAAAGGAGATGGAACACGATGGGATTTATTTTATTTCTAATCATGGGTGGTATCATCGGATGGTTAGCAGGACTTATTTTAGGTAAAGATATTCCAGGTGGTATCATCGGCAATATCATCGCAGGTATTATCGGGGCATGGCTAGGAAGCCTGCTGCTTGGAGACTGGGGTCCTGAAATCTGGGGCGTCTACATCATCCCTGCATTAATCGGTGCTTTGGTTCTGGTTTTCGTATTGAGCCTGATTCTTGGGTCAATGGGCAAAAACAGACGAAACCGTGCATAATTAAATCAAATAAAAAAGAGCGGACATCTTGTCCGCTCTCTTTTTTATGTTTTATTCCGGGAATTGCTCGTTATAGAGATCGTAGTAATGCATAACGTCCTCAACATATTCGTCGCTATGATTGTATTGAAATATCGCTTTCTCCAATTCCCCATCAGCTGCCCCGTTCTTCGCCAAGTAATTTGCAGCGCTGTACAATGCGTCCGTCAGGTTATATGGATCGGCAACCCCATCACCATCTCCATCGGTGCCGTACCCTCCATAAGCCTGAATCACTTCAGGGTCAGTTTTTTCGCTTTCCGGAATTTCACCTTCCCCTAGACCTGAACAGGTCGGATGGGTCCACCCCACGAATGTGCAGGGCATGAATTGCATATGGCCTTCCGCTCCTACAGGTGATAATAATGGATCCATTGTAGAAAATCGAGTTTCCACCCGGTGGTGAGCTGCAAGCAACGTCCACGGCACCCCATAGACTTCAGCCGTTTCTTTATACAACGGTATATATTCCTCGGGAACTTCCATTTCCCTGAATAAATTCGGAGTTTCCTTCAACGCGGTCATCACTGTATCAGGATTGAAGAAATAATACACGATGACAAACAACGTAATACTGACCAGCAGCGCCGGCAATAAGGTGATAAGGAATAAAAGCCTCAGTACGCCGCCTTTTTTCAGTTTTCTTTTTTTCTTTTTCATTGTGTCACGTCCAACTGCTCATTTTCTACAGTTTAGCATAAACAGCGCTTTAATTCTGTTGCTGCAAGCACTATCTTTTCTGTAAATCCAAATGTAAAGTAAAAGTTGGAGGTGATATTCATGTGGGAAGACTTTAAAGCTTTTGCGTTGAAAGGCAATGTACTGGATTTAGCGATTGCTGTGGTTATCGGGACAGCTTTCGGAAAAATAGTAACATCATTGGTGGAAGACTTAATAATGCCTGCAGTAGGATTGCTGCTTGGTGGCTTCAGTATGGCAGGTGCAACCTATACAGTCGGCGATGCCTCCCTGAAATACGGAGCGTTTCTGCAATCAGTACTGGACTTTTTTATAATTGCTTTTTCCATTTTCATGGTTGTTCGGATATTTATGAAATTCCGCCGAAAAGAAGAAATGCCGAAAGAAGAAGCTGTGCCGGAACTGGACAAAAAAGAGGAATTGCTCGTAGAGATTCGCGACCTCCTGAAGAAACAGCAGCTTTAAAGCTAGAAAAAAAGGGCTTATTCCTGGTTAGGAATAAGCCCTTCAAGCTGTCGAAAATCCGCTAACTTCTATAATCATTTCGTTTTAGACGGATGCTTTCCGCTGGGAGCGGCCTGAGCCTCCTCATCGCTTCGACAACCATGTGCTCCTGTCTCTGCATCTCTGCGCTAGCTTTGAGAGACATGAAAAACCGTTGCAGCGTTGCACGCTTCGTCGCAAAGACATTGACCTCGCAAGCGTCGGCTAATGTCTTCGGAGTTGTTTTGCGGAATATCGGTTTCCTATCTTTCTCTCTTAACAAACTAAAGGGCTTATTCCCCGTTAGGAATAAGCCCTTTTATAACTTTCGTTTAGCTTTTCTAGTTATCGATCAACACTTTAAGATCTTCAACAATTTCCTCAACCGGAACATCACCATAACCATCATAATTATGGGCAACTTTCCCGTTTTTATCGATCAAATAAAAGCTGGTGCCATGCACCACCTGGTTACTTGAAGGGTCGTTTTTCACAAATGATTTGAAATTGTCTTTAGCGTACTCAGCGATATAATCCTGGGAATAGCCGGTCAAAAGATGCCATTTCGATTCATCCGGCACATTGAATTTATCAAGATAATCAGACAATACTGCCGGTTTATCATTCCCGGGATCCACTGAAAATGCAACAATTTTATATTCTTCTATGCCCTGCTCCAATAGTTCATCCTGGATTGAAACCATATTAAAAGTCATAGGCGGGCATACGGTCGTACAATTAGTGAACACAAATGTTGCCAGCCAGGGCGTTCCGTTAAGGTTCTCAAGTGAAATTTCTTTTCCGCGCTGATCGGTGTGCGAAAAATCTTCGATTGAGGAATCACCGCAAGCTGCCAGAAATAGCACAAGGGCGATCACTGTAATTCCCATTAATTTTTTCATGTGGCGCCTCCATAATACATACTGCCTTCATATTAAATGAAGAAAGCAGACCAGACAACTGCATTACGCAACCCTTTGTCACGAAATTGTGAAGTTACAGCCTGATGGCGATCAACGCTTCGTGAATTGCCACCAGTTTTGTTTCCACTCTGTGCATGAGATAAAATGACACAAAAATAGGAAACCCGACTTCCTGTATCAATCGCATCCAATCTTCCATGTCTATTCCTCCTTTTTTAAGAGATAAAAAGCCCTCCAATTCAGGTGGGCTCCGGTTCTTAAACTTCGTAATCGACGACGTTGCGCTCGACTACACGTGCGCCTTTGGCTACCGCAAAAGGAGATCCTTGAATTTCAAAGATGTTCTGGGTAATAATCGTCTGCATACCAGTCGCGAGCTCTAGAGCCGTCAGGTCTTCTCTCGGTTCTTCCACAGACAGCACAACATCTTTTCCTGCCCCTGTTTCAAATATCAATTCCAATGTCTTAGCCATTTCCTATTCCCCCTTAGTAGTATTATGCAAAGATCGATTGATTAGACTGCTTTTCCAAATCCATCAACGGTTTCATTCCGAACTCCGTCAATACGCGTGCTGTTTCGAAAATCTCAGTTGCAGCAGCTGTATCAGTAACATTGTGGTACGCTTTTACTTTCTTTCTCGGTTTGCCGAGTGCATCAAAGCCGTTATCGAAAGTCAGCCGGATGCTTGCCTTTTTAAAGTTGCTGTTAGCCATTTTGTTTCACCTCCTCTCACCCGCTATATAGACAGTTAGGACAAAAAGGGATACATTTTTAATGAATTTTTTTTATTTAGCTCTTATAATGGAGATATCGGAAGGTATGAGGTGAATAACGTGGCGTTAGAAGGTTGGTTTTTATGGTTCATCCTATTTTGGGTAGTGGTCCTTGTCGGTTTATTTGCGATTGGCGGGTATTTTATGTTCAGGAAGTTTCTGAAATCCATTCCAAAAAAAGACGGACTGTCGGATTTGAATTGGGAAGAGTATTACGTCAACAAAACGATCCATTTATGGGGAGACCGGGAAAAAGAATTATTGAACGAACTTGTGCAGCCAGTACCTGATCTCTTCAGGCCTGTGGCAAAACAGAAAATAGCGGGCAGAATTGGACAGATCCTTGTGGAAGAAAAAGTTTCGAAGATGGAACATGAACATATCATCAGAGGTTATATTCAGGCGACGCCAAAACGTGACCATAAATTTCTGCGGAAAAAGCTGGACGAACTCAATATTGATGTAAGTCCTTACGAGTCTTATTTTGAGCAGTGAAAAGTGACATAGAAAAAAGCGCAGCACCCGTCAACCGGGTACTGCGCTTTTGTTTTTTTCTGCTAGTTTTTTAAATTGAAGGTACATGGCAAGACGCCACGGGATTATCATGCCGAATGCCAGTATCCAGAACATACCGGCAAGTTCGCCGATATCGATAGTAGAACTGAGAATCACTTTAGCAAGTAAACGGATCAACAGTAAGCCAATCAAGATAAAAATAAAAGCCTTGGATTGCTTCAAATAAATCTCTCCATCTCTTTCCTCAAACTTCGAAGTCCATATCAGGACCACCGAAAAAATGATTCCTGCTGCCAATGCTTCGGCAATCTGAGGAGGAGCAACCCTGAAAAACGGAAAGACGAACATCAATGCCCCAGTGGACATGAATAATGGAGGCAAAAGTATTTTTTTGACGGAAGCTGGTTTTTTAGCTGAACGGGATCTCACAAAGATTGCAAATATCCCCATAAAAACTGCTCCAATTGTCGTTATCACCAGATAAACCTCCGGCGGAATCTGTTCAAACATCCAATCCCTCCTCCAGTTCATCTAATCGGATCCGCAATTCATCGATGCGGATAAAACGCACAAATCGATGAATTTCGCTGCCTTCGTGGAACATTAGTACAATCGGGGCTGAAAACAATAGAAGTTCCCCTGCCAACTCTGGCAATTTTGCTCCGTTCACCAAGTAAAACGGGATTTCATAATCATCTTCGAATAGTTCAATCTGGGGACGCAATCCTTCACAGACTGAACAATTATCGGTTTTGACAAACAGCAGAAAAGTTTCTGCGCTGCTGGTCAATTGACGGTATTCATTCATGGTATTAATGGTTTTCATCGGTTACACCTACTTTAAGATCAATTAGAATCCCTGGAAGTCACCGAATATCGGGCTCAGAATACGGATTAAGTAAGTCATTCCATCATAGAACAGCAGAATTCCGACTGCAATCATGATGAATCCACCGACTTTCATGATGGTATTATTGTGCTTGCGCAGCCATCCGAGACGGGTTACGAAGAACGAAAGAACAAAGAATGGAATCGCAAAACCGAGTACATATGCAAGCATATACCAGACACCTGAGCCTGGATTTGCTGCAGCCAACGTATAGATGGCTGCTGTGATAGGCCCGGTACATGGTGTCCAGCCCGCGGCAAACGCCAAACCGATTACAAAAGTTCCGAGAAAACCGGATGGACGGTTCTTAAATGAAAATTTTTTATCAGCCATCAGGAATTTCGGCTGGAAAACGCCGACGATCATCAACCCGAATACGACGATGAATATGGCGCCGACTTGGCGGATCAATTCATCATATCGGATAAACCACTCATAGAAGAATGATGTGCTGAAGCCGAGTGCGATAAATATAGTTGAAAATCCAAGCAGGAAGAAGAGCGTATGGAACATGCCTCTGCGCTGCATGACTTTCTTATCGTTTTTTATTTCATCAAGCGACATGCCGGTAATATAGGATAAAAATGCCGGATATAAAGGCAAAGTGCATGGTGAAATAAAACTTAGGAATCCTGCTCCAAAAGCCAGGAATAGATTAATGTCACTTGCCACTGTTTCCACTCCTTCATTATACTCTACCCATCTTATCAAATTTAACAGGAGAAAACTGCCCTTTTGCCTGTGAACTCTTTGTGAATGAGCCGGACAAATGTATTTTGTCCGGCTCATTCATGACGAAGCTAGCGCAACGATACAGGAACATAGGTTTTAGACAATATTAATCTAATCCACCAAAATCCAGGGACCAAATTTAACTCCTATACAAAAACAGGAGAGAAAGATTCCCATCTTTCTCTCCTGCCTGGAATTTTACTTTCTTCAATTCTTTCTTGCTTTTGATATCGCAAAATGAATAATGACAGCTCCAATGTTTATCCTCATATTTCATTCATTTGCTGCCGACGTTTTCCACGATGCCGTTTTGGAGCAGGTACATTTTATGGTAGAGACCGCGAGCGGCCAATAGTTGCTGATGGGTCCCGCATTCGACAATTTCTCCCTGATGCAGAACAAGAATCAATTCTGCATCCTGTATCGTGCTTAGTCTATGGGCAATTGCGATGGTTGTCCGGCCTTTGCGCATCCTTTCAAGGCTCGTCTGGATGGCGACTTCCGTCTCCGTATCGATGTTAGCCGTTGCTTCATCCAGCACCAGAATCTTCGGATCTGCCGCCATTGTTCTGGCGAAAGCCAGTAATTGTCGCTGGCCGCTCGAGAATGTAGAACCTCTTTCCGTCACTTTATGGTCATAGCCATCGGGCAATTGGGCAATGAATTTGTCCGCTTGCACGAATTCAGCGGCTGCCCGGATTTCAGAAAAAGGCATATCCGGATTATAAAGTCGTATATTGCTTTCTATCGTGCCATAAAATAAAAACGGATCCTGCAGGACTAACCCCATTTTCTTGCGCAGTTCACTAGAGTGATAATCCTTGACGTTAACGCCGTCTATCAGAATATCTCCTCTTTCGAATTCATAAAATCGCATCAATAAATTGATGATTGAACTTTTCCCGCTCCCCGTATGGCCGACAAGAGCGACAGTCTGTCCGGGTTCAGCTGTAAACGAAATGTTTTTCAAAACTTGAGCCTTGCCGTCATAGGAAAAGCTGACATTCCTGAATTCGATGCGGCCTTCAGTGATTTCGGCAGCTGCTTTTTTTTGAGCCGGAGCTTCGTCTGTCTCATCTAATAAGTCGAAGACCCGCGACGCCGCTACAATCGCCTGCTGGAAAATCGACAGCCGCTGCATGACCTGATTGATCGGTTCAAAAAAACGGTCGATATACGTTACAAAAGCATAAATGACCCCTACTTCAATAGTAGAATTGAATGAAGTGATGCCGAAATAACTGAGCAGCATAATCAACGCCAGTGTATATACCAGGTCAATCGCCGGCCGCAGCAGCAACCCGTCAATTTTAATGTTGCGTTTTCCGGCGTTCCAGTGTTTTTCATTGATTTCGTTGAATTCATCCTGCATCCGGCCTTCCTGGCTGAAAGCCTGGATCATGCCCATTCCCTGGACCGATTCTGAAATTTTGGCGTTCAGCTGCCCGAGCCGCTCACGCAGATCCTGGTAGAAAATCGAACTGTATTTGCGGTAGATGTACATGATCCAAAAAAGGATCGGCAGCAAGATCAACGTGATCAATGCCAGGCGCACATTCAGGAAGAACATGGCAATATATACCCCGATAATCAGGAATATGCTCTGAATAAAGCCAATGAGCACAGTAACGAACATTTCCTTGATTGCTTCTGTATCATTGGTGACCCGGGAAACAATGCCGCCTGCCGGTGTCCGGTCAAAATAACGCATTCCCAGGCTCTGCACTTTTGTAAAGACATCGATGCGCATTTGCTGAATAATTTTCAGCGCTGCCTCCTGGAATTTCAATAATTGAAAATAACTGATGATGACATTTGAAACCTGGATGAATAGATAACCGAGCGCCAGTCCTGTCACCGGACCTGCCGGGAAATTACCCGGTGTCAAATAGCCATCGATGAAGGTTTTGATGATCAATGGACCCAAAACATCGCCCAAAACGGTCAGTATCAACAACAGCATAGCGATGGACAGCATTTTCTTATGCGGAATCAGGTAAAGGAGGAGTCTTTTGAAGACTTTCCACTGATCTTTGCCGGTCAGTTCTTTTTGCTTTTCGATCATTGGGTCTCGCCTCCCTGCTCGACGAGTGCTTCAAGTTGCTGCAGCTCATACATTTCATAATAAATTCCTTTTTTCTTCATTAACTGGTCATGTGAACCGATTTCCGCCACCGTTCCGGCGTCCATCACCACTATCTGATGGGCATGCTGGATGGCACTCAGCCTGTGGGATGTAATAATCGTCGTTTCCCCGGTGCGCGTCCGTTTCAGCGATTCCAGAATCGCCTCTTCCGTTTTGGCGTCCACCGCAGACAATGAATCATCCAGTATCAGCAGTTCCGGCCGCATCATTAGAGCGCGGGCAATCGAAATCCGCTGCTTCTGTCCGCCCGATAACGAAACGCCCCGTTCTCCGACCACGGTATTATAGCCCTCTGTGAAATTTGAAATGTCCTGATGGATATGCGCAAGCTGTGCCGCTTCAAAAATCTCCTCTTCGGTAGCTTCGGGCCGCGCGAAGGCGATATTTCCAGCGACAGATGTTGAAAACAGGAAATGGTCCTGTGGTACATAGCCGATTGCCTGCCGCAGTTTTTTCTTTTTATAATCCGTGATGGAGCGTCCGCCGAACGTTATCGTTCCACGATAATTTTCAAATTCACGCAGCAGGAGCCTTAAAATCGCTGATTTTCCAGAACCTGTTTTCCCGACTATCCCCAGGGTTTCGCCGCGTTTGAGTGTAAAACGGACATTCCGGAGCGCCGCACGGTCGTCATCTGTAAATTTAAACTCTTCCAGATCAAATATAATATCTCCTTCCGGACGGATATCAAGCGCACCTTTCCTGTCGTCAATATCCGCCGGTTCTGAGAGAAGTTGGCGGATCCGGTCATATGAAGCCCTTCCGCGTTCAACAATATTGAAAAGCCAGCCGAATGCCAGCATCGGCCATACCAAAAGTCCAAGGTATGCTGTGAAAGCGATCAAATCCCCGATTGTCATATCTCCGTTTGTCACAAAATAGGAACCGAATCCGATGGCGAGGAAGTAACAGATGCCTATAATTGCTGAAATAGTGGGATCGAATAATGAATCGACCCTTGCAACACGGATGTTTTCATCCACCACTTTTTTTGACAGGGCGCGGAAATCTTCCACGTCTTCTTCCTCCTGGCCGAATGTCTTGATCACTTTCATCCCTGAAATACTTTCCTGTGTTTTATCGTTCAGACCTGAAAAAGCCGCCTGTGCATCGTGGAAACGGAGATGCATCAGCTTTCCGTAATAATTGGTCAGATAGGCCATCAGGGGCATAGGAATCAGGACAATCAATGTCAGCTTCCAATCGATGGTGATTGCCATTGCAGCAATGACGAACCCTCCTGTCGCCAGTGAATCAAACAATGTTAAAACACCGGCTCCTGCTGTCATCTGTACAGCCTGTAAATCATTGGTGGCATGCGCCATCAAATCTCCCACCCGCCTCTTTTGATAAAATGACGGGGACATTTGAGTAAAATGATGGAACAGCTGCCGGCGCAGATTCCGCGCTAAAATAATTGAAGAACCGAAAATCATCAAGCGCCATGCGTAACGAAGCACGTACATGATCAGCGCAGACCCCGCCAGGATACCGAGCCACTTCATCAAATATGCAGGAGTCAATGTGCCCCTGCTAATTTCATCAACGACGAATCCAATGATGCGCGGCGGCAGTACACCGAGCAGTGCAACGATCAGCAGCAAAAAAATGCCTATGGCGTATTGCTTTTTCCTTTCTTTAAAAAACCAGCCCAATTCCAAAAAAACTCGCATCTAAGTCTTCTCCCTGCTGTATATAATTGTAAGTACCGGACTTTTTAAGTTTATCAAATGTTTCGATAAAATAGGAAGAAGTATTTCGTAAAATGAAATAAATCAGTCTTCTGGTGGAGAAACCCACGAAAAGCGCAAGCGCCCACCTAGCCGCGACAAGCGCTGGAAGCCTTGACGGTAATGGCGTTCTTTGCCATTGACGGCGAGGCTGAAGCGACTCGAGCGGCTGGGCGCTAGAGTCTAGACAAGGCTTCCCTCGTTTTTAAGAACCTTCTGATTAATATTTTTTCTTCTTATCAAATGCAAAAAAGCCAATGCAAATATATCTGCATTGGCTCCTTATGTGTTTACCGTTTTATTATTGCTTAACCAGCGATTTAGCCTGTTCCAATTGCTTATGCACTTGGCCGAATCCAGTGCCGCCCAATGAGTTTCGGCGTTCGACAGCTGTGCGCGGCTTAAGCGTTTCATAAATATCTTCTTCGATTAACGGGCTCGCTGCCTTCATGTCATCAAATGGAAGATCCTTCAAATAATATCCTCGCTGAATGCACGTGAACACCAATTTACCGGTGACGTCATGCGCTTCCCGGAACGGCATTCCTTTTGCCGCCAGATAATCGGCAAGCTCAGTGGCATTTGAAAAATCAGACGACACCGCTCTTTCCATGGAATCCGTGCGGACAGTCATCGTGCGGACCATACCTTCGAATATCGGCAATGACCCCATGAGCGTATGGACCGTATCAAACATACCTTCTTTGTCTTCCTGCATATCCTTATTGTATGCCAGCGGCAAACCTTTCAGTGTGGTCAATAAGCCGAACAGGTTCCCGTAGACACGGCCTGTTTTGCCGCGGATCAATTCCGCCATATCGGGATTTTTCTTCTGCGGCATAATGCTCGATCCTGTCGAGAATGTATCATCCAGTTCGATAAAACGGAATTCCTCACTTGACCAAAGAATAATCTCTTCCGCAAAGCGGGACATATGCATCATCAGCATGGAGGCGTTCGACAGGAATTCTACGATGAAATCGCGGTCACTGACTGCATCGATGCTGTTTGGATAAACGCCCGCAAAGCCGAGGTATTCCGCTGCCAGCTCACGGTCAATCGGAAAAGTCGTGCCGGACATCGCTCCCGCTCCCAGTGGAGACATATCGATGCGCTTCAGGGATTCGCTTAAACGCTCCTTATCCCGCTGCAGCATCCAGAAATATGTCAACAAGTGATGGCCAAATGAAATCGGCTGGGCACGCTGTAAATGTGTGTATCCTGGGACTAACGTTTCGACGTGGCTTTCCGCTTGTTCAACAATTGCCTGCTGGAAATTATGAACTGCTTCGATTATTTCACCGACACGGTTTTTCAGGTATAGATGCATATCTGTCGCGACCTGGTCATTGCGGCTTCTTCCGGTATGGAGCTTGCCGCCGACCGGACCGATTTCATCAATCAGGAATTTCTCAAGATTCAAGTGGATATCTTCATTGGCCGAACTATAGGCAAGATCGCCCGCAGCAGCTTTTTCTTTCAGCGTTTGGAGCCCGGATTGAATCAGCGCAGTGTCATCTTCAGTGAGGATTCCACAGGCGCCGAGCATTTTGACATGCGCTTTGCTGCCTTCGATATCTTCCATCACCAGCTTTTGGTCAAATTCGATTGAAGCCCCGAACTCATCGACCCATTGTTCGGCCGATTTTTGAAAGCGGCCGCCCCAAAGCTTGGTCATGATTTCACCTCTTCTTTTACCTGTTCTGTGACAGGCACCGGTTTTTTATTGACCACCGCGTTGACGACTGTCGGAAGGCCCCATAATTCGATAAAACCTACTGCTGACTGATGATTGAATGTGTCATCCGTAGAATATGTCGCCAATTGCTCGCTGTACAATGAATTCGGAGACTTGCGCCCTTCAACGATTGAGTGTCCTTTGAATAATTTCACACGAACTGTGCCGTTGACAAATTCCTGTGTTTCCTTCAGAAATGCCTCAAGTGCTGTGCGCAACGGCGAGAACCATAAGCCTTCATAGATTAGTTCTGTTAATTTTTTCTCGATGACCGGTTTGAAATGCGCCATTTCTTTTACAAGCGTGATGTCTTCCAGCTCTTTATGTGCGGCAATCAACGTCATTGCTGCCGGAGCTTCATAGATTTCACGTGATTTAATGCCGACGAGGCGGTTTTCCACGTGGTCGATTCTTCCGACGCCATGTTTGCCTGCCAAATGATTTAATTCGAATATCAATTCTTTGAATGTATAGGCAATGCCATCCAGTTTTACCGGTACACCTTTGACGAATTCGATTTCCACGACATCAGGAGTATCAGGAGTATCCTCCAATGCATTTGTCAGTTCATAGGCATCAGCTGGAGGCGTCGCCCAAGGATCTTCCAGTATGCCGCATTCATTGGCGCGGCCCCAGAGGTTCATATCGATCGAGAAGGGGCTGTCCAGATTTACGGGAATCGGCACATTGTGCTGTTTGGCATAAGCGATTTCTTCATCACGCGACCAGCCCCATTGTCTGACGGGAGCCACAACTTCCAACTCCGGATTCAGGGACTTGATCGATACTTCAAAACGCACCTGATCGTTGCCTTTTCCTGTGCAGCCGTGTGCAACCGCTGTTGCGCCGCATTGTTCAGCAATTTCAACCAGTTTCTTTGAAATCAGTGGACGGGACAGCGCCGATACAAGCGGGTATTTTCCTTCATATAATGTATGCGCCTGCATGGATATTAATGCATAATTATCAGCAAATTCATCTCTGGCATCCACCATGTAACTTTCAACCGCTCCAACCTGAAGCGCTTTTTGCTTAATAAATTCAAGGTCTTTGCCTTCTCCGATATCCAGACATACCGCCACTACGTCGTAGCCTTCTGATTTAAGCCACGGAATGGCCACCGATGTATCAAGTCCGCCTGAATAGGCCAGAACAATTTTCTTATTCAATAGAAAAACCACCTTTGTATTTTTATACATTAATTAAAATTAATATACATACAATAACACGCATAAAAATATCTTGCAAGTGGTAACGGTTAAAAATTTGCAGAAAAAAATACGGTGGAATCCGGCTCCACCGTATTGCTTTTAACTTGCGTCTTCTGTATTTTCTTCTTCCGGTTCTTCTTCGCCATTGCCTACCGTATATTCATGAGTATCCATGTTTATGCGGACTTCCTGCATTTTCCCTGTGTCCATATTATTGAACAGGAAGCCGATTTCATTGTCCCGTACGATCGGCTGGCCAAGAATCAGAAGGCTTGCGATCTGTTCTTTATTGATATAGGCCTGCAGTGCTTCTGTTTGCTTAAGCGATTCTTCGTCACTCAGGATTGTGATGCTGTCTGCTTCGGCCTGTAATGGAAAAGCCTGCTCCAGTGGCCCATTATAAGCGATGTCCACTTTCATGCCTGTCCGGATATCACTCACTACCGCGTCTTTGTTTTCTGTGCCATCGGCAGTTTTCACTTCAACCTCTTCACCGACCGTGAAATAGATATTATTGACAAGCACTTTATCGTTGCGGATCTGCGTGATAAAACCGCTTTCCGTCATTTCCGTTTGTTCCTGCTCTACTGCCACTTCTTCTTTTTCTTCAGTTTCAGCAGGTTTTGCTTCTTCTTCTGAACACGCTGACAAGAACAACATGCCAGCTAATAATAAACCCCATTTTTTCAAATTGATTCATTCCTTTTCCTGTTAATCGTGATGGCAAAAACTTATTTACTGACGCGTTTATTTTACACGCTGCTGCAAATAGTTGCAATAGAAACAATTAGCAGTAAATTTAGGCTTCTTTATAATAGAAGATTCCTTTACTGTCCATGCTTTCTGTAATGAGGCCATCTTCCAATAGATAATCAATTTGCCCGATTGTTTCAGACAGCGTCAGCCCCAGTTCCTTTTCATAGGCATGCGGAAATAACTGAACCGTTAGTTCATAGACTGTTTTCTCTTCATTGCCTAACATCGCCAGCACTTTCATCGCCCGCTGGTGCTGTTTGGCCAGGCGTTCCGTGATGAGTTCATGGACGTTGCGGACTTCTTCGCCGTGGCCGCTGTAAATTATGTCGATCGGCATTTTCAACAGGCGGGTAAGAGATGCATTATATTGGAGCAGCGATTTCGGCCTTCCCATGGATGGATCGAGTGGCGGCTCAATCAAAGGATTGGAAGATACTTTTGCGATAACATGGTCACCGCCGATCATCTCGTTTGTTTCTTTATTCCAGAATGAAAGATGGCTTTGGGCATGTCCCAGTGTTTCCATTACCGCCCAATCCGCGTGGCCCGGCAGAACATCTCCTTCATTGATCGTCATATCAAGTGCTCGGCTGCCCATCAGACTGAGCGGACGCTTCATGCGCTTAATCCAAAAGAGCTGGTCTTCCGGGACACCTTCTTCTTTAAGGCGTTCGAGATAAAATGTATCGTGAAAATCGAAAAATGCCTGATCTCTCCGGAGCCAAAAATCATTATATGGATGGCCAAACAATTTGGCGTTGTCAAATCCGTCAATCCAGCCGGCATGATCAGGATGATGATGGGTGAGGACAACCTGTTCGACGTCTTCCGGCCGGACGCCGGCTTCATTCAGGCCAAATTTTAGAGCCTCCCATGCTTCGGGAGTTTTCGGACCGGCATCAATAAGTGTCAATGCGTCGCCTTTTAATAGATAGGAATTTACATCACCGACCGCAAATGGGGTGGGAATAATGATTTTATGTATATGGTTATTTATATTCAAAGCTTTTCTCCCCTTTAAAATGAATGAGTATTCATCTATCATAACGTGAAACAGGAGTGGCGTCACCTGGGAATGCTATTTGACATTCAATTGGGCTGTACGTATAATTTATAGACATATGTGAGCGATGATAAAGATCAGTACAAAAGGTGATGGTGTAAAGAGAGTGCCGCTGAAGCTGAAATGTGCACCCCCTCTCCCTTTTCGAACCTGCTTTTGAGCTGCCGTGGAAACACGGCCGTAGATCCGCGTTAAGGATATCGAGTGGTGTCTTAATTGGCAAAGCTAGGTGGTACCGCGGAAACGAAGCGTTTTCGTCCTTGATCAACAGGGATGATTGCGCTTTTTATTATGATAAAAGGAAGTGGAGAAAGATGAAAATTGTATGTGTAGGAGCCGGATCGATGGCTGAATCCATGATTCATGGATGGATCAATAAGAGGATTATGAAACCCGAGGAAATTTCGGTGATGAACAGATCGGATCAGGACCGTTTGGAATTTTTGCATGACGAATACGGCGTCAATATCGTCGACGAAGACAAAACCGAATTGAAAGATGCAAACTTCATCCTGTTGGCTATGAAGCCTAAAGATGTGGCAGCCGCACTTGGCGGCATCAAGAAAAAATTGACCGGCAACACGGTGATAGTTTCCGTAGCTGCCGGTGTCTCTATTGACACGATTCAGCGCCATGTCGGAAACTTCCCTGTCGCACGGGCTATGCCGAATACCTCTGCGCAGGTCGGGAAGTCCGCGACTGGAGTAGCTTGGAGCAAATACGTAACAAAAGAACAGCAGCATGAGCTGCGCAAATTGCTGTCTTCCATCGGCAGTGTCACTGTTGTTGAAGAAGAGCAATTACATGCGCTGACAGGTGTAGCAGGCAGCGGTCCCGCTTATCTGTATTATTTTGCAGAAGCTATGCGTGAAGCCGGTGTTGCCAACGGCCTGTCAGCAGCTGACTCAAAAAAACTTGTACGCCAGACATTCCTCGGAGCTGCCGAAATGATGCAACAGGAAGATTTTGCGGAACTTCGCAGGAAAGTGACCAGCCCGAACGGCACGACTGCGGCAGGACTTGATTCACTGGCCGAAAATAATTTCAAGGACATCGTGGAACAATGTGTAAGTGCAGCGGCTGCACGTTCCCGGGAGCTTGGAAAGGAATTCAAATAATTCTTCCGGTATACTGAAGTTATGTATAAAGGAGGATTTTTCATGGCAAAACTTTTTGAACCCTTGACCATAAAAGATGTGACTTTCAAAAATAGGATTGTAATGGCACCTATGTGCATGTATGAAAGCGACAAAGAGGACGGCCGCGTCACTGATTGGCACCGGATCCATTATCCGGCACGTGCAGTCGGCGGCTCCGGACTTATCATTCTCGAAGCAACTGCTGTCCAGCCGCAGGGCCGCATTTCTGACCGTGACCTCGGCATATGGGATGACGGACATATAGAAGGGCTGGCGGAACTTGTGCGCCTGGTTAAGATTTCCGGCGCTAAAACCGGCATTCAGCTGGCGCATGCCGGAAGAAAAGCGACAGTCGACGGCGAAATTCAGGCTCCCTCTGCCCTGCCCTTCAATGAAAATTACAAAACTCCTGCCGAAATGACAATACAGGAGATTGCAGAAACTGTAGAAGCCTTCAAACTTGGGGCGGTCCGTTCAGATAAAGCAGGTTTTGATTGTATAGAACTGCATGCGGCCCATGGCTATCTGATCAACGAGTTTCTCTCACCTTTGACCAATAAGCGAACGGATGAATACGGAGGCAGTGCTGAAAACCGTTACCGGATTCTGCGGGAGATTATCGACGCGGTAAATGACGTATGGAAGAAACCATTATTTGTCCGGATTTCTGCCCACGATTATACGGATGGCGGCATGATCCCTGAACTCTATATTGAAATGGCCAAATGGATGAAGCAGCAAGGTGTCGATCTGATCGATGTCAGTTCTGGCGCACTTGTGCCTGCCCAAATTCCCGTCTATCCAGGTTACCAGGTTAAATATGCTGAAACTATCAAACACGGGGCAGACATTCCGACTGGTGCAGTCGGCTTGATCACCAGTCCCTTGCAGGCCGAGGAAATACTGCAAAATGACCGTGCGGATATGGTATTCCTTGCCCGTGAACTGCTCCGCGATTCTTATTGGCCCTACCGCGCATCCAAAGAGCTGGGAGCGGAAATAGAGGGTCCTGTGCCTTATAAACGGGGTTGGGTATAAGTCAGTTGCAAAATAGAGTAGATTTAGTATAATAAGAGTATATTGAGTATTATTAACGTAATGCAAAAAACCGAATGCTTTCGCATTCGGCCAGCTGTATGCCGCGATCTTAGAGCGGTTGGCTGGAATTCAAGGCATTAAATAACCGTCATTCCACGCCACATGGGACGGTTATTTTTTTTTATTTGTGACTAAAATCATTGAAATGATCAGGCTCAAGCCGCTGATCGTCAGCCCGATGCTTGTAAAGACCAATCCAAATGATTCGTAAACCGTCATATCACCACCCCCTTTCCTGGGGAATGGCCAAACCGCCCTCATACAACTGTACCTTTATTTTATCACAAATCGAACGTTTGTTCTATTATTTAGCTAAAAATAATTAAAATTATCCATAATAATGAATAAATTTATAATCTTTCTGGGAATAATTACTATATGCCTTATAATATTATTATGCAAGAGCATCTATGTAAGCTGAACTTAAGAAATAGAATAAATACCATGGACAAGCCTTTGCTGAGAGAAATCTCTAAAGATATGGAGCAAAACAGTGAAGACGCTTGGAGAACAACGTCCTTCCATGTCCCGAAGCTAGCGAAGCGATGCAGGGACAGAGACAGAAACGGAGTTGGCTTTCCAACTCCGTTTCGACGAAGTGCGAAATCCACTCGGGTATTTAGCCCGAGTTAGTTCAGCGCGAGCCCCCGGCAAAAACATTCTGCTCCTGCACCGCTTTGCTGCTTCGTCGCAAAGACTTGACCTCGCAAGCTTCGTCCAAGTCTTCGCAGCTGTTTTGCGGAATATCGATTACAAAAAATTATTAGGTCAATTTATATATTCTAAAATACCCTTCTTGCTTTCCTCTGCAAAAAAAGAAGCCTTCTTATATAGAAGGCTTCCAAAATTTAACGCATATATATTCTTTTCAGACGCCGTTCGTTACTCTTCCATTCAAACTCATCAAAATCATGTGCTATAAAAGCTTGTTCATGTACATCCCGCATTTCTTTTACCAGCTGCTTTTCATCTTCCGGTAAAAATCGGGAGCTCATATGATTGACGATCAAGGTACTGGCATTTGCCTGTTTTGCTGTCTCTGCCGCCTCTTTAATCGTTGAATGGCCATACTCTCCAGCCAGTTTTTCTGTACTCGAGTCAAAAGTCCCTTCATGGACCAGAACATCCGCATGCTGGCCGAGGTCTACTGCTGACCGGCAAAAACGGGTATCGCCCAGTATAGTGACAACAAAGCCTGGTTGTCCAGGTTCTGTGACATCCTTACTTCTTATAATGGAGCCATCGTCCAAAGTGACATCTTGCCCGCTTTTCAGCTTTGCCAGCAAGGGCCCTTTAGGTACACCCAAGTCCCTTGCACGGTCAATCAGCAATTTTGGCGGCAGCGGTTTTTGTTCGATTCTGAAGCCGTACGAAGGAATGACATGATCGAGTTTTGCGGTTGTCACCGTCATTAGATCATCTTCGAAAATAACCCCTTCCAATTCTTCGATAAAACGAATCGTGTAATTGAGATGCGTTCTGCTAATGCGCAGAACGTTCTCCACAAATTCCTTTATCCCCGGGGGACCGTAAATTTCAACCGGTTCATCGCCGCCCTGGAACGAGCGGGAGCCAAGAAGTCCCGGCAACCCGTAGATATGATCGCCATGCAGGTGCGTGATGAAAATCTTCTCGATTTTTCTCGGTTTTAAAGTGGTGTGCAGAATTTGATGCTGTGTCGCTTCGCCGCAATCGAACAGCCAGACAGCGCCTCTTTCCTCCAGGAGTTTTAGCGCTAAAGCAGAAGTATTGCGTTGTTTCGACGGCATGCCTGCGCCTGTTCCCAAAAATAATATTTGCATACATACCCTACTTTCTTTCGTGATCATCAAGAAAATCTTTACTGAAACTGGTTTTGGAATCATAATTGGTTTTTTTCAGCTTTGTCCCTTTCGACAAAACCGACTTACCGAATTTTTTTTCAAGTTTTGACATGAGATCAAGAATCGGCTCATCTTTTACATGTTCCTGAAAATTAAACAATGATAATTGTTCAGTCATTTCACCTTTATCCACCACATTTGACACTGTCACGCCCACCAGGCGCAGCGGTTCTCCGTTCCAATGTTTCATAAACAGATTCCATGCATTACGGTTGATATCTTCCGTTTTCCACACTGTGTTTTTCAAAGTCGTGCTGCGCGTCCTGTTTTGCCAATCGGAACTGCGGGTCTGGATACTGACTGTCGGTCCTGCCAACTCTTTTGCTTCAAGCCGTTTGGCCACTTTATCGCTTAGCTCCCGAAAAATTTTCTTCAAGTTTTCTTCATCTGTTTCGTCGATTGGCAAAGTCGTGGACGTTCCGACACTTTTCGTGTCATATATCGAATCCGGATCCACTTCACGGCTGTCGATGCCATTAGCGCGTGCCTGCAGCCTGATGCCGTTTTTGCCCATCTTTTCTTTGATTAACCCTGGATTCGCAGTGGCAAGATCCCCTATTGTCAAAATGCCGAGCCGCTTCAATTTTTCGGCCGTACTGTCACCGATCCCATGCATTTCAATTACCGGCAGCGGCCAAAGCATTTTTTGAATATCTCTTTTGCGTAAAATCGTGACGCCCATCGGTTTTTTCATATCCGATGCTGTTTTCGCAAGGAATTTATTGGGTGCGATGCCAATGGAACAAGGTAAATCGAGTTCTGCCTTAATGCGCTGCTGCAGTTCATCCGCTAAACCTGGCGCTGTGCGTTCATCAAGCAGTTCCGTTACATCCAGATATGCCTCATCGATGGAAACCGGTTCTACTTGAGAAGTATAGGATCGCAGAATATCGAACATCGCTTTTGACGCAGCACGGTAACGATCGAAATTCGGCGGCAATAAAATCAATTCCGGATACTTCCGTTTCGCTTCATGCACCTGCATTGTTGTATAAATTCCATGGGCTCTCGCCTCATAGGAACAGGTGACGATGATTCCGCGTCTTTCTTTGGGATTTCCAGCAATGGCGAGGGCTTTCCCTTTTAATGTCGGGTCATGCGACTGCTCAACAGAGGCATAGAAACTATTCATATCGATATGGAATATAACTCGGCCAGCCATTACAATCGCACCCTTTGTTTTTCTTTTAATTTTAGCAAAAAAAGAGAGAACATACATCCTGTTCTCTCTTCCTTCGATAACTTATTCATTTAAACCCTTGAAGTTTCCTTGATGATTTCGACCAAAAGTTCAGCAAGTTTTTCCAGTTCTTCAATCGGCATCCGTTCATTTTTAGTATGAATTTCTTCGTATCCGACGCAAAGATTGACTGTCGGAATCCCGAAACCGTTGAAAATATTGGCGTCACTGCCTCCACCGCTTGTCAAAACCGGTGATGGGCGACCAATTTTATCAGCTGCCCTTTTCGCAATTTCAACAACTGGTTCGTCTTCTTCAAAATGGAACCCGGGATACATCAATTTCACTTCGGTTTTAGCCGTGCAGCCGAAGCTCTCTGCCGTATCTTCAAAAACACTTTCCATATGTGCCGTCTGTGCAGCCAGCTTATCTTCCCGGATCGAGCGTGCTTCCGACAGGATATTCACTTCTTCGCACACAATATTTGTCGCACTGCCGCCTTCAAAACGTCCGATATTGGCAGTCGTTTCCGAATCAATCCGCCCCAGCTTCATTGCAGAAATGGCTTTAGCCGCGATATTGATGGCTGAAACGCCTTTTTCAGGCGCTACTCCGGCGTGAGCCGTTTTTCCATAAATTGTCGTCCATAGCTTCGCCTGGTTGGGTGCAGATGTCACGATGCCCCCGACCTTGCCATCACTGTCGACAGCATAGCCGAATTTAGCGAACAATAAAGAAGAATCGAACTCCTTGGCACCAGCCAGTCCACTTTCTTCGCCAGCTGTGATGACCAATTGGATATCGCCATGTTCGATTTGCTCTTCCTGGATGGAGCGAATCATTTCGAATAACGCAGCTATACCGGCTTTGTCATCCGCACCAAGAATCGTGGTGCCGCCAGAGTATACATAATCATCGCGGATTTGTGGTTTCACTCCGTTGCCTGGTACGACCGTATCCATGTGCACCGTGAAATAGATGGCAGGCACATTCGATGCCGCTCCGCGAAGTGTTGCGACCAGGTTATTGGCCCCGTGCCCATTGCGCAATGAAGAATCATCTTCCGCGACATGGAATCCCATCTCTTCAAGCTTCACTTTTAATACTTCAGCAATATGGCCTTCATCTTTAGTTTCAGAATTGATTTGAACCAATTCCAGAAATTCGTTCAATAATCTTTCTTTTTGCATTTGGTCCTCATCCTTTCCTTAAAGCGGCATATTGCCATGTTTCTTCGCTGGACGCGAATCTTTCTTGTGGCGCATCATTTCCAAAGCCTGGATCAGCTTAATGCGCGTTTCACGCGGATCGATTACATCATCCACCATACCGCGGGCTGCGGCTACATATGGATTCGCAAACTTCACACGATATTCTTCGATTTTAGCTGCACGTGTCGCTTCCGGATCATCACTTGCGGCGATTTCACGTGCGAAAATGATATTCGCAGCTCCTTGCGGCCCCATTACAGCTATTTCGGCATTCGGCCATGAATAAACCAGGTCAGCACCGATTGATTTTGAATTGAGTGCCACATAGGCTCCACCGTATGCTTTTCTTAGAATGACAGTCATTTTTGGCACCGTCGCTTCCGAGTAAGCATACAGGATTTTAGCGCCGTGGCGGATAATGCCTCCATGCTCCTGTTTGATGCCCGGGAAAAACCCTGTAACATCTTCAAAAGTGATCAACGGTATATTAAACGAATCACAGAACCGGATGAACCGCGCCGCTTTATCCGAAGAATCGATATCCAGTCCGCCAGCCATGACTTTCGGCTGGTTGCAGACGAGTCCGACTGTTTCACCTTTGATGCGGGCCAGGCCAACAACAATATTGCGGGCAAACTCCGGTTGAACTTCCATGAAACTGTCTTTATCAACCACTTGTTCAACCACTTTACGCACATCGTAAGGGCGAATGGCTTCGTAAGGCACTACATCGGCAAGGTCCGGACGGTAATCGTCATCATCATCTGTTTCAAGTCTTGGCGGCAGTTCCTGATTATTTTGCGGTAAATAGGCAACCAGTCGGCGGACCATTTTCAGTACTTCTTCTTCCGATTCGGAACGGAAATGGGCATTGCCGCTGATGGCAGTATGTACACGTGATCCTCCCAAATCTTCGGAGGAAATTTTTTCACCAGTTACGGTTTCAATAACTTTTGGTCCGGTTATGAACATCTGGCTCGTTTTGTCGACCATGAATACAAAGTCAGTAATAGCAGGCGAATAAACAGCGCCGCCGGCAGATGGCCCTAAAATCACTGAAATCTGAGGGATTACTCCGGAATAGATGGAATTGCGATAGAATATTTGGCCGTAACCATCGAGCGACAGTACGCCTTCCTGAATACGTGCACCACCCGAATCATTCAAGCCGATAAACGGAGCGCCATTTTTTGCGGCCAGATCCATGACATTGGCGATTTTCATCGCATGCATTTCACCCAAGGCCCCGCCAAAAACGGTGAAATCCTGTGAAAACAGATAGATTGGACGGCCGTCAACTTTACCGTATCCTGTTACAACACCTTCGCCAGGACCTTCAGCCATGTCGAAATCAACCGTCCGGTGTTCGACAAATGGGGTTAACTCGACAAAAGACCCTTCATCAACTAGCAAATCGATACGCTCACGGGCAGTCAATTTGCCTTTTTCGTGCTGTTTGTCAATTCTTTCTTCTCCGCCGCCAAGCTCAATTTTGCGTTTGCGGTCGTATAATTCATTTATTCTTTCATAGATATCCATACTAGACTAACACCCCTTATCTACTGTTTCTGACACAATTCATACAGCACGCCATTTGATGATTTCGGATGCATGAAAGCGACTAAAGCTCCGCCTGCACCATTTTTCGGCTGCTCATTCAGCAAACGGACGCCTTTTTCCTTCAACTCATCCATGCGCTGCTCGATGTTTTCGACACCAAAAGCGATGTGGTGAATACCTTCCCCTTTTGTCTCAAGGAATTTATGGATTGCGCTGCTGTCGTCCATCGGTTCCAGCAACTCCAATTTGATGTTGCCCGCATCGATAAATGCCACACGCACACGCTCAGATTCGACTTCCTCGATTTTTAACAGCGGACAGCCAAGCGTTTCCGTGTAATAAGGAAGAACTTCATCCAGGTTTCGTACGGCGATTCCGATATGATCAACTTTCTTCATCTTTAATCCCACCTTCTTTTTGCTTCCTTCTTATTGTACCGATTCAAGGACAAAAACTCTAGTTGTTGAAGAATATTTGGCGTAAAGCACTTGCCTCTTCAAAATTACAGAGAATTATGTTATTCTACCTACAAGTTCAAATGCACATAAAGGAGATTATCTGCTAATGAGAAATCAAACATTCCGCAAAGTCATCGTCTACGCTATGGTTGCCCTAATGCTTCTGTCCAGCTTAATGATGGGATTAAGCTTTGTGCTTTAATAAATTCTGAACACAAAAACGGCCTGGGAGATTACTCCTCGGCCGTTTTCTTGTTTGTAAAACCTCTATAGGATTGTTTTATTTCCAGATAGGAATCCAATTCTTCGATCACTTGGTATAAGGCAGCCATCGACTGGAATTCTTTATGGCTTTTCGGCAGCGGCAGCAGGGAAAATTCCTTCTTCACAACTTCCAGCTTATCTAGGTAATGGTAAGCGGTATTGCCGGCATGGACATGGTCCGCCAGATCGTTGAGGAAATCCGCTATCAATTGGGCATGTTTAACAAGGACCGGCAAAGTAGAAATTTTGGGCAGAATGCGCTCAATGATTTCAAATTGATCCTGGCGCATATCGAAATACCGGTAGTATTTGTTTTCGAGCCGGGTGACGTGGTTCTCTACGTCCTGATATGCCAAAGCTTTTGCTTTGCCCAATAATTCTTCAGTTTCCATCAACTCTTTGCCATCCCAGTCGCTCTTGCCATCTTTCAGATAAACAGCCATTTCGTGAAGGATTTTAGCATACAGCAATTCTATTTGATAACGGTAATCGTCCAATTTCTTTTCGATGCTCGGCATGTACATATTGACCAGCAAAGCAGTTCCAAATCCGACTACCATAAGCAGTATTTCATTCAAGATCAGACTTCCAGTCAAATTACCGGCACTGTAGATATGAAAAATGATAACGGAACTTGATACGAAACCATCAGCAAACCGAAGGCTTACAAGCACCGGTATGAACAATAGGATCATTAAACCGACTACGACCGGATGGTAAGCGATTCCTTCCAGAAAGACAGAGGCATAGCCAATTGCGATAAGACTCGCTATGAATCTTGAAAGAGCGGCACGGATCGAGCGCTTCTTTGTCGGCTGAATGCAAAGGATTGTCAGAATTCCTGCAGATACGAAAAATTCGAGATGCAGCAATTGCGCCAGTGAAATCGCGAGGATGACACCGACAGCAGTTTTCAATGTGCGGTAGCCGATCGATAGTCTTTTAAGTTTCAGATTCCTCGCCCCCTCTTATTCCCACATAAAAAAACGCCCCTTTTTGAGGGGCATTTTCTTTTTAGATTTCGTTGCAATGCTCTTCAAACAATGCCTGAATATGAGTAATTACTGACATTGGATCATGGCCTTCAATTTCGTGGCGTCCAATTTCATCCACCATTTTTCCATCTTTAACGATAGCGAAAGATGGAGATGACGGCAAGTGGTCGTCACCGAATATTGCGCGTGCCTGCGCAGTTGCTTCTTTGTCCTGTCCAGCAAAAACCGTGTAAAGGTTATCCGGGCGTTTATCGTAATGCACTGCGTGAAGCGCCGCAGGTCTTGCGATGCCGCCAGCGCATCCGCATACCGAGTTAATCATGACAAGGCTTGTACCCGGTTGAGTCAATGCCTCGTTAACATCTTCAGGCGTTGTCAGTTCTTTATAGCCACCGTCGGTAAGTTCTTTACGGGCTTGTGTTGCTATATCATTCATAAGGAAATTAAAATCCATACTCAATGCTATCACTCCTTCTATTATCTGTAATAATCATAGCAGGTGTTGGCGCGTTCTGCAAAAAAGCTTACTCGAATAATTCCTGGATGGCCTGTGCAACTGTCAATTTTTCAGCCAGTATTTGCTGCTCCAGATCTTTGACCAAACGGCGTTTGTCAGGGGCTTCGAAAAATCTGCCGTACAATTCGTCTGTAATCATCGAGCGGAACCAATCCTTCGTCTGGGTTTGTCTGCGCTTATTGAAAATACCGTTTTCTTTGGCAGTGGATTCAAATTCTTTTGCCATTTCCCAGACATCCTGGATTCCATTGTTTTCAATAGAAGAAACAGGAAGGGCACGTGTTTTCCAATTTTCGGTTGCCGGCTGCAGGAAATGCAGCATCTGCTTATATTCCCTCACCGTTTTTTCCGCTAAAGGTAGATTCCCGCTATCAGCTTTATGGACAAGAATGGCATCTGCCAGCTCCAGAATTCCTTTTTTCATTCCCTGCAGTTCGTCGCCTGCTCCTGTCAGAACAAGCAGCAGGAACATATCAACCATTCCCCGGACCAAGGTTTCACTCTGCCCGACACCTACCGTTTCCACCAGAATGACGTCATACCCGGCAGCTTCGCAAACCAGCATCGTTTCACGGGTTTTTTTATGGACGCCGCCAAGCGTTCCGGCTGTCGGTGAAGGTCGAATAAAGGCTCTCGGGTTTTTAGCCAGCTGCTCCATCCTGGTTTTGTCACCAAGGATGCTGCCGCCTGTAACAGATGAACTCGGGTCGATGGCTAATACCGCTACACGGAAATCCAGACCGGTAAGCATTTCACCGAAGGTTTCGATGAATGTGCTTTTACCGGCACCCGGCACTCCTGTTATACCGATACGAAGGCTGTTGCCGGTGGACGGCAAAAGATTGTTCAACAGAGCCTGCCCATCTCTTTTATCGGATGGGTTGGAACTTTCCAGCAAAGTGATGGCTTTACCGAGATGCAAACGGGAACCGCTTTTCACACCTTCAGCTATTTCTTCGATATTCAAATTCTTCTTTTCCGGCTTTTTGAATTTTTTCCGGGGCGCCGGCGCCATGCCGTCATGCGCAGCATTCACACCATTCATGACACGTCTAGAGCCGTTGTTGCGCTCCATCAGTCCGCCACTTCCTCGTATCCGAGGCGTACATAGATTTCTTCTATCACTTTTTGGGCAGCGACCGGAATCACCGTACCAGGTCCGAAAATGGCACTTGCTCCGTTGTTGCGCAGGAATTCATAATCCTGTGCAGGTATTACTCCGCCTACTACAATCAAAATATCTTCACGTCCCAATTTTTTCAGTTCGGCTGCAAGGTCCGGCACCAATGTACGGTGACCTGCTGCGAGTGAACTCACACCGATCACATGAACATCATTTTCAGCCGCTTGCTGGGCCGTTTCGGCAGGAGTCTGGAACAGCGGCCCGATATCTACATCAAAGCCAAGGTCAGCAAAGGCCGTCGCAATAATCTTCGCACCGCGGTCGTGTCCGTCCTGGCCCATTTTGGCGACTAGAATACGCGGTCTGCGGCCTTCATTTTCAATAAAGTCTTCCGTCATTTCCTTAACGGTTTCAATTTCCTGCTGGTTGGAGAAGTTTGAACTGTATACCCCGCTCACTGAACGGATCACCGCCTTATGTCTGCCTGATGCGAGTTCGATTGCATCGGATATTTCACCGAGTGTCGCACGTTCACGGGCGGCTTTTACAGCACATTCAAGAATATTTTCATTTCCTTCTTTAGCTGCAGCTGTGAGCTCGTCGAGTGCCTGTTTTACTTTGTCACTGTCTCTTTTCGCTTTCGCCATCTCGATGCGTTCAATCTGCTTCTTGCGCACCAACGTATTATCGATATTCAAGATATCAATCGGATCTTCCTGGTCAAGACGGTAGCGGTTGACTCCGATAATCGATTCTTCGCCGGAATCGATCTGCGCCTGCTTTTTCGCTGCCGCTTCTTCAATCCGCATTTTCGGCAAGCCGGTTTCGATTGCTTTTGCCATACCGCCGAGCTCTTCGACTTCTTCAATCAATTCCCAGGCTTTGTCGGTCAATTGCTTTGTCAGGCTCTCTACATAGAAAGAACCGCCCCATGGATCGATGACACTGGTCATTCCTGTTTCTTCCTGTAAAAACAGCTGCGTATTACGGGCAATGCGGGCAGAGAAATCTGTCGGCAAAGCTATCGCTTCGTCAAGTGCATTGGTATGCAGCGATTGCGTATGCCCCATCGCAGCTGCGTTCGCTTCGAGCAAAGTACGGGTGACATTATTGAATGGATCCTGCTCAGTAAGGCTCCAGCCGGAAGTTTGGGAATGTGTACGGAGTGCCAGAGATTTCGGGTTCTGCGGATCAAACGACTTCATCATTTTGGCCCAGATTTCACGAGCAGCGCGCATTTTTGCCACTTCCATGAAGTAATTCATGCCGATTCCCCAGAAAAACGACAACCGGGGAGCAAATGAATCGATGCCGATGCCCGCTTTCAAGCCGGTCCGCACATATTCCAATCCGTCAGCAAGTGTATAGGCCAGTTCAATATCCGCGGTAGCTCCAGCTTCCTGAATATGATATCCGGAAATTGAAATTGAATTGAATTTCGGCATTTTCCGGGATGTATATTCGAAAATATCCGCAATGATTTTCATCGACATTGCAGGAGGATAGATATATGTGTTGCGCACCATATACTCTTTCAAAATATCATTCTGAATCGTGCCGGCCAATTGGTCCGGCGTAACACCCTGCTCCTCAGCCGCTACGATGAAAAATGCCATAATCGGCAGGACTGCTCCGTTCATTGTCATGGAGACGGACATTTTATCAAGCGGGATGCCGTCGAACAGTATTTTCATATCTTCCACACTGTCGATTGCTACGCCGGCTTTTCCCACGTCACCGACCACACGCGGGTGGTCAGAATCGTAGCCGCGGTGTGTAGCCAGATCGAAGGCGACGGATAATCCTTTTTGCCCCATCGCCAGATTGCGGCGATAAAAAGCATTGCTTTCTTCTGCTGTTGAAAACCCTGCATATTGGCGTACTGTCCATGGTCTGGAAGCGTACATGGTTGGATATGGTCCGCGTATATACGGAGCATACCCTGGCAACGAATCTGCAACTCCCTCAGTATCTTCTGCAGAATATACCGGCTTTATGGAAATCCCTTCATTTGTCAGGAAGGCATCTTCAGATAAGCTTTCACTATTATTAATGGTGAATTTTTTCAAATCGACTTTGGAAAAATCGGGTTTGGTCATATTAAAGCGCCTTCTTTCCTAAGTTCAGAATCTGTTCCAGCTTCAATACGATATTCTGTCCTGAATAGACAGCATCGGACAAAGCATTTGATTTCCATGAATCCATTTGCTCTACTGGATATTTACCTGCTACATCCAGTACTGCAGAGCTGCTGATGCCCGGAATGATTGCCTCCAGCTTTTCCTGGACTCCGCATAGCACTGCATAATCGAATGCGTGTTCAACCAGATATTTGTTGAGTGACTCTGCATCCTTCAGTTCTGGACTGATTTCCGGTTCAATGCCTCCGACTGCCAATAAACCTTCGACAAAATCGGATTTCGCCTTAACTTCCTTTAAAGGACCCAAATGTATAATGGCCACTTTCAATTCGATTTCCCGGCTCCTCGCGCGAAGTTTTTCGAATGGTGTCGCCAGACGTTTAGCAGTAATATATTCCAGATGGCTGCTGTCGATGGAATGGTCTTTTACAGCTTCTTGCGGATTGGCATAGATATTGGTGCCGATCAGCGAAATTTTCCGTTCTGCCGCAAGTTTTTCCCGTTCAAGCCATTTCCCTTGAATATCGTCGGTCAGCCAGCCGGATTTGATGACTTCAGAATAACCGCCCGCTTCTTCGATTTCAAGGAAGTAATTCCAAGAGGCTTCTATATATTCTTTTGTCAGATGTTCGATAAAGTAAGAGCCGGCTGAAGCATCCAGCACGCGTGATGCATGGCTTTCCTCTTTAATGACCAGCTGGACATTGCGTGCGATTCTTCGGCTTGACGGCTGTGACACCGTCAGAAAGTCATGCGGGTGCACTGTATGTGCATCCGTTCCACCGAGCACTGCTGCAAAACTTGCATTGCCGGCACGCAGCAGATTGACATACGGGTCCAGTTTTGAATAGGAACGGACAGAGGTTTCAGTATAAACAGGCATGTTTACCGCTTCTTCTCCATACGCTTCACTGAAAGCTTTCCATAAACCGCGGAAAGCGCGAAGCTTCGCGATTTCCTGGAAAAATTGAGTATCCACAGCAAAACGGATCCACGTCTTCGCAGCTGTTTCCTTGTAATTGCCTTCTTTGATGGTTTCAGCAAGAATGCTCAAAGCCACACCTAATTCATGGACGATCGTCCCCCCTGCATGATGCACCGGAATCGTATCGACCAACCGTGTTCTGACTTTCCCTGGCGCAGTTGCTTCCTCTTCCGAGAAAATTACGCCTTTTAATTGGCCGTGTTTTTTTTCATCAATAAGATTAAAGACACGTAAAATATCCGTATCTTCGCTGGTCAATTTAAAATAGAAAGGGTATTTGACAAGAAGTTCCGCCAATTGTTCAAGCTCCTGGTCAGACCAGATAAACTCCTGTGAACTCGTATAAACAACCATATCATTGCCCTTTAAAAGATCCTCTTTTGTTTTCAGCAGAAAATCTTGCGGAGATTCAGACAGCACTTCCTGTGCTATCAGCCAGCCGGCTTCTTTTTTGCCGCTTCTTACCGCTTCCTGCTGAAAAGCCGGGAGGTCCCCAAGAGCTTCAAGCATTTCTTTCGTATATAAGGGCTCTAGTTCAATGCCTTCAATCGTCTGTGTTTTAAGTGTTGGATCGACAGGTTTGCCGCCAATCGCCTTTTCAGCAGCTTGCCGCCAATCTTCGTATGTACGTTTCGGAAATTTTGTTTGTTTCATCGAATCGATCGTCAAAATATTCCCTCCCTTATCTATCTCTTTTCCATTTTACCTGAGAACGCCGGTCTATTAAAGCCAAAAAAGCTTGAAGTCCGAAGACTTCAAGCTTTTTCTTATTGTCCAGACTCCAGCGGCCCAGCTCTTCGGGTCATAAGCCACTTTGGCTGTGCGGCTGAAAAGACGCCGCTTCGCCAAATCGTCTTATGCCTTTCAGAGCTTAACGGGCGCTTTCGCTTTTCTTAATATACAGAAGTATTTTCTTTCGACATGTTCTCAAGGATTTCCTTGACGCGTCCCAGGAACTGGCCGCAAACAAGTCCGTCAAGCACACGATGGTCAAGTGAAAGACAAAGGTTAACCATGTCGCGGGCTGCAATCATGCCGTTATCCATGATCATCGGACGTTTAACAATCGATTCCACCTGGACAATCGCTGCCTGTGGATGGTTGATGATTCCCATCGACTGGACAGAACCGAATGAACCAGTGTTATTGACTGTAAATGTGCCGCCCTGCATTTCAGCTGAACCGAGTTTTCCGGAACGCGCTTTCAAAGCCAGTTCATTGATTTCTTTCCCGATGCCTTTAACAGATTTTTCATCCGCGTCTTTGATGACCGGGACGAACAATGCGCTATCGGATGCAACGGCAATTGAAATATTGATATCTTTCTTCTGGATGATCTTATCGCCAGCCCACATTGAATTCATCATCGGGAATTCTTTCAGTGCCTGAGAGATCGCTTTTACGAAGAAAGCGAAATAAGTGATATTGAATCCTTCTTTTTTCTTGAAATCGCCTTTGATAGAGTCGCGGTATTGAACCAGGTCCGTAACATCGACTTCAATCATCATCCATGCATGCGGAGCTTCGTGTTTGCTCTTCAACATGTTTGCTGCGATTGCACGGCGAACGCCGGTAACCGGAATTTCTACATCTCCAGGAGCACTTTGAATCGGTGCTGATGGAGCTTTCTGTGCAGGAGCAGAAGGTGCTGGCTGCTCCTGAGTTGTTTCCTCAGCCTGTTGAGAAGAAGCTGCAGCAGGAGCATCCCCTGCTTTTGGAATATTGCCGCTTTCAATCAGCGCCAGAATATCTTTGCGCGTGATGCGCCCTTCATTGCCCGAACCTTCAACTTGAGTCAAATCGATGTCATTTTCCTGTGCCAAACGCATAACCGCAGGAGAATAACGCGCTTTCGAACCACTCGCCTTAGCCGGTTGTGAAGATCCTTTTTCGCCTTTCAAGCCTTCTGTCGGTTTTGCACCGGCAGCTGGCATCTCATTGGCTTTTTCATCTGCAGCCGGTTTCGCTTCTTCCACCGGTTCAGAATCTCCGCCTTCAGTTTCAATTGTGCAGACAATTTCACCGACAGACAGGGTGTCGCCTTCTGAAGCAACCAGTTCCTTGATCGTCCCTGTGAATGAAGAAGGCACTTCCGCTGTTACTTTATCAGTATTCACTTCAGCAAGAGCATCGTACTTATTGACGTGGTCGCCAGGAGCAACGAGCCATTTTTCAATCGTTCCTTCAGTGACACTTTCTCCAAGCTGAGGCATCTTAATATTTTCAATAGCCAAAGGGATTCCTCCTTTTTCTTCTAAATATGTTGATTTAATGATTCTATTCAGTCGATATTCCGCAAAACAGCTCCGCTTTCCTGGCTGCTTGCACTGAGCTAACTCGAGCTCGTTACACTTCGCCCGAGTGGATCTCAGCACTTCGCTTGGTCGCCTGGGAGTCTTCGCTGTTTTGCTCCATATCTTTAGAGAGTTCTCTCAGCGCCGGCGCGCCTATGGACTGAGCGGAGCAATAAGACGAGTGGTCTTCTCGGCTTATTGCGGGAGCTTTGTCCTAAGCGCCGAAGCGGCATAATTATACCGGCTCTATACTTCTAACTATATATATTGAGAAATTTTTTTAGTATTCTGCGAGTTCTCGCATTGCTTTTTCCACTTTATCCGGGTTGATCATGAAGAATTTCTCCATGGTCGGAGCATACGGCATTGCTGGGACATCAGGTCCTGCAAGTCGCATGATTGGTGCATCAAGATCGAACAGGCAGTTTTCAGCAATGATCGCCGCAACTTCGCCGATGATGCTCCCTTCTTTATTGTCTTCAGTTACAAGAAGCACTTTCCCTGTTTTCTTGGCCGCTTCAATGATGGCTTCTTTATCCAACGGATAGATTGTGCGAAGGTCAAGGATGTGTACAGAGTAGCCGTCTTCAGCAAGTCGCTCGGCAGCCTGCAACGCAAAATGCACAGCTAAACCATAAGTGATGACAGTGATATCTTCACCTTCGCGTTTTACGTCAGCTTTACCGATTTCAATCGTGTAGTCGTCTTCAGGCACTTCGCCTTTGATGAGTCGGTACGCGCGTTTATGTTCAAAGAACATAACCGGATCTTCATCGCGGATAGCCGCTTTCAAAAGACCTTTTGCATCATAAGGTGTGGACGGGATGACAATTTTCAAACCTGGCTGATTGGCAAATACCGCTTCTACAGATTGCGAATGGTAAAGAGCGCCGTGAACGCCTCCGCCGAATGGAGCGCGGAAAACAATCGGGCATGACCAGTCATTGTTTGAACGGTAACGGATACGGGAAGCCTCGGAAATGATCTGGTTCACCGCAGGCATGATGAAATCGGCAAATTGCATTTCTGCAATCGGACGAAGGCCATACATGGCTGCACCGATTCCAACACCGGCAATAGCGGATTCTGCAAGAGGTGTATCAAGAACGCGGTCTTCGCCGAATTGATCGTAAAGACCCGCAGTCGCTTTAAAGACGCCGCCTTTTTTACCGACATCTTCTCCGAGAACGAATACGTTCTCGTCACGTTCCATCTCTTCTTTCATGGCGAGCGTTATGGCGTCAATATAATTCATTACTGCCATTATTCGTTCCCTCCTTTTTCTGCATAGACATATTTCATAGCATCTTCAGGCGCTGCGTAAGGTGCATTTTCAGCATAGTCAGTTGCTTCGTTTACAATCACCATGATGCGGTCGTTGATTTCTTTTTCAAGCTCATCGTTCAAGATATTATTTTCTTTCAGATACGCTCCGAATAAAAGAATCGGATCCTTATCTTTTTGTGCAGCTAATTCATCTGCCGCACGGTATTGTCTGTGATCATCATCTGATGAGTGCGCAGTCATACGTTCTGAAACAGTTTCGATCAAACTTGGCCCTTCCCCGCGACGAGCGCGATCAGCCGCTTCTTTAACATGTTTGTATACTTCAATCGGGTCATTGCCGTCGATTGTAACGCCCGGCATACCGTATCCGATTGCACGGTCTGATACATTTTTGCTCGCAATCTGGCGTTCGAAAGGAACAGAAATTGCGTATTTATTGTTTTCCACCATAATGATGACCGGCAGTTTATGGACACCGGCGAAGTTCATGCCTTCATGGAAATCTCCCTGGTTGGATGAACCTTCACCAAGAGTTGTAAAAGTGATGAAATCCTGTTTTTTCATTTTCCCGGCCAAAGCAACGCCTACAGCATGAGGAAGCTGAGTCGTTACTGGCGAAGAGCCTGTCAGGATACGATTTTTCTTCTGTCCGAAATGGCCAGGCATCTGGCGGCCGCCGGAGTTAGGGTCTTCTGCTTTGGCAAATGCGGAAAGCATCAGATCTTTTGGTGTCATGCCGAAATGCAGGACTACCCCCATATCGCGGTAGTAAGGGGCAATATAATCTTTTTCGTTGTCCAGTGCGAAAGCTGCACCAACCTGTGCTGCTTCCTGTCCCTGGCACGAAATTACGAACGGAATTTTACCTGCGCGGTTCAAGAGCCACATACGCTCATCGACACGGCGTGCCATAAGCATCGTTTCATACATCTTCAGTACATCGTCATTCGACAAGCCTATTTCTTCGTGTTTAGCTGCCATTCAAATTTCCTCCTTTAACTGTGGATTGCTTTGCCGTCAACAGCAAGAGCAGCTTCACCCATGACCTCTGATAATGTCGGATGAGGGTGGATCGTGTCTGCAATTTCCCATGGAGTAGCATCAAGAACCATTGCAAGGCCTGCTTCAGAAATCATATCCGTCACGTGCGGCCCGATCATATGGACTCCAAGGACGTCATTTGTTTCTTTATCAGCGATGATTTTGACAAATCCGTCGCTTTCACCGTAGACAAGCGCTTTGCCGATAGCTTTGAAAGAAAATTTACCGACTTTTACGTCATGCCCTTTTTCTTTTGCCTGCTCTTCAGTAATGCCCACGCTTGCTGCTTCCGGGTTTGAGTAGATGCATCGGGAAACTTTATCATAATCAATGGCATGCGGATTATTGCCTTTAATATGTTCAATCGCGGTAATACCTTCATGAGATGCAACATGCGCCAATTGCAGGCCGCCGATAACATCACCGATTGCGTAAATATGGGACTCTTTTGTTTGGAAAGTGTTTTTCACTTGAATAAACCCTTTATCCACAATAATGTCCGTATTTTCAATCCCGATATTTTCAACATTTGCCTGGCGTCCCACGGACACAAGCATTTTTTCAGCAGAGAAACTCTGGTTTTCACCATTGATTTCAGCCTGGATTGTAACGCTGTTATCGCCTTTTTCCAGGGTATCAGCCATTACTTTTGCACTTGCAGCAAAATTGATGCCTCTTTTCTTCAATAATTTAAGCATTTCTTTTGAAATATCTTTGTCCTCAGTTGGAATGATGCGGTCAGCATATTCAATGACCGTCACTTCAACACCGAAGTCGTTGAGCATTGATGCCCATTCGATGCCGATGACACCGCCGCCGACAATCAGTATTGACTTCGGCAATTCCGTCATTGCCAGCGCTTCGTCTGAACTCATAACGAATTCGCCGTCAATTTCAAGGCCAGGAAGGCTGCGCGGACGTGATCCGGTTGCGATGATGACGTTATTCGGAATCAGCATTTCGTTTTCTTCGCCATTATTCATTTCGACAGAAATCGTGCCAGGATTCGGAGAAAAGATGGAAGGCCCCAAAATACGGCCGATTCCTTCATAAACATCGATCTTCCCTTTTTTCATCAACCCTTTTACACCATTGTGCAATTGGTCGACGATCCCTTGTTTGCGCTCTTGAACTCTTGAAAAATCAAGGCTGACTTCTCCAGTATTCACACCGAAATCAGCAGCATGGTTCTTCGCTGTCGAGTAAACTTCTGCGCTTCGGAGCAAAGCTTTGCTCGGAATACATCCTTTGTGAAGACAAGTTCCGCCAAGATCCCCTTTTTCGACAATAGCGGTTTTCAAGCCAAGCTGGGCAGAACGAATGGCGGCAACGTAACCGCCGGTTCCACCGCCAAGGATGACTACATCATAATTCTGTGCCATGTAAGTGTCCTCCTTCTATTTATAAAGCTGGATAAATTTTAGCTGTTTCTTCATTATTCAATACTCTGACTGCACCTTCTGCCAGCGCCTGCAATTCATTTTCACCCGGGTGGACTGCTACATCCGCTATCCAGCTGATTCTGTCAGAAATCGCTTTTACAAAGCCTTTTCCGTATGCGAGGCCGCCGGTGAGGATAATCGCGTCGACTTTTCCTTGCAGCACTGCACTCGCTGAGCCGATTTCCTTAGCAACCTGGTAAGCCATCGCATCATAGACCATTTCCGCCTGCCGATCGCCTTTTTGGATGCGTTTTTCAACAGTCACGGCATCATTGGTCCCCAGATAACTGACAAGCCCGCCCTGGCCGACGAGTCGCTTCATAATTTCATGCCGGTAATATTGGCCGGAAAAGCATAGCTCGACCAAATCACCGGCTGGAACCGTACCCGCCCGCTCAGGGCTGAAAGGCCCATCTCCGTGCAAGCCATTATTGACTTCCACTACACGGCCTTCTTTGTGTACGCCGACTGTAATGCCTCCACCCATGTGAGTGACAATGAGACGGAGATCTTCATATCGGCGGCCTTTCTCTTTTGCATATCTTCTGGCTACCGCCTTCTGATTCAAAGCGTGGAAAATCGACTTTCGTTCAATCAGGGAAAAGCCCGATATCCTGGCAATCGGGTCCAGTTCATCCACCACCACGGGATCCACAATAAACGCTGGGATATTCAGTCCAACGGCAATTTCATTCGCGATGATGCCGCCCAGGTTTGAAGCGTGCTGACCGGAAACCCCTTTGCGCAGATCCGCCAGCATCGCTTCGTTTACTGCATACGTGCCGCCTTCGATTGGCCGCAGCAATCCACCTCTCCCGCAGACAGCGGAGAGTTTCGAAACGTTCATTCCTTCTTTATCCAAGGCTTCCAAAATGGTCTGTTTGCGAAAAGCATATTGGTCGATGATCGTTGGAAATTCATTGATCGCTTCTGTTGAATGGCGGATCGTTTTTTCCATGATCAGAATATCGTTATCAAAAACACCTATTTTTGTTGATGTGGAGCCGGGGTTTATGACCAGTATGCGATAGAACTGTTCCTGCAAAGCAATCCCTCCATTTCAGATTAGCGTCTGCTAATGATATTGTGTTCATTGCGCAGGAATTGGCTGCGTGATTTACGGACGCGTTCAATACGCTCTTCAGCCATGCGGTCTGCTGCCTGGTAACTCGGGATACCATCGCGTTTCGAGATTTCGAAGATGCGTGAAATGCTGTCGTAGATTGTTTCCACACGCTTCATCGCACGTTCGTTATTGTATCCGTATAGTTCATCAGCTACGTTGATTACACCGCCGGAATTGATTACGAAGTCAGGAGCATAAACGATACCGCGGGCTTCAAGTTCATCGCCGTGGCGTTCTTCTTTTAACTGGTTGTTTGCTGATCCAGCAACAACTTTCACTTTTAACTGCGGAATAGTATCGTCATTGATGATTGCCCCCATCGCACACGGAGCGAAAATATCAGCTTCCTGTGAATAGATATCATTCGGTTCAACAGCTGTGGCCCCGAAATTATCAACTGCACGCTGAACTGCATCTTTATTGATGTCAGTAACGATTAGGTTTGCGCCTTCTTTGTGCAGATATTCACACAATGTGTAAGCCACGTTCCCTACGCCCTGGACAGTAACAGTTTTGCCTTCAAGTGAATCATCGCCGAATGCTTCAAGAGCAGCAGCCTTCATACCGATATAGCAGCCATAAGCTGTTACAGGTGATGGATTGCCAGAAGAACCGAACGCAGGAGAAATACCTGTTACGAAATCTGTTTCTTCGTGAATCAGGTCCATGTCAGCAACAGTCGTCCCTACATCTTCCGCTGTAATATAACGGCCGTTCAATCCTTGGATGAAACGTCCGAATGCACGGAACATTTCTTCGTTTTTGTCTTTCAACGGATCGCCGATGATAACAGTTTTACCGCCGCCAAGATTAAGGCCAGCTGCAGCATTCTTATATGTCATTCCGCGTCCAAGGCGTATTGCATCTTCAATCGCTTCTTCTTCTGTTTCATAATTCCACATGCGCGTGCCCCCAAGAGCAGGCCCCAAAGTAGTATCATGAATGCAGATGATCGCTTTCAAACCGGAATTTTTGTCCTGGCAAAATACCAATTGCTCGTAATCGTGTTCTTCCATTTTTTTAAAAATTTCCATATTAAATTCCTCCTAATGATTTATTCAATGGCAGATGATTTAATCGCCAATGCTAGTGAAAACAATTTACTTTCTGCACTGTCTGCCCGTGAAGTGAGGACAATGGGAGCTTTGGCGCCCGCAATGACTCCTCCGACTTTCGCTTTTGCGAAATAGACCAATGATTTATACAGGATATTGCCTGCCTCTATGTTCGGAACCACCAGGATATCCGCTTTTCCAGCTGTCGCTCCCGTTATACCTTTATGTTCGGCGGCAATGGTTGATATTGCATTATCCAAAGCCAATGGCCCATCAACTATACAATCGGTGATTTGCCCTCTACGGTTCATAGCAGTCAAAGCTGCAGAATCCAAAGTTGCCTGCATTGCAGGATTTACAACTTCAACTGCAGCAAGAGGTGCAACAACAGGAATTTCTATGCCTGTAGAGCGTGCAATTTGGACAGCATTGCGGATAATCTGTGCTTTTTGCATAAGATCAGGCGTGATATTCATGCCGGCATCCGTAACAAAGATGAGCCTGTCAAAACCGGCAATTTCGAATGCAGCAACATGGGACAGGATATTTCCTGTCCGCAAACCATAATCTTCATTCAATACAGCCTTTAGAAGCACTGCCGTTGGAATATGGCCTTTCATCAAAACATTCGAATCCTTGACGAAAACGGATTTTACTGCGGCATTTGCAGCTTGCACCGCCCCTTTTACATTGACCAGCCTGACCTTCGGATGATTCAGCAAGTGAGGAAAATGTTCACTGATCATCCCCTTGAGCTTGGCTTCTTCATCGAAAAGACTGAAACTGGCTATATTGCGCGTAATTGCCATATTAACCGCTTCCAAAACTTCCATATCGGCAGCAGCGGCAACCGCCACATCATTTTGTTTTACTTCTAAAGAAATCTGTTCAACTATTTCATTTAATGTGGTCATTGATTATCACCTCATTCTATTTAATTAAAGCAGAAAAAAGCCCGCAATATAAGGGATGTAAGCGTTTTATCAGTTGAAAACAGCCGAACTCTTTGCAAATTCTTGCAAAAACGTGCAATAAGTTGCAATCTAGGTCAACCCGAACTTTTCCAGCTTGTAATATAAAGTTCTCAAAGATATATCCAGTGATTTGGCAGTTTTTGATTTGTTTCCATTGTTTTGTTCGATGGCCCGCTGCAGGATTCCCCTTTCAACGGTATCCAGCTGCTCTTGGAGAGGGCTGCCGCTTTCGATGGCGACTTCGTTTTTGGCTTCTGCCGCTTTGATCATATTTAATGGTATATTTTTTTCTGTCATCACTTTTTCATTGATATTCATAAAGATCATAGCTCGGCTGATGACATTCTCCAGTTCCCTGACGTTCCCGGGCCAATCGTATAAGCGCAAAAGCTGCAATGCTTTATCGGTGACACTTTCAACGTTTCTGCCATACTCCTGATTCAATTTCATCAACAGCCGGTCCACTATGCGTGGAATATCCTGTTTTCTGCTCCGAAGAGGAGGAATAAGGATCGGCATTCGGTTGAGGCGGTAATAGAGGTCTTCCCTGAAAGTTCCGTCAAGCAATGCTTTCTCCATATTCGCGTTTGTTGAAGCGATGACCCGGACATTAACAGGCACGGGTTTGCTCCCCCCTATCCGGAGAGTTTCATGTTCCTGCAGCACCCTCAATAGTTTACTTTGTATGACTGGCGATAATTCACCGATTTCATCAATAAAGATACTGCCGTTATTCGCCTCTTCAAACAATCCTTTCTTTTCACCGCTTTTGACTCCAGGCATTGCACCTTCCTCGTAGCCAAAAAGCTCACTTTCCAGCAACTCTTCAGATAAAGCCGCACAGTTTACACGGACAAATTTGTTGTATTTCCGGTCACTCGCGCTATGTATGGCGTGAGCGAACAACTCTTTGCCTGTACCGGATTCCCCCCGGAGCAATACAGTGACAGGCGTTTGTGCAGCCAGCTTGGCCTGTTGCAATGACAGCTGCATTTCAGGAGATAAGCCGATGATATCGTCAAAAGTGTATTTTGATTCCAGAGTACGGATAATGCTTCTTGCACGGTCCAGCTCTTTCATAAGAGACCTTATTTCTGTCGTGTCATGAATGACACCCACACTGCCTTTCAAGATATTATCCACAATGATGGGTGCAACATTGACGATTACTTCCCGCTTTGCAGGACCTACTTTAAGGTTCACACCGCGCACCGGCTTTCTCGTCTGCAAAGCCCTTAAATGCATGCTTTCCCCTTCGGAAATATCGGCCGAGGCAGGCTGCCCGATGACATCCTCCATCTGCAAACCTGTGATTCTTGTATAAGCAGGGTTAACAAGCAGGCCATATCCGTTCTCATCTACAACTGAAATAGCATCATCACTGGACTGGATAATTGCCTGAAGCATGGTCTGAATTTCTTTCAGATCCGTTATTTCTTCCGCCAGTGAAACCACTTCCGTAATATCCTGAAAAACAGCAAACGCCCCGATGATTTCACCATTCTCATCAATCATCGGAAAGCGGGAGGTCACAATCTTCAACCCGTTTTTCAGTTGCAACTCCCGATTCAATTCGATTCTTCCCGTTTCATAAATACGCGGAAGTTCACTCGTGGAAATCAATTCATGAATGTGTTTGCCAATAACATCCCCTGAATCCTTTTCAAGCATCCGGGAAGCGGAGCGGTTCATGAAAATGATATGGCTAGTTTGGTCAATGCCTATCATTCCTTCTTCGATCGAATTAAAGATGATGTTTTGCTTATGGCTTTCGCTGCTTAGTTTTTTGATGAAATGTTCTTTTTCATTAATCAGCTTTACGATAAAGTTAGCAATACTTCCGGGTATGATGACCGTACTGCCGGGAAAGTAATCTTCCAGTTGCCGCTGCACTTCGTTGCTTCCTGAGACATTGATGACGATGTCAAAATCATTTGTACCAAAATCTCTATAGCTGTTTTTTATGGTGATGCCCAGTTCTTTCGCAAGATCCAGTGCCGGAGCTGCAGGATTGATATCCGCAATGCCAACCATATCCAGATTCTCTGAATCACGAAGCAATTCAAGAACGGCCGAGCCGCCTGCGCCGCCGCCAATAATCAATACTTTTTGCAAGATAATTCAAACTCCTTTACTGACTATGCAATAGATTGCAATTCTTATTTAAGGGTACCTCAGGTAGGAATTCTTGACAACTTTAATGGAAATCGGAACAATAGACAAAGAAGGAGTGGAAACATGGGACGTTTAATTGCATTCATCATTCTTTTAATCCCCGGAATTATGGCCGCATACGGCATTAAACTGATGAGAGATTCCGTATTCAATAAATTGCTGGAACCATATCCTGTACTTTGGCTTCAATTCTCGCTCGGTCTTCTTTTCACTATTCTGGGCATCGGCTTTTTCGCTGGTTTCCTGTTAAACCGGGACCGTAAAAAAGGGACCGTTTCAAAGAGATTCCAGAAGTAAGGAAAAGCGACAGCGCCCGTTATGCTCTGAAAGGCATAAGACGGATTAGCCAAGTGGCGATCTTTGCCACGCAGCTAATCCGGCTTATGACCCGAAGAGCAGGGCCGCTGGAGTCTTGACAAAGAACACAGTAAATCACCCATAAAAAAATGCGTCTGCCTTATTCCGGCAGACGCATTTTTTCTTTTATTTTCGCTGGGTAATCAGTAATGATCCCTGAAAGATACTGCGAAGGCTGTTTTACAGCTTGTTCTGTCCCCACAATTCCATAAACCCTTACCGTCTTCTCCATGCCCTTCAGTCTGGCTATAAGATTTTCTGAATAAAGGCGTTTATGAAGATGGATACCGTCAATCCATGGCAGCTGTTTCAATAGCCTCAAAGAAAAATTTCTTTTGACTACAAGGGCTGTTTCGATGTCCGGTTTCAATCTTTTCATTTCCTTCAGAAGCCCGCTGTTGAAAGAAGACAAATGGATATCCTTTAGCCCTTCAAGCATGGCAGCCAAAATTTCCGGCCCTTCCGGGTGTACAGCGAACGATTCTTTAATCTCTATATTCAATGGAACCTTTTTTTCTTTTGCCCAATGAAAAACTTCATATGCCAAAGGAATGCGATCATCCGAAAACTTTCGCCGACCCCGTTTGCCAATTTTTAAATCTTTCACTTTTTCATAATCAATATCGGCTATATTCAAGTTTTTGCCGCCCAGCCTTTTCAAGTTATCGTCGTGGAATACCAGCACGACACCATCTTTCGTAATCTGCACGTCCAGTTCAATACCTACATCAAGCTCACAAGCTCTTCGAAAAGCAGCCCATGTATTTTCAAGTGCTGAAGAAGAAGCACCGCGATGGCTGTATATTTCAATAGTCTGCACCTATATCACGCTTTCTGCTTAAGGATTTTCAAATGACAAATAGTTAATGCCGTCCGTAGCCATTTTATCATGCCTGCCATGGATGTACAGTTATCCGTATAGAAAAAAGGGCTCCAGAAATAATATTTTCTGATGCCCTCATAGAAGTGGAAAACTAGTTGCCGCTACTCTGCATTGGCACTTTCATTTTCCATATTACGGCTGACCGTGTCATACAGCATAGCAATAAACTCTGAATTTGCCGGCCGATTTTTCAAATATTCTTCACTGTATCCGAAGGTTTGTGCTATAGCTTTAATATCTCCGCGATTCCAGACAAGCTCGATCGCGTGCCGGATAGAACGTTCAACACGTGTGGAAGTCGTATCAAACCTTTCCGCTATTCCAGGATAAAGCGACTTGGTCACTTTATGGATTATATTCGGGTCTTCCAAAACCAGGTTGACAGCTTCCTTTAAGTAGATATAACCGTTAATATGTGGCGGAATCCCGATTTCCTTGATGACAGCAGTAATTGGGTCATCTTTAACTTCCGGCTCCCTGGCCTGCTCTTCCATAATATGTTCAATTTGCAAAGCCAGCCGGTCGAGTTCAAACGGTTTCATGATGAAATAAGAAGCTCCATTTTGAGCAGCCTGGCTCATTAAAGTGTCCTGGCCGAATGCAGATAACATGATGACCCGCACATCCTTCAGTTCCTCTTCTCCTTTGATGACGTCCAAAACACCGATGCCATCAAGGAATGGCATGATATTATCCAAAAGGAGAATGTCCGCTTTTTGCTTCTTCAGCATTTCGATGCATTCTTTTCCGTTATGGGCTACTGCTACGACTTCCATATTTTCCTGCAAGTTCAGGTATTCTACCATCATATCCGCTAATTGGCGATTATCATCGGCAATCGCGATAGTTATCTTTTCCATTATTTCTCGTCCTCCTGTAACTGCCCGGTGGAGTTTTATCTCATCGCAAGCTTCCGGTCTTTAGCAAGCTTAAGCAGTTCATCTGCGTGCTGCAAAGTCAGTTCTGTAATTTCTGCTCCAGAGAGCATCCTGCTCATCTCTTCCGTCCGCTCACGGCCATCCAATTCATGGACCGCTGTTATAGTGCGTTTCTTTTCGATTCGTTTTTCAATGAAAAGATGCTGGTCAGCCATTGCAGCAACCTGCGGCAAGTGGGAAATGCATAACACTTGGGAATGCACGGATATAGCCGCAATTTTTTCTGCTATCGCCTGTGCTACGCGGCCGCTGACGCCCGTGTCGACTTCATCGAAAATGATGGAAGTGATTCCTTGGTGCTTCGAAAAAATCGTTTTTAAAGCAAGCATCATTCGGGATAATTCACCGCCTGAAGCGACTTTCGTCAAAGGCTTCAAGGGTTCGCCCAAATTTGTTGAAATATGGAAGGCAATTGAATCCCCGCCGTTTCGATCAAATTTTCCCGGTGCAAACGGTTCGAAAACCACTTCAAATGAAGCCTTGCCCATATGCAATTCGCGAAGCTGCTCCATAATGTCCTTGCTTAACCGAGTAGCTGCTTTCTTCCTAAGTAAAGTCAGCTCTTCTGCCTCGACTTTTAAATCTTCATTCAATTCTTTCAGTTTTTGCTGGTCCAGCTGAAGACGCTGGTCACGGTTTAATAATTTATCCAATTCGTCGGTCTGGGTCTCCTGGTACAACAGGATATCTTCCACAGATGCGCCATATTTCCTCTTCAGTCCTTGTATAGCTGCGAGACGCTGCTCAATTTCGTTGAGCCGGGCAGGATCGAACTCCATTTGGTCGAGCATCCGTTTGATCTCTGTCGCTGTATCCTGCAGTTGATAAAAGGCCCCACTCACCATTTCCGAATGGCTTTGATATGTTTCGTCAACAGAGGCAGCATGTTCGAGTTCTGACATTGCAGATCCTACCCAATCCAGACCTTTGGTTTCACCTTGAATCGCCTCATGTGCTGCAGCCACCGATTCATAGATTTTATTGAAGTTCTGCAGTTTTTTCCGTTCCATTGCCAGTTCTTCTTCTTCCCCGGCAACAAGTTCAGCTGCTTCGATTTCCCTTAACTGAAAGGTCAATAAATCAATACGTTGTGCAATCTGCTGCTCATTTTCATTATACGAAGAAAATTCGCGTTTAAGTTTCATATACTTTTCATAAGTATTTGAGTAACTGGCTTTCGCTTTTAAAAGGCTTTTTCCTGCGTATTGGTCCAAAAGATGCAGATGCCGTTTTTCATCCATCAATTCCTGTGTTTCATGCTGGCCGTGGATATCAATCAAGGCACCGCCAACTTCCCTTAAAATGGAAATTGTCACCATTTTACCGTTTATCCTGCATACGTTTTTCCCTTTATCATTCAGCTCGCGGCGCAACAATACATCACCTTCAGCAGAATCGATTCCCAGCTCTTCCATTTTACGAAAAACGGGATGTTTGGGATCCTCAACGGAAAAAAGCCCTTCAATCTCGGCTTTATTTGCTCCATGCCGGATAAATTCCTGGCTGCCCCTGCCGCCTGCCAAAAGGTTGACGGCATCGATGATTATTGACTTACCTGCCCCCGTTTCGCCGGTTAACACGGTAAGTCCATCGGTAAAACTGACTGTCAAATTATCTATAATAGCAAAATTTCGTATATCCAATTCACGAAGCATCCCATTTCACCTCTTTGTCAAAGCATTTCAATCAATCGCTGTTTTAATATGTCACGATGTTCGATATCCCTGCAGATAATCAGGCAGGTATCATCTCCGCATATGGTTCCCAATATTTCCGGCCAGTCAAGATGGTCGATCAAGGAACCGATTGCATGAGCATTGCCTGGTAAAGTTTTCATGACCAAAAAATGGCTGGCGCCGTCGATGCTGACAAAAGCATCGGTAAGTGCCCGATGTAATTTTTGCATGGGATTAAAGCGCTGGTCTGCCGGCAAACTGTATTTATAGCGTCCATCCTGCAAAGGCACCTTCACAAGATGCAGCTCTTTGATGTCTCTTGATACCGTAGCTTGAGTAACTTCATACCCTCCGGCTTTCAATATATCCACCAATTCATCCTGTGTTTCAATCTCTCGGTTCGATATGAGATCACGGATCTTTATATGGCGTTGTCCTTTATTCATAATGCGCCCCCTGAATGAATAATTATTCTAATTCTTTTATATCGTAACCTTAAATGTTTGTAAAAACAAGAAAACACATGCCCGAAGGAATGTGTTTGCCTGCTAAAGATTTTCATGAGCCAGCTTCACAGTCTGGTCTGCCAATGGTTCCGAAATCCCGTCGATTTCTTCCCCTTCGAAAGCTGATTGCAAATGGAAGAGAAATTCAATATTGCCTTCCCCTCCAGTAATGGGGGAAAAAGACATATTCCGGATATGGAAACCGGCTTCAGATGCAAACCGGCCTACTTTGATAAGAACATCCTTATGGATTTTCGGATCTCGTATAATGCCTTTTTTGCCGACATTTTCTCTGCCTGCTTCGAATTGAGGTTTTACAAGTGTGATTACGTCCCCTCCAGGCACCAGGATTGTTTTCAATACTGGCAGGATGATCTTCAATGAAATAAAAGATACATCGATACTGGCGAATTCAGGCAATCCTTCTGTGAAATCTTCCGGTTTGGAATGCCGAAAATTAGTCCGCTCCATAACCGTTACACGTTCGTCCTGCCTGATTTTCCACGCCAGTTGGTTATAGCCGACGTCCAGCGCGTAACAATGGGCAGCGCCGTTCTGCAAAGCACAGTCCGTGAAGCCGCCGGTGGAAGAACCGATATCCAGCATTAGTTTCCCTTCTACTGACAAGTCGAATTCAGCCAGGGCTTTTTCAAGTTTCAAGCCGCCCCGGCTGACATATTTCAAATCATTGCCTTTCATTTGGAGAGGAGCATCCGAAGAGATTTTTTCTCCCGGTTTATTCATCCGCTCAGAACCGGAATAGATGATCCCAGCCATGATGGCCCGTTTTGCTTTTTCACGTGTTTCACATATTCCCCTGTCAACAAGGAGAACATCCACACGCTCTTTTTTTATCTTATTCATAGAGCTTTGTAACCTGCCTGTGATTTTTCAGGAATCTGACTTTTTACAGTGCTAATGATTTGATCGCTGTTCAAGTGAATTTCATCCATCAATTCAGCTACATCTCCATGTTCTATGAATTGGTCAGGTATTCCCATACGATTGATAACGGCATCGTAATAACCATTTTCATGGGCAAATTCCAGAACAGCACTGCCGAAACCGCCTTGCAGAATCGCTTCTTCAACTGTCAGCACCGGAATATTGCGTTTGAAAATACCATGGAGCATTTCTTCGTCCAGCGGTTTAATGAATCTTGCATTGACTACTTCTGCATTAATGCCGTTTTCTGCAAGTTTTTCAGCTGCATCCATCGCCATCGGAATTGTCGTGCCGAAAGTAAGAATGACGGCATCGCTGCCTTCTCTTAAAACTTCCCAACTGCCGATTTTCAAGGCTTTAAGCTCATCATCCATTACTACACCAAGACCATTGCCCCGCGGATAACGCAATGCAATCGGACCTCCGTTATAGTCGATGGCTGTTTTGACCATATGCTGCCCTTCGTTTTCATCTTTCGGCATCATGACAACCATATTCGGCAGGTTGCGGAGGAATGCGACATCAAATACACCCTGATGCGTCTCGCCGTCTGCCCCTACCAAACCGGAGCGGTCAATGCCGATAAAGACATTCAGATTTTGGCGGCAAATGTCATGGACCACCTGGTCATAGGCGCGTTGAAGGAATGTCGAATAGATGGCAAGGAAAGGTTTCATGTCCTGTGTAGCAAGTCCGGCAGACATGGTTGTGGCATGCTGTTCAGCGATTCCCACATCGTAGAAACGATTCGGGAATTCGGAAGCAAAGCCTTCAAGCTTTGAACCTACAGGCATTGCTGGTGTAATTGCCACGATGCGCTCATCTGTGCGAGCCAGCTTGCGGACAGTTTCCGCAATCAAACCGCTCCAAGAAGGTGCTTTCGAAGATGATTTTACAAGATCACCGGTATCGATTTTATAAGGGCCAGTTCCGTGCCATGTGCCGATTTTATCCTGTTCTGCAGGCAAAAAGCCTTTCCCTTTTTTCGTAACGACGTGCAACAGGACAGGGCCGCCCACTTTTTTGGCATATTGAAGATTATCTTCCAATTCTTCCAGATCGTGACCATCAATAGGACCAAGATAAGTGAATCCGAGTTCTTCAAAGAACATACCGGATACCAATAGATATTTCAGGCTGTCTTTAACCCGCTCTGCAGTAGAGGCAAGCTTGCCGCCAACTGCCGGCACTTTCTTTAGAAGGTACTCAAGATCATCTTTGACTTTATTGTATTTTCCGGCAGTCCGCATTCTTCCAAGCATCGAATGCAAAGCACCAACGTTTGGTGCAATTGACATTTCGTTGTCATTCAGAATAACGACCATATCCGTATTGGCGTGGCCGATGTGGTTCAATGCTTCCAGGGCCATACCGCCTGTCAGCGCACCGTCTCCGATAATTGGTATAACATGATTTTTGGCTTTCTTAATATCACGGGCGGCTGCCATCCCCATTGCTGCAGATAATGATGTTGAACTATGGCCGGTTTCCCATACATCGTGGTCGCTCTCATTGCGCTTCGGAAAACCGCAGAGGCCTTTGAACTGGCGCAATGTATCAAACTGCGAAGCTCTCCCGGTAAGAATCTTATGAACGTAGGACTGGTGCCCTACATCCCAAATTAATTTATCGGATGGGCTGTCGAATACACGGTGAAGTGCAATCGTCAATTCGACAACACCGAGATTGGGGCCGATATGGCCTCCGGTTTTTGATAAGTTCTCTATTAAAAATCGTCTGATATCTTCACTTAATTCGACGAGCTGCTCGTTGTTCAGCTCTTTTAAGAAAGATGGACTAGTAATCGTATGAAGATCCATTCCATCACACACCTTTTTAAAAATTTTTCCGTCTTTATTTCTCTCTACATTATATCAATTGTCAGCGAATGTACAAACGGGAGGAACTATTGTCAGTTTTTTCTTTTGACGATCATGGCGGTCAATTCTTTCAATAACGCCATTTCCCCGTCCAGCCCTTCAATTGCAGCCAACGCTTCAGACGCATGATAATCCAGTTTTTCTTTGGCTCTCGGCAAAGTCAAAATGCCGGGATACGTACTTTTTTCACTATTTTCATCTTTTCCTGCCGTCTTGCCGAGTTCTTCCGAGGTTCCTGTCACATCCAGGATATCGTCCTGTATTTGGAATGCAAGACCCAGATGTTCTCCAAAACGCGTCAGCGACATAATGGTTTCAGGTTTTGCCTGCGCAAGAATCGCTCCTGCCAGAATACTGAAAGTCAGCAATGCGCCGGTTTTCAACCGGTGCACCTGTTCAAGTTCCTGCAATTCCAGTTTTTTCTCTTCGCCTTCAATATCGAGGATCTGTCCGCCTACCATTCCTTCGGCACCGGCGGATACACTCATCAGGTCGATCAATTGCACTTTGTCGTCGCTTGAAACATTTTCAAGGCGCGCAATCAAGCCGAAACTGTACGTCACTAGTGCATCACCAGCAAGGATGGCTACTGCTTCACCAAAGACCTTATGGTTGGTTGGCATGCCTCTTCTTAAATCGTCATCATCCATACTTGGCAAGTCATCATGGATCAGCGAGTAGGTATGGATCATTTCAACTGCTGCGGCAACTTTCAACGCATCTGGATGATTATGGCCAAGCTCATGCATTACTGCCAGCAAAAGAATCGGACGGATGCGCTTGCCTCCTGCCTGCAGCGAATAGTTCATGGATTCCTTGAGTGAATCCGGAATTGTCAGTGAAGAAATCTGATCCAGCAATTCCTGCTGGATCAACGGTTCATAATAGCTGCGAAAGTCATTCAGCTTCATTGCGGGGTACCGTCCTTTCCAATATCAACAGGCGTTTCTTTCCCATCTTTCATCATCGTCACTAATTGCTCTTCTGCATTCTGCAGTTTATCGTGGCACACTTTGGATAATTCCATGCCTTTTTGATACAAAGTCAGTGCTTCTTCAAGAGGCACATCCCCTTGTTCCAATTGGCGGACGATCTCTTCCAATTGCTGCATCGCGTCGTTGAACATGATTTTCTTTTCAGCCATTAGTATGCTCCCCTTTTGTTGTTGGAATGGTTTTTACGACGGTGGCTTCAACAGTACCGTCCTGCATTGTCACTTTCAGTTCGTCTCCAGCTTTCACTTGGTGGATGCTTTTTACCACTTCGCCGTCTTTATACGGTATAGTGTAGCCCCGTTCCATCAGTTTTAAAGGGCTTAGTGCGTCAAGTGTCCGAATGGCGGATGTCAATTTCATTTTATTGTTGTTCATTGACTGCTGCGTGGATTGCTCCAATCTTTTCTGCAATTGATTTATATCCGACTGGGATTGCCTGATCCGCTGCGTGGGGATGCGATTGGCCAATTGGCGGTCAAGGTTATTAAACCGTTCCCTCGACCGGTTAAGGTGCTGGAACACTTCCCGCTGAAGCGAATCCGTCGCACGTTCTACCCTTTCAATGAACGGCCGGTATAAGCGGTCGGGATATGCGAAAGGCATTGAAGTCGTCAGTTTCCTTAGCGCCGTTTTCTCTCTGTCGAGGATGTTCGAAATGATGCGGTACATGCCGCTTTGCTGGGTGATGACCCTGTCAAGCAATTCTGATCGGCTCGGAACAGCCAGTTCAGCTGCAGCAGTCGGTGTAGCTGCACGCAGATCAGCGACAAAGTCAGCGATGGTCGTATCAGTTTCGTGGCCGACGGCGGAAATGATTGGAATGCGGGAATCGAAAATCGCCCGGGCAACCGCTTCTTCATTAAAAGCCCAAAGGTCTTCAATCGATCCGCCTCCACGTCCAACGATCATGACATCAAAATCTGAATCATTAGCTGCCTGTATCGACTGGACAATCGATCTTGTGGCCTGCTCCCCTTGCACCAGCGTCGGAAAAATCGTGACTTTTGCCATCGGGTAGCGCCGATTCAGGGTGATGATGATATCTCTTACCGCTGCTCCAGTAGGCGCAGTAACAACCGCTATCTTTTCCGGATATTTCGGCAATTGCTTTTTATGGGATGGATTAAAAAAACCTTCTGCTAAGAGTTTTTTCTTCAATTGTTCAAAAGCCAGGTAGTAATCCCCTATGCCGTCCGGCTGCATTGACTGTGCATAGAGCTGATACTGTCCGGAAGCTTCATAAACGGAGACATCCCCGCGTATCAATACGGTCATGCCACTTTCGGGTTTAAATTTTACGGAGCGTGCATTCGTTGCGAACATCACCGCCGGCAGCCGGGAAGAACTGTCTTTCAATGTGAAGTAAATATGGCCGCTTGTATGGATCTTCACATTTGATAGTTCCCCTTTTACATATACATCGCGCAAGTGGGGATCAGCATCAAATTTCTTTTTTATGTATTTCGTTAATGCTTTTACACTTAAGTATGGGTCGGACGTCAAGTTTTCAGCCCCTATCTTCCATATTAAAAAGCTGTCTTTCTTTCGAAAAACAGCTTTGTTTCTTATTATTTTACATGCTCAAGCTCATTTTGTCTCCGTTAATCCTCTTTCAGCCGAAAGAAGCGTATTCTCCATGAGCATAGCGATAGTCATCGGACCGACGCCGCCGGGCACCGGGGTAATATGTGAAGCCGTGTCCAGTACATCTTCAAAATCCACATCACCGCATAATTTCCCGTTCTCGTCACGGTTCATGCCGACGTCAATCACCACAGCACCCTGCTTAATATATTCTTTTCCGAGAAACTTGGCCCTGCCCACCGCCGAAATGAGTATGTCCGCCTTACGGGTATAATCGGCCAAATCGACGGTTCTGGAATGGCAGTATGTAACAGTCGCATCCCTTTGCAGCAGAAGCTGCCCCGCCGGCTTTCCGACGATATTGCTTCTCCCGATGACGACCGCATGCTTGCCTGCCGGATCGATATCGTATTCTTCAAGAAGTTTCATAATCCCATGGGGTGTACACGGCAGAAATGCCTCACGGCCAATCATCATATTCCCTACAGAAACGGGGTGGAACCCATCAACATCTTTCTCAGGATCAATTGCTAGTATCACTTTAAATTCATCAATATGCCCTGGAAGCGGCAATTGTACAAGGATACCGTGGATTTTCGGGTCATTGTTTAAATTGCTGATCACTTCCAGCAGTTCGCCTTCCCCGAAGGATTCCGGGAACTCCAATAAATCGGAGCGCATGCCAAGGGCTTCACATGTTTTCTTTTTATTTTTGACATATGTATGGGACGCCGGGTTGTCGCCGATCAGGACGACCGCCAATCCCGGAACAATTCCTTGTTGCGCTAATTGTTCAACGCGAACTGCTATTTGGCTTTTGATTTTCTGGCTGGTTGCTTTTCCATCGATTAAAGTGGCTGACAAGTAAATCCCTCCAAATTAATTTTCTAGTTCGTCTGTAAACTTCGATAAAACACCATTGACGAAGCGGCTTGATTTTTCATCGCCGAAGGTTTTGCTCAGTTCGATCGCTTCGTTCATGATGACACGGGATGGAGCATCTTCCATATAAGCCAGTTCGAAAACCGCCATACGGAGGATTGTACGTTCAATTTTCGGCAATCTTTCCAACGACCAATTTTCCAGATGCCCTTTTAATTTACCATCGATGTCAGCCATGTTTGAATAGGTTCCTTCGACCAATAATGTATAGAAATTGTCGTTTTCTCCGTTCATAACATGCTCAATCGCTTCGGCCATCGTAAGTTCTGTGCCCTCCAATTGAAATAGAGTCTGGAGTGCTTTTTCACGTGCTTCATGTCGTTTCATAATAAACCCGGTCTCCTTTTCACTGCTAATTACCCCTCATTATACAGATAATACACCGGAACTTCCATGTTTGAAATGTTCGGAAAATAGAGCGGAAGGCAGCGGGCAAAATAATTTGCCTGCTGCCTGCCAAATCTTCATACTCAACGAACCCAGCCAAATCAAAAAAGCCGCCCCTTCACCGGTTCGGTGCCTGGGCTGGCTTTTCCTTATTAATCGATATGCTGCTGGGATTCAAACTGGATGCCTGTAATATGGACATTCACTTCCTGTGTCTGCAGTGAAGTCATATTCTCAAGAGTCTGGCGAACCTGTTCTTGAATTTTTTGAGCAGTTTGCGGAATTGAAACACCATAATTGATGACACAATAGACATCAATCATCAAACCGTCTGCTGCAAGTTCAGTTTTTATGCCTTTGCCATGCACTTTTTTACCAAGACGTTCGACTACGCCTGAGGCAAAATTACCGCGCATGCTGGCAACGCCTTCAATATCTGATGCGGCGATGCTCGCGATGATTTCCAAGACTTCAGGAGCCACTTCGATGTTTCCAAGGTCCTGTTTATTGGTCGGTTTCATTTTTACATAAGGAATCGTTTTTTCTGCCATTTTGACATTCCTCCCTAGGAATTCAATACATCGTATTTCTCAAGGAACTTCGTGTTGAAATCACCTGATTTGAAAACTTCGTGATCCATTAATTTCAAATGGAATGGGATTGTCGTGAATACGCCTTCGATCACAAACTCACCAAGTGCACGTTTCATCTTAGCAACCGCCTCTTCACGCGTATCAGCGTAGGTGATCAGTTTTGCGACCATCGAATCGTAATATGGAGGGATGCTGTATCCCGAATACATTGCAGAGTCGATGCGGACACCTAGGCCGCCCGGAGGAAGATACATATCCACGCGTCCCGCTGACGGCATAAAATTCTTTGCCGGATTTTCAGCGTTGATACGGCATTCGATCGACCATCCTTTGAAAGTGATATCTTCCTGGCCGAAACTCAAAGTTTCACCGGAAGCCACTCTCAATTGCTGTTGGATCAAATCTATGCCAGTGATCATTTCCGTCACCGGATGTTCCACTTGAATACGTGTATTCATTTCCATGAAATAGAATTTCTGGTTCACTGCATCGAAAATGAATTCCACTGTACCTGCTCCACGGTAGTCCACTGCAAGAGCAGCTTTGACTGCCGCTTCTCCCATTTCAGCGCGCAATTCAGGAGACAGGGCAGGCGAAGGGGCTTCTTCCACCAATTTTTGCATGCGGCGCTGAATCGAACAATCACGCTCACCGAGATGAACAGCATTGCCATGTGAATCTGCCAAGACTTGAATTTCGATATGTCGGAAATCTTCGATGAATTTTTCAATGTAAACGCCTGGATTCCCGAAAGCGGCAGCTGCTTCTTTTTGAGTCATCCGAAGGCCAGTAATGAAATCTTCGCGGCTTCTTGCCACGCGGATTCCTTTACCTCCGCCGCCGGCAGTCGCTTTGATGATGACTGGAAAACCGATCTTTTCTGCAATTTCAAGGCCATCTTCTTCACTTGCAACAATCCCTGTAGAACCGGGAACAACCGGAACCCCGGCTTTGCGCATCGTTTCACGGGCTACATCCTTGGTTCCCATTTTTGAGATGGCATCTGAAGTAGGGCCGATGAACATAATATCGCATTCTTCACAAAGCTCAGCGAAACTCGAATTCTCTGCCAAAAAACCGTACCCGGGATGAATCCCGTCACAATTCGTCAGTTTTGCGACGCTGATGATATTGGAAAAGTTCAAATAGCTGTCTTTCGATAGTTTCGGGCCGATGCAATAAGCTTCGTCAGCCAATTCAACATGCAAAGCCTCTTTGTCAGCTTCTGAATATACAGCTACTGTTTCGATATCCATTTCTTTGCATGCACGGATAATCCTTACAGCGATTTCACCGCGGTTTGCTATCAACACTTTTTTCATAGTCATTGGTCAAATCCCCTTTCCTCAGTTTGTTTTAACGAGGAATAAAGGCTGGCCATATTCGACGAGTTGTCCGTCTTTTACAAGAATTTCAGCAATTTCCCCATCCACTTCCGCTTCAATCTCGTTGAAGAGTTTCATGGCTTCTACAATACATACAACCTGATCAGCAGTTACTTTTGTCCCTACCTGTACATATGCCGGTTCCTCCGGTGATGGAGATTGATAGAATGTGCCGACCATCGGTGACAGGATCTGATGTGTATTGGCATCCGAACTGCCGGTATCAGCTGCCTGGTCTGCGGCTTTCTCTTCTTTTGCCGGAGATTCCGGAGCTGCAGGTGCAGCAGGTGCTTGCGGTGCTGCCGGTGCAGACTGTACTGGCGCTGCAGCCGTACTTTCAGCTATAACTCCACCATTTTTCTTCAATTTGATTTTTGTGCCTTCTGCTTCGTATGTGAATTCGTTAATCGAAGAACCATCGACCAATTTAATAATTTCGCGGATTTCCTGAATTTTCAAATTACCCTACTCCCCTTATGTACATAATTTATTCTTGAATTTTTTTCGAAGTGCTGAAAAACTTTTAAAAAACAGCCTCCATTTCGGGAGGCCATTATTTAATAATAAACAACTTAATATGCCTTATGCTTTTTCTTTATTGTCCAGACTCCGGCGACCCAGCTCTTCGGGTCATAAGCCAGCCCAGTGTCTAGTCTCCAGTGCCTAGCTCTTCGGGATATAAGGCGCCCCAGTTACGTGGCAAAGAGCGCCACTACACTGGTACGCCTTATACCTGTCAGAGCTGAACAGGCACTTTCGCTTTTCGGGACTGCGCGGCTAATCGCCACTACGCTGGTCCGTCTTACGCCTTTCAGAGCTTAACGGGTGCCGTCGCTTTTCTTTATTGTCCAGACTCCGGCGACCCAGCTCTTCGGGTCATAAGCCAGCCCAGCTGCGCGGCTAATCGCCACTACGCTGGTCCGTCTTACGCCTTTCAGAGCTTAACGGGTGCCGTCGCTTTTCTTTATTGCGCGCGTGAAACGTAAGAAGCATCAGTCGTATTGATGATCAATTGATCGCCTTCATTGACAAAGAACGGCACCTGAACAGTCAAGCCAGTAGAAAGATGTGCAGGCTTCGTTCCGCCGCTTGCTGTATCTCCCTTGATACCCGGATCTGTTTCAGTCACTGTAAGAACCACCGTGTTCGGCAATTCGACCCCCAGAACTTCACCTTGGAACTGAATGACTTGAACTTCCATATTTTCCTGAAGGAATTTCAATTCATACTCGATGCTTTTTTCCGGCAGTTCGATCTGGTCATAAGTTTCAGTGTCCATAAACGCATGGACATCGCCATTAGCGTATAAATACTGCATTTTTTTGTTATCAATTTGTGCTTTGGCCACTTTTTCACCCGCACGGAAAGTTTTCTCCGTGACGCTGCCTGTACGCAGATTGCGCAATTTAGAGCGGACGAATGCCGCACCTTTACCTGGCTTAACGTGCTGGAATTCCATTACGCGCCAGATGCCGCCATCCACTTCGATTGTTACACCTGTTTTAAAATCATTTACAGAAATCATTTAATTTCCTCCGTTTTTATAAAATGCGTAGCTCTTTTGAAGACTTGGTCAGTCTTTCGTTTCCGGACTCGGTAATCAGTATATCATCTTCAATGCGCACTCCGCCAATACCCGGCAAATAAATGCCCGGTTCAACTGTCACAGCCATCCCCGGTTCGAGGACTGCCTGGGATTTGAATGATAAAGCAGGTCCTTCATGCACTTCGAGGCCGATGCCATGGCCAGTGGAATGTCCAAAAGCATCACCGTAGCCTTTTGACTTGATATAATCCCTGCCGATTGCATCTGCGTCGAATCCTGTCATTCCCGGACCGATTTTCTCAACGCCCATTTCCTGTGCTTCAAGCACTACCGAGTAGATTTCCTTCAATTTTTCTGAAGGTTCCCCGACAGAAACGGTGCGTGTGATATCAGAGATATAACCTTTATACAAAGCGCCAAAGTCCATTGTGACAAAATCGCCGGATTCAATCACTTTATCCGACGCTACACCATGGGGCAATGCAGAACGATAGCCCGATGCGACAATGATATCGAACGACGAAGAAGTCGCGCCCTGTTTGCGCATGAAGAACTCCAGCTCATTTGATACTTCCAGTTCTGTCATCCCCGGTTTGATGAAAGTACAGATGTATTCAAAAGCATCATCTGCGATTTTAGCAGCAGCTTTAAGTATTTCCACTTCTTCAGGAGTCTTTATCATACGGATTTTTTCAATAATGCCGCTTACCGGTTTTAGTTCGGCATCCATTTTTTCACCGTATTGTTCAAATGATGAGTATGTAACAAAGTCTTTTTCAAAACTCAGCGTTTTGACACCTAATTTCTTCACTTGCTCCGCGGCTTCTTCCAACAGGTTTGTTTTCGCCTTGATTATTTCAAAATCTTTGATTTGGTCCGCTGCCTGTTCGGTATAACGGAAATCCGTAATGAAAAGCGCACTGTCTTTTGTAACAATCGCCAAACCTGAAGATCCGGTAAATTCAGTAATATAGCGAAGGTTGAATTCGCTCGTGATCAGGAATGCCTCAATTTCGTTTTGTGCCATTTCGTTGCGAAGTTTTTGCAGTTTCAAAATAGTCATCCTCTCTGATTTCGTAAAAGCAAGGCATGCAGACCAAGGAAGTAGACATCTTTCCCAAACCCGGTGATCTGCCCTTCCACTACCGGCGCCAAATAGGAATGGTGCCGGAATTCTTCTCGCTTGTGAACGTTTGAAATATGTACTTCAATAACGGGTACCTGGATGGAGGCGATGGCATCGCGAATCGCGATGCTTGTATGTGTATAAGCACCTGCATTCAGCACGACTCCGTCAAAACTTTGGCGTTCAGCCTGTTGGAGCCAATCAATGATTTCACCTTCGTGATTGGATTGGCTGCAGGTCAATTCAATGCCATTGGCGTATGCGAACTGTTCCAGCTCCTGTTCCAGTTCAGCAAGCGTAAACGTGCCATAAGCGTCCGGCTCTCTTTTGCCCAGCCGATTCAAATTGGGCCCATTCAATATTAAAGCGTGCATCTTCTCCACTCCCCGTCGGTAACTTCTTCATTATTTTATCATACGAGAAGAATCGAGCAACTATAAGCGGGAAATTGAATGCTCATAGAGCCCAGTATTTATATTCAGTAAAAAAGCCGAAGCATCAACTTCTGCTTTTCCAGGCCGTCAAGAATCTGTTTGCTTCTTCAATCATTTCGCTCTAGGCGAACGCTTTCCGCGGGCTCACGTCCAAGCCTCCTCACTCGCTTTGCTCGCTCCGGGATCTTGGACGCTTCGCTGGTCCCGCAGGAAAGACATTGGCCGAAGCTCGCGAGGACAAGTCTTTGCGACGAAGCAGCGCAGCGATGCAGGAGTATATCTTTGCCCTTCGCCGCCTGCCGCTTCATTTAGATGTTGTGCTGAATTTAAGTACCAGCTTTTACACTCAAAAAAGGAACTTAAAAACTCTCTAATTATAGAAAGTGAACCAAAGATATGGAGCAAAACAGCGCAAACCCCCAGGAAAGCAAGCTGTTTTGAGGAATATCGGCTTCAAAAAATTTTTCTTTCTCAACAAGCTAAAAAGCGGAAGCCTTGGCTCCCGCTTTTCCATCAATATTTTACAGTCCGCATTTCAATTGTGCGGCGCAATTTGTGCAAGTGTTGCAGCCGCCCATTTCTTCGACTGTCCCTTTACGGCAGACAGGGCAAGTATCGCCCACTTCAGAACCGATTGTGACATTTGTTGAGCGAAGATCCTGGATCGTATCGATCAAAACGATTGGACGTTTAGTCTGTACTTCTTCCGTTGCTTCATCTTCAAACGTATTCTCTTCTGCTTTTAAAGTCAAAACCTGTGAATCACGGCTTCCATCGACGTAAACTGTCCCGCCTTTGGCACCGCCTTTATAAAGTCGTTCGTAAACGCCTTCCACTTGTTCAACAGTGTATCCGCGCGGTGCGTTGACTGTTTTCGAAATGGATGAATCGATCCAGCGCTGGATGATGCATTGAACATCCGCGTGGGCTTCCGGTGCTAAGTCCATTGAAGTAACGAATGCTTTCGGAAGGTTTTCTTCATTGGCTTCCGGATTATTCTTCAAATATTCACGGACGATATCCGCTTTCACTTCGATGAACTTGCCTAGGCGTCCACTGCGGTAATAAGTGAATGAATAATATGGCTCAAGCCCTGTAGAGACGCCAACCATCGTTCCAGTGGATCCGGTAGGTGCAACTGTCAGCAAATGCGAGTTACGGATGCCGTTTGCCAAAATGCCTTCTCGAATTTCTTCCGGCATGCCTTGCATAAAGCCGGTTTCAGTAAAAGCTTTGCGAAGAGCAGCTGTCTGTTCTTCCGTTTCCCCTTCAAGGAATGGGAAGCTTCCGCGTTCAGCAGCCAGTTCAGTCGAAACTTCATAAGCTGCTACGGCGATTGTTTTGAAAATCTGATCAACGAGTACATTGCCCTCAGGAGAACCGTATTCTTTGTCGCAGTAGATCAACAGATCAGCAAGTCCCATGACACCTAGTCCGACACGGCGTTCTCCCAGTGCCTGGATGCGGTTGTCTTCAAGGAAGTAAGGAGTTGCGTCGATAACATTATCCTGCATGCGGACACCGACACGCACTGTTTCTTTCAGTGATTCAAAGTCAACTTCTTTTGTTTTTGGATCGGCGAATTGCGCAAGGTTGACGGCAGCCAGGTTACACACTGAATATGGTGCCAGAGGCTGCTCGCCGCAAGGGTTGGTAGCTACAACTTTTTGGCCATATGCTTTCGCATTCGTTTTTTCGTTTGCATTATCGATAAAGAAAATGCCTGGTTCCGCTGAATAAGTCGCACAGACGTTAATGAGATTCCATAGATCACGTGCTTTCATCGTACGATATGTGCGGACTTTATGCCCCATCTTTTCCCATTCGCGGACATCTCCGACTTCCTGCCATTGTTCATTGTAGATAGCCATCTCTTCTTTGGAATAAGATTCTACAGCCGGAAATCGCAAATCGAAATCCTCATCATTTTCAACAGCAGTCATAAAGTCGCTGGTCAATGTAACGGAAATATTCGCCCCTGTAAGGAATTCTTCGTTATGGACGGAATAAGTACCGCCGTCACGAAGCTTCGTTTCAGCGTCACGCATGATCTTTTCATTGAATCCGCCCATACCCGGAATCGCGCGGTAGTTAAGGACGCCTTGGTACATTGCTTCTTCCTGTTCCGTCAATGGCTTAAACTTCAATTTATCTTTCGCCAGTTTCTTGATCGTCTCATCTTCAGTATTTTCAATCAGGTATCTGAGGATGCGCGGGTTCTGCATTTTGGAAATGATGAATTCCGCAATATCCGGATGCCAGTCGGCAAGCATGATCATTTGTGCTCCGCGGCGAGAACCACCCTGTTCAACCAGGTGAGTCAGTTTAGCGATATCATCAAGCCACGATACTGAGCCCGATGATTTGCCGTTTACTCCGCGTGCCAGTGTATTCCGTGGGCGCAAAGTCGATCCGTTGGTCCCGACACCGCCGCCGCGGCTCATGATTTCCATCACTTGTTTGCGATGGTCGGAAATGCCTTCGCGTGAATCTGCAACAAATGGCATTACATAACAGTTGAAGTAAGTGACATCTGTATCAGCACCCGCTCCGTAAAGGACGCGTCCTGCAGGTATGAATTTCAGGCCGACCAGCTGCTCGTAGAATTTAGTGAACCATTCCTGGCGTTTTTCTTCTGTTTTTTCAACAGCAGCAAGCCCCGTAGCATTTCGTTTTGCGATCTGTTCATAGTAAACCTCCAGAGGTTTCTCGATAACGTCAAGCGACCTGACAACAATGCCATTTTCAAGATCATCCTGGTTATCAATCGCGCTGCGGTAGTCTTCCTCAATCCATACTTCCGCCTGATTCGCCGCACGGTTAACCGATACGATGAATCCTAAGCCGCGTGCAGGAAATTTCGGGTCCTCCTTCACCGTAAGAACAACAAAATCTCCAGCTTTCAATGTTTTCTTTTCCGTATCCTTAAAAGAATATCGGTCGATCATTACCAGTCTCGAAACGCCTTTATGCGTCGTTGACATGTCTGATGTGATCGGGTGCACTTGCGGAAACTGTTCGATGTCCTTATTCAAAGCCTCAGGATTTAACGTAAAAACAGAATTAGTTGCAGAAACCATTTGACAATTCCTCCTTTATATTATAAGAGCAAACACTATATATAGTATTAATACTTTTCCCATGATACTAGATATTGAAACTCCTTTCCATAACAAAAATTTGACTCCCGTTTTAATTTCGTCAAAACCTTCATTGCAGCAGGCTTTTTATGGAGAAAAAATATTAAAATGAGTCTAAAGTGATATTTTTTACACCACCCCTGGTACAATCCCCTATTTCCGTTTTAGAAGGTTCAAAGCCCCATGATGCCCGCTTTTCGGGTTGCCAGCGTTTAATCTTTCATAATATTGGATTCTTTTAAATCTGCGACTCTTAGTTCTTGTCTTTCCCTGGCAATGATAAATTTTCATGATTGAAGAGTAAAACGTATTCTTATAAATTTCACAGCATCGCCTCTTTTTCTCATTTATCCTCTAATATTGGCATTGAATTAAAAGACCGTTATCTCTTATAATGAAGAGAGAATAGAAAGGGGAAAGACCATTGGAATTCTTGTATTTTATCGCAGCGATTTTATTCGCGATTATTGTTTACGCGGTGGTGTCATATTTCCGCATGAAAAAAGCAGTTACTACATTAACCCAGGACCAATTCATCGAAGGCTACAGAAAAGCGCAGCTGATCGATGTCCGTGAGCCAAAGGATTTCGCTGCCGGCCATATCCTGGGAGCACGCAATATCCCTCAAACTCAATTGCGCCAGCGCCATAAGGAAATCCGTTCCGACAAGCCCGTTTATCTGTACGACCAGAACGGTGCCCGTGCTGGACGTGTAGCAATTTATTTGAAAAAGCAGGGTTATGACCAATTGTATCAATTGCAAGGCGGTTTCAAGCAATGGACCGGAAAGATCAAATCTAAATCATGACTGTCAGCTCTTCCAAAATGGAAGAGCTTTTTTAAACAAAAATCCGAAACTTGACGGAAGCCTGAAATGACAGAAAAAATCCTTTTCCCTCACCATCCGAGTTTAGAAGATCATTTGCCTGTTTACGCCAATATAGCCGAAGTTTCCAACAGGATTTCCAACTGCCTCAATGACCGGTCAGTTGGCCCGCGGAAACATATTGATGTAACTGAACCTTTTATGCAGTTGCACAGCCACCTTCTGGACATGATGAAAAAAGGCCAGCTGGAATATGAAACACTCGATTACATTTACGAAGCACGTCCCCAAGGTAAAATCACCAGTGCTGCGGAAGATCTTCAAAGCACAAACCTTACCATCGAAACAACTCAGCGCCTTGAATTGGCATTACGATGGCGATTCCGCTTATGAAAAACGCATCGAAGAACTTCAGCAGCAGAATAAAAAGGCAGAACGCAATAACTGGCAGGAAGCTGATTCCTATATCGGATTTTAACTGAAATGAAAAAAGGCCTGGAAGCAAATCTGCTGCCAGGCCTTTTTGGTATTATTATTCAGCTCTATGGTAACGCAAAACCGGTTTCCGTGCAGCTTTTGTTTCATCAAGGCGTTTGATGACGGTGGTATGAGGCGCATCCTGGACAATTTCCGGGTTCTCTTCCACTTCACGTGCAATCTGGATCATTGCATCGATGAAAGCATCAAGCGTTTCTTTCGACTCAGTTTCAGTCGGTTCAATCATCATGCCTTCTTCTACATTCAACGGGAAGTAGATTGTCGGCGGATGATAGCCGAAGTCAAGCAGGCGTTTCGCCATATCAAGCGTTCGCACGCCTAATTTCTTCTGGCGCCGGCCGCTCAATACAAATTCGTGTTTGCAATGGCGGTCATACGGCAGGTCGAAATGCTCCTGGAGTCTGCGCATCATATAGTTTGCGTTCAACACGGCGTATTCCGTCACTGCTTTCAGGCCATCCGGCCCCATCGAACGGATATATGTGTATGCGCGGACGTTGATTCCAAAGTTACCGTAAAACGGTTTAACTCGGCCGATTGATTGTGGACGGTCATAGTCAAATGCAAAAACATCATCTTTTTTGACCAGTATCGGTTTAGGCAGGTACGGCAACAAATCCTTATTGACGCCTACAGGACCTGATCCAGGACCGCCGCCGCCATGAGGGCCAGTGAATGTTTTATGAAGATTCAAATGGACAACGTCGAAGCCCATATCACCAGGACGTGCTTTAGACATAACAGCATTTAAATTGGCCCCGTCATAATACAGCTTGCCGCCGACTTCGTGGATGATGGCAGCCATTTCAAGAATCTGCTCCTCGAAAAGACCCAGTGTATTCGGATTAGTCAGCATCAAAGCAGCTGTATCTTCCCCGACTACGCGTTTCAAATCTTCCAGGTCGACAAGTCCATGTTCATTTGACTTAACCGTTACGGTTTCAAAGCCAGCCACAGTGGCGGATGCAGGGTTAGTGCCGTGCGCCGAATCGGGAACGATAACTTTCGTGCGGTTCGTGTCACCGTTTGCTTCGTGGAAAGCGCGGATCATCATCAATCCTGTCCACTCCCCGTGCGCGCCGGCTGCCGGCTGAAGCGTCACTTCGTCCATACCGGTAATTTCCTTCAGATGTTCCTGAAGATCATACATCAATTCCATAGCTCCCTGGACCGTAGACTCGTCCTGAAGCGGATGGATGTTTGCGAATCCGGAATATCTTGCAACGGATTCATTGATTTTCGGATTGTATTTCATTGTGCATGAGCCCAGTGGATAGAAACCGGAATCGACACCATGATTGCGTTTGGACAATGCTGTGTAATGGCGCATGATATCAAGTTCAGAAACCTCCGGCAGATCCGCAGCTTCAACGCGAACCAGGCCTTCCGGCAATAAATCAGCAAGATCGATTTCAGGAACATCGAGTTCCGGCAGGCTGTAGCCGACACGGCCTTCTTTAGTCATTTCAAAAATGAGCGGTTGGTTGTCTTTATGCATGAGTAGCCCCCATTTCCTGCACGAATGCATCGATTTCTTCTTTAGTGCGCTGTTCAGTAACGGCGATTAACATATGGCCATCGAATTCTTCATAGCTCAATCCAAGGTCGTATCCGCCGATCATCCCTTTTTGTAGAAGGGAAGCGTTCAGCTGTTTGACTGGAGCACCGGTTTTAACAACGATTTCATTGAAATGCGCCCCTTCAAAAGCGATTTCAAAGCCGGCTACTTTCAATTGCTGTTTCATATAGTAGGTTTTTGTTATGTTCTGGATGGCCATTTCCTTGGTGCCTTCTTTGCCAAGAGCAGTCATGGCGACAGATGCAGCAAGTGCATTCAATGCCTGGTTCGAACAGATATTTGAAGTGGCTTTATCACGGCGGATATGCTGCTCGCGCGCCTGTAAAGTAAGTACAAAACCACGGCGCCCGTCTTCGTCAGTCGTTTCACCGACAAGGCGTCCAGGCACTTTTCTCATCAGCGCTTTAGTCACGGCAAAATAACCGCAATGAGGTCCACCGAACGCTTCAGGGATACCGAATGGCTGGGCATCTCCCACTGTAATATCCGCGCCCAATTTGCCTGGAGGTGTTAAAGCACCAAGTGCTAATGGGTTTGATGAAACAGTGAACAACGCACCGGCTTCGTGGACGATCGGTTCGATTTCTTTCAAATTTTCAACCTGGCCGAAGAAGTTCGGATACTGGATCATAACTGCTGCGGTATTGTCGTCAATCATTTCTTTCAAAGCATCAAGATCCGTATGGCCGTCTTTCAATGGAATCTCTTCCACTGCGATGGACTGTCCAAGTGCATATGAACGCACGACATCACGTGATTCAGGATGTACTGAACGCGAAACAAGAATCTTTTTACGGCGTGTATGGCCCGCAGCGAGCATGCCGGCTTCCGCCAGTGATGTTCCGCCGTCGTACATCGAAGAGTTGGCAATTTCCATTCCTGTCAATTCACTGATCATTGTCTGGAATTCAAATATCGCCTGCAACTCGCCCTGTGAAATTTCAGGCTGATACGGCGTATAAGCAGTGTAGAATTCCGAACGCGAAATGACATGGTCTACAATAATGGGTTTGTAATGGTCATAAACTCCAGCTCCGAGGAATGAAGCATACGTATTGGAATCGGCATTTTTAGCAGCCAATTGCGACAATTCTTTCGTCAATGATGATTCTGATTTCGCAGGTTTGATATTGTATTCGCCTTTGAACCTTACTTTTTCCGGAATATCTGCAAATAATTCATCAATCGACTTTATGCCGATCGTATCGAGCATTGCTTTTTCATCTTGAGGCGTCATTGGTAAATAGCGATGTTTCATCGATAGCTGTCCCCTTTTCAATTGAAATTAATTGCTGCGCTTGTAAAATGGCGTTTCTACTGTAACTACTTTCAGGCGCTTGTTGCGGATTTCCACTTCAAGTTCCTTGCCAAGTTCAGCATGTTCCGCAGATATAAGTGCGAGTCCGATATTTTTCTTCAATGTTGGTGATTGTGTCCCGGTAGTCACTTCGCCGATTTTTTCATCGCCCAAGTAAACTGCATAGCCGTGACGCGGAATTCCTTTGTCGATCATCTCAATGCCAACAAGCTTGCGCGGAACTCCGTTTTCTTTTTGTGCGGCAAGTGCTTCTTTACCGATAAAATCGTCTTTCGCCAGTTTTACGACAAAATTAATGCCTGCTTCCAGCGGTGTAATGTCTTTTGTCAGTTCCTGACCGTACAATGCCAGACAAGCTTCGAAACGCAATGTATCCCGGGCACCAAGACCTGCAGGAATAATACCGTCTTCCTTGCCTTCTTTTAATATTTCGTCCCACAGCGCTATGCTGGCTTCAGGAGAACCATAAATTTCAAAACCGTTTTCACCTGTATAGCCGGTACGTGAAATGAGGACTGGATGGCCAGCAACTGCAACATCCTGTTTAAAGCGGAAAGGCTTGATGTCGCTTAAAGTCTCATCTGTCAATCTCTGTAAAACCGTTTCAGCAAGCGGCCCTTGCAATGCGAGTAATCCGTACTGATCAGAAACATTTTTTAACTCGACACCATCGATCGAATGGTTTTGCATCCAGCCGAAATCTTTTTCGATGTTCGATGCATTGACGACGAGCATATAATGTTGTTCATCAATACGATATGTCAGCAAATCGTCGACAGTCCCTCCGTCCGGATAACACATAGCTGTATATTGAGCCTGTCCGTCCTTGATTTTGGAAATGTCGTTCGTCAGGAGCTTCTGCAGGAAATCAAGGCTGTTCGGTCCAGAAACAAGGATTTCTCCCATATGCGACACATCGAAAAGCCCTGCTCTTGTTCTGACAGCTTCGTGTTCATCCTTGATACTTGAAAATTGCACCGGCAATTCCCAGCCTCCAAAATCAATCGTTTTCCCACCATATTGCGAGTATGACTCAAATAAAGGTGTGCGTTGTAACTCTCCCATTCAACTTCCTCCTCATTTAACAGAATCCATAAAAAAAGGACAGAGATTCCCCTGTTAAGGGAAATCTCTGTCCTGGAACCTGAAAGTTTACCGTTACGGTTTTCCTCTTTGGTAGCTGCAAAGCAACATTCTCCAGAGATGCGTCCGGCACGAGTCTTTTTGCCTGAGAGATTCATGGCTGCTGCCATTTGCTCCTTCGGCGACGCTTTCGCGTACTCTCCCCGTGCTTTCATCCGCCCAATTCAAAATGATTGGTCCATAGCGCTATACAGAATCGTATAACTTCGTCTATATCCTAACATTATTGAAGGGTAAGCGCAATCTTTTTTATGAAGAGGTTGAAAACACGAACAAAATCGAATTAAAAACATGTAATCATTCGCCTTTTAGCCGATTCACCTGAAATGCTGCATATTGTGTGATTTGCCTCAACGTACGGAACTCCGTGCGGATCGTAATATGGGCAGCAGCCTTGTAATGCGGATAGCGCTTTTTGTATAAGGCTTCAATCTGCTCTTTCGTCGAATTGACCACAATGGGCCGTTTGGGATCTTTGTGGATCCTTCGCCAAATTTCACGGAAAGGAGCATCAAGAAATAATACGAGGCCGGTTTTCCGCATGATCCTTCTGTTTACTTCCCGCATCGCCACACCGCCTCCTGTGGAAATGATGCAATCCTCTTCTTTCAGGTTTTTCAAAAATTGAGTTTCCAATTCCCTGAAATACGCTTCGCCTCTGGATTCAAAAATAGCGGCAATAGGCATACCCATCTGTCTCGCTATTTCCTTATCCATGTCATAATAAGGCTTTTTCAGTAAAAAACTTAGCCGCCTGCCGACGGCACTTTTTCCGCATCCCATAAATCCGACCAAGTAAATTCTTTTCATCCAACCACCCGTACTACCCAAAATCACTCAGGTATTTTATTTTTCTCGATTTCTGCCAGTAGTTGTATAGTAGCATGCCGGTGCATATTTTCCAATGCATCATATGTTTTATAATGCTGGCTGTAAATCATGGCCGCATGCGACAAGACTATCAATGCCGATAGAAAAAAGATGAGTGTGACAGGATAAATAGCGGCTTTTTCGGACTTAAGGACTTGTAATGGCATATTCGGACCTCTCTTCTATTCCGTTGGATCGAATAGCGGTGATTTTCAAAACTTGCCCTTCGATGCTGAAATTGCATTTGATAATGTCTGTCACCATAATTTCATGGCCTTCATTGAACTTCTGTTTCCTGATCAGTGAACTGTAGATTTCAATGTCATATTCGGTGCCGGCCTGTATCACACGGAAGCCTGTTCCCCCGTTAATGATTTCTATGGAATCAACGGCCGTCAAATAGCTTTGCAGCTCAGCTGCAAATAAACGCCATTCCATTTCTCCGGCATCAAGATCTTCCATATAAGAGCCTGAATATATATAGAAGACAACTATCAGCGGCATGACTGCCGCTACAAGTACCAAGTCAAGTAATGCATTAAAGTAAATGAAACCGCCTTCTGAGCCTGCTTTTTCAGATTTTGACTTTACTCTATGCATACGGTTTCCATTAATGAGCGGTAATTTTTATAGACAACACACAAATCGGTGCTGTATCGCCATGAAAAAACAACATCATTTACCGTGCGCTCTCCCTCGGCCGCCCCATTTCCTTTTATGATCCTTGCCGCATCATGCAGGGTTTCATAAGCTGTAACCCTCAATTGTTTATCATCCAGTGTCTGGTGCATTTTTTGCATGGCCGGCATCAAGGTGCCAAAGAGCATGAATATAATCAGCAGACCAAGCATCGTTTCTGCCCAGGAAAGACCCTTTTCATCCAGAAAACACCACTCTCCCTTTACCAAGATGCACGACAATAATTTTTTCTGCGCTACTGGTGGAAAACCGCAAAGTACCGGAAGCCATTACTGAACCATTTGACCAGTAACCGATTTCTGTCAGATTACTGGTACTTTCCAGCGTGACCGACTCCGGTATTATCCGCGAATCAAGTGGGGCGAATTGGTTCTGAACAATATCGTACCTGCCAAATCCATCGCGGAAAATTATTTTTACCGAATACCCTGAGCGATATGCTTCACTTTGCGCAAAATATATGTCGTTTCTGAGGAGCTGGAAAAAACGTTCTTCTTCTTTTTTCACAGCAATCTGGTTATATGCCGGCAAACCGATACCGAGTCCTGCCATCAGCAGCGCAAGAACAAGAACAACCTCAAGCAGCGAGAAGCCATTGTTGTTTAAGCCGGCGGTTCTGACGATGATACGACACCATCTACAGATATATTGACAATATCTCCATTCGGACAATTGGTTTCATCCGCCTTCAAATACCCTTCAGTGACCAGTTCTGCAACCGTCGGCACTTTCTTTTCATCCATTCGGAAAGATTCCACTTGCCCTTGGACCATCTGTAAAAAAGCATACAAATACAACTATATATTTACAATATACAAAAAACACCTCAGCGATTTGCTGAAGTGCTCTAAATAGATATTATTTTTCAACGACTGTATCTTCTTTATTCTTTGCTAATAGAAATACTACTAGTCCCAAAGTATAGAGTGTAAGAGATTGCTGATAACTTAGCAATTCTTCTTCAGAGATCAAGTCCTTTGTTATATAGGAAGTGTATATAGAAAACGGCACTGAAAAATATAGCAATATATCTGTAATTTTTTTGAGAAAATCACTATTAAAATTAGCTAATCTAGCTAGAAAATTTTTTGTAGCGATAATAAATTTATCATCACTGTTTTCGATTTGTTTAAACCTATGAAAAGCAGTGCTTGCAAAATCATTGAGAGTTAAAAACGTAACAAAAGTTGTCATGCCAACAGAGATGTATATTGGTAACTTAAAATCCAAGAATGACATAAAAATTAAACCTAATGCTAATGAAATTATCACAATTTTGCCTTTATCCATTTCTCTAACCCCGTTTTTCCTTTTATCATATCATTAAAGGTAAAATCTAATAAAACTACTCATATAAAAATATTCTTTCAGCGAAAAAAATATTTAAATTATCGTTTTTCGTTAGATAAATCCCAGTATTCTTTAGCAGCCTTATGATCTCTTCTGAAGCTTTCTGAGAATGGCTTAAATGGAATGGTTAGTGAGATAGGATTCATAGGGAAAAGCTTGTTATATAAATCTACTTCTTCCTCAAATGAAGGAACAGCAAAATGAAAATTTAAATCATAGTCTCCGATCTCTACTTTATGAAGCAACTTTAATTTATCTTCAGCAACTAAGGATTTAGAAGTTGTAATAAGATTAATCATTTCTTTTTTCTCTTCTACTCTAATTTGAATGTGTTCAATTGATTCTATATTAAGCTTTTCTAATTGCTTATTAAATTGGTTAATTTCATTCTCTTTATCATTAACCCTTTTTATAAGCCTAGCTTTGATCTTGTTGCTTTCATCTAATGAAATATATTGATCAGTTATTTTTTCTATTTCTTCATTTAAGTTTTCTATCCGTTTATTTATATCATTCTTAGTATTGGCTAATTGTAGCTTTTGTTTATCTAAAAGATTGAGCAACTCTTTATAATAGAAGGAATCTCCCATAGCATTAGATAAATATTTTAATTCCACCTCTGCCAACCTTTTATTTAGATTGGTAATTGATATACCTCTAACCATGCAGCCAAGTCGCTTACGACGGTTTTGGCATATATACGTAATCTTTCCACCGTTCCCAGTATGACGGACAAAACGACTTCCACAAGAGCAATATAATTTCTCATTATAAATATCATTTCTAGCTGGCTTTCTGCCAAGTTTCTTATTTATATTCATTCTTTGTTCTCTGATCAAGTTCGCCCCTTCATATTTCCCAAGGGAAATAATCGGCTCTACTGCATTAGGGATTTCTATATATTTATCAGAAGTAGTTTTGCTTCTTTGTGTATCTGTGACGGATTTCTTAAAGCTTTTACCAACTACTGCTGTCCCCGTATAAATTCGATTATGAATAACCCGTGTAACCTTATCATCTGTCCAGCGTTTACCTGTTTGGCTTAATATCCCTTTTTCATTTAACTCTTGAGAAATAATAGAGCCGCCTACATCTAAATAACGTTCATAGATGTATTTAACAGTTTCAGCTTGTTCTTCATCTATCACAATTTCATTTTCCTCATTTCTCATATAACCAAATGCCAAACGGGCAGGAGCGTATTTTCCAGAACGGGCATTATGCTGTTTAGCAAATTTTATTCGTTTGCTCATGTTAGCTGATTCACTTTGAGCAATTTGAAAGAGAATTCCTAAATTAAACTCCCAGTTATCATCAAATGTAGACATACCTGAATTCTCAAAGATTATATCTACTCCTTTATCTTTTAGGAGTTTGACAATCATCTGTCCTTGAATACTACCCCTTGAGAAGCGACTGACATCCTTGCAGATTATGACTGAAAACTTCGGAATCGCTTTCTTGTCTGGAGTGAAATAATCATATCCCATATCATTTCTTGTATACGTTAATCCAGCATCTAAAAGCATTTCTTTAAATTTAACTCGTCTGGCATTCGTTCCAGTCAATCCCTCATCAGCATAAATATCGGTTAACTCATAGCCCATTGCCTTACAGTATTCTGTATAGCGTTCCTCTTGATTTACAAGAGATTTTTTTTGCTCAATTTTATTTGTCGAAATCCGTGTATATAAAACCGCTTTTTTCTGCAAATGCTCTCCCCCTCCATGCTACTAGAAAACGCTTTACAACTATTATAACAAAAGAAAAAAAGCAACCGTTTCCGATTGCTAATTATTTTATTTAATTATTCTCAATCAACTCAACTGCTGTTAATTCCATATTCTCAATTACTAATTTTGTAGACTCGTTATTAAGGGTATTCAGTTCTAAAGTGTTATTTGTTATTAAGTTCGGATGAAAAGTAGAATTAAGCTCTTCTGGTGATAGATGAGTGGATACTGTAATAACATATGTTGCAAATGTTTTTGCTTTTTCCTCATTAAGTTTTTCAGTTTTCATTTTCCCATATCCCCATTCTAAGATTCTCTTTTGTGAGTGATTAATCAATTATAATAGTATAAAGAAACTATATTACTGTAAAAGTTTACTGTTAATTAACTCATATTTATACATTATTACTATTTCTTATTTTTGAATACATTTATTTTCAATAGAAATTCTTTTTGATGATTATATTTTTAATTTAGTGTGTTGTGGGAGCAGGTCTAGCCTATTTCTCAATATAAAATTGAACTATATCGCTTTCTACCCCTCCCTATACCAACTACAATAAAACTTTGTTTTTAAGCTGAAGTATAAGTTAAATGTCATTATCCCTAATATAATTTCCTATATCTGTTATGATCGCAATTAACTTTACTCTATACACTTTCTTTTCATTACCTTTAAATGGTAAAATATTTTCATATAATAAATTTTCAATATATAATGCTCAATCTAATTTTAATTCTTTTTAAAATGCATTATAAACAATAAATCATAAATAGAATGAGGAGGAAAATAAGGTGAATAGAAAAGAGTTCTTAAAACCTTATAGAAAATACGACTTAGACTTCAAAAGACTCAATAGATGGTATCTTGCTAGTCTATATTCTTACGACTCTACAGCAACTATGCTTGAGCTAAATATGCCACAAGATAGAAGTACAGCTGATAAAGTTTATTATAAGGAGAAGTATTTAATAGAACATCATCCTTCGAATCTAAAGAGAAAATATGAAAAAGCATATGCTAAATTTTTAGAAGAAATGACTATAATCCGACTTATTTCAATAATAGAATTACACCTTTTAGACGTTGTTAGAACAGCATTTTATCATGACAAAACATGCTTTTATGCTCCCAAAGAAACTATTGAATTTCAACTATCAGAATTTCTGTCAAAAGATATGCATGATCTTGAAGAAAAGTTTATTGAAAATAAAATTGGTAATTTACATCGACAAGGTTTTAGTGAAATAAAAAAATTTTACAACAAAACCTTTAATATAAATTTCGACCATTTCTCTACTAACATAGATTCAGTACCATATACTATAAAAGATATAAATAAAATTCATGATATAAGACATTTATTGGTACATCGACTTGGTTTAACCGATGAGAAATTTAAAAGAGAATATAGCTATGCACATAAGTTAATTCAATTAGAAGAAGAAACTGTCTTACTTTACCTTCAATTGGTAAATGAATTTGTATCATTCTTAAAAAATAAATTTATTGAAAAGTGGTTCTCACAATAATTGTATTGAATTTAGATGAATAACTTGCTGATTATGTATTTAATAATCGGCTTTTTATTTTTGTATTATCCATCCTTCATAGTAAAGACATTAATATTCTTTGTTACTTTTGCTTTTTAAGTTCCAAATAGAATGTCGCTTTCGGAATACCATTCAACTTTAATATGTCAGAAACACTCATTTTGTTATCTGCTCTGTTCCTGTATTGTTCTAATGCTCGTTCCATAGCCTTTACTGTGTGTCCTGCTTTTCTTCCCATATGCTTTCCTTGTTCTTTTGCTCTTACTCTTCCTTCAGTAGTGCGCTCTACTATTAAATCACGCTCAAATTGTGCGAATGATCCTAAAATATTAAACAGCAAAGTTCCAATACTATTAGATTTTCCGTTAGCTTCAAAAGTCATGTTTTCTTTAAGGAATTTCACATTGATTCCCTTATCCTTTAATTCATCTACTATTTTATTTAAATCAAATATGGAGCGGGCTAAACGATCAATTTTTGTAACTACTAAAGTATCTCCTTCCCTTAGATAATTTATACATTCTCTCAGTTCGTTTCTTTGCTTAGTGCTAGTACCTGTTATTTTCTCATGAAATATTTTTGTAGCTCCAGCTTCTTCTAATAAAGCTTTTTGCGTTTCTAACCCATTGTCTTGATTAGTGGTAGAAACTCTTGCATATCCGATCATTGCCATGTTACCCGCTCCAGTCTATAAGTTAATTATCTTCTATACTTTATATTATAGACTAACTTATATACTATGCATAGCTAATTATTGACTATCTTTTCAATACTTTTTCAACCTGTCTCAAAGTTGAAACTTATAGACAAAAAAAGACTTTCTGAATTCAGAAAGCCTAATCTCTTTTATATGTGAATTACATTTTGTTTAATATACGTCATCAGGTTCATCATAGTAGTGAAATTCATCTTCAATTTTCTTATTGCAATCTGAGCAATGAAGCCAGTATCCCCAATGATCATCTATGGTGTACACACTTGTAGAAGTTACACATTTACAAAATTCTTTTTCTATTACCATTTCTTAAATATCTCCTTCCTTAACTTATTTGCTTAACTCTTAATTACTTATTTATAATTTAAATCTATTCTCGAAACCACTCTCGAACCACTTCGAGTGAACATACTATTTTACCATGTTTATAGCTTTTGGTCTTCAAAGCTATATATTTTTTTAAAAAAATTATACTGCTAATTTTGCCGTATTTCTCTAGCATTTCTTAGAGATTTTTTTAAAAAAACTATTTTTCTTGTAATCGCTTCGGTAAATAACAGCATCTCTAGTATGAACGTATTAATATGCTAGAATTGAATGGTAACTCTAACAATTTAACAATATTAGTAATTTGAGGAGGATTTCAATGCTGACTAGGTTTGACGCTGCCGCAGCTTTAGGTGGGTACTGGATACATGTAATAGAAGAAGAATCAGTCCTTTCTGTAGTATTAAAAGGACAGATGTTAATTGAAATTCAAATAGAGAATTTAATAAAAGCCGTATACGTTGATCCGTCTGTATTTGACTTAAATAGAATGTTGTATCCACAAAAACTTGATTTATTAGTTGCTATTGGAATTTTCTCGAAAAAAGAGATAGCTCCTTATAAAAAGTTTAATAATATTCGTAGAAAATTCGCTCATGATCTTAGCTATAAATTATCTTTTGCTGACTTAAATAAAGTTAAAGACACTTTATCTGAAAAACATAAAATTATAATCGGCAAAGATTTACTAGAGCAAGAAGATATGAATTCACTATTAAAAAAAATCTTGTTCTCTCTATTAACCTTGCCCATTCTCCAGAATTCCATTGATGAGCGTTTTAATAAAAGCGCTAAAGACCCAATGACAACAGAAGAATTAGAATATTATAGAGCATTGGGTGAAGACGTGATAAAAGCTGAAAAATCTATCATTCCAAAAATAAATTAATTTCATAAAAGTATATATGAAAAAAAAGAGTGCTAGTTTAAAAACTGGCACTCTTATTGAATGTTGTCGACACTATTCAATTATAAATATATTCCATTAACCGCTCCGTATTAGTTACTAGAATTCTAAAGCCGAACTCTTCACGTTGAAATTCAATCATTTCAGCATCTTGTAGCTTCTGTAATTCTTCTTCTATCTTATCCGCTTCTAGCTTATTATAGCGACTCATGAAGTCTTCAAATTCTAATAACTTCGATTTACCTTCTACTGACAACTTTAATATAACCTTTATTAACTTAACCATGTTTAGTTGCTCCGATCGAACAAGACAAATCATCATTTACTATTGATTCATTTATATAACTCTCTTTATAATTCATAAAGTCGAAAAGTGAAGATTTTTTAGATTTATATATATCTACTAATGGCTCTCGCTGTGCATTAATTAGCCTTCTAATCTCTTTAGCTTCCTTAGTATCAAATTGTTTTATCTGCTTATAATTATGCTGTAATTTGCGAATACGGTTCTTTCTATATCCATCAGTATTAACAGACGAAATGTCAGCAATAAAGAGATAGCGATTAAGTTGAGTATAGATTAAATCATGATTCATATTGTTTAATTTCATGGCTGCCATGTTGAATTTAAAACGTGTTTCAAGTCGGTTGCTATAGTCATGATCTATTCCTGTATTGCGTTTTATTTCTTTTAAGTTCCTGTCATAATTTACTAATGTATGGCTTTTTTTCTGTGATTTATGATTGCCAATGTAGTAAGTTTCATTTTCATAAGAAGCATCTTTTAAATTGCCATGATGCTTGAATAATAAACTATCTTGTTTTGAATTATTATAATCAAATGCTATATCTAAACGGACGATAGACCAGTCAATAAAATTTAAGATGTCAATAATTGAATGTGGTATATAATCACGTTGAAAAAATTTACGGTGTAGTGTTAAGGTTGCATTAAAATACTTATGCAATTCATTTTTTTTAGGTGATAGCTGCAAAGTAAATCCCATATCTTCAAAGTATAAGGAGTATCTATAATATTTGGAGCGGTGAAAATCATAATAGAATCTATCGTATAAAAACTCCTTTTGTTCATCTGTTAACTTAACTCTTAGTACAAGTGTGTCTATACTAACTATCTTATCTATATGATTATCACTAGTTTTGACTCTTTTATCTTTTCTACTTCTATAATTTTTAAAATTAACTAATATACATACCATTCCTTTACAAATATTTATTGAAAACTTTCATATATAAAACCCTTAAAAACCTACCCTTTTAACATATAATTATATAATTTTATAGTTGCTTATTATTTGAGCCATGGTAACTTTCAAGTATTGCAATTCTTTCTTTATATTCCTGACTAGCATTAGTCACAGCAATACCATGTTCAATCAATGCAATTTCTGGTGTTTTTATATAACCTTTATTAATGTAGCGATCAACTCTTTTTTGAAAATCTAATAATTTGAAGTTACTCAGCACTAGCATAAGGTTATTTAAGTCTCTAATTGAAGTACTACCACAATATAAATTTGTGCCATCGTATACAAACTGAGCTACAGTAAAGTCCGCATTAAAAACTTTTTGCTCAATTGTTTGAAAACCTAGTCTTTTGGAACCTTGTTGTCCTACTAGCTGTATTTTCATTGAAGTTACAACGTCTAATACAATACCTTTATCTTGAAACAAAACATGATGCTTTCCAGCTATCATTTTTCCCGCTTTTGTCATTGTGCCCCATTTAGCATCTATAAGCTGTTTTGCAAATTCTTCTTGAGTAAGCTCATTTGAAAAGAATATATCTATATCTTTTGGTTTCTGCCCTCGTATAACGTCAGCTATTGCACCTCCAGCAATATAAGCATTTTCATCCAAGAAAGGTAACCGACTTACTATATCGTCCAATAAACTTGTATCTATATTATTTTCAATTACAAACTTTTCCCACTCAAATATCTACATCATAGCTTGTCCCACCCGAACTTTCTGTATAATTCAAATGTTTCTTTTAACTTCTCTATATGATTCGCTCTTTTTACATCAAAAGAAAATCTTTCTAATAACTCTATACGTTCTTTAAGTTCAGTATAGCTTTGCTTATCTATTCTATTTTGTTTCTCTTTTGATCTTGGAGGTAATACCATATATTCCATTGCTATTACTTGTTTGCCTGACAGTAAAACATCCCCATTATTATTCTTTACACCAATTTCATACGGTTGCTTTTTCAGGTCTTTTATTTTGTAAGCTTGGATATTCAAATCATTTCTTAACTCTGTTTGTGAATCATATATCCTTAATCCTATTTGACCGTTTTCAAATTCTAATAAAGCGATTTTCTTTCTTCTCCTGTTGCTTGCATCTGTGTAATTTCCCTTAATGGAATCGGTTTGTATATTATCTATAGAATAATGTATTTTACTATCAATCCTGTCCACGGAAGGGCGATCACCTTGTACAGTTTTGTCCTCAAATATTAACTGTTGCAGTTGCCACTTCTTCCACTCGTTTGGCAAAGTTGTTATAAACTGTATTGCCATATCTAAAGGATTTTCAAAGTGAAACTCTACTTTGTTATACCATGGCTTACTTTTATCTCTAGTTCTTTGATATGCCTGTAAACAGGAGCGGTAGAGTGTTAATGCTGCTGACTCTTGACTTTCAGTAATTAAATCTAAAACATAAAGTTCTATTATCGCTTTTTCTGACATACTATCTCTTGAGTTTTTTATCTTACCTCCTTCTTTATTTTTTAATTTCTTCTTACTTTTTTTTACTGTCATTTTCATGACCTCCCATTTTTATTATCACCACAAAAGTGGCGACTAATAATCAATTAGAAAAGGAAGTATGATAATTTCATTTTTTAACTCTATATGCTAGTTATTATAGGTGTGAGATATCCTCTCATCAAGAGCAGATTAAAATAATTTTTGAAAATGCATTTACAAATCTAAATATGTATGATTCTCATATTTTGGCTGATGAACAATTAGCTGCTGAAGTATCGTTTTAAGCTTTTCTGGGCATGCTGTACGAAAGCTAGAGGTAAATAGGTGTTAGTACCTTACTCAGAATACAAACTCTTAAATCAATTGATTTCTTTTAATGTCGATTTTTCCACTTTCGAGTACCTTATAAACTACTCTTCAGCATCCCATATTTAATAGCCAATCAATTGCTGAAGGCTTCTTAACCAGTTTCATAAGCAAATACCTTACAGGTTACTTAGGCTCTCAGAAAGGCTTACAGAGTTTAATATGGATTGAATATGAGCTTGCTTGATAACTTCTTTTGATTTTTATAGATTTCCCTTATGTAAAGTATTACTTATCCTAATATTGCAGCCTATATAGTAAATAAATCGGAAATAATACAAATAAAAAAGCACCCTCAAATTAATGAGACTGCAAATTCTTACTCCTTCTTTTCTTCTAGTTTTTTCTTCTCTTCTAACTTCTTCTTTTCATTCTCTTCTTTTAAACGTTTATCATTTTCTTCACGCTTACGTATAATATGTTGTTGTTGCTCTGAAAGATGTCGTGTCCCATAATTAATGCCCAATCGAAATCACCTCCATATTTCTAAATTAGACATAGTGGGAGGAAACTCCTTTTTAATTCAATTTGAAATCATTCATTATAATTTGATCTCCACAACTCATGCATGTGAAACATATTTCAAATTCAGAAGTAACAGCATAGATATTTTTAGTTATGTCGTTTACTAGAATCTCAATAGTTTTTTCAATAGAAGAAGAATCCGTTAGATCAGTTAGAAAATCTTCATTAATGTTGTCTACTATCTCTATATCCCAATCTAATCCTGCAAGAAATTTATCTGTTGCTGATCTTACGCTAACATTATACATATCATTTGCTGATTTAAATTCGCCAATTTGGTTACAGGATTCACAAATAATTAATATTTTCATTTATTTTCTCCCTAAATTAATCTTGAAAACTGGTTAATATACCATCTTCAAAGTAAAGGTACATACCATTTTCATAAACCCATTGTTCCCTAACGCTGTATGCTGTTACAGTTCTATTGATTGATTCAGGTTTACCTAATGAAGATTTTTCAACTTCTTCTGCTGTCATACCAATGGTAGCTTTGTACTCAGGTTTATTCTTTTCAATATTCATAGCACGAATTTTTTTCCAATCATCTACTGTAACTCCATTACTTGATAAAAAACCTTCTATTTCTCCCCATCTAATTCCTCTGTAAGGTGATTCAACATTATCATATAAAGCTTCGTAGGCAGCATGGTCATCAGGATTTTGTAATAAGTGAGAATAAGCTAGTAATGCCTGAACTTCCTGATTATCTGCAAGAAAGCCAGTAGTTTCTATATATTCTAATTTAGTAGTTGGATTATTATTTTCATCAAAGTTACTAATATAATCATCAAGCTTTGTAATGACATCTAGAGCATATTCTTCTTTTTCTTCTTCTATAAGATTTAAATTTTCTTCGCTGATATGCTCGTCAGAAATATAGCTTTCTATAATTACATACTTTTCTAAATCTGATTGAATAATATTTACTATGGCTTCATTATAAATAGCAAGCAATTCGTCATTTACTTCAATTCCACTAAAACCATATACAATATCATTTTGAAAATCTTTTATTAAATCAGTTTCTTGACCATAATTAATTTGTTTCTTGTATTTTTCTAATAAATCTTGTGATAATGCGGTTGACTGTTCCACTTCTGCTTTCACTTCATTTTCCGAATCGCTACAACCAGTTAATATTACTGCTGCTAATAAAAAGTATCCGATATTTTTCCTCATTATTACTCCCCCTATATTTAAGAATAGTTTAATAAATAAATTGTACCATTACAATATAACTACTAGATAGGAGTAATTAGTAAATCTGTAATATTTAGGATGTAAAAATACGTCAATGGTGGACACATCTATTTAACAATTGGGGTAATCTCGATTAGAATATTGACGACTCTATTTTTTGCTCTTTTATGTTATTCAAAGCGGCTAAAACAATTAGCTGTTTTTAGCCTACCTTCGAAATTATGAAACCATTGAGTTTTCCACATTGTTGTAATTGCCTTTTATTATTTGCACAAATGCCTTGCAGCCCTTTTCATCTACAGCTGTGGTTTGCTTCGAAACATTCGGTATTGCGATTGCAATAAGCACGGTGATAATAAGCATGACTATCAGCATTTCAATTAACGTAAAGCCTTTTTGGTTCTTCAATCTCTTCATAAATCTTCCTCCTCAAATTGTATGGACCAAGTTATACATCGGCAATAATATCGCCAAATATGCGGCGACGATACAAGCTGCAATTATGACAAAGAATGTCGGCTGGATGATTTTCAGCCATTTTTGAGTTTGCTGCTCAATCTGTTCCATTTGCACTTCGCTGTAAAGTATCAACTCTTTCCCCAGAAAACCAGTCAATTCGCCGTGTTTCAAAAATGCGGGCATATCTTCTGAAAGAATTCCCATTCGTTCAACGGCCGTCGACAATGGCTGTCCAAGGATAATTTCTGCTTTAACGCGTTCAGCGATGAAACGAATGACTGTATGATGATTCTGCTCTATCAGTACCCTCAGTGATTCCTGAAGCGAAATACCGCTATGGACCAGGGTACCAAGTTCCCTGGCGAGCAGATGTGACCAATATAGCCTGATATATTTCTTTATGACGGGAATGCGCAAAAGCCAATTGACTTGCACATGAACCTGTTGGGATTTTAAAAGTTTCCAAAAAATCAGGGCACTGACCAAAGAAATGGCCGCAGCAGCAATAAAATAATCCGGCAGCTTCAAGAGATAAGCCGGCACCCCTTTGCCTTCTTCACCACTTTGCAATGATGACATCAGTTCTGTCAGATTCGGAACGTAATTCATACGGAAAAACAGGAACAGCAATGATGTGAACCCTAGTAAAGATACTGGATATACGAGGATATTCCTCAATTTTGCCTGAACTTGCTCCGTACGGCCGTAGCTCTTGGCAATGCTCTCCAGCGATTCTGATAAGCGGCCGTGGTGTTCGGCAATTTCCACAGGAAACAGAACCCCGTCCTTAAAGCCAAGAAACTTTAATAACTCTGCTGCATTGCCACCGCTTTTTAATATCCCCGTCAGACCCGCTTCAGTAGCCTCGAGGGTCCGGCTGTGAATTGGCAGCAGCAAGGTCAAGGCCGTGGGCAACAGATACCCCTCAGCCAGCAGAACTGCCAGACGTTCAAGAAATCTGCCGCGGTCACGCAGACGGATCTTCGGTGATCTTGTCCTGGCGTTCAAACGCACCGATAGTCACTCCTTCCCGGATTTGACCGATAAAAGACAGTCGCTCAGGAAGGCTGTATTCTTTATTGTCCTTTGCAGCCAGCAATGCTTCCTTTAAACGGTCGCCGTGAAGTATTTCGTACAATGCCCGGTAGCACGGATTCACGTCACCCATTTCCGCAAAAACCGGCAGAATGCGCTGTGCCGAAACAGCAATCAGCGTCTGTGACATGTCTTCATATGAAATTCCCAGATCTCTAAGCCGGTGCAGACAACCGACAGAATGACGTGCATGTATAGTTGAAAACACAAGATGCCCTGTCAGGGCTGCCCGCACTGCAATTTGGGCAGTTTCTGCATCCCGGATCTCACCGATCATGATAATGTCGGGATCGTGCCTTAATATCGCCCTTAATCCAGCAGCATAACCAAGGCCCGCTTTTTCATTGACCTGTATTTGCAGGATTGCCTGGTTTTTTCTTTCTACCGGATCTTCCAGTGTTATGATATTGCGGTTCAGTTTATCCGAACAATGCTTCAGCAAAGAATACAGAGTTGTCGATTTGCCACAACCGGTTGGCCCCGTCAGTAAAATAAGGCCTTGGCCCGCTTCGGAAAGTTTCTCGAGCAGCCTTGCAGAATCACGGAAAGCTGCCAATTCATGGATGGGCTTTGCTGCTTCATCGGGCATTATACGGATGACAATGCTTTCTTTGGTCAGAACCGACGGCAAAGTTGAAATGCGAAAATAAAAGGATTTGTTGTTAATAGGAAGATGGAAGGAGCCTGTTTGAGGTTTTCTTTTTTCACTCATGTCCAAAAGGGATAGATATTTGAAATAGGCAATCATCCGATCACCAAAATCAAAGGGGATTTGTGTTACCTGCCGCAATCCTTCGAAGGAGCGGAAAGAAACGTTGTAGCTAGAAGGTGCGGGTTGTATGTGGATATCAGTCGTGTCACAGTCAGCTGCTTTTTGCAGCAGTTCGGCACATTTTCGTTCGATTATTTCCTGCATGGGTCCCTCCTGTTCGAATTCGAACAGCGCCGCCTCGCTGTTCCCCCATAGTATAACCGCGCTTTTTTCCCAAGGAAATAGTTTTGTCCAAAATAATTATTTGCCCCCCTGTTTTACGGGTAAAAATGATTTTTGGAACATCACCTTATGGACAATGTCTCCGATTCACTTTTTTAAATTGCCAGATTACACCGGTTTGTCACAAAGAAAGACCAACTCGCGGTTTACACAACGACTCGCTTTCCTATATAATAAATATGAGATTATTGTGTTGTGGCAAAGGAGGGATTACCCATGAATAACATGTTTAAATTAATGGGATGGTGGACTGGTATTTTCGCAGTTCTGTTTTATGTAGGCGATATGGTGGAAGTTTCTTTATTGATGGTTGCCAACACCGGATTTTTTGTACTTCTAGGATTTTTAAATATTTCTGAGCGTATGTATCTTTACATCTTCGCAGCTTACTTAACAGTATTCTTCGTCGGCTTCACATACTACTCGACTTTCATCCACATACCTGGTGGAGGACATTAATCAGAATATTAACCAAAAAAAAGCGGCCAGCATTGGCCGCTTTTTTAATTTGATTGTTAAATTTACTTCTTTTAAAGAAACGGATTGCTTTTTTCTTCTTCAGCCGGAGTTGTATCAGGACCATGCCCTGGAAACAAAACAGTATCAGCTGCCAGTGTCAATAACGACGTGCGGATCGATTGCAGGAGCTTGGTTTCAGAACCATCGATTAAATCTGTTCTTCCGATACTCCCTCGAAATAATGTATCACCGACAATGGCGAACTTTTCTTCAGGAAACGAAAAAGTGAGGCTTCCCGGAGAATGCCCTGGCGTATGTAACAAGTCCATTCTGAAAGAACCTAATACAAGTTCCTGTTCATCGTTTATCAATACATCTGCATCCTTTATCCGGTAATCCGGCAATGCCGCATACTTGCCGGAACCATTCAAATTGGGACGACCCAGCCAGTCCCTTTCCAGATGATGTAGATAGACAGGGATTTCATAGAAATCACGAAGCGCATCCACCGCTCCGATATGATCAAAATGGCCGTGTGTCAGAAGAATCGCCAGAGGCTTGAGATCACGTTTTTTTAAAAGCACCCTAACTCTATTTTCTTCCTCACCCGGATCAAATATAAGACATTCCTTTTCCTCATTCGATACGATATAACAATTCGTCTGAACAGGACCTAATTCCAATTGTTCAATTTTCAACATCATTTTCACCTCAGATTAATTATATCACGGAGCCGTTTCATTTGAATGTTCAAGGGAATGACACTTTTCATGCTCGACAAAGCCATTTAAATTCATTACAATAGTATAGAACAAGACGGCACTGGCTGTTAATGTTGAAGGGAGTGTCATATATGGAATCAGGTTGGCTATTAGTACTCATTTTTGGCCTCATTGCTATTTTGGCAGCAATAGGTACTGTACAGACATTAAAAAACAAAGAAGTATTAGGATTCTTATTTAATTTCGGAACTTTTGCCATTTTTGGAGGCTTTGCAGTAGCTACTGCAATCACTCAAGGCTTTCCACCAACATTGCATTAATCAGAAAAAAGCTGTTGCATCCATTGCAGCAGCTTTTTTAATTTACATTAAAACATCTTCAGAATAAAAAAGGACCCTTGACGGGTCCTTTTTTATTCTGCTACGTTTGTTGCGGCCGGGGTTTCGTCAGTCAGAAGCTCGCCGGTTTCTTCGTCATAGAACCTTAGAAGATCGCCGTTGATAATCGCTTCTGAATAATTTAACTGTTGCAGAGCGCGTTCAACAAATGGCTCACAACCCGCTGGATCGTCTATTTCACCTGTCTCCTGATCATAGCAGGTGCCACCGGCATAGACATTTTCCGCAGTAATGAATCGTCCGTCACGGAACACTGTGAACTCCTCATGCTCTTCTGAGAACAAATCATCACCGAACTGAATATCGTCATCCGATTCTACACCCATCAAGTTCAGGATTGTTGGACGCATATCGATTTGGCCGCCAATCTCTTCATTGACATGCCCTTCACCATATCCTGGAATATGGACAAAGAAAGGAACTTTTTGCAGCTGAGCTGTTTCATAAGGTGTAATTTCTTTGCCAAGATACTGGGACATTGCGGCATTGTGGTTCTCTGAAATACCATAATGGTCACCATACATGACAATAATGGAATTTTCATAGAGCCCTTTGGCTTTCAGTTCATCGAACAATTCCTTTACTGCTTCATCCAGGTATCTTGCCGTTTGGAAATAGCGGTTCAGTGTACCTGAATTGGAATCGAACTCAGAGATGAATTTATCTTCTTCATCCAAATAGAACGGATGGTGATTCGTCAATGTCAGCAAACGGCTGTAGAAAGGCTGCGGCATTTCAGTCATATGTTCAACTGACTGCTGCATGAACGGAACATCTTTCATGCCCCAGTTCACCGCTTGCCCTTCTTCGACTGTAAAGCTCTCTATATCCTGGAATTCATCGATTTCAAATGCCTGATACATGATATCGCGGTTCCAGAAACTTTTTGTGTTGGCATGCTGCACATTAGTGAAATATCCATTCTCCCCTAGCTTTTCAGCCATTGAATTATAGGTATTCCCACTGTGCGTGAAGAAAACGGCACTGCCTCCACGAGGATAAAGTGAGTTTTCAAGGATAAACTCTGAGTCGGATGTTTTCCCGAGACCTGTTTGATGGTAGAAATTCGGGAAATAGATCGTGTCATCATCTTTCGTCAGCTCATTCATAAACGGCGTGATTGTCTCCCCGTTCATTTCATTGTTCAATACGAAAGTTTGGAGCGATTCAAGAGTTACCACGATTAAATTGCGGTCTTTTGCAATGCCGAACATCTCTTCTGAAGGTTCTGCCTGAGTGGAACTTACATAATTGGTCACTTCCACCAATTCAGAACCATTCGCCAGTGCCCGTTGAGCCTGTGATTTCGACTGAATATATACATCATAAAGATGATAATTGTACATTCCGATATTTTTCACAAGCATTTCCCGGTCAAAACTTCGGGTCAGCAGCTGCGGACGTTCTGCTTCAGCCAAGCCTAAGTTGAAGAACATAAGCGCGGCTGACAGGATGAAATACGCTTTTCGTTGAACAGAAGAAGCTTTTTCGCTGATTATAACCGTCGGCAGGAATTTAATCGCCAGCAGTACAATCAGGAAATCCGAGAAATAGAAAATATCGGTCCAGAAAATACTGGCTGCTGCGCTTGACTTCAAATCCCCGAAATTCTGGGTTTGAAACAGCAGTGGAAGCGTGATAAAGTCACTGAAAAATCGGTAAAACGCTACGTTTCCGTACAATATAGCCGATGTCAGTAAAGTCATAGCCAATAAATAGCGGTTCTTGGTTTTCTCATTCTTGAAGAATAAGGCCACACCGTACAGGAACAGCAGCATACTCAGCGGATTAATAAATAAGATAAACTCTTGCAATGCATTATCAATCGTTATCGAAAATGCGGTTTTATAGACAATATAGGTTTTTAACCATGTTGCGATGATTGCAATTGCAAGGATCGAATGTTTAGGCCATTCTCTTTTTAACATCCAAAACATCCTCCTTTTGGAACAATTTTACCATTCATATCAATTCCATTTCTTTTTGAAATTATAGGTTCGGTGATTATCATATATTTACACAAATATTACATTGCCTCAACATAGCATTTACCCTCTTAATAGACGGATGAAACGCCTTAAAGTTTCAAAAAAACGGAAATTCTTTTATATTTTGTTCTGTTCACTGCGTAAAATCAACAAAGCCGAGGAAAATTCCTTTGCTGTAATGAACTGCAGACGGTACAGTTCCCTGATTTCTTCTTCCATTAAATGCAGGTCTGCTTTACGGTCAGCTGTATAGATAATCGTTCCGTACCTTTTCAAAAGCTGCATGACATCATATAAGTTGTTCATCGGTCCACCTGCTTTGTTTCCAGACAGCCATATTCAGTATAAATGCGTTGTACTGGAATGTCATGGGATTCGACCGGCACCGACTCGCGCAGCTGAGCAGCAAAAGCAAGAGATCTGGTCGGTCCAGTATATTTTGTCAGGTAGCGGTCATAATAACCGCCCCCAAAGCCGATTCGATATCCGTCATGCGAGAAAACAACGCCGGGTACGATCAATAAATCGATTTGCTCAGGTTCCACTAGTTCAGTTTTTTCAATGATCGGTTCCAAAAGTTTCAAATATACAGTTTCCAATTGGCTGAAGTCTTCAATCATCCTGAATGCCATTCCCCGGGAAAGCGGCTCACATTTAGGGATTGCCGTCTTCTTTCCAGCCTTCCAGCATTCTTCGATAAGCCGGCGGGTATCCACTTCAGGAAAAGCTGATATCGTCAGTCCTACAACTTCAGCTTGGTGAAACGCTTCATCTTCCAAAAGGAACTTTATGATTGAATCGGATTTTTCCCGATGTTCTTCCGGATCCATAGCTTTCAATTGAGTGATCATTTCTTTGCGCTGACTCGATTTATCCATAACAGGCATCCCCTTTAAAAGAAAAAAGCCAAAACCCAGAGGTTTTGGCGGTCCATTCATTACTTAGTTTCACGGTGTAAAGTCATTTTTCGTTCACGTGAGCAATATTTTTTCATTTCAAGACGCTCAGGGTTGTTGCGCTTATTTTTAACAGTGCTGTAGTTACGTTCGCTACATTCTGTACAAGCTAAAGTGATGTTAACACGCATCGGTTTCCCTCCTAATTCTTTCAAAGATCATTTTTAAATAAGCAAGATCTATACGACTTAATTATTATAGCATATATCACAATAAAGTCTACTGATAAAATTCATAAAAAATAAGACAGCTATATAAGTTGCACAAAAGAATTACCTTTTATATAACGCTTCGGCGCTTTGGACAAGGGCAAAGATTATGCTCCTGCGCACTGCTCGTCGACGCGCCGGCGCTAGAGAGCTCTCTAGAGATATGGAGCAAAACAGCGAAGACGCCTGGAGTGCGAGGGGGAAACCGGGTTCCTTCGAAGCTGTTTTGCGGAATATCGACTATTATAAAACATTAGTCCAATTTATACCTATAGAATCACAGCCATAAAAATAGCCGGCGGAAAATTCCCGCCGGATTGCCCTTATTTATTCAGATCGTAATGCCGCCCGCGCACCAGGTAAAACAATTGTTCCGCAATATTCGTTGCATGGTCGGCTGACCGTTCCATATAGCGGCCGATAAATGCCAACTGGGTAATCTGGCTGATTTTGCCGGGATCTTCGCTTCCGGCAAGCATTAGTTGTGTTAATACTTGTCCATACAGGTCATCCACCTGATCATCCAGCTCAGCAATTTCTTTTGCTTTTGCCACATCTTCTTCCACAAAAGCATCAATTACCTGCATCAGCATGGTCGTCGCAAGTTTATGCATTTTTTCTATTTGAACAATCGGTGCCAGATGTTCTTCCTTGCCAAGACGGATTGTTTCTTTGGCGATATTCACTGCATAATCTCCTACCCGCTCCATATCCGTCGCCACTTTAATAATGACGATCAGCCTCCGCAAATCGGTTGCTACAGGAGATTGTTTTGCAATCAGTAAGATGACCCGGTCATTAATCTCTTCTTCAAGCCGATTAATCTTGACGTCATTTTCGATGACTTCTAAAGCGGCATCAATATCATGATTCAGCAAAGCGCTGACCGACTTTCCAAGGGCATCTACTGCCATTGTACTTAACTGGATCAGTTGGTCCTGGGATGAATGTAATTCTGTATCAAATTTTTCACGTACTGACAAAATGGAACGCTCCCTTTCTTAGCCGAATCTGCCGGAAATGTAATCTTCTGTTCGTTTGTCTGTTGGATTAGAGAAAATTGTGTCCGTCTTATCGTATTCAATCACTTCACCATTCAGGAAAAATGCTGTTCTATCCGAAATACGGGCAGCTTGCTGCATATTGTGTGTCACTATGATAATGCTGTAATCTTTTTTCAATTCCTGGACAAGTTCTTCGATTTTCAGTGTTGAAATCGGGTCGAGCGCAGAAGTCGGTTCATCCATCAGGATGACATCGGGCTCGATGGCCAACGCCCGCGCGATGCAGATCCGCTGCTGCTGTCCACCGGAGATACTGTAGGCATTCTCAGTCAGCCGGTCTTTTACTTCGTCCCAGATAGCTGCACCGCGAAGGCTTTTTTCCACAATTTCATCAAGAATTTTTTTGTTTTTAATTCCGTGGATACGTGGTCCATAAGCGATATTATCATAAATGGATTTCGGGAACGGGTTTGGTTTTTGGAATACCATGCCTACACGCGTCCGAAGCTCCTCTACTCCGTAATCTCCATCAAAGATATTGCGTCCCCGGTAAAGGATCTGGCCGGATGTTTTAACAGATGGAACAAGTTCCACCATACGATTCAAAGTTTTCAAGTAAGTGGATTTGCCACATCCTGAAGGTCCGATAATGGCTGTCACTTCATTTTCCTTGATATCAAGTTCGATATTTTTCAATGCGTGATTTGCACCATACCAAAGATTTAGCTGTTTCGTTTCGTAAACCGAGTTTGCCGCTGACGCCAATGAACCGTCTGCTTCATACCCCGCTGTTTTGCTTTTCTGATCTAACACGTGTGATGTCGACATAGTAGAACCCCTTCCACTCTAATAGCGTTTCTCGAATTTATTGCGTATGATTACTGCCACTGAATTCATCAATAGAAGAACAACCATTAAAACAATGATGCCAGCTGCAGCAACTTGCTGGAATTCCGGCTGCGGACGGCTTGACCAATCATAGATCTGCATCGGCAAGGCTGTAAAAGTGTCCATGACGCCAGCCGGCAGAAATTGGATGATGACCGGCACCCCGATTACGATTAATGGCGCTGTCTCACCGATGGCACGCGATAATGCCAGGATGCTCCCTGTCAGAATACCCGGAATTGCAGCTGGCAGAATGATTTTTGTAATCGTCTGCCATTTTGTAGCGCCCATACCGTATGATGCATCCCGCAATTCTCCTGGCACTGAACGAATCGCTTCCTGAGAAGCCACGATGATGACTGGCAGGATTAACAGGCTCATAGTAAACCCTGCCGCCAAGATGCTGTTGCCGAGTGCCAATGCTCGAACGAAAATGGTAAGGCCGAGCAAACCGAATACGATGGAAGGTACACCAGCAAGATTAGAAATATTCATCCGGATAAAAGTTGTTATGCGATTTTGCTTGGCGTATTCTTCCAGATACAGTGCTGATCCCACTCCAAGAATGATTGAAGTCGGAGCTACCACTGCCATCAACCAAATCGAACCGATCAATGCAGCTTTAATGCCTGCCTGATCAGGGAATCTGGATGCAAAATTGGTAAGGAAACTGAATGACAGATGGCTGATGCCCTGCGTAACGATTTGGTACATCAGAATAACAAGAGCCATCAGAGCCGCTAACGTCGCAAGAAGAAAAAGTGATTTGAATATTGTATTGACGACCATTCTTCCGTTCATCCGTCTAACGACGGTGTCATGTTCAATATATCTCATATCAATATTCCTCCCTGAAACGTTTAGAGACGTAATTGGCTACGATATTCATGATCATCGTGAAGATGAATAAAGTGAAGCCCACTGCATAAATCGAGTAGTAGATGGTGGTGCCATAACCGGCGTCGCCTTTGGAAACCTGGACGATATACGCCGTCATCGTTTGAATCGAACCGGTAAAGTCCCCGTCGAACTTCGGAGTCGAACCCGCAGCAAGGGACACAATCATCGTTTCACCGATAGCGCGTGATATAGCCAGCACAACGGAAGCAACGATTCCGGAAAGTGCAGCCGGCACAGTAATCTTCCAGGCCACTTCAAATTTGGTAGAACCCATTGCAAGGGCACCTTCCCGGATGCTTTTCGGCACTGAAGACATAGCGTCCTCAGAAAGCGAAGCAATCATCGGGATAATCATGATGCCGACAACAATTCCCGGGGAAATGGCATTGAATATTTTAATGTCCGGAAAAGCGCTTTGCAGCAAAGGTGTAACAAACGTCAAAGCGAAAAATCCGTAGACGATTGTGGGAATACCCGCCAATACTTCCAAAAGCGGTTTTAGCACTCGACGCACATTCTCACTGGCATAATCGCTCAGATAGATTGCGGCTGAAATGCCGATCGGCACTGCCACAAGAATAGCAATCAGCGTCACCTTTAAAGTCCCCACTATAAGTGGCAGGATACCGTATTGAGCTTCCTTATTTGAAAACGGCAGCCACGTTGTGCCAAACAGGAAATCTGTAATTGAAACTCTTGTAAAGAAAGTGATTGTCTCGAAAATTAATGTCAGCATGATGCCGATTGTTGTCAGTACTGATACCGATGCAATGAGGAATAAGATGACCGGTATCATTTTTTCCACGAATTGTTTGTTTTTCTTGCCTTTCGACTGCGCGATCATTTCCTGCACAGATTGCCGCATAATGAATCCCCTTTCAACCCCAAAAGGTGAGCAGTGGCTGCTCACCCCGTTCCTGGACTATCTCAGATTATTTCAAAGCTTCCAAATCAGCCAAGCCTTTTTCATATTCTTCTTCCGGCAGAGCCACATATCCTACTGCCTCGGCCATTTCGCCTGCATTATCAATTGCATATTCGATAAAGTCATATGCAGCTTCGTTTTCTTTTACAGAAGCGTTGCTGACATATGTGAACAATGGACGGGACAAAGGTGCATATTCACCAGACTCGATTGTTTCGTTAGTCGGTTCAACTCCACCGATTTTCACGACTTTCAATGTATCTTTGTTAGCTACGTAGTATGCGTAGCCGAAGAACCCGATTGCATTAGGATCAGCCTGGATTCCTTGAACCAATGTATTGTCATCTTCCGAAAGTGTTGCCGAGCTTACCAGATCTTCGTCTTCAAGGATTACTTCATTGAAATAATCAAATGTTCCTGAATCTGTTCCTGGCGCATAGAAGACCACTTCTTCATCCGGCCATTCCGGGTTGATGTCAGACCATTTTTTAGTTGTGCCGTCTTCCACCCAAAGTTTTTTCAGGTCTTCGACAGTTAAATCTTCCACCCAGTCGTTTTCCTGGCTGACTACAACTGACAGGCCATCATATGCCAACAGGAATTCTGTATAATCGATTCCAGCTTCTTCAAGGCTTGCAATCTCTTCTTCTTTTATGGGACGTGAAGCATTGGAGAAGTCTGTCTCGCCTTGCATGAACTTCTCAAAACCTCCGCCTGTTCCGGAAACTCCGACAGTCACCTGGACACCAGGCTGAACAGCAGCGTATTCTTCAACAATGCCTTCCATGATCGGTGCTACTGTAGATGATCCATCTCCTGAAACTGAACCTTCAACTTCTCCGGCTGTCGCCGAACCGTTTTCTTCCGCTTGGCTTCCTTCGTCAGTACCGCCTCCACATGCTGCAAGAAGCATTGTAGATCCAAGAATTGTTGAAGCCATTTTGAATTTCCAGTTTTTCATTTGTTACGCCCCCAAATAGTTTGTTTTTGTTTACAGTCTTAACTATAAAGAACGATTGTTGAGGACATATAAAGGCATTGTTAAGAGATTGTAAATGTGGATTTTTTGAAATAAATCCTATAGAAAGTAAAAAAGCCCGCTCTGCATTTTAGCAGAGCGAGCTATAAAGCTTATTCGTTTTCAGCGTCTATCGGTTCTTCTTCGCCTTCTTCAATCAATTCATTGGAGTATGGAGGTTTGATGACTGAAGGAGATTCTTCCGTTTTGGTTTCACGGAGTTCGAAGTATTTATCGAGTGCTTCCCGCACAATCAGGTTACTTGTTGGGGGCACTATACTCGTGTTTGTCGTAATATAAGGAATCATCACTGCGTAAGCAACTTCCGGGTTTTCATATGGTGCAAAACCGACATGTGTTGTTGTTATGGAATCCTTTGTATAGTAAGGGTTCGTTTTATCATCATAGAATTGAACTTCAGCCGTACCGGTTTTTCCGGCAGCTGTATAGTCTGTATCATTGAAATAAGCACGGGCTGAACCTTGGCTTCCAATATAAACATTACGCATCCCTTTTTTCAGGTGATCGATTTCCGCCTGTGAGTTACTGATCCGGTTCAGGATTTTAGGCTCAATCACCGTTTCCACCGGACCCAGGTTTTCCCCATCTGTCGATGCGCCACGTATCTCTTTTACAAGATGCGGTTCCATACGATATCCATCATTTGCAATTGTTGAAATGTATTGGACCAATTGCATCGGCGTATACGTATCATACTGGCCGATAGCAAAATCGAGTATTTTACTTCCATCACTTGAACCGCCATTATAACCTGTTCCTTCAAAAGGGAGGTCAATGCCTGTTTTGATGCCAAGTCCAAACTGTGCGAATGAATTTCTCATAGTATCGAAAGAACTGGCTGAAATATCAATCGGCTCATTATAAGCATAAGTCTCGTTCGCTATTTCCAATGCTATTTTAAACATATAAACGTTGGATGAACGTTCGATTGCTGTAAGATCTGACATCGGGATTCTATTGAATAATGTTTTATTGAAAATAGATCGTTTAAGTGGCGTGTCCTTAATCTGTAAAGGTTCATCAACCAAATAATCGCTCATTTCCACTGCATCCTGGGCATAGCCTGTCAAAAGAGTCGCCCCTTTCACAGAAGAACCGGACGCATAGGCGGCAGTCACCGCTGCATATGAATGGTCCTGTATTACCATTTTGCCGTTTTCATCACGGTCAATCCGTTTACCGACCATGGAGAGTATTTCTCCAGTTCGCGGGTCCATCATGACCAGATAAGCATCTTTCACCAACTGAGAATTGGGGCCTGCCTTTAATTGACGTAAATGCTTTTCTACAATATCTTCTACAGATGTCTGCAATTCGCTGTCAATTGTAAGCATCAAATCCTTGCCAGGCTTTCCTTCATCCGATGGAATTGTATCAATAACGCGGCCTCTGCCATCCGTTATATTTTTCACTACAGATTTTTGTCCCTGCAAAACATCTTCATATTGCTGTTCCAAAAAGCTGGTTCCGACACGGTCATTGCGGGAGTAATCGCGGGCCAGGAAATATTCCAATTGACTGGAAGGAATCCCTTGTTCAGGAGTCGTTGTACTTCCAAGAATCGTCAAGTCGCTCGTTTTGACGCGTTTCCAATCCGTAATGGTGTTTACGCCTTTCAGTTTCGGGTCCGTCAGTCTTTCCGATACACGGGCAAATTCTTCCGGTGTCACTTCTTCATTCTTAATAATTTGAGGAGACAACGCATAACCCGAAGTCATCTCCCGGAATATCGCCAGAGTTTCAATGTCTTCGGCAGTAAGGCTTGCCAATTCTTCCTCTGTGATCTTTTCCCGGATTAAATCATCCAGCTTACGCTGCTTTTCTTTTTCGGTGATTTCTTCGTTCTGGATGGCTTGGCGTTCTTCATCCGTCACTTTTGCTGTTGCTTCCTCAGTGTTAAGCATTATATAAAAATCCTGTTTATCCCGCTCGGTTACACGTTTATCATCTTTTTCAATCAATTTCGCCAGTTCTCTTGCTGTTTCCAACATTTCAGAGCGCTTGGTAGTCTGCATTGCCGTATATGTAATGGCACTGACAGGATCATTGTCAACAAGAACACGGCCCTCACTGTCGAAGATCCGGCCTCTCGGCACACTCGTATTGACCGGTACTTCTTCGGTTCTTGCAAGTGCACGCGCATAATCTTCACCTTTTACGATCTGCAGATAACCGAGTCTCAGAATCAGCATTGAGAAAAGCAGGAAAATGGAGAAAAAAAGGACATTCATGCGAAAGACGGTATGGGATTTCAGCTTAGACTTCGCCTGGCTTACTCTCCTATTATTGGGTTGGGTCATTTAGTAAAGTTCTCCTTCCGGTGAAATATCCAAAAGCTAGTATATCATCGAACAATAAAAAACACACACTTTTTCAGACGAAAAAGTGTGTGTCAGGTTTCATTTATAGTTTATTATTTTGCAGCTTCATAGCGTTTTGAAACTTCGTCCCAGTTTACTACGTTCCAGAAAGCAGCCAAATAGTCAGGGCGTTTGTTCTGGTATTTCAAGTAGTAAGCATGCTCCCAAACGTCTACTCCAAGAATTGGCGTTTTGCCGTCCATCAATGGAGAATCCTGGTTGGCAGTTGAAGTTACTTCCAATTCACCATTAGATACAACAAGCCAAGCCCAGCCTGAACCGAAGCGTGTTTTACCGGCTGCTTCGAATTTCGTTTTGAATTCGTCAAAGCTGCCGAACTTGCTGTCGATTGCTTCCGCAAGTGCACCTGATGGAGCGCCAGTGCCGTTTGGAGTCAATAATTGCCAGAATAATGAGTGGTTTGCGTGTCCACCGCCGTTATTGCGTACAGCTGTACGAATATCTTCAGGCACAGCGTTCAAGTCAGAAATCAGTTCTTCTACAGATTTTGAAGAAAGATCTTCGTGGCCTTCCAGGGCAGCGTTAACATTGGTTACGTAAGTATTATGGTGTTTTGTGTGGTGAATATTCATCGTCTCTTTGTCGATGTGTGGTTCCAGTGCGTCATACGCGTAAGGTAGTTCCGGTAATTCATAAGCCATGATTAAATTCCTCCTTGAGTCTATTGTTCTACTTTCCTAGCGTATCAAAGTTTGCAAGTTGATACAATTAAAATGCATGAACATCCAATTTAATCAGACCTTCGACTGAGTTAAACCACAATAAAGAATAATATCACCATAACGAATTGGATTATCCCTTTTGTAAAAACCGATGTGATAAACCCGACAACCGAACCAATCCCTGAACGAAACGCCTGTTTAAAGTTTGACCTGTTGAATATTAATTCTGCACCAATTGCTCCAACAAACGGACCGATAATGATGCCGATGATTGGGATTACAAATGGGCCGATGATAAGACCCAGCATGCTCCCCCAGAATCCTGCCTTAGAGCCGCCGAAGCGTTTGACACTATAGGCATTGGATAAGGCGTCAGCACTGAAGAGCAGAGCGACAAACAATAATTGGATAAGCCAGAACCACCACGGGAGATCCGCAAAGTCGAAAAACAGACCGTACATGATAAATCCGCCGAAAATAAACAGCACTGCTGGTACGACCGGATAAACCAGTCCGACAAAACCGATTACAAAAAACAGTAAAACTACTATCCAGCCGATTACTTCCAATGATTCCATATCCGTTCCTCCTCCTTGAGAAAAGCGACAGCGCCCGTTTAGCTCTGAAGGGCATAAGACGATCTGGTGGAGCGGCGGTTCTTGCCGCAGAGCCAGAGTGGCTTATGATCCGAAGAGTTGGGCCGCTGGAGTCTGGACACCGAAAAGCGACTGCGCCCGCTAAGCCCTGACAAGCGCTGGAGGGTTTGAGCAGCATGGCGGTTTTTGCCATGAAGATCAAACCCGAAGCGACTCGAGGGGCTGGGCTGCAGAAGTCTAGACAGAAATCCGCTCCTTTTATAGCTTTCTCAAATTTAAAAAAGTACTTCATTCATATAAAATTAAAAACTCCCTTCCATCGTGCCCTACATTTTTTAAAATGTAAAGAAAGATGAAAGGGAGATCATTATCGTTAGGGAAATTTTCTGGAGAAAGTGTTTCAGCTCTTCTTAAGCACGGTTGCCCAGAATAGCTTCCGCGATATTTACTGAATGGTCGCCGATTCGTTCAAGGTTGCTGATGATATCAACGAATACGATACCAGCCTGTGCTGAACATGCTCCTTCATTTAAGCGAAGAATATGTTTTTTACGGAATTTACGCTCCATCTTATCGATGAGGTCTTCCTGTTCCGCAACTTCACGTGCAAGTTCATGGCTTGTCGTATCAAGTGCATCCAATGATTTTTGTACAGTAGCAATGGTTAGAGTGAACATTTCTCTCAAGTCTTCCATTGCATCTTCTGTAAGATTCACCCGGTTATTAACCTGATAATCAATCAACTCAATGATATTTTCAAAGTGGTCACCGATTCGTTCGATATCACGGACAGTTTCCATCAGCATAGTATGGCGCGTTGAATCTGCAGCTGAAATCGACTCTGCAGAAATCAATACGAGATAATCAGTGATTTTGCTGTCTAGATTGTTTATGGCATCTTCCAGCTGATAGCCGGTCTCAGCATTTTTCGAACTCTTGGTTTTTAGATATTCATAAGTTTCTTGCAAACCCTGAACCGAATATTGACCCATGCGGAGAATTTCCTCTTTTGCCTGGCCAAGAGCGATGGAAGGCGACTGCTCGATAAAATGAATATCAAGGTGTTTCGGCTTAAATTCAATCGTCACTTCTTCACCCGGTATCAGCTTGGTAACAAGATATGCCCAGAGACCGATAAGCGGGAATTGGATGATTGTATTTGTAATGTTGAATGTTCCGTGGGCAAATGCGATTTCCATTTTCGGTTCCAACCCGAATGTGCTGCCGAGCCAAGTCACATAAGCCGTGAATGGTACAAGCAAAATCAGGAAGATAATAGATCCTATGACGTTGAATAGGACATGGACTGCTGCTGCACGTCGGGCTGCAACGGATGTACCAAGTGCAGCAAGAACAGCTGTAATGGTAGTACCGATGTTATCACCGAAGAGTACAGGCAATGCAGCATCAAGTGTCACAAGACCTTCAGCATATAGACCTTGAAGGATTGCTATGGTACCACTTGAACTTTGTACTATTAAAGTGAAGATGGTTCCTACTGCTACGCCCAAAATAGGCATCTCACTCAAATTGACCGTCATATCGATGAATGCCGGCAATTCACGCAACGGCTTCATTGCTCCGCTCATCGTTTCCATTCCGAAGAATAAGCCCCCGAAACCGAAAATGACCTGGCCGATATTCTGAATTTTATTCTTCTTAAAGAAGAAGATCATGAAAGCACCAACGGCCATGATCGGCAAAGCGTACGCTCCTACATCAAGTCCGATGATGAACGCCGTAACAGTAGTACCGATATTAGCTCCCATAATGACACCAATTGCCTGGCGCAAAGTCATGAACCCGGCACTTACCAGTCCGACGACGATTACTGTCGTACCTGAACTGGATTGAATGAGAATGGTTACTATAATACCGACCAGAACCCCCATAAATGGATTCGTTGTAAAACGATCTAATATATCCCGAAGCTTATCCCCTGCCACTTTTTGCAAAGCATCTCCCATATATTTAATGGAGAAAAGGAATACACCAAGTCCACCAAAGAAGGCGAATAGTATTTCTTGCCAGTTCATTTCCACGATTAACAATCACTCCTAGATTAGCATATTGACACCTTGTCTATTATGAATAGTTCTATAGCGAATTGTAAATACCTTTAATAAAAATTTACATTCCCGTAACAAAGCATAATTATTTGGAATTAATATCGTGGTAGGATATTAATATAGATGAAAGGAAGATGAAATTGAATATTTATCAATTGCTGAAGGCCAGTTTAATGGAACCTAAAAAGCAGGCAGCCGTCAGAATACTATCGATAGGCAAAATAATGCGCTTTGTTTTTCTTTTCATCCTGTTGCTGACAATCGTGGCTTTTGTAGAGTTCGTGATTGGTTTAAACAGTGTGTCCGGCGATTTGGAAGGTTTGCTCGTTTATATAGAAGAGATCGAATGGCTTCTCTATCCTTTGGCATTCATTCTGCTGTTTGTTTCTACTACCCTCTATCATTTCATTAAAATCAGTCTTTTCGCCTGGATCGGAATGGGATACTTAAAGATTTTGAAGCGCCGGGGGGAGTTCCGGCATTTATGGCGTACAGCTGCGCTGAGCGTCACATTTCCGACAATTCTTTCGTTCGCCGTCGGCTTTTTGGTGGATAATGAATGGCTGCCGCTCATGTTATCGCTGTTGACTCTTGTTTATCTTTACATGGCAATCAAGTATTATCCAAAAAAGCCGCAGCAGCGCAATTAAGGCTTTCAAAGCTCTTTCTTGTATTTTACAAGCCGTGACTGCTAAAATAGCAATAGGCATGAGGTAGTACCGGAGAGGAAGCACATTCCTCAGTTATTCCGGCAGAAGAAAAGCGGGACCGGTGCATCAGCCGGAATATCCCAAAAGGAGAGATAATTGATGAGTGAGATCATTCACCGTTCAAAAACACGCCCCGTTAAAGTTGGAGACATCACAATCGGCGGCAGCAATGAACTTTTCATTCAAAGTATGGCTACAACAAAAACACATGACGTGGAAGCGACAGTCGCAGAAATTCTTCGCCTCGAAGAAGCAGGCTGCCAGGTTGTCCGCGTAGCATGTCCAGATGAGCGCGCAGCATATGCGATCGGCGAGATTAAAAAGCGTATTAACATCCCTCTTGTTGTCGACATCCATTTTGATTATAAATTAGCGCTTATTGCAATCGAACAGGGCGCTGATAAAATCCGTATTAATCCCGGCAACATCGGTCGCCGTGAAAAAGTCGAAGCGGTCGTCAATGCATGCAAAGCAAAAGGTATTCCAATTCGCATCGGCGTAAATGCCGGATCTCTGGAACGTAAAATTTTAGAGAAATACGGTTATCCGACTGCTGATGGCATGGTTGAAAGTGCTCTTCACCATATTAAAATCCTGGAAGACCTTGATTTCCATGACATCATCGTATCGTTGAAAGCGTCTGACGTTCAGCTTGCGGTTGAAGCATACGAAAAAGCATCGAAAGCATTTGATTATCCGCTGCATCTTGGCATCACTGAATCGGGAACTTTATTCTCTGGAACAGTAAAATCAGCAGCAGGCCTGGGTGCCTTACTGCAAAAAGGAATCGGCAACACGCTTCGTGTTTCTCTAAGTGCCGATCCTGTCGAAGAAGTGAAAGTGGCACGTGAAATGCTGAAAGTGTTCGGCCTTTCATCAAATGCCGCAACATTGATTTCCTGCCCAACTTGCGGGCGCATCGAGATTGATTTGATTTCGATTGCCAATGAAGTCGAAGAATATATCTCCCATATCAAAGCTCCGCTCAAAGTGGCTGTTCTTGGCTGTGCGGTAAACGGACCGGGAGAAGCGCGTGAAGCGGATATCGGCATCGCGGGTGCCCGCGGCGAAGGATTGCTGTTCATGCACGGCAAGACTGTACGCAAAGTGCCGGAAGATACAATGGTAGAAGAGCTGAAAATAGAAATCGACAAGCTTGCCCAGGAATATTTTGAAAAGCAAGCCGCAGAGAAAGCAGAAGCGGAAAAACAACAAGCTTAAGGTAGTGATGCTATGAGATATCGATTCGGCATCGATATAGATGGGACTGTTACATCTCCCACTTCATTGATTCCACATATAAATAAGCAATTCAATAGTGAGTTGACATTAGATGATATTAAGGAATACGACCTTACATCAGCCCTTCCCCATTTGGAACCCGGAGAATTCTATTCCTGGTTCCGGGAAGCGGAATCAACGATCTATGCTTCTTCCCCGGTATCAGAAAACGCAAAAAGCATTCTGAATCAATGGAAAGAGCAATATGAATTATTCTATATATCAGCCCGTGGCGAGAATGTTATGGATATCACCTTCGAATGGTTCAAAAAACATGCTATCGCCTTTGATCATATTGAATTGATCGGCACGCATAAAAAGATTGAAACAGCGAAAAGACATAATGTTGACCTCTTCTTTGAGGATAAGCATGACAACGCTGTTGAAATCAGCGAAGAGCTTGATATTCCCGTCATCTTATTCAATACTCCATATAATCAGGATCCGGTACCCAATAAAGTTATCCGGGTTTATAACTGGCTCGAAGCTGAGCAATGGGTGGACAAAGAATTCGGAGTCCAAAGTGCTCTAACAACTCAAAACAAATAGGAAAAAGCCGATTGCATTGAGCAATCGGCTTTTTTGTTTGGGTATTGGCACCGCTAAAATGATTCGTATGAAAACACGGGCGCTGTCGCTTTTCGTTATTTACATGCAGGGCACTTACCGTAGATTTCGAATTTATGGTTATCGATTTCATAGGCTGGCAATGCCGCACCGATCATATCCATTGGGCACACCGGTATCTCTTTGATTTTGCCGCAATCCATGCAGATGAAATGATGGTGATGAGAATCACTTTCACAGTGCATGCGGAAATGGCGCTCACCTGACAGTTCCGTCTCTTCCAATATACCGAGGCTGACGAAAGTCGCCAGGTTGCGGTAGACCGTATCATAGCTCATGCTCGGATAGTCTTTTTGCATTACATCCAGAAGGTCACGGGCGGTAAGGTAACGGTCGTCATTTACGAACAACTCCAGTATCTGATTGCGCTTTGAAGTTTCCTTATATCCTTTTTCCTTCAGAATATCCCACGCTTTTACAAGATTCATGCGATCACCCCTCTCTTTACGCTTACAACAATTTTTTTATAGATCAAAACAAGCAATAATAATAAAATCGATGTAACGACAATTGTGCCGCCTGGCGCCAGATCAAAATAGAACGCCGATATAAGGCCTGCTATAACGGATGCTTCACCAAAGATGATGGACAGTGTGATTGTTTGTTTAAAGCTCTTCGATACCCGCATAGCCGCAGCCACTGGTATCGTCATGAGCGATGACACCAATAGGATCCCAACGATGCGCATTGAACCCGCAATGACAAGTGCCGTTACGATCATGAACATGAAATGAATCCATTTCGCAGGTAATCCAGAAGCTTTCGCGTATTCATCATCAAAAGACAAAACGAATAATTCTTTGAAGAATATCACGATAAATGCAAGAACCACTATTGCGATGGCGACGACAATCAACAGGTCCTCCCTGCTGACAGCCGAAACCGATCCGAATAGATACCCGAAAAGGTCATTTGAAAATCCTTGGGCCAGAGAGATGAAAATGGCACCAAAACCGATTCCCGCGGAGAGAATGATTGGTATCGCCAATTCCTCGTAATGCTTGTAAAGAGTCCGCAGACGTTCTATCAAGACCGAACCGCCGACAGAAGCGGCGATTCCGAGGAACAGCGGATTCAATGCCGAGAAAACAGCGACACTTTGGCTTAGATAGAGGCTGCCGGCAATTCCGGCAAGCGTCACATGGCTTAATGCATCCGCAATAAGCGAAAGCCTGCGCACGACGATGAACACACCGAGCAGCGGTGCTATGACCCCGATGATCAAACCGGCGGCAAATGCGTTCTGTAAAAACTCATAAGTAAAAATAGCATCAATCATCGTCAATGTCCGCCTCCCACGTGATGAATCTTGCGGACGGAATGCCCGTACCAGGAAGCGCGTTCCTCATCACTTAAGGTTTGGAATTGCTCTTTGAAGCCGTGGAAATGGATAGTCTGGTTCAAACAGGCAACATGGGAAATACGGTCAGTTACCGTATCCACATCGTGTGTCACCATAACCAGGGTAATATTCTTCTCCCGGTTAAGAGCGGCCAGCATATCGTAGAATGCCTGTACATTCTGGTGATCGATGCCGACAGTCGGCTCATCCAGTATCAGCATTTTCGGTTTCGCCACCAAAGCGCGGGCGATAAATACCCGTTGCTGCTGTCCTCCTGATAATTCGCTGATGCTGCGTTCGAGAAAACCTTCCATCCCTACTGACATCAATGCATCAAGGACATCTTCATCAACCGTTTTCGGCAGACGCCGGAAAAGCCCCGCTTTTTTTGCAAGCCCTCCTGCCACCACTTCTTTCACAGTAGCCGGGAACCCTGAATTGAATGAATTCGATTTCTGTGAAACATAACCGATCCATTCGCGATTTTTAAAGTTTTTAGAGTCCACTCCGAATAATTTGATGGACCCTTTTGATGGTTTAATCAAGCCCAGCATAATTTTCAGCAAAGTCGACTTCCCGGAACCATTTGGTCCTAGAATCGCTAGAAAATCGCCCTTTTCCACCTTCATTGAAATATTGTCGAGTGCTTTCGTCTCTTCATATTCAAAGCTAATGTCTTTAATTTCAATCAATGGCGCATCCATATTGCCGCCTCTTTTCTAATTAATAATGATTACGATTTACATTTAAAAAGTATAAGTCAGAATCAGACCAATGTAAACCTATTAAACTTAAAAGAAAATTTATGGAAATCGATATTACGCAATACAGCTCCGCTTTCCTGGGGACTCGCGCTGAGCTAAATTCGAGACATTAAAAGATAAGCAGCGTAATGATTGAAACGAATAATATCTTCTTGAAAAATCAAAAAACTCCTCTATTAAAGAGGAGCTTTCATTTCTTCTATTACACCAGGCGTGAACACGCCGGCTTTAAACATTTCAATTTCAAATGCATATGGAGCTTTTTTATTTTTGGCATCAGCACCGACATACGGAGTTTCAAGGATTTTAGGAATATCCTTCAAATCACGGTGATGAACTATGCCGTTCAAGGCTTCAAAACCGATTTCGCCAAAGCCGATGTTTTCATGACGGTCTTTGGCTGCCCCGCGGACATTTTTACTGTCATTGATGTGAAGAACCTGGAGGCGGTTAAGGCCAACAATACGGTCAAACTGTTCAAGGACTCCGTTGAAGTCTTCTTTGATGTTATAGCCGGCATCATGCGTGTGGCAAGTGTCAAAGCAAACTGATAAACGCTCATTGTTTGTGACGCCATTGATGATGGCAGCGATTTCTTCAAAATTACGTCCGCATTCTGTGCCTTTGCCCGCCATCGTTTCCAGTGCAATATTCACTGGGTAATCCTGGCTCAGCACTTCATTCAAACCTTCAATGATCTTCGCAATGCCTGCTTCCGCTCCTGCCCCGACATGGGCCCCCGGGTGGAGAACAATTTGTCTGGCTCCAAGTGCAGCAGTCCGTTCAATTTCCTTTTGCAGGAATTCAACGCCATGTGCGAAAGTTTCAGGCTTTTGGGTGTTCGCAATATTGATGATATATGGAGCATGCACGACAATATTCGATAAGCCGTTAGCGGCCATATGGGCCATGCCTGCTTCTATATTAAGCTCTTCAATCGGTTTGCGCCGCGAATTCTGCGGTGCTCCGGTATAGATCATGAAAGTTGACGCTCCGTAGGTAGCTGCTTCTTCGCTGGCTGCTAGCAGCATTTTCTTGCCGCTCATCGATACGTGAGATCCAAGTAACATAAATTCGACTCCTTACTTCTTGCGGTTTTTTCTGCGTTCCGCTTTTTTGATTTCGTCCATTTTCCACTTCATCTTTTTCTTGTACATCGGTTTTACCGATTTTGGTTTATGGACCATCGTTTTGGCTTTTGCATCCGCTTCGTTAGTTGTGCGGACACGCGTTTTTCTGCTGTGGCGCTCTTTAAGATCCACAAACTCGCCTTTTACGATGTCTTTCTGTTGGAAAGGAATGCCCATTTTCTCAACCCGTACAATTGCATCGTCCTCTTCAGGCTTGAACAATGTGATGGCTAAGCCTTTCATCCCAGCGCGTGCAGTACGTCCGACACGGTGAATAAAGAATTCAAGGTCTTCCGGCAATTCATAGTTGATAACATGGCTGACCCCTTGGATATCAATGCCCCGTGCTGCTAAATCAGTGGCTACGATATATTGATACTCAAGATCGCGGATCTGTCTCATCATTTTGACACGCTCACGGGGAGCAAGGTCGCCGTGGACACGGCCAACTTTGATGCCGTCTTTGGCTAATTGGTCTGCTACATAATCCGCATTGGTACGGGTGTTTACAAAAATGATCGCCAAGTATGGATTGATGACTTCCATCACTTCTTTGAGACGCTCCATTTTCTTTTTGCTGCGGACAGGAACAAGATAAAAATCAAGGCCTTCCGCTGTCGGCCGTTTGTCGCCAAGATTCACATGGATTGGTGATTCCATGTATTTTTTGAGGAACGGTTTCAGTTTCTCCGGAATTGTGGCGGAAAAGACATACATCTCCAGGTCTTCCTGCATTTTTCCTGCCACTTGGTCAATTTCTTCGATAAAGCCCATATCAAACGCCAAATCCGCTTCATCCACTACAAGAATTTTTGCGGTATGGACGAATAATGCACGTTCGTTGACCATATCTTTCAATCTTCCCGGTGTACCGATGACGATATGCGGCTGTGTTTTCAGTTTATTGATGGAACGCTGCTTGTCTGTTCCACCGATAAATGATTTGACTTCAATGCCGGAGCCTTCAGTAAGTTTCTGGATTTCATTGTAGATCTGAGTGCCGAGTTCACGCGTTGGTGCCGCAATGACCGCTTGCACTTCCTGGCGGCTCACGTCAATGCGTTCGACGATCGGAATGATGAAACTATGCGTCTTGCCTGTCCCTGTATGGGATTGGCCGATTGCACTATTGCCTTTCAATATATGCGGCATAATCTGTTTCTGAATTGGTGTCGGTTCCGTAAAACCGAGTTTTTCCACTGCCTCTAATAGGAATGGTTTTAATGAGTATTCATTGAATTTTGTCATGGGATATAATTCCCTCCTTACGCTTCGTATATTATAGCATAAAACGGCAATTTTACGCGATGCAACTTTTGTAAAGCTGTGCCGTCTCCGTTATAATGAAAGTATTGATTGTTGAAAGGAGCGGTACCAGTATGAAAGTAATGAAAATATCGCCTAGAGGATACTGCTATGGAGTGGTGGATGCCATGGTCATTGCAAAGAATGCCGCAATGGACGAGACTTTACCCCGTCCCATCTATATATTAGGAATGATTGTCCATAATAAGCACGTAACCGATGCATTCGAACAGGATGGTATCATCACGCTTGATGGCCCTAACCGGCTGGAGATTCTTGAAAAAGTGGAATCGGGTACCGTCATTTTTACAGCGCACGGTGTTTCTCCGCAAGTTCGGGAACTGGCTCGGCGCAAAGGGCTTGTGTCGATTGACGCAACCTGCCCGGATGTTACCGTTACGCACGACCTGATCCGTGAAAAAACGGCTGACGGCTATCACATCGTCTATATTGGAAAAAGTGGGCATCCAGAACCGGAAGGCGCAATAGGCGTGGCTCCTGACCTTGTCCACCTGGTCGAAAATGTTGAAGACGTCAACAAACTGGAATTGACAGCTGATAAAATCATCATCACCAACCAGACAACCATGAGCCAATGGGATGTTGTAGCGATGATGGAAAGGCTGAAAGAAAAATACCCTCATTCGGAAGTCCATAAGGAAATCTGCCTTGCCACACAAGTTCGCCAGGAAGCCGTTGCCGAACAGGCCGGTGAAGCTGACCTGCTGATTGTAATCGGCGACCCGATGAGCAATAACTCGAATCGCCTGGCACAAGTGTCACAGGACATCGCCGGCACACCGGCTTACCGTATCTCAGATTTGTCCGAATTGAAACTTGAGTGGTTAGAAGGAGTCAAAACAGTTGGTGTAACTGCCGGTGCTTCCACTCCTACTCCAATCGTCAAAGAAGTTATGAACTATCTTGATAAATACGACCCGGCTGATCCGGAGACGCATCACCTTACTCGTTCCGTTCCATTGAACAAAATCCTGCCGAAGATCAAGCACCCGAAACCATCGGATCGCATTGAGCCTTATCCGGTTGGGGAATAAAGAAAAGCGGAAACGGCCGCTCAGCTCCGACAAGCAAGAGATGCAGGAGCAGTAAAGTTTTTTACACGCTGGCGCAGCGGCATGTTTTCAGCCGCCTAGTCTCGAAAAGCGGAAGTGCCTGTTCAGCTCTGACAGGTATAAGTCAACCCAGCGAAATGGCGACCTCTGCCATGTAGCTGGGTTGACTTATATCCCGAAGAGCTAGGCACTGGAGGCCAGACACAGTGGGGCTTACGACTCGAAGAGTTGGCCGTTGGAGTCTGGACAATAGAAAAGCGACACAAAAAAAGCGCCATTTCTGCAATTTGCAGAAATGGCGCTTTTTGTCATATCAATTTAAACGGTTCCGTATCCACTTCAGAAGGAATGAATTCACATTGCCAATTCGTATTTTCAGCCATATATTCGGCTACACCACGGATCATGACTTTTTCGACATGATGGCCCGGATCGACGATGTTCAATCCAATCGCCTGGGCATCCTGTGCTGTATGGAAATACATATCTCCGGTAACATAGACGTCCGCACCGGAACGTTTGACTTGAGAAATGTACTTATTGCCATCCCCACCGAGAACAGCCACTTTTTTCACCTTGTCATCCCAATTGCCCACTACTCTTGTAAATGGTACATGGAGCTTTTCTTTCACCAATTCGGCGAAGCTCCGAAGCGTCATTTCTTCCGGCAATGCCCCTACTCTTCCAAGGCCCATCGGTAACTCCTTGTTTTCCAGAGTAAATACATCGTATGCGACTTCTTCATACGGATGGGCAGAGATCATAGCACGAATAACGCGGTCTTTATCCGATTTACGGACCACAACTTCAATTTTCGATTCCTCTGTCACTTCCATTTTGCCTGATTCTCCGATATACGGATCAGCGTCTGCTGTCGGCCGGAAGCGTCCGGTGCCGGAAAGCGTATAACTGCAGTGTTCGTAGTCACCGATGGCTCCGGCTCCTGCTTTGCCTAGTGCATCGCGCAATTGGTCTTCATGGCTTTCCGGAACAAAAACAGCTATTTTTACAAGTTCTGCTTCGTAAGTCTGAATAAGTATATCGGTATTTTGAAGGCCCAGTGCCTGAGCCAGAAGATCATTGACACCGCCTTCAGCTACATCGAGATTGGTATGAGCAGCATAAACGGCAATATCGTGCTTGATCAGCTTTTCCATTAACCGGCCCTGGGGGAAATCGGTCTGAAGATTTTTTAAGGGACGGAAAATTGGAGGATGATGCGCGATGATCAATTCAGCTCCTTTGGCAATCGCTTCATCGACCACTGCATCATTCACATCGAGAGTCACCAGGACACGCTCGACTTTCTTATTTAATGTCCCGACGTGAAGGCCGATTGGATCTCCTTCCATTGCCAGGTACTTGGGAGACCATTTTTCGAACTCTTCGATGATTTGCTGGCCATTAGGTATTTTCACCATGCAGCACCTCTTCCGTTAACTGGATTTTGTTGATAAGCTCCTGTTTTTTAGCAAGAATATCTACTGTTTGTTCAGTCGATTCCATAGACAGGAGAATCCGTTTCCATTGTGAAGTTTCCCTGTCCCACTTCTCGATAAACACCGGCGACTTTTCTTTTATAAGGTATGGCCCCATCAAAAGATCCTTTTCTGTGTAAGAAACTGGAGTCGAGGATGGTTCAAGAACAAGAATTTCGTAAATTTTATCGTTTTCCTTTAAAATTTCCTCTTCAGTTATCTTCCAGCCATTTGCTGCGCCCCATTCACGAATCGCTTTTGCATGGACGTTCGGCTGCAGAATCAGACGATCCACGCCTGCCAGTTTCTCTTTTCCTTCATCTAAAATCGATGCGATCAATGGCCCACCCATTCCTGCAATGGTGACGGCAGTAACGTTATCTGTTAAGTCGACGGCCGCCAGCCCATTTGCCAGCCTGACTTCGATTATTTTACCCAGCCCTTCCTGCTGAACCTGTTTCCTTGCAGATTCATAAGGTCCTTTTACAACTTCACCTGCAATACCTTTTTGAATATTACCTTTTAAAGCCAGGTAACATGGAAGGTAAGCATGATCGCTGCCGATGTCCGCCAAAATTGCGTCGGGGGGAACATAGGCCGCTACTCTTTTCAGTCTTTCCGATAATTGTTGCGCATTCATCTAAAAATCCTCCAATTGACAGAAAAACCCTTAGCTCCAGAAGAACTAAGGGTTTTTTTGCTATTATTCTCCGAGTGACAGTACCCACTCAGCCATTGCTGGAATGTTTTCAGCTTCAACTAAGCCTGGTGGCATAGAGCCTTTACCATTCGCAATGACATCTTCAATTTCTTCTTGAGACAATTCAGTGTCAATTAAAGATGGTCCAACTCCGCCTTCATAGCTTGAGCCGTGGCATGAAATACAGCTTTCCTGTGCTTTGGCTTCCGGGTCGAATTCTCCTGAGCTAGCAGTTTCTTCGCCTTCACCAGTGCCTTCGCCAGTAGCCATACCTTCGCCGCCTTCTTCAGCTGCGTGTTCTTCAGCAATTTCAGCTTCGTTGCCGACGCCTTCCAATGATAGGAAGAAAATTAAGCCGATACCGAAAGCCATGATTAAGATATAAGGTACAATTGCATTTTTTTGCATCCGTTACCCCTCCCTCTTCAAGTTCTGCAAATGATAGTATTCGTATCATTCATTATTGTACTGTATTCTGCTCGAAACCGAAAGACATAACGGATAAGTTTTACCGCTTTGTGACAAATTAAGTAACTTAACAGCCGATTTGACGAGCAATTACCATCCGCTGAACTTCCGATGTTCCTTCTCCTATTTCAAGAAGTTTTGCATCACGCATATAACGTTCCACTTCGTACTCTTTCATATATCCATAACCGCCGTGGATCTGGATTGCTTCATTGGCAACTTCCATCGAAATTTCAGATGCATAAAGTTTAGCCATTGATGCTTCCTTAGTAAAAGGACGTCCCTGGTCTTTAAGCCATGCAGCTTTATAGACCATGTTCCGTGCCAATTCAATTTTCATTGCCATATCAGCCAATTTGAATTGCGTAATCTGGAACTCTGAAAGTGTTTTGCCGAACTGTTTGCGTTCTTTGGAATATGCCAATGCGCGATTGAAAGCAGCTTGGGCAATACCGACAGCCATTGCTGCAATCCCGATGCGCCCGCCGTCAAGCGTAACCAGGAATTGCTTGAAACCATCCCCGCGTTTACCCAAAAGGTTTTCTTTTGGCACCCGGACATTTTCAAGAACCAACTCGGTCGTATTGGACGAGTTAAGACCCATTTTTTCGTAATTGTCGATGATTGTGAAGCCTTCAGCATCCGTCGGAACAATGATCGCACTGATTTCTTTCTTGCCGTCAACCATGCCTGTAATTGCCGTAATCGCCAAATGCTTTGCATGGCTGGCGTTTGTGATATAGACTTTCGAGCCATTGATGACCCAGTCGTCGCCATCTTCAACTGCGCGCGTTTCAGTACCGCCTGCATCAGATCCTGCGTTTGGTTCTGTTAAACCGAATGCACCAAATGATTCACCTGAACAGATCGGAGCCAAATATTTTTCTTTCTGCTCATCAGTGCCAAACAGGTTCAACGGCGCACCGCCAAGTGAAATATGGGCAGAATACGTAATTCCCGTAGAAGCACATGCCCGGCTCAACTCTTCAGTTACAATCGCAAAGCTGGTCGTATCGGCTCCTGCTCCGCCGTATTTTTCATCAAACGGCAATCCCATCATCCCCATGTCGGAAAGCTGTTTGAAAATTTCAGTTGGAAATTCTTTGCTGCGGTCACGGTCAATAGCTCCTGGAGCCACTACCTTATCCGCAAATTCTTTCATCGTCTTTTTAATCATCTGTTGTTCTTGCGTCAAATCGAAATTCATTTTTTACATCCCCTTTAATCTGAATACGCTTACAATATTCATTATATAGCTAAAATTCCGTCAAACTCAATAGATAAGGTGAAAATGATAAAGGTTCCATTGATTTGTCTCCTTTAACTTCAATAAAAAAAACAAAAAACCGTTCCTCATATAAACATGAGAAACGGCTGTGCTTATTCCAAAAAATCTTTCAAGCGTTTGCTTCTTGATGGATGGCGAAGCTTACGAAGAGCTTTGGCTTCTATTTGGCGAATACGTTCACGTGTAACACCAAATACCTTTCCTACTTCTTCCAGTGTACGTGTCCGTCCGTCGTCTAGCCCGAAACGGAGGCGCAATACGTTTTCTTCGCGGTCTGTCAATGTATCGAGTACATCTTCCAGCTGCTCTTTCAATAGTTCGTACGCAGCGTGGTCAGATGGGGATTGGGCATCCGAATCTTCGATAAAGTCACCAAGATGCGAATCGTCTTCTTCACCGATCGGTGTTTCAAGAGAAACTGGTTCCTGTGCAATTTTCAGGATTTCACGCACTTTTTCAGGTTGAAGGTCCATCTCTTCCCCGATTTCTTCCGGTGAAGGTTCACGGCCGAGATCCTGCAGCAATTGACGTTGCACACGGATCAATTTGTTGATGGTCTCGACCATATGCACCGGAATCCGGATAGTGCGGGCCTGGTCAGCAATTGCACGTGTGATTGCCTGGCGAATCCACCACGTAGCATAAGTACTGAACTTGAAACCTTTCGAGTAGTCGAATTTCTCAACTGCTTTGATAAGACCCATATTGCCTTCCTGGATCAAATCCAGGAACAGCATGCCGCGGCCGACGTACCGTTTTGCAATACTAACAACGAGTCGAAGGTTTGCTTCAGCAAGGCGTTTTTTCGCCTCTTCGTCACCTTGTTCAATCAATTTTGCAAGTCGCACTTCTTCTTCCGCTTTCAATAGATCGACACGGCCAATTTCTTTCAAATACATGCGGACAGGATCATTTATTTTAACGCCGGGAGGAACACTCAGATCATTCAGGTCGAATTTTTCCTCCGTCGGTTTCATAAGGCGGTCGAGATGTTCTTCGTCATCGGATTTTCTTTCCAGTTCGATGCCATGGCCTTCCAGCTGGTCAATGAATTCTTCTACCTGGTCAGATTCCATTTCGAATACTGCTAATTTATCAGCGATTTGCTCATAATTGAGTTCACCGCTCTTCTTGCCTGCTTCTATCAATTGTTTCTTAGCTTCTTCCACATTAACTTCCGGACCTTCAGTAGTCAATGGTACGTTGCTTGCTTCAACTTCATTTTGGCGTTCAGACTTTTCAGCCATTCGACTTCCTCCTTTAAAAACCGGAATTAAACTATAGCGACTTTCGCAAAGCAATCACTTCTTGTGCAAGAAGCAAAGCGCGTTTCAGGTCATTCTGTTTTTCCGCTTCTTTTGATTGCTGTATCTTCAAAGATATTTCCTGCTCAATCCGGTGTTTGCCCAAATGCTTCAGACAATCGGAAATTTCTTCATCAGGATGATCTGGGTCCCGTTCTGAAAGGGCGGTTTCCATTACCAGTTTTCGAAGTTCAGGATCCTTAAGTGTTTCCAGGAACTTGTGGAAATCCGCTTTATTCCATTCTTCATAAAATCCGAGCAATTGCACGTAAATTGCCTGGAACTCTTCACTGATAAAAGGAATACCATCTTCCTGCGTGAGTTTATCCATGACAGAAGCATCAGCCAAGGCATGCGCCAGTAAAAGGCGTTCTGCACGATGCAGAGATGTTACTTTCTTAGGTTCTCGCCTCACTGCCTGTGCCGGCGCTTCCGGACGATTTCTTTCTACGGACTTGTTTTCCAGTTTGCGGTAATGCTGCAAAATAGCTTCCTGGGACAAACCTGTTTCAGTGGACAATTGTCTGATATAAAGATCCCGTTCCAGGGGCGTTGATCGTCCTGCCAATAATTGAAGGACCTCCTGGATATATTGGAGCAGATCATTTTCATACTGAAAATTTTTATGGCGGCGCGCATGCATCATAGCAAAGGCTATAAAAGCATGCGGTTTTCCAATGATCTGTTCCTTGAAAGCTTCGCTGCCGTTTTCACGGACATAATCGTCCGGGTCCATTTTACCTGGTAATACAGCAACTTCCACTTTAAACTTTTCTTCATTCAGTGCAATGGCAGCCCGTTTTGCAGCTTCCCAGCCGGCATCGTCGCCATCAAAGCATATGACGACCTCCTGGGCAAAACGTTTCATGACCCGGATATGCTGGGAAGTCAGCGAGGTTCCCATTGTTGCAAGGGCATTATCGACTCCTGCCTTACCTGCTGCAATGACGTCCATAAATCCTTCAAAAAGCACAATTTTCCTATTCTTCCGAATCGATCCTCTCGCCAGATGAAAGTTATAGAGAACCTGGCTCTTTTGGAAAATAGGTGATTCAGGACTGTTCATGTATTTAGCTTCCTGTTTCGTATTTTCCATGATCCTGCCGGAAAAAGCGATTGCTTTGCCACTTTCATTCATGATTGGAAACATGATACGACCGCGGAAACGATCAAAATAACCATCGGATTGTTCCCGTGCTATGGCAAGTCCGCTGTCAGTAAGCTCTTCTTCTGTATACCCTTTTTTCAACAGAGCAGATGACATATAATTCCATTCCGGCAGTGACCAGCCGATCCGGTATTTTTCAATCATCTCCCGTGTGAATCCACGATTTTCGAGATAATCCAGCGCTGCTTGCCCCTCTTCCGTATTCTGTAGGATATGGTGATACATATCTGCAGCAAATTCATGCATGTCCACAAGCCGGTTTTCAGCTTTGGACGGTGCCGCAGCCGAATCGTAGGATGTGCTGACTTCAATATCATGCCCTGTCCGCTGCCCTAATCTCGATAAAGCTTCCTGGAATGAAAGATTCTCGATATCCATCAGGAATGTTATAACATTGCCGCCAGCGCCACAGCCGAAACAATGAAAAATCTGTTTATCGGATGTAACGGAAAACGACGGGGTGCTTTCTCCATGGAACGGGCAAAGCCCGAACCAGTTCCGGCCCCTTTTGGTCAATTGGACATACTCACCGACTATATCCACAATATCCGCAGAAGAGCGGATTTTTTCAATCACTTCTTCTGGTACCCGACTGGACACATTCATCACCATCTTTATATGCTTAACATACTTAATTCGAGATACAGCGGCAAATTCCTTCAAGTTTCAATAAAAATGTGAAGGCGTTAATTTTAGTCTATCTTATTGGTTTAGCCACAATTCTTCATTATAAAACTCTTTTGAAGAAAAATCCACAAATAAAGCAGAAAAACCTCCTTTCCAGGTGGCTTTTCTACTTGGTTATTTCAATTTGCTCATTATTAAGTTTGCAGTCTCTTCTACAGCACGGTTTGTTACATCAATCACTTCGCAATTAATCTTCTCGACCACTTTATTGAAATGGATGATTTCTTCATGGATACGTTGTATTTTTGCATAATTGGCATCATCATTCAAGCCAAGGGCAATCAGCCGTTCTTTTCGGATATTATTGAGTTTTTCCGGAGAAATGACCAAACCAAAACATTTTTCTGGTGCTACTCTGAAAAGTTCTTCCGGAGGATCCACTTCCGGAACCAGCGGAACGTTTGCGACTTTCAGGCGCTTATGGGCCAAATACTGTGACAACGGCGTCTTTGAAGTCCTGGATATACCAACCAGGACAATATCCGCCATCAGTATGCCCCGCGGGTCGCGGCCATCATCATATTTTACAGCAAATTCGATGGCTTCGACTTTTTTGAAATAATCATCATCCAATTTCCGGACCAGACCTGCTTCTTCCAGCGGTTCAGCGTTCAACTCGACCTTTAACGCATCAAGCAAAGGGCCCATCAGATCGACTGCAGTTACATTCAGGCGGGCAGTTTCAGTTACGATAAAATCACGCAATTTATTAGATACCAGCGTGTAAACGACAAAGGCCCGCTGATCTGCAGCCATATGTATGATGTCCCTGACCTGGTCAATGGAATCGATATATGGAAATCTCTTCAGTGAAACATTCTGGTCAGGATTCAAATACTGGCTGACTGCTGCTTTCGCCACCAGTTCCCCTGTTTCTCCCACTGAATCGGAAATTACGAATACTCGCAATAGATTCATCGTTTATTCACCTCATAATTCATGGCTTTCGGATAAGGACAAGAATGCCCGTGTAATATTGGTTTTAGTGATCCGGCCGACAACTTTCAACCCATTCGCCAGCTCTTCGACGACGGGCAGTGCATCTATCTGCTGATTGATCAGCCGGTTCGCCACTTGAATCAGGGAGTCGGTTTTGAAGCAATACGTAATATTTGGCATCCGTGTCATAATGATATGTACGGGGATGGACGTTAAGTCCTGGCTACCGATACTCGTGCGCAATAAATCCTTGCGGGATAAAACGCCGGTAAGAAGGGAGTTTTTATCCACTACGAACAAAGTGCCGACATCATCAAGGAACATTTGGCTGATGGCGTCATATACACTGACATTTTCTCTGACCACCACAGGAATCGACTGGAAGTCTTTTACTTTCATATTATTCATCGTATCGGTTACGTCGTGTCCGGGCTTTTTGCCGGAATAGAAATAACCCACTCGTGGACGTGCGTCCAGAAACCCGGCCATTGTTAATATGGCAAGATCCGGGCGCAATGTAGCCCGGGTCAGGTGAAGGCGTTCTGCTATCTGCTCCCCTGTAATCGGACCGTTCCCTTTGACGATGCGCAATATCTCTTCTTGTCTCTTATTGAGTTCGATCGGACTCACCGCCTCAAAATATGTGTTATACTCAATGATGATTATTATATACTAATTAGAGCTATATTGCTAAGAAAAGTTTAGCATGGTACAATACTTTAAGATTCTATAGCAGGCAATGAAAGATCTATAAGTACTGTCAATTGAGCGAGCGGGGATGGTGAAAGCCCGCATCGGCAGGAAAAGGCAATCTGGAGCCATTATTATTTTCAAGAGGGCTGCAACAGCAGCCAATCGGGGTGGAACCGCGGGTCATAACGTACTCGTCCTCGGACTTTATGTCCGGGACGTGTGCGATTTTTTATTTTATGGAGGTAATTTTTATGTCAATGGAAGATGTAGTATCGTTAGCAAAACACAGAGGCTTTGTATTTCCAGGTTCAGAAATTTACGGAGGCTTGGCAAATACATGGGATTACGGCCCACTCGGCGTAGAACTTAAGAACAACATCAAAAAAGCCTGGTGGAAAAAATTCGTACAGGAATCCCCTTATAATGTCGGTCTCGATGCAGCAATCCTGATGAATCCAAAAACATGGGTCGCTTCCGGCCATGTCGGCAACTTCAATGATCCGATGATTGATTGCAAAAGCTGTAAATCACGCCTGCGCGCCGATAAATTGATCGAGGAAGCTTTGGATGCCAAAGGAATTGAAATGATCGTTGACGGCCTGTCATTCGACAAAATGGCTGAATTGATCGAAGAACATTCAATCGACTGCCCGGTTTGCGGCAAGCATGACTTCACGGAAATCCGCCAGTTCAATCTGATGTTCAAGACTTTCCAAGGCGTGACAGAAGCGTCTACAAATGAAATCTTCCTGCGTCCGGAAACGGCACAAGGAATTTTCGTCAACTATAAAAATGTTCAGCGCTCAATGCGCAAAAGAATGCCTTTCGGAATTGCCCAGATCGGCAAAAGTTTCCGTAACGAAATCACACCCGGCAACTTCACATTCCGGACCCGCGAATTCGAACAGATGGAACTTGAGTTCTTCTGTAAACCGGGCGAAGACCTTGAATGGTATGCCTATTGGCGCGACTTCAGCAAAAACTGGCTGTTGAACCTTAACATGTCAGAAGACAATATGCGCTTGCGCGAACACGATGCAGATGAACTTTCCCATTACTCAAACGCGACAGTCGACATCGAATACAAATTCCCATTCGGCTGGGGCGAATTATGGGGCATTGCTGACCGCACCGACTTTGACTTGAAGCGCCATATGGAACATTCCGGCGAAGATTTCAATTACATCGATCCGATCACGAATGAACGTTTTGTGCCTTACTGCATCGAACCATCACTCGGAGCTGACCGTGTCACGCTCGCTTTCCTCGTTGATGCTTATCACGAAGAAGAACTTGATAACGATGACAAACGCACCGTATTGAAATTCCATCCGGCATTGGCTCCATACAAAGCCGCTGTCCTTCCCTTGTCTAAAAAACTGGCAGAAGGCGCAACAGAAGTATTCGCTGACTTAGCGAAGCACTTCATGGTTGATTATGATGAATCCCAGTCCATCGGCAAACGCTACCGCCGCCAGGATGAAATCGGTACGCCATTCTGCGTAACTTATGATTTCGATTCAGTCGAAGACGGCCAGGTAACTGTCCGCCACCGCGATTCCATGGAACAGGTGCGCATGCCGATTGCTGAAGTACAGGCTTATATCGAAAAGCACATTCAATTTTAATAAAGAAAAGCGGAAACGGCCGCTCAGCTCCGACAAGCGTAAGACGATTTGGCGAAGCGGCATCTTTTCAGCCGCACAGTCCCGAAAAGCGGAAGTGCCTGTTCAGCTCTGACGGGTATAAGACGAGTCAGCGTAGTGGCGCTCTTTGCCACGCAGCTGATTTGACTTATATCCCAAAGAGCTAGGCACTGGAGACTAGACAAAAAGTGGCTTACGACTCGAGGAGTTGGCCGTTGGAGTCTGGACACTAATAAAGAAATGCGAAAGCGCTGCTCCCAAATTATGGGAGCAGCGCTTTTCTATTTTGTTTCATTTGCTTGCGGACAGTATTTCGCCGCTCCGGATAGTAAATTTGATTTCCGGACAGTATTGGGGTTCTTCCGGACAGTATTTGCCCTGTTCCGGACAGTAAGTGAAAAAAACGGAAAAAAAGATGACCCCAGTCAGCTGGATTCAGCTGTCTTCGGGGTCACCTTCTGCTTTTTTCGGCAAAAACTCCGGAGTGCGTTCAAGCTGCTCCAGGAATTTTCTCGATTTCAGCCGGATTCCGGCTTGTTCTTCATATATCGTACGGACGATTTGCTTCAATAAAGATTTTGATTCTTTTTTGAGCGTCAACGAACCCACGCGTTCAATCGGCACGAAATAGAAAGTGCGGATCAATTTCACAAGAGCCGGGCTCAAGCGGATGATGTAAGGATCGATATGGAAGCAGCGATGGCAAAGAAAACCGAGTTCCTGAAAAGAAAAAGCGAACTCCCCTTCTGTCGCCCCGCAATTCGCGCATTCATGGAGAGTCGGGGCAAGCCCGGCAGTCTGCAGCATCTTCCATTCAACGAATAACGTGATCGCTTCAGGATCATAGCCTTCTTCAATCGCATGCAAGGCCTGAAACAGCATCTCGTAAATGCCCGGCTGCGGTTCATCCTGCTCCGTCAGCCTGTCTACCAGTTCTGTAATATAACTGGCATAGGCGGTCGACATGATATCTTCACGGATATGGCGCAGCGATTCCAATTGGTCGCCCGCTTGAAGCGTGCCCATCCCTTTGCCTTTATAGATTGAATAAGTGCCATGCGTAAAAGGCTGGGTTATCGCAGCCAGCCGGCTTGCGGGCTTTTTGGCACCTCTCGCCATACAGGTGATCTTCCCTGCTTCGCGGGTGAACAAGGTGACGATTTTATTGTTTTCACCATATGGCATCGTACGTATGACGATACCCTCTAATTGACTCTGCATGGAGACTACTCCTTAGTATTCATCGTCTCTGAATCCAAAATCACGCAAATGAAGGGATTTATTGCGCCAGTCTTTCTGCACTTTCACCCATAGTTCCAAATAGACTTTTGAACCGAGGAGGTTCTGGATATCCTGACGGGCACGGGAACCGATTTCTTTCAGCAAAGCACCTTTTTTGCCGATGACGATGCCTTTTTGGGAATCGCGTTCGACCATGATGGTTGCCTGGACACGGACCATTTCAGGATTATCCTCATCCGGTGCAATTTTCTCGATGACTACAGCAATCGAGTGAGGAATTTCTTCCCTTGTCAGATGAAGCGCCTTTTCACGGATCAATTCGGAAATGATAAAGCGTTCCGGATGGTCAGTGACCTGGTCAGCCGGATAGTACTGCGGGCCTTCCGGCAAACGTTCTGAAATCTTGGCAAGCAGATTTTCAAGGTTATTGCCCTGCAATGCCGAAATCGGAATCGCCTCAGCGAAATCGAATTCATTGCGGTATGATTCAATAATTTTTGGAAGGTCGTCAGGATGTACCTGATCGATTTTATTCAATACAAGGAATACAGGCACTTCAATGCCTTTCAGCATATCAAGGACGTAACGGTCCTGTTTGCCGATCCGGTCAGCAGCACTTGCCACAAAAAGCAGCACATCTACTTCACGGAAGGTATTTTTGGCAACTTTCAACATGAAATCGCCCAGTTTATGGCGAGGTTCATTGATGCCCGGTGTATCGATAAAAACCATTTGGCTTTCATTGGTTGTTACGACGCCCTGGACTTTATTGCGCGTTGTCTGCGGCTTATCGCTCATAATCGCGATTTTTTGGCCGACCACCCGGTTAAGGAACGTCGATTTCCCGACATTCGGACGGCCGATGATGGAAATGAAACCTGATTTGAATCCTTTATTTTCCTGCTGCATATTTAAGATCCTCCGGTGTAAAAGCTCCCGGCAATAGTTCGCTGATTGTCGTATCCTGAACATCGCCTTTTAGATTAGTAAGATAAACCGGCATATCAGGTGCACAGAATTCAGCCAGCACTTGGCGGCATGCGCCACATGGAGAAACCGGGCCTTCCGTATCAGCTGAAACAGCCAATGCTGTAAATGTGCGGTCACCTTCCGAAACAGCTTTAAACATCGCTGTGCGCTCTGCGCAGTTCGTCATGGAATAACCGGCGTTTTCGATATTGCATCCCAAATAGACTTTGCCGTCTGAAGTCAGCAGCGCAGCGCCAACGGGAAATTTCGAGTAAGGCACATAAGCGTTTTCACGTGCCGCTATTGCCTGTTCCAATAATTGTTCTTTTTCCATCTCAATCACCTCTATAAAAATTAAAACCATTTTGGTAAAAATATTAATAATCCAATTATAGCACTTGCGATGGCAAATACCAAAACGGCGCCTGCTGCCATATCCTTTGCCTGTTTGGCAAGAGGGTGCAGATCGGGACTGGCGAGGTCCACGATTCTTTCCATTGAAGAATTGAACATTTCAAAAGCGAGCATTCCTCCGATCACCAGGACAATAATCATCCATTCAAACGCGGATAATCCTGTCAACAGGCCCGCAATCAAAACGATGACAGCTGCCGTAAAGTGAAAGCGGATATTTTGTTCGCTCTTTAAAGCAGCCCGAATGCCGGCGAAGGCAAAAACGAAAGAACGGAAAAACCTAATTGCCTTCATAGCCATCACGCGTGATGCCGAGCGAATTCAAAATCACGTCCTGTCTGGCGAACATCTTTTTCTCATCTTCATCGTTCATATGGTCATACCCAAGGAGATGCAGAAATCCATGGACTGCCAAAAAACCTAATTCACGCTCGAAGGAATGGCCATAATCGGCTGCCTGTTCTTTGGTACGGTCCAGTGAAATGATGATGTCACCAAGCACTCTCGGTTCATCCATTCCTTGTATTACCACTTCGCCTTCCCCAGGCTCTTCCATTGCAAAGGAAATAACGTCCGTCGGCTGGTCTTTACCCCGGTACTCCCGGTTGATCTCCCTGATCATTTCATTGGTCACAAAACTGACGGATACTTCAGCATCCCCAATTTCCTCTTCTGTTGCTGCATGCTGGAGAATCTTCTCAACAAATTGTATCTCTCCTTGTTGCAAAGTTTCCGTCTCGTCCATAAAATCAATCGTCAGCATACCGAAAACCTCCTTCTATTCTTTATCTTTCGGGTATTCGATTCTTGTATGGAAAATACCGTTCAGCGTTTCACACATAACACTCTTAATCGTTTTCAATTCTTTCATAGTGAGATCACATTCATCAAATTGCCCGTCTTTCAGTTTATCCTCAATTATGGCATCGACCAATTTTTTTATCTTTTCTGATGTTGGATCCTTCATCGACCGGACTGCCGCTTCAATGCTGTCCGCAGCCATAATGACTGCATTTTCCTTTGTCTGCGGTTTGGGTCCGTTGTAACGATATTCGTCTTCACTGACTTCAGGGTTTTTCTCTTTTTCTTTGAAATAGAAAAACTTCAGCAAACTAGTTCCATGATGCTGATCGGCTATATCGATAATTTCTTTTGGCATTTTATATTTACGCAGCATTTCTGCACCTTGTTCGCCGTGCGCCAGTATGATGTCCCGGCTGGTTTCAGGCGGAAGCGAATCATGCGGGTTGGCGATATTCACCTGATTTTCAATGAAATATTGAGGGCGCTTCGTTTTGCCGATGTCATGGTAGTAACAGCCCACCCTTGCCAACAGGCCGTTTGCACCTATCGCTTCACAAGAGGCGTCCGCCAGATTCGCCACCATTACACTGTGATGGTATGTGCCTGGCGTTTCAGTCAAAATTTTCTTCAAAAGCGGATGGTTGGGGTTGGATAATTCAATCAGCCGCATTGGTGAAAGGAGTCCGAAAGCCCATTCAAAAAATGGAAGCAAGCCGATGGTCAAAGCTCCGGACAGGAGACCGGAAACGATTGCGGCCGTAAAATAAAAACCGACTTCAGCCATATCATATTGGCTCTGGGAGATCAGCAGATAAAAACCGATGAACAGCGAGTTGACAATGGCGACTAAAAGGCTTGTCTGCAGTAGCCTGGCACGCCGATCATCGCGTTCAATCAAATAGACACCTGCAAGCCCACCGAACAGGATGTACAGAACGACTTCCATCTGGAGAATGGGTGAATATGAACTTTGAAGCATTAGCCCGGCACTCGCAGCAGTAATGAATGTCACTAGAATGGCCGTTCTCTCATTCAGAAGCATGCGGATGATCATGCCGGCAAGAGCTGTAGGGAAAAGAAACGCAATTTCCACATCAAAATTGCCGCTCACTGCACCAAGCAGTTTCATCAATGTCAAACTGATGATCAAAACAGCAGCCAATACCAGCAAAGCAGTCATTTTCTTTTGCTCCGGTTCCTGCGAACGCTGCACCACTATTAATAATAGCCCCATTACAATTAAAACAAACAGCAATAACCCAAGAGCTGGCTTCAAGTCGGTCTGGTTATCTGTAATGCCGGCAAGTTCCAATTGACGGTAAACTTCCCTGTCCACAACCTGCCCTTCCTGCACCAGCACCTGGCCTTGAAGGATTTTGGTGGGTTCAACACTTTCCCGCGCCTGCTTCAACTGTGCTTCTGTCAGGCTTTCGTCCACTGTTTCATTGGCTTTGACACCGAATCTGACAATGGCAGCAGCAGCCTGCAGGACGGAAGCTGGAATTTCTTCATTGCTGCGGATCAATTGTTCAGCTTCGTTGCGTTTAATGTTGAGGTCTGCTTCACGGACAGGGGAAGCAAGGATATTTTCCGTGACATTTTCGATTTCCTGTTGAACTGCAACGAGGCGTTCGTCAGACAAAGTAAGCAAAGAACGCAGCATATCGTCTGTCAGCCGCAAACCATTTTCACTCGTTTCCATTAAACGAGTAGTTTCACGTAATTCTGCAACCATTTCCTGCAATTCTGCAGCTTCTTTTCCCTCTTCTCCATCAGTTTCCAGCTTTTTGGCATCCTGCACATAACCAAATAAAGATGAAATGACCGCAGATTGATTGTCCGCCAGTTCATCATTGAATTTATAGCTCGGCGTCAGCTCTGAAGCTGCACGCTGCCTTTCAAGTTCCGTTTTTACCGGATCTTCAACAGTTTTGGATGATCGGATCGTTTCATCCGATAATTGAAAAAGTTCGATATTATATGTATCACCTTTAATGGTGCTGTAAAGAAAACTGAAAAGAATGATGCCTATCAAAAATATCATTGAAAATGAGAAGACCCTGAAACCTGCTTTTTCATAAATCGCCCGAATCCTTGTGACCATCTAACCACCTCACTCTTAGTACTTACATCATATCAATATCAGCCCTTTATTTCACGATATTTCCGAATAATTTCCATTGTTTGCTAATAAGAACTAAAGAAAATAGAAAAACCAGCCTTAAATCGGCTGGTTTTCGTATGCATCGATAATTTTTGAAACCAATGGATGACGCACAACATCTCCGCTTTCAAGATACATGAACTGGATGCCGCTGACACCCTGTAAAACTTTCTCCGTCGCAATCAAACCGGATTCTGCTCCGCGCGGTAAATCAATTTGCGTCTTGTCTCCGGTAATAATCATTTTGGAACCGAATCCAAGACGGGTCAGGAACATCTTCATCTGGGCTTTCGTCGTGTTCTGTGCTTCATCGAGAATGACGAAAGCTTCATCGAGTGTTCTTCCGCGCATGTATGCTAGAGGTGCAACTTCGATTGTCCCTCGTTCAATGAACCGGTTTGTCTGTTCAACACCGAGTACATCGTGCATCGAATCGTAAAGAGGGCGCAAATATGGATCCACTTTTTCCTTCAGGTCCCCTGGCAGGAATCCAAGGCTTTCTCCAGCTTCAACAGCAGGACGGGTTAAGATGATTCGTTTAACATGCCCATTCTTCAAGGCCTGGACTGCCATTACAACAGCTAAATAAGTTTTTCCTGTCCCAGCAGGACCGATAGCGAACGTCAGGTCTTTGCTGCGAATTGCCCGAATATAATGGCGCTGGCCGATTGTTTTTGCGCGGATAATTTTGCCGGCAGCATTTCTGGCAATTTCTTCGTCATACAACTCAGCAAAATATTCAATGGTGCCGGCCTTAGCCATTTCGATTGCTGACACGATATCGCGCTGGTCAATATTAATCCCTTTGCGGATAACTTTTAATAATTGTTCTATTAGTAACTTCCCGGTTTCTTTGCCTTCATCTGTACCTGACAGTTTAATGACTTCTCCACGGGTAATGATATGGATATTGAATGCTTCCTCGATCAATGTCATGTGATTATCTGATATGCCAAGCAGAAGCACCGCTTCATTGGGGTCTTTCACATGAAGTTCTAACAATTCGTTCTCAGTCATTCGGACACTCCTTGGTTGAGTTATTTATTCTGATTTCACTCTATCATTAAACAGGAATAACTGTAAAATATTAATACCAAACATGAGTTTACATAATAATAATATGAATAAAAATAATAGCCGAAAATTAAGTTATTTAGAAAAAAAGGCCAAGGGAAAATTCCCTTGACCGTTTTTTCTATTCATTTTTGGCTGATCAACGCCGCTTCGCTTTTGGCGGCATAAATACTTCTGCCAGAATGATAGCTTTTTGCGCTTCATTTTGTGTTAATGGAAAAGGACTGCGGTTTTCTTCAGACACCGCTTTCCGAACTGGACGGACCGGCGGGCTTTGATGAGCCGATAACCTGCCGCCAATCTCTTTTGCCTCTACAGGAGTAGCCCGCCGTTCCGGTCTGCGGTTCGTTGACCGTTGCACAACTTCCCGGGCCACTTCTTTGACCTGCTCCTTTTTATCGGTTTCAGGATTCATCTGTGTCTGGAATTCACCATACATTTCTCTGGCGTAATCTTCCATCCGTTTAAAGCCACCCTGGGCACGGCCCCTGGTATTCGGCTGATTATCAGATGAACGTTTAGGCGAAGAGCCGCCGCCGCCTTCTTTCTTTTTACCGCCGAAAAACGCGCTTACCGCCATGAGTATCAATGCAACTATGAGTGGTTCCACGTGACAAACCTCCTCTGTGGATCTTTACTGTTATTCGTCATTTGACTGAGGTGTGCTTGTTTTCGCAATCGAGTCACGCATGCCCGTATCAGCCTGTACATTTTTATAATTCACATAATCCATAACACCAATGTTGCCTGAACGGAGAGCTTCTGACATTGCAAGCGGCACTTCCGCCTCAGCTTCAACAACTTTCGCTCTCATTTCCACAACTTTCGCTTTCATTTCCTGTTCACTTGCAACGGCCATTGCACGGCGTTCTTCAGCTTTTGCCTGTGCAATTTTCTTATCGGCTTCAGCTTGTTCCGTCTGCAATTCAGCTCCGATGTTTTTGCCGATATCAACATCCGCAATATCAATGGATAGAATTTCAAATGCTGTACCCGAATCCAAACCTTTGCCCAAAACCGTCTGGGAAATCAAATCAGGATTTTCGAGAACTTTTTTGTGGCTGGTGCTTGAACCAAGTGTTGATACGATACCTTCACCAACACGGGCAACGATTGTTTCTTCGCCTGCACCACCGACAAGGCGGTCAATATTGGCGCGCACAGTGATACGTGCTTTCGCTTTTACTTCGATTCCGTCCATTGCAACACCCGCGATGAACGGTGTTTCGATGACTTTCGGATTAACTGACATCTGTACAGCTTCCAATACGTCACGGCCTGCAAGGTCAATCGCGGCAGCGCGTTCAAACGGAAGTTCGATATTGGCACGGTGTGCCGCGATCAAGGCATTTACAACGCGGTCTACGTTACCACCTGCAAGGTAATGGCTTTCCAGTTGGTTGATCTGAACGGACAAACCTGCTTTTGATGCTTTGATCAGCGGATTGACGATACGCGAAGGAATAACTCTCCGCAATCTCATACCGATCAATGTGAAGATGCTGACTTTAACGCCTGCAGCAAGTGCAGAAATCCATAATGTTACAGGTACAAATGTGAAGAATATTGCAAGAACGATAATTATGCCGATTATGGCGGCACCTAAACCTATTGCTTCAATTCCCATTTATTCTTCCTCCTCTTTTTTCTCCAGTTCACGTACTACGATGCGTGAACCTTCTACCTTAATAATCTTAACATCTTTGCCGCGGCCTATATAGCGGCCTTCGGAAACGGCATCAATTCTTTCGTCCCCGAAAACTATAGTGCCTGACGGCCGTAACTCTGTGGCGGTTACAGCCATTTGCCCGATAAGTTCCGGACGGTTGGCGGTCGATACATAACCGCTTTTTGTGTCAGTGGAATCCGATAAAATGATGCGGTTGAATAATTGAAGTCTTTTTCCAAAGAATTTCACTATTATCACCATCCCTGAAGTTGCTACAATCATTGCGATAAGAACTGCGACAGCAGTAGTCTGGAGATCTCCCCCGGCAAGCAGGATGCTGCCCAGCACTGCAGCAATACCGAGAATTCCTGCCACACCACCCGGAACGAAAAATTCGAGGATCATCAGGCCAAGGCCGATGATCAGCAGAATGATCGATTCATATCCTGCCAAACCAGCTACCAGGTGACCATAAAAGAACAGCATCAATGACGTTAGTCCGATAAATGCTGGAACTCCGATACCTGGCGTAAACAATTCAAGCAGCAAACCAAGCATGGCCACAGACAGAAGAATTGGCACGACCACCGGATTTGTCAAAAAGCGGGCAAGATTTTCTGAAAATGTTTCATTGATGTAAACCAGCTCACTATTTGCCATGCCTGTCATTTCCAGTAATTCATCCAGAGATGCTGCTGTCCCTTCCGAATAATCGACTTCTTCGGCTTCCCCTGCACGGAGCGTCAGCAACTCGCCTTCACCCGCTCTGTACTCGGGCAAGTCAATCGAAGCATCTGCCATTGCCAGAGCATACATAGGATCTCTATCTGAACTTTCTGCAGCATTTGCCATAGCAGACCGCCATGCACTGTCCGCTTTGTCAGCTGCTGCATTGCCAGCCTGATCGATGACCTGGGCTGCTCCCATACGCGCCGAAGGATGCATATAGATTTCATCAGCATTAAGCGCTAAAAATGCGCCGGCCGATAGAGCATCCTGATTGATGTAGGCAATTGTCGGAATTGTGGTGTCCTGCAGCAAGCGGGCAATCCCATCTGCAGCATCAACGAACCCGCCAGGTGTATCAATTTCGAAAATGATGGCACCGGCATTCGCGTCTTCCGCTTCTTCTATACCACGGTCAATGAATGCCTGCAGACCTCTTTCAACTTCCGCTTCCACCGGAATTATGTAAACGGAATGGCTGTTTGCATGCAATACCGGTATCAACGTCAGTAATGCCAGAACAAACAACAATAAAGCAGTAAAGATTTTCATCTTTCTCAAAGAGCTCACCCCTTTACTTCTCCGCTTATTTATATACGTACGAACTTGTAATCGGTTTCAAATTTCCTGCTGATTTAATTATAAATTTAAAATTCTGGAATAGCGAAGATTGCGCTTTGTGACTGCAAAGAAATTGGCCGGTGAAAAAATCGGACAAAATATAAAACCGGCTGCACATGTGATGTGCAGCCGGTTTCAGCTGATCGTTCATATTTTTAAAAGTCTCATTTAAAAAGTAAGGGTCAATTAAAATTTACGTTTACGCGCAGCTTCTGATTTTAGTTTGCGTTTCACGCTCGGCTTATCATAATACTCGCGCTTTCTAACCTCTTGCATTGTTCCGGATTTAGAAACAGTGCGTTTGAAGCGGCGAAGAGCATCTTCAATCGATTCGTTTTTACGAACGGTAGTTTTTGTCATCTCTTTTTCCCTCCCTCCGAACACACGTTGAAGCAAATAACAACAAGTGTTATATACCAAAAATTATATCGTATGTTCAAACCTGAGTCAACAGTTAATAATCAGAATCCGATTTCAATCCCTGCATGATCTGTACACCTGAGCTTGCGCCAATGCGGCTTGCCCCTGCATCAATCATACCCTGCACATCTTCAAGGCTTCTTACGCCGCCAGAAGCTTTCACTCCCAGCTCAGACCCGACAGTTTCACGCATCAGCTTAACATCAGCCACTGTAGCGCCGCCAGTTGAGAATCCTGTAGATGTTTTAACGAAATCAGCGCCAGCTTCTTTGGACAGACGTGAAGCCAAAACTTTCTCTTCATCCGTCAACAGGCTTGCTTCGATGATCACCTTGACAATAGCTTTGCCTTTTGCTGCATCAACGACTGCCTGGATATCATTTTTCACAAGTTTGGAATCACCTGATTTGATCGCGCCGATATTTACAACCATATCGATTTCTTCTGCACCTTTTTCAATCGCGTCTTTTGTTTCAAACGCTTTTGTTTCAGATGTTGAAGCGCCAAGCGGGAATCCGATAACAGTGCAGACTTTCACTTTGCTGTTTTTCAGTTCAGCAGCAGCTGTTTCAACATAAGAAGGGTTTACGCATACAGAAGCAAATTCATATTCAGCCGCTTCCTTGCAAAGTTGAATCACCTGTTCTTTAGTGGATTCTGGTTTCAATAGAGTATGGTCAATATAAGATGCGATGTTTGTCATTAAAAGGCTCCATTCTAAAGTAAATTTAGTTAATGATGTCCACAATTGCAATCGGTGCGGACGAGTGTGACTTTATTGAGCGGATTTTGGTGGTGCGCGTTATTATTCGAATTCGTATGACATTGCGGACAACGCATAAAAAGGAGCGGTTTCAGTACGCAGTATACGCGGACCCAACGAAGTGAACAGCGCACCAGTCTTTTTCAGGCTGGAAACTTCATTTTCTGAAATTCCGCCTTCAGGTCCAAAAACAATCAATACAGTACTTTTATCATACAATGTTTTTAAAATATCGGCAAACCGCACCGGGCTGGATGCCCGCGCCTCCTCCTCATACGCGACGATCACCACGTCGTAAGATCCGGAAGCTGCCAGTATTTGCTTAAAGCTATGCACGTTATGTATTGCCGGGAGGTGCGTCCGATGTGACTGCTCAGCAGCCTCTTTGGCAATTTTCTGCAGCCTGGAAATCTTTTTATCATTCTTGCTTGCATCCCATTTTACAATCGATCTTTCAGCCGCAAAAGGAATCAATGCATACATACCCAGTTCTGTGCATTTCTGTGTTATGAGATCGAGTTTATCGCCTTTTGGCAGACCGCAGGCAATGGTCACTTTTTTTGGCATTTCCACATTCGCTTCCAGTTCAGCTTCGAGACGCACTTCTATATCCCGCTCTGCAGAAAGGATCGTTGCTCTGTATGCCTTCCCTTCCATTACAGCTATCAGCTGGTCACCGGCAGTTTGGCGCATAACTTTGGCGATGTGCTTTGCATCATCGCCAGTAATTTCAGTTATGCGGTTGTCGGGAACTTTGCCTCCAATGAAATATCGTTGCATCGTTGCACCCCGCTCATTCAGGTTTTTTTGAAATGATCGTAACCCAATCTTCCATCATCATAATATCCTCTATCACAAAGCCGGAACCTTCCAAAGCTTCCTTGACATCATTTTTCTTGGCAGAAATAATGCCGGAAGTAATGTAATGGCCGCCTGGTTTTACCACTTTAAAAGCATCATCGGTAAATGACATTATGATTTCCGCCAGGATGTTGGCTACTACAACATCACCAGGCTCATCAATCGTATCGACCAGATTGCCGCCAGCTACAGTCACTCTGTCCTGCACTTTATTGAGTTTTACATTAATGCCTGCAGCTTTGACGGCGATATCGTCCAGGTCCAAAGCGTGCACTTCCCGGGCACCAAGTAAAGCTGCTCCAATTGCCAGGACGCCTGAACCGGTTCCGATATCAATGACCCGCTCCCCGGTTTTCACTGTCTTCTCAAGCGCCTGCAGGCTCATGACTGTTGTCGGGTGGGTACCTGTGCCAAACGCCATGCCAGGATCCAATTCAATGATCAATTCGTCGCTGGAGACAGGATTATAGGTTTCCCAGGTCGGCACAATGGTGAAACGCTGGGATATCTTTACCGGATGGTAATATTTTTTCCAGGCAGTTGCCCACTCTTCTTCGTTCACTTCGCTGATTGTCACCACGTTGGCTCCGATATTAATATCGAAAGTGACTAGATTATTGACCGCCAGCTTAATCGCTTCTACGGTTTCACCCAAAAAGCTGTTAACCGGCAAATAAGCTTTCAGGATAACACCATCTTTCGGAAAATCGTCGGCATTAAGTGACCAGATCTCCCCGAATTGATCTTCTCTTTCTTTGGAAAAATCATCCGAATCTTCAATGACGACTCCACTTGCACCAGCTTCGTGCAGGATATTCGAAACGGATTCAATCGCTTCGTTCGTCGTATGGATGGATAGTTCTGACCATTTCACGTGCAACCAGCTCCTTTAATCGCCTTTGATTGTTCGTTTGATTTTATCGAATAATGAACTTTCCTGTTCTTCTGGAATGTCGCCACTGATTTCAGCGAATTCTCTCAACAATTGGCGTTGTTTCTCGCTGAGCTTTGTCGGTGTTTTCACGCGGATGATAACGTGCTGATCTCCGATGCCATAGCCGTGGACATTTTTTACGCCTTTTCCTTTCAGGCGGAATCGTGCACCACTTTGTGTACCGGCCGGAATTTTCAGTTTCACTTTGCCGTGGACCGTTGGCACTTCAATTTCATCGCCAAGTGCTGCCTGTGGATAAGTGAGACCCAATTCCAGATAGATATCATCGCCTTCGCGTTCGAAATCCTTGTGCGGTTTTACGCGGAAAACGACATACAGGTCTCCGGATGGTCCTCCGTTATAACCTGGGCCACCTTGTCCGCTGACGCGCAATTGCTGTCCGTCATCGACACCTGCTGGAATGCTGACTTTGATTTTTTTGACTTTGCGCACTTTGCCTGCGCCTTTGCAAGTCGGGCATTTTTCTTCAATAATCTGACCAGTTCCTTCGCAGTGCTGGCATGCTCTGCGGTTTACCATACGGCCGAATGGAGTATCCTGTGTAACATTCAACTGGCCGGTACCTTCACAATATGGACACGTTTTCTTCTTCGTGCCCGGTTTCGCTCCGGAGCCGTCACATGTATCGCAATTTTCTTCTTTCGGAATTTCGACTTCCGTTTCTTTACCGAACACGGCATCCATAAAATCAATGGTCATGGAATATTGCAGATCGTCGCCTTTGCGCGGTGCGTTCGGATCACGGCGTCTTGTACCGCCTCCGAAGAATGTGCTGAAGATATCATCGAAACCGAAACCTTCCGCTCCTCCGAATCCACCACCACCGAAGCCCTGGTTCGGATCCTGATGGCCGAATTGATCGTATTGCGCACGTTTCTGCTCATCGCTCAACACTTCATATGCTTCTTTTACTTCCTGGAACTTTTCAGATGCATCCGCTTCTTTATTGATATCCGGATGGAATTGCTTCGACAATTTCCGGTAAGCTTTTTTGATTTCTTCCTTGGATGCTGTTTTGGAAACACCAAGCACCTCATAATAATCTCGCTTATTCATATGTCACTCTCCCTCTAACAATCAACTGTAATTGTACACGGTTAGGTTTGGTGTTGCAAAGACATTGAAAAAGCCAAAGCATGTTGCTTTGCTTTGACTTTTTCGGGTCTTCCTTATTGCTTGTCTTTATCGTCGTTAACTTCTTCGAATTCTGCATCAACAATGTCATCGTCTCCGCCTGCTGCGCCTTCTTCTCCGCCAGCTGCCTGTTGCGCTGCTGCCGCCTGTTCGTAAGCTTTCATAGCCAAGCCCTGCAGAATTTCATTCAATTTATCTTTTTTCTCACGGATGTCATCTGTGCTGTCGCTTTCTAGAGCAGCCTTCAATTCATCACGTGCTTCTTCTGCTTGTTTCTTCTCTTCTTCAGTGACCACTTCTCCAAGGTCAGCGATTGTTTTGTCTGTTTGGAAAACAGCTTGGTCAGCTTCGTTGCGAAGTTCCACTTCTTCTTTTACTTTCGCATCCGCCTCAGCGTTTTCTTCTGCTTCTTTGATCATGCGTTCGATTTCATCATCTGACAATGAAGTGTTCGACTGGATTGTGATCGTTTGTTCTTTTTGAGTACCAAGGTCTTTCGCTTTAACGCTTACGATACCGTTTTTATCGATGTCGAAAGTAACTTCGATTTGCGGTACACCGCGTGGTGCCGGTGGAATATCAGCCAATTGGAAACGGCCAAGCGTTTTGTTGGCTGCAGCCATCGGGCGTTCACCTTGTAAAACATGGATATCAACAGCTGGCTGATTATCAGCAGCAGTCGAGAATGTTTGCGATTTCGAAGTCGGGATTGTTGTATTGCGTTCGATCAGTTTCGTGAATACGCCGCCCATTGTTTCAATACCAAGCGACAACGGAGTCACGTCAAGAAGAACCACATCTTTAACGTCACCAGTCAATACGCCGCCTTGTACAGCTGCACCCATTGCTACTACTTCATCCGGGTTTACGCCTTTATGCGGGTCTTTGCCTGTTTCTTTCTTAACAGCTTCCTGAACAGCTGGAATACGGGTAGATCCACCAACAAGGATTACACGGTCAAGTTCAGAAGCAGAAATTCCTGCATCTTTAAGTGCCTGGCGAGTAGGTCCCATTGTACGTTCAACCAGTGAAGAAGTAAGCTCATCGAATTTCGCACGGCTCATTGTCACTTCAAGGTGAAGAGGGCCAGATTCGCCGGCAGTGATAAATGGCAATGAAATTTGTGTTGAAGATACGCCGGAAAGATCTTTTTTCGCTTTTTCAGCTGCATCTTTCAAACGTTGAGTCGCCATTTTGTCTTTTGAAAGGTCGATGCCATTTTCTTTTTTGAATTCCTGTACAAGATAGTCGATGATCACTTTATCGAAATCATCGCCGCCAAGACGGTTGTCGCCGGCAGTCGATTTTACTTCGAATACGCCATCGCCAAGCTCAAGGATGGATACGTCGAACGTACCGCCTCCAAGGTCATAAACAAGGATTGTTTCATCAGTTTCCATTTTATCCAAACCGTATGCAAGTGCTGCTGCAGTCGGTTCGTTGATGATGCGTTCCACTTCAAGACCGGCAATACGGCCAGCATCTTTAGTAGCCTGACGTTCAGCATCGTTAAAGTAAGCAGGTACAGTAATTACCGCTCTTGATACTTTTTCGCCTAGGTATTCTTCAGCATAGCCTTTGATATATTGAAGGATCATTGCTGAAACTTCCTGAGGCGTATATTCTTTGCCTTCAGCCGATACTTTTTCCTGCGTACCCATTAAACGTTTAACAGACTGGATTGTATTCGGATTCGTGATTGATTGGCGTTTTGCTACTTCACCGACCTGGCGCTCACCGTTTTTGAAAGCTACAACAGATGGTGTCGTACGGTTGCCTTCCGGATTCGGAATAATCTTCGGTTCGCCGCCCTCAAGAACTGCGACTGCTGAATTTGTTGTTCCTAAGTCAATACCAATAATTTTACTCATTTGAATTCCTCCATTTAACTATTATTCGTTTACTTTAACCATTGCCGGACGAAGGACTCTGCCTTTAAGGGTATACCCCTTCTGCAATTCCTGTAACACTGTGCCCGGTTCTGCATCTTCATCTTTTTCCTGCATCACTGCCTGATGGAAATTCGGATCGAATGGCTCTCCGACAGCTTTTATTTCTTCCAGCCCTTCACGTTTCACCGCTTCAAGCAAGGATTTTTGAACCATTTCGACGCCTTTCATAATTGAAACAGCGTCTTCGCTTTTGGCTTCAACGGCCAATGCGCGTTCAAAATTATCCAACACTGGAAGAAGGTCAGTCAGCAGGGATTGCGAGCGGAATTTAGCTGAAATCTCTCTGTCTTTCTGTGTGCGGCGTTTGAAATTGTCGTAATCCGCCAATAAACGCAGGTATTTATTTTGTTCAGCTTCCAGCTCATCTTTCAGCATCGAAACTTCATCTTTGCCTTCTTCATTGATTTCATCTTCCTGACTGTTTTCAGCCCCTTCAGACTCTTCCTTCAATGAAACGGTTGTCTTTTCGGCATTTTCATCCGACTGCTTGCCAGTTGGCGTTTCTTCGATGTCTGCTGCAGTTTCTTCCTCATTTGCTAGAGGTTTTTTTTCATTAGACAAAATGATGTTCCTCCTTTACTTACGAAAAATTCTGTTGAGCTCTTTGGAGAGGTCGCCACTCAATGTATCGAGCAACGACACAATTCTCTTATAGTCCATCCTTTTCGGGCCTACAATTGCAATCGAGCCAGTCTGTTCCTCACCAATGTCATAGGAGACGGTGATAACGGAACAATCTTCCATGGCTGACAGCGCATTTTCGGAACCGATGCGGATATGGAGTCCCTGATTGCCGACTGGAATGATCATCGGAATATGTTCTGATTCTTCCATGACATCCATTAAACTCCTGATCTTGTGAAGATCGTGGAAGTCCGGTTGATTCAGGATATTCAGCTTACCGCCATAATAGACATTTTTTTCCCGCGGAAGTATGACCGCTTGCCGGAAAGTGGAAAACAACTCACCATACCGTTCCATATGCTGTTTCATGATCATCATCGTTTCCTGCTCCAGCCGCGTATGAAGGTCATTGAGTGAAACACCGATCAGGCGTTCATTCAGTATATTGACCATCTTTTCAATTTCAGAAGGATTTAGCCCTTCGGGAATCGGGAAAACCCGGTTCTCGACATGGCCTGAATCCGTCACAATGATTGCGACTGCAGAATTGGATGTAAGAGGCACAATCGATAATTTTTTGACGATATGCCTGCGAACATCGGGTCCAAGCAGAATTGATGTGTAATTTGTCAGCTCCGATAAAATCATTGCAGACCGTTTGATCACTTCTTCGGTCTCGCTGATTTTATCTTCGAATATGGAACGCAATTGGATGATATCTTCTTTCGGAAGCGGACGCGGAGTCAGTAAGTGGTCCACGTAATAGCGATAGCCTCTTTCCGATGGAATCCTGCCGGAAGATGTATGGGTCTTCTCCAGAAAACCCATTCCTTCCAGGTCCGCCATTTCATTCCGGATGGTTGCCGGACTGAAAGTCATTCCGGATTTTTTGGCTAATTGGTTTGATCCTACCGGCTGAGCTGATTGAATATAATCATCCACCGTCACTTTTAAAATGAGCAGTTGCCGTTCTGTTAACATGATCATCACCTCTGTTAGCACTCTTATAGGGCGAGTGCTAAGACTACACTAAAATTACCAAATTCCTTTTGCCTTGTCAACGATTGCGCATCCAACAAATTTCTATGCAAGCAAAAATTGCTCGAATACATTGTTGCCGATGAAACGGCCCTTATGCGTCAATTTAACCCTGCCGTTTTCAATTGCCAAATTCCCGCTGTCGATTTCTTTCTTCAGGATATCACCGTAAACAGCTTCCATCCCGATTCCGAATTTCGTTTCAAAGTGTTCGAGCGACACGCCGGCAGTTTTTCTGAGCCCTAGGAACATCTCCTCTTCCATCTGCTCTTTCTTCGGAACTTCATGTGAATTTAAAATCGGACGTTCATCCGTTTCCAACGGCTCCATATACTTTTTCAAAGGACCGTGGTTCGAATAGCGGATGCCTTGGACATATCCATGGGCTCCAGCTCCTGCTCCGATATATTCTTCATTGTCCCAGTACAGAAGGTTATGGTGTGATTCCATTCCTTCACGGGCAAAGTTGGAAATTTCATATTGCAATAAACCGTGTTGATTCATTTCAGTCATCAGCTTTTCGTACATATCGGCTTCGAGATCTTCCGTCACCGTATTCAATTTTCCTTTGGTCATGAGATTATAAAAGACGGTTTTCGGTTCGATAATCAATGAGTAGGCCGAGAAATGCGGAAGGTCGAATGCAAATGCCTGTTCAAGCGTATCTTCCCATTGTTCCATCGTCTGTCCGGGCAAACCGTACATCAAATCAAAACTGATATTCGTGAAGCCGACCTTCCGGGCATCTTCGACGGCTCTCGCAACATCGTTATTGCTATGGGTGCGTCCCAGACGCTTCAATAGATCTTCATCGAATGACTGGACACCCATGCTCAGGCGGTTGACGCCGCCCTTAAAGAGCACCTGCATTTTTTCATACGTCAATTCATCAGGATTTGCTTCAGAGGTCCATTCGACGTCACTCGACATCGGTACATATTCGTGAATATATCCCAGCAATTTTTCCAATTGGCGCGGCTCCAGAGAAGTCGGTGTGCCGCCGCCGAGAAAAATTGTTTCCAGCGGCTGATCGAGTGCTCCCTGCTGTTTCCACAGCGCCAATTCCTTCCCTAGTGAATCGATATAAGCATCAACCGGCTGGTCTTTGAAGAAGACTTTATTGAAATCACAGTAAAAACAGATCTGGTGGCAGAATGGAATATGGATATACAATCCCTTTACCATGTTATTCCTCTTTTCTAATAGGAAAAGGAGGCTGAAAACACCGCCTCCTTTTTTCGTTTATTTTGATTGGTCGTCCATTTTTAAAATTGCCATGAAAGCTTCCTGCGGAACTTCGACAGAACCGACTTGCTTCATGCGCTTCTTACCTTCTTTTTGCTTATCAAGAAGTTTACGTTTACGCGAAATATCGCCGCCGTAACATTTAGCCAGTACGTTTTTACGCATCGCACTGATTGTTTGGCGTGCAACAATCTTCTGGCCGATTGCAGCCTGGATCGGAACTTCGAATTGCTGTCTTGGAATCAGGTTTTTCAACTTGTCAACGATGACCTTGCCGCGTTCATATGCGAAATCACGGTGAACGATAAAGCTTAACGCATCCACCTGTTCCGAATTAAGCAGGATATCCATTTTCACAAGTTTTGATTCTTTATAGCCGATCAATTCATAATCAAACGATGCGTAGCCTTTTGTGCCGGATTTCAATTGATCGAAGAAATCATAGACGATTTCTGCCAGCGGCAACTCATAGATGATGCTGACACGTGAATTATCCAGATAATCCATCGTCAGGAAATTCCCGCGTTTTTTCTGGCATATTTCCATAACAGCACCGACATAATCATTCGGCACCATGATTGTTGCTTTAACATAAGGTTCTTCTACATAATCGATTTTTTGTGCATCTGGCATCATAGCCGGGTTATCGATTTTAAGCACTTCTTCATCTGTCATATGGACATTATAGATAACACTTGGTGCAGTGGTGATCAGGTCGATATTGAACTCGCGTTCAATCCGCTCCTGGATAATTTCCATATGCAGTAATCCAAGGAAACCACAGCGATAGCCAAAGCCGAGCGCCTGTGAAGATTCCGGTTCGAACTGCAATGCCGCGTCATTCAATTCCAATTTTTCAAGTGCATCACGCAGATCATTGTATTTCGATGTATCGATCGGATACAGCCCGCAATAAACCATCGGGTTCAAGCGGCGGTATCCCGGCAATGCTTCCGCTGCCGGTTTTCTTGCATGAGTGATGGTATCACCCACTGGTGCGTCACCCACATTTTTGATGGCAGCCGTCAGGAATCCTACATCACCGACCGTCAATTCTTCCCGGAGCGTGGCTCTCGGTGTAAATACACCAGCTTCAATTACTTCGAATTCTTTGTCACTGGACATCATTTTAATCTTGTCGCCTGGCTTAACTGTTCCTTCAACGATTCTTACATAGGAAACGATTCCACGATAAGGATCATAAAGGGAATCGAAAATCATCGCTTTCAAAGGTGCACTCGGGTCCCCTGTCGGAGCTGGCACTTTTTCAACGATCTGTTCAAGGATCTCTTCGATTCCGATGCCTGCCTTTGCTGAAGCAAGAACAGCTTCTGACGCGTCAAGGCCGATAACCTCTTCCACTTCCTGGCGTACACGCTCAGGATCTGCAGCAGGCAAATCGATTTTATTGATGACCGGCAAAATTTCAAGGTCATTGTCCAAGGCTAAATAAACATTCGCCAACGTCTGGGCTTCTATGCCCTGTGCAGCATCGACGACCAATACGGCGCCTTCACAGGCAGCAAGGCTGCGTGAGACTTCGTAAGTGAAATCGACGTGCCCTGGTGTGTCGATCAAATGCATGATATAAGTTTCGCCGTCTTTTGCTGTGTAATTCAATTGGACAGCGTTTAATTTGATGGTGATGCCGCGTTCACGTTCCAAATCCATGGAATCAAGCAGCTGCTCTTTCATTTCCCTGGCGGTAAGGGCATTTGTTCTTTCCAGTATGCGGTCGGCAAGCGTAGATTTCCCGTGATCGATATGGGCAATGATCGAAAAATTACGTATTTTGCTTTGACGCGCTAATCTCTGTTCTTGGTTCATGGTCCACACTCCTATACAAACTACTATGAATTATAGCAGTACCACAGCTATTGGGCAATGAAAGCACCGGAAATGATTTCTGTGTCAAGGAAAACTTCTTTGCACGTATCTATTGCATTCCGTTCCCTGGTTTGATAAAATAACTCATGTTGTATAGAGACATAAAAGAGTTGAGGTGTTTCCACCTCTTTCCCTATTTGTCTAGGAGGTGAAAGATATGCCAAACATTAAATCTGCGATCAAACGTGTGAGAACGAACGAGTCTAAAAACGCTCAAAACACGCAAGCTAAATCAGCAATGCGTTCATCTTTGAAAAAAGCTGAGCAAGCTTTGACAAACAATGACGAAAACGCAAACGCAACGGTTAAAGCTGCGATTAAACAAGTGGAAAAAGCGGCTTCAAAAGGCTTAATCCATAAAAATACTGCAGCCCGCCAAAAATCTCGCTTGATGAAACAAGCGTAAAAATGTAAAAAGCCGGTTCCTTTATAGGAGCCGGCTTTTTTTATAAGTTGTACTAATAATTATTAATTATCGATATTCTGCAAAACAGTTTCGCTTTCCTGGTGGCTTGCGCTGGGCTAACTCGGTCTCGTTCCATGTTGCCCGAGTGGATCCCAGCACTTCGCTTGCTCACCTGGGAGTCTTCGCCATATTGGCGAAGCGGTATTTATATTACTAAGTTCAACTTATATATTTTTCTAGAATCATTTCACCTGTTCTTGGCTCCGCGTTTCATCAAAAAGAATTCCAGTACGCGTTCTCGGTTGCCGCTTACGGTTTTTAATTGAAGATCGATATCGGCCAGATCGCCCAATACTTCCAGCAGGCGCTTTTCAGAAATTTGCTGGCGCTTTTCGACGAGCAGTTTCACTCTGTACGGATGCGCTTTTAATTGTTTGGATATTTGCTGGGCATGATATCCCTTCTTCTGGAGATAATAGACATGCACCATGAAACGGATCTGGGAAGCCAATAGCGCTGCGAGTGCGACAGGCTCTTCTTTCTGCCTGAGGAGATCGTAATAGACGCTGAGCGCTGTGCTGATATTGCCATCCAGATAGGCCTGCAGCATTTTGAATGCATCCTGTTCCAGTGTGCGGGCAGTCATCTGCTCGACCAATTCTTCCGTAATCTCCCCATCAGCCCCTAGATAAAGTGACATCTTTTCAACTTCAGAAGACAGCAAAGTAAGATTAGTGCCTGCCATTTCCACCAGTTTGCGGACAGCGTTCCGGCTGATTTCTTTGCCGAACGATTTTGCTTCGTGCGCAAGCCAGGATTCCAGATCATTTGCCTGAAGCGATTTTGCCTCCACTACTACAGCATGCTGCTTCATGAGCTTGACCACTTTTTTACGCTCATCCAGTTTTTCGTATGGTGCCACAAAAACGGTTACGGAACTGGAAGGTGGATTTTCGAGCCATGCCTCAAGAACTTTCATGTCATGAATTATTTTATCTTTCCCGCGTTCAGCGGCTTTCAAAAAAGAGGCATTTTTCGCGATAATCAGTTTGCGGTCACTAAAGAACGGAATCGTGTCCGCTTCATCGATGGCGTGGTCGACCGGCACTTCATCCATATCAAAGAACGATAGCTCCAATTCTCCCGCTTGAGTCAGGCTGGACTTAAGCAAGTCCAGTGTTTTTTCAATAAAATAACTTTCTGTGCCTATAATAAGATAAACAGGGTCAATTTGACCGCTGCGTATCGATTTCCAAATTGAAGTGATCATATTTCCGCCTCCTCCCTCTACTATATCGGATTTTCATCTAAGTTGAACTAATAAATATTAGGGAATAGATATTCCGCAAAACAGCTTGCTTTCCTGGTGGCTTGCACTGAGCTAACTCGGACTCGTTACACGTCGCCCGAGTGGATCTCAGCACTTCGCTGATCACCTGGGAGTCTGCGCTGCTTTGCTCCATATCTCTAGAGATTTCTCTCAGCGCCGGCGCGCCTATGGAGCAGGCGAATGCCGACGGAGCAGAAGACGAGTGCACTTCTCGGCTTATTGCGGGAGCTAAGGTGCGCCATGAACTTGCGGCGCCTCCTTTGCGACGAGCAGTGCGCGGGAGCATAATCTTCGAACTGTCCTAATCGCCAAAGCGGTATGATTAAGATTATTCATTCAACCGACATTTACAGCAATTTGTGGGATTTGTCTTTTTTGTGACGACACATAAAATCCAGCTGTAAAATACAGTTCTATGTGGATTTTTCAGATGCAGTAGCTTATAATTAGAGGGAATTAGGAGGGATAGCCATGAATGAATTTGAAAATAATGTACAATCGAAGCGTAACGACGCAATCGATGCCGGTATGGGATTTGTGGTATCATTCGTGTTCTTCGCAGCTATCTTTATCATCGCTGCAGTCGTACAATACGTAGCATTGTAATCAAGAAAAACGAAAGTGCCTGTTCAGCTCTGACAGGCGTAAGACGAAAAAGCGGAGCGGCTTTCTTTGCCGCATAGCTTTTTAGGCTTGCGTCCCGAAGTGCTAGGCACTGAAGTCTGGACAGGGATACTTTCTTTTTTAAGAGACTTAATACTAAAAAGTTATACTTTCTCATCCATTCAGAAGGTTCCGGCTAACCAGCCGGAGCCTTTTTTCATTCCACCGGCTTCCGTCTCATTTACTTCATAGTGGAGACGGTATAGCCATCATTTTGAAAGACGATTTTAATTGTGCCGACATCAGCCGTATTAAGTGTAGGCAACAACAGTCTATCAAACCTTTCTTTAACTTCATGTGCGGGATGACCGTACCTATTGTCTTTGCCTGTGGAGAATATTGAAAGTTCCGGATCCAGCTCGGACAAGAAGTTTTCACCACTGGAAGTCTTGCTGCCGTGGTGTCCCACTTTCAAAATCGTCGTATCTTCCAGCAAATCACCGTAGTTCTTGAGAATTTCATTCTCACCATCCACTTCAAGGTCCCCCGTAAACAGCACTTTAAATTCCTCGTACTCCATCAGCAGCACCAAGCTATCATTGTTTCCGGTATATTCAGTATCGGACGGACTCAGATAAGTGAATGTTGTATTTTCATTGCTCCAGACACTGCCGCGTCCCGGCAAGCGAATTTTCACGTCGGCCAATTCTTTCCCGAGATCAATTGCCAGATCCGTCTGTTGTGAACCTGGTGACATATGGAGTTCTGCGACATCGAACATCTGAAGAATTTCATCTGCCCCTTCCGCATGATCAGCATCAGGATGAGACATGATCAAAGCATCGATTTGGGATATGCCGTTGCCCTGCAGATAAGGTGCAACCACCTGCCGGCCGATTTCAAAAGGGCGGCTTCTGTCACTGAAGCCTTCCCTGCCGAACCGCAGTACTCCTCCTGTATCAATCAGATAAACCCCTCGCCTATGGGGCAGCTCGATCAATGCACTGTCACCCTGTCCAACATCTATGAAAGTCACACGAAGCGCCCCGTCCAAAAACGGCATAAATGTAAAAACAATCGGCGGCAAAATGCCGATGCCGAATTTCCACCACCGGAATCCTTTTTCCACTAAACTGTAAAAAAGAATTATAGCGGCGACCATCACGGCAAACATAAAGCCATCCGGCCTCCCGGGTATCCACATCTGATTTGGCCATTCCGCCAGCCAGGCTGTCCAGTGCTCAAGAAAGTTCCTGAACGGTTCATAAAAATAAAATAGGAAATCAGCTGCAGGCTGAAACAATAAAGTCAGCAGCAACAGCAAAATATTAATCGGTAAAATCAACAAGGTATACAACGGAACAAACAGGCTGTTCACTAAAAACGACGAAAGAGACAATCCGTAAAAATGGACCAGCAGAATGGGATAAAGAGTGAATTGCGACAGGAAGGTAATTATCAGCCCCTGCTTTATCGGTGACTTGGCGAATTCCAGGAATCTCATCGAATAGATTATGCCAAAACTTGCGCCATATGACAGCTGGAAGCCAATTTTATAGATGACATACGGATCAACAGCGATAAATAAAATGAAACTCAACAGCAGAATGTAGGCTATGGGAAGGCTGAATTTGAAAAGTCGAAATGCCAGCACTGCTGAGGTCATACTGACAGCCCGCCAAACTGATGGCGCCCCGCCTGCCAATAATGCGTAAAAAGGCAGAATAACCAGCAGCAAAATCAGCGCATCTTCTTTTCTGATTCCAAGTCGTATCATCAGAAAATACATCAAGCCGCTAATAATTCCGACATGCAGTCCGGATATAGCAAAAAGATGGGAAATGCCGAGTGTCTGCTGTATTCTTTGCTGTTCGTTGCTGAGTGTTTCCCTTTCACCGATTAATAATGCTTCCGCTTCCGTCGTCAGACTTGCAGGAAAGCTTTGCCGAATGTGATTCTTCAGCTTTTCTCTTCGCTCTGCCATCGCCGCAAAAAAACCTGTGGAATCCTTCTGATACTCGAATCGATTGATAGTGAAAACAGATGACGCACCATTGCTTTTCAAATAATCGTCCATATCAAATGCAAATTCATGGGACGGCTCGTCCGCTTCTTCAAAAACACCTGAAACGGCGAACATCGAATTATGGATTAGAGCGGCTTTCCGCTGCATCTCTTCGGGTGTGCCAAAACGGTAGTTGGCATAAACAATTCCGCCATCATTAAGGACCATAAACCCTCGGACAATATCCCCATCCACTTTAAAACCTTCTTTAAATGAAGCTGTACCCGTATATTCTCCTGAGTGCACCGGTAATGACGCGTGCCTCTGATCCTGAATGATGAAAACGGAACCTGAAAATAGCATTAATGCGATAAAGAGTAAGGTATTTTCCTTTTTCCACACCATCCATAAAAAAAGCAGCGCCATGAACACTAGAATTTCTGGTGTTTCATGCGCTGCTATTGTAACGATTGCCATTGCTGCGGCAAAATAGATGATGCTGTTGCGGCTCAGACTTCGATTTCTTCTCCGAATAATTCCTTCACCCGTTCATTATAATGGGCCAATTCTTCATCACTGCCGCCTTTTTCTCTCAATTTGCCGATCAGTTCCATATAAAGTGCCGCTTTTTCAACACTCAAGAAATCGATTTGCCGTTCGTCAAATATGACCTGGACCACTTCCACTCCTGCCTGTTCCAATAATTCAATGGCATATTCATGGTTTTTGTAATCCGCCGCATAATAAAGACGGGAAATCCCTGCCTGAATAATTGATTTTGTGCACTGCAGACAAGGAAAATGGCTGACATATATATCTGCACCGCTGACACTTACACCGTATTTCGAACACTGCAGCAATGCGTTCATCTCTGCATGTATCGTCCGGACACAATGGCCGTCAACGACATAACAGCCTTTATCGATGCAATGGTCCCCTCCGGAAATTGAACCGTTATAGCCTCCTGCAATAATCCGGCGATCGCGGACAATGGTTGCTCCTACAGCCAGCCGGGTGCATGTGCTCCGTAACGCAAGCAAATGGCTTTGCGCCATGAAAAATTGATCCCAAGTTATTCGCTTCATTTAATTGCCCCCCGCTTTTTACTGTCAGTATAAGTTTAGCAGAGGTGTTAAGTTCGTCAACAATCAGTTTATCGAAATCGAATCTTTCAATTGTTCAAAAGTTTTATCACCGATGCCGGTGACATCCTTTAGCGCATCAACAGTCGCAAAAGGTCCTTGCTCTTCCCGATATGCGATGATTGCAGCAGCTTTTGACGGTCCGATTCCCGGCAAAGTTGCGAGCCCGGCTTCATCCGCCGTGTTGATATTGATCAGGCCGCCGCCCGAAGGACCAGCAGCTGATGGGACAGGAGATCCAATTACAGGCGGTGATATGACTGTTTCACCGATTTCCGGCACATAGACGCTCATTTCATCTGTCAATTTCATCGCCATATTGAGCGACAAAGCATCTGCTTCCGGAAGAAATCCGCCGGCAAGATCAATCGCCATGTGCAGGCGGGATTCTGCCGGCAATTCAAATACACCCGGTTTTTGGACATGTCCCTTTATCTCGATGAGAATATTTACCGGCTCAGTTTCTTTCGTTGTTTCAGTTTCGTTGTTTAAGGTTGGGGTTTCACTCAGCTGAGGGGATTCAGCTTCTATCAGATCGGATGGCGCCGCAATAGTATCTCCGGATTCGCCACGGGGAAACAAAACATAAAGTGCCAGCATGATTAGGACGGCTGCGGGGATCAGCAGTCTGCTGTATTTACTGAAAATCTGTTGGAAATTCAGTTTGCATCCCTCTTTCCAGCGGGAGCAATTAAATGGAAGCTGTCTGAATTATACAATTACTGAAATCCTTTTGTCCAGTTTGCAAAAGAATATTTTTATAAATAAAAAACCGCCAAAAGGCGGTTCAATAATATGCATCAAACTTTTCTGGCGCAGAAAAAAATGCGTTCGCTTTCCCTGCCAGGTTCAGCTTCCGTAAAATCAGCTGTAATCGATTCAATGACAAAGCCGGCAGCTTTCAACCAGGTGATGTATGTTGCCAGCGGGAAAGTCCGCTGTTCATGGGTTTCCTCAAAGCGCTGATATAGTTCTTCCTGCTGGCGTACAAAAAACGTAATGTCATGGATGACACTATGCTTGGCTTTGCCGGGTTCCGTATGCCAGATAAAAGAAACTTCTTCATCGTCAAGGATAAATGGGCTGTCCATATAAATTTCATCGACTTTATAGACCGAGTGCACATCGAAAAAGAGCATGCCGTCTTCATTTAAAGCTTTATGCACTTCGTTGAAGGTTTTCTGCACTTGTTCACCGTTCTTCAGGTAATTCAAAGAATCGATAGCGATTGTCACTGCATCAAATCCCTGTAGACCTTCAAGATTGTCCATGGACAATTGATAAGTCGGAATCCGGAGATTCGATTCATGGAATCGCTGATTTGCCATCGTAAGCATTTGCTCCGATAAATCACTGGCCGTCACTTCATATCCTAGTTCTGCAAAAAGCTGCGCAAGTGTTCCTGTGCCGCATGCAAGATCCAAAAGTTTACCGGAAGTTTTCCGTGATGCCACCCACTCCACATATTGATCATATGGAATATCCTGCATTAAACTGTCATAAATTGAAGCGAACTTGCCGTAACTCATATTTCCATTTCAGGCGCTTCTCTCCAGAGGCGCTCCAAATTGTAATAAGAACGTTCATCTTTGTGGAAGACGTGAGCTACTACATCTCCAAGATCGACCAGGATCCAGCGTGCAGAATCAAATCCTTCGACGCTCTTGACTTCATTTCCAGCTTCATTTGATTTTTCGATCAGTTCCCGCGCAATCGCTTGAACCTGACGATCTGAATTTCCGCTGCAGATGACGAAATAATCCGCCAGCAGGGAGATTCCTTCCATATTAAGGACAACGATGTCCTCCGCTTTTTTTTCTTCTGCTGCTTGATAAGCCATTTGTAATAATGTATGTTCAGTCATTCTTTCACTTTTCCTTTCTGTTGCACGAAGTATTCATAACACTTCAGTGAATCCGGATAGACCGGCTGATTTTTTGATACGAGAAAATCGATGCTGTGTTTGACGCAGGCTTCCATCATAACATCCAATCCCTGTTCTTTTAATTGACGCAATTCTTCGACGCCTTTGAATTTCCTGCCAACTTCCACAAGGTCTGCAATATAGATTACTTTTTCAAGATCGGACATGCCGGCACGGCCGGTAGTATGATACCGGATGGCATTGAGGATATCCTCATCTTGCACGCCGAATTCATACCTGGCGACATAAGCACCGACCGGAGCATGCCAAAGTTCTGCATGATATTCCAACAGCAGCGGATCCATTTTTTCTTTTTCAATAATGGATTTCATCCAATCCCTGTCAGAGAATTTTGCAACGTCATGCAGGATTGCAGCTATTTGAGCCTTGTCCTGTGGCACTCCAAAACGGATTGCGAGTGCAGTCGCCATATTTAAAACGCCAATAACATGGGCATAGCGATTATCTGGCAAACGTTTCTTAACGAGTTGAAGCATCTTGCTCTGGTCCATATAAACCCTCCTTCCGGATATAGGCTTCGACTTTTTCGGGCACGAAAAATGTCAATGGCCGATTGGCTGCGACTCTTTCACGCAGCATCGTCGAAGAGAGATGCATTTCAGGGGAATCGATCATCATAACCGGGAAATCGGTAGCTGAATCATAGCCTGGACGGCCTATTCCGACAAACTGAATCAAATCTGCCAGTTCGTGGATACGGTGCCAGGAGTTCAATTGTGCCACTGAATCCCCGCCGATGATGAAGTAAAATTCCTTATCCCTTTCCTGCTCCACCAACTGGCGTATCGTGTTATAGGTATACGACACACCACCGGTTTTGATTTCGTAATCTTCAATGCGGAATTGAGGAAAGTCTTCAATCGCCAGTTCGGTCATCTTCAGCCGCTGTGCTGTATCTGCTCCGTGGACTTCTTTATGGGGAGCAGCTGCATTCGGCATGAACCTGACTTCCTCAAGACCCACACTGTGATAAGCTTCGTTGGCCATGATCAGATGGCCGAAATGCGGTGGATTGAAGGTCCCTCCCAATATCCCGACTTTTTTCATCGCTTCACCGGAAGCTCGATTCGTTTATTGTTCACAGATTGTTTATACAGGACCACTGTATGGCCGATTAATTGCACCAATTCCGCTTTTGTCCCTTTGGCTAATGTTTCTGCCACTTCATTCTTATCATCTTCATTGTTTTGAAGAATGCTGATTTTCACCAGTTCGCGCTTTTCCAGTGCTTCTGAAATTTGAACGAGCATCGCTTCGTTGACTCCGCCTTTGCCCACCTGGAAAATCGGGTCGACGTGATGTGCTTCACTTCTTAAAAAACGCTTTTGTTTACCTGTTAACATAATTTCCTCCTAGTTTTTCCGTTATCACTTGAATCATTTTTTCAGTATCCGGTTTGACGCCTGTCCATTTTTCAAAGCCGATGGCTCCCTGGTAAACGAACATGCCTACACCGTTCAATGTTTTGCAGCCTTTTTCCTCTGCCTTTTTCAAAAATGGTGTATCAATTGGATTATAGACGATATCTGCAGCCAATGTGCCTTTCCTCACCTTTTCAAGTGAGATCGGCAAAGCCTCGTCTTCTGCCAATCCGACAGAAGTGGTTTGGATGATAATATCGAAGCCATCCAGGTTTTGCTCGGCTTCCGCCTTTGTCAATTTCTTGCTTCCGGTTTCTTCTGCCAGTTCTTCCGCTCTGCGGTAAGTGCGGTTGGTGATTGTGACATCTTCAAAGCCTGCCCGTTTCAGTGCAAAAGAAATGCCTCTTGCAGCTCCGCCTGCACCAACCAGCAGAACTCTGGAATCGAGTTTTGGATCTGCGGTCAATAAGGATTGAACAAATCCATCGCCGTCTGTATTGCTTCCTTTAAAACTCTTGCCGTTCCGGACTACAGTATTCACTGCGTTCATCTTGGCAGCCGTATCGTCAATCCCATCAAGCAAGGGAATGATCGCCTGTTTATGCGGCAATGTAACGTTAAAGCCGCTTGCTCCGAGCAATTGCAGCGCCTCGCACGCCTGCTTCAATTTAGAAGGTTCAACATGGATCGGCAAAAAAGATGCTTCGATATCATTTTCCTGAAACCAAATTTCGTGCATGAATGGTGATAATGAGTGTGCAATCGGATCTCCGATCACTGCATACCATTTCTTCATCCAATTCCTCCTATATAAGAGATGGCCGCAGCATCACTTCGACGCCTTTAGGGGCATGCGCCGCGACAGTTACATCGGGGTGCTGAACCGTAACCCAGCCCAATCCCGAAAAGACAATATCGGTTTTTCCTTCTTTGATGCGGAATTCGTGGCGAACCAATTCAGGATAATCTTCTTTATAATCTTCTGAAGGCGGAGCAAGCATACCGCCGAAATGCTGTTCGTACAATGCATCTGCATTATCCAGTTTCGTCCGGTGGATCGGCAGTTCATTGGCAACATGGAATGTAAATGAAGAACGATCTCCTTTTACAAAATCGAATCTTGCAAGGCCGCCGATAAACAAGGTTTGTTCCGGGTTAAGCTGGAACACACGCGGTTTGATTTCTTTTTTCGGCATGATCATCTTTAAATCAGCAGTGTGCAAATAATGAGCCAATTGATGATGGTTGATAATCCCCGGAGTATCGTACAAAGATCTCTCATCGTCCAGCGGAATTTCAATCATATCAAGAGTTGTGCCTGGAAAATGCGATGTTGTAATAATATTATCCTGTCCGGTAGCCTGTTTGATGATCCGGTTGATGAAAGTTGATTTGCCGACGTTCGTGGAACCGACAACAAACACATCGCCGCCTTTACGGTAATGGTCGATCGCTTCCATCGCCTCTGCAACCCCTTTTCCTTTTTGTGCAGAAACAGTCAAAATGTCGACCGGCTTCAATCCCAATTTATTCGCTTCCCGTTTCATCCATTGAAGAAGTTTTTGCTCCTTCACTGACTTAGGCAATAAATCCGCTTTATTGGCAATCAATAAAATATCGTTATTCCCTACAAAACGGTGAAGTCCAGGCAGCCAACTGCCATTGAAATCGAAAATATCAACAATCTTCACGATCAATCCTTTGCGTTCGCCAAGACCGTTTAAAATGCGCAGGAAATCATCATCAGTCAACGATACTGGCTGCAACTCGTTGTAATTTTTCAGTCTGAAACATCTTTGGCAAATGATCTCTTCTTTATCCAATGACGACGCTGGCGCATAGCCCAGCTTTCCAGGATGTTCTGTTTGTATCTGTGCACCGCAGCCGATGCAAGTTGGCATTTCGCTCACTTTTCTTCCTCCCAAGTCATATAACCTTTATCTTTAAGCCTCTTCATGATACGGCGCTCGACCATCCGATTAAAACGGGTAAAGAACCCGTCGGATTGAGCGACCGGCAATACAAGGATCGTATGCAGCTTATTGCGATTTCCGCCAAAAATGTCCGTCAGCATCTGATCCCCGATAACCACTACATTTTCGCGCTTGACACTCATGATCTGCAGAGCTTTTCGGAAAGCTTTGCCCATGGGTTTACGCGCCTGGAAAATGAAAGGAATTCCGAGTGGATCTGCAAACGATTTGACTCGCAGCTCGTTGTTATTGGAAACAATGACGACCTGGATGCCTGCATCCTTCATATTTTTCAACCAATCGATGAGCATCGGAGTCGCTTCCGGGCGATCCCATTCCACAAGCGTATTATCAAGATCCGTGATAATACCACGAATGCCGTTCTCAAGCAAACTTTCAGGGGTGATGTCAAACACCGTTCTTACGTATTGGCTCGGTATAAATTTTTGATACACTATCAACAACTCCCGTATTTTCGAACTTAATGTTAATGATTATAGCATATTTGCCAAGGCTTCTCCCACTCTGATCGGTTCGCCTGCCGTAATATTATCAGTAAAGCGGAAACAATCCGGCTCAAAAAACAAAACAACGGTGGAACCGAAACTGAAATAGCCGACTTCCTCCCCCTTTTTCCACTGATCGCCCGTATTCGTCAATTCTATCGAGTTCACGAACATAGCCCCTACTTTTACCATTAATACGCGGCCGCCTGCTGTCTCCAGTTCTGTAATCAGCCGATAATTCCCGCTGATCGGTGACTTGCCGTAAAGCAACCCGGATTGATTGACCGGATATGATTTTTTTCCAAGCACAAATTGCTTGCTGACATTCCCGTCCAACGGGCTGTGTATTCGATGGTAATTGGCCGGTGATAGATAAAGCACAGCATAATCGCCGTTTGCATAACGATTTGCCGACTCTTCGCATCCCAATAACTCAGCCAGCGAATAGTTCTGCCCTTTAACTATGAATCGGCTGTTTTCATGAAGTTTTCCGGCTATTTCAACCTTGCCATCTACCGGCGAAATCACCTCAGTGTTAGCCAGCGGCCGACTGCCGGGACGCAATTTCCTGACAAAAAAGTCATGCAATGAAGGGAAAGAACCAATTTCCTCTTCTATATCATCCAACGCTATCTTATATGCCTTAACATAATTTGGAATTATCGAGCGACTTCCTGATGACCGTGCAAAACGCTGCAGCAGGTTGGAAGTAACAGGCCCATTGGTCAACTCAATTGTATACTGATATAATTTTTTCTTCATTTACATACCTCCGTCCTGATAAAAGTCTACCATTATTTCTAAAGGGACAGTATAATGAAAAGAACATCATTATGTGCTTAGGGAGGATTCTCCATTGATTTTTATAGAACGGATGGACCATAACTTTAAAAAATTAAAATCACAGACAGCTAATATGCTGACAATCGGGAATATGGCTTTCGGCGGTGCGGCCGTCATGGCGGCTCTCAACGACGCATATAGTTTCAGTGTATTATTCATCTTCATCGCTGCTTTCCTGGATCGCTTTGACGGAATTGTCGCCAGGAAGTTTAATCAGGAATCTGCACTCGGCAAGCAACTGGATTCCATGAGTGACATCATTTCTTTTGGGGTAGCGCCAGCAATACTGATATATGAGCTCGCATTGAGCGATTTCGGCATCGCCGGTATGGTCTTTACCGTCATTTATATTTCCAGCGGCGCATTTCGCCTGGCCCGATTCAATATCAGCGAATCAAATGGGTACTTCACGGGGTTGCCGATTACCGCTGCGGGAACTGTACTGACACTTTCCTACTTTGGGCTTTCAGCATTTCCTTCGGTCTTTTACATGTTCCTGATGCTGATTTGCTCCCTGCTTATGATAAGCACTTTCACATTAAAAAAAGTATAAACAAAAGCTGCCGGAATTTCTCCGGCAGCTTTTTTGAGTTCTCGTTTTTCAGCGTTCAAGCCTGGATGTTAAGCGCTCCACAACGCGCAGCACAATTTTTGTCGAGTGCTCCGCAGCCTTTGGCAGAAATTCATCAAATGATACAGAAGATTCTTTTCCGGCGATATCCGATAATGCACGGATAACCACAAAAGCAGTATCGAATTGATAGCATACTTGGGCTACTGCTGCAGCTTCCATTTCAGCAGCTTTCATTTCAGGGAATTGGCTGCGAACAAGTTCAACGCGCTCAGGATCATTCATGAACGAATCCCCAGTGGCAATCAGTCCAACTGCGTATGGCAGTTCTTCCAACTCGCTGACCGCTTTTTCCGCCAACTCAACCAATTCCGGATTTGACTGGAATGCAGCCGGCATTTGCGGTACCTGGCCCATTTCGTATCCAAAAGCGGTGACATCCACATCGTGATGGCGCACTTCGTTTGAAATGACAATGGAGCCAACTTCCAAATCTTTATCAAATCCACCTGCAGATCCAGTATTGATGACCAACTCCGGATTAAAATGCTGCAGCAAAATCGTTGTTGACATTGCCGCGTTCACTTTGCCAATGCCACTTTTCAATAGAACAATTTCCTGCCCTTGATATGTACCTGTTGTAAATTCACAATTCGCGATTGTTTGAGCTTGTGCATTCTCCAAGCTCGCACGCAGCAATTCCACTTCTTCTTCCATTGCACCAATTATTCCAATTTTCATCTGTCATTTCTCCTTTATCTCATCAGATTCTGAAATTACTTTTTAATAAGTTGAATTAAACAATCAGCGAAATTTGCCGCTTCGTCGCTTTGGACAGTACGAAGATTATGCTCCTGCGCACTGCTCGTCGCAAAGGAGGCGCCGCAAGTTCATGGCGCACCTTAGCTCACACAATAAGCCGAGAAGAGCACTCGTCTTATTGCTCCGCTCCGTCCGGCCGCGCTCCTTCGCTGAGGTACACTTCTAGATATGGAGCAAAATAGCGAAGACTCCCAGGCGAAGCAGAAACGGAGTTGGCTTTCCAACTCTGTTTCGACGAAGTGCTGAGATCCACTCGGGCGTTTAGCCCGAGTTAGCTTAGCACGAGCCGCCAGGAAAGCGGAGCTGTTTTGCGGAATATCGACTGCCATGAATTATTATATCAACTTTAATTGAAAAAAAGACGCTTTATCAATAAGCGCCTTCTACTGTATTCAGTATATCCATTTTAACAGGTTTCCAACCTTCTTTGCCAACCCATTCCAAATGTACACGGTATTTTTTAGACATATCTTTCGATTGGACCGTTCCTATGGATTTTTGTGGACCGCCGCCATTGCCGATATGCATGATATACATATCTTTTTCTGCAAGGCCTGTGGCGTATGTGATAGCGTCAATTTTCTCCTGCCAATCCACCGAGTTGGTGTCATATACAGAAACATGTTCGCCGGTCTGCTTGGTTCCTACCGGTTTCCAGCTCGTGTTAATGATTGTCTCTTTGACAACTGGATCGTCCGATTCCTGACGGGTAATTGTTCCGCCCGTTACAGTGCCTTCTTCGTCAGCTTTTTCTTCTTTTTCTTTATCTTTTTCTTTATCTGCCTCTTTGTCTTTATCTTCTTTTTCATCAGCAGATTCTTGGGATTCCTCATCTTTTTGCTCATCTTCTGAAGCTTGTTCCTGCTGTTCTTCGTCTTCAGTTGCCTCTTTGGCATCTTCAGCTTGTTCTTCGCTGTTACCCTCTTCACTCGCTTCATTATCTGTAGCTGTGGAAATCTGTACGGATTCAGGTTCCGGTACGTTTTCCGAGCCATCGGTTTGACCCAGGAAAATAAATGCTCCCACGATAAGAATTAATGCAAATACCAATCCGATCATTACATTCAGCATTGAATTAGTAGTGGAACGGTTCTTCTTATTTACACGAGAGGGATAAGGTTTTTTTTCTTCTGTCATTGTTATTTCCTCCCCTTACTTGATATTCTATCATAATTAAATGTAACAAATTTAACTTCCATGATAAGTTTATGTTTCATTATGAATTATATTCCTTAAACAGAAAAAGTAAAACATTTTTTTAAGTAAACAAAGGAATATTGCTGCTTTTGGAAGTTGCCAGATAATAAAAAAAGCAGCCATCCTTTAAAGAATGGCTGCAAGGATTACGTAATGGAAACGATTTCGATTTCCATTTCCCCGCCGGGAGTCAATACTTTTACACGGTCGCCGATAGTTCGGCCAATCATGCTTTTTGCAATCGGCGAATCATTTGAAATACGCCCTTCGAGAGGGTCTGCTTCTGCAGAACCTACGATTGTGTAGGATTCCTTATCACCGTCTGGCACTTCTACAAATGTTACCGTAGTACCCAACCGCACGATGTCGTTGCTCATGTCGTTCTCATCTATGATCACCGCATTGCGGATCATTGATTCCAATGTTGAAATGCGTCCTTCTACAAACGCTTGGTCTTCTTTAGCTGAATCATATTCAGCGTTCTCAGATAAATCACCGAAATCACGGGCGATTTTAATCCGTTCAACCACTTCTTTGCGTTTAATTGTTTTCAGGAAGTCCAGTTCGTCCTCCAACTTCTGCTTTCCTGCAGCTGTCATCGGAAATTGTTTTTCGTTAGCCATTGTTCCCCACTCCTTCAACTGCTGACTTGAGATTTTAGAAAAATCCGTCAGTCTTGTCTCATCATAGTATAATTTACCAATCTATTCAAGAATTGTTTTAATTTTTGTAACCATCAGATCAATTGCTACTTCGTTTTGGCCGCCTTCTGGAATAATAACATCCGCGTAGCGCTTTGTCGGCTCGATAAATTGGTTATGCATAGGGCGGACCACGTTCAAATATTGCTCAATAACAGAATCTATCGTGCGGCCCCGTTCATTGATGTCACGAAGCAAACGGCGGATGATCCTGAGATCTCCATCTGTATCGACGAATAATTTGATATCCATCAAATCCCGCAACCGTTTATCTTCAAGGACCAAAATCCCTTCGAGAATGATGACGTCTTTCGGTTCAATCAGGACCGTTTCTTCCGAACGTGTGTGGATGGCATAATTATAGACCGGTTTTTCAATCGGTCTGCGCTCCAAAAGCTCGTTTATATGTTCGATTAGCAGATCTGTATCAAATGCCAAAGGATGGTCATAGTTTGTCGCCAGACGCTCTTCAAACTCCAGATGGCTTTGGTCTTTATAATAATAGTCCTGCTCTATCACTACAACGGAATGTTCTTTGAACACTTCGTAGATGGAATTCGTAACACTAGTTTTGCCGGACCCCGAACCACCGGCGATGCCGATCACTACCGGTCTGTTTTTTGACATAGTAAACTGCTCCTTGCATCTTATCATTATTTTTACTTACCGCTTTCTGCAAACCATGATGCCGTCTCCTATATCGAGCAGCCTTGTTTCATATCGGGCATGTTCCATCATGGACTCCTTGAACTTCCTGAGATTACGGATCATCGTCCGTTTTCTGCGCGGAATTTCCGCCAAGGGAACTGCGGACATGCCGTGCATATGCATATTATCACAATATATAACTCCGCCGCTGTTTAGTAAAACTTCATACTTTTCAAAAAAGCGCTCGTATTGGCCTTTTGCTGCATCGATGAAAATTGCGTCATAGGCATTATTCAGCAATGCCAGATCTATTTCCAGCGCGTCTGCCTTGAATATGCGGATCTGCCCCTGATAACCCGAATCATTGATGAACTCGGTTGCTTTCAGATAGCGTTCTTCATCACGTTCGATTGTATCAATCAGTGTTCCTGGCAGTGCATCTGCCATTTTTAAAGCAGAAAAACCGATTGCTGCACCAATTTCCAGTATTGCATCCGGCTTCTGTTCCTTTAATAATGAAGTCAATTGGCTAATGCCTTCGTCTTCCATTATGGGAACATGGTTTTCCAGAGCAAACTTTTTCATGGCAGCGACCGTGTTTTCAAATTGTTCCTTATGCATTATGGAAAGCCCCTTTTCGCAACAGCAAAAATTCTTTCAAATGATAACATAAAACAAGAAGGAATGCGAGGTCGCTTCCTTCTTGTCAGTTTTTGTGATAAGAAAATATATTTTTTTAAGTTGAAGGCGCTTAGGAGTAATTGTTGCATTGTCCAGACTCCAGTGCCTAGCTCTTTGGGTCATAAGCCGGTTCAGCTATGCGGCAAAGTTCGCCTCGCCGCTGCTCCGTATTGTGTCTTTCAGAGCTGGACAAACACTTCCGCTTTTCCTAATTGCCTATATATTCATCACGTTTCTGAAGATGTTCTTCATAAGTGACAGAGAAATGATTGGTTCCTTCCGAGTCGGCAAGGAAGTAAAGGTAATCTGTCTCTGCCGGATCGAGTACAGCTTCGATGGATGATGCGCCTGCACTGGCAATCGGGCCTGGCGGCAAACCTTTGTTGATATATGTGCTGTAAGGATGCTCAAACTCGTAATCTTCGTTGAACAAGCGCTCACGATGCTCACCCATTGCGTATATTACCGTCGGATCGGTCTGAAGCGGCATATCCAATTCCATCCGGTTATAGAAGACGGAAGCGATAGTTGCCCGGTCAGCTTTGGCTGTCGCTTCTTCTTCAAGCAATGAAGCGAAAGTCAACAGCCAATGCGGCGATTCTCCCCGTTCTTCCAAGATGGCCGTATAAGGCGCAATATTCGCCTGTGTCGCGTTCAGCATCTGCTCGATTATCAACTCAAGTGAAGGGTCTTCTTCATAGAATGGATAGGTGGCAGGGAATAAATATCCCTCAAGAGCATATCTGACGTTTTCGCCTTTGATTTCATCCGTCAAAAGATCCGGATAGCTCGCCATCAATTCGTCGATGTAAGCTTCATCAGTCACTTTGGCCATGAAGTCTTCAGCTGTGTGATCGGTTTTTTCGGCAATGACATTCTCGGCAATTTGCTCGAGTGTCAAGCCTTCCGGAAAGTTGATCGTATATAAAGGCTCCCGGTATACTTTCCCGGTTTTCAAACTCTGCGTTATTTCATCCAGGGTCATGGATGGCAACAAGCCATATGTTCCAGCCTGAAATTCTGATTCATTATTGAACTTCACATAATATTTATAGATCCGTGCATCTTCGATAATGCCATTTTCTTCAAGCAATTCTGAGATGCTGTCCAAATTGGAGCCAATCGGTACTTCGATTTCAATTACTTCTTCAGAATCCGGATCTACCGGCTCCAAAGCGGATGTTACATAGTTATAGCCCTGATAACCTGCAATCGCAACAACGATCAATAACACCAGGGTAATGACAAGAACGATGCGCCGCACGATTCTTACTTCTTTTTTCTTCTCTTTCATGCGGTCAAACATGATATCAATTTTCGATTTCTTTTCCACGGGTTCCCCCCCTTAACTATTCTTAACTATTATACAAGAAAGCAGACAAAAAGAAAAAGGCGGAATTGAAACTCAATTCCGCCTTACTTTTTAAAGCTCTTCGTTTTCCTCTTCTTCAGCAAGGAAAGTATTAAGCATCTCTTCGATCATGTCCCATTCTTCATCAGTTTCAACCGGTAAAAGATCGCCGCCTGCCACTTTTCCATCAACATCTGTGTTTTCAGTGAAAGATGATGCCTGGATTTCGATTTCGCCTTCTTCATCTTCTTCAGCGCCCACCGGGAAATACAAAACGTACGATTTTCCGAATTCTTCTGAGTCAAATGTAAACAAAATTTCGAATAACTGCTCGTTGCCGTTTTCATCAACGACTGTGATGTGTTCTTGTCCGTGTTCCATTGTCGTCACCTCATTATTTTTTTAAATCAAGATAGCCTTGCAAGATTATTACTGCAGCCATCTTGTCGATCACTTTCTTACGGTTCTTTCGGCTGACATCTGCAGAGATCAGCATTTTCTCAGCTGCCGCTGTTGTAAGACGTTCATCCCATAAAACCACTGGTATAGCATACGCTTCTTTCAGCAATGCTGCAAACTTTTCTGATGCTTCTGCGCGTGGACCGATTGAATTGTTCATGTTTTTCGGGTAACCTACCACAATTTCTGAAACTTCATACTGGCTGATCAGTTCACCCAGGCGGTCAAGTCCATACTCTTCAATTGCTTCATTGATTTTTACGGTCTCGATTCCCTGTGCCGTCCAGCCGAATGCATCGCTGATCGCGACGCCGACTGTTTTAGAACCTACGTCCAGCCCCATTATTCTCATAAATTATTCCTCATTATTCTTTTTGATATAAAATTTCACAAGTTCTTCAAGGATTTCATCCCGTTCGAGTTTGCGAATCTTGTTCCTTGCATCCTGATGGCGAGGAATATAAGCCGGGTCCCCGGATAAAAGATAGCCGACAATCTGATTAATCGGGTTATAGCCTTTTTCTTCTAAGGATGCGTGTACTTCCAGCATCACTCGTTTTACATCTTGCTCCATCGATTCATCAGACGAATCAAACTTCATAGTGCGATCGAATGAACTCACGACAAGCACCTCGCTTTCGGATTTAGATAGGAAAAACCTTTTCCGCTGCCTGATTTCCATTATATACGATAAAAGGCATTTATTAAACCTATTTGACTAAGTCGTACACAGACTCCAGTGCTGCATCCAATTTTTCCGGCTCTTTTGCTCCAGCCATCGCCATATCCGGACGGCCGCCGCCTTTTCCGCCGCATTGTTCTGCAACATGTTTGACGATTTGGCCTGCATGATAGTTCCCGCCAGCTAATTCTTTTGTAACACCTGCAGCAAGCATGACTTTTTCGCCATCCACAGCACCCAATACGATTACCGCATTATCAAGCTTTTGCTTCAGGTCATCCATCATTTGGCGCAATTGGTTATTGTCTTTTGCTTCAACCCTCGCTGACAGCACTTGGACATTGCCGACTGTTTTCACAGCATCCAGGATGCCGGTGGATTGTGCATTTGAAATTTTCGCCATCAGCGATTCATTTTCACGCTGCAGCGCTTTTTGGTCTGCAAGGAAAGTCTGCACCTTCTGAATCAGATCTTTTGGATTCGATTTCAATAAAGATGCCGCTTCTTCCAAAGTCCGCTCGCTGTTTTTCAAGTTTTCGTAAGCGCCTTTTCCTGTTAGAGCTTCAATTCGGCGGATACCTGCGCCGATGCCGCTTTCCGATACAATTTTGAACAAGCCGATTTCAGCTGTGTTGCCGACATGTACACCACCGCAAAGTTCCAGTGAGTAGCCGCCGATTTCAACAACGCGTACTACATCGCCATACTTTTCTCCGAACAATGCCATAGCACCCATCTCTTTTGCTTCCTGCAGATTATGGTAGCCGGTTGCGACTGCAATGCTGTCCCAGATTTTATTGTTTACGATGTTTTCAATCTTCTTAAGTTCTTCTGTTGTTACCTGGCCGAAATGCGAGAAGTCAAAACGCAGACGGTCCGGTCCGACATAAGAACCTGCCTGATTGACATGGCTGCCAAGAACATCTTTCAGTGCCTGGTGCAAAAGATGCGTTGCAGTATGGTTTTTCACTGTGTGGCTGCGTTCTTCGACATCCACTTTCGCTTCAACTGCCGACTTTGTCAATTCACCGGAATCGATTCGGATGGAATGGATATTCTGTCCGTTCGGCGCTTTTTTGACGTCGAGTACAAATGCCTGCACCAGGTCATTGCGCAAAATGCCATGATCCGCAATTTGCCCGCCGCTTTCAGCATAGAAAGGAGTCCGGTCAAGAATTACCTGCACTTCTTCGCCTTCTTGCGCATGGTCGACAAGTTCACCATCTTTGATGATGAATAATACTTTCGCTTCTGTGACTGTATCTGTGTAGCCGATAAATTCACTCGGTTCTTTGATATTTCCGAGAACTTCTGATTGCGTCTGCATTGAATTGACGTTCTGGCGAGCGCTGCGAGCACGTTCACGCTGTGCCATCATGGCCTGTTCAAAGCCCGGGTGGTCGATTGTCATTCCAGCCTCTTCAGCATATTCTTCTGTCAGTTCAATCGGGAAACCGTATGTGTCGTAAAGTCGGAATGCATCTTCACCAGGAATTTCGTTGCTTCCTGCGGCTTTTTGCTTATCTGTAACATTTGATAATATAGCCAAACCTTCATTCAAAGTTTCATGGAAACGTTCTTCTTCAAGTTTCATGACTCGGACGATAAAGTCTTCTTTTTCATTTACTTCCGGATAGAAGGCTTTCATGATGTCGCCGACAACGGGCACCAGTTGGAACATGAACGGTTTTTCGATGCCCAATTTCTTCGCGTACCGGACTGCACGGCGCAGGAGTCTGCGAAGTACATAGCCGCGACCTTCATTGGACGGCAGCGCGCCGTCACCGATGGCAAATGCAACAGTGCGGACATGGTCGGCAATCACTTTAAAAGCAAGATCACTTTCTTTGGCTTCGCCGTATTTCTTACCGGAAATCTCTTCCGTTTTTCTGATGATCGGCATGAACAGATCCGTATCGAAATTCGTCGGCACATCCTGCACTACACATGCCATACGCTCAAGACCCATCCCTGTATCGATGTTCTGTTTTGGAAGCGGCGTATATGTGTGGTCCGCGTTATGGTTGAACTGGGAGAATACCAGATTCCAGATTTCAAGGTAACGGTCATTTTCACCACCCGGATATAATTCCGGATCGCTTAGGTCGTTGCCGTAGCTTTCGCCGCGGTCATAGAAGATTTCTGAGTTAGGTCCGCTTGGGCCTTCCCCGATATCCCAGAAGTTCCCTTCCAATCGGATGATGCGTTCAGCAGGCACACCGACTTCATTCAGCCAGATACCATAAGCTTCTTCATCTTCGGGATGCACTGTCACCGATAGAAGTTCCGGGTCAAAGCCGATCCATTTCGGATCCGTCAGGAATTCCCAAGCCCAGTGGATCGCTTCTTTTTTGAAGTATTCACCGATTGAGAAGTTGCCGAGCATTTCAAAGAATGTATGGTGGCGGGCTGTCACACCCACATTTTCGATATCGTTTGTGCGGATGGATTTTTGCGCATTGACGATCCGCGGGTTTTTCGGAATGACACGGCCATCGAAATATTTTTTTAGCGTTGCAACGCCACTGTTGATCCAAAGTAATGACGGGTCTTCGAAAGGCACGAGCGGAGCACTCGGCTCCTGGTCATGTCCTTTTTCTTTGAAAAAGTCCAAATACAGCTGTCTGATTTCTTCTGCTTTTAAATTCTTCATTTGTTTTCCTCCTTATTACTTAGATAATTTTAATAATCGATATTCCGCATAACAGCTTCGAAGCCATTGGCCGAAGGTAATTCGGTCAATGGCTTTGCGACGAAGCGCAAAGCGCTGCAGGAGCACGGTTTTAAAAAATATGCTCCTGCATCGCTGCGCTGCTTCGTCGCAAAGAGTTGCCCTCGCAGGCTTCAGTCAACTCTTCGCTGTTTTGCTCCATATCTGGGTGTAATTCTTAAGATGAAGGAGCGGAAAGTGGCGAAGTGCAAAAATGTGCTCCTGCATCGCTTCGCTGCTTCGTCGCAAACGATTCACGCAAGCGCAAATCGCTTCCTGCGGGAAACAGAGCGTGTCCTGAGCCTCCTCGATCGCTTCGCTCCCTGCGGGGTCTCAGGCCGCTCCCCGCGGAAAGCGTCCACATGGAGCTAATTCATCTGGTTAGGAAAAAAATAAAATATTTCAGATGGATATAAAAATAGCCTCCATCCCTTGCGTAAACGCAAGGGACGAAGGCTATTGATTCGCGGTACCACCCTAATTACACGGAAATATTCTTCCGTGTCTCTCATTGGTGCCTTAACGCGGCTTTACGGCAGGGATTAGCTGCACTCAGGAGTAGCTTTCTAAAATATCATCGCGAAGATCCTTTCAGCCGGGGGACCTATTTCTGGACGCATGCTATTTTATACTTTCTCCATCAACGTTTTGAATATGCTATAGGTTGAATTATAGAAAACAATTTCAGCCCTGTCAACAGTGGGTGTTTCCAGTGGCAAATATCTGTCCAGACTCCAGCGGCCTAGCTCTTCGGGTCATAAGTCAATCCAGCTGCGCGGCAAAAAACGCCACTTCGCTGGCTCGCCTTATGCCTTTCAGAGCTGAACAGGCGCTTGCGCTTTTCTTAGGATTCCGCAAAATCACGGGGCGTAACGCCTTTCATGCCGATCAGCGGATGGATGGCATGCACATTGTCATTCGTCAGAGAAGCTGATCCGCTTGCTTCAGCGGCCACCGGTTCTTCTTCCGACTTCTGTTGTTCTACCGTTTTCTGAGGCGCATCCGGACTGAATGCAGCAGCTTTTGGTTGATCAGCGGAATTTTTGGTTTTATTGTCATCCTTTTTAGGACCTGACAGCGACAGCCGATCTTTTAATGTCGTCATCCGCTTAGTGTCGTCCGTGCGTTCGACACCGTAGCGGAATACGCCGGGATCACCGCAAAGGATCAGGAAATCCTTGCTGCGGGTGATTCCTGTGTAGAGCAGATTGCGGCGCAGCATTTTCATATAGCCGCGGACAACCGGCATGATGACAGTCGGAAATTCAGAGCCTTGCGATTTATGGATGGAACAGCAATAAGCCAATGTCAGCTGATTGAGGTCGCTGCGCTGATACGTCACTTCGATGCCGTCGAACGACACGACCAGAACGTCCTGCTTCTCGACCGTTTCACTCGCTTTCATGATGGCGACCACTTCACCCATATCGCCATTGAAAACATTGCTCTCCGGCTGATTGACCAGCTGCAGCACTTTATCCTTAACGCGGTAGGTGATGTCACCGAATACGAGTTCTTTCCGTTTGCCGTCCGAGTTAGGATTGACCATCTGCTGAATCATTTTGTTCAACGCGTCAATTCCGGCTGGTCCCTTGTACATCGGCGCAAGAACCTGGATATCTTTAATGTGATGCCCTTTGGCAAGTGCGCTCTTCACTACTTTCTCAACCACTTCAGGTATTTGTTCGGCGCCTGCTTTGATGAATGAACGGTCTGCCGTCTTGGCAGTAATGTCCGCCGGCAATTGCCCGTTTTTCATCTGATGGGCGAGTTCTATAATGGAAGACCCTGAAGTCTGGCGGTAGATATCCGTCAATTCAACCGTCGGAATCCGTTCGGACTCAAGAAGATCACGCAGCACCTGGCCTGGTCCCACCGGCGGCAGCTGATCCTGGTCGCCGACGAAAATTATCTGGGCGTCATCCGGCACTGCCTTCAGCAATTGATGCGCGAGCCAGGTATCGACCATCGACATTTCATCGATAATGATCAATTTCCCTTCGATTTCTTTTTCCGTTTCTTCTTCTTTTTCCTGTCCGTTAAAGCCCAGTAAACGGTGAATCGTCATCGCCGGAAGTTCCGTCGATTCGCTCAGGCGTTTTGCTGCGCGTCCGGTCGGTGCAGCAAGAATAATAGGAAAAGGCTCTTTTTTCTTGGCATAATCTTTCGGATCGAGCGACAAGCCGTGAAGTTCCGCATACACTTCAACGAGCCCTCGAACCACTGTCGTCTTACCGGTTCCCGGTCCACCCGTCAAAATCATGACCGATGAATTAAGGCTTGATTCGATTGCCTGGACTTGCGTTTCTGCATAATTGACTCCAAGACGTTCTTCAGCTTCCCCGAGCGCTTTCCGCACTTCTGATGATGGGAAGCCATCGCGGTTTTCCTGAGATGCTAGCAACGTTTCCAGTTTTGTCGCAATGCCCACTTCCGAATAATAAAGCGACGGCAAATAAAGGCGCGTTTCTTCCCCCGCGACTTTGCTTTCTTCATTCAATTCGATGGCGGCCTTCGAAATGGCTTCGATTTTAATTTCTTCCTGCTGCCTTGCTTCGAGCATTTCCTTGACCTGCGGAATCAATGTCTTCGCATCCATATAAACGTGCCCTTCAGAAAGAGAAGCCTGATTCAATATATGAAGGATCGATGCTTTGATGCGGTCGGGATGGCTGCCTGTCAAACCCAGTTTCGCGCCAAGTTCATCGGCACGTTGAAACCCGATGCCTTCAATCTCTTCGATCAGGCGGAAAGGGTTATTCGTCAGTATGTCAATCGTCTCTTCCCGGTAGGCCTGGAAAATGCGCATTCCAACCTGCGGACCGAATCCCCAGTCATTGAGCTGGATCATTACGCGCTCAAGCCCAAGATTCATCTGCAGTGTAGAGCGGATTGTGTCTTTCTTTTCATCCGACAAACGCGGCACGACATCCAGCGCTTCGGAGTCTTCGAGGATTTTTTTGATGGCGTCCCTGCCTAATTTCTTGACGATGGTTTCTGCCGTCTTCCTGCCGATGCCGTTGAACATATCGCTCGACAGGTAATGGATGATGCCCTGCTCCGTCTCCGGCACTTCTTTTGTGAAAGTTTCCACCTGGAACTGGATGCCATAGCGTGGATGATTTTTCACCGCTCCGGTAAAACGGTATTCCTCTTCCATTGAGAGTTCGGGAAAATAGCCGGACACAATAATTTCTTTTTCTGCGTAGGAGGTGTTGGTCTGTTGGATTTTCACTTTCGCGATGGAGAAGAGATTCTGGGGGTTATGAAAAATTGAAACGACCGGCCGACCAAGCACAAATTGCGTTTCTTCCTGAAATAAATCAATTTGTCCTGTCATGCCGATCGTTCCCCTTTCAAATTCCTATTGAAGATTTGTTTTAATCATATCATATGCATAGCGTGCCATTTCATTTTCTTCATCAATAGTAAATGCCTGCTCGAGGTGATGCATGGCATCTTCTGTACGGTTGGTTGAAACAGCATATAAAACGCCTAAATTGTAATGGGCGTCAGAATGGTCCGGCGAAAGTTCGAGAACTTTTATGAATTGGGGTTCTGCCAACTCGAATAACTCCATCGATGCCAGCGTCACTCCATAGCTCATCCGGGCAGCAACATCTGTCTCATCAAGTTCCACTGCACGCTGCAGGTATGGAAGCGCCAATTTTGTCTGCCCAAGCCGCTCCAGGCATTTGCCGATCATGAAATGTGCATCCGCACCTTCCAATTGATACTGCACCGCTTTTTCGTATAGCTTTAATGCTTCTTCATAGCGTTCAGCATTGAAATACAGATTAGCCAGCCCATAATAAGCGGTTGCTGACGTTTCATCCAGCGTGATCGCTTTCTGGAAAAAGCGCTCGGCACGCTCCGTTTCTTCCATTGAAGTCAATACATGCCCGAAGTTGATATAACCAAGCGGATTTTCCGGCTCTTCTTCAATAGCTTTTGTGAATGCCTGCACCGCTTCTTCGGTTTTGCCGTCTTGGATGGCCTGTATGCCGATTTCATTGTAATTCATACGATTCTCTCCCATTAACCTACATAATCAAGGCGTGCGCCTTCTTTAAACACTTTATCGATCGTTCCGCCGCCTAAGCATACATCGCCATCATAAAACACGACTGCCTGCCCTGGCGTGATTGCGCGAACCGGCTCATCGAATATTACAATCGCTTCGCCGTCTTTCAGTTCAACCGTTACACCAGTGTCTTCCTGGCGGTAGCGGAATTTAGCCGTACAATGGAATTTCTCCGCAGGCATTGTGTCTGACGTAAAGCTCAGATTAACTGCACTTAAGCTGTCGGAATACAATGCATCGTGGTGGAAATTTTGGCCGACATATAAGATATTGCGATCGAGATCTTTGCCGATAACGAACCATGGGTCGCCCGCTCCGCCGATGCCAAGCCCTTGGCGCTGGCCGATTGTGTAATACATCAAGCCGTCATGGCTGCCCATTTTAACGCCGTCAAGCGTTTCCATCGAACCTGGCTGCGCCGGAAGATATTGGCCCAGGAACTCTTTGAAATTGCGTTCGCCGATAAAGCAGATGCCCGTTGAATCTTTTTTCGTGGCAGTTGCAAGTCCGGCTTCCAATGCGATTTCACGCACTTTTTTCTTTTCCATATGGCCGATCGGGAACATCACTTTCGATAATTGCTCCTGATCCAATTGGTTAAGGAAATAAGTCTGGTCTTTATTGTTATCCTTGCCGCGCAGCATTTTCGTTTCCCCGTCCTCCGCACGTTCTACTTGTGCGTAATGGCCGGTCGCCAAATAATCTGCTCCAAGGCTGAGTGCATGCTCCAAAAACGCCTTGAATTTAATTTCTTTATTGCACATTACATCCGGATTCGGAGTTCTGCCGGCTTTGTATTCATCCAGGAAATAAGTGAAAACCTTATCCCAATATTGTTTTTCAAAGTTGACTGCATAGTACGGAATGCCGATTTGGTTGCATACGCGAATAACATCTTCGTAATCTTCCGTCGCTGTACAGAAGCCGTTTTCGTCGGTATCATCCCAGTTTTTCATGAAGATGCCGATAACATCATAGCCTTGTTCCTTCAATAAATAAGCGGCAACCGAAGAGTCCACCCCTCCGGACATGCCGACAACAACCCGCGTATCCTGCGGTGTTTTTTCTGTCATATTAATCACCTTTTCACTTTAGCGCGAGGCGCTTGCTGATTTGGGCCGTTTTCTCGGCCGCTTTTAATACCTGTTCCAACGTCAGCCCAAGGCCGAAACTGAAACGGATGGAATTGCGGATCTCTTCCGCCTCTTCCCCGTACATCGCCACAAGAACGTGTGATGGGTCGATCGAGCCGGCAGTGCAGGCAGAACCGCTCGAAGCGGAAATACCTGATAGATCCAGATTAACAAGGAAGGATTCAATTTCGATTCCTTCTATGCTCAGATTGAGGATATGCGGCAGCTGCTGCTTGCCGTTCTCCTTATATACAACACCCGCATCATCGAGTGCCTTTTTGAAAATTTCTTTGTATTGCTCGTACTCAGCCGTTTTTTCTTCTCTGGATTGCATAGAGATGGAAACGGCTTTTGCAAAGGCGCTGATTGCCGGAACATTTTCCGTTCCCGCACGGCGCTTACGTTCCTGTTCGCCGCCGTAACTTAGCTGTTCCAGGCTTGTGCCTTTACGCTGATACAGGAAGCCAACGCCTTTTGGCCCGTTCAGCTTATGGGCCGAAACGGACAATAAGTCCACCTTCAGTTCGTCGACATCAATCGGCAGAACGCCATAAGCCTGGACAGCGTCCGTATGGAACATAGTTTCTGTGCCTTCCAGTAAAGCTCCGATTTCTGAAATCGGCTGTATGCTACCTACTTCATTGTTGCCGAGCATCACCGTCACAAGAATTGTATCGTCCCTGAGCGCTTTTTTCACGTCATCCGCCTTCACAAGCCCATCGCTGTCAACAGGCAGGTACGTCACTTCGTAGCCATCCCGTTCAAGTTTCTGGCAGGCGTGGAGCACAGCATGGTGTTCAATCTGCGAAGTGATGATGTGCTTGCCTTCTTTTTTCAGCGCAGTTCCGAAGATTGCCAAATTATCGGCTTCCGTACCGCCGCTTGTGAAAATGATTTCCGGATCGTCCGCACCTATGCTTTTCGCCAGTATGCTGCGGGCTTCGTCCAGAATTTTTCTGGCTTCACGTCCTGTACCGTGAATACTCGAAGGGTTGCCATAAACTGCCGCCAGTCTGTTTGAAAATAATTCGACCACTTCCGGATGCATCGGAGAAGTGGCCGCATGGTCAAGATAAATTCGATTCATCGTCTAAACTCCTCTATATATAAAACATATAATTTTCTGTTGTTGATTCCTGCTGGTTTGCAAGGTCTTCGATCGTCGTTGTATCAAGTACATTCTTAACGGCATCCCTTATGCGGATCCATAGTTCACGCTGCGGCTGTGCCTCGTCCTCGATTCCTTCGACCGGCTGGATCGGCCCCTCCAGAACGCGTATGACATCTCCTGCGGATATCTCTTTCGGTGGGCGTGACAGCATATAACCGCCATAAGCCCCTCTCACACTTTTTACCAATCCGGCATTGCGGAGTGGTGCAACCAATTGCTCCAAATATGCTTCAGACAAATCGTACTCAGCCGCAATCTTGCGCAACGGCAGCGGTCCTTCGCCATATTCTTTGCCCAGTGCGATCATTATTGTTAAGCCGTAGCGGCCTTTTGTTGATATTTTCATAAATACACCTCTGTATCAGATTCCATTATTCTTCAAAATAGTATAGCATAAATCCGCCCTATGGACTTGCAATGACTTTTGAAAGCTGTCGCGATATACTAATGGAACAGATGTACGGAAGGAGTTTTTTCATTGCAGAACGAACCATTGGCTTTTCGCATGCGGCCGCGTACCATCGATGAAGTGGTCGGACAGCAGGATGTCATCGGCCCGCACACTGCTTTATACAAAATGATCCAGAACGGCCATGTGCCGTCCATGCTCCTGTATGGCGAGCCGGGAATCGGCAAGACGTCGATCGCCCATGCCATCGCGGGCACTTCGAATCTGCCGTTCATCGCATTGAACGCGACAACCTCCGGCAAGAAAGATGTTGAGGACGTTGTCCGTGAAGCACGCGTTACAGGAAAAGTTCTTCTATTCCTCGACGAAATCCATCGATTCAACAAACTGCAGCAGGACGCCTTACTGCCTCATGTTGAAAGCGGTTCGATCGTATTGATCGGCGCCACGACGGAAAATCCGTTCCATGACGTCAATCCGGCAATCCGTTCACGCTGCGGCGAAATAAAACAATTGAAGCGGCTGACCCATGAAGACATCGTCCATTTGCTCAAGTCGGCTTTGAAAGATCCGAAGCGCGGACTTGGGCGGGAAGAAATCGAAATTTCTCCTACACAGGTTGAACGCATTGCTGAAGGAACCAACGGAGATGCCCGCAAAGCGTTAACGATGCTCGAGTCGATTGTCATCGCGTCTGACGAAATCGACGGCAAATACATTGTCGAAGACCAAATGATCGAGCAGATGATCAAGCGAGTCGGCGTCTTCGGCGATAAAAAAGGATCGCATTTCTTCAATCTCCTGTCGGCTCTGCAGAAAAGCGTGCGCGGCAGTGACATCAACGCTGCCATGTATTATCTGGCACATCTTTTGGAAAACGGCGATTTGACCGCAGTCACCCGCCGTCTTCTGGTCATGGCCTATGAAGATATCGGACTCGCCAGCCCCTCTGTCGGTCCACATGTTCTTGCCGCCTGCCAGGCAGCTGACCGTCTTGGATTGCCGGAAGCACGCATTCCGCTGGCGCAGGCTGTGGCTGAGATGTGCCTGTCTGAGAAATCCAATTCAGCTTATAAAGCAATCGACGCGGCAACTGCCGCCATCAATAAAGGATTGACCGGCGATATCCCTATGCATCTCCGCGATGCGCATTATGCCGGCAGTGCCGAGCTTGGGCACGGCGGCTATATCTATCCGCATGATACGCCCATCGGATCATTCGGCGGCTGGGCCGATCAGGACTACCTGCCGAAAGAAGTGCAGAAAACCGAATTCTACAAACCGGTCATCGCAGGTGAAGAGAAAAAATTTGCCGGTATCTACGAGAAATTAAAGTCGTTCCGTAAGAATAAAAAGTGATAGATATTAGTATGGCCATTCCTTCGGGAGTGGCTTTTTTAGCGGGAATATTGAATTTTTTGGGGAACTGTCTTGCATTTTGATAAGTCGTTAGCGTTTTTGAAGAAAATTTACTGCGGAAAAGCTTTCCGAGAACCAGTTTTATATGGTTATGCGCGATTAGAAAATTTTGTGCGCGATCCTGAAAACTTATGCGCGTCAAGAGTTTATAAAACGTTATCCCTCATAATCGTCCATTAAAAAACCGGCTCATCCGAAATGAGCCGGTTCATCTTAATTATTTCTTACACGGTTGATTGGAATCGATGAAGTAATATCGTTCACTACCCAGCTGGCGCAAATTAGGCCAACAGTGGAAGGCGTGAATGCATTGGATGATGGCGGCATTTTCGCTTTACGGATTGCCGCATCCGGCTTACCTACGTTTTCGACTACGTCTTCACGCACAATAATCGGGCTTTCGTCCGAGAACACCACAGGAATCCCTTTACGGATACCCGCTTCACGCAATTTCTTACGTATGATTTTTGCCAATGGATCTGTATGCGTTTTCGAGATGTCTGCAATCTTAAAGCGCGTTGGATCCGTTTTATTGGCAGCACCCATACTTGAAATGACTTTAACTCCGCGTTTATAGCATTCCTGCATCAAATGGACTTTATAGATCATCGTATCCGAAGCGTCGATGACATAATCCGGATTGTAACTGAAAAATTCCTCATATGTATCTTCTGTATAGAACATATGCAGATCGATGACTTCGCAGTCTTCATTGATATCAGCGATGCGGTTTTTCATGACGGCACTTTTTGATTGGCCGACCGTAGATAGATTGGCAACCAGCTGCCGATTGATGTTAGTGATGTCAACATTATCCTTATCGACAAGGATGATGCGGCCGACGCCGCTTCTTGCGCAGGCTTCAGCTGCGAATGAACCGACTCCTCCGATACCAAGGATAGCAACAGTCGAGTTTTTCAACATTTCGATTCCTTCTTTGCCTACTGCAAGTTCGTTTCGTGAAAATTGATGTAACATAGTTTCCCTGCCTTTCAATGTTGATTAACTTAGTTGGAATTAACCTATTTGGAATTATACACAAAGAAAAACCCTCCAGCAAATAGCTGAAGGGATGATTAACATTTTTAAGTGAGAATCCCGATCGTGCCGTCCTTGACTTGCATATCGTTTTTGAACCCGCTTCTAGCAGGTGGGTGACCTCTTCAACGCTTATAACTTCCGGTTAAGGCATGTTAGCCACGTCGAAATTCGGTCTCCCGACGACAAAATGTTGGGTCAAAACTGAATTGCCTGTAACGTACACATCAGGATTCTCTACTAAGGTTATATTAGCACACGCCACAAATTTCTACAACCGTTTTACTCTAGCCCTTTAGAATTATTCTGAACATTCAGTAATAGGCTTAATTCATCAAGTTGTTCTTGTGCAACTGGGCTTGGTGCGTTCGTCAACAGATCAGTAGCACTCGCTGTCTTCGGAAATGCAATGGTGTCACGAAGATTTGTGCGTCCTGCAAGCAGCATAACCAAACGGTCAAGACCAAAAGCAATTCCCCCGTGCGGAGGCGTTCCATATTCAAAGGCTTCCATCAGGAAACCGAATTGAGCACGCGCTTCTTCCTCAGTGAATCCAAGAACCTCAAACATTTTCTCTTGAATGTCACGGCGGTAAATACGTGCAGATCCCCCACCTAATTCAAAACCGTTCAATACAAGGTCGTATGCTTGCGCACGGACATTTTGCGGTTCAGTTGACAATTTATCGATGTCTTCTTCATAGGGCATTGTGAACGGATGATGTGCCGCGTAATAGCGTCCATCTTTTTCATCGTATTCGAATAACGGCCAGTCAGTGATCCAAAGGAATTTATACACTGACCCATCGATCAAGCCAAGTTCTTTGCCGAATTTCATCCGCAAAGCGCCAAGTGCGTCAGCTACCACAGATTTTTTATCAGCTACGAATAACAGAAGATCTCCAGCTTCAGCTCCAGCCGCTTCGATCAAGCCTTGAGCCGCTTCACCTTCAAAGAATTTCGCGATCGGTCCTTTAATGCCATCTTCCTCGACTTTCATCCAAGCAAGTCCTCTTGCTCCGTAGCGGCCTGCGAATTCACCGAGTGCATCTATATCTTTGCGTGAATAATTGGCTGCCTGGCCTTTCACGTTGATCAGTTTCACTTGGCCACCGTTTTCAACCGCACCTGCAAAAACTTTGAATGAAGAATCCTTCACCAATTCAGATACATTTATAAGTTCCAGGCCAAAGCGGACATCCGGTTTATCCGAACCAAAACGTTCCATCGCTTCTGTGTATTCCATCCGCTCGAATTTCGGCTCGATATCAATGCCTTTAACTTCTTTCATCATCTGTACCATTAAGCGTTCATTCATTTCCAGTATTTCTTCCATCGTCTGGAAACTCATTTCCATATCGATTTGTGTGAATTCCGGCTGGCGGTCAGCGCGCAAATCTTCATCGCGGAAACAACGGGCAATCTGGTAATATTTATCGAATCCAGAAACCATCAGCATCTGCTTGAATAACTGCGGTGACTGAGGCAACGCATAGAATTCGCCATCGTGCACACGGCTCGGCACCAAGTAATCGCGCGCGCCTTCTGGAGTCGACTTCGTCAAAATCGGCGTTTCAACTTCCAGGAACCCTTCTTCATCAAGGAATCGGCGAATTGACTTTGTTACTTCTGAGCGCATTTTGAAAGTTTCATACATTTCAGGGCGGCGAAGGTCCAAATAACGGTATTTCAGTCTCAAGTCTTCACTGACATCCGTATTGTCTTCAATTGCGAACGGCGGGTTTTTAGCTGCATTGATAATGCTTGCTGAATCCACCTGGATCTCAATCTTGCCGGTCTTCAACGCCGTATTGATTTGGCCGTCTGCACGTTCCACGACCAATCCTTCGATGTTGACGACGAACTCATTGCGCAATCTTTCCCCGATTTCAACGGTTTCCTTCGAAATTTCAGGATTGAAAACTGCCTGAACAATACCCGAACGGTCACGGACATCAACAAATATCAAACCGCCAAGGTCACGCCTTTTCTGTACCCAGCCTTTAATGGAAACGCGCTGCCCGATAGCAGTTTCGTTCACTTCGCCACAATAATGCGTTCTAGTCATAACTATTCCTCCAATTGTTTCTTCACATTTTTCTTCTATAATAAATAAAGCTGATAAACTTATAAAATCGATATTCCGCAAAACAGCTCCGCTTTCCTGGTGGCTTGCACTGAGCTAACTTGTGCTCGCTTCCCTTCACCCGAGTGGATCTCAGCACTTCGCTCGAAACACAGTTGGAAAGCCAACTGTGTTTCTGTCTCTGCATCGCTGCGCTAGCTTCGAGACATGAAAGGGCGCTGTTCCCTTGGTAGTCTTCGCTGTTTTGCTGCATATCTTGGCATACCTCATTAAGTTTAATAACTAAATAAGCATGTCCTAATAAACTTATCTATTCTCCAAAATTGCTCCCGCAATCGCCTCAAACTCCAGCTCCTGCTGTTCACCAGTCGCCATTTTTTTGAGAGCGACTTTTCCGGATTCGAGTTCTGTTTCACCGATGACAATGACGTAAGCCGCTTCTTTGCGGTCAGCCGATTTCATCTGTGCTTTGACTTTCCGTCCGTTGAAGTCCATATCGGCTGAAATGCCGTTTGCACGAAGGTCGCGAACCACCGTAAATGCTTTTTTCTTGGTCGACTCATCCATTGCCACGACGTAGACTTCCAAATCTGCTGACTGGCCGATTTCCACTTTTTCCATCTCCAGCGCTAATAGGAGGCGTTCGATACTCATTGCAAATCCGATTCCCGGAGATTCAGGTCCACCTAAATCTTCGACAAGGCCATTATAGCGTCCGCCGCCGCAAAGAGTGGTAATTGCGCCAAACCCTTCTGCATCACTCATGATTTCAAATGCAGTGTGGTTGTAATAATCCAGCCCTCGCACCAAATTCGGATCTACAACATAATCGATGCTGAGCGCTTCAAGGTACCCTTTGACTCCGTCAAAATAGACTTGAGATTCCTCGTTCAGATAATCCGCCAAAGAAGGCGCAGTTGCCATCAATTCGTGGTTGCGGTCTACTTTACAATCAAGGATGCGCAACGGATTCTTTGTTAAGCGCAACTGGCAATCCCCGCAGAATTCATCGATTCTTGGTTCAAAATGTTTGATCAACGCTTCTTTGTGCGCGATTCGGCTTTCTGTATCCCCAAGTGAATTGATGACCAGGCGCAACTGTTTCAAACCAACGGAACGATAAACTTCCATTGCAAGTGAAATAACTTCTGCATCAATCGCAGGATCTTTTGAGCCGATCGCTTCAACGCCGAACTGGACAAACTGGCGCGTCCGCCCTGCCTGCGGGCGTTCATAGCGGAACATCGGACCCATATAAGAAAGTTTCACCGGCTGATCCGGCAAACCGAATAATTTATTTTCAACGTAGGAACGCACCACTGAAGCAGTGCCTTCCGGACGCAACGTCAACGAACGGTCGCCGCGGTCCTGAAATGTGTACATTTCTTTTTGGACGATATCCGTCGTATCACCGACGCCGCGCTGGAACAATTCTGTATGTTCAAAAACCGGCGTCCGGATTTCTTTGTATTGATAAAGCCTGCAAAGCTCATTGATTTTTTGTTCCACTTCCTGCCATTTGGCGGACTGTTCCGGCAGCACATCATAAGTGCCACGCGGTAACTGAATATTCTTGCCCATGTTCTTCACTCCTCTTTTTTTCCATACAAAAAAGCTCCCGCCCCTTGCTTGCGCAAGGGACGAGAGCCTGTATTCAAGCTTCCGCGGTTCCACCCTAGTTGATGCGAAAATCTCGCACCCTCTCATTCCCGGATAACGGCCGGTTCCGTTCCCCCCTAGTAAATGCGGTATAAAAATACCTTGCATCTTTCGAAGAAAAGCCTCTTAAGTGTTGTTCACCACACGTTTCTGCAGGGAAGTTTGCAGCCTGGGACTTCCCCTCTCTTATCAGCCAATCATGCGGTTACTTTCTTCGTCATCGGCGTTCTAATTCATATAATAAGCTTAATCTTAAATTTTCCTATCCCCCTTGTCAACCTTTTTCACATTTCGTATGATTTATTTGCTAGAATAAATATACCGTCTTAAGAGGAGGTACTATATGAACCGTAAAACCACAATTGCATACATAATCCTGATTTTATTGATTTCCCAGGCATTGCCTTTCGTTGATAATTCTACTGCTCTCGCCAATACTTCAGGAATTGAAGTATCGGAATCATCCATCAATGTACGAAGCGGCCCTGGCTTAAGTTATCCTGTAATCGCAGCAATGAAAAAGGGAGATGCCGTAGATGAAGTTTCCAGAAGCGGCGACTGGATTGAAGTAACCATTTCCGGTGAAACGGGCTGGATCGCTTCCTGGCTGACGAAAAGCTCTGAACAGGCGGCATCGGCAGCATCCAGTAAAACTGCTGTATCTTCTGTAAACCGTTTGAATGTCCGTGCACAGCCTAATCTCTCCGCTTCAGTTCTGGCGCAAATGAACGCTGGAGAGCAAGCGAATATCATCAACGATACGGATGGCTGGGTTGAAGTCGAATTCCGTGGAAGCCGCGGATTTGTTTCGAAAGAATACATAAGCATCAACGATAATACGCAAGCGAATCCCGCTCCTGCCGCTAGCGACGTTTCTTCCATTGAAATCGCGGTGGATGTGCTGAACGTGCGCAAGAAAGCGGATCTCAGTTCTTCGAAACAAGGAACTGTCAAAAAAGGTGAAATTTATCCTGTCCTCGAACTTGCAGGGAATTGGGTAAAGATTCAACTGGACGACAATAAAACCGGTTGGGTCTATTCATTCTACGGCCATATGTCCAACGAAACTGTCGAGAAAAAAACCGACAGCAGCGTTGAAACCATAACCGTGCAAACTAACGGAACCAATATCCGGACGCAAGCCTCTACCTCATCCGAAGTCGTCGCCCGTGCAAATGCCGGCGAACAATTAGCTGTTCTCGCCAAGCAAGGAGACTGGTATCAAGTACAGCTTTCCGGCGGCGTAACCGGCTTTATTGCATCCTGGGTAGTTGCAGCCGGCGCGCAGGAAATCAAAGCTGAAAAAGAAAAAGTCGAACGCAAAAAAGGAACCTTGAACGGCCTTACGATAGTTCTTGATCCGGGACATGGCGGCAATGACGGCGGCACAGTCGGCGCCCGCAAAACCGAAGAAAAAGGGTTGACCCTGAAAACGGCGGAATTGCTGGCGCAACATTTGCAGGCAGCTGGCGCCGAAGTGCATATGACCCGCCAGTCGGACGTCTATGTCGATCTTCGTAAACGTGTTGCTGAAGGCCATAACTCTGCAGCCGACGCCTTTATCAGCATCCATTACGATGCTACCGAAGACAGCACCGTCTCCGGATTCACGTCTTACTATATGCACGACTACCAGAAAGAACTTGCCAGTTACCTGAATGCTGGCCTCGGCAAGAAGCTGACCATCCGCGACCGCGGTGTGCAGCCGGGCAATTACCTCGTACTACGTGAAAATCGCCAGGCAGCGGTTCTTGTCGAACTCGGCTTCCTTAGCAATTACACTGAAGAACGCATCATTTCTTCCGAACAGTTCCGCGAGCAGGCAGCACTTGGCCTGTACCAGGGAACCATCAATTACTTCGATGCACAATTAGCAAAGTAAACTAAAGCGTCCGGACAGTAGATTTCCTGTCCAGACGCTTTTTTGGTTTGTGAATTAAGTTACATATTGAACTAGTGAAGTATTTGATAGTTTTATTCGAAAGCAGTCTAGTCAGTTTGATTAGACTGTTTTTTATCCAATGAACTAGAAATAGCATCTTCCCAATGTTTAAACAGCAGTTCCATGGATAATGTCGGTCTACCGATTTCCTTTATTCCTTTCATTAACTCCTTTTTGTATATTTACTGTTTTTTTACTCAAGAAAATAAGATATACTGTTTTTTATAACGTTCGTAAATAACTTTATTTTATTGTTAATAATTAAATAATAAAAATAAATAACGTTATAACACGAATTATTTTTACATTTATTTATTAACTGTTCGTTATTTAGACAAAGAGATGGAGGAGTTGGAAATGGATAGGTTTAATAACAAATGGGTGCGCGCTGTTCTCCCGGCTTTATTGATTCACTGCAGTATCGGAACGGTTTACTGTTGGTCATTGTTTAAGGGGGATATTGCCAACTACATAGGAAAAAGCATCGGCGAAGTGGAATGGGCTTTCAGTATAGCCATTTTCGTTCTTGGTATGTCTGCAGCTTTTGGCGGCAAGTTTGTAGAAAAAAATATTCAAAAGTCTTCCCTTTTATCAGCTATATTTTTTGTTGCCGGAATGGCAGGTACTGGATTTTTCATTTATTATAAATCATTGATGGGCATTTATATTTCATACGGGGTCGTTATGGGGATTGGTTTGGGGATTGGTTATTTAACGCCGGTTAAAACTTTGATGCTTTGGTTCCAGAATCAAAAAGGCCTGGCAACCGGCCTGGCAGTTTTAGGTTTTGGCTTAGCGAAAGTAATAGCAAGTCCTTTAATGGTCAATTTACTTGGAGCAAGAAACAGTGATGGGAATCTGGTAGACGCCTCCAACGTCTATATGATGTTTTACATTTTAGCAGGCTTATATTTAATGATGATGATTATCGGACACTTGCTGATTAAGAAACCTGCTGGATATGAAAAAGAACTTTCACAAAGCCATGGCTTTAGCTTCAGTTATTTAAATATCTTGAAGAATAAAACATTCATCGGCATATGGCTCATGTTCTATATTAATATCACTTGTGGACTCGCCTTAATTTCTCAGGAAAAAGGCATTCTGGCGTTCATCGGATTCGGAGCAATCGGTTTAGTCAGTTCTTTGACCGCCATTTTCAATTCAGGCGGACGCCTGGTATTCTCAGCGCTTGGCGATCATTTAAAAGACCGCAACACCATTTATGTAATTATTTTCACTTCCTCCATTGTGACTTTGTTATTAACCATTTTCCTAAACGGCATCAGTACCATTGTCACGGCAGCTCTTATGATTTCCTTACTTTGTATAGTAAATGCAGGATATGGCGGAGGATTTTCATCGCTGCCGCCATTATTGGCTGACCGCTTCGGTTTGAATAGTATATCCACTATACACGGGCTCGCTTTATCCGCTTGGGCTTTTGCAGGTCTGTCAGGCAATCAGTTAAGTTCGTTTGTGCTGGCAAAAACTCAATCCTACGATATGGTGTTATACGTTATTATGGCTCTCTTCACAATCGCGACATTGATCAGTATATTCATTGTGAGACCTGAAAAGGCACTATCGGAAAATGAAGAATTAACGGTGAAAGAAAATATCTCCTATAAATGGAACTGATTAAGCAATTGAATATAAAAATTCACTTGTGATTCTGATGTTCTGATTTTTAAACACAGGTCAGTTAACATCAGGTCTACCTCTAATATTTTAAATATAAAAAAGCGATGCAGAAAATTCCGCATCGCCTTTTTATATTTATTGCGATTCCACAATCATCGTTACCGGTCCATCGTTCACCAGTTCGACGTCCATCATGGCACCGAATACGCCTTCTTCGACGCGAAGGCCTTCATTTCGCAGCACTTCATTGAAGTAATCCCATAAAGGCTCCGCTTGATCCGGCCGCGCAGCTTCTACAAAGCTCGGACGGCGCCCTTTACGGATATCGCCGTAAAGCGTGAATTGCGAGATGGACAGGATATCGCCGCCGTTTTCGAAAATCGAACGGTTCATCTTGCCATCTTCGTCTTCGAAGAGACGCATCTGTGCAATCTTGCGCGCACAATAATCAGCGTCTTTTTCTGTATCTTCATGTGTGATTCCGACGAGCAGCACATAACCGGATTCGATTGATCCGGTGACGCTGCCTTCGACGGTCACAGATGCTCTTTTGCTTCGTTGAAGAATAACTCGCATAATTCCTCCTTAATTCGTGACACGCGTGACCGAATAAACATCCGGCAATTGCTTGATCCGCTCCACTACTCTGTTCAGGTGTGAAATATGCGGAATCATGATTGACAGGTTGATGGTCGCGATTTTATTGTTGTCGGCACGGCCGCTGACGGCGACGATTGTCGTTTTCGTTTCGCTGACCATGTGCATAACTTCGTTGATCAAGCCGGTGCGGTCATAGGCCTGCACTTCGATGTCAATTTGATAGGATTTGTTTTCAGGTGTTTCACCGTTTTCCCATTCAACAGGAATGAGACGGTCGGTCTCATTGGCCTGCACGTTCGGACAGTCGGCACGGTGGACGGAAACCCCGCGGCCTTTTGTAATGAAACCGATGATGGCATCTCCCGGCACCGGGTTACAGCATTTCGACAGGCGGATCATCATGTTATCGATGCCCCGCACAATAACACCTGACTCGGTTTGTTTACGTGGCTGGTTCGATTTCATCTCGACAGTGATTTTCTCGAGTGCTTCTTCCTGTTCGCGTTTCTTGCGTTCTTTTTCCGCCAGGCGGTTGACGACTTGCTGAGCGGTGATTCCAGTGAAACCAACAGCTGCATACATATCATCTTCGCCCGCGAAATTGAATTTCTCACAGACACGCTTGATGTTTTCATTGGTTAGAATGTCTTTCGGCACAAATTCCTGTGCTTTGATTTCGCGCTCGATCATTTCCTTGCCTTTTTGGACATTGTCTTCACGCAATTGCTTTTTGAAGAATTGCTTGATCTTATTTTTCGTCTGCGTGGACTTGGCGATTTTCAGCCAGTCGCGGCTTGGGCCGAATGATTGCTTGGATGTCAGAATTTCAACGATATCCCCAGTATTCAATTGGGTATCCAGCGGCACCATCTTGCCATTCACTTTAGCACCGATGGTTTTATTGCCAATTTCGGAATGCACACGGTAGGCAAAATCAATCGGGCAGGAACCGGCCGGCATTTCAATAACATCGCCTTTTGGTGAAAATACATAGACCATATCAGAAAACAGGTCGAATTTAAGCGACTCCATAAATTCTTCGGCATTGTCCGACTCGTTCTGGAAATCCAGGATTTCACGGAACCAAGAAAGACGGGAATCGACAGAACTAATCGGCTTATCAGAACTCTTGCCTTCCTTATAGGCCCAGTGAGCCGCCACACCGTATTCAGCAATGCGATGCATTTCTTCTGTACGAATCTGCACCTCAAGCGGATCACCCTGAGGTCCGATCACTGTCGTATGCAGCGATTGGTAAAGATTCTGTTTTGGCATGGCGATATAATCCTTGAAACGGCCTGGCATCGGCTTCCATGTGGAATGGATGATCCCAAGCACTGCATAACAGTCCTTGATGCTTTCAACCGTAATGCGCACTGCCAATAAATCATAGATTTCGTTGAATTGCTTGTTCTGGATCGCCATTTTTTTATAGATGCTGTAAATATGTTTCGGGCGGCCGAAAAGATCCGCTTTGATATCCACTTCATCAAGCTGGACGCGGATTTCATTCATGACATTGTTCAGGTATTCTTCCCGCTCGGTACGTTTTTTCTTCATCAGATTGACGATGCGGTAATATTGCTGTGGGTTTAAGTAACGGAGAGCAGTGTCTTCGAGTTCCCATTTAATGGTGTTGATACCCAGGCGATGTGCAATCGGCGCGAAAATTTCAAGAGTTTCGTTGGCCTTGATGCGCTGCTTCTCAACCGACTGGTATTTCAATGTGCGGAGATTGTGCAAACGGTCAGCGAGTTTAATGAGGATGACACGGATATCCTGTGCCATTGCCACGAACATCTTGCGATGATTTTCCGCCTGCTGCTCTTCTTTCGACATATATTTAATCTTGCTCAGTTTTGTTACGCCGTCCACCAGCAAAGCGACTTCTTCATCAAAATCACGGACGATGTCTTCCCGGCTGACTTCCGTATCTTCCACGACGTCATGCAAAAAGCCCGCTGCTACCGTAGCGGGGTCCATTTCCAGTTCTGCGAGAATTCCGGCAACCTGCACCGGGTGAACAATATAAGGTTCACCGGATTTGCGGAATTGTCCCATATGGGCATCATATGCCACTTGATATGCTCTTCGGATCATTTCAACATTTTCTTCATTCATATACGAAGCAACAGTATCAAATACATCATCAGCTGTCTTTACTTGGTCTTTCGCCATAATTGCCCACCTTGCTCCTCTTTTTTCGAAAAGTATATCTACATATTATAGAAAACAATGGGGCTAATTGTAAAGCTTGGCTAACTGAAGAAAGATATTAAACCCCATATTTTCACAGGAACTGGAAAACTTGTCACCGATTAATAGAGATGTTTTACAAAGATTATGTTTCCACCCGCAAAATATTGTTTATTTGAACCGTCGAATCATCATTGCCTAGGTCCAACATCTCGGGTGCCGATTTATAAGAATGAATATATTGCACCAACACATTCCGGACATTCTTTTCACCGGAAGCAATCGTTAAGTCAGTTTTCGCGCTTTTGAAACCTTGAATACGCCCATTTGCCAGCGCCACATTGCCTGCACGGAATTGAACCGAAGCCGCCGTCTCGCCCCGGTAATCGTAATCCGGATCCCCTGCGAATAAAAAGCGGTTGACCGCGACATTCCGGTAACCCGATATCACCAAGGCGCGGGGCGACGAATTCTTATACAGATCAGTGCGGACCGGATGAATGGCCACCAGTTTCTGCGCTGTTATTGTGAACGCTGATTTCGACTCATCATCTTCCGCATGGTGATGTCCGATATGGCGGAAATTGAACGCCCTATTATCACTCACGGACAGATGGCCTGAAATGTGTACGCCGGCTGCAGCAGAAGAAGTGGCATGGGCTTTAATCTCGACTCCGCCGAAACAACGCGCGCTTGAATTATTGGCCAGCCAGACATGGCGGGAGCCGTCATCAATTTCAAAGCCGTTCGAATTGGAGAAGCCTTCCTTATGGGAACGACCGCCTGGATCGTGAAAATGGCTGTTTGAAATGAAGATGTAATCACTGTGATGCGTCGTCACCCCATCGTCCCCGAAACCGTAACCGGTGACCTGGTCGAGCCAGATATATTTGCTGCCTCCTTTTGCCCTGGTCCCGTCCCCTGCGTAACTATAGAAAGAAGATGAAATGTCAAAACAATGAAGCCCCGGATTGATAGCTTCAATATTTTTCACCCAGCCGTTCTGGACATTCGCGAACGTCAGGCAGCTGGAGAAATTATTGCCGGTTGCTGATTTTTGCGTATGATTCAACCGTTCGATATTCCAATCCAGCGTTAGCCCCTCCACTGAAATATTGCGGTTGCCGCTAATCGGATTTTTATTTGTAAGAAGCGTTCTGCGTCTTGGCGCATCATCGTGCAGGCGGATCACCGTCTTGCCTTTGCCGGCGCCGACTAATCGTGTCCAGGAAGGCAGCTTCAAGCCCTTCACAATATAAACTCCTTCCGGCACGAAAACTTTTTTGCCGCCGTTGCCGAACGCTTTCTTGAATGCGGCGGTCGAATCGGACCGGCCGTTGCCCCGTGCGCCGAATTGAGTTACTGATATGTAATTGCCGGTTACTTTCAGCAGGCGGTCGTATTGGCGGTCGAGTTCCTTTTTCCAATAAGGAAAGATATTGTTTTCTTCTGTTTGAAAGCCGATTTCTTTGTTGTCATCGATTGTCGAGTCGATCGAAATTAATGACCAGAACTTTTCCTGGAGCGTTTTTTTACGCGTTGTTGTTTGCGGCTTTACCGGCTTTCTGATTTGGTCGAACAGCTGCTGTGTTTCTTCGGTGATTTCTTTAAGCGCAGTATCTTCTGTCTCTAGCAGCATGTCAATCAGCCGCGCATTATTTGATGGATAATGATTGTCATCCCATTTCAGCATAGTTGCACCTCTTTACTAATCGCTTTTTCTTTCCATACCCGATGAGGAATAAAAAAATCATGGGGATGTTTGTGTTATCTAATTTGAAATAAAACTCTCAACTTACCTCGGAAATATTTAACATAAATAATCTCCAATGTTTTATTCTTATAAAACCACTTATTGAAATATCAGATTAGTATTAAGTTGAGCATAAAGCATGGTTTTCCGCACACAAATCCTGTTTTGCGAACATAAATCTCATTCTCCGCACATAAATCTCGTTTTGCGCACATAAATTCCACTCGCAGCTGATTTGGCTAGACCTATGAAAAAATAAAGAAAAAATATCCAGCTAATATGGCCTCGTTTCTATTTCCCACAACAAAAAAACAGCCCAAAACGCATCATGCGTTCCGGGCTGTCTCCATTTTTCAATTAGTATTGCAATAAGGTACAGACTTCGTAGCCTTCGAGTTTGTCGCGGCCGTCGAGGTATGTCAATTCGATCAGGAATGCACAGCCGGCAACGATTCCGCCAAGCTGTTCGACAAGGTTGATTGTCGCTTCGATTGTTCCGCCTGTCGCTAAAAGGTCATCAGTAATCAGGACGCGCTGTCCCGGTTTGATGGCATCTTTGTGCATCGTCAAAACATCTTTGCCGTATTCAAGGCCGTATTCCGCGCGAATCACTTCACGTGGCAATTTGCCTTCTTTGCGGACAGGGGCAAAACCGAGTCCGAGTGCATAAGCAACCGGGCAGCCGATGATGAAACCGCGGGCTTCCGGCCCAACGATGATGTCAGCCTCCACTTGCTTTGCATACTCGACGATCTGGTCAGTTGCGTATTTATAGGCAGCACCATTATCCATCAAAGAAGTAATGTCCTTGAAACGGATTCCCGGTTTCGGCCAGTCTTCAACAATTGTAATATACTCTTTTAAATCCATACCTGTTCCTCCTTGGCAGACACTTTCGCGTCGAACCACTCTTTTAAGTCTCGATAAGATGCATACAGAAGCTTCTGTTCCAGGGCAATCTGCTGTTCACGTTTCTTGTAGCTCGGCGCTTCGGCCAAATCACGTTTGCCTGGAGATTCTGCAATCTCAGTAAGTCCATTGTTAAGTGTAACAAAACCGAGTTCAAAAAACACCTGCAACATGAAAAATAAAGAATCACGTGTCCATCCTTTATGCTTTGCCAGTTCATCACAATGCTTCTTGAAGTCAAAAGTTCCCCGTTTTTTAATGAAAGCAAACAGCCATTTAAACTGATCACGTGTTGGAATCTGCTCAAAATACTGTGATTCCTTCGCATAGAAATGCGCGTAAATCCGCTTAGGAGTCAGCCTCTTCAGCACTTCCTCCAATTGTTCTTCCGATTCAGGCAGATCCAGCAGCACGAGATGATGCTTTTCCCCTGCCAGCTCTTCAATCGATTCAACAGCATAGATCGGATGCGGTATCAAAGTTTTGAAAACCGCCACAGTTTCAGGATTAAACGCCAGATAGACCTGGTCTTTTTCCGGAATCAGCTTCGACCAGCGGGACACTTGACGGATGCCACGGATATCAAAAAGCTGCCATTGATCGGTCCGGATATCTTCAATCAGCATCTGTGCTTTTTTGCGGCCATTCCATTCATTGATTTGAAGATCGCCGATAACGTCGATCAACACATCCGGCGTCAATTGATCACCGATTTCACCAATCCCGAATCCGACAGCATCCAGTGTTGAACCTCCTGAAGCAAGCTCGACTTTCAAATGGTTCTGCGCAGCGCCGATTTTACGTATAGCTGCCACTTTGACGCCTTTGATATAAAATTTCGGTTTGGCAAAGCCCATGCCGAATGGAGCAAGATAACGCATGGATTCGATCGTATCGGTATCTATTTCCTCCAGCTGAACCGGAATATCGATATCAACAACCGGCACCAGGTCTTCACTTGTCAGACAAGCTTCCGCCTGTTTGTTCAAACGGCTGCGGAGCTCTGCCACATTTGCAGCTTCAAGCGTCATACCCGCTGCCATCGGGTGCCCCCCGAATGCAGGCAGAATATCGCGGTTCTCCGCCAATTCGTTATAAAGGTGGAAACCTTCGATGCTGCGCGCCGATCCCTTCGCTTTGCCCGTCTCCGGATCCAATGAAAGTACGATGGTCGGACGGTAGTATTTCTCAACCAATTTGGACGCCACAATTCCGACAACTCCTGGATTCCAGCCTTCCTGTTCAACGATGATGACATGCGGTGGTCCGTCCGGATAATGCGACTCTACTTGTGCTGTCGCTTCGTCCGCAATTTGCTTGACGATCGCCTGCCGCTCTTTATTCAGTACATCAAGTCCGTCCGCCAAAGAACGCGCCTGAGCCGCATCTTCCGTCAGCAGCATATCCACTGCCGGATCTGCATCCTGCAGCCGGCCGATTGCATTAATCCGTGGACCGAACATGAAGCCGATAGTTTCTTCATTGATTTCTTCCTGCTTTACGCCTGCGACTTCTGCGAGAGCCTCAATCGCCGGACGCGGCGTATCGCGCAATGCCTGCAAACCTTCTTTTACAAAAATACGGTTTTCCCCGTGCATCGGTACAAGGTCAGCAATGGTTCCGATTGCCACAAGCTCAAGCAGATGGTCCGGCATTTCTTCGTATAATGCATGCGCCATTTTAAATGCCACACCGACTCCCGCCAATTCGCCGAACGGATACTTCCCTTCCGGATGACGCGGGTGGACAATCGCCAATGCATTCGGCATGGTTTCACCGATATCGTGATGGTCACTGATGATTACGTCCATGCCAAGTCCGACCGCGAAATCCACCTGTTCGATGCCGGAAATTCCGTTATCGACCGTGACAATCAATTTCGCGCCTTTATCATATGCCTGCTGGAACAATTCTTTATTCGGGCCGTAGCCATGTTTAAAACGGTTTGGGATCATGAATGAAACATCCGCTCCCAAATCCTGCAAAACGGTCATCATGACGGCGGTGCTGGTTACACCATCCGCGTCATAATCTCCATATACGATTATTTTTTCCTGGTTATCGACAGCTCTGCGGATACGCTCCACTGCGATGTCCATGTCTTTCATCAAATAAGGATTATGTATGGCCGAAACGTCCGTCACCATAAATGCGCGCGCTTCTTCCGCCGTACGGATACCCCGGGTCACGAGGATTTTCGCCAGCACAGAAGAAAGGGATAATTCCTGTTGGATGTCCCGGACTGCCTGCTCTTCAGGCTCTGTTAAACGCCATCTTTTTTTGGATTCTATCATATCAGTCACTTCCTCACTGATTCATTATACAAGAAAATACGGCAGACAAAAACCTTTCGGCGCAATTGCCGAAAGGTTTCTTGTTTAATAATTATTCCGTGGTTTTTCTTCATAGTTTTCAACACGATTATCCCGTGTCACTTCGTCGCTCGTGACGACCTGCGCATCCGGGGAGACGCCTGCTTTCTGGTACTCGGCGATTTCGTTTTGCTGCGTGGCAATCAATGATTCCTTTACCGCCATTTCCTTCTGCAAAGATTTCACTTTGCGCTGTAGCGTGTAACCGCGCGCCAGCGCAACCACTCCGCTCAACAGGAACCCGAGCAGCGCAGAAGCCAGAATGACCAGGATCAGTGGAAATTCAGCTTCTCCGAAAATATAATTGACTGGTACAGCGTCGACGTTGACGACTGCAAAGGCTGCGATGATAACTGCAAAAATAAGTGCGATCAGTAATAGCCATTGTATTTTCAAACCGTACAACTCCTTTCTGAATATAAAAAATGGAACAGGGTCATTTTTACTATACCCTGTTCCATTTCCTTTATAAACTTATTAAACGACAGGCTCGTCAGAACCCCATTTGCTTTCCTGTTCTTTCTTCTCTACATCGATCGGGCCTTTTTTATTCAGTTCCTTCTTCTTAAGCACTAACCACAACTGTGCTGCGATGAAGATGGATGAATAAGTTCCGGCAATCAAACCGATCAATAATGCAATCGAAAAGTTCGTGATGGAAGGTGCACCGAAAATCAGAAGCGCAAGAACAACCAGCACAACCGTCATAACGGTATTGACCGAACGGACAAGCGTCTGGCGCAAGGAAACGTTGACAACGTTCTCCAATTGTTCGACTGTCTCGATTTTCTTCATCCGTTTCATATTTTCACGGATCCGGTCAAACGTTACAATCGTATCGTTTATCGAATAACCGACAATCGTCAGAACCGCCGCGATAAATGTGAGGTCTACTTCCAAACGCAATAGACTGAATACCGCTACGATGAAGAACGTATCGTGCAGCAATGCCACAATGGAAGCAACACCCATACGCCATTCGAAACGGAAAGCTACATAGATGATAATACCAAGAGCGGCAATCGCCAATGCATACAACGCGTTTTCAGCAAGCTCGATGGCAACCTGATTCGAAACAGTGGAGACGTTTGGTCTCTGTCCGTACTCATCCATCGCTGCCTGTGTTAATTCGTCGATTTGATCCTGTGAGAAGTCATCCGTATAACGGGCAACGCCGATATCGGATTGGTCTCCGGAAATAACCACGTCATCCGAAGGGTAACCCGCCTCTTCGAGGAACTCTTCAACTCCCTGTTGGGTGAGCGCCGAATCAGCAGTTACTTCAACCCGTGTACCTCCGGAGAAGTCAATTCCGAGATTCAACTGGAACAAGCCAAGCACAATTGCTCCCGCCGCAATCAAAGCCAGTGAAGCCGCAAAGAATTTATTGCGGTTGCCGGCAAAATCATAACGGTCGAACGGTGTACTTAAATCCGTAATCTCTTTCTCTTCAGATGGTTTATGGATCTTATCGGGTTTCAAACCGAACCAGCCGAATTTGCTATCGAGGAATCCACTGTGGACCCAAAGCCCAAGCAATAGACGTGATCCCCAAACCGCTGTGATAAAGCTGGCAAGAATTGAAATGATCAATAAAGTCGCAAATCCTTTAACAGAACTTGTACCGAAATAGAACAATACAGCTGCCGCAAGAAGCGTCGTTACGTTGGCATCAATGATAGCCGAGAACGATGAACGTGCACCGATGCGGAACGAATCCTTAACGGATTTGCCTGTCCGCATTTCCTCGCGGATCCGCTCGTAAGTGATGATATTGGCATCAACTGCCATACCGACACCGAGCATGATTGCTGCGATACCCGGCAAAGTCAGTACCCCACCGATCCATACAAATATCAATAGGATCAAGTAGACATACACCGACAAAGTAATGAAAGCAATAACCCCAGGGAAACGATAGAAGACAAGCATGAACAATAACACGAGGCCAATACCGATTGCAGCGGCAAAGGTCGTTTTATCCAAAGCTTCTTCCCCGAACTGTGCACCTACAGACGTCGAGTAAATTTCCGTTAATTCGACAGGCAATGCACCCGCATTCAGAATACCCGCTAGGTTCTGTGTTTCTTCAACAGTGAAATTACCTTCAATTTGAACACTCGGACTGTTGATCCGCTGACTTACTCTTGGATCAGAAACGAATTTAGGATCTGCCTCCATCCGTTCTTCCTGGTAAGAATCCTCGCCTTCTTCAAAGTCGAGCCAAATGACAAGGACGTTTTCCCCAGGAGGACGCTGCGAAATTTCGCCTGTAATTTCAGCGAACTTGCCTGGATCTTTCAGTTCCAGCGATACGATCGGCTGACCATTTTCATCAAATGTTCCAGTCGCTCCACCTTCTTTCAGATCTGAGCCATCCAGTACGACATTATCATCTGCATCACGGAAAGTCAGGTTCGCTTCCGTTGATAATAATTCCCGTGCCTCCGATTGGTCTTCAATACCAGCGAGCTGAACGCGAATGCGATTGTCGCCTTCTATCTGAATCACAGGCTCGCTGACACCGAGAACGTTGATCCGGTTCATCAAAGCATCGGTCGTATCAGATAATATTTCGTTGGTGATTTCAGGGCCACCATCCAAAGGCTGGACTTCATAAAGGACTTCAAAACCGCCTTGAAGATCCAGTCCCAATTTAATGTCTTTAGCTATCGGTAAGCTTGTGGTGCCAATCATTCCTAACAGTACAATGACCAGTAAGAAAAAGGCTATTATACGACCTCTTGCTTTCATATGTATAGTTCCTCCTCATTATCTAAAACACAGCAACTTCATTATGAAACACGCATCAAAGCGTGTCAAATTCATTTTGGTTTTTTCTGGGTGGGCCGAAGCAGCTGTTCCAGATCTTCGGAATTTCCTTCTGAAAACCAATTGTCTCCTTTAAAGCCTTCAATCTGATGATAAGCCACAAACTCCGAAGCCCTCATCTCCATGATTTCATTGACCATTTCGTGCAGCGGCATATCGCCGATATCTTTCTTGCGCCATTTCTTCTTAATCAAATATTGCCAAATATCTTCCGGTGTAAATGTATCGTAATCGGAAAACTGGAATTCCTCACATTTACTTTTTAAGAATGGCAATACGACATCATATTGCTCGGTATATTTCGGCATGGTTTTTCCCTCTTTATTTTATATAATTTAAATTAATAGTCCTTAGCAACCGATATTCTGCAAAACAGCTCGCTTGCCTGGGGGCTCGCGCTGAGCTAACTCGGGCTCGGTTCCCTTCGCCTAAGTGGATCTCAGCACTTCACTTGGTCCCCTGGGCGTCTTCGCTGTTTTGCTCCATATCTCCAGAGACTTCTCTAGCGCCGAAGCGGCTTATAAATACTATTTCATTATTTCAACTTATATTTTTAATTTATTTGAACAATCCGTGAATTATCTCTAAAAAAAATCGCCTTCAGTTCGAAGGCGAAGATTTCTTAGACTGTCGTTTTTGCCTGATCCACAACGCGGGCGATTGCCTGGCGTTCGAATTGCATACGAGTGCCGTCCGCAACTGTGATGTAGATCGTTGCATCATCCACAGCATCAATCGTGCCGTGAAGTCCCCCGATCGTAACGATACGATCGCCACGTCTCAATTCAGACTGCATGTTGGCCGTAGCCTTCTGGCGCTTCTGCGCTGGGCGGATAATAAAGAACCACATCAAAACGAACATTAGAAGTAAAGGTGATAAAGCAACTAAAGTTTCCATTATTCATATTCCCCCTTTCACTCTCTATCTGTGTCTTAGAAATTCTTTGCGTTTGGTTTATTGAAGCCATAAGCCTCAAAAAATTCTTCGCGGAAATCTCCCAGGCGGTCCTCACGAATCGCTTGGCGCACCTGTTCCATTAAGTTTAACAGAAATTGCAGATTATGATAACTGGTAAGTCGAATTCCGAACGTTTCATCTGCGCGAATTAAATGATGGACATAAGCACGTGTATAATTTTTGCACGTATAGCAATCGCATTTTTCGTCGATTGGGTTGAAATCCCGCTTGAATGCTGCATTCTTGATGTTCAAACGGCCTGTGCTGGTCATCAATGTACCATTACGGGCAATACGTGTCGGCAAGACACAATCGAACATATCGACGCCGCGGATTGCTCCGTCGATCAATGAATCTGGTGAACCGACGCCCATCAGGTAACGCGGTTTATTCGTCGGCATCAATGGCGTAGTGAATTCGAGTGCACGGTTCATAACATCTTTCGGTTCGCCGACAGAAAGTCCGCCGATTGCGTATCCCGGGAAATCGAGTGACACAAGATCCTGGGCGCTTTGTTTACGAAGGTCTTCGTACTCGCCTCCTTGAATAATGCCGAATAAACCTTGTACATCTTTGCGGGCATGAGCTTCTAAGCAGCGTTCTGCCCAGCGTGATGTACGCTCAACAGATGATTTCATATATTCATGGCTTGCCGGATAAGGCGGGCATTCGTCGAAAGCCATCATGATGTCTGATCCAAGGTCGTTCTGGATTTCCATCGCTTTTTCCGGACTTAAGAATAATTTGTCGCCGTTCATATGGTTGCGGAAATGAACGCCTTCTTCTTTGATATTGCGGAATTCGCTCAACGAGAATACCTGAAAGCCGCCGGAATCCGTCAGAATCGGACGGTCCCAGTTCATGAATTTATGAAGGCCGCCCGCTTCTTTGATAACGTCGTTTCCTGGACGCAGCCATAGGTGGTACGTATTGCTGAGAATAATCCCCGCATTCATCGCTTTCAATTCTTCCGGCGACATCGTTTTGACGGTTGCTTGTGTACCGACCGGCATAAATGCAGGTGTTTCGAATGAGCCGTGCGGCGTATGGACAATGCCTAAGCGCGCGCCGGTTTGTTTACAGGTTTTGATGTGTTCATAACGGATTGCTTCAGTCATGATGAGTCTCCTTTTTCTGTGGTTCAATGAACATGGCATCTCCAAAACTGAAGAATCTGTAACGTTCATTTACTGCTTCGTTGTATGCGTTCAAAATATTATCGCGGTTTGATAAAGCACTGACAAGCATCACAAGCGTCGATTTCGGCAGATGGAAATTCGTGATCAACCCGTCGATTGCCTTGAAACCGTAGCCGGGGAAGATGAAAATATCCGTCCAGCCGCTGTCTTCCTTAAGCTCGCCACCGAATTTACTGGCTACGGATTCAAGCGTGCGGGTTGAAGTGGTACCGACCGAAATTACACGGCCGCCTTGTGCTTTTGTGTTATTGATGAGTTCTGCCGTTTCTTTATTGATACGATAGAATTCAGCATGCATCTCGTGGTCTTCAATCGATTCGACCGACACCGGACGGAATGTACCAAGGCCGACATGTAAAGTAATAAAGGCGATATTTACGCCTTTCTCTTCAATCTTCTTCAATAATTCATCGGTAAAATGAAGCCCCGCAGTCGGAGCCGCAGCACTGCCTCGTTCTTTAGCGAAAACCGTCTGGTAACGGTCCTGGTCTTCCAATTTCTCACGGATATAGGGTGGCAGCGGCATTTCACCAAGCTGATCGAGAATCTCATAGAAAATCCCATCATAGATCATCTTGAAATGACGGCCGCCGTGGTCAAGGATGCCTGTGCATTCTGCGCGCAGCAAACCTTCCCCGAAGCTTACGACCGTGCCGACTTTCACTTTCTTGGCCGGTTTCACGAGCGTTTCCCATATATCATCTTCAATCTGTTTCAATAGAAGCAACTCGATATTGGCACCCGTGTCTTCTTTGACGCCCATCAGGCGCGCCGGAAGAACGCGTGTGTCGTTCAAAACGAGTGTATCGCCTTCGTGCAGATAATCAATGATATCGCGGAAGTGCTTATGTTCAGTCTTGCCAGTCTCTTTATTCATGACCAACAGCCGGCTTGACGTGCGGTCAAGAAGCGGTGTCTGGGCAATCAATTCTTCAGGCAGCTCAAAATCAAAATCATTTACATTAAGTGTATTGGGTTGTTGTGTAGTTTTCGTCATTCAGGCATCTCCAATTTAAAATGTTCGTAGGCTGTGGCTGTGACAGTTCGGCCTCTCGGTGTCCGTTGGATAAATCCAATCTGCAGCAGATATGGTTCATAGACGTCTTCAATCGTCGTCGACTCTTCCCCGATGCTGGCTGCAATCGTATCCAGTCCGACCGGTCCGCCGCGGAAACGGGAAATCATTCCGGTGATCAATTTATGGTCAATGTGATCGAGGCCAAGCGGATCGACCTGCAGCATCTCCAAGGCCTGATCCGCCATGTCCATTGTAATCGAACCGGTGCCGCGCACCATTGCGTAGTCGCGTACCCGCTTCAATAAACGGTTCGCAATACGCGGGGTCCCGCGTGAGCGCCGCGCAATTTCAACAGCAGCATTCGGATCGATATCCGCTTCAAACAGTTTCGAACTGCGGACAACGATTTCAGTCAACGCTTCGGTGTCGTAATAATCGAGGCGTGCCAGCACACCGAACCGGTCACGAAGCGGCGCGGACAGAGCGCCTGCCCGCGTCGTCGCACCGATCAAGGTGAACGGCGGCAAATCGAGGCGCACAGAACGCGCCGCCGGTCCTTTGCCGACGACGATATCCAGGCAAAAATCTTCCATTGCCGGATACAGCACTTCTTCGATCGATCGGTTCAAACGGTGAATCTCATCGATGAATAAAACGTCTCCCGGTTCCAGCGAAGAAACAATCGCAGCCAAATCACCCGGACGTTCGATTGCCGGGCCGCTTGTCATTTTGACGCCAACTTCCATTTCGTTGGCGATGACTGCTGCCAGCGTCGTCTTGCCGAGACCTGGAGGCCCGTAGAGCAGCACATGGTCCAGGCTTTCTTCGCGCATTTTCGCCGCTTCGATGAAAATCTCAAGATTATGCTTCACTTTCTGCTGCCCGATATACTGGGACAGATACTGCGGACGCAACGATTGCTCGAAACGCTCATCAAATTCGGAAACTTCGCTTCCTATCACCCGTTCTTCCATGGTCTGCACCTCCTTTATTATTTGTGTTTCTTATATGAATAAAAAGTTATTTAATAGCCGATATTCCGCAAAACAGCTTCGCTTGCCTGGGGGCTTGCGCTGAGCTAACTCGGGCTCGTTGCACTTCACCCGAGTGGATCTCGTCACTTCGCTTGGTCGCCTGGGAGTCTTCGCTGTTTTGCTCCATATCTATGATGCTCTTTCATATTAAGCTACTGATTTAGCGTAGGCGCGTCAATGGACTGAGCGAAGCAATAAGACGAATGGTTTTCTCGGCTTATTGCGGGAGCTTTGTCCTAAGCGCCGAAGCGATATAAATAGAATACTTATTCTAAAATCAATTCTGCTTCAGCAATAACTGCAAAGCCTTCTTCATATATGATTCCGTATCAAGATCGAGATCCTTGAGCTTCGGTTTGACTTTATTGATTTCGCGTTCGGAATAACCGAGCGCACCAAGTGCCAGCATCGCTTCCTCAAGTTCATTGTCTTCACCGGACAACAGGCCGCCCGTTTCTTCATTGTCATCAAACGGATCGCCGAAGAATTCCGCCAGCTTGCCTTTCAGATCCAAAATCATCTGGCGCGCCGTCTTCTTGCCGACGCCCGGGAATTTGACGAGATACGACTCATCTTCCCGCTCGATCGCTTCGATGACATGCTGTGGCTGCCCGCTCGCCAAGATAGCCAATGCGCCTTTTGGACCGATACCTGACACTGAAATCAGCTTGCGGAAAAGTTCGCGCTGCTCGAGCGTCGGAAAACCGAATAATAATTGGGCGTCTTCGCGGACATGATGATGCAGGAACACCTGAAGCTCATCCGAACCGAACGAATAAGGATTCGGCGCAAAAATCTGCCAGCCGATCCCCTGCTGCTCTATCACTAAATACTCAGGCGTCACTCGCGTAACCCGCCCTTTTATGTAATCGTACATATGCTTTCTCCCCTTCAATTCAACTCTATGATTATAGCATATCCGGCGCCTTTAGACGAAATAAACCCGCTGGCAATTACGTCGTGTTAAAATGGGATTATGACGAAATAAAGCGAGGGATCCCTTATGAAGAAAATTCCCGGAGAACAGCGCCGGCAAATACTGCTGGACAAATTGAAAGCAACGGCTGATCCATTTAAAGGCGGCGAGCTTGCGTCACTTATGGGCGTATCGCGCCAGGTCATTGTCGGTGACATGACTTTATTGAAAGCGAAAGGCGAACCGATCATCGCCACCAGCCAAGGGTATCTGTACATGCGTGAAACTGCAGATGACGACCTTTACCGCGTACTGGCTTGCTTCCACAAACCGGAAGATACACAGGACGAGTTATACGTACTTGTCGATGCCGGTGTAACCGTCAAAGACGTATCGATTGAACATCCGGTCTACGGTGAACTGACAGCCGGCATCCATGTATCATCGAGACGCGAAGTCGACATGTTCATGCAGCGGGTACGTGAAACTGGCGCCAGCTATCTGCTGGAGCTGACCGGCGGCTTGCATCTCCATACGATCACTGCACCAAATGTCGCAATACTCGAGCAGGCAATGAATGATATGAGAGCAGCTGGGTATTTACTGGAGGAAAATGAGTGAAATTAGGTGTTTAACCCGGGAATCTGTTAAAGATTCACGGGTTCTTCTTTTTCGGGGAGGATTTGTTGCTTGAAGAGTGAAATAATCTCGACTTTTAGAATGATTTTAGCTTTTATGATCGGCTACCGATGATTTGTGATCGGCTACCAACTGTTTATGATCGGCAACGGACAATTTGTGATCGGCAAGCCATATATTCTATATCCTAGTATCCCAAGCGGAAGTTTTCGCCATGCGAAAACTTCCAGTCTTTAAAGGGAGCCTTCGCATCCGCGAAGGCTTTTCATTCCAAAGCCCTGAGACCACAAAAAGCTCCGCTGCCAATCCGGCCGCGGAGCTTTCCTGTATTATTCGTATGTGTAATACGAGCCCAGCGTTTTCACTGTGCAGCCTAGAGCCGCAAGTTCCATGAAGGCTCCCTGCATCATCGGCGACATTTCGTCATCCATCACGTCGGCGATGAAGAAGTAATTTCCGAGACCCGTCTTCAGCGGCCGCGACTCGATTTTACTCAAGTTGAGCTGGCGCCAGGCGAATACGGAAAGCACTTGGTGAAGGACACCCGAACGGTCGTCTTTCGGCGGGGAAATCATCAACGTCGTTTTCACTTCCTCATTATGAGCAGGATTCTCCAGTTGATGGTTCGTTTTCGACAGCACGAAAAAACGTGTGTGATTGAAATGGAAATCATGGATTTCCCGGTGGACAATGTGCAGGCCGTATTTCTGGGCCGAGAATTCATTGCCAATCGCTGCAATATTTCGCTCCGGCAGTTCGCTGACCATTTTGGCCGCAGCCGAAGTCGAGCTGTATTGCTCAAGCGGCGTGTTTTTGTAAGTGTAATAAAGGAATTTATGACATTGTGCCAAAGCGTGCGGATGCGAATAAATCGCTTCGAATGCGTCCGATTTTGCGTTATCCGGGTGAACCATCAAATGCTGCTCGATCGGCGACAGCACTTCCGCCGTCACGTATAGCTGCACTTCATGGAATAAATAATCGATTGTCAGCGGCACCGAGCCTTCCAGTGCATTCTCGAGCGGTACCACTGCATAATCGACTTTATTCTCTGCCACTGCTTCAATGCAATCCGGGATCGTCGTAAAGGCAATCAATTCACTGTCCGGAAACGCCCTCAATGCCGCCAAATGGGTGAACGAAGCGTCCGGTCCCAAAAAAGAAATTCGTTTTTTCGTCTGCTGCTCAGCCATCAAACCACTCCCAAATTAAAATGATCCGCTTGATACCACATCTGCCGACTCGACGAAATCGAGTTTTTTCAGCTGCTGCAAAAAGACATCAAGCTCCTGCTCCATCGCCGTCACATCCAGCGAAAGCGTGACATTGGCACGCCCCTGGATGGGAATCGTCTGATGGATCGTCAAAATATTGCAACCAGCTTCAGCAACTGCTTCGAGCAATGTGGCCAGCGTCCCCGTCCGGTCCTCCAATTGAAGGAAAACCGTCAGGATCCGTTCTTTGACAATGGAATGGAAAGGAAAAACAGCATCCCGGTATTTATAGAAAGCAGATCGGGACAAGCCGGTCTTTTCCACAGCATCGAGTATGGAAATATTACCGCGCTGCAGCATCTTTTTGACTTCCAGCGTTTTTTGCATCGCCTCGGTCAATACATCCTCGCGCACCAAAAAATACCGCTGTTCTGAAATATCCTTCATCCATGTCCCCTCCAGATTTACTCAGTAAATTCGAATTCAAACTCAAGTAAACGAACTGTATCGCCGTCTTCAGCACCTTTTTCACGCAAAGCATCATCAATTCCCATGCCCCGCATCTGGCGGGCAAATCGGCGAATTGAATCCTCACGTGAGAAGTCGGTCATCTTGAACAGACGCTCAATCGCATAGCCACTCAAAACATAAGCACCGTCCGGATCACGTGTGATCGTGAAACCATCGCTTTCCGCTTCGTGGCGGTAAAGTACTGCACTTTCTGATTCGTCCGTCTCTTCTTCGACCATCGGGAATTCCGAGGTTACTTCAAGAAGATCCGCGATGGCAAATAAAAGATTGTTCAAGCCTTGGCGGCTAAGTGCAGATATCGGGAATACCCGTGCATCTTCCGGCAATTTCTTGCGGAACGCTTCAAGATTTTCTTCCGAATCCGGCATATCCATTTTATTCGCAACGATCAATTGCGGACGTTCCGTCAAACGCATATTGTACTGTTTTAATTCTTCATTGATTGTCACATAATCCTCGTAAGGATCGCGGCCTTCCAGACCGGACATATCGATGACATGGACGATGACACGTGTCCGTTCGATATGGCGCAGGAATTGATGGCCAAGGCCGATTCCTTCGTGAGCGCCTTCGATGAGTCCAGGCAGATCGGCCATTACGAAGCTGCGCTGATCTTCCGTTTCAACCATGCCGAGGTTAGGCACGATTGTCGTGAAATGATATTCGGCAATTTTCGGTTTAGCAGCGGAAACGACTGACAAAAGAGTCGATTTCCCGACACTAGGGAATCCAACAAGTCCTGCATCTGCAAGAACTTTCAATTCCAGAATGACGTTGCGCTCAAATCCTGGTTCACCTTTTTCGGATAGCTCCGGTGCCGGATTGGCAGGAGTTGCAAAGCGCGAGTTCCCGCGTCCTCCACGTCCGCCTTTTGCGATGATCGCCGTTTGGCCGTGTTCAACCAGGTCAGCAATCGTTTCACCGGTATCAGCATCTTTTACAACTGTGCCCGGTGGGACTTCGATAACCAGATCTTCAGCTTTAGCGCCGTGTTTATTGGCACTCATGCCATGTGTTCCGCGGTCAGCCTTGAATATCCGTTTGTAGCGGAAATCCATCAGTGTGCGTAAACCTTCCTGTACGATAAAGACGACATTCGCGCCTTTACCGCCGTCACCGCCGGCAGGTCCGCCGTTCGGTACATATTTCTCGCGGCGGAATGCTACCATGCCATCCCCGCCGTCGCCACCTCTAACATAAACTTTTACGTGATCGACAAACATATTATCCCTCCATCTTTGCGCTGACAATTATTTTTAAGCTGTCTGCTGCAATCTCTTTCCGTGCCAATAAACCCGGAACCTCCGGCAAATTAATGTCCGGCAGGTTTCCGTTCAAATCCAATCCGATTTCAAAATCGGATTGCCGTTCTTTCAATACTGTTCGGCAGCTGATGTCCGATGCAGTATCCGCCTGCTCCTTCAGGCTGGAGAAAAACTGCTCCAGCCAGTCGGCAAATGCTGCATCTTTTGTGGTGATCCCTGCTTGCGCAAGGCATTCCAAATGGAAACGAAATTCCGGAAAACGCCATTCTGCCGTCAGCAGCCAATGTTCGGCCGCCGGCATCTTAAGCGCTGACAGCTTGTTCAGCTGCACAGCCGCTTCGGCACGCGATCGAATAATCGATTTCACGTCCTGCCCACGTCCAAGATCAAGTTTCATCTGAATCAATTGAAGCTCATTCAAGAAATCGTGGCGCGCATGCCGAAGCGCTTGTGCCACCGTAATCGAGTCATCCATTACACTCACGTCCTAAACTTTCTTCTTTTTTCAGTATACCAATTTTATTCGGGAAATTCCTAAAAAAGAAAAAGGACTGCGAAAGCAGCCCTTTTCGTTTTTATTAAGCTTCTTGTGCAACTACTGGGTATACGCTCACTTTTTTCTTGTCGCGGCCGTAACGCTCAAAGCGCACAACGCCGTCGATTTTAGCGAAAAGTGTGTCGTCTCCGCCACGTCCAACGTTTTCTCCTGGATAAATTTTAGTACCGCGTTGACGGTATAAAATTGAACCACCAGTAACTTCTTGGCCGTCTGCACGTTTAGCGCCAAGGCGTTTAGATTCTGAGTCACGTCCGTTTCTCGTTGAACCTACACCTTTTTTGGATGCGAAAAACTGAAGATCTAATCTTAACATTCTGTCCCACCTCCTAAGCTGTGAAGGTTATTTTAATATATTCTTCATAGTCTTGTTCAATCGTTTTTAACGAAACAATCATGCTGCGAAGGAGCAATTGCACCTTTTCATCTGTTTTCCCGTCAAGGTCATCCGCGAAACCGACTTTTAAATAGCCGCTTTCAGACTGCGTGATTTCCGGTTCAATTCCGGTAAGTTCCATAATGGCATTCACTGCTCCAAATGAAACAGCTGATGCGCCGGCACAAACCAGGTCTTGCCCATGTTCAGCGAAGTCCGCATGGCCTGACATCTCGAAAGACGAAATGCGACCTGACGTCTCTTTAATTTTAACTTTGATCATCCTTACAGGTTGATCGCGTCAACAGTCAATTTTGTGTATGGTTGACGGTGACCTTGCTTTTTACGGTAGTTCTTTTTAGCTTTGTATTTGAAGACAGTGATTTTTTTCTGTTTACCGTGTTTTTCAACTTTAGCTGTAACAGTAGCTCCTTCAACAAAAGGAACACCCACTTTAGTGTCATCTCCACCTACAAATAGAACTTTGTCAAATGTGATCGTGTCACCAGCTTCTCCGTTCAATTTCTCAACGTAGATCTCCTGACCCGCTTCAACTTTGATCTGTTTACCACCAGTTTCAATAATTGCGTACATATCCTTGCACCTCCTCTTAGACTAAGACTCGCCTATCCAGGTGATCCACATTACTGCGAATGCTTACGAACCCGGTTCGAGCGGTTGTAGCACAGGTGCGCTACAAACATAACATTAAAATAGTATCACGCCAGAGTAGGCCGCGTCAATAGATATTGTTGGATTGGCTGGGAAGGGTGAGTGATTTTAATGATTTAATTGAAAATGGATTTGATTTAGATAGAAATGAATAAGATTTAAGCGGAAATGAACAGAATTTAAATAGAAATGAGCTGGTTGAGAACTTAGCAGGTTGGAAGGGGTGGTGAAGCTGTTGAAAAGTTAGCTTCCGGCTGGAAATATTATGCATATTCATTTCTGATATGCGGGTTGAATGCTTTGGGGTGCGGCTTGAATGCTCCGAGTTGCGGCTTGACCACTTTGGGGTGCGGGTCAAACCGTTTGGGGTGCGGCTAGGAATAAATCGACTCAAAATAAGCAATTAACAGCTCGTTTTTTTCAATAATTAATCGCCTGCCTCGATTATTAATTTTAATGGTTGAATTTTCCAGCATTCTATACAGCACATATTTATCCTTTATGCCAAGCCATGTATATGCAAACTCAGTAGTGATTTCATTTCCAAATAAAACAGCGTATTCCTGTAAAGCAAATTCGTGTGCATCAGCTGATACGAATCCACATTTACTGCAACGCCATCTAAGTCTTGACCACTCCATCTTTTGTTGACGACACCCCAAACACCTAACCCCAACCTCCAGACAACCCTTCGTCAGCTCATGCTTCTTCAATAAATCAGGATCGTAGAATTGCCCGCGGCTGCGCCGCACTAAACCCTCAAGACCTTCAACGTCAAAGGATAAACGAGGGTCCACCATCTTCTCGATATGAAACGGCAGATAATCGAGCGCTATGACCGGATAGAGTTTCGGTGGTACGGCGACTCTTCCTGAGCGGCTGGACAAAACGATAGTGCCTTGGACTTTGCGGCCGAAAAATTTCTCGCATGCTTTGACCGCCCTGTGAAGCTGCGCTTCAGGGTTGCGCATGCCTTCGACACGGCCTTCGATGATTCGGTAAAACTGATAGTTGATTGAGTCGAAATAGAACTCCCCCACCATATTCTTCACCTCGAGCGCACATATAAAGTTTGCGTGCAACACCAGAACATCCACTTGAGCAAAGCCATCCATATAAGGAAGCCACACGCCGCGAAAAATCTTCGCCTTCTCCGCGAGGTCCAATTCCCGCTCCAGCAATTCCGCTGTCCGCTTCTCGCCCGCCGCTCCCGCCAACGACCTCTTCACTTCACCGAAAACTTTCTCTTTTGCCGCATGCCTTGCCGGCAACCTATCAAATAAAACCATCCCCTTCAGCATTTGAACGTCCAACCTGCACCCCTTTTCATATTTCTCGCTTTGGCGTTTATTCAATAAAAAATTTATGCAAATCTGCTTTGGTTACACAATGTCTGATGTGACGTGTCCACAGCCAATTTGTATCCTTTTCCATAATCCACAAAAAAACCCCCACATAGCTTTAGCTCTGCGGGGTTCTCAAGTAGAATTTATATCGCTTTGAATTTTGAAAATCTCAAGTTGAATTATTATCACTTTTATCTTCAAAAGTCTCAAATAGAATTTATTTAGCAAAAATAGCTTTAATCTTTGAAAACACACCAGTGTTCTGTTTATCCATCGTCATCAGCGGCACGGATTCGCCGAGAAGGCGGCGCGCAATGTTGCGGTAGCCCATGGCAGCCGGGTTGGCTGGATTCATGACGACGGGTTCGCCGCGGTTCGAGCTGGAGATGACGCTTTCGTCATCGGCTACGATGCCGAGGAGGTCGATTGACAGGTGGGTCGTGATTTCGTTGATGTCGAGCGCTTCGCCGGCTTTCATAAGATGCTGGCGGATGCGGTTGATGATGAGTTTTGGCGGCTCGATGTTTTCTTCGAGCTCGAGCAGACCGATGATGCGGTCGGCGTCGCGCACGGCTGAAATTTCAGGCGTGGTGACGACGATGGCGCGGTCAGCGCCGGCAACAGCATTTTTATAGCCCTGCTCGATGCCGGCAGGACAGTCGATGATGACGAAATCGTAATCTTTCTTGAGTTCCGTCACAAGTTCCTTCATTTGTTCAGGATTGATGGCGTTCTTGTCAGTCGTCTGGGCGGCTGGCAATAAATAAAGCATATCTTCAAAGCGCTTGTCTTTGACGAGAGCCTGGTGCACTTTGCAGCGGCCTTCGAGAACATCGACAAGGTCATAGATGATGCGGTTTTCAAGACCAAGAATAACATCAAGATTGCGCAGACCGATATCGGTATCGATCAGGCAAACCTTTTTCCCCTGAAGAGCCAATGCAGTGCCGAGATTGGCAGTTGTCGTCGTTTTACCGACGCCTCCCTTGCCTGATGTTATAACGATTGCTTCTCCCACACTAGCTTCCTCCTTTAAACGTTGAAATTTGCGGCCGGATATACCGCAATTCCTGCAGACGATCGATAACGATGTTCTGGCCATTGCTATGTATATACGCACATTCCATTTCCGGCTGTTCAGACAGCACCGACAATTCGTCGGTCATCGTTTCGATCAGATCGTCAATCATTAAATGGGTCGCTTCCAGCCAGGATGCAGCGATAACAGCCTCACGGTTGCCATACGCACCGGCATGGGCGATTCCTTTCAGACGGCCCAGCACGTAGATATTGCCGCCGGCCACTACACGGCCGTTCGGGTTGATGTCGCCGACCACGACGAGATCCCCTTCAGCTTTCACTACCTGCCCGGAACGGACAATGCCGACATACGTCTCGGACTGGCGTTCCTGGATCCGTTTATTGCTTTCTTCGACGGAAATCACTTCGCTCCGCATCTTCGATACCCGCAGATGCGAGTTGTTCTGGATGGTTGCGACAATTTCCTTGTATTGGGCTTCGGTACAATAACGATAGCCCAGATGGAGCTGCACTTCGGCGCTGCCATCAAGCGCAGGGTCCGAAACCTTGGCTTTCAGTTCGTTCAGCATGTCCGTATAGGCGCACTGGTCGTCGAGCTGCAGCACAAGGCCTTCTTTCGTTCCTCTTATATAGACAAGATTCTTCAAAAATGCGTCACCTGCGCTTTCAATCAATAATATTAAAATTTATTTTTTAATTTAAGAAAGCTTCGGAAATGGCGTTTTCCTGTCCAGACTCCAGCGCCCAACTCCTCGGATCATAAGCCATCTCAGCTCTACGGCAAAGTACGCCGCTCCGCTGATCCGTCTTATGTCTTTCGGAGCTGAACGGGCGCGTCCGCTTTTCTGTTGTCCAGACTCCAGCGCCCAACTCCTCGGATCATAAGCCATCTCAGCTCTGCGGCAAAGTACGCCGCTCCGCTGATCCGTCTTATGTCTTTCAGAGCTGAACGGGCGCTTCCGCTTTTCTGTAAATCAAGCTTTACTATTTTCCCGTTCAATCAAGCGGGCGACGATCACCGATTTAAAAGCCCAGCCCAGCATAACCAGGAATAATGAATTTGCAATCATTGTCGGCAGCAATCGGGAGGTCAGGAAAATATTCACTGGCATTGAAGTCATAGAAATAAATGAAAAGAATAAATACAGCATAAATTCGAAAAGTGCTGTCAGGACCAGTGTCAGGAGGGTTGCAACGATTAAATTCCGGTGCACCGACTTGACGATATAACCGGCGATAAGACACATCATCGGATACAAAAATGAATATAGTCCAATAATATCAATGAAAAAGACATCGTACAAGAGGCCGAAAAATAATCCATAGAACATTGCGTGTTTGGCATCATAATAGACCGTTACGAAGATCAGGAACATCAATAAAAAACGGGGCACAATATAATAATAATCCCCGTCAAGCTGCAACGGGGAAAATAATCCAAAGACGGGTTCAAGGAAAAACAGGACGAGGGCGATGAGCGGGAGGATATAGCGGATCATGATCCTTCTTCCTCCGCTGCAGCGCCATTGTCTTCGCCATCTGTTTCAGGCATTTCACGATCGGCGATCATGACATGGTTCAGCAAGGTAAAATCGGCTGCCGGTTTGACGTAAGCCAGTTTCGTCAGACCGAATTCATCGATTGTGATTTCCGTAATTTCGCCGATGATCAGGCCTTTCGGGAAAATGCCGCCAAGACCGCTTGAGACGACCTGCTGGCCGACTTCAAGTTCAATTTCAGCGTCGATCCGCTTCAGCAATAATTCACGGCGTTCAGCATCGTAGCCTTCGATTAAACCGAAGACGCCCTCTTCCCCACCGATTACCATAGCAGAGACCCTGTAGTTAGGGTTTTGCGTCGAAATCAGTTCAACAGTTGAAGTAAAGTCGGTCACCAGACTCACTTTGCCGATCAGGCCTTGTGCAGTCATAACCGCCATGTTTAATTCGACCCCGTCCGATTCGCCTTTATTCAAAATAACTTTTTCTTCCCATTGATCCGGGTTTCGTGCAATGACGGTTGACTGAATGGGGTTATAATCCCGCAGGTCGGCTTCTTTGCCGACGATTTCCTTCAACTGGTCGTTCTCAGAACGCAGGTCGGTCACTTCCGCCTGCACTGCCGCAAATTCTTCCAGACGGCCTTTCAAATGCTGATTTTCCTTATATGTATTCAAGAGTGAATCAACGTTGTCGAAAATGCCTGTTACAAAATGCGCCGGGCCGGAAAATAAGGATTGTCCCGCACCCACAGTGTCTTTGATGATTTGTTCCGGAAAGGATACATTGTCGCGATCCCGCAAAGAATAGGAAATTAATGCTACGAGGAGAATAACCCCGAGCATTAACAGAATTAGCCGCTTGTTCGAAAAGAACCTAGACATGGCAGCAATCCTCCTTATTTAGTTGATTGCATGCGACGGATTTGATCAATATTGTCAAGTGCTTTCCCTGTGCCGATTGCCACGCAATCCAGCGGGTTTTCTGCAATCAGTACCGGCATTTGTGTTTCATCCGAAATGACTTTGTCGAGATTTTTAAGGAGAGCACCGCCTCCAGTAAGAACGATTCCGCGTTCCATGACATCAGCCGATAGTTCCGGCGGAGTCGTTTCAAGCGTTTTCTTAACGCCTTCTACAATGGAAAGAACGGATTCCTTCAAAGCTTCAGCGATTTCTTCCGAAGAAATCTCAATCGTTTTCGGCAAACCTGTCAACAGGTCACGTCCACGGATATCCATCTTCACTGCTTTTTCTTCAGGTGTTGTAACCCGTGCAGCGCCGATTTCCATCTTGATGGCTTCAGCTGTACGTTCACCGATTGTCAGGTTATACGTTTTACGGATGTATTGCGTGATTGCCTGGTCCATCGCATCCCCGGCAACACGGATGGATTCGCTCGTTACGATGCCGCCAAGTGAAATGACTGCAACTTCCGTAGTTCCTCCACCAATATCGACGACCATTGAGCCCATTGGCTCCCAAACTGGAAGACTAGCGCCGATTGCGGCTGCAAAAGGCTCTTCGATCGTGAATGCTTCACGAGCGCCAGCCTGGCGGGATGCATCGATGATTGCGCGCTGCTCAACAGACGTGATTCCAAAAGGAACACAAATCATGACGTTCGGCTTTTTCATCGATCCTCCAACTTTTTTCATCGCTTCCTTCATATAGTATTGAATCATAGCAGTTGTTGTGTCGTAATCAGCGATAACGCCGTCGCGCATCGGGCGGATTGCCACGATGGAGCCCGGTGTGCGGCCGATCATATTGCGCGCGTCGTTTCCGACAGCGACGATTTCGCCAGTTTGCGTATTTTTTGCGACAACGGATGGTTCTCTGAGAACAATCCCTTTATTTTTAATAAATACTAATGTGTTAGCAGTTCCTAAGTCGATTCCTACATCTTTTGATCCCATTCCAAACACGTGAATTCTTCCCTTCTTTATATGCCAATAAGCCATAGAGTTTACACAATACTACTCATTATAGCTGAAAAGTAAAGAAAGTAACAGTGCTACATATATCCCTTTTCATTTAAAGATATGAATTGATGGTCCCCGATAATGATATGATCCAAAAGCTCAATGCCCACAATGCTTCCCGCTTCCATCAGCCGCTTTGTGACCGCGATGTCCTCAGGAGATGGCGCGGGATTGCCGGATGGATGATTGTGCGCACAGACAATCGAAGCGGCCGAACGGCGCACCGCTTCCCTGAATATTTCACGCGGATGGACGATGCTGGCGTTCAAACTTCCGACAAATATTGTCTGTTTATGCAAAACCTGGTTTTTTATATTCAGAAATAACACAACGAAATGTTCCTGTTTGAGTGAAGTCATGTCCGCCATCAAATAAGAGGCGGCATCTTTTGGGGAACGGATGGTGAATTTCGCATCCGTCTGTCTGGAGGAAAGGCGGCGGCCAAGTTCGACAGCAGCGAGCAATTGCACAGCCTTCGCCTGGCCGATGCCGTTAATCGAAGTAAGCTCTTCAATGCTGGCGTCTTTCAGTTGCTGGATCTGTTCGAAATGATTGAGCACCCGGTTCGACAAGTGCAGGACAGACTCCTGCCTCGTGCCCGTGCGCAGCATGATGGCGATCAATTCCTGGTTTGACAGGCTCGTCGCCCCCTGATTGATCAGCCGTTCACGCGGCCGGTCTGCTGTGTGGACGTCACGGATCATCAATGTCTGTTCTTTCAGCATTCGACACGGCTCCCCGACAGGCTGATCCAACCGGCGTCTGAAAGTTTCCGCGCCAAACGGGCAATCGGCAGACCGACTACCGTATTGTAATCACCGTTGATTTTCTCGACAAATAAACCCGACAGCGTCTGGATGCCGTAAGCTCCCGCTTTATCGTAAGGATCGTCCGTATTCGTATAAGACTCGATCCAGCTATCCGGCAAATCGAAAAATGTCACTTCCGTCGTTTCGTGGAATTGCACCCCGCTGTTTCCTGCTTTCACCGAAACTGCCGTAATCACTTTATGGCTGCGGCCGGAAAGTTTGTGCAGGTACTCCATCGCCTGCTTTTTGTCTTCAGGCTTCAAAAGGATTTCACCGTCGCACACGACGACAGTATCGGAACCGATCACCACGGCATCGGGATTGTTTATCGCAACATCCGCCGCTTTCACTTCTGCACAATTCAGGACATAGTTCAGCGCATTCTGGAATTGTTCCGGTTTCGGCTCTTCCTTTTTGCTTGGAATCACACGGAAATCAAATCCGAGCATCTCGAGCAATTCGCTTCTTCGCGGCGACTGCGATGCCAGGATGACTGGTTGTTGGGCTTTGAAATACATAAAAACGCCTCCTTTTTCTTTCCTTAAGAATACCACCTCCCGAACGGCCACTTCAAACTGCGAAAAACAGTTTTTGCGGCCTATGGACCATTCAAAAATGAGATTTGCTGCATATGAAAAAATTATCCGCCGGCAATGCTCGTTTCATTTTTGGGATTTCGTAAATTCATGCTGATGCTTCTTCTTTTGGATTAATCACATAATTTCCATTTTGGTTCCATTGTCAAAACAATAAAACATTATTCATTTTTCCCATTATTAGTACTTCTTCAAAAGCCTTTATTCCGTGAATATAAACCTATACAATGGTAACGGATTTTAATTTCTGAAATTTCCTATTTCGAAATAATGAATAGGAAGTTCAAATTTTGAAAAGAGGTAGATTAAATGGAAAAAAAGCGAAAAGGGTTCTTCCAGAAGTTTCTGGATGGAATCGAATTTGCAGGCAATAAACTTCCGCATCCGGTAACTTTATTCGCCTTGCTTGCCCTGCTCGTGCTGGTGCTGTCAGCCATCATTTCGAGTTTCGGCATCTCGGTCGAACACCCCGGACAGGAAGGCGAGATGGTCGAAGTTAAAAACCTGTTGAACGCGGAAGGTATCCAGTATATCTTCACCAGCATGGTTGATAACTTCATCGGATTCGCACCGCTTGGCGTCGTTCTGGCAACAATGCTCGGAATCGGAATCGCAGAACGCACAGGGTTAATCAGCGCCATGCTGCGCGGATTCGTGTTGTCCGTTCCCCGTTTCCTGATTACGGCAGGACTTGTATTCGCCGGTATCATGTCGAGTGTCGCATCTGACGCAGGCTATGTTGTCCTTCCTCCACTTGGTGCAGTAATATTCGCTGCGCTCGGTCGCCATCCGCTTGCCGGTCTGGCTGCTGCGTTTGCCGGTGTATCCGGTGGATTCAGTGCCAACTTGCTGCTGTCGGCAACCGACCCGATGCTTGGTGAACTGACGATTGCCGCTGCGGCGATCATCGATCCAGCGTATGCGGAAGGCATGAACATCGCGATGAACTATTACTTCATCATTGCTTCAGTATTTGTTCTGACGATTGCCGGTGCATTCGTTACCGAAAAAATCGTCGAACCGCGTCTTGGTGAATACAAAGGCGAGTACCGCGAAGAGTTGAATGGCCTTAGCGCCGAAGAAAAGAAAGGCATGCTGTGGGCTGCGATTTCATTCCTTATCGCTGCAGCTGCATTTGCTATGCTGATTGTTCCGGAAAACGGAGCGCTGCGCGGGGAAGACGGCGGCATCGTCCAATCGCCGTTCATGTCGTCACTTGTCCCGATCATCACCATCCTGTTCTTCATCCCCGGCCTGTTCTACGGAATCGCCACGAAGAACATCAAGAACGATAAAGATGTTGCCAGCCACCTGACTGACACGATGGCGTCAATGGGAATGTTCATCGTCCTGGCGTTCACCGCCGGACAGTTCGTTGCCTACTTCTCCGAATCAAACATGGGGATGGTCATCGGCGTCTACGGTGCAGAATTCCTTGAAGGTGCAAACCTGACAGGCATCCCGCTGATTCTCGGCTTCATCATCATCACGGGCGTCATCAACCTGTTCATCGGCTCAGCGTCAGCGAAATGGGCGATGATGGCACCCGTATTCATACCGATCATGATGCAGCTCGGCTATTCGCCGGAGCTCACGCAGATGGCTTACCGCATCGCCGATTCAACGACGAACATCATTTCGCCGCTGATGACGTATTTCGCAATCATTATCGCGTTTGCACAGAAATACGATAAGAAGATGGGTATCGGAACACTGATTTCGGTCATGTTCCCCTACTCGATCATCTTCGCGATTGTATGGACCATCATGCTGATCGTCTGGATGATGCTTGGCCTCGATCTCGGGCCAGGTTCACCATTGCATTATAATAATTAAGGATATGAATGAAGCCAACGCAGAATTTCTGTGTTGGTTTTTTTTCGAGAAAAAGTCTTGTAAACGATATTCCGCAAAACAGCTCCGAAGACATTGGCCGAAGCTAGCGAGGACAAGCCTTTGCGACGAAGCAGCGGAGCGATGCAACGCTCCACCATGTCTCGAAGCTAGCGTTAGCGATGCAGAGACAGGAGCACGGTTGTTTACCCGCAAACTTCACTTGCTACACCAGGAAAGGTTTGGCCGAACAGCATTCGGCCACCCTTTGCGACGAAGCGCAAGGTGCGCTGCAGGAGCAGTACGGTTTTCTTCGCTATTTTGCTCCATATCTTAGTTTGCCTTCAATAAAGATGAACCTGAAGCAAGTTTACAAAAATATATGGATAATTTTTCATGTCTATCATTTAACATGTACGGGTATGTCAGTTACAAGAGCAAAAAAGAGTTATTTGGATAACTATATGCTATGCACGAAACTGACTCTTCCATATGAAACGAGGTGCACGACATGGCAATCCCTGATAACAGGGCTCCCTTAAAAAAATACATTTGGCTGCTGATTATATTGAATGGACTGGATGGCATCCTGACTTATCTTGGCTTGACCCAAGGACTTGTTACCGAGGCCAATCCGCTATTAAGTTCGTTTGCCCCTTTCACAATTCTCGGCATTAAACTATTCTTGTCCGTTTGCCTGTTCGCCCTGCTGTTTACGACATTCGCTGGCATACGTAAAACGTTCTGGCGCTACACATTCATTTTCGCCAATGTGCTTTACTCCATGATTCTCGTCCTTCATATGTATTGGCTCCCATTTCTTTTCATCTCATAATCTCCACACAAAAACTCCCTGGAAGTGTACCTCCAGGGAGTTTAATTATGTCCATAAACTCATATACCAATTTAACAACGGCTCGCCGTAAAAATAAACAATAACAGCACCCGCCGCTATCGACGGACCAAACGGAATCGGTGTTTTACGCCCTTGCTTAGTAACACGCAGGACAATAATTCCGACAATCGCTCCGATCAATGATGCAAAGAACAGCGTCATCAATGTTCCGCCAGTGCCGAGCACCAGTCCGATGACGAAGAACAATTTGATGTCGCCACCACCCATTCCACCTTTCGATACAATAGAAATTAGCAAAAGGATCAGGAAGCCTGTTGCGGCACCGAGCAAACTGTCCCACCACGGATCGAGCGGGATAAAGAATCGCAAGCCGAGCAATGCGATTCCAAACGGCAACAGGACTTTGTCCGGAATAAGCATATAAGCGATATCCGACACTGTAATAATGACTAACATTGATACAAATAGAATCGCGACAATCAGTTCTGGTGTGAAGCCGAAATGCCAAAATGATAAAGCGAACAGTCCAGCTGCTATAAATTCCATTAGTGGATAAACCCAGTGGATCTTTTCATCACAGCCGCGGCATTTTCCTTTCAGGAATAAGAAAGAAAATACCGGCACCAAATCAAGTGCCGTCAGCCGGCGGTCACACGATGTGCAATGAGAAGGCGGAAACGCAATCGATTCCTTTTTTGGCACACGCAGACCGACCACATTGAAAAACGAACCGAAAACAAGGCCAAAAAGATAGAAGAATGCTGTATAAGTTATTGTCATAGGAACCCTCATCACTTTATAAATTTAGAAAAAAGGAGAAATCATGATGATTTCTCCTTTCAAGGTTTTTCAGGGATTTTTAATGTTGTCCCGGTTTTTACGATATAATTCGTCATTTTATTAGATTCGCGGATTAATTCGATTCCATCACGATTCCCGTAATATTTCTCGGAAATCGTATACAGTGTATCACCTTGCACCACTTTATGTGCTTTGGCAGTCTGTGCCCCTGCAACTTGGTCGTTCAATTCAGCTGAAGCTTCACCATCGACTGTTACATCGACATCAACTTCTACTTCTGTGTCTTCATCATCAGCTTTCGCTAAATCGACACCATCGTTTTTCGGCAATGGATCGACTTTGTTCGCCGGCGGTGGTGCATCGACTTTCGGCAATGTATCTGCCAAAGCGATCAAGTCGGGACGATAGAATGCCGAAAAGCTTAATGTGACTTCCAGAATATCGTCTTCTGCGTCGACAGTAGTCACTTCACCGTTTGAAGCAAAATCGATTGAATCGATAATCAGAATGCGTTTCATCGATTCAATTTCTTTGATGAATTTTGTAATCCCAGCATAGTCATCTGTTTCAAAAGATACTGTCGTCTGGATTTTCTGGACGTTTTCAATACCTTCAACAGGCGTTAATAACTCCAAGGGCGATTCTGCGATTTGAAGTGACTTCACTTGCGAACGCGAAAGAAGTTCTGCCTGTTCCAGTTGAAGCACGATCAATTCCGATAACGGTTCGACCGAAACCCGCTGCTGGAGTTCAGCTGTGGAAACGCGTTCTTCTTCCGGCAAGGCTTTCACTTGCTCCTGGAGAGCCATCAAAACTTCACGTTCAGATTTAAACGTCTGTTCCGCCATCATCCGCGCTTCTTTGGCCGGCGAATAAACCATGAAATATGCATAGGCTGAGATTGCTAAAAGAAATATAACGGCAATTGCAATCAAACCATTTTCTTTCTGCTTTTTCGTCAAACTACTCATTTGTATCCCCCTCCGTTTCTTCTGGAGTGGTTTCGGTTTCTTCGATGACTTCGACTTCCACATCTACGTCGGCTTCAACATTTTCTTCCGTTTCAGAAGCTGGTGTTTCTTCCACCGGCTCTTCGACGATATTGCCTTCAGCGTCAAGCACCGGCAGGCGGTCATCTACGAATACCAAAGTGTATGTAGCCAGATATCGTGGAGTTTCAATTGGTTCATCTTCTTTTTTTGTTTCATCTTCTTCAGTCAATAAGCTGTCTTCGCTTTCAACTGAGTCTAATGAAGCAAAATCAAGAAGTTCCGATCCTTTTAATTGCGCCAGGTAATACGCCGCATCACGCGTGGCATCGAATTGGACAGTTAAAGTAGCCGTGTTTGGCTCAGCGAATGCAATTTGATCAAAGAATCCGCGTGCAGGAAGCAATGCTGCCAACTCTTCCAATAAAGGAATTGTATCGTATTGATAGCTTTCCGCCCAATCGACAGTCGCTTTTAATTGCTGCTCTTCATTCAAGCCTGCAGTGGCTTCAAGCTGTGCGCGAATTTCGGCTTGCTGCGTGGCCAGTTCAGCGCTTTGTGCCGCCAGTACCGCCTGCTCGGTATTCTCCGATTTTGCCATAAAAAACAGCGCTGCGAAGATGACCAGACCAAGAAGTAAAATAGAAAGCGCCGCAATGAGGAAGGCGGGGCGGTCCCGCTCCTTCTGCGGCAATAGATTAATATCAACTAACATATGGTCACACCTCTTTCAGCGCTAGACCGATGGCACGGTTGAAACGCCCGGAGACGCTGTCGCCATGTTCGGTAGTGATGGGTTTCAAAACAATCGGTGATACCGGAATTGAAAAGCGCCCTTCAAAACGGGCCTGGAATGTGTACCATTCATCAAATTCACCATTGCAGATGATTTTGGTGATGCCGCTCTCGCCTTCATTCATATTATAGCGATAGAAATTGGCCAATTTTTCCGTTTCAGAAATGATGACATCCATCAATGCGGAAGCATCGCCTGCAAACGAACTGTATTCCGACAGGTCAACCGGCCGCATGAATAAAGGAAAGTGTTCGTGGAAGATAGAAACCGTCATCTTCGAAGCTTGCACATCGATAATCATAATATGATCATCTTCTGATATGTCATGCTGCAGATACGCCAAACGGTATAAGGCAAGCGGCGTAATATCCGCTACGACCGGCACCAGTTTTGAGTCGCTGAATGCCCGCTCAAAATCATGGACGACCGATTCTTTCGAAGCGATGATGATCGCTTCAGGATTATCCGACTCGGGGCGGTAAGGCACCACATCGAATACAGGATCTTCGAATGGAAGATAAAGTGTCGAACCGATTTCAATGAAGAAATGCCCTTTCAATTCATCGGCTGCAACATCTTCGGGGTAAGGTACTTTGCGGATAATAACAAATTCGTCAGGGGCGAGGAATCGGACTGACTTTTTGGTGAGACCCCACTGATTGACAGCCTTATCGAGTACCGAGCCAAGCTCGTCGAAATTCACAATCTTACCGTCTTCAATGACACCCGCCGGGAGTGGATACTCCTCGGCAAGGCTCAATTGAAGCGGATCGACCGATTTCAAATCGACATGGCGAATTGCATCTTCTTCTATTGTAATGGTCGCAACACGCGTTTTTCTCGATAAAAACGATAAGGCCATTTGATCAGCTCCAAACTATAAGGATAAATTATCTTGTGATTGTAACACCAGTACCACCTGTTGGACTGTTATTAGGAACAGCGTTAATTTCTTCATTTGTAGCATTTAAGAAATCTACAACTACTCCATTTGATCCCTGCCCTGTTATTTCATTACCACCAGTGATTTTTGCAACAGAAGTAGCTGCTGTAAGTGAACCCGCATCCTGTAGATAATCATTCGCTAAAAGGGTTGTAACTGTTACTGGAGATGCGGCTGTCGGATCATCAGTATAATAAAGGTTAGCAGCAGATAGTACCATTTGAGCGTCAGATTTAACTGCACCTACTCGAGAATTTTCAATAATATTACTAATTGCCGGAATCGCGATTGCTGCGATAATCGCTAAGATTACGATAACTGCCAAAAGCTCGATCAGTGTCATACCTTTTTCATTGCCCAATTTCTTCTTCAAAAATTTCTTCATTTCATTTCCTCCCTTTGTCCTAATTTTTTAGTACTTTGTGAGTACACCTTTAGTATAGCAATAGCTGGAAATAACGCAACAACTTTTTTCGGTACTTTTACATTATTTTTAAATAATATAGTCAAATATAAACTACATGTTGTCAATATTTTGAAACATTTCAAACATAGGTAGCATAATAGACATGACAATAGTCCCTACTAACGCCGCTAGAACAACAATCATCAGCGGTTCTATTAAAGCTTTAAGACGATCCGTTTCCGCTTCCACTTCTTTTTCGTAGAAATCGGCTACTTTATCCAGCATATGGTCCAGTGACCCCGTTTGTTCACCAATCAGAATCATATGAGGAATCAGTGGTGGAAACGCCCAATGATTTTTCATCGGCTCAGTTAAGGAACCGCCACGTTCAAGGTTATCTCTGGCAGCGAGAATCACTTTCGACATAACTGCATTGCCTACAACTTTTTCAACCATCGTCAATGCCTGGAGAATCGGCACAGAACTGGAGAACAGTGAACTCAACGTTCTCGTCATACGCGCCAGTGCGGATTTTTTCAGCATCCGCCCGAAAATCGGCATTCTGAGAAGCATTGTGTCTAGAACCATTTTCCCTTGTTCATTTCGCTTCATCATCCAAATTGTTACCGCAATTCCAACTCCAGCAAGAACAAGAAGATACCAGTATTGCTGAACAAGGTCACTTGCCAACATTACCATCTGCGTCAGCATCGGCAACTCGCCACCAAAGCCTTCGAACATTTCAGCGAACATTGGAACAATGGAAGATAAAAGGAAAATAACAACACCGATGGCAAGAACACCTACCACCAATGGATAAGACATTGCCGACTTTACTTTCTGCCGCGTTTGATAAGCCTTATCGTAGTAAGTTGCAAGACGATCTAACGACTCATCAATATTCCCCGATAATTCTCCTGCTTTAATCAGGTTGATAGTCAGCGGTTCGAAAATTTTTGGATGCTTGCGTAGTGAGTCCGACAGCGAATTTCCTTTCCGCAAATCTTCATCAATATTGACCAAAGTCTTCCGCAAAGCTTTCGATTCAACTTGTTGGGAAAGTATTTTTACCGAATCGACAATCGTCACACCCGCTCGCATCAATGTTGAAAACTGGCGCAGAAACATGATGAACTGGTCACGTTTGACCGGATTACCCAAAACAATATCCTTTTGCAAAGCGGTTTCGGCAATTTCCCGGATTTCAATCACACGAACGCCGTCATCCCGTAACTTTTCAACCGCTTCACGGCGGTTACCGGCAACTACTACGCCGGCGCGCACGCGCTTTCTATCTCGTCCTTCGTATTTAAATCGCGCCATCTTACTCCTCTCCTTCCAGGAAAGGTTGAGCGATTTGTCTTGTTATCCTGCCTTGAGCCAAAAGTTCCTGGACGGAAGTCGACATCATGTGCATGCCGGCTGCCCGGTTCGTCAGGATTACGTTCGGAATTTGGTGTACTTTTTCTGTACGGATCAAGTTGGCGACTGCCGGATTTGAAATCAAGATTTCGGTTGCGGCAACTCGGCCTTTGCCATCTGCTGTCGGCAATAAACGCTGAGCGACAACAGCTTTCAAAATACCACCGAGCTGAGTCCGAATTTGCGATTGCTGTTCTGGCGGGAAAACGTCAATAATCCGCTCGATTGTTGTAGCGGCACTCGAAGTATGGAGCGTGCCCATAACCAAGTGACCTGTTTCAGCGGCAGTGATGGCTGTCATAATGGTTTCCAGGTCACGCATCTCCCCGACCAGAATAACGTCCGGATCCTGTCGGAGTGCTGCGCGTAATCCGTTTGCGAAGCTGTTTGTATCGAAACCAACTTCACGCTGGTCAATAATGGATGTTCCATGTCTATGAAGATACTCAATCGGATCTTCCAGCGTGATGATATGTTTCGTCATTTCTTCATTGATGTGGCGAATCATTGCAGCCAGAGTTGTTGATTTCCCTGAACCCGTCGGACCGGTAACCAGAATTAACCCCTGGTGAATTTCAGCCAGCTTCTTTAGAATTTGCGGCATTTTCAAATCATCGACTGTCGGGACCACTGTTGGAATCGCACGAAATGCGTGAGAAATCGAACCGCGCTGATGGAAAGTGTTGACCCGGTAACGGCCTACTCCAGCAATTGCGTAGGAATAATCCATCTCTCCTTTTTCAAGGAATGTTTCCCAAAGCGATTCCGGCATAATTGCTTTGCCGATCGCTTCTGAATGATCGGGTGTAATGATTTCTTCTCCGTAACGGCGTAAAGTGCCGTGCATCCGGAATACTGGAGGGATGCCGGTCGTCAAATGGATATCGGAAACGTTCAATTCCTTGGCTGCAGTCAAAACTTTATCGATAAACGTTGTAGTAGTCAGCATAGTTATTCTGCAATCGCAACGCGGAGAACTTCTTCCGTGCTGGTCATGCCCTCCTTCACTTTTAATAAGCCGTCGTCGATCAGGAAGATGGTTTTATTTTTCACGGCAATTTCGCGAATTTCAGCGGCTGTGCCGTTTCTGTTGATGATATTTTTCATTGCTTCGTCTACAACCAGTACTTCGTGAATCGCCATTCGGCCACGATATCCGGTCATATTGCATTGTGGACAGCCGGTGCCGCGGGCTACAACATCAATCGTTAAGCCGCGCTTAGAAAAAATCTCTTGCTCACGGACAGTCGCAGGTTCGATGATGCGACAATCACGGCAAACTTTCCGTATTAATCGCTGTGCCACTACCGCATTCAATGAAGCCGTTACAAGGAAAGGCTCGATACCCATGTCCATAAGACGGGTAATCGAAGCAATCGAATCGTTCGTGTGAATCGTACTTAAAACCAAGTGACCTGTGAGCGATGCACGGATGGAAATATCCGCCGTTTCCTTGTCCCGGATTTCCCCTACCATGACGATATCAGGATCTTGGCGAAGGATGGAACGCAGCCCCGCTGCAAATGTCAAACCGACATTCGAGTTTACCTGGATCTGATTGATGCCTTCCAATTGGTACTCAACCGGATCTTCAACCGTGATGATATTCACTTCTTCGCTGTTGAGTTTATTTAACGCTGCATAAAGCGTCGATGATTTACCGGACCCGGTAGGACCCGAAATCAATACGATGCCGTTCGGCTTTTCGATTTCACGCATAAAGCGATCCATATTCGTTTCGTTAAATCCAAGTTTTGAGATATCGGTCAAGTTTGCGCTTAGATCTAAAATCCGCATAACGATTTTTTCACCGAAAACGGTCGGCAATGAAGATACGCGGAGATCAATCGGCCGAAAATCGACATTCGTCTTGATACGGCCATCCTGCGGTATACGGTTTTCGGTTATATCAAGATTTGCCAGGATTTTAATCCGGGCAGTGACCATCTGCTGCATCGTTTTCGGCAAGGTGCGTTCTGTTCGAAGCGAACCGTCAATACGGTAGCGCACCAGGATTTTATTTTCTTGGGGATCGAAATGGACGTCACTCGCTTTTTGCGATACGGCGTTTGACAGGATCTGATTGACGAGGCGAACGATCGGCGCATCCAGATCATTCAGTTCCTCCTGCTGCTCTTTCGTCACTTCCGGCAATTCATCCAGCAGATCATCGTAGGATTCTTCGTCGTAATATTTGGCAATGGTTTTCATAATATCATCTTTTGACGCGATGGCCGGCTCGATGTTGAAGCCGGTCGTCAGACGCAAATCGTCGATGGTGATGATGTCCATCGGGTCGGTCATTGCGATATACAATTTATCGTTTTCGCGTTTCAGCGGGACAAGCATCTTCCGCTTGGCAACTTCTTTGGGTACCATATTAAATAATTTCGGGTCAAATGGATAACGGTAAAGCGTAACGTGTGGGATGCCAAGCTGCACTTCCAGTGTTTCAATCAATTGCTGCTCGGTGATGATCCCTCTCTGCAAAAGAGCATCCCCGATTTTCTGGTCGCTTTGCTTGCCCTCAAGTACGCTGAGTAATTCTTCTTCGGTCAATAGGCCTTGTTCGATCAATAAATCGCCAAGTTTCTTTCTTCTGACTGCCAAAGTCCCACCCCCTTCATAACGGTTAAGGATCAATCTGATTTCCACCTTTATCATATTCTGGATCTTTCTCTTCATCGTCCGGTATGCCGTCCAAATCGGTGTCAATAACCGGATCAGTTGATGGCGGTGTTGTCGGAAGCGGTAATGGAATTACGATCGTGCCGTCCGGGTTTTTTATTGTGCCATCCGGATGTGTTATCGTCCCATCAGGATTCGTTATGGTACCGTCGGGATTTGCAACCGGTGCAGGCGCTTCCGCTTTTGTCAGCGGATACACTTCGATGCGGTGGACCGGCGGATAGAAATCTGTTGAAACGACTTCCACTTCCAGTTCTTTGCCGTCCGACTTGATGGCACGAGTGACTTCAACAATCACGCCCTCACTGCCTTCTTCTTCAACTACTCTCCCTGAAGATACGAATGCACTGAATTGGCGGATTAAGCGGGGCTCAAGTTCCTGCTCGCTGCCGGTAAGAATTTCGTACGTATTCACAAACGGCATGCCCGCGATTTTTGAAGTCAGGCGTGTGCCGTCCGCGGATAATTGCAGATTAAATGCACTTGCGTTTACATTCGTAAACACGAAATCGATTCCAAGGTTCCGGTTGATGGCGGCTTCCTGTCCTAATGGAATTGAAGTCGGCACTGCTGCTCCAATGCTGCGTTCGTCGACCAGGAAATTCGTTTTCAATACGGAAGCGTAAATGACAGAAGCGATTTCTGTCAGGTCTTCGTCTGTTACATCAGCCGGCTGCATTTCATTGATAAAATCAAGGAATGAAAACTGAGTGCCTGCTTCTATTTTGTAATCGCTCAAAGCTTTGACGACTTCCTGTGCACCTGAGCTGGTGAAGGAATGGCTCCAGGAAGTCTCAGAAACCGTTTCATAGCTGACGCCTAACGTGTCATCACTGATTGTCACACGGCTCATTGCCTGGCCTGATTGCAGTGCAAGTTCCAGCTTTTCATTGATTAACGTAATGTCAGCTGCTGAAAAAACTGCTACCGGAAATTGTCTTTCCAGGAATGTGCGCGTCGTATCTTCCGGAAGCTCGAATACGAAATCATTTTGGGCACCAGTCTGCGCGCTGGCCACAGTCTCGTCCAGCAGGATTTTCGCATTATCCAACGGGTAAGATGCCGTAACATCCTGGTAAGTGACCATCAATTCGGCAGTCGATCGCCAGGATTCGACTTTTCCTGTAAACAACAGGCGGGCATCAGTCAATTCCATATTAGATACATCCGTCGTACCGATATATGTATTGCTCCCGAACTCCTGAGCCGGGAACAGCCATTTATCTGCAGCAAACGAGCCGGCGTTGGCAACGCCGAAGACGAGAAAAGCGGAAGAAGTGATTGTCAGTAAAGTCTTTCCAAATACTTGATTATCCAACTTAACGCTCCTCCCCGCCCACACCGATTGTCTGCATGGCAAATGATTTCTTCTCTTGTACTGGTGCATCGTAAAGCGATCGCTCCGCTTTAGCTGAAGCGGCAGTTTCTTCTATAGAACCTGTTTCCACATGAACAGCCTTATGGCGTTTCTCTTTTCGTTCTTCTGCGATGCGGCGTTTTTCCGCTTTTTCCATTTCATCGATTTTCGCGTAAGCAATCGCTCCGACCATGGAAATCGCGACGATGGCCAGCAACGGCACGTAAAATGCAAAATCGAGCAATTGGAGAAAAGCCGAAACGATTGCTGCTGCGACAATTGATCCTGCAATCAGCATTCTCTTGGGAAGAGGAGTCTCTTTAAACTGGAAGTAAGCAATCGGCAGGATGATTGCCGCTGCAATGACGGTGATGAAAATTTGGATCATATGTGAATCCCCCTTTGTTAGTCAAGCTTTTTTCTAATCTAGTACTGAACGTCTACATCAATTCCTGGATCCAAAATAAAAGGTACAGGAACCTCTGTGATGATGTCATTGCTATTGTCAACGGTAACACCGCAACTGCTTAGAAACTCAGCGTAATCATTGTACTCATGAACATATAGTTTTGTTCTTTCCTCTGAAGTTAATCTTTTGGCTGGATCTCCATCAACAATGGCCGGAAGGATGAATTTTTTACTGTCAGCAGTTGCTGTATAATAAATAATTTGTCCAGTACCATTCATTTCCATGAATTGGACCTTATCCCGCAAAGCTTTCCAGTCAGCCTCCAAAACACGGTCCATATTGAAGCATATTCTGCCATAATCTCCGATTCTAACAATACCATCAAACTTCATAATTGAATCAGGTAAATTGGTAGTTGTATCTTTCCCCAGTATGACTAAATTGGTGTTTTGTAATCCGTCTCCGCTAATGTCTCCTGTGACATGCAACTCTCTTACAATAATAGTTTGAGTTTTTTTATTTAGCTCGTCAGCATGGATACTCGTATTATTCAATGACCCAATCTTGAACAATCCGTCAATGATGGTACTTGAATTTGAAAGGCCATTCCATTTTATTTCTAATCCATTCACTATTACTGCGTCGGTCGACTTAACAACCACCGTAAGTCCAGCCAACTCCTTCTGGTTACAGCCTTCACCTGAGGTACCTTCTGCTCTGCAATAACTTTCTACAAAGTTTTCTACATAGATAGTGAAATCTCTTGGATCTAAACCTTCGCTAATTAAAAAGTCTTTGAATCCTTCGGCTGTCTGCTCTTGACCCATTACACATTCGGTTCCAGTGATAGTACTTCCTGAAGCAATTTCAGCCATTAATGTTGCACAACTTTTAGTAGTAGGAGCATCTTTAAAAATTTTATCAAGTGTAATATCTCCTGGTGCCGCCGGTACTGTCTCTAATGTCAAACTCTGATCATTCGATAAAAATGTATCTGGAACTTCAACTGTAAAAAGACCCATAAGCATTTTAACCTTACCTCGTGATTCGCCCGCTAAATCCAATTGAACTTGCAGCGACGTAATCTCTTTATCTGCAGTAGCAGGAAGTGATACATCTTCATCGGCAGAATTTAACTTTATAACAGAAGCGTTTGTTATTTTATATTGAGCATCTTCTCCGGGAAAAGGTGTAATTATATCGGTCTTTCTGGAATCAAGATCTGATATTTTTTCTTCTATTAGCAGTATATATTCCGCTTTCATATCTGTATCTATATCCTCTTCCATTGCAGTCAACTCTGATTGTTCATCACATAAAGTGCTTCCGTCATCAAAGCAATCCATTATGTCTTTAATTCGATCTTGTGTTTCAATAAGAATTTTATTCTTGATAATACCAATTTCCCGTTGAAAATCAGCAGAATGATATTTCACACCCATTTCTGCGGATGCTACCGCCTGATTTGAAGCATCCACCGTTTGTTCCTGTTTAGCGTTACTCAACGATCCCGCCATAAAAGTCGCTGACAGACCGAGAAATAGAACAACCATTAATAATACAACTAGAAGCGCATAACCTTGTTGGTTTTTTACTTGCTTCATCCTCATTGCTCCCTTCAGTTCTGATTGGTCAATAACCTTGACAATGTTGTATCAATTGTCAATGTCCTTTTCGCATTATTCAGATCTGTAATTTTCAAGGTGATTTCGGTGTGTTCTTTCTCAGGTGTCAAGTCAGCAAAGATTACGGGGGTACCACTGCTGGTATCTACATTTATCCCTTTAACATTACTGCCGGTAAAATTGTATTTGCCTGATATTTCCCTCACTCCACAGACACTCATATTATCGCAATAATCGACTTTCAATTTATCACCTTCAAAAATAATGCTGTATTTTTCACTTCCTCGATGAACTGCCATTAAACTGCTGATCATCACATTGGCTTCTTGCTGCAATATAGTTTTATTGGTTTCAGCCGCTCCGTGCTTCATACCAATAGTCAATGCAGTCCAGGCTATAGTCGCAATTATTGAAACAAGTGCCAGTGCTGCCACCAATTCCACTAAAGTGACCCCTTTTTGATTCCACTTCATCCTACCCACCTCCACTTGTCTACGGAGTTTCATTTACTGCCTTATATGTTATATATGAGAACGTTTCGCTGCTCAGTTGGTAATTGCTACTCGATGGGACAGATTTATATAGTTTTAGATGGACTTTATATAGTTTCTCTCTCTCAGCTCTTTCGCAGCTTCCTGCGGGTGGGGTTTCCGTACCTATTAAAGCAGTGTTCAAAAAGGTTTCGCATTGGAGATAGATATCCGCTTGGTATAAATAAGTATCATCCTTTTCAAAACGCATAATGCCTGCTGGTGGCGGTGGCGAAGTAATCTTCGTATAACTAAGTGCAGCCATCTGGATTTCTATTTTTGTTTCATCAAGGAATTCTGGAACATTTGTTAGTGGATCTGCAGGATTCAATTCTATGATTTTCTTCCACTTATCCTGCGCCGTAATCGCCGCCATCTCCTGCCTCGCCAAGTTCATAGTATCCAACTTCGCTTCCGTCTTCTCATTAAACAATGTCATCTGCGGGAAAATCGTCATGATGCCGACAAACAAGATACCCAGAATAACCAGTGCTGCCAATACTTCGACCAGAGTTAATCCTTTTTCATTGCTGCCTGAGCATTTCCTCATTCCCAACCCCCCATGTACTATATAATTGTTGAAATACTAATTATGGAAATTATGAATGTCTTATGTTGTGAATCCTAATAACTAACATTATTACACTTATATTCTTTTTCTGCACTATATTTTTGCATATTTTTCTGCATTTTTTCTTAAATATTTACCAAATATTTTTCCTGTATAGTAAAAAAGACTGAAAACCGGTGTTGATTCCGGCTTCCAGTCTTATTTTGTGTAAGCTGCTACTTTATTGCGCCCCGCCTGTTTGGCCCCTATATATAGAGCGCGGTCTGCGTTGCGTATCATTGCCATGCCGTCGTCACTATCATCCGGTGCGGATGACACGCCGATACTCATGGTGATTTTGATCGGAATCGTGCTGCGGTCTGCATCCAGATCGCTTTGAATCATGAATTCGCGTTTCTCGATTTCCTTGCGGATGTTTTCTGCAAATAATAATGCAAGCTCTTTGCTGTAGTTCGGCAGCAGCACAACAAACTCTTCTCCGCCGTATCGGGCGATGGTTCCTTCTTTGCCGATAATCTCCGTCAGCAGGTTTGCCAGTGCAACCAGGATTTCATTGCCGCTTTGGTGGCCGTACTTATCATTGATCCCTTTAAAACGGTCAATGTCCATCATGACTACTGACAGATTGCGCAGTTCGCCGTTATTTACTTTCGCCATGCTCTTTTCAAGCGCTTCGTCGAGGTAACGGTAATTATACAATTTCGTCAGGCCGCAGCGCTCGCTTTTCGCAATGGCTTTTTGGATCAACCCTGCTTTTTCCAGCGACACTGCAAAATAGGTGCTCAGGATATCCAGAATCTGCAGCTGGTGATGGACAAATGCGTGTTTACTTTTTGAACCAAGTACCAGCACACCTTCGATTCTATTGTTCCGGGAAATCGGTGTCGCCATCAGGCTTTCCGTTTCAGCCGGCATATAACCGCTTGCTATTCCCTTCCACTGGGCTTTGCTGTCATAGATATAGGAATTGTTATTGACAATGGCATTGCCGGCAATCCCTTGATTGTATTTAACCGGTTCAACGTTCAACGGCTGGAATTCATTGTTCTCAAACATTCTCAGCATCAGGAGCTTGCCGTCCCGGTAATCAATTACATAGGCATAATCCGCCTGGAAAAGGTCGCTCACCTGAATGACGAATTGGTCCAGCACTTCATCTGATGAAAGACGGGCTGCCAGTTGATGGCCGATTTCCCCCGCTTTTTTCAAGTCGCTGTTTACTTTTTCCGAGTTATTATACATGCGCATAATGGCGGTCATTGTAAAGAAGGGAATTCCGAGAAGCAGAAGTGCCGTCAAGCCGATATAGGTTTCGGAAATGTATAATGCGATAGCCAATGGAAACACCAGCAATGTAATGGAGAAATCCCAAATGGTATCGGTCGAGAAGAAATCTTTATGTTCTCCTAAGCTTCTGACATAAAAATAAAGAATCATCTGATTGGAGACAACCGAAACAATTTGGAACAGTAAACCGTATCCCAGAATATGCAGCAAATCCAATGATCCTATTTCACCGCCGGCAAGAAGAAAAGTCATCCCGGCTAACGTGGAAATACTAAAAAACATCATGGAATTGAATGGTATGCGGATAGTCAAGCTTTCGGATGTACGAAGACGCAATATGACAATCAACATTGTAATCTGGGATAAGATGACTTCAGCAAACAGGCCGAATTTCAGGAAGACGGCAACTGTCAGCCATTGCACCAGATAGGTCGGCACACCGTTAATATTCATTGGCAGGAGACAGGCAAGGATAAAGAAGGCCAGATATGCGGCGGCATCAACCGGAGATATGGCAGGCGGTGGATAATATTGATATATCAGGTAGAGTCCAGGTGGCACAATGAGAACCCAGAGCGTCCACAGAACTGCTTTTCTTTTCTGTACATTATCCATAGCAACTTCTCCCCTACTAGGTTCTCTCTATTGCCGAAGAAACTTGATTAATCGGGTCTGTAATGTTCAAACATCGAATAATTCCGTTTTCTTAGGATTGCTAAAAGGTAAAGCGAACCCGTGACTATTGTCACTTCATTTTTACTAGATACAGGTAATATATCACAATCATTTAGAATTGTCTTTATTTTACTACTACTTTTTGAAAATAAAACTTCGGCCGGTAATGCACGTTCATTTTCAAAATGCAGGAAGGTGAAATGGTCACTTACCGTTTCCAAATTCCGCAGGATCGCTTCATGGTCTTTATCCTTCAATAAGCCCATTACTACGTGTATGGTGCGGTCCGGAAAGATTTCTTTCACCGTTTCAACCAATGCTTCAACACTTGCCTCATTATGTGCTCCATCAAAAATCACATCTGGAAACACTTCTTCAAAACGATAAGAAATTGAAGTTTGGGATAAACCTTTTATTGCCATTTGTTCTTTAAATTGGGTATTCAATATTTTCTCGGCTGCAACCCATGCTAAGTTGGCATTTGCTTTTTGGTGCTGGCCTTTTAATTTTAACGGCCCTTCGTATAGGTCTTTAGACTTTAATATCTCGGATGACATGTATTCAGCTATGGTACTGATTACCTTTTCAGCTTCTTCAGGAAGGTCTCCAATTGCGACCGGCTTACCTTTTTTGATAATTCCAGCTTTATGCCAGGCAATTTTCTCGATTGTGCTCCCCAGGAAATTGGTGTGCTCCAATGAAATGCTCGGTATCACGGAAATCAGTGGATCGATGACGTTCGTACTGTCAAACCGGCCGCCCATGCCAGCTTCGATAATGGTGAAATCCGGCTTTCTTCTATTAAATACAAGAAAAGCTGCCGCCGTCAGTAATTCGAAATCGGTTAATGGGGTCTGAGTCTTGGACAGTTTTTCAAATGCCGCATCGAAATCCTCTTCGTTCACTGGTTCCCGGTCGATTTGGATTTGGTCGTGCACATCTTCAATAGCCGGTGAAAAGAAATTGCCCACTGTCTTGCCATGCTGCATAAGTATAGCGGCGATGAACGCCGCTGTAGATCCTTTGCCGTTTGTGCCGGCGATATGTATAAAGTTTTGATTTTTATGCGGATTGCCCAATTCTGCAAGTGCCTGTTTAATTGCATCCAATCCCGGTTTAATGGATCCGTCGGATGCAATATGCCATTTATTTTTATAATGATCAAGTCCCGTAATCATCGAAAACCTCTTTTCTGTGCCTAAACATGATACAATTTTTTTATAAGTATAGCATGAAGGTGGAATGGAAATGGCCGTATGTTGGATCATTTATAATGGAAGTCTAATCTCCGAAAAATTTATCGACCAGGCAGAATTGGTTGCGGAAGCTGCTGAAAGAGCCGGTGTCGAAGCCCGCATCATGAAAAATAATGATGCCGTAATGGACCTGTCGGCGGATATGGCTTTGCCCGATTTTGCGGTCATGCTCGACAAGGATATCCTCCTCGGCTATTTCCTGAAAAGCCGCGGCATCCCTGTCTATAACGATCCTGCAATCATCGACCTCTGTGACAATAAAGCCAAGCAATACATCGCACTTGCTTCTGCAGGACTGCCAATGCCGGCAACGATCATAGCACCGAAAGTCTACCCTGCCTTCTCCATCCGTGAATCGGGTTATTTCGAGAAAGTGCTCGAACGCTTTGGCCTTCCAATGATCATCAAAGAAGGCCACGGCTCTTTCGGTATGAAAGTCTATCTGATTGAAACGGAAGAACAGTTTTTTGAAAAAGTGGAAGCGCTCCGCGGCATCGATTTCGTCTTTCAGGAATTCGTGGAATCGAGCCGTGGCAGGGACATCCGCGTCAATATTGTCGGTGGTGAAATCGTCGCTGCCATGTACCGTGAATCGAAAACCGATTTCCGCGCCAACATCACAAATGGCGGTGAAGCTTCCCCCATCGAATTGACTGAACAGCAAAAAGTCATCGCCATTGCGGCAGCCCGTGCTACAGGAGCCATATTCGCCGGAGTGGATTTATTGTTTGATATCGACGAACAGCCTCTCGTCTGTGAGGTGAATGCCGCCGCCCATATCCGGAATATCTTAAACGTCACAGGCATCAACGTTGCGGACGCCATGATCGCTTATATACTGGAGGACGGACGATGATCCTATTGTACGAACCCGCGGACGCCAAGCGCAATGAAGCTTTTATCCTGGAACTGCAGCGATTTGCCGATTTTGAATTGGTCTGCTGGGATGATTGGGACGAAGTTGGGTTAGATGTCCTGGTTGCGAAATTGGAAGACCAGACCGTGCTGTTCCGCTGCCGGCGTCCCGCTGCTGCAAGAATTTTAGAAGCCCGAGGCGTCCGGCTCATCAACCGCGCTGAAGTCAACCGGATCGCTAATGATAAATGGCTGTCCCATCAATTATTTCAGCTGCTCGGCGTGCCATCCATACCGACATTCCGCGAACCGCAGGAATTTCCGTGTGTCGCTAAGACTGTCGACGGCCACGGCGGGCAGGAAGTTGAGATTGTGGAGTCGGCTGAAGCATTGCCTGCTTTTGCTTCAGAAATGATTTTCCAGCCAGTCGTTTCGCATACAGCAGATGTCCGCGTGTATATCATCGGTGATGAAGTAGTCGGTGCGGTTAAACGCAGCTCGGACTCTTCCTTCAAGAAAAACTTTTCGCTCGGTGCAGATATAGAACGGTATACATTAGACTTCATTCAGGAGCTGCAAGTGTTGAAAATAGCCCGCGCTGTAAAAGCCGACTATATCGGTATCGATTTTCTTTTGCCGAAAGACGGTCGCCACCTCTTCAATGAAATCGAAGACCCTGTAGGCGCCCGCTCCTTTTATCAGACGCATGAGGAAAATATAGCTGAATTGCTGGTGCGGCATATTGAGAAGAAGTATGAATGACATCACCCTTCTTTTCTAGAGCATGAAGGCTTGGTTTGAAAAACATTCGCCTCGGCGAATGTTCCTGGGATGGTTGCCGCTGTGCGGAAACCATCCCATCCGTCCGGGTTTTCCCCGGAAAGGTGTTCGAATTGCTGGTCTGGGATCGAGAGAAGTGAGTTGAATTTCCAGTTTATTGGATATACTCTCCGTTATGCATCAAATACTGTCCATTAGAGGTTGAATACTGTACATTAAGCTCCACTTGCTGTCCGTTGCATTTTTAAAGAGTTAAATTTTTAAAAAAAGGTGGCCATATTAGCTGGTTTAAGCTGATATCTCAAACTCGAATTCCAATATTTGGACTTACTTTCCAAATCACTTAAAATACTTTCTATTTGGACCTAAATACTTTCCAAATCAGACTAAATACTTTCCAATTTGGCTGAAATACTTTCTATTTTAATACTTGTTGAAATTAGAATTTATTTTAGTTAATATTTCCGGCTAGCACCCTCGCTGGCCTGACTCTCCAACTCAAAAATCATCTGAATTCTATTCCCACAAGAAAACCCCGACCATCTTCTAGATAAATAGAAGCTGATCGGGGTAGTTTTTTATTACTTCATTTTACTATTAAGAAATCTCCGAAGATATGGAGCAAAACAGCGAAGCGATGCAGGAGCACAGGTTTTAGTTAGCTCGGCGCGAGCAGGCGGCAGTAGGCACCGCGACGTCCTGTCGCGCCGACTGCATGACCCACTCCCTGTGGCCCCGAAAGCAAGCTGTTTAGCGGAATATCTGTTTCTTAAAGATTCTTCAATTCCTCAATGCGCTTCTCAACCGTCGCGTGTTTCTCCAGATAGTCCGCTTCTTTCGCGCGTTCCTCTGCAACAACCGCTTCCGGCGCTTTCGAAACAAAGCGTTCATTCGACAGTTTCCCTTGAACAAGCTTAACTTCCTTCGCCCATTTCTCAAGCTCTTTATTCAAACGCGCAAGCTCTGCATCGATATCGATCAGGCCTTCCAGCGGCATGAACAATTCAGCGCCGGATACTACGGCCGACATGGACTTTTCAGGAGCTTCGATATTCTGCCCGATCGTCAATGTTTCTGGATTGCAGAAACGTTCGATGTAAGCGGAGTTCGCTTCAAGCACTCGATGCGTTTCTGCATCTTTCGCAGAAATCGTCAACGGCACTTTCTTGCTCATCGGCGACTGGACTTCCGCGCGGATCGTCCGAACCGATTTAATTACATCCACTAACAGCTTCATGCTCGACGACTGGCTTTGGTCAGTCAATGAAGCGTCTACTTTCGGCCATTCGGCAATCGTGATTGATTCGCCTTGTGTCGGCAGGTTCTGCCAGATTTCTTCTGTGATGAACGGCATTAACGGATGCAATAAACGCATCGTGTTGTCAAGTACATAAGCAAGGACTGAACGCGTCATCCGCTTCGCGTCTTCGTCTTCACCGTATAATGGCAATTTCGCCATCTCGATGTACCAGTCACAGAAATCATCCCAGATGAAGTTGTAAAGCAGGCGGCCCACTTCACCGAACTCGTAACGTTCAGCAAGCGACGTCACTTGTTCGATTGTTTCATTGAGGCGCGTCAGGATCCATGAATCTGCTACAGATTTCTTGCCGCTTAGATCGATTCCCTCGTACGTCATGCCTTCCATGTTCATCAACGCAAAACGGGAAGCATTCCAGATTTTATTGGCGAAGTTCCAAACGCTCTCCACTTTCTCCATCGAGAAGCGAAGATCCTGGCCTGGCGATGAAGCTGTTGCCAGGAAATAACGCAGTGAATCGGCGCCATATTGTTCGATGACATCCATCGGATCAACACCGTTGCCGAGCGATTTCGACATCTTGCGCCCTTCTGCATCACGGACAAGGCCGTGGATCAGCACGTCATCAAACGGTTTTTCTTCCGTAAATTCAAGCGCCTGGAAAATCATGCGCGATACCCAGAAATTGATGATGTCGTAGCCTGTCACCAGTACATCTGTCGGATAGTATTTCTTCAGCTCATCATTGTCTTCCGGCCAGCCAAGTGTCGAGAACGGCCATAGCGCTGACGAGAACCACGTATCCAGAACGTCTTCGTCCTGCGTCCAGTTTTCAGCGTCTTCCGGCGCCGAGTGTCCTACGTAGATTTCGTTCGTTTCGTTATGATACCAGGCAGGAATCTGATGGCCCCACCATAATTGGCGCGAAATACACCAGTCGCGGATGTTTTCCATCCAGTGCAGATACGTTTTCTCAAAACGTTCCGGCACGAAATTGACGCCGTTTTCGTCTTTCTGCAGATCAACCGATTTCTGCGCCAATGGCTTCATATCAACGAACCATTGCGTCGATAGATAAGGCTCGACAACTGCTCCGCTGCGTTCCGAATGGCCAACGGAATGCAAATGCTCTTCAATTTTGAATAAAACATCCTGCTCCTGCAGGTCTTTAACGATTTGCTTGCGGCATTCGAAGCGGTCCATGCCTTCGTAGATGCCGGCATTTTCATTCATCGCGCCATCTTCATGCATAATCAATACGCGTTCAAGGTTATGGCGATTGCCGATTTCAAAGTCATTCGGGTCATGAGCCGGGGTAATCTTCACTGCGCCGCTTCCGAATTCCATATCAACATAATCATCTGCCACAATTTCCATTTCACGTCCGATGATCGGCAGTGTTACGGTCTTGCCGATCAAATGCTTGTAGCGCTCATCTTTCGGGTGTACCGCCACTGCTGTATCGCCGAGCATCGTCTCCGGACGCGTTGTCGCGATTTCAATGTGGCCGCTGCCGTCTGTCAGCGGGTAGCGCATATGATAGAACGCGCCTTGCACATCTTTATAGATAACTTCAATATCCGAAATCGCGGTTTTTGTCGCCGGATCCCAGTTGATGATGTATTTGCCGCGGTAGATCAATTTCTTCTCGTAAAGTTTAACGAATACTTCACGAACCGCTTTCGACAAGCCATCGTCCAATGTAAAACGTTCGCGGGAGTAATCCAGTCCAAGACCGAGTTTCGACCATTGCTGGCGGATATGCCCGGCATATTCCTCTTTCCATTTCCATGATTCTTCAAGGAATGCCTGCCGGCCAAGGTCGTAGCGCGACTTGCCTTCTTCTTTCAGCTTGCCTTCAACTTTCGCCTGAGTTGCGATGCCGGCGTGGTCCATGCCCGGCAGCCATAGCGCGTCGTACCCCTGCATACGCTTCATGCGCGTCAGGATGTCCTGCAGCGTCGTATCCCAGGCATGGCCAAGGTGCAGTTTGCCTGTTACGTTCGGCGGCGGAATCACGATGGTATACGGCGTTTTGCCGCTTTCGGGTTTTGCTTCAAAATACTTGTTGTCGATCCACCAATCATAACGCCCTTTTTCAATCGATTGCGGATCGTACTTGGTCGACATCTGTTCTGTCATAGGGATTCCTCCTCTTCTAGTCGCTGCGGGTTTAATTCGCCATAGCGCTTGTTTTTGATGGGTTGAAGCATCTTCTTGAGCTTAAAAAAGGGTACAAAAAAACTCCTGTCGTCTCTACTTAAAGGACGAAGGAGTTTTCGCGGTACCACCTTTATACACAGGCAGAAAAAAGCCTGGCTCTCAAGTTCGATAACGGATTCGCATCCGGGTTCCGCTACTCGTGTTCACGGAATCTGCTCGGAGGTGACATTCAAATGCTGGTCCATGAAAACCTCTCACCAATCGGTTTTCTCTCTGAAATGCACGCACATTCTACTATCCTCTTCAACGCATCAGTATCTGATTAAATCCATTGTACTCAATTTCCTGTTTTAGCGTCAAGTTTTTTCAGCACGTACGCCACTGCAGGCGCCGCAAGCAATAAAATAAAGAACAGGCGGAACAGGTGAAAACTCGTGATGAGCGCAACATCCGCGCCGGCAGCGAGCGCCGTGATCCCCATCTCGGCCATACCGCCGGGTGCCGCGCTCAGGAAGAAATCGAGAAAAAGGTATTCCGGGAGCATTGCAACCAGAATGTATGCAATAAAAACAGTGAATGCGATGAGCAAAACGTTATTGACCACAATCGCAAACGCCAGCCGCATGCTCATATTTTCGCGCAGCTTCTCCATCTGCAGGCCGAGATGTGCACCGACGAGCAGTTGGGCCAGGATTGTGAGAAGCGGCGGCATCTCGATGAGCGTGGTGCCGGTGAATGACTGGACAATTGCCATTACTAACACGGGTGCCAGCAATTCCTTCGCTGGGAATGAAAACTTTTTCATGAGCAGGTAGAAGAAAATGCCGAGTGTAATGGCCGCTAAAAATGCGGGCGGCGAAAACGAGAAGTCGTTTGCCTGGGTGGCAGCTGTTGTTGTCTCCCTGCCGACAAAAAATGTTGTCAGCAGCGGCACAATCGTCACCACCAGGAAAATCCGGAACGTCTGCATCACTGATACTACCGTGACATTGGCATTATTGACTTCTTCCGAAATCAGCACCATCTGCGACAAGCCGCCCGGCATCGACCCGAGCAGACTCGTCTGCAGTGATTCGTTGGCCATCTTGCTGAACAGGAGTCCAAATAATAATGCGGCGACGATAACGGACACAGTCATAAACAGCATATACGGCAAATCCACCCACATCAGTAGCACCGACTCACGCGTAAACGATGCGCCGATCATGACGCCGAGGAGGATAAGGCCGACTGTACGAAAGATACGTGGCCAATAAAACTCCATCTCCGTAAACTGCCTGAGCAGTAAAAGTGCCAGCATCGGCCCAAGAAGCCACGGCAAAAACATGCCAATCTGCTGAAATGTAAAGCCGGCCACAATCGCGACCAGCGCAGTGCGCAATAATTTCAAAACTTACTCTACCTTCTTTCGCAATATAGCCTATCTCTATATCCTAACAGATAAATTGCGGGCGGTGAAAAATTCTATGGGTGGTTTTTGGGGGTCTATGATCACTTTTGGAGGTTCTATGATCACTTAGGGGATTCTATGATCACTTTTTAGGATTCTATGATCACTCAGGGGATTCTATGATCATTCAGGGGATTCTATGATCATTCAAACGTTTCTATGATCACTCAGGAGATTCTATGATCACTCGCTACTTTTTTCTCCCCATTCATAAAAAAAGAGCAACCAGATCCACCGGCTGCTCCCTCCTCTCCGCACTTTCGGACGAAGTCCTGTAATCAACCCTTTCCTTACATGGTAAAACCCGATTACAAGCTTTTCGCAGGCGAAAAGCGACAAAACCGAGATTTAGCTACGATAATACCGGTATTATGATTCCACACATTATTTAAAAGTTCTTAACAAGTAAAACTTACCTCAATAATGAGAAATAACCAGAGATATGGAGCAAAACAGCGAATACGCCCAAGGGACCAAGCGAAGTGTTGAGATCCACTCGGGCGAAGAGTAGCGAGCCCGAGTTAGCTTAACGCTAGCCAAGCGTGGTCGAATCTTCTTCGACCGGCGCTTTGCGACGAAGCTAGCGAAGCGATGCAACGCTCTTTCATGTCTCGAAGCTAGCGCAGCGATGCAGAGACAGGAGCACTGGTTTTGGCAAGCGAGCTGTTTGGCGGAATATCGACTTTTAACCATAACTTCCCCATCAAAAAAACAGCCGGAAAACGTTCTCCGGCTGTCTCTCATCTTTATTAGCGTGCCAGTTTCGCGAAGACGGTGTGGAATGCTTCCACTGTTTTGGCGATATGCTCTTCTGTATGAGCTGTCGACAGGAACATGCCTTCAAACTGGGACGGCGGCAGGAAGATGCCTTCCTCTGCCATCAATTTATAATAATCCGCGAACAGGTCCAGATCGGACGTTTTCGCTGAGTCGAAATCGACCACTTCTTCGTTCGTGAAGAAGAAACCGATCATCGAGCCCGCACGGTTTACTGTGTGCGGAATATTGTATTTCTCTGCGGCTTCGCGGAACCCTTTTTCAAGCTGGTCGCCGCGTTCGATGAATGTCGTGTAGCTGTCTTCAGACAGACGTGACAATGTTTCGTAGCCTGCACGCATTGCGAGCGGGTTACCTGACAGCGTACCTGCCTGGTAGATCGAACCGCTTGGTGCAACCTGCTGCATGATTTCACGGCGTCCGCCGAATGCGCCGACTGGAAGTCCGCCGCCGATGACTTTACCGAGGCAAGTCATGTCAGGCGTCACGCCGTAATAGCCTTGTGCGCAATTATATCCGACACGGAAACCAGTCATGACTTCATCAAAGATGAGGACTGTACCGTTTTCAGTCGTCAGGTTGCGCAGTTCCTGAAGGAAACCTTCGTTTGGCGGAACAACACCCATATTGCCGGCAACCGGTTCAACGATTACTGCTGCAAGATCGTCGCCGAATTCCTTGAATGCGTGACGGACACTTTCCAGATCGTTATAAGGAACGGTAATCGTGTTTTGTGCGATTGACGCCGGCACTCCCGGTGAATCCGGAAGACCAAGTGTCGCAACGCCGGAACCTGCTTTGATCAACAGGCTGTCGCCGTGGCCGTGGTAGCATCCTTCGAATTTAAGGATTTTATTGCGTCCTGTAAAGCCGCGGGCCACACGCAATGCGCTCATTGTCGCTTCCGTACCGGAAGACACCATTCGCACCATTTCGATGGAAGGAACGCGTTCCATGACAAGTCTCGCCATTTCATTTTCAAGGACAGTCGGAGCTCCGAATGAAGTGCCGAGTTCTGCTGTCTCTTTGATCGCTGCGACTACGTCCGGCTGCGCGTGCCCCAGAATAAGCGGGCCCCACGATAGAACATAGTCGATATACGTATTGCCGTCGATATCCGTGATTGTGGCGCCGCTGCCGGAAGCCATGAAAATCGGATCCATATTGACGGATTTGAATGCGCGGACCGGTGAGTTAACGCCGCCCGGCATCAATCCTTTCGCTTCTTCAAATGCTGCTGCAGATTTTTCGTATGCCATTTATTTCCCCTCCAGCCAGCGTACCGCGTCTTTCGCGTGATACGTCATGATAATATCCGCTCCAGCACGCTTCATGCTGAGCAATGTTTCAAGGACGATTTTCTCTTCGTCGACCCACCCGTTCAAAGCCGCGGCTTTGACCATGGCGTATTCGCCGGAAACGTTATAAGCAACGATCGGCAAATTGAAGTTGTCGCGAACTTCACGGACAACGTCCAAATACGACAATGCCGGTTTGACCATCAGGTAATCGGCTCCTTCTTCCACATCTGAAGCGGCTTCACGAAGCGCTTCGAGGCGGTTGGCAGGGTCCATCTGATAGGTTTTGCGGTCGCCGAATTGCGGTGTTGAGTGAGCAGCTTCGCGGAATGGGCCATAATAAGCCGACGCATACTTCACTGCATAGCTCATAATCGGAATGTGCTGGAATCCAGCCTGGTCCAGTCCGTAGCGGATTGCCGCCACAAAACCGTCCATCATGTTCGATGGTGCGATAATGTCTGCTCCAGCTTTCGCCTGGGATACAGCTGTGCGTGCCAACAGGTCGAGTGACTCGTCATTCAAAATGACGCCGTCTTCGATAACACCGCAATGGCCGTGGTCTGTGTACTGGCATAGGCATGTATCAGCGATGACGAGCAATTCCGGATGGCGCTCTTTCGCGAAACGGATGGCTTCCTGTGTGATGGCGTGGTCATGATAAGCTTCGGAACCGACAGCATCCTTGTCGTTCGGCACACCGAACAGGATGACTGAAGGAATCCCCAATTCGACGACTTCGTCCAATTCTTCACCTAGGCGGTCCATGGAAAAATGATAGACGCCAGGCATTGACGAAATCTCCTGTTTGACGTTTTCGCCTTCGACGACGAAAATCGGGTAGATGAAATCTTCTTTATAAAGTCCAGTTTCACGCACCATGGCACGAATATTGGCGGACCCGCGCAATCTCCGGTGGCGGTTGAATTTCAAGTCTTTCATTGTTTACATCTTCCTTTCGCTATTTCATTGACGACGTCCAAATACGTATAGGTGGCGGGGATAAAATCGATATGCCCGCCGGCATCCTTGATCGCCTTTTCGGTTACATGGCCGATTGCCGCAACCTCTATATCCTTCCAGTCCCCTCCCGCTTTCCGGTAAGCCGAAACAGCTGAGGGGCTGGCAAAGATAATCGTTTGTTGTTTCATTTGGGATAACGCTTTTGCATTTTCCAATTTCAGTTCTGTGTCATAAATGACCCATTCATCCACCGGCAAAGGCATGTTCGCTATGGTGTTTTTAGCCAAAGCTCCTTTGATGAACAAACATTTTTGGCCGTCCGCCGCAGATGGAAACTCCTCGACAAAACGGTCGGCACTGTAAACGCTCGGAATAAAATCCACACGATAGCCGTTGTTCCGAAGAACTTCCGCCGTTTTTTCACCGACAGCTGCAATGTTCGGTACAACGTCCGCATGCAGCTGGCAAAAAGCTTCCGCACTCGTGCGGCTTGTGAAAATGAGCCAGCTGTAATCAGTGAAATCCGGTTTATCCGTCTGGCGAATCGAAGTTTCGATAAGCGGCAGGTAAATGGTCCCGCCGCCTAGTTCTTCGACTTTGCCGGCAGCTTCTACCGGAAAGTTTGAACCTGTAAAAACGATTGTTTTACCTTCGAGCGATCTTTCGTTGTTACACATTGCTCTCAGCAATGACACGCTGGATCAGGTCATAGCCGCCTTGTCCGCTGATTTTATCAGCAACGATGCGCCCTGCTTCAATCGGATCTTTACTTGTTGCTGTTTCTTTATAGACCTGGTCAGCTTCCGGTGATGAAATCAGTCCTGTAAACGTTATTTCGCCTTCAGTGACAGTTGCATAGCCCGCAATCGGCACCTGGCAGCTGCCGTTCATATCTTTCAGGAATTTACGTTCTGCGTTTACCGCAAGCATTGTTTCTTCATCATTGATTTTCGCAAGTTCTGAGAGTAACTCCGTGTCGTCTTCACGGCATTCAATTGCCAAAGCACCTTGGCCAATCGCCGGCAGGCATTCTTCGATACTAAGGAATTCAGTAACGATATCGTCTTTCCAGCCCATGCGTTTCAAGCCGGCAGCTGCCAAAATGATGGCGTCGAATTCACCGGATTCCAATTTTCCAAGGCGGGTATCGATGTTGCCGCGGATCCACTGGATATCAAGGTCCGGACGTATCAGCAATAACTGCGAACTGCGGCGCAGGCTGCTTGTTCCGACTTTCGCGCCAACCGGCAGATCCATGAATTTCACGTGGCCATTGGCAATAAAAGCATCACGCGGGTCTTCGCGTTCCGGCACACAGCCGATGACGAATCCTTCAGGAAGAACCGATGGCATATCTTTCATGCTGTGTACGGCAAAATCGATTTCCTTGTTGAAAAGCGCCTGTTCGATTTCTTTTACGAATAAGCCTTTGCCTCCAACTTTCGAAAGAGTTACGTCCACAATGCGGTCACCTTTAGTGACGATCTCTTTTATTTCAAATTCAAAAGGGGCTCCTGCCGCCTTCAATTTATCGATAAACTGATTTGTCTGCGTTAAAGCAAGCTTGCTTCTTCTAGATCCTACAATAATTTTTCTCAAATGAATCCTACCTTTCCTTAATACCAAAAATGAAATTCCGATAAACGGCTGCCGAGGAAGAAATTAATCAACAGCACTAAAAATGCGTAAATATGGGCCAATGAATAGGACATGCCATTCAATGTGCCTTTTTGGTGGCGCCACAGGATTACACTGTAGACGACCACAAGTATAAATGAACCGACGATTTTCAAATCGAAAATCGAGAAATCAAAGAGCGCTATGTACGCCCATTGCAGGCCAAGTACCAGCGACACGAACAGCAGTGAAATGCCGACGCCGATCGAAATCGACATCCCTTTTTCCGTCTGGCCGAGTGATGGCAGGCTGTTCCATTGTTTCGTCCATTTTTTCCGTTTCAACAGCCGATATTGCAGCAGGTTGAGCAGCGAAAAGACGAATGACAGTGAAAATGCTGCATATGATAGAATCGCGAAACTGATATGAATGAGCAATAGTTCGGAAATCAACGATTCCCCGACCGGCGACCGCTCAATCTGAACCGGCGCGAATGTATGGATCGTCATGAAGATGAATCCGATGATGTTGATCAGGAACACCGCAAAATCGAATCGATAGAATATCCGGAGTACGAGCGACACCGTGACAAGCAGCCAGGCATAGAAATAAATGCCTTCAAACAGGGTAAGCACCGGGAACCTCTGTGTTTCTATGATATAAAACACAAGAAACACCGTTTGAAGCACCCAGACGCCGCCAAGCAGCGACATCGCTATTTTTGCCGCTTTTTTCTCTTTATATACATAATCCAAAAAATAAAAAACAAGGCTGACAGCATATAGAATAACCATAGCTTCATGCAGCCTTGCCATTGTTATATCAGCCATCCCATTCCCCTTCATTTCCATAGTAAAAGGCGTTTCGTCTCTACATTTTAACATATAGATTCGAAAACGCCTCTTTCCAACCGATTAAAATGAATATCCGGGTGATTCCTGTTGCTGCTGCTGCTTTTGTTTATCTTCCGCAGCTTTTTCAGCTTTGACCATAGCAGCTTTTGACTGCTGCTCGATCTGTCCTTGCACTTCATCTTCAATTCCGAAAATCTGCTGGAACAGCTCAAGCTGTTCGCGGGATTTCGGTGAACCGGCCATTTCCTTCGCTTGTAGAATCGGCTCTTTCAGCAATTGATTGATGATCGATTTTGTATGTTTGTTCAAGATTTTTTTCTCACGGTCTGTCAGGTCCGGCATCTTGTTCTCGATGCTGGCCATCGTTTCCGCCTGGATTCCAAGGGCTTTTTCACGCAATGCGGAAATCACCGGAACCACGCCAAGAGTCGTCAGCCAGTCATTGAATTGACCCGCTTCTTTATCGATCATGGAAACGATCTGCGTTGCAGCGCGTTCACGTTCCGCCAGATTAGCGTTCACGATACCTTGCATATCATCGATATCGTAAAGGAATACATTCGGCAAATCGCCGATGCGCGGATCCATATCACGCGGCACAGCAATATCCACAAGGAATAAAGGCTTGCCTTTGCGCAATTTCTCAACGAATTGCATCAATTCGAGGTCGATGACAAAGTCCTGTGCACCAGTTGATGAAATCAAAATATCCGCATCCAAAAGCGCACACTGCAATTCATTCAACGGCTTCGCTCTGCCGCCGAATTTGTCAGCAAGAACTTCCGCTTTTTCAAATGTGCGGTTGATGACCGTGATGCGGTCCGCTCCGCTGCCTTGAAGATTTTTGATTGCTAGTTCGCCCATTTTGCCGGCGCCAAGAATAACAACATGCTTGTTTTTAAGCGTGCCAAAAATCTTCTTGCCAAGTTCAACTGCCGCATACGAAACCGATACGGCATTCTCGCCGATCGCTGTTTCCGAATGCGCCCGTTTAGCAAGCGTTACTGCCTGTTTGAATAATTGGTTGAAAACTGTACCCGTCGTGCCAATTTCCTGTCCGGCAAGGAAGCTGCCCTTCACCTGTCCAAGAATCTGCGTTTCACCAAGCACCATTGAATCAATCCCGGCAGTTACACGGAATAGATGCTCGACCGCCTCATCTTTTTCATGGACAAATAAATACTGCGAAAACGACTCCTGCGGAATATCAAAATAATCCGCCAGGAATTGCTTCACATAGTATTTGCCTGTATGGAGCTGATCAACCACCGCATAAATCTCAGTGCGGTTGCACGTCGATACGATGACGTTCTCCAATACGCTTTTTTGTTTATTTAAAGCCTGCATGGCCTGTGGAAGTTCGTTTTCGATAAACGACAATTTTTCACGGATCTCCACGGGTGCAGAGCGGTAGTTTACCCCGACTACTAATGTATGCATGGGTTCAAAACACCTTTCACGTTCCATATTTCATATATATAAGTATACCACCAACAATGCTTTATAAGCCTCCGAAATTGTGAACAAGCAATGAAGTATGTTTATTTATAATGATTATAATCTAATTCTAGCACTGGGGATATTGTAGGACAAGGATTACGCTCGTATTCGAATTTGTCAGTTTACTTGGGTGTTGAAATGGGGTTGGGGGCGGTTTTTCGGGGAGATTTGAGTGGTTCGCCAGTTCTATGAGCACTTTTTAGGGTTCTATGAGCACTTTTTAGGGTTCTATGATCACTTATCCGATTCTATGATCACTCAAACGGTTCTATGATCACTTATCCGATTCTATGATCACTCAAACGATTCTATGATCACTTATCCGATTCTATGATCACTCAAACGGTTCTATGATCACTTATCCGATTCTATGATCACTCAAACGGTTCTATGATCACTCAGCTGAAAATTGACCGGATCAACCGGCACCTCCACCACAATCGTTATCCTTAAAAGAAAAGACATCCCTTTTGAAAGCAGTCCGCATCCGCGGACTGCCCAGTGGGCGGGGCGAACCCCGCCCGAACTTAGCCATTCAGTTTTTCTCCACATAAAAAAGCGCAGCCTCAGCTGCGCTCATCCTTCTTACATTCTGCTTTCGATTTCTTTCCAGGCTTCGTCTTTGCCGAGTCCTGTTTCGGAAGAAAAGACGATCAATGGATCGGTTTTCTCCATCTCCAGCGTATCGCGGACAATTTTCTTGTGTTTGTCCCATTTGCCTTTTGGAATCTTATCCGCTTTCGTCGCGATGATGATGCACGGAATACCATAATGCTTCATGAAATCATACATTGCGATATCGTCGCGGCTTGGCGGGTGGCGAAGATCGACAATCTGAATCACTGCGCGAAGCGGTTCGCGGTCAGTGATATAGCGTTCGATCATCTTGCCCCATGCTTCGCGTTCACCTTTTGAAACTTTGGCATAGCCATAGCCGGGAACATCCACATAAAACAATTTTTCTTCTATCTTATAGAAATTCAGCGTCTGCGTCTTGCCGGGTTTCGAGGAAATACGTGCCATGCTTTTGCGGCCGATCATTTTATTGATAAATGAAGATTTACCGACATTCGAACGTCCTGCTAAAGCGAATTCCGGCAGGCCGTCTTCCGGATACTGATCCGGACGGACGGCACTGATTACAAGTTCTACGTTATTAACTTTCATTTGTTTACTCCTTCTAAAGCGATTTCAAGCGCTTCGTCTGCTTCGGATACAAATTTGAACGTCAATTGTTCGCGGACTGTTTCCGGAATATCTTCGATGTCACGTTCATTGTCCTTCGGCAAAATGATAGTAGTGAGCCCTGCACGGTGTGCGCTCAATGTTTTTTCCTTCACGCCGCCGATTGGCAGTACGCGGCCGCGCAAAGTGATTTCCCCGGTCATCCCCACTTCGCGGCGGATTGGCCGTTTAGATAATGAAGATACCAAAGCTGTCGCGATGGCCACACCGGCTGATGGGCCGTCTTTTGGAACAGCACCTTCTGGAACGTGGATGTGGATATCCTGGGATTCATGGAAATTCGGATCAAGGCCAAGCGATTCGGCTCTTGAACGGACAAACGATAAAGCAGTCTGCGCCGACTCCTTCATGACATCACCCAGTTTACCGGTCAATTGCAATTTGCCTTTGCCCGGTGACAGCGATACTTCGATCTGCAGCGTATCCCCACCGACTGTTGTATAGGCTAGTCCTGTTGCAACACCAATCTGGTTTTCCGTTTCAGCCATACCGTAACGGAACTTGCGTTTGCCGAGATACTCCTCGACTTCTTTCTCCGTAACTTCCACAGATTCCGTTTCTTTCGACACGATCTGTTTGGTCACTTTCCGGCAAATTGCAGCCAGTTGGCGTTCAAGTCCGCGGACTCCAGCTTCCCTTGTGTAGTAACGGACGATGGACAATAAAGCCTCGTCTGTAAACTGCAGTTGTTCAGCTGTTAATCCGTGTTCCTCCAATTGCTTCGGTGCCAAATGGTTTTTTGCAATCTGCGTTTTCTCCGCTTCCGTGTAGCCCGCAATCGAAATCACTTCCATACGGTCGCGCAGCGGTCCAGGAATCGAGCTGAGATCATTCGCTGTTGCAATGAAAAGCACATTCGAAAGATCATAGGTTTCTTCAATATAATGGTCGCTGAATGAATTATTCTGTTCTGGATCCAACACTTCCAGCATTGCAGAAGAAGGATCTCCTCTGAAATCATTCGACATTTTCTCGATTTCATCAAGCAGGAATACCGGATTGACCGTCCCCGCTTTTTTCATTCCTTGGATAATCCGGCCAGGCATTGCGCCGACATAAGTACGGCGATGGCCGCGGATTTCGGATTCATCGCGAACTCCCCCAAGTGAGATGCGGACGAATTTGCGATCAAGTGATTCGGCGATCGATTTCGCCAGGGACGTTTTACCGACACCTGGTGGTCCGACAAGGCAAAGGATTGGGCCGCGCAGTGATTTCGTCATCTGCTGGACTGCCAAATATTCGAGGACGCGTTCTTTGACGCTCTCTAATCCGTCATGGTCACGGTTTAAAACTTCTTCTGCATATTTGATATCCAAACGGTCTTCCGTTTTCTCAGACCACGGAATCGTCACGAGCCACTCGATATAATTACGGATAATGCCGCTTTCCGCTGCTGCAGAAGGCAGTTTTTCGTAACGGTCAAGCTCTTTAAGCGCCGTCTTTTTCGTCGATTCCGGCATGCCGGCTGCATCAATCCGCTTTTTCAAGTCGGAAATTTCACCCGTTTTGCCGTCTTTATCGCCCAGTTCCTGTTGGATAGCTTTCATCTGTTCGCGCAAATAAAACTCTTTTTGCGTCTGCTCCATCGCTTTTTTGACGCGCTGATTGATGCGTCTTTCCAAATCGATGACTTCATGCTCATTGTGCAAACGGCCAATCAGCATTTCAAGACGCTTGCTGATGTCGAAAGTCTCAAGGACTTCCTGTTTACCGGCCATTTTCAACGGCAGATGCGAAGCGACCATATCAGCCAGGCGGCCTGGTTCTTCAATATCCGCTACCGTTTTATAGGTTTCATTCGTTACCTTCTTCGACGCTTTTGTATACTTCTCGAAGTGCTCAACCAATAAACGCATCAATGCATCCTGCTCAGCATCCCGCTCAGTTTCGTCAGGGAATGAAGTCACTTCCACAACCGGGAAGTTCTCTTCTTCTTCATAAGACTTCCACTGACCGCGTTCCAGTCCTTCGACCAGCACACGGATTGTGCCATTCGGCAACTTCAGCATCTGTTTTACGTATGCCAGCGTGCCGATCTTCTGAAGATCTTCTTTTTCAGGCTGCTCGACACTGATATCTTTCTGCGTTGCAAGGAACACAATATTGTCTTCCAATAATGCCTGTTCCAATGCAGCCACCGAACGCTCGCGTCCGACATCTATATGCAAAACCATAGTCGGGAAAACAAGAAGTCCGCGCAGCGGCAATAAAGGCACTCGTTTTGTAACTTTCTTCTTAGCCATCTATAAGCCACCTCCGGGTGTGTGTAACGATAAATAATTTTTTGTTGAACTCTCTCCAGAAGGACGCTTTCCGCGGGGAGCGGCCTAAGCCTCCTCGCTCGCTTCGAAAATCGATGCTCCTGCAGCATTACATGCTTCGTCGCAAAGGTTCGACCGAATAAAGTTCGGTCAAACCTTCACTGTGGGGTCTCAGGACACGCTCTTAATCCCGCAGGAAACGATTTGTGCTTGCACAAGTCGTTTGCGACGAAGCTAGCGCAGCGATGCAGGAGCATATCTTTGCTCTTCGCCTTCTTCCGTTCTTTCATCTTAAGTTATTTAACTTAGATATGGAGCAAAACAGCGAAGACTCCCAGGGGATTAGAAAGGGAGTTGGCCTGACAACTCACTTTCGAGCGAAGTGCTGAGATCCACTCGGGCGAAGTGTAACGAGCACGAGTTAGCTCAGCGCGAGCCCCCAGGAAGCGAAGCTGTTTTGCGGAATATCGTTTATTAACTATATATAAATATAAAACCAAAAAAATGGACTGAGCCCAGACCGCGCGGATGTGCACAATCTGAGTCAGCCCATATCATCCTAAATTATGCGGATGTTTTCTCATTATTATCTGCAATGTATTCAGAGCCATCTTCCAAGATGAGTTTTGGCTGAACTTTATCGGTAATCGTCTCTTTTGTAATGATACATTCAACAATATCTTCTCGTGAAGGCAAGTCGAACATTACATCAAGCATGATATTTTCGATAATTGAGCGAAGTCCACGGGCACCAGTTTTACGTTCAATCGCAAGTTTCGCGATTTCCACTAGTGCTTCGTCTTCAAACGTCAATTCAACGCCATCAAGCTCCATCATTTTCTGATATTGCTTGATCAAAGCATTTTTCGGTTCAGTCAAAATCTGTACCAATGCATTTTCATCAAGCTGTTCAAGGCTTGCCAATACTGGCAAACGGCCGATGAACTCAGGAATCAGACCGAATTTAAGCAAGTCTTCAGGAATCAATTGGCTGAGCAATGATTTCTCGTCAAGCTCTTCTTTGTTCGGATCTGCACCGAAACCGATGATTTTATTGCCGAGACGGCGTTTGATGATTTGATCTACCCCGTCAAAGGCTCCGCCCACGATAAACAGGACATTCGTCGTGTCGATCTGGATGAATTCCTGATGAGGATGCTTGCGCCCGCCTTGCGGTGGAACGCTTGCAGTTGTACCTTCAAGGATTTTCAGCAAGGCTTGCTGAACGCCTTCACCCGATACATCACGTGTGATTGACGGGTTTTCTGATTTACGGGCCACTTTATCGATTTCATCGATATAGATGATCCCTTTTTCAGCGCGTTCAACGTCATAGTCCGCGGCCTGAATCAGTTTCAACAGAATGTTCTCGACATCTTCACCGACATAGCCGGCTTCAGTCAGAGATGTTGCATCCGCGATAGCGAAAGGAACATTAAGGATGCGGGCCAAAGTTTGGGCCAATAGAGTTTTACCGCTTCCTGTAGGTCCGATCAGTACGATGTTCGACTTGGAAAGCTCGACATCATCGATCTTGCTTTGCGAATTGACGCGTTTGTAGTGATTGTAAACAGCAACAGCAAGCGATTTTTTCGCTTTATCCTGGCCGATTACATAGCCTCCTAGGATATCCATGATTTCCTTCGGTTTTGGCACTTCTTTGAATTCAACTGCTTCGTCCGTACCAAGCTCTTCTTCTACGATTTCCGTACAAAGCTCAATACATTCGTCACAAATATATACACCCGGTCCTGCAACCAGTTTACGAACCTGCTCTTGTGGTTTGCCACAGAATGAACATTTTAGATGGTCTTTTTCGTCATTAAATTTGAACAATGTATTCACCCCTATTCAAGCCATAATCTTACAAGATTCTATAGCTTTGAGCAACTAATTAGATTCGCGCATCTGCTCATAGCCTATGTGAAATCAAAAATCTTCTATGTAGAGAAAACAAGGCGCGTCTCCGCGCCTTGTTATTTTTGAAACTTATGTGTTCTGCAATATTAGTTGATTTTAGCGTTTTCCACAAGGAATTCAACAGTGTTTTGCATGCGGATATCATTTTCAAGCATTTCAGTACCGCCAAGTGCTGCTTTGATCTGCTCAACATCCATGTTGAATTGGCCAGACATCTTCTCAAGTTCTTTGTCGATATCTTCAGAAGTGACTTCCATGTTTTCAGCTTGTGCAATCGCTTCAAGCGTCAATGATACACGTACGCGAGTTTCTGCGTCGCCTTTCATCTGTTCGCGAAGAGCTGCTTCGTCCTGTCCTGAGAACTGGAAGTAAAGCTCAAGGTTCATACCTTGTTGTGTCAAGCGTTGTTCGAAGTCCTGCATCATGCGGTCCATTTCTGAATCGATCATTGCCTGCGGGATATCGATTGTTGCGTTTTCAGCTGCTTTTTGAACCAATTCATCGCGCAAAGCTGCATCAGCATTTGAAGCTTTTTCAGCTGCAGCCGCTTCTTTCATTTTTGTGCGCAGTTCATCAAGGCTTGAAACTTCTTCGTCGATTTCTTTAGCGAAATCATCGTTCAATTCAGGAAGTTCTTTCCCTTTCACTTCATTTACCTTCACTTTGAAAGTTGCAGCTTTTCCTGCAAGTTCAGCAGCGTGGTATTCTTCAGGGAAAGTTACTTCAACGTCTTTTTCTTCACCGGCTTTAACGCCTACCAACTGCTCTTCAAAGCCCGGGATGAATGAATTAGAACCGATTTCAAGAGAGTAGTCGCTTCCTGCTCCGCCTTCAAAAGCTTCGCCGTCGACGAATCCTTCAAAGTCGATAACTGCAGTATCGCCTTCTACGATCGCTTCGTCTTCTTTAACAGCAAGTTCAGCGAAACGCTCTTGGTTTTCTTTCAATTTTTCTTCGATTTCTTCGTCAGTCACTTCAGTATCCGGTTTTGCAACTTCAAGGCCTTTGTATTCGCCAAGCTCAACTTCCGGTTTAACTGTCACTTTAGCAGTAAACACTAACGGCTGGCCTTTTTCGATTGTTTCAATATCGATTTCAGGGCGGTCAACTGGGTTGATTCCCGCTTCTTCAACTGCGTTTGCGTAAGCATCCGGCAAGATGAAGTCCAAAGCATCCTGGTAAAGAGATTCTACACCAAAACGTTTTTCGAACATTTGGCGCGGCATTTTCCCTTTGCGGAATCCTGGTACGTTGATTTCTTTTACGACTTTCTTGAACGCTTTGTCCAGTCCGGCATTTACTTCTTCTGCTGGAACTTCAACTGTAAGTGTTCCTGTGTTACCTTCTTGCTTTTCCCATTTTGCTGACATATATAAGCCCTCCAAACATTTTTTACAAAGTCATTCATACGTTTATACGAATTTTGACAACTTCAATATTATATCACACATGAAACGAGGTTCAACTATTTCTATCCGTTGCGCATTTCAAACCACATTTCTGCCTGTATCAGCAGATTTCGCAAGTCTTCGTCACTTGTCTCATCCATTTTTCCAGTGAACAATAAATCCAGGTAGGACATATAGGCTTCCGCCACTTCTTTCACGTCGTACTCATCCATAAGGAAAGGATAAAACAAATAGATATGGCGTTCAAAAAGTTCGTTTGCCATTTCAAGCCGTGTCGGATCTTTCGCCAATTGTTCCGCGAAAATTGCCCGGATTTCAGCCACCCTCGGGCTCTGCTGCGGATCTGGCAGGTCTGTGATGTTAAACTCGCCAATATAGTGGAACTTATGTATGTTGACCTTTGCTGCCACCTTTTCCTGCTGCATGATAAATAATATGTATGTTTTCGCCAGTAAATCTATCTCCGGATGTTCAACAAGCGCCACAAGCTTATCCTTGAGCGGCTTAAACGATGAAGGAGGCAACTCCATCACTTTGCGTTCCTGTTCAAATGGATTAAGAGACAGAAAAGCTTCAGGCGTATATTGATCCGCATCAATTTTTTCGATCGATTTGGATGCTATCCGTTCGTTCAGATCCCTCAGCAAATGGAATTGTTCCAACCGCTCTTCCGGCAATACCTTTTCCTCAATCAGCGCTTCAATCACATGTTCCGCTTCCTCAAATTCACGCACCTGCATAAGTATGCTTATGTATAATTCCATCGTCTCGAGGTAGTGAATCGGACCCACCTTCAATAATTCCCTGCACACTTCCAGCGCTTCATCATAATCCCCCAGCTCATATAGGCAGTAGGAATAAGCTCCCAGCGCAGCCGGATGCTCCGGTTCGTAGGTAAGCACTTGATAAAGGCCATCCCTCGCTTCTTCATAACTTTCCTGTTTCAAAAGCGTCATAGCCTCTGTCAGCAAACGGTTGATCGTCGTCGGAAAGACGACAACATTGCCTTTTCGCTTCAACTCCCTGTACTTTTTACGCATCAAATCACCTCCATCGCGCAAATATTGTCTTTACCCTAGAACATTGCCTAATTTGAGAAAATTAAACCTTTCCCCATACGGCTTATTGCGGCAGTTACCGCATTTATTTTACTATACCACTTACTTTACAGAATGATGAAAGGAATAAAATAAAAAATCTCTTCCCGGCAGGAAGAGATTCATTTTGACCCTTTAGTCACCGAATGACAGCGAATAGGCGACGTAAGCGCCGACTTCACGGAAGAAAAACGGCACGATTGATGTCAACGAGTTGTATTCTGATGTTGTGGTCGGCGAAGTGAAAGCCTCGAAGCCCGTATCTTCCGCCATTTGAATCGCACGTTTCATATGCAGCGGATCACTCACTACCAGAAAATCCGACAGCTCATGCAATTCAGCGATCTCAGATACGAAGCGGAAGTTTTCAATCGTCACCATCGAACGGTCTTCGACGAAAATATCTTCTTCCGGTATGCCATGGGCCATCGCATAGTTTTTGGAGACCACAGCCTCGGCCAATTCCGAACCGTTGGTCTTGCCTCCGGTAAAGATGATCTTGCCGACATAATCATTCTCGTAAAGCCAGATCGAATGGTTGATGCGCTCGCGGAGCACCGGTGACGGTTCATCTCCCCAAACCGCCGTTCCAAGAACGATGGCGGCATCAGCTTTTACCAGCTCGGAAGTTTGTGAGTAAGCCCAGATATCAAAAGCTGAAAAACTGCAGCATGCGACAAGAAAAATTAATGTAGCCATTATAATTTTCACAGTGTATTTTTTGATCAATTGCCTACCATCCTCTTACATTTTATGCGTCCGCTAAATGGATCGGACTTTTTTATTCTTAGAACAGTCTATCAAACAAATGTATAAAACAAAGAGGTTTCACAAAAAATACTATCTTTTATTTTTCCGTGAGATTCTTATTAAATGCTTTCTCCTAAAACCCACGTCATTTATTCGAATTTAAAATCTCGGCCTCTGACTTCAGAATGCCGAAGAATCATTCTTCCTTAAATAATGACCTATTCTTTTTTCTTGTGCAGAAAAAAAGCACAACCATTTCGGCGGCTGTGCCTTCGATGATACTAAAGTGAAGTATTTTTTGGTAATTGCTTGTTATTGAGAAACTCGAATCACTGAGGTGCAGCTACGCGCACGTCAGATCCAATTTGAAGATTATAAGGATCGATTCCCGGATTCCAATCGTACAGATCATCGAGCGTTACACCGGCATGCAGATTTGCAATGCTGTAGAGCGTTTCACCCGGTTGAACCATGTGGAATACTTCAACGGAAGTATTGTCCGGTGCCTGTACCCGGACATCCGATCCAATCTGAAGGTTGTAAGGATCGATTCCTGGATTCCAATCATACAGATCGTCAAGAGTTACACCGGCATGAAGGTTCGCAATGCTGTAGAGCGTTTCACCCGGTTGAACCATGTGGAATACTTCAACGGAAGTATTGTCCGGTGCCTGTACCCGGACATCCGATCCAATCTGAAGGTTGTAAGGATCGATCCCTGGATTCCAATCATACAGATCGTCAAGTGTTACACCGGCATGAAGGTTCGCAATGCTGTAGAGCGTTTCACCCGGTTGAACCATATGGAATTTTTCGACTGAACCATTTGGATTGTTGCGCTCTTGGCTGATGACAACTTCTGCTCCAATTTGAAGTGCATAAGGATTCAGAGAAGGATTCAATTTTTTCAGTTCATTCACTGTCATATTGTATTCTTGAGCGATTCCCCACAGGGTGTCTCCGGATTGGATGGTGACTGTTTCAGCCTGTGCCGCTAATCCGAACGAACCGATCGCAAGACCAAATGCTAGGGCTGAAGCTGGAATAATTGAACGTTTCTTGATAATATCTCCTCCTGTTTTAATATTTGTTGAATGTCCTTAGTTATTTTTTCCCTACATAATCTCTCTTAAACTCCTTTATGCTATTTTATTGTTATTTATAATAAAAATAACCCTTTCTTTATCCCCTTACCCGTGAAAGGTGGAGCAATCTGCGTCGAATAGAAAAAAACTCTGAATCGCTGTATCAGCGATTCAGAGCTTTTTTCATTTTGCGCAACATATCCGTAAATAAATTAGTACGTCCCAGGAGGACGTATATAGTTAGGAACAAACTTCATTTAAATCAACGTTTATCCGACTGATTGTGTAAAATGAAGATTTTTCAACCCCCGACCATCAAGGTTGGGGTTATATTCTTTCTCCAGCAATTCTTCAGTTACGGTCTTTGCCTTCCTCTTCAGATACAGTTGAATCAGTTCAGCATCTTCTTTTGTAATATTGTCCACATCTTCAATCTTCTGGATAATTTGCAGTACCTCTTTGTCATGCGACAGCTCATTCTCTCTACTGAAATAACTGGTAATAGCACTTGTGAACGTTCCAATTATCCCGATACCCACAAGCATCAGCACGACTGCCAAGAATCTGCCTATCCCCGTTGTCGGAGATATATCACCATAACCAACCGTTGTAGTTGTTACGATGGCCCACCACAGCGCATCAGGAAATGTATTAATCTCTGGCTCAACTAATATAACTGGTATCGGTATCACGAACAGCATGATCATAGTAATGATTAATAACTTATCCAGTCCGTTGGTTTGCAGGACATTGTAAACTGGCTTGAAGAATCGAGAACCAATTCCTAGCAATCTAATCACACGAAAGATTCGTACGAACCGAGCAGCACGGAAAATAGAATCAAATGGAATAATAGCAATTAATTCGAATGGATGCTATTTTATGTATGACCATTTCTTCTCGGAAAGAATCAGTCGAGTTATGTAATCAATAACGAAAACAACCCATATTAGTTTGTCGTAGAATAACAGCTGTTCATTTTCTGAAAAAGCGAGGAAGAGTGAAATGATTACCAAGACAAACATAAATACTTCATATGTCACTGTGAGTTTCTTCATAATAATTACCGCCTAGATTGCGTCTTGTTTTTCATTATATCTTTTAATGCTTCTACATTCTAGCCAAATTAAAAAGCCTCCACAGTGCCCTCGCTATCACAGGGCTCACCTTCTACAGTCAGCAAAGTAAGTATGGCACGCTGACAAACAAAGACGCTAACAAGGTCTAGCATGGTATTTTGAAGGAGCATAAACTTGATTCCATTTCAGTTCACTCATTGCGCCACACTAATGCAAGCGTTCAGCTTTATTCCGGCGCGTCAGTTTAGTATGTATCGGAAAGGCTCGGCTACTCCAATCCGCAAATTACGGCAGAAACTTATTCGCACGTCCTGAAAGAAACGCGTGAACGGGACTCGCAGTTGGCAAAAGATGTGTTTGCTCGTATGCGAAAGGCAGTTGTGTAAAACGTGTGTAAAAACTTTCGTTTTCTTATGTTATTTAATGCGATACCTCAATAATAGAAAAAACACTCCAAGCCGTTATCTATCAACGGTTGAGAGTGTTTTTTCATTTCTTTAAGATGTCTATAATCAGACTGTACGTCCCAGGAACGATTCGAACGCCCGACCGACGCCTTAGAAGGGCGTTGCTCTATCCAGCTGAGCTACTGGGACATGGCTTTCTGCAAGAAAGCGGGGATTCGAACACTTACCGAACTTAGACCGTCGTTATCTTCTTAACTTATAGTTTAACTTAACTCAATTTAATTTTAAATATCGGAATTACAATCTATTAAATTTATCATGGCATCAATTCTTAATAGTCAAACTTTAATAACTTTTCATTTTCATCTAGCTCTATAATAGTAGAGTTCGAAACTAGCTTCATAAATTCTTTATCTTTTTTATTAAATTGATAGTCATTTAATGAAACAATATATTGTTTTTGAGTAGATTCAGAAATACTGTTTGCTATCTTAATCAAATTAGATGTTTGTCGATTATCAATTCCTGAAAAACAAGAAGAATCTTGCATCATTATTTCTAATTTATTATTGAAATTGAATATCAATAAATCTACTAAAATTTTTCTAACTTCTCCTACACCTTCTCCAGTATCTCCAGTTAAACTCAAATCAATTGAAAAAGGTCTATGAGTTTTATGACGATTTTTCAAATGAATTGTGAAGTATGCCTCTACCTTAGATGTATAAATCATTTTTACCATTTCATAAATATAAGTTTTATACTCTTCTATTGTTTGTTCATATTTACTATAGGTATTTTTCATTTCATTATATTCAGTTGCTAATTTGTCTTCTCTTTCTTTTCTTTCATTTATTATCTGCTCAATCTTAGATAGTTCGCCTTGTTCAAATTTAAGATTTTGTAGTTCACTACTTCTTTCTTGATAAACTGAAATAGCTTCTTGAAAAATTTCGGTTTGAGAAATAATATCTGCTAGTCTTTCTAATTCACTTTCATATTCTTTTATAGTTGAGGATAATTTGAAGCTTGAATCTTCAATATCATCTAGTCTCCTATCAATAGTTTCTTTTCTGTCATAGAAAACTTTTTTTTGAAATTCTTCTACTTCTTCTATTCTTCTTTTTATTAATTCAGGAACTTCATAACTTGCTTTTTCAAATAATTTGTTAATTGATTCTGCTGATACATCTACGTTTTTTACTTCTTTTAAGAACTGATGTAATCGTTTATATTCTATATTTAATTTTTGTTTTGCGGTTTGAAATGTTTTAAGCTGATAATTCTTTTCCGTATATTCGTCCATCAGCTCTTCTTTTTCTTTCGTAACATTTAAATTTGAAATTCTGGAGTTCAATTCATTTAATTCATCTTCTTTTTCTTTAATAGATTTTTTCAAAAGGAAAATTCGTTCTTCAATCTCTTTCAATTCTGTGTTAGTTAAGGTTCTAATTAGTTTTTTTTCAATCTTACCCAATTCTTTTATTTGGTCTTGAATACTACAATACTCTTCAAAACTAAAAGGTAAGTCTTTTAACTTCAATAATTCAAAAACTGCCTTATAATCTGGCACTACCGCTTCATTTCTATTACTAATTAAATTGTTTTTTTGAGAAAGAAATAATTGTTTACTATATAAATTTCTATTAATTTCAAAAAAATCTCTATACTCACCGAGATCATAGTCTTTATTGTTAATTTTAAATTTTGATATACCTAAAACACGTTCTATAGTATAAACTTTTTCACGATGTTTTACTTTCGCTTCCAATACCCATCCACTTATATCTTTTTTTACAACTGTAGGATTTTCATTTGCTCCATAGATGTAATCAACGAATTTTAATAAAAGTGTTTTTCCGATGCTATTAGAAGTTTCTTTCTCATCATCCGGCTTGTTTACTTTTCCATATATTAATGAAGTTCCAATTTCATTGAAATTAATTTCTCTTATATGTTCCTGATTTGGTTTCTTTATTATTAATTTCAAGATTTTCATTATAAATATCACCTTCTTCAGTGTAGTTAATCATTCCAATCAAATACATAAAATTTAAAGTTAGTAAAAATTTTTGGTAAGTTGGTGCTGTATTTAATTTGTGATTATTAATATATTTTTTCTCAAAGGACTTCCAAAGTTTATCTATTGAAAGACTTTTATTCGATAAAGCATTTAATACTAAAGCGCTTAATCCAATCAGGCTTTGTGAATTTGATATATATTTATTTGGCAATATCATATATCTAAACCCCCACTCTTTCCTTTTCAAAAATATCACATTTGTCAAATATATAAACTACTAATAATTCAACTGGAAACATATAGCTCTTATTGGTTTCAGTAAAACTTACTATATTTCTTATAATCTCTTTATATAGTTCGACACCTTTTTTACTTTCCGAAAGAACTTGGTATTCATTAATAATATACGAAATTATTCTTTGTAGTTTTTCCGTGTACTCCATATCTTGGTAAACTGAACCTATCATTTCTTCTAGTACATGTAAATTCATTATCATAAATTCAATATCATCCGATACTTCTTCTAAATCATTCAAAGCTATTTTATATGGAGTAGATATTCTATTATAATCAGTGGCTGAAGTTGTCATCTTCCCTCTTAGTTTAAGCTGCACACCTTCATTTAATACGTCTATAAAATCGTAGAGCATTGTAAGTGTCAATGCATTATAATCTATCATAGAAGTGACTCTTAATAACGAGCTAAGATTTCTTAGTCTATCTTCACTCATTTCTAATAGAATATCTCTAATAAAATCCAAATTCACTACTTTAACTTTAAATTTAATTTTATATTGTTTTTCGAACTTTTCTCTTTCTTTGTCAAAGAACCTTTCACTATCATGAGGTAAGTTACGGTCAATTGTATTTACTATAAAAATAAATTGTTTTAACTGACCACCCCATTTCCCCTCATTATAAATTAAACTCAATAGACCTTCTAAATCTTCAGAAAATTTTTGTTGTATGTCCTTTCTGAATGAACCCTTAAATTGTTGTGGAGAATAAATCTGATAAAACTTTTGTTCTTCTAAAACCCATCCATCATTTTTATCGTCCCCTCCAGAAGAATTAGGCATTTCATAAGTTAATTTTTTATCTTTATAATAATTTTTCAACACTTCGCCTATTTTTACTTGGAAATTTGTATCTGTTGTTCCTTTTAATTCAGTAATAATGGCATCTATGTAATCCCACTTTTCCAACCGATACCCCTCCTAGATTGATTTCTCTATTTAATATATACATAATTTATCATATATTTCCAATCAAGAGTTTAAATATTAAAATTTTCAAAATCTTTTACAACTAAAACATTTGAAAATTCATGTAAATATTGTTATGCAATCATTTGAGTGTATTTGCACTTGATGAATTTCAAACCATACCACATAGCGACGTAATAGCGTCTTAACACTTGAATCTACGTATTTAAATAAATCTTATGTAATATTCTGAGATTTATTGCTTTAAAAATTTAACTAGTTTAAAATACTCATTTTAATATTGTCGTACAAGAGCTTATCAACGTGCTAGAATTTGGGTTATACTTAGAGATATTTTAGTCAAAGCTTCCCCATTTTCTCAATGATCGACAAAATTAGAGAAGTTCTATACTTTCTTATTTAATATAATTGCGTCTAAATTCTTCCAGTTCTTCTTTAACTGCTTTTTTAATATTCATATAGTAATCGGCTATTAACTCACTATCACCTCTATCCGCTTCTTCATAAAATTCCCACCTATCGGACATATCATCTATCTTAATTACATCCTCTGCTATCTCTTTTTTTAGAAGGTGAAAAGATTCGTATAATATTGGTCTAACTTTCTCTTTATAAACTTGCTCATCAAAATCTGGCTCTTCTCCTTGATAACGTGAAAATTCCACGACTTTATTTTCTCCAATGGCTTTTAATATCTTATTATATAATTCAACTTTCTTTAGTAATTGCTCTTTAATAAATTGGCTTTCCTGATTTTGCGATTCGAAGTTAAACTGTTTTTCTAACTTTTCACGTTCTTGTTCAAATTGACTTGCAAGCTTTTTTTGATCCCAATCCCTAGTTCTTTCAAAGTTTTTTACTTGAATTAAATAAGCAGACCATGAACCAAGCACTAAGGTTACTATCGGTAGTACCATATTGAATATATCCATTTCTTCTCCTCCTTTATTTTTTATAACAAATTATAATAATATTCTTGCATACGACTTAACATTTTAAAGGTTTGTGCATCTATTGTTCCCCTTTTTAACTGCTCTGTAAATTGTCGCTTTACTTATTTTCGTAATACTAGCACTTTTCTTTACCGTTTTTCTGCTTTTTCCTCTATTTTCATACCGTTCTAAAGCATGTTGTAAGCCAATATGATTATCGGTGTAGGTATTCTTTTATAAACTCTTCTTGCTTTGCTTCTACAATGCTTTCAACCTGCCTCTTTCGAATCAATATCTTCTTCAAACTCTGCAATCCCAGATAAAACAGTAATCATTATCTTTCCTATTGTCGTTCCAGTATTAACTCTGTCTCCTCCCAGATTCAATAAAATTAAAGAAGCTCCTTTATTATCTAAAGAATCAATAATACTTAAAGTATCTATGGTGGTTCCTGCAAGCCTATCCAGCTTAGTTACAACAATTGCATCTCTCTGATCTGCAACTTCTAACAACTTGACGAACTCTAGTTTATTGTTTTTATTTCTGCTAGAAACTTCTTCATTATATATTGAAATACATCCGGCATCTTTAAGTTGGTTAATTTGAGTTGTAAAATTTTGCCCTACTGAAGATAACTGATACCCTTGCATAGCCATATTTCTTCATTGCTCCCGCTACTTTTTGACACATTCACATGAGCCGCTATAAATATGATTATAACTGTCAGCTCTTTATGTATTAGCAGGGTGTAATCATTTGTTACACCTCTCTATTATGGCTCTATTTTCAATTGTGTCATACCAATTTGGTTATAACTTATCCAACGCAATTATCTTTCTCTCCAAAATGATATGTTTGGATGATAAATGTACAAGAAAATTATTTAATTGAAACATTAATAAGAATAGCGGAAAACCATTGATCAAAGGTTAATTGCCACCAATTATCAGGGTATAATAAGAACAAGAAAAGAGTCTTAATGAGGGGGTGTTAAACATGAAAACATTCGGGGGAATCTTGAAAGAACTGAACAGCGAACAATTAATCAATTACATTAAAAGTCATACTATGTACGGCGTGATGGGAGAGAACATCGAATATATCTTGGAGCAAATGAGTTCATTAGAATCTGTCGCTGCGGATGGGCAACTTATACTGAAGCGGAACGGACTTGAAGAAGATACGTGGGATGTAGTAGTGGAGCGGGACGGTAAGGTTTATGCGATTGATTGGACTCCTTGGGAAGAAGCGAAGGGTTTTCTAATTGATGTAGAAGAGATTAAGAAGGAAGTTTCAATCGAGGAATTTGTATCGATGATTCTATACGATTTGACGTTCGACGGTGAAGATTATCAGGTGCAAAAAAAGAAGATTTCGGAATTGATCAGCCGGATAGATGGATAGATGGATAGAACCAGGAAGTGTAACGGATTCCCTTTCTTATCGTAAAACTTAATAACGTATATAAATGACTGGCAAATTGTCCCTTGATTTGTCGGTCATTTTTGTTTATATCTAAATAATTCATATAATTGGACTTACACGTAAATTGATAAAAAATTATATAAAAAAGCTTTAGTAAAAGCTATAGCCTATTGCTTACATATTCTGTATTGCAGCTTTAAAAGTCCATGATAGACACGTTTCTGACATATTACTATTAAACCATTCTAACTCCTGACAATAACTTATAAGGGCGCCGATTTAAATAGCCGAGCTCTATTGAGACGATATTTTCTTAAACTAAAGCAAGGATTAGAAATTTTACCGGACATTAACCGCTACTATCTTTTTCCCCTTCATATACTATGGATAAGAAATTTTCAGTAATGAAGTACTAGCCAACGAACATAAGGAGGTATGTTAAAGTACTTTACCGGCAATATGTTCGTGACTTTCGTATTCTTTTATTTTTTACTGCATCTATCAGTATTTTTGATTAAATAGAACCTTCAGAAAATTATTGATTCATGCTAATTTCAATCACCAATTCATTTAAATCTCTGACATCTTAATCTTATCAATTATAGTATTTATTCCATTCACAATTTCTTCTGCCTGAATATTAGTCACAGATTCCGAGATATTATGTGCTACACGATTTCTGATTGTTAACCAATTCTTCAAATCATTTACCATTTTATTTTCAATTATTTTTCTTTGGTACAATACGTCTATGAGTTTAGATAAAGGAATGTGTCCTCTTGAATAACTCGTTTTAAAATCTTTATCTGATCCTTGATTGTTTAATAGATTATTTAATTCGTATTCTAATAATGAAATGGAAGATAGGACTGCTGCCTTGTATTCGTTTGCTTCCAATAATTTTTTAGGTTGATCTTGTAAGGTTAAATTAGAAGCCGAAAGATTTTCATCCAACCATTGTTTAACTTCTTCTAAAAAAGCTTCAGAATTTTGTTCTTCCGAGTAATTCTCTTTGTATAGAAACATGATTTTATGCTTTTCATTCATTGTAGTTTTCCAGGTTACTGCATTTCTATTACTTAGAAATAATATACGTACCGCTTTATCTCTGTTTGATAAAATATTGCCAATGGCATTTTGGAACTTGTTATCTTCCAAATCAAAGATAACTAAATCAGCTTTTTCCAAAAGTGACGCCTCTAAAGCATTTATATTTTGACCAGGAGTAACTAGTTCTTCAGCAGATATCGGTAGAAAACCGCATTGTTCTATTAAAGGATATACATAACTTTTATAAAAAGATATTTTGTTTTGAGGCACAGAAATATAACAAAGCCTATTTGCCGCGAGTTTTGGTAATGATAATTCGGTTAGTGTTAATTCATCATAACTAATAATATTTTTCTGGATATTCTCAACCCAGTATTCTCTAATTTCCTCAAAGAGTTTCACAAATAAGTCCTGATAACTAACGTCATTAAAATTAATTACATTTACTCCTCTCCTTTTAAATCTATTAATCGCAGCTTGCTTTGCATCTATTGTAATAACGTAAGCTGGTCTTCTAAGATTACCCAAGCGGCTACTAATTATTTGCCAAACCTGCCTAAAGTCAGCATCTTCCAAACTGTACCCTATGAATAGTGGAGTTCTGGTAATCAATAGGTTTGCTAAATAAGTAGCCATCAAAGGGTATTTTTCTAAAAAGGAATCATAATCTTCTTCTGTAACTATCATTCTATCTGGATGATGTAAATCACCATGTAATTTAAGTAAATGTACATTTTTGCTTTGTCCCAAATGTCTATGTGAATTTATAGCAAGTTGTTCTTCATCAATTATAGGTAGACAGTATTTCCCTAAACTGTCATAACCCTTTTCTAATAAAAAATCGAAGTTGGTAGTGCAAACTTTATCAAAAGGGATATTGCAAAAAGATTTATGAGCATTCCCTGGTTTCGCTTCACTGACATGAAGAAGTCTAGATAATTTTTCAACCAATTTAGCTCTCGAGTATTCAAACGCATAAGAGGAAATAGCATCCAGAGCATTGCTATCAGGATGATCCTGCAAATCCTTTGCAATTTCTTTGCCTAGGTCTTCCCATAAAGGCATTGTTTGACCAAGAGGAAGTTCACAGTTCTTTGAAAAACCAGCTCCTATTATAGGAATACATTGATTGTTAATTATATCTTCGAGTAACGGTCTAGGTATCTCATTTAAATAATTTGTCATACAAATTCTCCTTTTATTTTTTTATAATATTTTTGAGATATCCAAGCCTCAAGTCGAAGTAGAACAAACTGAGATATAGTTAAAGCTAGGTATCTTATAAATCTTTTTGGTCTTTTTCATTTATATACAGATGAGAACCTGTGTTACTTAATGACCTTAAACAGAACCAACTCAATGCTACTTTTTAAACTCTAGTAATCCTATTTATTCAAAAAAAATTTGAAATGAAATAGGCTTTTTAAAATGTTTTTGTAACGAGTTTTTCCTAATATCATTTCCACCTTTCATAAATAAAGCTTTTATTCGTAAGCTAGTGGCATAGAATTAACCTCTCCAAATATGTTCTGTTGTTTATTGCCTAATACACCTATTCTAACTAATTATGAAGATTTATACCAACTACTTAATTAAATTGGATGGTATAGTTTATTTAATAAGAGTAAGTACAAAGCATGCCAAACTTCTTTGACCTTTTAATAATATTATTATTATGGGACGTAAAAAGTTTACATATTAAAGAAGACAACCGCAGCTTTAGCGTAGGTTGTCTTTAATATGTGAACTTTTTATTTCCCATTTATAACTTTCTTTTCTTAAGAAACTAATTTTTTTATGCATATAAATACTGGTGTTTCTCCACTTGCTTAGGCAATAAAGAAACCTAAAACTTAAGCAAAATTCCAATCACCGGGATATTGATTTGTTACAGATTCTGAAGGTACTTCTTCAAAGATATCACTTAATAAATATTCATTAAGTAAATTTCTCATTCTCTTACTAGGGATATAGAGGTTTATTGACTCATTGTTTCTGATTCTACTTCTCCATATCCACTGAATTAATTCTGAAACTGCCCAAGTCTCTTGGTTTACTGATACACCATACTCAACAAAGTAATTCTTTATCATTGGATTCATATACCTATTTACTAAATATGCTAAGTTATATCTATCGCTATACTCGTTCGTAGCTCGAGTGTTTACAGGCAAAAAGGCAGATGCATAGCTTTTAGGTTTTATGGCATCTTCACTAGCTTTATATGTAGTCCAGAGTGTATTCTTTACATTAGCATTGTTCATATTCATTAGAAAGTTATATGTGTTTTTACTAAGCTGCTTCCTTAATTTATTGGTTTTTAGCCACTTACTAGACATAGAAAGAGGTTTGTTACCAATATCATTTAATTTACCATCATAAATATTAATTAAACCACTTATTAGTTCCTTATTATGGATTATACGTTTGTTATAAGGAATTAATGAGTAACCGTCACTATCATGAACAACCGATAGATATCTATAATTTACGCCATGTAGATCATAATAGTACCTTTGAAATTGTCCACTGAATAGATAAGTTAAAATATACACTTCACAAAAATCGGAAAATATATCGCAGGGAAAATTCCATATTAAAGCTGTGTCATTGTAATACATTAATGAACCGCTACGAGCCATTATTTTTATATCGTCATATTCTGTGCTGTTAAATCCAGTAGACTCGTTCCAGAATACTTGATCAATTTTATTTTTATTTTTCTTAATAGTGATGGCATTTGCTGCGAGAAGTAAATTAAGACTGTCCTTTTTTATCTTTACTTGCTCTACTACATCCAACACTTCATCCAGTATTAAAATATAGTTCTTATCTTTTATAAGGTTCTTCGTAGCTTTTTGCATATTATGAAACAAAGCGTGGGTCATACAAATATCTCGCTCTTCTTCAAGCAATCTATGTAAGTCAATTGATTTAGATTTGCTAACCCCATTAACTTCAGGTATAAAAAATGCTCTATTAGTTATAGCTTCTTTAACCCTAAGCGTTTCATTTATAAAAGGTGTAACATATATAAATTTATAAGTTCTTGGACATGCTTCGTTCATTGCTTGAATTGCCCATGAGGTTTTTCCATAGCCACAAGGTGCATCAACAATATTTATTAAATTTTTCATTAGAACATCTCTCCTTTTTCTCCTTTACTTTCACCTCCATGTTTTAAGCAGATTAAAAAGCTAACGACATGCATTCAAAGCGATTAAATACTGCTTTGATTACTTGTCATTAGCCTTTGTTTAATGTTTGATATGTTCCTGCTCCATTTAATAATACGATAAAACATACAGTTCCGTCAAAGTGGATTAGACCTGTACGATAAAATAAGTTGTATCCTTTTGAATAAAACATCGATTTTATTTATTTATTAATTGCTGTCGCTCGCAGCTTTTAGTATAGAGTGTCGGGCAGACTCTATTCAGGTGGTTATTTAAACTACTACCATCCAAATTACTGTAAAGTAACCCCCACCCGCTACCAATATCTCACAAAATACTATCGGGAGTTAGGATGAATTTCTGTTATTATTTGCTTTTAGTTTCTGTTTAGATAACTGAGAACCACTTCTGAAATGAAGGGACTTATTTGAGGTGGCTTAATTCTTAGTTGATGTAAAATCTTGGAGAAAAAGATTTATTTTCTCTTTCCATACTTCTTCATTATATGCAATTCGGAGTAAAGGAATATTATTAAATTTAGTAAAGTTATTTTTGAGAACGTCATACTTTCTTTGTGTTTTAAATTTTTTTAAAGCACTTAAAAAATCTATTCCACCGTAAGTTGTGGGTTCAAAATGATGTATTCCATCATATTCTATTAGCCACTGAATTTGTCCATTATTAAAATGACCTATATCAAATCTTAACTTTCTATTTTTCTTCCCAATTAAACCATCAAAAAATACTTCATTCTCTATGGCGAAACCCAAGGAAGTCAAATACTTTTCAATTAATGTTTGTTTTTGCGACTTCTTCGGATTACAAAAACGACAACGTACACTTCCTATTTTCATTGAATATATTTGGTAGACTGTTTGGTTAGAGCAATAAACACATTCGAATTTACAGTTATGTCTATCAACTTTACTAATCAATCGAAACCCATAAATCTTTGCATATCCCGCAATTCTCAAGAGCTGCCTTTCTAAACTGCACTCACAAGACACCTCGCTCTTCAACATATCACTTGTTCTTTTGCTTGCCATGCGTTTGCATCTCAAACATTCATATAATGAAAAAGCAGAGTCTATTTGTTTTAACCATTTAAAACCATTTGAATTTGCTATCGCATCCCAATTAATCTCTTTGCAGCTTTGACATTCAACGTTTTTATGATGAGTTACAGACGAAGCTCTGCATTCAAAAATAGTTTTGCACTTTTCGCATTCTACTACTATTATTGTCTGTCTTTCCTCACAATAGTGTTCAATGTACTTTAAACCTTTACTATTACACTCGCTACTGTAGTTCATTTTTTTACATTCACCACATCCGAATCTTCCTCTTCTCACATCAGCTCGATTTATGGATTTGATGTGTCCACACGATAATCTATACCAGGCATTATTAGTTACGTAAAAATCTTTACAAAGAAACTCTATCTCCCTATCATATGCTTCTTTACTCCACTTTTTTTTACTACTAATTTTACCTAAATCCAGCTTCATGCTTTTTGTAAACATATGCCTCATTTTTTCATTCATTTCCTTCCTCCCCTTTTATCCTTGTGTAATAGGGACAGTAACTTGTCCTAGCAAATGAGCAAGGTCATATACCATTACTTCCTTCACTTAAAAACAAACGAAGAAAAAACCTGAAGTTCTTATCTTCAATATCTGATCTTATAGCAACTTTTTTATTTTGCTATCCAATATTTCATTTTGAAGCCTTAAAGAAATTCACAAAATGTTTACAAAAAATTTCTCAAATTATCTGATACTTCCTCAATTCCCAAGTCCAAATATTGTGTTGTAACAGCTAAGCTTGAATGCCCTAAAGCTTTGCTTATTAATGCAACATCCGCTCCTTTGTTCAATAAATTCTTAGCATAAGCTCTTCTTATTGCATGTGGATTAATATTTTCTAATCCATAATCTTTACTATATTTATTGAGCCTTTTAGAAATTGCATTATTAGTTGATTTTGTATCTAGAGAATCTCCCTTTTGAGTAATAAAAACAAAAGCATTCGTTTTACTGTACCTTTTTCTTACTTTTTTATTTTGCTGGATCAACACTCTAAATAATTCGGCTGTTTGTTCATCTATCGGTAATTGTAAATTCTTATGATTTTTTAAAATCGAACCTTCCAAATTCAAGGTCAAATTTTCAAAATCAATATGACGTTCCTCGAGTTGTCCAAGCGTATTAATTCTAATACCTGTTTTATGCAGCGTAATTATTGCTACAGCATCCCTAAGACCAACAAAAGTGTTTAAGTCAAGTAGAGACAACAATAACTCAATATCTCGGCTTGCAGACGCCTTTTTAACGTTTTTATCGATTTTAATATTAATTGACTTCCAAAATTTCTGTTCCAGCCAACCATTATCAAAGCATTTCGTTAAAATAGCCTTCAAACACTTTAAACGTGTTAGCTTTGTTTGATTGGAAACAGTCATTGAATTAAGCCAAGAGTATATGCTATTTGGTGTAATTTCAGTTAAAAAAGTTACGCCAGTGATTTTTGCAAAGTGATTCCAGTGTAGCTGATAATCATTTATTGTACGCTCCCTGAAGCCACTAACCTGCATTTGCTTCGTTATCACCCTCAGGGCTTTCTCAACCGTCATTGCACCGCTCTCAGGACGCTTCTGCTCCTCACCACGCACTAACTTGCTAACATCCTCTTGTACATCGAATACACCACTTCTTTTGGACATAAAAAAACCTCCTAATCAATTTGATTAGAAGATAATTTTGGTCTGTGTTTGGTGAGTAGGTCGGAAACAGGGATATTCCTCGATGGTTCGTATCCCCGTTCTTTTCCCTACATGCTTCAAAACCCTATCACAGCAATGTGTTGACCACATTTCTATTACGTCCCAGGAGCGATTCGAACGCCCGACCGACGCCTTAGAAGGGCGTTGCTCTATCCAGCTGAGCTACTGGGACATGGCTTTCTGCTCAATGCAAACTGAACTGTTGCCAGCCGGCTTTGCATTCTATTTCGAAAGACAATTTTAATTATAGAAATCTTTTAAAGAAAAGTCAACGTTATTTTAAAAAAATATTAAAAAAGGAAAGAAATCAGTTGTGGCTCAGTTGCTTTAAAGCCCTGGCATCGCTTTCCCTAGTTCCCGAATAGCATTTCCGCGATGTGAAACCGCTGCTTTTTCTGAAGGTTTCATTTCAGCCATCGTTTTTTCGAGGGCTGGAACATAGAATATCGGATCATAGCCAAAGCCATTATCACCTTTTCTTTCATCGGTAATCAAACCTTCACAGGTGCCTTCAAAGATGATGGTTTCCTTACCAGGTGATGCCAGTGCCAGGACGCAGCGGAATCGCGCTGTTTTTTCATCATCCGGAACCTGCACCAATTTCTGCAGCACTTTGTCGATATTGGAATCATCATTTTTTTCTTCTCCCGAATAGCGGGCGGAATAGACTCCTGGCTCACCGTTAAGGGCATCGATTTCAAGGCCGCTGTCATCGGCAATTACGGTCGCCTGTAGTTCCTGCGCAATAGTCTCTGCTTTTAAAACCGCATTCTCTTCGAAGGTCTCGCCTGTTTCTTCGACATCAAGATGCGGGGCCACGTCGTGCAAAGTGAGTACTTTATAACCCATTGGTTCGAGCAGTTCTTCGAAATCTTTCGCTTTGCCTTTGTTTTTCGTAGCAATGATTATCTCTTTCATAATTCCGACCTCGTTTCTTCTCCGATCCGGAGTGCGGTATCACCAAGAATTTCTTTTTGCTTTTCAATCAATTGACGGATACCTGCTTCACCAAGATCCAGCATTTCATTTAATTGTGCACGCGTAAAGGTGGATTCTTCGCCAGTGCCCTGCAGTTCAACGAAATTGCCTTTTCCAGTCATCACCAGGTTCATATCGACTTCAGCTGTTGAGTCCTCGCTGTAATCCAAATCAAGAATGGCGCCATTGTCATGCGTAATGCCGACACTCGTCGCTGCCAGGAAATCCGTTACCGGGAAAGCTGTCAGTTCGAGTTTGCTGATGGCCATAACCATCGCCACATAAGCCCCTGTAATTGAAGCAGTCCGAGTGCCGCCGTCCGCTTGGATAACGTCGCAATCAAGCCATAACGTCCGTTCACCAAGTTTTTCAAGATCGACAACAGCACGGAGCGCACGTCCAATCAATCGTTGGATCTCCATCGTACGGCCACCGATTTTGCCTGCTGATGCTTCACGGCGGTTACGGCTGCCTGTAGCACGCGGCAGCATGGAATATTCAGCTGTAATCCAGCCTTTCCCTTGTCCCCGCAGGAAACCTGGAACTTTCTCTTCGACTGTCGCGGTGCAGATCACTTTCGTCTGGCCTACCGTGATTAATACTGAACCTTCAGGATGAATTAAATAATCTGCCTGCATATCAACTGGACGCAATTCGTCCGCTTTTCTTTCATCTGCTCTTGTCATGGATATCCTCCTTATATTTACTCGATTAGCGTACCATATTTTGTAGGGAGCGACAAAAACCTGACAGCAGCGCCATCAGGTTTGAGGGAATTTTATCGAATGGATAATCGGTTTTTCGATCTCCAGCCATTTTTTGATGATCGTTTCAAAAATCGATGTGGAACCTGAAGTGTAAAATTGATGCACTGGCAGCCTTTTCGCTGGCGCCAGCATATTTTGAAAGCGCAAATGGTTTTCAACATCTTTTGCTGTTTCGGATGCTGATGACAATACAGTCACCGACGGACCGAACTTCTCCTGGATGAATTCCTGGAGCAGCGGATAATGTGTGCAGCCAAGTATCGCTGTATCAAAATGCTTTTGTTCCAATTGGCCCAGTGTTTCCCATACCATTTTTTTCGCAAACTCACCTTCATATTCGTCACTTTCGACAAGCGGCACAAATTTCGGGCACGCCAGCTGGACGATGTGGCAGGACGACATCAACGACTTCAAAGCATTTTCATAAGCACCGCTTTTCACAGTCCCAAGTGTGCCGAGTACCGCAATTTCCTTGGTAACGGAAACTTTCATCGCTGCGCGGGCGCCTGGAAAAATGACGCCAATCACTGGGATGGACAATTTTTTCTGCAGAGAATCAAGTGTTGCCGCAGTCGCCGTGTTGCAGGCGATGACGAGCAGCTTGATATTTTTGTCCACCAGTGCACGCGCCATCTGCCAGGTGTACTTACGGACTTCAGCCTGAGGACGCGGCCCATATGGACATCTTGCATTGTCTCCGATATACAGCACTTTTTCATGTGGCAAAAGCCGCATAATCTCCTTTGCGACAGTCAACCCGCCTACTCCTGAATCAATTACTCCGATTGGCGCATTCGCTTGCATGTTTCCGCCCCTATTTCATGTTCGTGTGCAATTTCTCCAATAGGAATGAAAATTGCTCCACTTCTTCTTCGCTGAATTCGGTCAGGACGTTCTGTAAATAATCCTGTCTCTTCTCGATCACTTCTTCAATGATGCGCTCGCCTTCTTTCAAAAGCTTGATGCGCACAACCCGGCGATCCTGTTCTTCGCGGATCCTTACTACCAATTCATTCTTTTCCATACGATCCACCAGATCAGTTGTCGTGCTGAACGCCAGATACATTTTGTTCGACAGATCGCCGATCGTCATATCGCCATGTTCAAACAGCCATTGCAGCGCGATGAATTGAGGTGGTGTTATGGTGTAGGAATTAAGGATTTCACGGCCTTTTTGCTTAATGATCCCGGAGATATAGCGCAGCTCTTTTTCCATGAAGGCAACTCGCTCTTTATCATGGGGGATGTCATTTTTGTTTTCATTCATAATCCATGTCCACTCCTTGAATACAACTATTACTTTATATAGTGAAGGTTTTTTTCTGATTTAGCAAGAACTGACTTAATTTTCTGATGAAATAAACTGCTTGTTTTCAAAAAGCGCTTTTTCTTCATCTGTCCACGGGTGTCCCTTGCCGGTGGCTTTGGAAATTTGCACCATAGCCCCTCTGCCGGTAAAGCAGGTTTCCCCTTTCGCATTTACGACCCAGTAATGGACGTCGATCGAAGATCTGCCAATCGAAGCGATTTTAACATATACATCGAGTTTTTCATCGAAGTAAACCTGCTGCGTATAATCCACCTGCATGTCGGCGATAACAGGGAATAAATCGCCATCCCCTTTCAGCCAGCGCTGCATCAGCCCCAGTTCCTTCATGTATTCGATGCGTGCAAATTCAAAATAAGTGATCGGCACCGTGTTATTGACGTGGCCGAACATATCCGTTTCAGAGAACCGCACCTGTACCGGCGCAGAAAAACTGAATTCCTGTTTCCATTGTTCAAAATCTGTAATGTAATTGGCTTTCATTTAATTTCCTCCAATAAAATATCCCTTACTATTTTATCAGTATAACAAAAACCAAGGTGCGAGGCTCCATATTTCATTTCCGCAGGGTCAATTTTAGTATCTTTTTGACCTGAAAACCCTAACAAAAAAACCTCCACCGAAGTGAAGGTTCTCTGTATAAATCAGACTGCGTGGTCGCTTCCGAAGAAGTTACGGAACATTTGTACTGTAGTTTCACGGTTCAACGCTGCGATTGAAGTTGTCAAAGGAATACCTTTAGGGCAAGATTCAACACAGTTTTGTGAGTTACCGCAGCTTGCAAGGCCGCCATCGCCCATGATTGCGTTCAAACGCTCATCACGGTTCATGGCACCAGTTGGATGCGCATTCATCAAGCGAACTTGAGAAAGTGGCGCAGCTCCGATGAAATCGGATTTATCGTTGACGTTCGGGCATGCTTCAAGACATACACCGCAAGTCATACATTTTGAAAGTTCGTAAGCCCATTGGCGTTTACGTTCAGGCATACGTGGACCTTCGCCAAGATCATGCGTTCCATCGATTGGAACCCAAGCTTTGACTTTTTTCAATGAATCGAACATGCGGCTGCGGTCAACGACAAGGTCGCGGACAACAGGGAACGTTTTCATCGGCTGCAAACGGATCGGCTGTTCCAATTGATCGACAAGGGCTGTACACGACTGGCGTGCTTTGCCGTTGATAATCATTGAACATGCTCCACAAACTTCCTCAAGGCAGTTCATGTCCCAGTTTACAGGTGTTGTTTTCTTCCCTTCGATATTGACAGGGTTGCGGCGGATTTCCATCAATGCCGAAATGACATTCATGTTCGCGCGGTATGGCAATTCGAATTTCTCGAAATAGGATTCTTTATCAGTTGAATCACGGCGTTCGATTTCAAAAATTACCGTTTTTGCTGCTTCACCCATAGTAATTCTATCTCCCTTCTTTGACTCGTAAACTTATGCTTTGGCTGAATAATCACGCTTGCGCGGCGGAATCAATCCTGTATCCACTTCTTCATAATGGAAGATTGGTGCGTCATAGCCATTGAATTTCGCCATAGTCGTTTTCAAGAATTCTTCATCGTTACGTTCCGGGAAATCAGGTTTGTAGTGAGCTCCGCGGCTCTCATTGCGGTTCAACGCTCCAAGTGTGATCACTCGTGCTAAATGTAGCATATTTTTCAGCTGACGTGTGAACATTGCGCCTTGATTGCTCCAAAGTTGTGTATCTGTGATGTTGATGTTATTGAAACGCTCAAGCAACTCCTGAATTTTCTCGTCCGTTTTCTGAAGACGGTCGTTATAACGTACAACTGTTACATTATCCGTCATCCATTCGCCAAGTTCTTTGTGAAGAACATAAGCATTCTCTGTTCCGTTAAGTGCCAGGATTTCTTCCCATTTGCGCTGCTCTTCAGCAACTGCCTGGTCAAAAATATCTGATGGAAGGTCTTCTGCAAGAACTTCAAGGCCTTTGATATAATCAAGTGCGTTCGGTCCTGCCACCATACCGCCGTAGATAGCTGATAGAAGTGAGTTTGCGCCCAAACGGTTTGCACCGTGCTGAGAATAATCACATTCACCTGCAGCCAAAACGCCTGGAATGCTTGTCATTTGGTGATCATCAACCCATAATCCGCCCATCGAATAATGGACTGCAGGGAAGATTTTCATCGGAACTTTGCGTGGGTCATCGCCTGTGAACTTCTCGTAGATCTCGATGATTCCGCCAAGTTTGATATCCAATTCCTTCGGATCTTTGTGTGAAAGATCCAGGTAAACCATGTTTTCGCCGTTAATGCCGAGCTTTTGGTTAACGCAGACATCGAAGATTTCGCGTGTAGCGATATCACGAGGAACCAGGTTTCCGTAAGCAGGATATTTTTCTTCAAGGAAATACCAAGGTTTTCCGTCTTTATATGTCCAGATACGGCCACCTTCACCACGTGCCGATTCAGACATCAAGCGAAGCTTGTCGTCTCCCGGAATCGCAGTCGGGTGAATCTGGATAAATTCGCCGTTTGCATAATAAGCGCCTTGCTGATAAACGATGGAAGCCGCTGAACCTGTGTTGATGACAGAGTTCGTCGATTTTCCGAAGATGATACCGGGTCCGCCGGTTGCCATGATTACAGCATCTCCGCGGAACGCTTTGATTTCCATAGTCGTCATATTCTGTGCAGTGATTCCGCGGCTCACGCCGTTTTCATCAAGAATAAGACCAAGGAATTCCCATCCTTCGTATTTCGTTACAAGACCGCTTACTTCGTGGCGGCGCACTTGCTCATCAAGTGCATAAAGCAATTGCTGGCCAGTAGTCGCGCCGGCAAAAGCCGTTCTATGGTGCATCGTTCCACCGAAGCGGCGGAAGTCAAGCAAACCTTCAGGCGTACGGTTGAACATAACGCCCATACGGTCAAGCAAGCGGATAATCGCTGGCGCCGCATCTGTCATCGCTTTAACCGGACGCTGGTTCGCAAGGAAATCCCCGCCGTAAACCGTGTCGTCAAAGTGAATATCAGGTGAATCGCCTTCACCTTTGGTATTTACCGCTCCGTTGATGCCGCCCTGTGCACACACAGAGTGAGATCGTTTAACCGGAACGATTGAAAATAAATCGATTGACGCGCCAGCCTCTGCGCCTTTTACAGCTGCCATTAAACCGGCAAGCCCGCCACCGACAATAATAAGTTTGCCTTTCGCCATTTTGGTATTCACTCCTCTTTTAATTCACCAATGATCGAATTCGTATTAAACGAATGCCAATAAAGCGCGGATACCGATTACCGACAATACAATGAAAACCACAAGTGTGAAGTATGTCGTGTATCGTTGAGCTTTCTCGGATTGAGTAATGCCCCAAGTTACAAGGAATGACCACAAGCCATTCGCCAAGTGGAACGTAGCTGTGAGAACGCCGGCAACATAAAATGCAAACATCCAAGGATTATCAAGAATATTAGCCATCATGTTGAAATCAGCTTCTGCTGCATTTCCGATAGCCACCTGGAAGCGTGTTTCAAATACGTGCCAAGCGATGAAGACTACGAGGAATACTCCAGTATAACGCTGAGCAGTAAATAAAATATTGCGCAAATAACTATAATGCCCCGGGTTGTGCTTGCTAGTGAAAGCTATGTATACACCGTAGAAAGCATGATACATAATTGGCAGATAAATAACGAAAATCTCCAGGAAAATGACGAACGGAAGGTTCGCTAAGAAGTGGGATGCGGTATTAAATGCCTCGACACCTTGTGTTGCGAAATGGTTGACGATTAAATGCTGTGTAAGGAAAATCCCTAATGGAATGATTCCAAGCAATGAGTGCAACCTGCGCAATAAAAATTCACGATTATCCAAAACTTTTACCCTCCTCAAAACATTAATAAGGCAGTTAACGGAGCAATCGATATTTTACGAAAGCATCCATTGACTGCATGGAACATCATGATACAATAATATGACATATTTATTGTACTCCGCTCAATTAGGAGCGTCAAGGCAACTTGTCTTAATTCAGAAGATTCCCTACGGGGTTTCTACATATTGAAAGTGGGTTTACGATGACTGCAAAAGAGCCTGAAATCAACGAACATTTCGGTTATGAAATTATTCGCGACTATGTATTATCCGATATACTGGGCAAACATGAAAACGACGTCCTCTATTGGGCCGGCAAATCCCTTGCCCGGAAATTCCCCCTTTTCTCATTGGACGAAGCCGGCGACTTTTTTGAGCAAGCCGGATTTGGCGAATTAGTGACAGAAAAAACTGGCAAAGACGAAACTATCTTCGTTTTACGCCCTTTCAAACTCGATAACCGCTGCTTCAAGCTCGAAGCCGGCTTCCTGGCCCAGCAAAAGCAGAAACTCGGCGGCTTTTTGACAGAAGCCTACGACGAAGTGCTGCCGAAGAAAAAATTGGTCCGAATTACGCTGAAAACGGATCTGCGTGAGCAAGTTTGAGTGGAATATGATGTGGATTGGCCGTCTCACGGGTGTGAGGCGGTTTTTTTGTGGGGATTGTTTGTTGGGGGTGGGGTTGTGGGGGTGTGGCGGCTGTTTCTGTGCGGTGAGCCGAATTTATGTGCGGTGAGAGACATTTGTGTGCGCAGATCCGGATTTGTGTGCGGTGACGTCATTTTATGTGCGCAGATTCAGTTTTATGTGCGCAGTGATAACTTCTTGCTAATAAAAATAAAAAAACACCTACTTGAATAGGTGTTTTTCAAACAAAGAACTAGTTTTCATTGATATACTTGCGATTCCTTTTTGCTCCTTCAGTTACAAGTCCAGCATCAGAAAGCATTCTGAAAACAACATATCGTGATTCAATCCCACTAAACCGCCGAAATTCCTTATTATCAATTTCACTACTGACCAACGCAAAATACTCCTGTAAAGCCTGTTGATGAGCATTCGGATCCCGGTGTCCGCACTCTTTGCATTGCCAGACTTTAAACAACCGCTCCACCGCAATCTTCCCACATGCCACACACTTCACACCCGTCCTCAAATCGCGCGGATCAATCCGATAATACTCACACAACGGCGGTCGTTCGTATGGATAACTGTTCGATTCAATCACCTTACGCATCCTGCTCGGCTTAGGGGAGTCAGCCTGAACATCATGCGCTTCAAGAATTTTGTAAAGCGTCTCAACCGCCTGATACGTCTTGCAGATATGCTTATCGGCCGGCTTCTCAATAAATTCACAATGCTTGGACGTGAAAGCCACTACTCCAACAATTGGAGGATACGTAATCTTCCTCTGTTTCAGCCACAGCTCGAGAAAGCGGATGTGCTTGGCCAGCTGCACCTGAGGATCTTCCATCACCATTTTTTCACCTTCATTGTTAAACCGGTAGAACTCAGAAGTCACTGCATCGAAATGGATCCTGCCGCTGATATTCTTCGAACTGATAACGATGACACAGCGCTCCGTCACCAGCAAGCCGTCTATTTGAACTTTCCAGTCGCCCAGCTTCAAACCGACATCCCAAATCAATTCAAAAGGTTCACCCCAATGAAACTCAACCATTTTCGCAATCAAGCGCTTCTCGCCTTTCCATCCTGCTTCGTACCGGTGAAACTCCTTTTTCAAATATGCCTGCTCCGGATGCCCTGTCGGCAGCCTCTCCATCAGCATCTTTACCCCTTCCCACATCAACAAACTTTTCTCCCCTATCCGAACCGCCGCCTCCCCTTGTAATTAACTGAATTATAGCACTACTCCAATCCTCAATGCTGAACCGAAAAAACTAATTTTGAATCTTAAATGCTGAACAAGAAAAACATATATTGAAAAAATCTCCGCATACGCGAAGATTTCCTCCAGACATTGGATTTTTCCGCCACGGCGAAAAATCCGCTCTTGCTCTTAAGTATAACAATGTCTTTTTTTACACTTAAAAATACAAAAAACCCGGCAATCGCCGGGTTCAGAATAAAATTCCATTTAACTATTTTACCTTGCAAAAATTTCCGGTACATATACCGAGAACAAGAACCTTCCCTTTTCGAATCTTCAACCCAACCCATAAGCCTCATGCAACGCATTCGCGGATTTCTCCATGTCTCCCCCAGGCACAACTACGGAAATCTTGATTTCCGAGGTACTGACCATTTTGACCGGAATTTCCGACATCCGCAGGATATCGAACATGCGGGCAGCGACACCTGGATTGGATACCATGCCGGAGCCGACGATTGAGACTTTTGACAGGCCGACTTCAAATTCGGTCGACTTGAAGCCGATCGCTTCTTTATTGTCATCGAGTACACGACGCACTTCTTCCAGGCTATCCTCTTTTATTGAAAATGAAACGGAAGGCTGGAATTCTTCCGAAATGCTTTGTACGATGATGTCGACATCGATATGATTTTCAGCCAGCGTCATGAAAATATTCGCGAGTGAACCGTTGAAGGGTTTATTGTATGTAACGGTTACACGGGCAATACCGGACTCGAATGCTACGCCACGGACGATAAGATTTTTTTCCACAGTGACCACCTCTTGTATGATAGTTCCCGGTTCGTCGGAATAGCTCGCCCGAACGGTTAATGGGACATTATTATTTTTAGCGAATTCCACGGCACGCGGATGAAGTACGCCTGCGCCTAGGTTTGCGAGCTCAAGCATTTCATCGTAGGATATTTGCTCCAGCTTGCGCGCACCGTTTACAAAACGGGGATCTGACGTATAAACGCCGTCGACATCCGTGTAGATATCACATTTCTCAGCTTTCAACGCTGCTGCGAGCGCGACAGCAGTTGTGTCGGAACCGCCGCGGCCGAGCGTTGTGATGTTGCCGATGCGGTCGACGCCCTGAAAGCCGGCCACTACAGCGAAAAATCCACTGTTCAGGACCGCTTCAAGGCGTTCGGTATGGATTTTTTCAATGCGCGCATTGCGCGGAACAGATTCTGTTTCGATGCCTGCCTGCCAGCCGGTGAACGACACCGCTTCGTGGCCAAGCTGCTTAAAAGCCATCGCAAGCAATGAAATTGTCACCTGCTCACCGGTCGCAAGAAGCATGTCCATCTCCCGTTTCGGCGGTTCGGCAGAAATTTCCGATGCCAGTCCGAGCAAAGTGTCTGTCGTTTTGCCCATTGCGGACACGACGATCACGACACGCTTGCCTTTCTCTTTCTCGGCAATAGCCTTTTTCGCTACTCCGATAATCTTTTCAGGCGTCGCCACCGAAGTTCCGCCAAATTTCATAACAATCGTTTCCATTAATCATCCACTCCCACATTATTATGTGGCCCCCAGCATGAAAAGCGCCTGCATCCATTTCAGTCTTCAAAAAGGATACCAGTACCAGACACGAAAAAAGGCAGCTTGCCGTCGATCCGGCAAACTACCTCTTTTATCATGTACGAAAATACGTCCATGTGAGATAGCCCTCCAGAGTTTGACTCTGACAGCCCTGCATCTCTTAAATGCAGAACCAGCATGTTCGGCTGCAGCCTTCACACACTTCGGCGGTCGTCCCTTTCCTCATCCTTCACAGATTCTGCAAATCTCCGGATGGCTACTTTTGACGCCCGCGCCTCTATCACCACTTTTACAAGTGATTCAATTTATGTTTATTACAATAACACGAACTTATTCAGATGACAATGTTTCTTCGGCAAAATGCCGATGAATCGATTCAGCCAGTTTTTCCGGCATGCCCGCTTCCATCAACTGAACTGTGTCCGCTTCTTTGATTCGTTTGACAGATCCAAAATGCTTGAGCAATTGCTGCCGGCGTTTCGGACCGACGCCTTCCAGCCCGTCGAGCGCCGAAACGATTGAATTCTTGCCGCGCAATTGGCGGTGGAATGTGATGACAAACCGGTGGACTTCATCCTGTATGCGCTGCATCAGGTAAAACGCCTCGCTCGTCCGTTTCAGCGGCACCACTTCGACCGGGTCGCCGTATAATAATTGCGAGGTTTGGTGCTTGTCATCTTTCGCCAGGCCGGCGATCGGAATCGACAGGCCAAGCTCATCTTCAAGAATCTCGCGCGCCGATGACATCTGCCCTTTCCCGCCGTCAATGACGATCAGGTCAGGCAACGGCAATCCGTCTTTCAGCACCCGTGAATAGCGGCGCCGTATGACTTCACGCATAGCTGCATAATCATCGGGCTTCGAGCCTGTACGCGTTTTGTACTTGCGGTAATCCTTTTTGGAAGGCTTGCCATCGATGAACGTAATCATTGCGGATACGGCATCGGCTCCTTGGATATGCGAGTTATCGAACGCTTCGATTCGCAGAGGCGTCTCGATATTCATCGCCTCGCCAAGTTCCTGGCAAGCTCCGATTGTCCGTTCTTCCTGCCGTTCAAGCAGCTGGAACTTCTCTTTAATCGAGATTTCAGCATTTTTCTTCGCCAGCAGCACAAGATCTTTCTTCTTGCCACGCTGCGGCACAAGCGTACGGACACCGAGCCAATCCTTGACCAGCTCTGCGTCTTCACCCTCCGGCAATAAAATCTCATTCGGTTTCACATGATTCGACTTCTCATAAAACTGGCCGAGGTAAGTCATGAATTCTTCCTGAGGATCGCGGTAAAGCGGAAACAGCGAAACGTCCCGTTCGATTAATTTGCCCTGGCGCACGAAAAAGACCTGGACGCACATCCAGCCTTTGTCGACGGCATAGCCGAAAACATCGCGGTTGGTGAAATCGTTCATCGCCATTTTCTGTTTTTCCATGACGTTTTCAATGTGGCTGATCTGGTCACGGTATTCCTTGGCACGTTCAAACTCCAGGTTTTCAGCTGCCTCAGACATTTTCTCTACCAGGTCTTGTTTGACTTCGCGGAAACCGCCATTCAGGAATTTCGAAATGGCATCGATCATTTCCGTATAAGTCTCTTTTTCAACCGGTTTTATGCACGGCGCAAGACACTGCCCCATATGATAATAAAGGCAGGCGCGGTCCGGCATCTGATGGCATTTCCGCAATGGGTACAAGCGGTCGAGCAATTTTTTTGTTTCACTCGCCGAATAGGCATTCGGATAAGGGCCGAAATACTTCCCTTTATCTTTCTTCACCTGGCGTGTAATGATCAGTTTCGGATGCCGCTCACCGGTTATTTTCAAATAAGGATAGGATTTATCGTCTTTCAGCATGATATTGTATTTCGGATCGTATTTCTTGATGAGATTCAATTCCAAAATCAGCGCTTCTTTATCTGAAGACGTGACGATGTATTCGAAATCCTCGATTTCATTGACCAGGCGCTGTGTTTTGGCATCGTGGCTGCCTGTAAAATAAGAGCGCACGCGATTTTTCAGCACCTTCGCCTTGCCTACATAAATGATTGTATCCTGCCGGTCCTTCATGAGGTAACAGCCGGGCTGATCCGGCAGTACTGCTAATTTATGTTGAATCAATTCGTTTGCCATATTCTCACCCTATTAAAAAACCGGGCCACCATGGACCCGGTTAAGAATTATGCGTGTTGGTTAACCAAATCAGCCAATGCTTCTTTTGGTCGGAAGCCTACAACTTTATCTACTGTTTCTCCGTCTTTCATCAATAGAAGAGTCGGAATTGACATGATGCCGTATTGTCCAGCTGTTTCCTGGTTTTCATCAACGTCCACTTTTACGATTTTCACTTTATCGCTCATTTCAGCGTCAAGCTCTTCCAATACAGGAGCGATCATTTTACAAGGCCCGCACCAAGTTGCCCAAAAATCAACTAGTACTAATCCTTCTGATACTTCCTGTGAAAAGTTCTGATCTGTTCCGTGTACAATTGCCATGAATAATTCCTCCTTAGTTTTACCAAACTATATTCAAATTATAGCACGCGTATTTTTCACTAGCTATTTTTTTGCCTACTCCTGGTTTACCCTGTTAGGCGCTGAATAAACGAAAGAAAAAGGCCTGCAGATTGCAGGCCTTAATTAATTGTCTAGACTCCGGCTGCCCAACTCCTCGGGTCATAAGTCAACCCAGCTGCCGTGGCAAAGAACGCCACTCTGCTGGTCTGCCTTATGCCTTTCGGAGCTGAACGGGCGCCGTCGCTTTTCTGATCACATTACTTTCTTAAACTCTTCAGTCAGCATTGGAATAACTTCGAACAAGTCTCCAACGATACCGTAGTCAGCAACTTTGAAAATGTTCGCTTCTGGATCTTTGTTGATTGCCACGATCACTTTTGAGTTGGACATACCAGCCAAATGCTGGATAGCACCGGAGATGCCGGCTGCAATGTAAAGGTCAGGTGTAACGACTTTACCAGTCTGGCCGATTTGAAGTGAGTAATCGACGTAATCCGCGTCACATGCTCCACGTGATGCGCCAACTGCTCCGCCAAGAAGGTCAGCAAGTTCCTGCAATGGCTCAAAGCCTTCTGCACTCTTCACGCCGCGTCCGCCTGCAATGATGACTTTCGCTTCTGAAAGGTCAACACCTTCAGCAGATTTGCGGACAACGTTTTGGATGATTGTACGCAAGTTTGTGATGTCTACTGACAATGAGCTGACATCACCAGAACGCTCTTCTCTTTCAAGAGGCGCAATGTTGTTTGGACGGATTGTGATAAAGTCGATTCCGCCTTTATTTTTCACTTTTTCAAATGCTTTACCTGAGTAGATCGGACGGATGTATACTGCATCATCGTCTTCTCCTTCGATATCTGTAACATCAGAGATCAAACCAGTTTGCAATTTGGAAGCGATTTTTGGAGAAAGATCTTTACCGACAGCTGTATGGCCGAAGACCAATGCTTCCGGCTGCTCTTGGTCGATAACAGCCATCATAGCCTGGCTGTAGCCATCAGAAGTATATGATTTCAAGTGCGGATGTTCGACAGTGATTACACGGTCAGCACCGTAATTCACCAATTCAGCTCCGAATTCAGCAACTGAATCACCGATCAAAACACTTACTACTTCTCCGCCGCCGGAGACTTTTTTAGCTGCGGCAATTGCTTCAAATGAAACGTTACGCAAAGAACCTTCACGCGTTTCGCCCAATACTAATACTTTTTTCGACATAGTCCGTTTACCTCCTAAGTAGATGTAAAAACTCGAATCATTTTATCTGTTTGAAACGGGACGGCCAGTTGACACATCGGCTGTTTCCGCTTTTCTTTGTCCAGGCTCCGGCGGCCCAGCTCTTCGGGTCATAAGTCCGCCCAGCTGCGAAGACATTAGCCGACGCTTGCAAGGCTATGTCTTTGCGACGAAGCAGCGAAGCGATGCAGGAGCATGGTTTTATATTGAACCCTTGCAGTAGCAATCCAACTGTCTTCGCTAGTCTGTCTTCGCTAGTCTGTCTTATACCTTCGGAGCTTAGCGGGCGCCGTCGCTTTTCTTGTTTATATTACTTTTGCTTCGTTCTTCAGCAAGCCGACAAGTTCAGTTACCTGGTTGGAAATGTCGCCTTCAAGAATACGGCCTGCAGCTTTAGCTGGCGGCAAGTAGATTTCGATTGTTTCTGTTTTAGCTTCAACGTCGTCTTCGTCGATATCAAGGTCATCCAGTTCAAGTTCTTCAAGCGGCTTTTTCTTCGCTTTCATGATTCCTGGAAGTGATGGATAGCGCGGCTCGTTCAAACCTTGCTGTGCAGTTACCAGCAACGGCAATGAAGTTTCAAGCTCTTCAGCGTCTCCTTCGATATCGCGGACGATCGTTACTTTTTCGCCTTCGATTTTAAGGCTGGTGATCGTTGTAACATAGTTGATATCCAACAGGTCTGCAACACGTGGTCCGACTTGTCCTGAACCGCCGTCGATTGCAACGTTACCCGCAAGGATAAGGTCAGCTTCTTTATCTTTCAGATATTCAGCCAATATGTAAGCTGAAGTGAATTGGTCCATTTCTTCTACATCGTCTTCAGTGTTGATAAGAACCGCTTTGTCTGCACCCATAGCAAGTGCTGTACGAAGCTGTTTCTCAGCGTCTTCTCCGCCCATCGTGATGACAGTGACTTCACCGCCGTGCTCATCGCGGACATTGATCGCTTCTTCGATTGCATATTCATCGTATGGATTGATGATGAATTCTGCTCCGTCTTCCTGAATCTTGCCGCCAGAAATGACTAATTTCTCTTCTGTGTCGAATGTACGTTTAACTAATACATAAATGTTCATTAACGTAGACCTCCCAAGTATTATTTCCCTTTAAAATGTGCTTCGCGTTTTTCCAGAAACGCCTGGATTCCTTCTTTTGCATCTTCTGACACAAAAACGGTGCCAAATGAATTCGCTTCCGCTTCCACACCTTCATGATAGCCCGCATGCTTGGCATACTGCAGCATATCAATCGCGGCTTTAACTGAAACCGGACTCTTTTTGGCAATCTTCTTGGCGATTGTAAGCGCTTGCGAAAGAAGTTCTTCTTCCGGATACGCTCTGTTCGCCAATCCCAATTGCGCAGCTTCCGTTCCGCTGATCGGGTCGGAAGTCAACAGCATTTCAGCTGCTTTCGCAACACCGACATATCTCGGCAATCTTTGTGTACCTGCAAAGCCAGGAATAAGGCCAAGCTGAAGTTCCGGCAATCCAAGCTTAGCATTTTCTGAAACAAAACGCATTTGACAGCTCATTGCAAGCTCCAGTCCGCCTCCAAGAGCGGCTCCGTGAATTGCAGCGATAACAGGCTTATGGAATGTTTCCACCCGTTCAAAAACTTTCTGTCCGCTTGCCGCAAGCTTGGAGAATTCTTCACCCGAAGTGACTTGCGTAAATTCTTTGATGTCCGCTCCAGCCGAAAAGAATCTTCCTTCTCCGTGCAATACGATTGCGCGGACTGAATCATCGTTTTGGACTGCATTAAGCAATTCATCGACTTCCATGATTAAAGCACGCGACAAGGCATTTGCCGGCGGACGGTTGATTGTTGCAATCGCAACACCGTCTTCTACACGATAACTGATAAATTCCATACTGGTAAACCCCTCTCTTAGGCACGCATGCCTTTCATCAATAAATGATGGACTTTCGGAGCCAATTCGACCAGATCATATTTATGCTCATTCATGACCCAGGTCGTTATGGTTTCATCCATCGTACCAAAGACCATCTGTCTGGCAAGGCGGATATCCATATCCTTATCGAATTCATTTGATTCCATGCCGCTGATCAGGATCTGGTCAAGCAACAAAAGATACTCCCGTAGGACGCTGTTGATCTTTAACCTGATCTCGGTATTTGACTGCCTGAGTTCGAGCTGGGTGACGATAGCCAAATGGATATCGCTCGCCAGTAAACTAAAATGGCTCTCAATCATGTGCTTCAATTTTTCAGCAGCCGAATGATCTTTTTCAAGTATCTGTTCCAGTTTACTGACGAAAACTGCCATCTTCTCCTGGAAAACAGATATGAGAATGTCTTCCTTGTTTTTGAAATACAAGTAAATTGTACCATCCGCTACCCCGGCTTGTTTAGCGATCTTAGATACCTGCGCCTGATGATAGCCGTTTTCGGCAATCACGATGACCGCCGCATCGATTATTTGCTTGTATTTCGGTTTGTCTTTTTTAACCAAATCCTCACCACCCAAAAAAATATGAAAATATGAATGGCGATTCATTCATATTTTCATATTATAGTTTACTGCTTATTGTGTCAAGCTTTATGAAGGGACAGCTTCACTGATCTTCTGCTTCTCTTCATCAATGAGTGAGCGGCGGAGAATTTTGCCGACTGCTGTTTTCGGAAGTTCAGTCCGGAATTCATAGATGCGCGGTACTTTGAATGCTGCCAGATGTTCTCTGCAATAAGCATCCAGTTCTTCTTCTGTAATCGACTTGCCTTCTTTCAGGACGATATACGCTTTCACTGTCTCCCCGCGGTATGGATCCGGGATACCCGCTACAACACATTCCTGAATGGCTTCATTTTCATACAGAATTTCTTCGATCTCGCGTGGATAAATATTGAATCCACCGGCAATGATCATATCTTTCTTACGGTCAACTACGAAGAAATGGCCGTCTTCATCCATATATCCGAGGTCCCCGGTCATCAGCCATCCATCAACAATCGTTGCAGCGGTAGCTTCCGGGTTATTCCAGTAACCTTGCATGACCTGAGGCCCTTTGATGCCGATTTCGCCGATTTCACCGTGCGGCACTTCTTCAGTCGTTCCAGGCTGGAACACTTTGCAGTCTGTGTCCGGATATGGCAATCCGATTGAGCCTTTAACTCGATCGCCCCATACAAGATTTGAATGAGTGACAGGGGAAGTTTCAGTCAAGCCGTAGCCTTCTACCAGACGGCCGCCTGTAATACTTTCAAATTTCTCCTGTACTTCGACCGGCAGTGGTGCTGAACCGCTCAAACATGCGCTGATTGATGATAGGTCGTATTTCTTGATATCCGGATGGTTCATCAAACCGATATACAGCGTTGGTGCCCCCGGGAATAAAGTCGGTTTCTGTTTACTGATCGTTTTCAAAGCTGTTTCAGGATCGAATTTCGGCAGAAGCACCATTTTATTGCCCTGCATAACTGATAAGATCAGCACAGTCGTCAAGCCGTAGACATGGAACAACGGGATGATGCCGAGAACCGTTTCTTCACCGTGCTTAGTCTTGTACAACCAGGAATCGCACATTGTCGCATTTGAAATCAAGTTTTTATGGGACAGCATGACGCCTTTTGGTGATCCTGTCGTTCCTCCGGTATATTGAAGGAGAGCCAGATCATTTTCAAAATCAAATTCGGTTTTCGCAACATCTGTGGTTGCCGTTTTCATAATTTCAGAGAATAAATGATTGGTTCCACGATGTTCCACTTTCACTGTAATTCCATATTGCTTTTTCTGTATGAAAGGATAAATCATGTTTTTCGGGAAAGGAAGGTATTCCTTGACACCTGTAATGATAACATTTTCTAAGTCGGTATCCTTAAATACTTTCGATATTCTTGGATAAAGGATATCCATTGCCAGAATCGCTTTTGCTCCAGAATTCTTCATCTGATAAGCAATTTCACGCTCTGTATACAACGGGTTGGTCATAACCACTACGCCGCCGGCATAAAGAATACCATAAAAACCGATAACGGCCTGTGGAGAGTTTGGCAGCATGATGGCCACCCGGTCGCCTTTTTTGATGCCGAGACCTTGTAGATAACTGGCGAATTTCATCGCTGAGTCATACAATTCCTTGTATGTCACATCTTTGCCCATAAAATGGATGGCCGTTTTATCCGGCGAAGTTTCATAGGTATGCGTCAAATAATCCTGTACCGGTTTGCTTTCATAATCCAGGGTCTTTGGAATTTCCGGCGGGTAATGCGCAAGCCATGGTTTTTCTGTCATTCTATTTCCTCCTTTTGCATTATAAGAATCGTGTGAATATTCCTATTTTTAATTATAGAGAATTATGTCAGCGCTTACAAACTTTTTTTACATAACCTATATTTGTTGAACTAAAGAAATAACATAGATAACACTTTGGCGCTATGGACAGTGCAAAGATTATGCTCCTGCGCACTGCTCGTCGAAAGGTGGCGCCGCAAGCTCATGGCGCACCTTAGCTCCCGCAACAAGCCGAGAAGACCACTCGTCTTAACACTCCGCTCAGTCCGGAGCCGCGCCTTTGCTGAGAGAAATCTCTAAAGATATGGAGCAAAACAGCGAAGACGCCTTGGGGAGTAAGCGAAGTGCTAAAATCCACTCGGGCTTCTAGCCCGAATTAGTTCAGCGCAAGCCAAGAGTCAGCCGCAGCCTGCAAGGCCGGCTCTTGGCGACGAAGCTGGCTTAGTGATGCAGGAGCACAAGGGTTTTGGCAAGCGAAGCTGTTTTGCGGAATATCGACTGCTATAGATTATTAGTTCAACTAATATAGAATAAGAAAAAGCCGCCGGCAATTTCTGCTGGCGGCACTGCTTTTAAAACATGAAAAGATAGACAACCCCGACGAGCATAAACAAAATACAGCAAACGATCAGGATCTTAATAAGATTTTCCAAATGTCACAACTCCTATGAAATACTTGCACCGATTACAAACGAGAGCCCGACCGAAATCATCATGGAAATTAAACCGACGGAACGGTTGTCATTTTCAATTTCATCATCCACTTTGAATTTCGGCGTCAAAAATTCAAAAAGGATATAGGCGAAAATCAGCAGTCCGAATCCATAGACCCCCCAGCCGATCATTTCCGGCAGCGTATTGTGCTGTTCGATGGAATAACGGAAAATATTCGTTACGCCAAAGATCTTTCCGCCAGTTGCCATTGCCACTGACAAATTCCCTTTTTTGATTTCTTCCCAGTTTTTATACTTGGTGATGACTTCGAATATGACCATCGCCACGATTAAACACAATACTACTACACTAAAATAGCCTGCCGTTTCGACAAGCGGATGCGTCCAAAACCCAGTCTCTGACATTGCTCATTCTCCCCTATACCTCTACTTCAATTCTGCAACAGTTACTCCGGAACCGCCTTCGCCGGCTTCACCGAAGCGGTAGCTTTTTACGCGCGGATGTTTTTTCAAATACTGCTGGACACCCTGGCGAAGTGCACCTGTGCCTTTTCCGTGAATAATGGAAACTTGATGGTAATTCGATAATAACGCATCATCGATGTATTTTTCAACACGCGCCAACGCATCTTCATAGCGTTCGCCTCTGAGATCAAGCTCCAGTTTCACATAGCTGTCCCGGTCTTTGAGAGTCGCCATCGTACGCGTCTCTTTTTCCTTCTCCGGTTTTGTGTAAGAAAGATCCGATTCAGGCAGCTTCATTTTCAGGATGCCGATTTGGACAATCCATTCCTTGTCGGAAACTTTTTCGACCAGTGTGCCTTTTTGTCCGAATGAAATCACTTTGACTTCATCATTCGGTTTCAACTTCACTTCGCGCTGTTTGTCTTTAGCCGCTTTTTTCAAAATACGGTTTTCAGGCGCAGCACCTTCCAGACGTTTTTTCGCTTCGATCAATTGATGTTCTTTGATGGAGCCTTGCTGATTCAGCTGCATCTTCCGCAAGTCGGAAATAACTTCTTCCGCTTCTGTACGGGCCTGGTCGACAATCTTGCGTGCTTTTTCCCGTGCTTTTTCTTCAAGCTGCTCTTTTTTCTGTTCGTACTGTTTTAATTGGGCAGCCAGTTCTTCTTTTAATTTCTCGGATTCCTTCAGCACTTCGCTCGAACGTTCTGCGTCCTGTTCGGATTCCCGGCGGCTCTTCTCGAGCGACGCAATCATGGAATCCACCTGGCGGCTGTCCGTGCCGGTAAAGCTTTGGGCATGTGTGATGATATGCTCCGGCAATCCGAGGCGTTTGGAAATTTCAAAAGCATTGCTTCGTCCGGGTACACCGATCAGCAGGCGATACGTCGGGCTCAACGTTTCCACATTAAATTCCACGCTGGCATTCGCCACTCCCGGACGGTTATAGCCATACGCCTTCAGTTCCGGGTAATGCGTTGTCGCAATGACGCGCGCTCCTCTGCCATGGACTTCATCAAGCAATGAAATCGCCAGTGCGGCACCTTCCTGCGGATCTGTCCCTGCACCGAGTTCATCAAAGATGACAAGCGAGTTCTCATCGAATTTCGTCAGGATATCGACAATGTTCACCATATGGGATGAAAATGTACTCAAGCTTTGTTCGATGGACTGTTCATCTCCGATATCCGCAAAAATCTGGTCGAATACAGCCAATTCAGAACCGTCGAGCGCCGGAACCGGCAGACCCGCCTGTGCCATCAATGTACAAAGGCCGACCGTTTTCAACGTCACTGTTTTACCGCCGGTATTTGGTCCGGTTATGACGATTGCCGTAATATCACGTCCGAATTCAATATCGTTTGCGACTACTTCATCTTTCGGAATCAAAGGATGGCGGGCTCGTTTTAAATTGATGTAGCCCTCTGTGTTCATAGCAGGTTTCGAGCATTTATTGGCTGAGCCATATTTCGCTTTGGCGAAAATCATATCGATTTCACCGAGCACTTCGACCATTACGAAGATGTCGTGTGCCACTTCCTGCACTTGGGCCGACAGCATCTGCAAAATACGGTCGATCTCTTCTTTCTCTTTCATTTTCAGACGGCGTACTTCATTATTTGCCTGCACCACCGCATCCGGTTCGATGAAAAGTGTCTGGCCGGAAGATGACTGATCATGGATAATGCCGCCGTAATGGCTGCGGTATTCCTGTTTTACGGGAATTACGAAACGGTCGTTACGGATGGTGACAATCGTATCAGACAGCATTTTTGCTGCATTCTTGCCGCGCACCAAACTTTCAAGCCGTTCTCGTACACGGCTTTCCTGGGACCGCAGCTGCTGACGTATGGACCGCAGTGCCGAACTGGCTGAGTCCAGTACACCGCCGTTGTCATCGATGCATGCATTGATATCGTGCTCCAGTTGGGTCAGAATCGGCATCGATTCCTTTTTCTCCAGAAATAGGGGGGTTTGGATATCCCCTTCTTCCCGGATTCCTTCGAAAAATTGGCGCAGGATCCGGCTGGCGCGGATTGTCGAAGATACTTCCATCAGCTCAACCGGGCTCAAAGCTCCCCCGATTTGCGCTCGTCTTGCATGCATCCGGACGTCAAAAATCCCGCCCATCGGCACGTTGTTCTTCACACGCAGCACTTGGGCCGCTTCATCCATTTCCGCAAGCAGCTGTTCCACTTCCCGGATTTCAACGGACGGCACCAGTTTATCTATATGGTTTTTACCGAGTGAAGAGGTACAGTATCGCGCCACTTCGTCACGGATTTTATAAAATTCGAGTGTCTTTAATGCGCGTTCCGCGATCATTCGGGACACCTCCTATTTTTTCAAGTATGCTTTAAATTTATCAAGCGGCCACGTATTGACCACATTATCTCTTTTCAGCCAGGCTTTTTGTGCATGGCGCACACCAATTGCCATTACTTCCAATTGGTCAATGGCGTGGGCATCTGTATTGATAGCCACAGGCACACCTTTTTCCTGTGCCATTTCCAGAAACTCAACAGAGAGGTCAAGACGGTAAGGACTGGCGTTCAATTCCACGATTTTACCATACTCACTTGCCCAGTCCAGAAGCTGCTCCATATCCGGATCGTAGCCGCTGCGCTGGCCGACAATCCGGCCGGTCGGATGGGCAATCATGTGGACATACGGGTTTTTCATCGCAGTATGAATGCGTTCCATAATTTGCTCCTGCGGCTGCTGGAAGCTGGAATGGATGCTGGCAATCACGAAATCCAACTGCTTCAATACTTCATCATCGAAATCGAGCGAGGCATCCGGCAGGATATCCATCTCTGTTCCGGACAACACTTCAATATCACTGTATTCTTTATTCAATTCACGGATTTGGCCATTCTGCTCCAATAAACGATCAGGCGTTAATCCATTTGCCACTTTCAGATACTGTGAATGATCTGTGATGACCATATACTCGTAATTTCGGCCTCGGCAGGCGTCAATCATCTCTTTCAATGAATGCGCACCATCAGACCAGACCGTATGCATATGCAGGTCGCCTATGATATCTTCAACAGCGACAAGCTCCGGCAATTCTTCAATGCGATCCGTTTCGCGTCCGTCTTCACGGACAGATGGCGGAATGAACGGCAATCCGAAATGCTCAAAGAAGCCTTCTTCAGACTTGAAGGTCTGGATAGAGCCGTCTTCCTGCTCGACTCCGTATTCACTGATTTTCTTACCCTGCGATTTTGCCAGCTGGCGCATCTTCACATTATGGTCTTTCGATCCAGTGAAATGATGCAGCGCCGTCACAAACTCTTCCGGCGCAACCAGACGGAAATCAATATCTATCGGATCCTGGAATTCGACCGTCACAGATACTTTCGTGTCACCGGAAGCGATTGTCGCCTGCACCGGCAGCGCTGCAAGCAATTGCTCTTTGACAACTGCAGGCTCGCCAGTCGCTACAATGAAATCCAGATCCTTGCTCGTTTCCTTCGTCCGCCGGTAGCTTCCTGCGACTGAAAACTCGCTGACTTCTTTTATTCCTTCTAATATCTCATTGATAGTAGCAACCGCTTCAGCCGTTTTCCAGATTGGATGGCGCCCGGGTTTCGAGTCGAACTCCATCAATTCCTTCAGGATCTTATCTTCTGATTTCGGTCCGAAGCCAGGAAGCTTCTGTATGTTGTGATCAATGCAGGCCTGTTTCAAAGCTTGAGCCGAATCAATGCCAAGTTCCTTATACAGTTTGGCGATTTTCTTGCCGCCAAGTCCCTGCAATTTCATAAGTGGAAGGAGCCCTTTCGGCACTTCTTCCTGCAACTCCTCAAGAACCGTTGATTTCCCGCTGTCCAACAGCTCAATGATGACGTCACCTGTACCTTTGCCGATGCCTTTCAGCTTCGTGACATCTTCGATTTCAGACAGCGAACGCTGATCGAGCTCGAGTGCCTGTGCCGCTTTACGGAAAGCGGACACTTTGAACGGGTTTTCCCCTTTCAGTTCCATATATAAAGCTATCTTTTCAAGTGTTCTGATGATGACTTTTTTATTCATTGGGAGACCTCCTGGTAATGTGGCTCATCTGATAATTATCGTGTTCCGGGTAAGTTGAATTAATAATCTTTAGTAGTCGATATTCCACAAAACAGCTCCGCTTGCCTGGGGGCTCGCGCTGAGCTAACTCGGCCTCGTTACCCTTCACCCGAGTGGATCTCAGCACTTCGCTTGCTCCCCATGGCGTCTTCACTGTTTTGCTCCATATCTATAGAGATATCTCTCAGCAAAGGCGCGCCTATGGAGCAGGCGAATGCCGACGGAGTAAAAGACGAGTGGTCTTCTCGGCTTATTGTGGGAGGCAAGGTTCGCTATACGAAGATGGCGCAACCTTTGCGACGAGCAGTGCGCAGGAGCATAATCTTTGCACTATCCTAAGCGCCAAAGCGGTATTTAAGATAATTTCATTCAATTTATACCCCTAAACTCCAAAAAAACTTCTCCCGCAATGAGAGAAGTCAGTGCTTACATATAAATATACCACCATTCTTTCACTTTCTCAGAGAAATAAGGCGTGTGTTCCAGGATTGCCTGGGCAATTCCTGAGTTTTCGAGCTGGTTCTGGATGATATCCAACGGCAGCAAAGCGAAAACATAGATGAAGAAAAACAGCAGAATCAACATTTCGATAAATCCTAGGATTGCACCGAGGATTTTGCTGAGGAAACCAAGTACCGGCAAATATTTCAGGAAGTCGAACATGGACGCAATCAGCTGCAATCCGAATTTGACGACAAAGAAAATAAGTGCGAAGGCAAATAATTGATAGAAGGTCTGGTCAAGATCCAATTGCTCGATTGCGAGCGTAAACCGGGATTCATCAGTTACTGCCGGATACGGAATCCACAGGACGAAGTATTCGGATAAAGGTTTATAATAGAGGTATGCCACGACCAGCGCGATGATAAACCCTACCATATGTATTAATTGGACCACAAGGCCCCGTTTGGCTCCGACAATAATGCCGGCAATTAGCAACAGAAATAAAATTATATCTAGCATCTACTTCAGCCCTTCAGTTTTTTCAATTCAGTTTCCAATTGTTCAATGCGCTCTTTCAGTTTAAGATTATCATGTACAGCATTTACTGCAGTTAATACTGCAAGGCGCGAACTGTCGAGAGATGGATTCATCGCATGAATCTCACGCATCTTCTCGTCCACTGTAGATGCCACTAAACGCATGTGGCCAGAGGTTTCAGTGCCTACCATCTTGTAAGTATGGCCATAGATCTCAACTGATGTGCGAATTCTTTGCTGATCCGACAATGTTCCATCCCCCAATCAATTATGCCTCGGCATAACAGCATCGGCATGTTCCAGCCAATGCAATTTATTTCTATACATAATCATAACATGAACACAAGCAACTTGTGAATCATTAGAAAGGTGACTGTCCTATGTCCAATGTCGTATTAAAACTTCCAGAGGAAAGTCTCCTCCAAATCATCAAGCATTATGAAAATAAAAAGATGCCAGCCAAAGCGCAATATGTCCGCTTTACAGCCAAACTGACGGATACGGTAGTGACTGTCTACAATTCCGGAAAAGTCATGTTCCAAGGGGCTGGAGCAGAACGGGAAGCTGGAAAATGGGGAGAAGCAGAAACTACTTCAGCGAAAGTTTCCGGCTCTAAAGGCGACAAGCTTCCCGAAAATTTCGCTAAGCTTTCCGTATTGGGTTCGGATGAAACCGGCACCGGTGATTTCTTTGGACCGATTACGGTCGCCGCCTGTTTCGTGCCAGCAGACAAAGTGGCCCTCGCCCACGAACTAGGCGTCAAAGACTCAAAGTTGCTGAATGATGATTATATGCGCAAAATTGCACCAGATCTTCAGGAAACATTTGTCCACAAGGTTCTTACCTTAAAAAATGAAAAATACAATAAAGTTCAAGCGCAAGGCTGGTCTCAGGGGAAAATAAAAGCCCTTCTCCACAACCAGGCGCTGAAACATGTGCTGGCGAAAATGAATCCGGTAAAACCGGACGCCATCCTCATTGACCAGTTTGCCGAACGCGGCATTTACTATAATCACATCAAGGGTGAAAAAGAAATTATCCGCGAGAATGTCCTGTTCTCAACGAAAGCGGAAGGGCTTCATGTTTCCGTTGCCTGCGCTTCAATCATAGCGCGCGTCGCTTTCCTGGAAGAAATGGATCGCATGAGCGCGGAAGCTGGCGTCACTCTTCCGAAAGGCGCCGGCAAGATTGTAGATGAAGCGGCTGCGAAAATTATCCTGAAGCATGGTGAGGAGTATTTGAAGAATTTGACGAAGTGGCATTTTGCGAATACGGGCAAGGCGAAGGTGTTGGCTGAGAAGAGACGGAATTAGGAATATTTTTATTATGTTAACTAAAAATGTAACCCGGTAATGACTTTCTCATTACCGGGTTACATTTTTGATATTTCTATTAAATTTTTAATAATCTTGTTTATTGGTAACTAATATTAATATCATCTTGTAATATCCAATTTGGTGTTTTAGTATTTTCTTCTTCCATAACAGGAACTGCACAACTTAAACTATTTGCCGTATCAAGACTAGTTTGATCCATTTTATAAAAAGGATGTGATATGACTTCTTTAAAGCCGCTGCTCCGAGAATTTTGATAAACTTTACCTTGAATATAAACTTGCATATCACCTTTTACAGCAAGATTTTTATTGTGATTTTTATATGTGTAACTTTCAGGTAAGTACAAATCACCAAATATAAAAACTGTTGTTTTATCTGACTTCCAATTATCTATAATTGTTGGAAAGTAAGCATCCTGTCGAACAAGAAGTTCAATGGAACTTTGTCCTCCCCAATCTATCTTATTTAATGCAGTAAAGTTCCCCCCTACTCCAATGCATGTATGATTATTAGTATCTAGACTTATTCCATTTACACCTTTGATAAATAGATGTTTTTTTGCTTTAAATACAGTTGATGCACCCTTACCTGTTGAAAGCGACTTATTAATGACTAAACTATTGTTAAATGTCGATAACGCTTCCCCTGAATGCTTGTTGACAAAATATGAATCTCTTTTTTGTGCATTATCCGGTTCGGTTAATGGCGGATTTATTGAATCCGTATTTTCTCCCGCTTCCTCTAAACTACTGCCAAGATTGTCAATATAAAAAGTAGCCTCAACTTTCTTTTTTGTATCTCCTTGAACAATTCCAGTACTTTTTATTGTGACTTCAAGTAACTTACCGCTATTTACTTCTTTGCAGGAAGCTGGGCCATTTACAGGTTCGATGTAATAATCGCCTTTACTTAGTTTTTTCGTAGTTCCAAGTAATGCATCAATGTCAGTGCAACTTATAGCGGTTGTTGAAGATCTTTTAACCTTATCTTCCAGTACAACTCCATAATGTAATACACCCATCTCAGCTTGATGCCTTGCCTGTACTTGATTTTCCTTAGTACTAAACTGCTTCGCCGAGTTCATATTAGTCGCCATTAGCCCCATTCCCAGGACGGTAAATAGAAGAATCAGCATTAATACCATCAATAACGCATATCCCTTTTCACTTTTTAAAGTCTCCATGTGATCCTCCTAATTTAACTTGCTGAATGACGTGTTAATTTTATATTCTTGAATCGGTGAATTCCCATTAGTTTTTCCACGGATAAGTAAATCAAGATCCGATTTCCTTGTCCTATCCAAAACTGTTTTTTTCTTAGTTGGCGAAGAAACATCTGTTGATAATGGATCTAAGTCATAATTGAAGCCTTCTGAGATAATCACATTTGCCCCTGTTTCATCCTTGAAAAGCAGTTTATCGTTTTCTACTACAATTTCAAACTTATCGGGAATTAAGTCTTCTTTCTGATTCAAAAGATACTGCGCCCGGATTTTTTCTACTATTATATTGCCCTCTTGCTGCAGCTGCTGATTCAAACTCGTTCTTTGTGAGGCATTTGTGCCACTTGAAAGTACGCTTGCAATCAAGGCTACTATAATTCCGGCAATTGCAAGCACTGCAATTAACTCAACTAAAGTGATTCCTTTTTCGTTTTTCATGGTTGAACCTTCAAATACATTTCTGTTTTAAATTCAGGCTCGTTTATACCAAAACCTGGCTTTGCTTTTACGGATATATTCGCTTTATTTATTGTAAGTGCAGTGGCCGGAGCATCTGGTCTTATCACTTGCACTGGTTCTTCTGATATTTTTACGACAAAATGATCATATGTATCTTTATCTTCAATAAAACTGCCAGTTTTTTTATAACTACCAATATTATTCAAGCTGAAAATCGTCTCCAGATCTCTTACATCTGAAACTACCTGCTCAGCAATCTGCACAGCCGTCAAAGTTTCCTGATTATGTGCAGAGAATTTTGCGGACTGCGTAAAGATGGACATAAAAGTAAATAATACAATTCCTAAAAGAGCAATTGCAGCCAGCAATTCCACCAATGTCATGCCTTGTTCCTTATTCAAGATGTTCTTCATAGTTCTCCTCCGAATTTAATTAACTATTTATTTTTTATTTACATTATTTAACTTTTTTATAAGTTAATCAAATTAATTTTACCACAGCTTTTTTCTATTACTAGTCACTTTTAATCACTTAAAAATCTTTTCTTTTCATTTATGTCAGAAGCGTATAAAAAAACCGGAATCCAAGGATTCCGGTTGATTATCTTCTATTTTATCAGCTGCGCAGTTCCGCACCTGATTCTATCAATGCTGCAACCACCTTTTCATGCACGGCAGTTACTTCTTCATCTGTCAGAGTCTTCTCCGGATCGAAATACGTCAGCGAGAACGCCACCGATTTTTTGCCGGCTTCAAGATTATCACCTTCGTAAAGGTCGAATACACGAACATCTTTCAATAGTTTACCGCCTGCAGAACGGATCAGTTTTTCGATCGTTCCGGCTTCGACTATTTTAGAGAGTACCAGCGCGACGTCGCGAGTAATTGACGGATAGCGTGGCACTTGTGTATACACCAAGGCTTCTGTCTGGTCTTTGAACAGTTCAACCAGGCTTAATTCCATTACGATGGTCGTTTTCAGGTCACGCGCCTTCTGTTCGTTCGGATGCAATTGGCCGATGACGCCGATGCGGCGGCCATCAAGTGTGATAAACGCAGTTCTTCCAGGATGGAGGCCATCCAATTCCCCGCGTTCAAACTCCAATTCCACATCCAGTTTGGCAGCTAAACCTTCAACAATACCTTTGACCACAAAGAAGTCGACGGCTTTCTTTTCGCCCTGCCAGCTATTATCCAGCCATAAACCGGTCACGGCAATCGCCAAATGTTCTTCTTCATTGAGCAATTCATCCTGTCCTTTAAGGAATACTGAGCCGGTTTCATACAGAGCAACAGAATCGATGCGTCTTGCCGTGTTATAGGAAACGGATTCCAGTAAGTGAGGCAGAAGGCTTTGGCGTAAAGTGCTTCGCTCTTCACTCATAGGCATCAATAACCGTGTCAATTCAGTTTGTTTCATTGCAAACTGAGTTGCTGACTTCTCAGAAGTCAGTGAATAAGTAGTCGCCTGGAGCAAACCTGCACCTTCCATATAATTACGGACAATGCGGCGTTTCTGCTGATATGGCGATAATCCTCCCGGAGACGTTGCAGTTTCCGGCAAGGTTGACGGAATTTCATCATAGCCGTAAAGACGGGCAATTTCTTCTACAATGTCTTCTTCAATTTGAATATCCTGTCTGCGTGTCGGTACAGAAATCATCAATTGATTGTTCATCGCTTCCGTCTTGAATTGCAGACGGTTCAAAATGTCCAGCATGTCATCCAGACGGATTTTCATGCCAAGGCGGCTGTTAATGAAATCCGGAGACACATTGACGATTTTCTCTTCACGTTGCAGCTGATCGAATATTACAGAACCGGCAAGGACTTCTCCTCCTGCAAGTTCCGAAAGTAATTGTGCAGCACGTTCTGCAGCAGGAATTACGCGGTTGGGATCCACACCTTTTTCATAGCGGGAACTCGCATCACTGCGCAGGTTATGCTCTTTCGATGTCTGGCGGATAGAGCCTGATTCGAAATAAGCGGATTCAATGACGATTGTTGTTGTGTTTTTGCTGACTTCGGAATTCGCACCGCCCATGACTCCTGCAAGCGCCACTGGTTTTTCACCATTTGTAATCACCAGGTTGTTCAGTGAAAGCTTGCGTTCATTGCCATCAAGTGTCGTAATCAGTTCATCTGCCTTCGCATGGCGAACCGTGATATTGCCGGTTTCAAGCAAGTCATAGTCGAATGCATGCAACGGCTGGCCATATTCCATCAAGACATAATTCGTAACGTCAACCACATTATTATGCGGGCGGACGCCTGCTGCCATCAATCGCTGCTGCAGCCACATCGGAGATTCCTTCACTTCGATACCCCGCACAACTTTTGCCACGTATAACGGATTGGCTTCCGGTGAATCGATATTTAAAGTCAGCATGGAAGACGCCTTGTCTTCCGCTTCTTTATAAGTGATTTCCGGCAGCTTTACTTCTTCTTCCAGAATCGCCCCAACTTCATAGGCTACTCCGAGCATACTCATTGCATCAGCACGGTTTGGTGTCAGGCCAAGTTCAAGGACCGTATCATCCAGATCAAAATTCGTGATGACGTCTGAACCGACTTCTGCGTTTTCCGGCAATACATAAATCCCTTCAGCATAGGCTTTCGGAACAAGTTTCCCTTCAATGCCCAGCTCCTGCAGGGAACAAATCATACCGTTCGATTCTTCCCCGCGCAGTTTCGCTTTCTTGATCTTCATGCCACCCGGCAAACGGGCACCCGGACGGGCAACGATTACGTTCTGCCCAGCTGCGATATTCGGTGCGCCGCAGATGATCTGTGCCGTTTCTTCCCCGACATTCACCTGGCAGATACTCAATTTATCCGCTTCGGGATGTTTTTCGCATGACTCCACATAACCGACGACGATATTCGAAAGGCCTTGCGAACGGTCGATCACTGCGTCCACTTCGATTCCTGCACGCGTAATTTTCTCGCCAAGTTCAGCCGGCGGCAAATCCTGTGTATTTACATAATCCTTCAACCATTTTATCGATACTAACATGTCATTTCCTCCTTAAACTTCCGTGCGTTGAAATTGGGATAAAAAGCGGACGTCATTTGTGTAGAAATGACGGATGTCTTCTATGCCATATTTCAGCATCGCAATGCGTTCAGGTCCCATTCCGAAAGCGAATCCGGTCAGTCGTTTCGAATCATACCCTGCCATTTCCAAGACGTTAGGATGCACCATACCCGCTCCAAGAATTTCGATCCAGCCGGTTTTCTTGCAGACGTTACAGCCTTCTCCTCCACATTTGAAGCAGGAGATATCCATTTCAACTGATGGTTCCGTGAACGGGAAGAAACTTGGGCGAAGACGGATTTCACGGTCTTCCCCGAACATTTTCTTGGCGAATACAGAAAGCGTCCCTTTCAGGTCGCTCATGCGGATATCTTCACCGATAACTAACCCTTCAATTTGTGTGAACTGATGTGAATGCGTTGCGTCATCATTATCACGGCGATAAACTTTCCCCGGGCAGATGATTTTGATCGGCTCTCCGCCTTTCGCTTCCATCGTACGTGCCTGCACAGGTGATGTATGTGTACGCAAAAGAATATCTTCAGATATATAGAAGGAATCCTGCATATCACGCGCCGGATGCCCTTTCGGCAGATTCAACGCTTCGAAATTATAATAATCCTTCTCCACTTCCGGGCCTTCTTCAATTTCATATCCCATGGAAATGAAAAGATCTTCGATTTCTTCGATGACACGCGTCAACGGATGGGCGTTGCCGGATTTCACCGGACGTCCTGGCAACGTGATATCGATTGTTTCACTTTGCAATTTTTCATTGATTGCCTGTTCTTCAAGAATCGCCATGCGCTCTTCGAGGCGCACTGTCACTTCTTCTCTTACCACATTGACTAGTGCACCCATCTTCGGGCGTTCTTCGGCAGGCAGTTTGCCCATGCCTTTAAGCAGATCCGTAATCGGGCCTTTCTTCCCAAGATAGGCAACGCGGACAGCGTTCAGTTCTTTTACGTTTGATGCGGCAGCAATCTTGTCCAGCGCTTGTGTTTTCAACTCATTCAATTGTGCTTCCATTTTTTCTCCTCCTCTAAACATAAAAAAGCCCCGTCCCTGAAAAGGGACGAGGCATTATTCGCGGTACCACCCTAGTTATCGCCCGGAGGCAATCACTCATTTACATAACGGCTCTTCACCGGCCCACCTTTACAGCAACATGCTGGTCCCGGCGGCAGCTCGCGGGGTGAACTTCCGAAACGTCTGCATATCCGCGCTTTCAGTCAAGGCGCAAATTTCCTGTTCATGCAAATGGGTTCCGTACTTTTCCCGGTCAATGCTTTTGTGTTTTATTTACCTGTTAATTATACGAAAGTTCCACTGTATTATCAACCTTAGTTCTTCGGAACGAGACTGTACAATAAGATCCCTGTCGCCACTGCAACATTCAGTGACTCTGCACTGCCATATAACGGCACCATCAGATTCTGTTCCGTCTGCTGCAATAGCTCAGGCGCAACGCCGCTTCCTTCGTTGCCGACAATCAGCGCGAATTGCTCTTTCGTTTCAGCTTCGTGTACCGGAATGGCTCTTTGCAATGCCGTGCCGAAAACAGGAATACCCGCATTTTTCAGCTGCGGCACCCATTCTCCCAGCTCCCCGCGGATAACTGGAATCTGAAAATGTGAACCTTGTGCTGAACGAACCGTTTTCGGGTTGAAAGGATCTGCGCAGCCTTTGCCAAGAATGACAGCATCGATGCCGGCAGCGGATGCTGTCCGGATCATTGTACCGATATTGCCCGGATCCTGCACCGCATCAATCAATAACAGACGCGTCCAGTTCTGCTGATCCTCTTCAGTGAACTCAGGTTGGGCGCAATGGGCGAAAATCCCCTGCGAATGTTCCGTCTCCGAGATTTCCATCGCTACTGCGGCAGTCACCGAATACAACGTGACACCTTCTATGTCCCAACTGTCAGGAATATCGACGCCTTCACGGACGATCAACGATTTGACGAGCTCTTTCTTTTTAAGGGATTCTTCCGTTAAATGAAAACCTTCCACGAGGAACTCCGAAAATTTGTCGCGTTCCTTGCGAGTGGTTCCAAGCTTTTTCCAATGCTTTACTAATGAATTTTGAAGTGATTCGATTCGTTTCATAATTGTTCACGCCTTTAAGTCAGAATAGCTTCAGTATAGCACACCATTGCTGCTTCTTTAGAGTTCCCGTGTGAAGAAATCAAAGCCAAGTGCTGTCAGGATGCCAAAAGTTAATGTCCAGATGGCAATGCTTATTGTCAGCCAAATTGTTGTATTCTTTTTAGTTGCGCCAAGTGTCATTCCGATGAAGGCAGCAATATGCGTACCGATCAGGATTGGTCCAAGCAATGCCAGTCCCGGCAACCCGTATTTATTCCAGATCCGTTTGGCGCGTTCACTTTTTTTATTTTGCGTTTTGCCTTTCGCTTCCTGGCGTTTATTGTACCAATCCTTGAACCTATCGAAGCCGATGATCAGCGCAAGCACCGTCACCATATTGCCGACAAACGCCAGCAGCATGACCCAAAACGGCGACAGTCCCCAAACGATGCCGAGCGGGATGACCAAAGCGATTTCAAACCATGGAATTGCGGCCCCGATAAATACCAGGGCGTACTCGTAAATCATTCGGTTTCCTCCTTAACGTGCTTGCGGATTTCGAAATAAAAAATAAGATACTGTCCCAGTGCAACCGTTAAAATACCATAAATAATGTAGAGCTTGGACAATGGCAGAATGATGGCGATTGTCGCCAGAATAGGCAATGCCCACGTGATATATGTGTAAACTTTTTGAACTGCTTTGCGGGTGATGTAGGTCATGCCTTCGTCCTGCTCCAGATATTCAGGGGGCCGAATGGAAATCGCTGAAATTTTTTGGGTAGGATTCTGCCGATTATACTTTTTCAATTGGAGTAAAAAGATGGCGAGCAAAGTAAAATATAAAGCAAGTGAGACGAGCAGGACAATTCCCTTTGCAGGTTCAATAGTAATCTCCATACTAGTTTCATTACTATTATTGACGTATTCCATTACAGGCGAATCCAGTGAGTAGGCGATTATAGCCAATAGCACGATAAAAGCCATCATCCACAAAGGATATTTTAGGCGAAAATCATTTTTCATTATATTCATCCCCTTCCAGCCAAAATAATTCATTGACGTCCACTTGTAACGCCTTCGCCAATTTCAGTGACAATGTAATTGACGGGGAAAATTCACCTTTTTCAATAAATGCGATCGTCTGCCGTGTCACATCGACTTGCTTACCCAAGTCGCTCTGCGTCAGGCTGTGGCGGGCGCGCATTTCCTTCACCCGATTTTTTAGCATCCTTTTCATCCTTCCCATGAAGATGTTCGGTATATATAACATAATGTACACTATACTTAACATTAAGTAAAGTATTATTAACTTTTTAGTGGGACTCTGTAAGCGGTCCGGGCATTGTAAAAGGCATGCGCTGTGTTGGCGCATGCCTTTGGGTTTGGATGGGACGTTTTAATCTCTTTTTTAAAGGGTCGGATCCACATTTCATTCCGATTCCGGCTGAAATACGTCATTTCGTATGCTTCTCTCACTTCAAAACCATTGATTGGATGCTTTTCGCAGGCGAAAAGCGACAAAATCGGCTCGTTTTATTTTCTATGATCACTTTTTGGAGTTCTATGATCACTCAGAGGATTCTATGATCACTTTTTCGGGTTCTATGATCACTTATTTGATTCTATGATCACTCAGCAATTTCTATGATCACTCATGTAAAGTTTTCACTTCATTCAACGAGTATTTGCTGTGTCTTCTGCTTCCGTCTTTCGTCAAAATTTCTTGTGACAACAGACGCTTCACAATATGTCGATCATCTACATTTAAAAAGGTCCGAATTTTTTCATTGTTTGCCTGAAATCCAAATATTGCGAAGTAATCCAATACCGCTTCTTCACCTGCAGTTGAGGAAGTTATTTCGCACGCCTCACAATGCCAGCGACGACGCTCTCGGGTAACGTTAAACGTTTTGCAGGCTTTACAATAAATTCCACGTTTAAATAAACCCGGATTCACCGAATACTGAACTGCGATCGGTTTTTGAATATATGGTGTAAGTTGATTTTCAATTATTTTTTTATATTTTTTAAGCGCATGACGGTTTTGTTGAGTGCTGGATGGATACTCTTCGATGGTTTTAAAAAGAAGTTCAATCATGTGGTGGTGTCTGCAGGTGCGAGTATTTTGTGGAAGTGAACATAATTCAGCTTTTAAAGCAGTAAAAACGAGCATGCCGTCTACCGGGAGGGGGATTTTGTTTTCAGCAAACCACATTCTTATAAAACGCATATGTTTTTCAACTTGAACTGCCGGATTGTCCATAATTGTTTTCACACCATTTGCATCATTACGGAAGAATTCGCCAGTTCTATTTTCAAAATGCAGCTCACCGCTGATGTTTTTCGACTCGAGAATAATCGCAACTTTTTGTGTTAGCAGCAATCCGTCGATCTGGACTGGCCAGTTACCGAGAGTGAGGCTTGTATTCCAAAGAATTTCAAAAGGTTCAGATGAATAAAATTCCACAAACTTTTTTTGAAGCCGCTTCTCCCCACGGATTCCCGCTTCTGCAAGGAATAATTCCCTCTCTAATAACTCACGTTCCGGTGTATTCTCTTTTAGTCGCCGAATGGCTCTTCTTAACATATCAACTTTAGTAAGAATCTTGATTCTCTCCCTTCTGCTTAATCGGATTATAGCATTTGCCTGTCTGAATAGTTATTTTATTCTTCTTATTTCTTTTTAACAGGCATGCGCGATATTTCCGGGTTTGAAGTAGTGACTATTTGGTGATTTGGGACGACAATACTTTCTTTCTGTTACTTTTTTGCGGATTTCTTCATTGCTAATGCTTTTCTAAAGTTCAAAACCGTTAAATGGATGCTTTTCGCGGGCAAAAAGCGATAAGAACGGCTCGTTTTATTTTCTATGATCACTTTTCAGGGTTCTATGAGCACTCACAGGATTCTATGATCACTCACAGGATTCTATGATCACTTTTCATCATTCTATGATCATTCAGTTGATTCTATGATCACTCCAGCGATTCTATGATTACTCAACGGATTCTATGATCACTTTTCATCATTCTATGATCACTCAACGGATTCTATGATCATTTTTCATCATTCTATGATCACTCAGCGGATTCTATGATCAGTCACCTCCAAAACACACAAAAAAACCGCAAAAAACCCCCGACCAAACCGGCCGGGGTTCCAAATATTTTAGTCGAAAGTAATTTTCGCTACTGTGTCTTTGTCCAATTTTTTGATGACTTCGATAATCAGTTTAACTGCGTTTTCGTAGTCGTCGCGGTGAAGGATACCGGCGTGTGAGTGGATGTAGCGAGTTGCTACGCCAATCGACAATGCTGGAACTCCGTTCGCCGTCAAATGGATTGAGCCAGCGTCAGTTCCGCCGCCTGCAATCGTTTCGAACTGGTACGGGATGCCTGCTTCTTCCGCTGTATCAACAACGAGTTCACGCAAGCCGCGGTGAGATACCATGGAAGCGTCAAATAGCAGAATTTGTGGTCCGTCGCCCATTTTGCTGTTGGACTCCTGAGCTGTGATGCCAGGAGTGTCGCCGGCGATGCCCACGTCCACTGCAAATCCGATATCCGGCTGGATTTTCGCTGTCGCTGTTTTCGCGCCGCGAAGCCCAACTTCTTCCTGGACAGTTCCTACGCCGTAAACGACGTTTGGATGGTCCTGGCCTTTAAGGCCTTTCAATACATCGATGGCGATTGCGCAGCCGATGCGGTTATCCCAAGCTTTTGCCAAGAGGAATTTTTCATTTGTCATAGCCTGGAATTCAAAATAAGGTGTCACCATATCGCCTGGTGTAACGCCCCATTCTTTTACTTCGTCACGTGAGGATGCACCGATATCAATGAACATGTCTTTGATTTCAACAGGTTTTTTGCGTGCTTCCGGAGACAGGATGTGCGGCGGTTTAGAGCCGATTACGCCTGTGATTTCCTTGCCGCTGCGTGTGGTGATGGTTACGCGCTGTGCCAGCATAACCTGGTTCCACCATCCGCCGACAGTCTGGAATTTCAGGAATCCTTTATCGTCAACTTGGGAAATCATGAAGCCTACTTCATCAAGGTGGCCTGCAACCATGATTTTCGGTCCGTCAGCTAGCCCTTCTTTTTTAGCGATCAGGCTTCCTAGCCCGTCCGTTTCAATTGAATCAGCAAAAGGCGCTATGTATTTCTTCATGACTTCGCGCGATTGGCGTTCATTGCCTGGAATACCGTTTGCATCAGTCAAATCTTTTAACATTTGGAGCGTTTCGTCTAATTTTACCATTTATTTCGACCTCCTAAATAGTCTCACTTCTCCATTATAAATGAACCTGCGTATATTTTCAAAAAATTCATCTATTTAAATTGAACAAAAGAATTACCTTTCATATAACGCTTTGGCGCTTTGGACAAGGCTCCCGCAATAAGCCGAGAAGATCACTCGTCTTATTGCTCCGCCCAGTCCGGAGGCGCGCCTGCGCTAGGGAATTCTCTGGAGGTTTAAAGCAAAACAGCGAAGACTCCCAGGAGATTAGAAACGGAGTTGGCTTTCCAAGTCCTTTTCGACGAAGTGCAAGATCCAATCGGGCGAAGGCTAACAAGTCCGAGTTAGTTAAGCGCAAGCCTAGGCAAGCGCAGCTGTTTAGCGTAATTACGAGTTATTATTACCTCAAATTATTTTAACTTATCTAACAGATTAATACCCGTCCTTCTGGCGGTCGTAATTCTTCTGGTTTTTCGCGACATACGCCTCAAGTACTTCCTCGTAGCTGAATCCGAGAATATCAGCAATGGCGCCGTAACAGCTCCACACCGTCTGGTAAGTTGACATCGAATGCTTCTCCATAAATTCCAGAATGCTCATGTTTGTCTTCAGGAATATTGAGGTCAGATCCCGCTCACTTAATGGGTCCGGCCATTCCTTCAGCATATTCAAGTCCTTCTCGATTCCGAGGGACAATAAAAAGTGGATGGAATCCACGTATTCTTCCAGAATCACTTCACGTTCCGACGGTCCTTTGGCGCTCCAGAATTTGAAAGCGCGGGTTTCATTCGCTAACTCGGCAAGTTCCACGATGAGCGCAAGCCCTTTTTTCTCGAAAAGATCTCCACTTACTTCATTATTAGTCTGTATGTAGCTGTCCAATTCTTCCTGCATAGTGAATAATTTCTCTAAATTCATAAGAATTCTCCTTTTTTTCAATAAATCTTGAAACCATAATTCTTTATGTCCGTATTATACATGACAACCACTTTTACAAGGGGGTATTTTGCATGGCCATCATTATCCGTTTCATTGTTATTGCATTAATTATATATTTATTCTACCGTTTGCTGCGCTATGTATTCGACCCGAAACGAAAATTCGATGCGGCAGTCGAAAGTAAATCCTATTATTTCTACGATGATGTCCAAAATGTACGCAAAAACTTCTTCATTACATTGCGCGGCGTCATCTTTGAAGGGGAAAAATACCTCGGCACGACCGACGACGCGTTTGAAGTGGTTTCAATCTTCGTTTGGGCAGAAGACCCTGCCATGCTGCAAGGTTTCACTAAAGAGGATTTCCACTTTCTCGAAAAGGAAATCCACATGAATTACCCGAATGCCGCCATCAACTGGAAAAACCCCATTGAACAATTGATGAAGAACGGAAATGACGCTTAACGAAGACCATATCCAGTGTAAATCCAGAGGAGCAACGCTGCTTGAAGAACCGCCAGTATCAGGAATCCGATCCGGAAATTCGTGTGCTTGGTTTTGTGGCGGAATGCCATCATGCCGATATAGGCACCGATGCCCCCGCCGAACAATGCGACGCTCCAAAGATTTTTTTCCGGAATGCGCTGGCCCCTCTTTTGTGCCTGCCGTTTATCAATTTTCATCATTATTAATGCCATCAGGGATAAAACAGCGATATAAGCGGAAATAACAATAAACATTAACTATTCCTCCATTAAAAAAGACTGGCGAATGATCGCCAGTCTTTTTTGTGCATTTATCTTATTTGTTCAATGCTTTTTTAGCTTGGTCAGCCAGTGCTGTGAATGCAGCTGCATCAGATACAGCGATTTCAGCTAGCATTTTGCGGTTGATGTCGATGCCGGCAACTTTCAAACCGTTCATTAGACGGCTGTAAGAGATGTCGTTCAAACGAGCTGCTGCGTTGATACGAGTGATCCACAATCTGCGGAAGTCACGTTTTTTGTTGCGACGGTCACGGTAAGCATAGTTACCTGACTTCATCACCTGTTGGTTTGCTACTTTGAAAAGGATGTGCTTCGCACCATAATAACCTTTTGCTAATTTAATGACCTTTTTACGACGCTGGCGCGTCACTGTTCCACCTTTTACGCGTGGCATAATACATTACCTCCTGCTTGAATATAAAGAATTCGATTTTTTGTTCGGTCTTGTCCAGACTCCAACGGGCCAACTCCTCGGTCTTAAGCTGCCCTTCCTGTGCGGCAAAAAACGCCGCTTCGGAAGTTCATCTTAGGTCTGCCGGAGCTGAACGGCCGTTTTCGCTTTTCGTTATTACTTCATGTTGTAGATCAATGATTTAATGCGTTTCAAATCGCCTGCAGAGACAAGCTTCCCTTTACGGAGTTGACGTTTTTGCTTAGTCGATTTGTTTGCAAATAAGTGGCTTGTGTGTGAACGATTGCGTCTTACTTTACCAGTTCCAGTTTTCTTGAAACGTTTTGACGCACCGCTATGGCTTTTCATTTTCGGCATTTCGAGTTCCTCCTAAACAATTGTACTGTTATTCTTTTTCGTTGACTGGAGCCAGCATCAAGAACATGCTGCGTCCGTCCATTTTAGGGCGCTGTTCAACCGTCGCAACATCTTTGCACGCTTCTGCGAAACGTTCAAGTACGCGCTGTCCGATTTCCTTGTGCGTAATCGCACGGCCTTTAAAACGGATTGAAGCTTTGACTTTGTCGCCTTTTTCAAGGAACTTGATTGCGTTCCGAAGCTTCGTGTTGAAGTCGTGGTCGTCGATTCCAGGGCTCAAACGAACCTCTTTCACTACGATGACTTTTTGATTCTTGCGAATCTCACGTTCCTTCTTCTGCTGCTCAAACTTGAACTTACCATGGTCCATGATGCGGGCAACCGGCGGCTTAGCTTGAGGAGCCACAAGAACCAGATCCAAGTTGACACGACCTGCAATTTCTAAGGCTTCGTTGCGCGTTTTAATGCCGAGCTGTTCACCATTTTGATCAATAACCCGTAATTCCCGTGCACGAATGCCTTCGTTTACATTACTGTCTTTGCTAATAATAATCCACCTCCGGATAGTGTTGCGAATAGCTTAAAATGCGTAACCGACCAAGTCGGCTTACAGGTTCCGATCCAAAGAAAAAGCGGATGGACCTCGTTCGGCCCACCCGCAATTTATGACAGCACGCCTCAGCGTGATATAGTCAAATCGTGTCTACCTGCCAACATTTGGTCGATCAGGTGAGAAGCGGGTGCTCCTGCTTGCACATATAAGTATTCTATAACCTTATCTATAATACCACGCACCTATAGACGTGTCAACAAACTTAATAATAATAGTTGAAGTAATAATCGATTATAGTCGATAGTCCGCAAAACAGCTAAGCTTGCCGCGGGCTTGTGGCGAGCTAACTCGGTCTCGTTAAACTTCGCCCGAGTGGATCTCACCACTTCGCTGGTCCTGCAGGCGTCTACGCTGTTTTGCTTCATATCTTTAGAGACATCTCTCAGCAAAGGCTCGGCTTATTGCGGGAGCTTTGTCCATAGCGCCGAAGCGGTATATATGGTATTTCTCTAATTCAAACCTATCGAAGTTCCCCTTGGATCATCGACAGGAAGTCTTCAAACGGCATGCTTTCTGACTTCTGCTCACCGTATTTGCGAACATTCACTGAACCGTCTTCCATCTCTTTATCACCAAGAACGAGCATATAAGGAACTTTCTGCATCTGAGCTTCGCGGATCTTGTAGCCCAGTTTTTCATCGCGTCCGTCAATATCGACACGCAGTTTATGCGATTGCAGTTTTTCCTGCACTTCATTGGCGTAGTCACTGTGGACATCGAGTGATACCGGGATGATCTCCACTTGGACTGGCGCCAGCCACGTCGGGAAAGCACCTTTATATTCTTCAATCAGGAATGCCACAAAACGTTCCATTGTTGAAACGACACCACGGTGGATAACAACCGGACGATGCTGTTTACCATCCTCTCCAATATAGGAAAGGTCAAAGCGTTCAGGCAACAGGAAATCAAGTTGCACTGTAGAAAGAGTCTCTTCTTTACCGAGCGCAGTTTTCACCTGGACATCCAATTTTGGTCCGTAGAATGCCGCTTCCCCTTCTGCTTCCACATAATCCAAGCCCATTTCGTCCATTGCTTCTTTCAGCATGGATTGTGCGCGTTCCCACATGGCATCGTCATCGAAGTATTTTTCTTTATCTTCCGGATCACGGTAAGATACGCGGAATGAATAATCTTTGATGTCGAAGTCTTTATAGACTTCCACCACCAGATTGACGACACGTTTGAATTCGTCCTTGATCTGGTCAGGTCTCACGAATAAATGCGCATCGTTCAAAGTCATACCGCGAACACGCTGCAATCCTGATAAGGCGCCGGACATTTCATAACGGTGCATTGTGCCAAGTTCTGCGATGCGGACCGGCATCTGGCGGTATGAATGAATGCCCTGTTTGAAAATCATCATATGATGCGGGCAGTTCATCGGGCGAAGTACTAAGTCTTCGTTGTCCATGCTCATGACCGGGAACATATCTTCCTGGTAATGGTCCCAGTGGCCGCTTGTCTTATAAAGGTCGACGCTGCCAAGAACCGGAGTGTAGACGTGGTCGTAACCTAAACGTTCTTCTTTATCAACGATATAACGCTCGATGATGCGGCGGATTGTTGCGCCTTTCGGAAGCCACATTGGCAGCCCCTGGCCGACTTTCTGTGAATTCATGAACAGGTTCAATTCCTTGCCGATTTTACGGTGATCGCGTTCTTTTGCTTCTTCAAGCATTTCAAGATGCGCTTTCAAATCTTCTTTTTTGAAGAAAGCAGTACCATAAATACGCTGCAGCATTTTATTGTCGCTGTCGCCTCTCCAATATGCACCGGCCACACTCAATAATTTGAATTCTTTCAGCTTGCCTGTTGCCGGAACGTGGATGCCGCGGCAAAGATCGAAAAATTCACCTTGCTCATAGATTGTAACCTGTTCATCTTCTGGAATTGCTTCAAGAAGTTCAAGTTTGTACGGATCTTCGATTGCTGCAAAACGTTCCTGCGCTTCTGCACGTGAAACACTATGGCAGACGATTTCAAGATTTTCACCGATGATTTTCTTCATTTCCTTCTCGATTTTTGGAAGGTCTTCAGAAGTGATGGCTGATTCTGTATCGATATCATAGTAGAAACCATTTTCAATCACCGGGCCAACCCCAAGCTTCGCATCCGGGTAAAGACGTTTAACCGCCTGTGCCAATAAATGCGCTGTGCTGTGGCGCAGAATTTCGAGTGCTTCATCCGATTCCGCCGTGATGATTGCAATGTCCCCATCTTCGTTCAGTGGTGCTTTCAAATCAACAAGGCGGTCGCCGATTTTTCCGGCCAACGCTTTTTTGCGCAAGCCCGGGCTGATGGATCCTGCAACTTCTTCAGTGGAAGTTCCTTGCGGAAACTCCTTTACGGCTCCATCCGGAAATTTTAAATTGATCATGTCTGACATAGCAATCTCTCCTTTTGATTTTCTATTGGAACTAACTGAATCACAGGGTCTGATCAGGTAGTTCCGCTTTTCTTTGTCCAGACTCCAGCCGCCCAGCTCTTCGGGTCATAAGCCAGCCTAGCTTTGCAGCAAAAAAACGCCGCTTCATTAATCTGACTAAAACCTGCTCCTGCATCGCTGCGCTGCTTCGTCGCAAGAGATAGACCCAAACAAGTTTGGGCTATCTCTCACTGTCGCTTTTCTTTTTTTCCACACAAAAAAGCCCCATCCCAAAGGGACGAAGCTCAGTTCGTGGTTCCACCCTTCTTCTGCCCCAATCAGTAAACTGAATGGGACGAAGCTCTGCATCGGCTAACGGGCCGGTTGCCGGCAGCTGCTACTAAAAAAAGTTCACAGCTGCTGCTCGGAGGCGGTAAATGGATTGCCGTTTCTTAAGAAGCTTTCAGCCTGGGCTTCTCTCTCTGGAAGTCGTGCATTCCATTATTGTCCTCGTCGTTGCATTTAAAATCATATTTCGATTGTATTTACTATAAACCGAAAGCATTTAAAATGCAATCACTGTAAATAAAATGCATTTTAAATGGTCTCACTTAATGTTTAATTCCGCCAATTGCGGCCGTCCATTTTCACAGGACTCGTGAGCGAACGGATCCGTTCCATAACGCGGGCCGCTTTTAAATCTTCTTTTTCACCACGCTGAGAATAAGTGAGGTGATGTTGAAGTTCAGAGTAGCTGAAATTCGAAGTCATGAAAGTCGGAAGCTTTTCTGCCATGCGGTAATGAAGAATGGTGCCCAGCACTTCATCACGCGTCCAGCTCGACATCGCTTCCGCTCCAATATCATCCAGCATGAGAACATCAGCCTTTTTGACGTAGTCCACTTTTTCCTGGAGCGTCTGGTCGCCGATTGCCTGCTTCATTTCACGCATGAATTCGGGTACGAATACCAAAACTGATTTGACGTTCATCTCCGCCAGCTCATTTGCCACCGCACTTAATAGATAGGATTTCCCCACCCCGAATTTACCGTAGAAAAACAAACCTTTTTCTGGCAGGTTATCCGGTCCTGTTGCCTGATCCAGAAATGCGCCAACTGCCCGGAATGCTTCCATCCGGCTGTCGTCCGGTTCGAAATTGGAGAGCGTTGCCTGCATAACTTCTTTCGGCATGTACATGCTGTGGATCAGGGAGCTTGCACGACGTTTGTTATCATAAGCATTCTTCGACTTGCATGGTGTATATGCAATGCCGATCGTGTTGCGTTCAAGCACCAGATTGGGTTCGAAGCCTTTCAAATGATTGATGCATCCGTCTAAGCTCGGGCATTTATTGCAGTCATGTGATTGGTCGATGTACTCATATAATTTATGCATGCCGCGGTCGACGATACTTTTATCGATTTCAGAGGCATTTTCTTCAAGAAAACTCTGAACGCCTGGGTTTTCCAGCACTTCCTTGCGCATATCGTTGTAACGCTCTGAAAAAGCTGGTGCATTGACAACCCGTTTTAAGGTTTCCCGTATCGGTTCCATTTAATCACCCTTCCCTTTTTTCAAAGCAAGTTTTGCCAGAAGTTTCTGCTTCTCGACTTCCAGGCTTTCATTTTTCTGCGGAGCTTGTGCCTGCGGCTCATCTTTCGTATAAAACCATTCCGGCAGTTTTTCCTCACGGACAGGCTTACCGTTAGAACGGGACGAAGATTTCGAGGCGGCAACAGGCGAGCCTTCCGATTTCCATTTCATATACTGGGCATGTTCAGTGCGTGCAAGTTCCATCGCTTCTGCAGCAGTAGACACGTTTTTACGGATCCAGTGTGAAGCGATTTTTTCCACATAACCTTTAGTCAATTTCATATCGGTCCGCAGAAGAACATATTGCAGCAGCACGTTCACCACCGCCGGCTCCATGCCATGCTGAATCACCAGGTTATTGGCAAGCTGCACATCTGCAGAAAGAGGCTCTTTACCGCCGGCAATATCCCGGAGCACTTCAATCGGCGATGCAGATTCCAGGTACAGAATCAATTCATCCTGACGGTTCTTCGGCTCAGCTTCCGGTTCAGGTGATTTCGCAAGAACCGGTTCCAGTTTTGGCGCAGTTGTAGATACCGTCATCTTATAATACTCAGATGCGGATTTTTTAATTCCTTCTATAGTAAGGCGATAATCATCGTCAATGGCCAACAAGATCACTTTCTGCATTTCAAGCGGTCCCCAGCCGTACAGGAAAGCTAGTTTGCAGATGGTGTCTTTAATCGGTGCAGTCAACACCCGTTTGGGCACCAACTGCTCAGAAAGTCCTTGGTGGAGAAGGCTGAAATCGAAGTCATACTCCGCTTCATAACCTTTTCTGCTGCGCTGCTGCATTTTTTGTGAATCGTTCGGATAACCGGCTTTTGCATGGACCGGCTGAAAAATATCCGTGAAGGTCCGCGAAACTTCTTCAAAGGATTCCATGTCTTCCGCAGGCAGGATAAACCGGTCCCGTACCCGGCGGTAAGCGATATCCCCGATTTTGCTGAACAGGAACATCGACAGCAATGGATCAGTGAAAAAATCTTTAGGATCAAGCGGCGGGCATAATTCATATAAAAAGGTACGTGATTCTGTCCCTTTTTTATAGGTCTTCAGTAAACCGATAGCTTCCAGCTGAATACGCGATTCAAAAATCTTGGCAATCGGCATACCCAACGTATTCATCAGCGTATAATGCGGTGTCTCCTCCCGTTCCGCTTCCCCTTCCGCCCAGAGCGTCAGGTAAAGGGATATGGCTTCTGCACCGACCATCGGCTGATAAAGAAGAGTCAGTAATTGGCGGTCGTAATTTGAAAATGGATAAGGCAGTCGAATCTTAAAAGCATCAGCCGCCTGCAGCTCTTTATAAAATGCAGTCATAATTCACCGCCTTACTCGGATATCTTATCTTCCGGATTCTTATTCAATAAATCCTTCAGCTCGTCTATAAATACATTAATATCTTTGAACTGGCGGTAGACAGAAGCAAAACGGACATAAGCCACTTCGTCAATTGCTGCCAGCCGGTCCATCACCATTTCTCCGACCTGTTCGGATTTCACTTCGGCGTTGCCAATTCTGCGCAGATCTTTTTCGATATTGAAAACCAGTTCCTCAAGTGTTTCCAATGGCACCGGACGTTTCTCGCAAGCCCGGATCAGGCCACGCAATACTTTTTCGCGGCTGAATTCTTCGCGGGAACCGTCTTTTTTCACGACAATCAGCGGCATCTCTTCCACTTTCTCGAAAGTGGTGAATCGATAGCCGCATTCTTCGCATTCCCTTCTTCTTCTAATCGATTTCAATTCATCTACTGGCCGCGAATCCACGACGCGGGTACCGTTATGCTGACAAGCCGGACATTTCATTTTGACATCTCCCCAAATTCTCTTTCTGTTGCTCTAAGTATAACAAAATTTCCGGGTTTATAATATTTCATTTTGGAATCAAGCTATATATAAAAACAAATTACATTTAGTAATCGATATTCCGCAAAACAACTCCGCTTTCCTGGTGGCTTGCACTGAGCTAACTCGAGCTCGTTCCACTTCGCCCGAGTGGATCTCAGCACTTCGCTTGCTCACCTGGGAGTCTGATTTGTTTTGCTCCATATCTTTAGAAATTTCTTTAAGCAACGAATCAGTCCATACATTGTAATTTAGTTAGTTCGACTTTTTAGCAAAAAACTAATAGATTGCGCTTAGCTAACTCGGGCCATCGCCCGAGTGTCTAACAGCCCAACTCTTGTTAATATGTTCACTTAATTTCATATCATGTCCAGAAGTGAATCCAGCGAAGGAGCGCGTCCGGAGCAGGCGAATGCCGACCGGAGCAATAAGACGAGTGTTCTTCTCGGCTTATTGCGGGAGGCAAGGAGCGCTTTAGCGCCTCCTTTGCGACGAGCAGTGCGCAGGAGCATAATCTTTGCACTGTCCAAAGCGACGAAGCGGCATATTAAAAATGTTTATTTATCTATGTACATAAATAGAAAAAGCAGGGGATCAGTTTCCCCTGCTTTAATGTCTTGGTTTAAATGGATTATGCAGTTACTGTAACTTTGGTTTTTCCAGCACCGACTGGACCCATTCCACGTTGCAATTCTTTAACTTCGCTCGACCCCGAGCCAAGTGCCTTAGCGATGTAATCCGCTGCAATAGTCGGATCCATATCTCCGCAAGTATATACATCTACACTTGCATAGCCGTGTTCAGGAAAGCTGTGGATTGTCAAATGTGATTCAGAAATGATTACTACTCCGCTTACGCCTTGTGGCGCAAATTTATGAAAAGCGACCTCGCGGACTTCTGCCCCTGATTTGAGTGCTGCATCAACAAAAGTTTTTTCGATAAAATCCATATCGTTTAATTTGTCAAAATCACACTGCCAAAGTTCTGCAATTACGTGACGTCCCATTGTTTCCATGGTTCGTTTCCCCCTTTGATATCATTTTGGTTTCGTGCTCAAAATATTCAAAGTTGACTACCACGGGGGAAAGTTAGTCCAAAGAGGTCCTAACCCTTTAAGCAGTCATGTGAATAAAAATGCTTCGTCCTGATTCCTCATTGAGCTTTGGAATCAACCGGAAGAAAGTAGCTTTTTTTGCTACGAATCATAGTATATGATGTATTCAGTTGAAATGCAACAAATAAATCTGATAAAGATTTATTTTTTTCGTGGATTTTTCTTACAAATAAAAACCACTTTTTCATACTAAATGAAAAAGTGGTTTGTGTCATTAAATTACACTCATTGCAGAAGCGACCCGTTTTGTCAGATCGATTACCCGGGCTGAGTAGCCCCATTCATTGTCATACCATGCCAGGACTTTCACTTTCCGGTCTGCAATCACCATCGTAGTCAGACCATCGACAATGGCTGAATCCGTGGTTGTGTTGAAATCTTTGGATACAAGCGGTTCCATTGTGAAATTCAAAATCCCTTTCATCGGACCGTTTGCGGCATCGATAAAGGCCTGGTTAACTTCCTCGACCGTAACGTCTTTATTCAAATCAACCACAAGGTCAACAAGGGACACGTTCGGTGTCGGTACACGCAGCGCCAATCCGTGCATTTTCCCTTCCAGATCCGGCAGGACTTGCGACAAAGCTTTTGCTGCTCCGGTTGAAGTCGGAATGATCGACTGGGCACAGGCGCGTGCACGGCGAAGATCCTTATGTGGGTTATCCAAGTTCTTTTGGTCATTCGTGTAAGCGTGTACAGTTGTCATCAAACCGTTGTCGATTCCGAACGAATCGTTGAGAACTTTGGCAACTGGTGCAAGGCAGTTCGTCGTGCAGCTGGCATTGGAAATGATATCATGCTTATCAATATCCAATTTATCTTCATTGACACCCATTACGATCATGATATCTTCATTTTTCCCAGGAGCAGTCAAGATGACTTTTTTCGCTCCGGCTTCAAGATGAAGAGCAGCCTTATCACGGGCATTGAACTTCCCGGTAGCTTCAATAACAATATCCACACCCATTGTTTTCCACGGAAGTTTCAATGGATCGCGTTCGCTGACCAATTCAACCCGTTTTCCATTAACAATTATAGCACCTTCTTCGGCGCTTACTTCTCCGTCGAAGGTACCGTGATTTGTGTCATACTTTATCAAATGAGCCAACGTTTCAGCAGGATAGCTGGCATTTACTGCTGAAATAGTTATGTCATCCATTAAGATTGCCTGTCTGAACACCATACGGCCTATACGGCCAAATCCATTAATTGCAATAGAAACTGTCATTTATAGTCCTCCATTAATTAAGTTATACTTATATTTTTATTTCGTTATATAGTATAACACATTATATCGATTCGAGAACCTCAAAAAGTGACGAATAATTCAGCTTTGTGAATTTTATTGCCACTGCTTCAATATTTTTGTGAGTTGCTGCGCAGTTTCTTCGATGGTTCCATTGTTGTAAATGACGGCATCAGCACCTTCTTCTTTTACAGACATTGGAAGCTGGGAGCCAATCCGTGCCTTTGCGTCTTTTTCATTTAAACCATTTCTCTCCATCAGCCGCGACAATTGGTTGTCTTCCGTCACGCTGACCACCAGTATCTTATCAACAAAATGCTGCAGTTTGCTTTCAAAAAGCAAAGGGATATCCATGACGATTGTTTGATGGCCTTCAGCCATAAAAGCACTTCTTTGTCGCAGCATTTCCGCCCGGATTGCCGGATGGATGATGTCGTTCATTTGTTTTCTTTTTACAGGATCAGAAAAAATTAGTGCCCCAACTTTTTCCCGGTTCATCGTACCGTCTTCCCGGATTACTTCAGAACCGAATAAAGCCTCGATTTCTTTCAGTGTTTCTGAACCGGGTTCAACAACCTTCCTCGCTACCAAATCCGCGTCAATAATCGGATATCCTAAATCTTCAAGCATTTTTGACACAGTACTTTTGCCACTCGCTATGCTTCCTGTCAATCCAATAATCATCTAAAGCCCTCATTTTTGGCATGTTGGGCAGTAAACAGATGTGCGTCCCCCAATTTTCAAGGTTTTGGTCACACTGCCGCAAGTCATGCATTGTTTTTTCCCATACATTGCGAAGCGGTTTTGCATCCCTCCCGATTCTCCGTTGATGTTCCGGTAATCGGATATCGTGCTCCCTCCCGCTTCGATGCTTTCCAAAAGTATATCCACCACTGCTTTAAAAAGTTCCGTTCTGCGTTTTCTGCTGATTCGATGTGCAGCACGGTTCGGATGAATTTTCATTCTGAACAGAGCCTCCGTAGCGTATATATTGCCCGCTCCGGAAATAACCTGCCCATCCATGATCACTTCTTTGATCGGTTTGTTCCTGTATTTCGGACTTTCGGACATATCCAGAAAATGCTGAAGGGCATTTTCATCAAAAGGTTCAGGTGCCATCAGCAACAGCGGCGGATAATCGCCTTCATCATTTAACACCCGCATTTCACCAAAACGGCGGATATCAGAATAAGCCAGTATATTGCCATCATTTAACGTCAATACAACATGGACATGTTTCCGGAATTTCTCTTCTGGAATCGACATCAGGCTGCCCACATAAAACCAGGCGCCTGACATCCCCAGATGATTCACCAGAAGGAATTCACCGTCTTTTCTTAGACCGAAATAGATATACTTGCTGCGCCGTTCCACACTGGTTATTTGTGAACCCCTTACTTTATCTATAAAACTGTCAGCTTCGACTTTCTTAAGAATCGCTTCCTTGCCTCCGGTTTTTGACAGCCGTATCGTGTCGGAAATATATACATCTTCTATCTTTTTGCCGATGGCAACTGGCCGTATCTGCCGGACCACGCCTTCCACTTCAGGAAGTTCAGGCATATTATCGGCCTCCAATCATTTTGTTTCATACCAGGTATCGCCTGAAGCGATATCTACTTTTAATGGAACACTCAACGCCATAGCCGACTCCATCACTTTAGGAACCAGTTCCATCAAACGGGACAATTCGTCTTTTGGCGCTTCGAAAATCAGCTCATCATGCACTTGCAGGAGCATATTCGCTTTTAATCCTTCGCGTTCGAGTGCTTCATCCATATCAATCATCGCTTTTTTGATGATATCCGCTGCACTTCCCTGAATCGGCGTATTCATCGCTGTCCGTTCCGCAAAACTGCGAAGGTTGAAGTTTGAACTTGTAATATCAGGCAGATAGCGTCTACGGTTCATCAATGTCGTTACAAATCCTTCTTTCTTTGCCGCAGAGACGATATTTGTCATATATTGCTGCACACCCGGGAAACTCTTCAGATAGCGGTCGATGAATTCAGCCGCTTCTTTTCTCGGGATATTCAGACTTTGGGATAACCCATAATCACTGATGCCATAGACAATACCGAAATTGACCGCTTTGGCGGCGCGGCGCATATCACTTGTAACTTCTTCCAACGAAACATGGAATACGTCTGCTGCTGTGGCGGTGTGGATATCCTGATCGTCTTTGAATGCCTGAACCAGCCGTTCATCTTCTGACATATGTGCTAGCACGCGCAATTCGATCTGTGAATAATCGGCTGCCACCATCACCCAATCCGGTTCTGAGGGAACAAACGCTTTTCTGATTTTACGCCCCTCTTCAAGTCGAACAGGAATATTTTGCAGATTCGGATTCGTTGAGCTTAAGCGGCCTGTTGTCGTGAGAGCCTGCTGGAAACGGGTGTGAATTTTGCCATCATCATGGATTTCCTTCAATAAACCTTCTATATAAGTGGAAAGAAGCTTGCCGAGCTGTCTGTATAGCAGGATATGTGAAATGATTTCGTGCTGGCCTTCCAGTTTTTCCAGTACATCAGCAGCTGTCGAATAACCCGTTTTGGTTTTCTTTAAAGCCGGCAAGCCTAATTTTTCAAATAGGATGACGCCTAACTGCTTCGGTGAATTAATATTGAACTCCTGGCCCGCAAGGCTGTAAATCTCTGACTCGATTGTTTCCAGTTTTGCAGCTAATTCTTCTCCCATATCGGACAATTGCGCCCGGTCCACTTTAACACCGAGTGATTCCATTTTACCCAGCACCGTAGCAAGCGGGAGCTCCAATTTGTCATAAAGATCAAATTGCTGATTTTCTTCCAGTTTTTTGATAATGATATCCCGGACTTTCCAAATAGCTTTCGCTTTTCTGGCAATATGTTCATTCAAGACGTTTTCTTCCGGTACTTTTTTCTTGGCGCCTTTGCCATAGACCTGTTCATTTGTGGATACATCTGTATAACCGTATTCCAAGACGATATTTGCCATATCGGTATAGGTCAACGAAGGATTAACAATATAAGCACCGAGCATCAGATCGAAATCGACGCCATCTAGTTCAATTTCACTGCGTAGAAAAGCGGCTGTTGATGCTTTTGAGTCAGACATATATTTTTTCTTCGAAGGATCTGCCAGCCAGGATTTGAAAGCTTCCGACCCTTTTGCCACGTCCATCGGTATTACATAGGTGTCATTTCCGTCGGATAGGGCTACACCAAGAAGGTCGCATGTGTGGTAATGTTCATCATACATTTCCAGATGCACGGCCATTCCGTCTTTAAGGATTGATGAATCCACTTCCGTTGCCACCGAAAATTCCAATTCCTCTTTGACCGTTTCCTCTGCTGTATATTCCATTTTTTCAAGTAAAGATTTAAAAGCGAGTTCATTCCAGATCCTGATTAACTCATCCTGGTCAGGGCCTTCATAACCGAGTTCATCGATTTTCACTTCAACCGGTGCCTGGCGTTCAATCGTAGCCAGCTTTTTACTGATATACGCAAGGTCTTCATTGGCCACCAGCTTTTCCTTCATCTTGCCTTTTTGCTGTTCGATTGCCTCATATACGCCTTCTACTGAACCATGGGCCGCGAGCAGTTTCAGCGCCGTTTTTTCACCGACACCCGGAACACCCGGTATATTGTCGGAAGAATCTCCCATAAGGCCTTTCATGTCGATGATCTGCAAAGGTGTGAGACCGTACTTTTCCTTGATATGGTCAACGGTATATTTTTCAATATCCGTGATCCCTTTACGGGTAATGTATACCGTAGTCGACGGGGATGCCAATTGCGTCAAATCCTTGTCCCCGGAAATTACGATCACTTCGTCACCCTGTTTTTCCGCCTCAAGGCTTAATGTACCAATGATGTCGTCAGCTTCGTAGTTCGGCAGTTCATATTGCTTGATGCGATAGGCATCGATCAGCTTCCGCAAATAAGGGAACTGTTCGGATAATTCAGGTGGCGTCTTTTGGCGGCCGCCCTTGTATTCGCTGAACGTTTCATGCCGGAAAGTTGTCTTCCCCGCATCAAAAGCAACCATCATATGAGTGGGCTTTTCCTCATCAAGAATTCGTTGGAGCATCATCGTGAAACCATATACAGCATTCGTATGGATTCCATTTTCGTTTGTCAGCAGCGGCAGCGCGAAAAATGCGCGGTATGCCAAACTATTGCCGTCCAGTAAAAGTATTTTCTTAGCCACAAAATTACCCCTTTCAATAAAAAACCGTCATTCCCTTTATTTTACCACGGAGGCAAAAAGAAGAGAAATGACGGCTGGTTTTATTCCATTATGCCAGATAATACACTGGCATATGGTGAATTGGACGGCAGGATGATGACAGTATCCTCACCGATAGTTTTCGTATAGGACTGGAGTGAACGGTATAATTGATAGAACTCGGGATCTTTCGAGAACGACTCATTGTAGATTTTCGCGGCTTCAGATTCCCCTTCTGCCTGGATCAAAGCCGCTTCCTTGCGGGCAGTGGCAATTACTTCCTGTGCTTCCCGGTCGGCCTGCGCTTCAATTTCACGTTTTTTAGCGTCACCCTGTGATAAATAATCCTGAGCTGTTGAATCCCGCTCGGAAATCATCCGCGTATAAACCGACTGCTCGTTTTCCGCTGGAAGATCCGTCCGTTTCATGCGTACATCCGTAACACGGATACCATATTGGTCTTTTTCCAAAAGCTCATTCACTTTTGCTGTGACATTGTCGTTCAAGCTGCCTCTTGAAGAATTTTCATCGTTGATGATTTCATCGTAATCCAATTGGCCAAGTTCTGAACGGATCACCGAATAGATAAACTCTTCCATCCGTGATTCGGCATTGACGATAGTCGCCGCATTGGTAATCAATTCCCGCGGGTTGACTACCTGCCAAACGGCATAATTATCGATGATGATCCGTTTTTTATCCCGTGTGTTGATTTCCGCTTCCGATACATCATAAATCATCTGATACTTCGGCAATGTTGTCAGGCTCTGGATGAAAGGAATTTTCATGTGAAGACCGGGATCTTCTTTGATAGCCACCACTTCACCGAATTGGCGGACCACGCGGTACTCGTTTTCCTTAACCACATAGACGTTGGCCAACAGGATAAGCACTGCGATTAAAGCGAGGGACAGACCAAAAATTAGCTTCCAGTATTTTTTGAAGTTAATCGGATCTTTTGGCTGTTTTTTTGGCTTAGAAGGTTTGTAGGCATCAAATTTACTTGGTTCATTTTGCGGTTTATTCGTTTCCATCGTTTTCGCCTCCTGTTTCAGATTCTGCAGCCGGAGGCAATAAAGTCTGGCTGTCGCCAAGCGGTAAATATTTCATCGTTCCGCCTTCATCATTCATGATGTAGAGTTTGGCGTTCGGCAATACGGTTTCCAGTGTTTCAAGAATCAATCGCTGTCTTGTAACTTCCGGATTCGCTTCATACTCAGTGAACAATTTATCAAATACCGCTACGTCTCCGCGTGCCTGTTCTACCCTTGCCACTTTCTGCCCTTCTGCACGGGAATTGATCGCCGCTTTCTCCCCGAGCGCTTCGTTTCGTTTCTGGTTTTCATATTTTCTTGCTTCATTGATTTTTGTGTTCATCGTTTCCCGTGCATCTGTTACATTGGTGAAAGCCGCCCGCACTTCTTCGTTCGGCAACTCGACGTCCTGCAGCTTGACTGCAAGGACCGAGATTCCTATATCATATTTTTCTATTAAAGATGCTAAAAGGTCTCGCGTATCTGCTTCGATTTCCGCTTTCCCTGAAGTCAGCGCATCATCAATCAATGAGCTGCCGATAATGGAACGGATAGATGCGGATGTTGCATCATGCAGAATCTCTTTTGGCTCTTCCGCATTGAAAAGGTACTTTTTCGGATCGGTGATTTTCCATTGAACGACCAGATCGGTCAGAACAATATATTCATCACCTGTGATCATTTTTGTTTCTTTGTCAAAGGACACTATCTCCCCGTCTTCGTCCTGGCTATAGCCGAATTGAAGGCTGTATGTTTCCTTGGAAAGGATTTCCGCCCGCTGGATCGGCCAAGGCATTTTGAAATGAAGGCCCGGCTCCACAATGGTTTCATTGGCTACACCAAATGTAATGATTACTGCCTGTTCAGATTCATCAACCGTATACCAAGACGTAAAAACGGCCACCAGCAGCAGGATGCCACCAATAGACAACCCGATGATTGACAGTACTTTTTTTGCTGTCATAACTTCGTCCTCCTTATTTATGTATGATAAATATACGGAAAAGCACATAAATAGTTTCATAAAAAAAGAAAAAGGACCTCGTGGAAGGTCCTTTTTCTTCATTGGGTGTTGAAAGGGGGTTCTATTAGAAGATACCACCCTTATGTGAAGCCAGTATTAAAGCCTTGTAAATCTTTGTATTTTAATTTAAAAGTTCATTCAGCAAGCGGCAGATAAATGGAGAATACGCTGCCTTTCCCTGGGGTGCTCTGTACTTCTATCTTGCCGTGGTGCGCTTCAATTAAATGCTTGACGATGGATAACCCCAGCCCGGTTCCTCCGGAATTTCGGCTTCTCGCTTTATCAACCCGGTAGAAGCGTTCAAAAAGACGATTGATTTCGGAAGGTTCAATACCAATCCCTTCATCTTCCACTTCAATCACTGCCTGGTTCCCTTTCTCAAATAATCTCACTGTTACTGTTTTTTCAGGAGGAGAATATGTAAGGGCATTGACCATCAGGTTCATCATAATCTGAACCAGCCGATTGGCATCCCCGGCCACAGTTACTTGGTCAAGTGAAGTCTCGAACTTCATTTTCTTTTCTTCAAACCCTGGCTGTACCATTTCAAATGCATATTCAATCACAGCCTTCATGTCAGTCGGCTGCGCGTCGACCTTGAAACCACTCTGTTCGACACGTGATAACTCCAGCAGTTCCTCGATCAACGTTTCCAGACGATTTGTCTCTGTTTGAATAATCTCCAAAAAAGATAATAGTGATGACTCATCTTTATATGCCCCGTCAATCAATGTTTCCGAGAATCCCTTAATGGATGTTACCGGTGTGCGCAACTCATGCGAAACATTGGCAACAAAATCTTTCCGGATCTGTTCAAGACGCTTTAATTCAGTTATGTCGTGGAGAACGATGACTATGCCCAGCCATTGTTCATGATTGCCAATAACCGGGGCTCCATATACCTCGAGAGCACGGGTATTGATGCCGGATTGATATTGCAATTGCTCCCTTGCCGGAGTCTCAGTCATAAAAACTTTTTCGATGAAGCCCGCAAGTGCTCCTGGAATCGGCAACTCCCCATAAAATTTTCCGATAATATCGTTGCTGCTCACTTCAAATTCATTCTGAAAATATTTATTGGAAAGCGAAATTTTCCCTTGTCGGTCAATCATGATCAATCCGCTGCCCATTGTTTCAATCAGTGTTTTCAGACGTTCCTGTTCCATTTCACGAACAGCTGTAATTTCCTGGAGGTTTCTCGCCAGCACATTTATTGTAGAGCTTAACGGAGCTGAACCAATTGCGGCATCCTCATAGGCTCTCGCCCGATAGTTGCCTTTTACCAGTTCCATTGCCGTTTCTGTAATATTCTCGATCGGCGCAATATGAATTTTGATGATGCGGTATCCAATTGCAGCTGAAATTGCAAACGCAGCCAGGAACACCACAGCCAGCACAAACCAAAATTCAAAGCCATTGCCCATTTCCTGGTAAAAGGGAAGAACTTGTATAACAACAATATAGAGGCCGGCAAGAAGTGTACCGAGCCAAAGCAGGAGAGTGCTCAGAAGCCGCCGCCGAAAAGGCTTCATACCGCTTTTGGCTCCTCAAATTTATAGCCCAATCCTCGGATGGTCTTGATAAATACGGGTTTGCGGCTGTTTTCCTCAATTTTCTCTCTCAGGTGGCTGATATGCACATCGACAATTCGAGTATCCCCGGCAAAATCATATTTCCAAACGGCACTTAATAATTGATCGCGCGTCAGCACTCTATTTTTGTTTTCCATCAAATAGACAAGCAGCTCAAACTCTTTCGGTGTGAATTCCAATTGCTCATCATTCAGGAAGGCTTCGTAACGTTCAGGATAAACTTTCAGTTCGCCTAATTTCATTTCGTTGGAAGATGAATCTTCCCGCTGGGCTTTAATGCCTTCCGATCTGCGCAGCACTGCTTTGATCCGAGCTACGACTTCACGCGGACTGAACGGTTTGGTCATGTAATCGTCTGCTCCCAGTTCAAGCCCGAGTACCTTATCGAACTCATCGTCTTTGGCAGTCAGCATGATAATAGGCGTACTTATCTTCTGAAGGCGAAGCTCCTTACAGATTTCCACACCGTCCATGGATGGAAGCATAAGATCCAGTACGATAAGGGAAGGTGCTTCACTTATCGCCAATTCATATCCTTCTTTTCCGTCATTTGCGATAATCGTTTGATAACCGGCTTGCGTCAAATTATAGGACAGCAATGTAGCGATGGATTGTTCGTCTTCAATGATTAAAATTTTCTTCTGCATTTTTACAGCCTCCACATTCAGTTTGAAACCCCCATTCCAAACCATTTAGAAATTATCCATTGCTTCAGTGGTCAGCTGGTTCAGCACTTGCGGCGGATTTGCTACAAGCTTGCCTTCCAGTACCAATTCACCGTTTTCATCTGTCGCTTCTACCCTTACTGTGACTTCATTGGCTGCTACATTCACTTCTGTAACTTCCAGCAGGAAATCCACTGTAGCATAGTGGTAGACAGGTTTTTTAAACTTCAAATGCTGTTCAGTAATATACGAACCGGGTCCCGGTAAGTATTTAGATACTGCTGATGTAACGATTCCCGTAAGCATCGCTGTCGGAACAACGGGTTTTCCAAATTTTGTCTGAGAGGCAAAATCATGCTGAATGTACAGCGGATTTCCATCATTTGTAAGGCCCAGATAGAGGAGAAGATCTTTGTCCTCGATATTTTCTGTCAGCTTGAGTTTCTCGCCAGTTGCCATATCTTCGATTTTACGACCTAACTTCCGTTTCTTTCCCAGCAACATTAAAATCCCCCCTGTTGTCTTAATACTTTAATAATATCAATTAAGCACTGAAAAGCAAATCGCGTGTGGATATGCGCTGTATAAATAGCAGCTACAAACCTTATAAAAAAGGCGGACAGGAAATCCCGTCCGCTCCTAACCGTTTATTCCAGAATCTTCATGACGGCTTTTACTGATTCGGCTGATTTATTCAATAAAGCTTTTTCTTCTTCATTTAAGTCAATTTCAAATATCTTTTCGATTCCGCCTGCTCCCAGGATTGTTGGTACACCCAAATATATTCCATCCATCCCGTACTCGCCTTCAAGATAGGCGATAGCCGGCAAAACGCGGCGCTGGTCTTTAATGATCGCTTCAGCCATTTCAACGAGTGATGCAGCAGGAGCATAATAAGCAGAACCGTTTCCGAGAAGATTTACAATTTCAGCTCCGCCTTTACGAGTCCGGTCAACAATCTCATCCAGGCGTTCCTTGGGAATCAGTGTTTCAAGCGGGATGCCACCTGCATAGGAATAGCGCACGAGCGGCACCATATCGTCCCCGTGTCCCCCGAGCACAAAGCCGCTGATGTCTCTTACAGAAAGGTTCAGTTCCTGTGCAATGAATGTTCTGAAGCGCGCAGAATCCAGGACTCCTGACTGGCCGATTACGCGCTCTTTCGGAAATCCGGAAGCCTTATACACCGTGTAGGTCATAGCATCCACAGGATTTGTCAAAATCAGTATTGTCGAGTCCGGTGAATACTTAACTATTTCTGCAGTAACGGATTTCATGATTTCCTGGTTGGTCTGAACCAGATCATCCCGGCTCATCCCCGGTTTACGCGCAATACCGGCGGTGATAATGACTAGATCAGAGTCACGGGTGTCGGCATAGTCAGCGGTCCCGGTAACTTTCGCATCGTAGCCGATGACTGGACCCGCTTCTGACATATCCAGCGCCTTGCCTTTTGCCGGATCTTCCATTTTCGGTATATCAACCAGGACGACATCACCTAGTTCTTTTTGCGCCAGCAGAAAAGCTGCTGTAGCTCCTGTAAATCCTGATCCGATAACAGAAATCTTTTTCCGTTTGAATGTCATAAAATCTCTCCTTATTTAATCAGTTTTTCAAAGATTAATAAAAGAATTTATTCTCCCTACTCACTATTGTTTCCTTTGTCGGTGCTCCTGAAACAAAGTCGCCTGTGATATCGGCAATAAAAAAAGAGAGGGGAATTCCCCTCTCTTTAAAAATTACATATTTTTGATAAGCTCATCAGCGAATGCTGAAGTTTTCACTTCTGTAGCGCCGTCCATCAGACGTGCAAAGTCATAAGTTACAACTTTAGAAGCGATTGTTTTTTCCATTGAGTTCGTGATCATTTTAGCCGCTTCGCTCCAGCCAAGGTGTTCAAGCATCAATACACCTGACAGGATAACAGAAGAAGGGTTCACTTTATCAAGGCCAGCATATTTAGGAGCTGTCCCGTGAGTAGCTTCGAAAATCGCATGCCCAGTATCGTAGTTGATGTTCGCTCCAGGAGCGATACCAATTCCGCCAACTTGTGCAGCAAGTGCATCTGAAATGTAATCGCCGTTCAAGTTCATTGTAGCAACTACGTCGAACTCGCTTGGACGAGTAAGGATTTGCTGTAGGAAGATATCAGCAATCGAATCTTTGATAAGGATTTTTCCTGAAGCAAGTGCTTCTTCCTGCGCTTTGTTTGCTGCATCAGTTCCTTGCTCATCTTTCACTTTATCATACTCGTTCCAAGTGAAGACTTTATCGCCGAATTCTTGTTCAGCCACTTCATAGCCCCAGTTTTTGAAAGCTCCTTCAGTAAACTTCATGATGTTACCTTTGTGTACAAGAGTTACAGACTCGCGGCCTTCAGTCAAAGCATAGTTGATTGCTGCGCGCACAAGGCGTTTTGTTCCTTCTTCAGAAATCGGTTTAATGCCGATACCTGATGATTCTGGGAAACGGATGTTTTTAACGCCCATTTCGTCAGTTAGGAAAGAGATCAATTTTTTGACTTCGTCGCTGCCGTTAGCATATTCGATACCAGCATAGATATCTTCAGTGTTTTCACGGAAGATGACCATATCTGTGTCTTCAGGGCGTTTAACCGGTGAAGGTACGCCTTCGAAATAACGAACAGGACGCAGGCAAGTGTATAGGTCAAGCTCCTGGCGAAGTGCCACGTTCAATGAACGGATACCGCCGCCAATCGGTGTAGTAAGAGGCCCTTTGATCGCGATCAAATACTCACGGATCACTTCAAGAGTTTCTTCCGGAAGCCATTCGCCAGTTTCGTCGAATGCTTTTTGGCCAGCAAGAACTTCTTTCCATACGATTGATTTTTCACCGTTATAGGCTTTGTTTACCGCTTCTTCAAGAACGCGTGAAGCAGCATTCCAGATATCCGGTCCAGTGCCGTCACCGATGATGTATGGAATTACTGCGTTGTTAGGTACGTTCAATACACCGTTTTCTACTGAAATCTTTTCGCCGTTTGCCATTATAAAATTCCTCCTGTGTTCAAAGTCATAGGGCTGCACAATTTGCCAGCCCTATCATCTTTATGTTTTTTTAGTTCTATTTTAAATAGTTTTTAGAGATCAGCGTTCTTCAACTGGAACATAAGACTGCATTCCAGGTCCGATGTATTCTGCGCGTGGACGGATCAGGCGGTTGTTTGAGTACTGCTCAAGAATATGAGCCAACCAGCCTGAAGTACGTGAAACCGCAAAGATCGGAGTAAACAGGTCATGCTCGATATTTAGGGAATGGTATACAGAAGCAGAATAGAAATCCACGTTTGGTGGAAGGTCTTTCTGTCCAGTAACGATTTCATCGATTTTAATCGACATTTCGTACCATTTTTCTTCACCGCGGATTTTTGTCAATTTCTGTGACATATCACGCAAGTGTTTCGCACGCGGATCACCTTTACGGTAAACACGGTGGCCGAAGCCCATGATTTTCTCTTTGTTTTCAAGTTTTTCATTGATCACTTTTTCAACATTGTCCACTGAACCGATTTCTGTCAGCATTTTCATGACTTGTTCATTGGCTCCACCGTGCAATGGACCTTTAAGGGCGCCGATTGCAGCAGTAATACCTGAATAAACATCAGAAAGAGTAGCGACAGCAACACGTGCAGTGAATGTTGAAGCGTTCAATTCGTGGTCAGCGTGAAGCACCAATGCTTTGTTGAATGCTTCTTCTTCGATGTCAGCAGGCATTTCACCTGACAGCATATAAAGGAAGTTAGCAGCAAAGCTAAGGTCTTTCTTAGGTTCTACTGGTTCCTGGCCACTACGGACGCGTCCGAATGCTGTAACCAAAGTAGCCATTTTCGCCTGAATGCGGATCGCTTTGCGGTAGTTCGCTTCAGGGTTCATTTCTTCAGCTTCTTCATCAAAAAGTCCAAGCATTGATACTGCTGTACGCAAAGCAGCCATCGGGTGAACATTTTTGATTTCGTATGTTTTGAAATGATCCAAAACAGCTTTAGGCACCGACATATTATCAGCCAATTGCTGTTTAAGTTCAGCAAGTTCGTCAGCTTTCGGCAAACGTTGATGCCATAATAGATAAATCACTTCTTCAAAGCTGGCGTTGTTAGCCAAATCATCGATATTGTAGCCAACGTATGTAAGCGTGTCATCAATAATAGAACTGATGGCGGATTGTGTAGCTACTACACCTTCTAAACCTTTTGACGATGTCATAAAATTCGCTCCTTCTCCAGTATAATTCATCATCCCACAAAAAAAGGCAGAATGAAGATTCATCTGCGTTTATGAAACTCTGATAAGTTCCTTACCTTGTTCATTATAATCAATTTACAGGGCTTTGTGAATGAAAACGCTTGTTTTTCTCTAAACTAGCAAAAAAAATCAATAAAAATACTCGGATTATCCTACAATAACCCGAGTATTCTTCATTCTTTTTTGGATGAAACGGTAAACCAATGGTTTATATATTTTTTGGGTAGGTGCAAATAATAAGCTGAAACCGACAGCATCCGAGATGAATCCTGGTGTCATAAGCATGACGCCGCCAACCAAGACAAAAGCTGCGCTCAGCAGGTTTTCGCCCGGCGGCTGGAAACTCGACATAGCCTTTTGGATATCACCAATCGCTTTCACTCCTTGCTTTTTGGCAAGGAAAGCACCAATCAAACCAGTAGCGATGATCATTCCAACAGTGACAAAGAAACCGATATTATTTGCCGCCCAAATCAGCAGTGCCAATTCAAGAGCTGGGACAACGATTAATAATGCTATCAGCCACTTCATAATGATTGGTCACCTCCAATATAATTCTTACAGCACACTTGCGTGGCCGTGGTAAACGACGCCAGTTTCGGCATCAATTGTTATATCCTCATTGTTTTTAATAATGCTTGTGGCATTTTTAACTCCCACAATTACAGGAATTCCTAGGCTGAGCCCCACAACAGCAGCATGGCTTGTCAATCCGCCTTCTTCTGTAATTAGGCCTGCGCATTTCTCTATAGCCGGCATCATTTCACGGTCTGAGCCGATGGTTACAAGGATTTTCCCTTCAGTATCAACAGCATTCGCCTCTTCTGCAGATTTCACGACAAGAGATTCACCATATGCGACTGTTTTGCCGATTCCTTGGCCTTTGGCAGCTATATCGCCAATTACGTGAACTTTCATCAAGTTAGTTGTACCTGCTTTGCCGACAGGAACACCGGCAGTTATGACCACTAAATCTCCATGGTCAACATATTCGTGTTTCAGGCTTTCCTCAACAGCAATTGCGAATACTTCATCTGTCGAAGATACCGGCGTACCGACAATTGGTTGGACACCCCATACCAATGTCAGTTTTTTAGCTGCAATTTCTGATGAGGTAACTGCGATAATCGGTGATTCCGGACGATATTTTGAAATCATTTTAGCAGTTGTACCGCTTTCTGTTGGTGCAATAATGGCTTTTACTTTAAGGTTCAAAGCGGTGTAGACCACAGCCTGGCCGATTGCTTCCGTCATATTCGCCTCTTTATCTTTTCTTCTATTGGAAACCAGCTGTTTGTAGTTGAGTGCCGATTCTGTAGTCATGGCAATGCGGTGCATCGTTTCCACTGATTCTACCGGATAGATCCCGGCTGCAGTTTCGCCCGACAGCATGATTGCATCCGTGCCATCAAAAATCGCATTTGCAACGTCACTGGCTTCAGCTCTAGTCGGACGTGGGTTGCGCTGCATTGAATCGAGCATTTGAGTAGCGGTAATAACCGGTTTCCCAGCACTGTTACATTTTTCAATAAGTGACTTTTGGACAAGCGGAACTTCTTCTGCAGGAATTTCCACTCCCAAGTCTCCTCGAGCGACCATCAGCCCATCCGATACCATGATGATATCATCGATATTGTCTACGCCTTCTTGGTTCTCGATCTTTGGAATAATCTGGATATGAGACCCGCCATTCTTTTCAAGAAGTTCACGGATTTCCATGACATCCGATGATCTTCTTACGAAAGATGCTGCCACAAAGTCCACTTTTTGGCTGATGCCGAACAGAATATCCTGCGCATCTTTTTCGGTAATGCCTGGCAGCTGTACGGAGACACCCGGCACGTTCACACCTTTTTTACTTTTCAGTGTTCCTGCATTTTCCACAACAGCATGGATAAGGCCATTTTCTTTATCGATACTATCGACACGCAATTCAATTAGGCCGTCATCCAGCAGAATGATGGATCCTTTTTGAACGTCTTCAATCAGGTGGTCATAAGTGATTGAGAACTTTTCAGCTGTACCCAGAACTTCCGTCATAGAAATAGTAATGTTTTGGTTTGTTACCAGATCAATTCCGTCGTTTTCCATTTGGTGGGTCCGAATTTCCGGGCCTTTTGTATCCAAAAGAATTCCAACAATTTTACCTGTTTTTTCTGATGCCCGGCGAATGCGTTTGATACGCTCAGCATGCTCTTCATGATTGCCGTGTGAAAAGTTCAGACGTGCAACGTTCATCCCTGATTCAATAAGGGATTCTAATATTTCCGGCGATTCACTCGCTGGTCCGATGGTACAAACGATTTTGGTTTTTCTCAATTGACTCACTCCATTTTGCTTTTAAATTGATAACTCTTTAGATAAAGTATACAAACTCATATCGGTGTCATGTTCACCGGTAAACGCTTTTGTCATATCATAGTCTACCACTTGATGATTTTTCATGCCAATTGCGCGCCCGCCAGGCCCGTCTAAAAGGACTTCCACTGCGCGCGCACCGAAGAGGCTTCCAAGGACACGGTCCCTTCCCGTCGGTGAACCGCCCCTTTGAATATGTCCAAGAACAGATACCCTCGTTTCGAGCTCCACTTTCCCTTGGATCATCTCAGCAAGTTGATTAGCACTCATTACACCTTCTGCCACGATGATGATACTGTGTTTCTTGCCACGCTTTTTACCTTTTTGCAGTCGGTCGATCATATCCTCCATATCGAAATTCACTTCCGGGATCAGTATGGTTTCTGCTCCACCGGCCAATCCTGCCCATAAAGCAAGATCTCCTGCGTCCCGGCCCATCACTTCAATAATGAATGTCCGCTCATGGCTTGTTGCAGTATCACGGATTTTATCAATCGCTTCTATAATGGTATTGAGGGCGGTATCAAACCCGATCGTATAATCAGTGCCTGGAATATCGTTGTCAATAGTTCCCGGCACACCGACGCATGGAAACCCTTTTTTGGTCAAAGCCATCGCACCGCGGTAAGAACCATCTCCGCCAATAACGACAAGGCCTTCGATTCCATGTTTTTTTAATTGCTCAATCGCCCGGTTCTGGCCATCTTCGGTTTTGAATTCCTCACATCTGGCAGAATACAATTTCGTACCGCCGCGCTGGATGATGTCACCAACATCACCGGCTTCAAGCTTTTCGATATTGCCAGCCAATAAACCCTGATAGCCATAATAAATTCCGAAAACTTCCACTTCATGAAATATTGCTTTCCGGACTGCTGCACGCACTGCTGCATTCATTCCTGGCGAGTCGCCGCCACTGGTTAACACTCCAATTCGCTTCATCAATCATGCCTCCTGATTTTCCTGATACTTTATTCACCTTACCACGATTTGCAGTGTAATGTCAGTTCCGTTCCCCTGAATATTTGTCCTTAAACCCGCGGCATTAACTTTGCCTTAAGAAACAAAAAAACCGCCGAAGCGGTCTCTATTCTGTAAATACCCCGATTGCCTTGAATTTATTGTAGCGCTGATCGATTAATCCTTCTGGATTTAACGGATTCAGTTCGCTCAGTGATTTTTCAATTGCTTCAGACAGGAATTCCGCCTGTTTTACAGGATTATGATGTGCGCCTCCACGAATTTCAGGAATCATTCGTTCAATAATACCCATTTCAAGAAGATCTGGCGCTGTAATTTTCATGGCTTCTGCTGCAGTTTGTGCAAGTGCAGAATCTTTCCATAATATTGAGGCCGCTCCTTCAGGAGAAATTACTGAGAAAGTTGAGTTCTCGAGCATCAGGATATGATTTCCCAAACCGAGAGCCAGTGCCCCGCCGCTTCCGCCTTCACCTATGACTATGGAAATGACCGGAACTTCCAGCCCTGCCATTTCCACCAGATTGCGGGCAATGGCTTCGCTTTGCCCACGTTCTTCTGCTGCTTTTCCCGGGTAAGCACCTTTCGTATCAATGAGGCAAATAATCGGCCGTTTGAATTTCTCCGCTTGTTTCATCAGGCGCAATGCTTTGCGGTATCCTTCTGGATGCGGCATACCAAAGTTTCTGCGGACATTCTCTTTCGTCTCTTTGCCGCGCTGATGGCCGATGACCGTTACCGGCTGTCCTTTAAATGAAGCGATGCCGCCGACTATTGCCTCGTCGTCACCATAAAGCCGGTCTCCATGCAGTTCGATGAAATCTTCAAAGACGTATGGAATATAATCCAAGGTGGTTGGCCGGTTCGGGTGGCGGGCAACCTGGACACGATCCCATGGTTTCATGTCTTCATAGATTTCAATTTCCAGATTCTCCAGCCGTGCTTCCAGGCTATCAATTTCTGCGCTCAAATCCACTTCTGCGTTCTGAGTATATTCTTTCAGTTCCGTAATCTTTTTGCGGAGCTGGATTAATGGCTCTTCAAATGGCAGTGATTTTTGGGCTTTATTAGCCATGTGCCACAGCTCCTTTCGTATGCAGTCTGATTAACGAAGATAAGGTTTTTTGCATGTTATGGCGATGTACCACTGCATCCAGTTGGCCGTGTGCCAATAAAAATTCGGCAGTCTGAAAATCTTCAGGCAATTTTTCACGAACAGTCTGTTCAATCACTCGGCGACCGGCAAAACCGATCAATGCCTTCGGTTCTGCAATATTAATATCACCTACGGATGCAAAACTTGCAGAAACGCCTCCAGTTGTCGGGTGCGTCAAAACTGATATGAATAACAGGCCTTCATTGCTGTGGCGCTTTAACGCCACACTTGTCTTCGCCATCTGCATCAAGGATAAGACGCCTTCTTGCATACGGGCTCCGCCACTGGCTGTAAAAATGACAAATGGATATCCTTTTGAGGTAGCCAGTTCAACAGCGCGCGTAATTTTTTCACCGACAACCGACCCCATCGATCCCATACGGAAATGGGAATCCATAATCGCTGCCACGACCGGCTGTCCGTCGATTTTCCCGGTGCCCGTCAAAACGGCTTCATTCAAACCAGTTTTTTTGCTGTCAGCTTCGATTTTTTCAGCATAGCCTGGAAAACCAAGCGGATTGCCGGTTTTCAAATGATCATCGATGGACTCGAATGTATCTTTATCCATTAAACTCTCTACCCGCTCCTGGGCAGTCATTTTGCAATGATGGTCACATTTCTCGCAGACTTTTTGGAGCTTCGCCATTTCTTTAGTCAGTATAATGTGCTTGCACTCGGGGCATTTAAACATTAGGCCTTCCGGGACATCTTTTGCGGCTTTGGAAGGTATAGTTGGACCATTGCGTTCTCTGTTGCGCTTGAATATATCACGTATCATCGTCATCTTTTTTACTCTCCTTTTGCAGCCAGGCAATCCAAATTTTCAAACTGGAAGCGGCTTTTTCAGCATCCTGCTGCCTGATTGCAGCCAAAACATCCTCGATCATCTCTGTTTCATCCATTGTTACACGGCTTTTATAAAAATTACCGCTGTATTGTGCCAATAAAAGCCATATTTTCAAAGACAGCCGGTTACCGGATAAAACCATTATTTCTTTGACAAGATCCTCACGAAGAAAACTTTCTTCTTCTTCAATACGTTTGGAAAAACTGTCCCAAACCGGCAATTGGCATGCAGACTCATTTCCGCAAATTGTCTGGATTGCAGAAATTTCATGTATCATCCTGGTTTCCCAGACATCCTTTTGGGACTGATTGTCCTGAAGGATGAATGTCGACAAAACTTCCACCAATTGATGGTTACGGTGATCTGACAGAAAAGTGCCTTCTCCTCTTCTGGTTTCGATCAATCCGAGCAATTCCAGGCTCCTCAAAGCTTCGCGAATAGTTGACCGCCCTACTTTTAAGGTTTCAGCCAATTCCCTTTCTGATGGAATCCTGTCGCCGGGCCTGATCTTTTCCTGACTTATCATTTTCCTTATATCCAGGACTATGTCCAGATATCGTTTTGGTTGGTTCATAGCGGACCTCTACTTCCATTTTTTTGAAAGTGGTCTGACCACTCATATCCCTACCTTACAAAAAAAAACGCCCGACGTAAAGAAAAAACTGCTTTTCCGGTTGGAAAAGCAGTCAAGTACTTATATTTTTGCAGATGATCGATGTCCGGTTCATACGATTTTCAATCGTGCCCTGGACTTCAATGATTGCTTGTTCTTTTAGAATTGCATTGTATTTTGTATATTCTTCAGGGAATAAAGTGACAGATGCCGGGCCTGTATCATCCTGCAGGGTAATGAAAGCCATAGCATCCCCTTTTTTTGTACGGATCCTTTTGATTTCCTCAATCATCCCCAGGACATTCACTTTTTCTTTATCCCGTTTAAGCTTCAGAGACTTCAACTCATCAAAATCTTTCCGCCGCTGCTCTTTTTCCCGTTCGATGGGATGTGTCGAAAGATAAAAGCCGAGCACTTCCATTTCGAGATCCAGTTTCAGATTCTCAGGAATTGGTGAAGCCTTCGTATATTTCGGCTTCATGAAGCTTGCGCCCATATCGTCGAATAGCCCCGGTTCTTCATCTGGTTTGACGAGTTCTGCGTGTTTGACTGCACTGTCCAGTGAAGCCAGCAGCGTTGCACGATCAAGTTCGAAATCATCCAGAGCCCCCGCTTTTATCAGCGGTTCAAAGGCTTTTCGGGTGAAATGAATGGCGGATATCCGTTCAGCGATATTAAAAAGGCTCGTGAAAGGACCCCCTTCATTTCTGGCAGCTATGATAGCTTTAATGACAGTTCCCGGAACACCTTTGACACTGTTAAGGCCAATCCGTATTTTGCCTTCTTCTATCGAAAATGACGAAAAGCTCTTCTGGATTGACGGAACCAAAATCGGAATATCCTTTTCTTTTATTTCCTGCAGAAGCTGTTTGGTCTTTTCTGCATTTCCTGAAAAATTCCCTAGCATAGCAGTATAGAAGTAAATGGGATAATTCGCTTTCATGTAAGCGAGCTGATACGAAATCATACTGTAAGCGACAGCATGGCTCTTTGGAAAACCATAATCGGCAAAACGCACGATTAAATCATAGACTTCAGTAGCTTCGCTTTCCTTGAAACCTTTCTTTTGGGCTCCCTGCACAAAATGAACACGTTCCTCATCCAGTATTTCCCGTTTCTTCTTACTGACAGCCCGCCTTAGTATGTCGGCTTCCCCCAAAGAAAAACCTGCCATTCGAGCGGCAATCTGCATAATTTGTTCCTGGTAAACGATTACGCCGTGGGTTTCTTTAAGGATCGGTTCCAGAATCGGATGGACATATGCTACAGCTTCCTGCTTATGCTTCCTTCTTGCATATAATGGGATAAACTCCATCGGGCCCGGTCTGAAGAGTGCATTGACTGCTACTATATCACCGAAAGCAGTGGGTTTGATTTGCCTTAAAGCATTCCTCATCCCTTCTGATTCCAGTTGAAATACTCCGCTTGTGTCGCCGGCAGCGAGTATTTCATAGGTTTTTGCATCATCAAGCGGCAATTTACGGTAATCTATCGATTTTCCGGTTCCCTTTGATAGCAGTTTGCGAATCTGCTCCAATATAGTCAAATTCCTCAAGCCAAGAAAATCCATTTTCAGCAAACCGATTGCTTCGAGATCCCCCATCGGCCATTGTGTCAGGTAGATTCCTTCGTTGCCTTCTTCTATTGGAACATAATCCACCAGTGAAGTCGGGCTTAGAATGACTCCGGCAGCATGAGTTGAAGCGTGGCGCGGAAGACCTTCCAGCTGGAGCGCTGTTTTGAACCAGGTTTTTCGTTCTTCACGTGCGATGATCCAATCATTCAGCTTAGCATTTTCCTTTAACGCAGATCTTAAAGTGGTGCCTGGACGGCTCGAAATCAGTTTTGATATCGCTTCAAGTTCTTCAGTTTCGAAACCGAAAACGCGTGCAGTATCCCTTGCCACTGCCTTGGCGGATAATGTGCCGAAAGTAATGATTTGTGCGGTTCTTGCCTGGCCGTATTTATTGGCGACATATTCCACTACTTCATGCCTTCTGTGATCGGCAAAATCGATATCGATATCCGGAAGTGTAACACGCTCCGGATTCAGGAAACGTTCAAAAAGCAGACCATGTTCAAGTGGATCCACATCCGTTATATGCAGAGAATAAGCGACAAGCGAACTTGCCGATGAACCCCGGCCTGGTCCCGTCATTATGCCGGCATTCCGCGCGAATTTCATAAAATCGGAAACAATCAGGAAGTAATCGATATAGCCCATGGATTTGATGACACCAAGCTCATAATCCAAACGGGATTGATATTCCTGGGAAATGGAATCACTATCTAATCTGCCTTTTAAGCCAGCCATGCACAGTTTTTTTATGTATTCCGCTCTATCCACTTCGTTATCCAGTGGGAAAACAGGCAGCAGCTGCCGATTGGTCTGTATGGTGACTTTGCAGCTCAACAGCATTTGTTCTGCTGTTTCCAGCCATTCAGGACGATTTTCAAACCACTGCTTCAATTCGCCGGCAGTTGGCGCATATGCATCGGTATGTTCCGGTTGAAGCCTTTGTTCATCTGAAAGTTTCAGCCCTTGCCCGATGGCTGATGCCACTTCATATGCAAAAGCCCCTTCTTTCTTAATGTATTTCACTTCCTGTGTTGCCATAACCGGCAGGGAAAAACGGTTGCATGCTTCGATGAATTCCGCTTCATTGCCAGATACATTGCCTCCTGGCCGCTGCACGCTGCCGTAACAGCGGTCACCGAAGATTTGGAAGATGTATTCGAAAACTTCTTTGCGGTCGGTCAATGTCCATTCTGCCGTATTTGGAATTACGCAAAGAAGCCCTTCATCGTAAGCTTTCAACCATTGCTCGGGAATCGCCTTGCGGTTTCGTGTCGCAAGTGCGCTGGATATCTTCAGCAAATTGCCATAGCCTTGATTTGTCTGGGCATAAAGTACAACCGGATACGGCTGTCCATCGTGTTCGACGAATGTTGAAAAGCCAAGCACGGCGTGAATACCTGCCTTATAACAAGCTTCCCAGAACGGGAGCACACCGTACAGCTTGGAATTGACGATAGCGACAGCAGCCGTCCCCTGTTCTTTTAGAAAAGGGAAAAGTTCATCAAGGCGCACCGTACTTTTCAACAGGTCTGCTGATGTGCTTATATATGGATAAACCATTGACAAAACAATCCCTCCTCTCTTATTCTGCTGAAGCGCAAATTTCTTTTAAACGGCCAATCACTTGTTCCGCTTCTTCCCATGAGTAAGCAGTGGCTCCGGAAGCCATTGGGTGGCCCCCTCCGTTAAACTCTTTTGCCAGTTCATTAATGACAGGTCCTTTTGAGCGGAGACGTACACGAATCTCATTCTCTTCTTCTATGAATATGACCCATGCTTTCATTCCTTTTACATTTCCAAGAGAACTGACAAGCAGCGAAGTTTCAGTAGCTGTGACTCCAAACTCTTTTAGGATATCCAAGCTGATTTTTACATAAGCTGCACCATTTTCGTCCATTTTGAAGTTCTGGTAGATATAACCCTGAAGATGCAGAAGCTTTCTTTCCATTTCATACATGCCATTATGCAGTGCGTTGCGGTCAAAGTCACTCTTGATCAGTTCGCCGGCAATTCTGAACGTCTTTTGTGTCGTGCTCGGGAAGAGAAAACGCCCGGTATCGCCAATGATTCCCGCATAAAGCTGACGTGCCGCCATTGCCGGCAGCTCCCAGTTTTCCTGAATCTGGCCAACTTCGAATAATTCGTAAATAAGCTCTGAGGAAGAACTGGCGCCTGTATCCACAAGCAATAGATCGCCATAAGCATCATCATTCGGGTGATGATCGATTTTTATGAGTTTGTCTCCGCTGGAATAACGCTGATCGTCTATTCGTTCTGTATTGGCAGTGTCTGTAACAATTACCAGTGCCCCGATATAATCTTCATCAGCGACCGAATCTTGTGTACCAAGGAATTCCATCGTAAAATCATGTTCACCTGCTGCCAAAATCATTTTTTCAGGATAATTATGCTGAAGTATGTATTTTAAGCCCAGCTGCGAGCCGTATGCATCGGGATCCGGTCTGACATGCCTGTGGATGATGATGGTTTCATAATGTTTAATTGTGTCGATGATTTGACTGTTCATTGTCCGTTCCTCCATTTTTCAAGGAAATCCATTCGCATTCAAAGACGTTTCTCAGTACAATAGAAGAAAGTTTTCGAATACAGGAGGTCCTTATGCTAATTTTCTTTTTCCTAATAATCGTGTCTATCTTGTTTTATTTCTATTATAAAACAAAGCAGATCCGTTCAACATTGCCCATCCGAAAAAAGTGGTACGCTTCTACAGCATCAATATTTCTCGGGAGCTTTGTATTTTTCTTTGGCATCAATCAGCTGACGATTTTCCAAAGTACCATCACTTATATCATTTCCGGTATATTCATCATTCTCGGACTGGCAATGATCATCTATAATTTTAAAGCGGCTAAGCATTACCATAAATTTGTCGCCGAAGAATCACGGCTGAACGAATAGTAAATCCCCCTCACTGAGAGGGGTTTTTTTTATTTGGTCACCGATCCAGCAACTGGAACGTCAGCAAGGCCTTGCCGACAATTTCCCCTTCAAATGAAACCTCGATATCCACCTTAGCTGATTTTCTGCTGATATCCAAAATAACCGGTTTGATGTAAATCAGGGAATCCAGCTGAACTGGCTTCAAAAAATAAATCGTCAAATTCTCAAGTACGCTGTCTTTGCGATTCTTTGTTTTCAAAGCACTGGTAGCAGCTTCAGACAAAATTGTCGTATAGGCACCATATGATATGGAACCATATGAATTGGTCATTTGAGGTGTCACACGGAATTCCAGGGAAAGCTTTTCATGCGGCTTCATCTGCAACTGGCTGATGATGATATCATCTATTGTTTCGCCCTGCTGCGGCTGCCGCTGTGCAGTCTGTATCGCCTTCAGCACATCCTGGCGGCTGATTACGCCGCATAACTTCCCTTGTTCATCGATGGCCGGCAGAAGGTCGATGCCCTCCCAAATCATCCTGTGTCCTGCGGACGCTACACTTGTCTGCAGCGATACAGTTATAGGATCTTTTGTCATGGCTTTTTCAACGCTGTCCTCATTTGAGAATCCAATGATATCCCTTGAAGTCAGGATTCCGATAATCTTGCCGGAATCATCGACCACCGGAAATCCGCCATGCGTTGTTTCCTTGTTCAATTCACGGTAACGGCTGATGGGGTCATGGTGATGAAGAAAATGGGTATTCTCCAATGGAATCAAAATATCTTCGATCAATAAAATCTCTTTCTTGATCAATTGGTCATAAATAGCCCGGTTGATCATCGTAGCCACTGTAAAAGTGTCATAGCTGGTGGAAATGACCGGCAGTTCATATTCATCCGCCAGTTTTTTCACCGTGTCCGATGCATCGAAGCCACCGGTCACAAGAACAGCCGCTCCTGCTTGCAGCGCATATTCATGGGCTTTATAGCGGTTGCCGACAATCAGCAGGTTGCCAGCTTCTGTATAGCGCATCATGTCTTCGAGCTGCATCGCCCCTATAACGAATTTCGTCAATGACTTATGCAAACCTGTCCGGCCGCCAAGTACTTGACCGTCAACAATATTGACAATTTCGGCATACGTCAGCCGCTCAATATTCTCTTTCTTTTTCCGTTCGATGCGGATGGTGCCGACACGCTCAATTGTGGAAACCAGCCGCTTGTTTTCCGCTTCTTTGATTGCGCGGTACGCCGTGCCTTCGCTGACCTGCAATTCTTTCGCGATCCGACGGACGGAGATTTTTTCCCCAACTTCCAGCGTTTCGATATAATCAAGTATCTGTTCATGTTTTGTCGCCATGATTTCACCCATTCTTTCTGCTTTCCTGATGCCTTAAGTGTACCATATTTCCTAATACAGAAACCCCCGAAGAATGATTGCTCTTCGGGGGTTTTTCGGTTAGATTTCGAATAGTTCTCCTGCTGCCAATACCTTAACATCTGAGCCTTTGACCAATTTTCTAAATTGCTCGGGGTCCTGTTTGATAGGTGGAAACGTATTGTAATGTATAGGCACTACAAGTTTCGCTTTCAGAAGCTCTGCCGCATATGCTGCATCATCTGGCCCCATGGTGAAGAAATCACCGATTGGCAGGAACGCTACGTCAATATCATTGCGCTTGCCTATAAGTTCCATATCTCCGAACAATTCGGTATCTCCTGCATGGTAAACCGTCTTTCCTTCTGCTTTGAAAAGAATTCCGGCCGGCATGCCGCCATAGATCACATCGCCGTCATCTGTCGTATAAGACGAACTGTGGAACGCTTTTGTGTATTTTACGGTTCCAAAATCGAATTCCTTCGAACCTCCCAAATTCATGCCAACCGTTTCAAGGCCGAAAGTTCCCAGGTAATTGGCCAGCTCTACAGGTGCAACAACCATGGAATCATTTTCTTTTGCGATTTCCACTGTGTCACCTACATGGTCATTATGCGCATGCGTAAGAAGAATCGCATCAGGCTTTTCTTTATCGGCCCTCAAATCCGTCAGCTTGTTGCCATTGATGAATGGATCGATCAATATCGTTTTGCCTCCAGTCATTATCTTGACGACTGAATGTCCGTGGTAAGAAATTTTCATGATATCCCTCCATTTAAGAATGCGTTCAGTTTCTAGCTGTCTTATACCCTTATCTTTGTTATGCTACACATATAGAGGAGGAATTCAATTATGAATAAAATCAGTAACTTGCAGGCTTATTTGAAGGATAACAATATCGATGCAGCATTCATCACAAATCCTGATAATGTATTTTATTTTACCGGATTCAAAAGCAACCCGCATGAACGCCTTCTCGGCGTAATGATCTTCAGTGAAGCTGAACCATTCCTCATCTGTCCTCAGATGGAAATTCCAGATGCTGAAAATGCCGGATGGACGGGAAAGATCGTCGGCCATACTGATACAGATAACGCGATGGAGATTCTGTACAGGACCGCAAGTGAAACAGTTTCCTCAATCAAAACATTGGCGATTGAAAAATCACATATGATCGTGGAACGCTATGATGCCGTCAATGAATTTTTCGGTTCTCCGAAAATCACAGGCATCGACGAAAAAACAAGCGCCATGCGCGTCATCAAAGACGCTGCAGAAATGGAAATTCTGCGTGAAGCAGCCGCGCTTGCAGATTATGCAATCGAAGTTGCTGCGAAAACGATCAAGGAAGGCATTACTGAAATCGAAGTCATGACAGAAGTGGAACTTGCCTTGAAAAAACGGGGAGTTACTCACATGTCATTTGACACGACCGTACTAACTGGAGACCACGCAGCTTCTCCTCACGGCAAAACCGGGGAGCGTAAATTGCAAAAGGGCGACCTCGTCCTATTTGATCTTGGAGTTGTCCACAAGGGCTATTGCTCAGATATCACCCGCACTCTGGCTCTGGGAGAACCTGGTGAAGAACAGAAAAAGGTCTATGAGATCGTACTTGAAGCCGAACTTGCTGCACTTAATGCTGTTAAACCCGGTGTCACGGCAGCGGAGCTCGATGGCATTTCACGCGGTGTAATCGAGGAAGCAGGATATGGTGAATACTTCACCCATCGCCTTGGCCACGGCCTTGGCATTTCTGTCCATGAATTCCCTTCTCTTCATGGATCGAACGATATGAAAATGGAAGCAGGCATGGTCTTCACAATTGAACCTGGCATTTATGTACCCGGCAAAGTTGGTGTTAGAATCGAAGATGATCTTGCTGTTACCGAAGATGGCGTCGAAGTACTGACGAAATATCCGAAAGAACTGCAAATCATCAATAACTAAAAAAAGCTGTGCCGGAAATTTATCCGGCGCAGTTTTTCATATTCAGCAGTCTGTATAACAGCTGCAATCATTTATTCTTTTATGCCAAAAGTTCGTCGACTGATTTATATTCTACACCCTGATCATCAGCAACCGCTTTATATGTCACATATCCATCAAGCGTATTTACACCTTTTTTCAAGGCTTCATTTTCAAGGATTGCCTGTTTGTATCCTTTATTGGCAATTTGCACAGCATACGGAACAGTTACGTTCGTCAAACCGATCGTAGAAGTCCGCGGAACTGCTCCAGGCATATTTGCGACAGCGTAGTGCACGACATCATGCTTGATGTAAGTCGGCTGGTCGTGAGTTGTGATACGGTCGCTTGTTTCAAAAATACCGCCCTGGTCAATTGCGATATCCACCACAACTGAGCCCGGTTTCATCGATTTAATCATGTCTTCTGTCACCAATTTAGGAGCTTTTGCTCCAGGTATTAAAACAGCACCGATAACAAGGTCCGATTTTTCAACAGCATCCGCAATATTGAGCGGGTTTGAAATCATCGTCTGAACATCCTGTCCGAAAAGATCATCCAATTGGCGCAGGCGATCCGGATTCAAATCGAGAATTGTAACATTTGCTCCCATACCGACAGCTACTTTGGCAGCATTCGTTCCTGCTACACCACCGCCGATGACTGTAACTTTCCCGCGGGAAACTCCCGGAACACCACCAAGAAGGATTCCGCCACCGCCATGGATTTTTTCCAGGAATTGAGCACCGATCTGAGTTGACATTTTACCGGCAACTTCACTCATCGGTGTTAATAACGGCAATGAATTATTAGGCAGCTGCACTGTTTCGTAAGCGATTCCGATAACTTTTGAATTTAGCATCGCTTTTGTCAATTCAGGTTCCGGCGCCAAGTGCAAATAAGTAAAAAGGATCATTCCTTCACGGAAATAGCCATATTCAGAAGCAGTAGGCTCTTTGACCTTCATAATCATTTCCTGATTCCAAGCTTCTTCTGCTGTTGCTACAATACTTGCTCCTGCAGAAGTATAGTCTTCATCTGTAAAACCGGAACCTAGGCCTGCTCCAGCCTGGATGAATACTTCGTGGCCGTATAATGATAAATTGACAACGCCCGATGGTGTCATTGCTACTCTGTTTTCGTTATTTTTCACTTCTGTTGGAACTCCAATACGCATGGTGAAACCCTCCATTAATCTTTATTAGGAAATATAGATCAGTAAATTTATACTTCAAAGCAAATCCATTCTATCAGATATTATTATAGTTTGCCCAATTTTATTTACTTATTTTAGAATCTTTTCTTTTCCCTTGTATTCTAAGGATTAATTTTCCGGATTTTGAAGGACGAAAAAAATTCTCCTTTAAATTAACTTATACTAATATAATTTCTGCTACTCTATGAGACAGGAACAACGCCCTCTTACCTTTAAAGGAATTACTGGCAGAAAAAACAGTCGACCTTGGAATGCAACACCGTTATCCATACTTTTGTCACAGTTTATAAGTGATTTTTCAAGAAAAAGAAGGAACTGGAACCTTCCACAGCGAATTTCTTACAATAGATAGGAGGAATGTAATCATGACATTAAAATATCAACAAATTCTTGTAGCAGTAGACGGTTCGAAGGAAGCCGAATGGGCTTTCAAAAAATCGGTTGGAATTGCAACACGCAATAACGCGACTTTAAATCTTGTCAATATCATCGATACAAGATCATTCGCAGCAATCGAAGCATATGATCGATCAATCGCTGACAGGGCCCAGAAATTTGCTGAAGACCTTCTGGCCGACTATAAGAAAGAAGCTGTGGCCGCAGGAGTACAGAATGTTAATATTGTAGTGGATTACGGTTCACCTAAAACAATGATTTCACGCGACCTTGCTAAAAAGGTCCAAGCAGATCTTATTATTTGTGGCGCAACTGGTCTTAACGCTGTAGAGCGCTTCCTGATCGGCAGCGTCTCTGAGCACATCGTCCGTTCAGCAAGTTGTGATGTGCTCGTAGTCCGTACTGATGATGCTCCTTCCGATTTAAAAGGCAGAGCCGAAGATAATCAAAATCCTACTGCTTAAAATTACGCAGTAAGTAAAAAGCCTTTTCCGATTCCCGGAAAAGGCTTTTTTGCAGTATTTAATCAGCGAGTTCGTAGCCGCATGACAGGATGGCTGTTTCAGCGAGAACAATTAATGAATCGAGGTAGAACTCAGGCAGCTCCATTTCCTTTTTCACAATGGACAACTCCGTGCAACCCAGTATGACTCGATCGCATCCTTGGTTTTCCATGTAATTGACGATATCACGCCAGTTACTCCTATCGGCATTTTTGCCTGCTTTAATATTATCATAGATAATCGACATGACTTTTTCCTGAATCTCCTGGTTTGGCAGGACAGGTTCAAGTCCGTATTCCTCGGCAGCATGCTGGTAGACTTTGGAAGTGACAGTCCCCGTAGTAGCAAGGATGCCAACCTTTTTTGCTCCTTGTTCAGCTGCACGATTCATAGTTTCACGTATCATATGAATAACTGGAACAGGCGAGCCCTGTTGTAGTTCTTCATAGAAAGTATGAGCCGTATTGCAGGGGATAATGATGATTTCAGCACCAATTGATGAGAGTTTTTCCATATCAGCTACCATCACAGGCACCGGATCATCCTGAGACCGCCCCATGATAAAAGCTGTGCGGTCCGGTATCCGCGTATTATTGGTGATGATGGAGTTCACATGATCCTGATCTTTTGCAGCTTTTGTACGGCGCACGATCATTTCCCCTATAAACATTGTCGCCAGAGGACCTACACCGCCTACGATGCCAAGTGTCTTTTTTTCCATAGCTTAAGACAGACCTTTATTATTGAAGTATTTTTTGTATTTGCGATGATAATTTAAATTGTTCAACGATAACTTAAACCAGCGCTTCGGATTGAAATCCTTTTTGTAAAACAGCGAGTTTGTCGCTTTGCCTTCTTTAATCAAACGTTTCGCTTCTTTTTTCAGGACTTCATTCTGTGCGTATTTAAAAAGGACCTTTTTAGGGATAATCAGCCACAGATGCTTGTCTTTCGCATAGACCAATTGCTGCGGTTTATTGAAAATATGATCATCTGCCACATATTTCATCAGGTTATGTCCGCTGGCAGTCACATAATAACTGCTGCGCCCGTTGCGCAGGTTAATTTCGAACAGTTTATAGGAATCATCGCGCGCATCATATTTCATATCAAAATTGGCAAAGCCGGTATAACCGATATCTTCCAGGAAAAAGCGCACTTTATCCATCAGCTTTTGGTCAAAAGTATTAATGATTGCCGCGTAGCTTCCGATACCTTCCGGTGAGTGCTCTTCAAGAATAGGATTGCCAAGAGCCATCAATTTCACTTTTCCATCCTTGCCAACGTAAGCGTTCAAAACCCGCATAAATGAATCATCACCTGGGATGAATTCCTGGATTGTAAGATTGTCTTTATAGGATGAACTATAGATAGCTTCAAGAATCGCATCTTTTTCTGCTTTATCATGTGCTACGAAAACCTTCTTCTTCCCTGGGAACGAACAATTCCAGTAAGCAACTGAATTGGATGCTTTTATGATGATCGGATAAGAGAAATTTGGTGAGAAGTTTTTATAGTTTTCAAACGTGCAAAGATCCGTACGCGGATAGCTGAAGCCATACTGCTCACAGATCTCATAGAAATTCTCTTTCAGGACCAGACGATTCATCAGCTTTTCATCGATATAGGGTACCGCAAAATAGGGTGTCAATTTGTCTTTATTGCGAATGATAAGTTTTGCGTAATCATCTCCGCAAGCCAACAGCAACAGTTTCTTTCCTTTATATTCTTCTGCAATTTTCAGGACTTCCGGCAAAAAAGTTTCTTCTTCATTTAAGTTTTCAATCACTCTTAAATGCAGGATGTCACTATTTTGGGTTGCAGAAAGATTGGACCTTCCAAGTACAAGCGGCTTAATGCCGTAAGCTTCGTAAAAAGACCGGGCCATTCCATATGCGTTCATGTCAGAACCTAGCAGTACCGGTAAAAAATCGGGTTCTTTCTTATTTGCAGTCAAGTTTATCAGCTCTCTTTTAATTTATTATAGTCCTAGTCTAACATAATCAGGGACACCTTCACTGTTTAGAGGTATTCCCAGTTTCCATAAAACACCCGTCACAATCAGTTATTATACCATTTTTAAAGCGTTTAATAGAAACCTCAACCCTGAAAAATGAAAAATCCTTGTTATCTTCTATGTAAAACAGGAAAAAGGACGGAATTTCTCCGTCCTTCCTCTATATCCTTTATACGCCAAATGGAAACTTAGGCATTCCTGTTCTCAAGTTCTTTTCAGTGACGATAGTTTCAGCTCAATCTATTTCTTCTTTCAGTTGAGCAACTTCATCTTCCAATTGCCCAATCCTGTGATGTATTTTATAAAAAATCGGGATATAAGCTATGACTACGATTATCATCCATATCATGAAGACACACTCCTTAATAAGCGAATTTCATCCATATTATTTTACAATCAGAACCGGCATATCAACCTTATTCAATACCGAACGGCTAACGCTCCCAAGCACCATTTCCTGCATTGGATTCAATCCTCTTTTCCCCATGATCAGGATATCGAAATTCCGGTCGTTTGCGTATTCTGCAATAACGTGCGAAGGTACACCATAAATCATTTCCGCTTTATGAAAAACCATTTCCTTTTCAAGCAATTCTATTATAGGTTGTATTTTTTTCTGGCGGGCCAATTCAATTTCAGCTGAAGCTTTGCGATGGATTTCCTCGCTCCCAGCTTCATTGTGATCGATAACATAAATAATCGTAACTTCTGCCCCTTTCACCATTGAAGCCAGCTTTACCGCTTCTTGGGCAGCGCGAAATGAATTTTCAGAGCCGTCTGCTGCTATTAATATCGTTCGGTACATAGTTTCCACTCCTTCGAATGGTGATTGGTGTTTAATTCCTTAATAAATAATTCTATAAAAATGCGCTTAACCCTTTATTATATAAATGAAAAACTGCGAAATAAATAAAAAAATGCGAACCTCAAGAGGTACGCATTTTTGGATTTGCTTTTTTTCTTGTCCAGACTCCAGCCGCCCAGCTCTTCGGGTCATAAGCCAGCCTAGCTATGCGGCTAAGAACGCCGCTCCGCTATTCTGTCTAAACCCTTATTGCTCCTGCATCGCTGCGCTAGCTTCGTCGCAAAGAGATGCCCCAAATTACATTTGGTTCATCTCTTGCCTTACAGAGCTTAACGGGCGCTATCACTTTTCTAACTACACGCCCATCTTACGTCGTGTATTATTAACTTTCTTCGTTTGCTGGCTCTTCATCTTTTTCGTTTCCAAAGATGCGCTGCCGCTTCCTTTTTTACCGGAAGCCTGATTTTTCTTAGCTTCAAGCTGGCGCTTTACAGCTTCCTGCAAGCTTACTTTTTTTGGGGTTTCATTGGACTCACTCACGTGTCATCCCTCTTTTCAATTGGACTGATGCAATATTTCTGCTATTTACAGTATAGCATATTTTCACTATTTCATTCTTTATTTTCTTTAAACCAGTTATTGACTTGTGTAAAGAATTTTGCCATCGAGTCCGGCTTCGACATATTCGGGACTCTTGCCAATAACACTTCTCTTGGCGCTTTGACGCCTTCTTTTTTCTTCTGCAGGACGAGAATTCCTTTTGCATGGGAAGAATTTTTAAAAAGTGTTTCAGGCAATTCCATTACTGCCTGTATGTCGGCCGTTTTCTTCAAATAATTATGCAGCTGGCCGGCCATCGGCGATTCAAATAATGCTTTGGGTACGATAAAGAACAGATAACCGCCATCTGCCGTGTGTTTCAAGGATTGTTCGATAAAAAGGTGATGTGCGTAAGACATCCCTTCTTCAGCTTTCAGTTCATATGTTGCAGCATTCTCATCATTAGGATAATACCCAACCGGCAAATCAGACACCACTGCATCAACCGGATCTATCATCAATGGCTGTAATGCATCCTGGAGATAAAGGGTCACTGGCTGCTGAACAAGATTCCCTGTGTTGGATGCAAGCTTGATGAGGAGATCGTCAATCTCCACTCCGGCACCCACCAATTTGCCATCCAGATAATTCATGACAGTCAATATTAAATTGCCAGTTCCGACAGCTGGATCCAAAATGGTCGCCTGGTCTTTCTTCACGAATAATTCCACAAGGTAACCCATCAGCAATCCAAGTGCATCAGGCGTCATCTGATGATGCGGCTGAATATGTTCTTTCATGCCTTTCAGAACCGCCAGCTGAATCGCTTTGCGAATATCTTCCTTGCTTGCTTCTTCCTCTGGTTGAATCAAACCATCCAACCATTTCTCTGTAGTGGTCAGCAAACTTTCCAAATAGGGATTCTCCTGCTCCTTCTGGATTTCAGAAGTGTGCTTATCGATAAAATTAAATACATTTTCCATTGCTGAATTCATTAGTTCTCCGTCCTCAATAAGGAAACCCACTCATATGAGTGGGTTCCAAGTATTATTTTGTCAGTTCTTTTACTGCTTCAATCGCTTTATCGTAATTCGGATGATTCGTTCCCTCAGGAACATATTCCACATAAGTCACTTTATCGTTTTCATCCACTACAAATATGGAACGGGCCAGCAAACGCAGTTCCTGCATCGTTACTCCGAACGCTTCACCGAAAGAAAGATCACGGTGATCGGAAAGAGTAGTGAGATTTTTGGCTTCATTAACTTCAACCCAACGCTTTTGTGCGAAAGGCAAATCGCAGGTTACATAGTAGATTGCAACTTCGTCTCCCATTGATGAAGCTTCTTCGCTGAAACGTTTCGCCTGATCTGAACAAACACTTGTATCCAAGGATGGTGACACTGTGAATAATCTGACTTTACCTGCTGTATCCTGTGCAGTTACAGGGTTCAAGTCATTGTCAAGTACTGTGAAATTCGGGATTTGGTCTCCAACTTTGACTTCTTTGTTTGGTAAGGTAACAGGATTTTCATGAAATGTAACTTGTACCATTCAAACGCCTCCCTTTCAGATTATCTTCATCATACTAAAATGCGCTCTCTTCTTGCAACCCAGACCCATTACCCGAGACTTTTTGCATCATTTTGCGTTTGCGGTAGGATTGTTCATGCACCACTGTCGTATCTGCAAAGAAATCATGGACCCCCTGTTTCAACGATGTAAATCCAACGATGAAATAAAGGGGAAGAATGGTAACTGATATGAATCTACCTATCCATTCCCGGAACAGCAAAGTTCCCCAATCGAGTGAATCTTTCTTTAAAGACACTACTCTGATTCCAAAAATCATCTTGCCGATTGTCTGACCAAAAAATTTCGTCATTAATACAAAATACGTATAGAACAGTATTGCCGACAAAATTGCAAAAGGCGCATACCAATTGGACGATTCCATGGAAAGGCCAAGAAGCGCAAATACCGGTTTCAACAGGATGGAAGTAACAGCCGAAACAACAAGGAGATCAATCAGATAAGCCCAGAACCGGATCCAGAAACCGGCAGGCTTGCGTTCATAGAACATCACTTCTTCATATTGCCTTTGACCTGCTTGAAGAATCCTGTCATTATTATGTGCCGGTTTTTCAGGATTAATATTGTCTGCCATAATCGCACCTCCTTATTTATCACCATACAGATACATCATACGAGGTGAACTGTATTCAGTCATCAGCTTCGCCAGCATCTGAGTTTCGATATCGTTTCCGAACAGCGACTGAACTTTCACACTAAGCAAAGAAGCCCAGCCTTGTGAAACTCCATATTTGAAAACCTGTGCATCCGCTAAATCGAAATCCTTACGCAATCCGGCAATTACATCTTCTTCATAACCGAAATCATCAGCCAGATTCGCTTCCACTGCCTGGCGACCGTTCATAATGCGCCCGTCGGCAACAGCGCGGACATCCTCTTCCGACATGTCCCGCCCTTCAACAATGATATCCACGAAGCTTTGATAGGAATCATCCAGCATTTCCTGCAGCAGTTCACGTTCTTCATCAGTCATTTCACGAGTAGGACTCATGATGTCTTTATATGGACCTGACTTGATCGTTACAAAATCAACGCCATACCGTTCAGCAAGTTCACCGTAATTGACGCTTTGCATAATGACACCGATCGAACCGGTCAACGTTTCCTTATTCACAAAAATTTTATCTGCCGGTGCAGCGATGTAATATCCGCCTGAAGCTGCCATCGCTTCCATAGATACATAAAATGGTTTCCCGGTTTCTTCCTGGATTTCTGTGATTTTGTCATAGATTTCAGCCGACTCCACCACACCGCCCCCTGGCGAATTGATTTTCAGCATAACTGCCTTGATGCTGTCATCTTCTTTGATTTGTTCCAGTTGTCCCATAAAAAATTCATGGTTGTAGCCGGCAGTTCCAAATAGCGGAGAAGCTTCTCCTGTATCCTGAATGGCACCATCAACTTCCAATACAGCAATGCGCGAATTGGCACTGCCCTGTTCGATGACCGTTTCTTCAAATTGATTTGTCTCAGTAGCCATCAATTCATTAAAATCGCTGGCGAAATCACTTTGGAACAACGTAAATACAGAATTGACCAGCAAAGACACCACCAGTACCGCAGCAGCAACAACAAGCGCGATCCACCTTTTTGTATTCATAAAAATCCCTCCTTTATTTCTCTCGTAAATATACGTTTGAACATCAAAAATGTTTCATTGCTTTTTACTGTAGGCAATCGGATTCCGGACCTTTTCCCGCCGGATTTTTCTGGCTTCAGACATTTTGGATGCTGTAAATAAAATCAGCGCCACCCAGATGAATGAAAAAGAAATTAAACTGGTTCGGTTGAATTCTTCTCCGTACATTAATACGCCAATAATAAGCATCATCGTCGGAGCAATATACTGCAGGAACCCGATCATGTACATAGGGATCAAAGGTGCCCCAGTTGCAAACAGTACCAATGGCAAGGCAGTGACGGCTCCACTCAAAATCAGCAATCCATCCGTCGCAATGTTCACCGTGGTAAAAGCGGCTCTATCGACTGCGAACAAGTAAATATAAAATGCGGTTGCCACAGGCAGCACGAACAATGTTTCCAGTGCCAGTCCTCGGAGTGCATTCAGTTTGATGGTTTTTTTAATCAAACCATAAAAAGCGAAACTGAACGCCATTCCCAGCGCCATCCAAGGAAACACCCCATAGGAAATGGTGAGAATCCCAACACCGATAGCCGCCAGGACAAAGGCGATTTTAATGGCCGGCGTCAATTTTTCTTTCAGGAAGAAAACACCAAGCAGCATCGACACCAATGGATTGATGTAGTAAGCCATGCTGGTTTCCACAATGCGGTCATTGGTTACAGCGAATATGTAAAGGAACCAGTTCAGTGTTATCAAATAGGAAGCAAGCATCAATGTAAAAAAAGCTCTTTTTGATTTCCAAAGGCTTTTAAGGTCAGCAAAAAGTTGTTTATGCCCGCCTATCAGAAAGATGAAAGCCACAGTTACCCAGAATGCCCAAAAAATTCGCGCTGCCAGGATTTCATCACTCGGAACATGCCCAAGCTGCTTCCAATAGATTGGAAGGACTCCCCACATCGCGTATGTCAAAATCGTATAGATAATTCCTTTTTTCTCATCAGCCATTTATATTTATCACCATTCTTAATTTATTTTCAATATCGAAATATTATTCAATTATAGGCTTCAAGCTGAGCTAAGGCAATAAAAAAAGCAGCCGGGAGTCGACCGAACTACCTTCGGCCAACTCTTGGCTGCCTCGCTTTACTTATTCATTTCCTTTTGGCGCAGTTCAACACGGCGAATCTTCCCGGACGCTGTTTTCGGCAATTGTTCCAAAAACTCGACCGATCTTGGGTATTTATATGGAGCTGTCAATTCCTTGACATGGCTCTGCAATTCTTTCACCAGCTCTTCTGAAGGCTCTGCCCCTTCAACCAGAACCACGAAAGCTTTTACTACGGTACCGCGAATTTCATCCGGCGAACCGACTACAGCACATTCCTGTACTTTAGGATGTTTCACCAATGCGTCTTCAACTTCAAACGGCCCGATTGTGTAGCCTGAAGAAATGATGATGTCATCTCCCCGGCCTTCAAACCAGAAATAGCCATCGTCATCTTTTGAAGCTTTATCTCCTGTGACATAATAATCGCCGCGGAATTGCATTTTTGTCCTTTCATCATCATTGAAATACCCTTTGAACAAAGCCGGCGTTTCGGCATGGACCGCAATATCTCCGACTTCTCCTGCCGGACAGGGATTTCCGAATTCATCGATGATTTCCACCTTATTGCCCGGCGTAGGCTTGCCCATCGAGCCGATTCGGATTTCCATCCCTTTCATCACACCGACAAGCAATGTATTTTCAGTCTGCCCGTAACCATCTCTGACTTCCAGCCCGAAATGTTCCTTGAAGACATTGATGACTTCTGCATTCAACGGCTCCCCTGCTGACACGGAGCTGTGAAGTGATGACAAATCGAAATCAGCAAGATTTTTCTGCTTCGCCATTAAGCGGTACTCTGTTGGTGTACAGCAAAGCACGTTGATTTTTTTTCTTTCGAGAATTTGCAAATACGTTTCCGGTTCGAACTTCCCGTTATATACATATCCAGTAGCTCCACTGCCCAAAGTAGCCAGGAAAGGACTCCAGATCCATTTTTGCCAACCTGGGCTGGCGGTTGCCCAGACAAGGTCGCCTTCCTTGGCCCCAAGCCAGTGCTCGGCGGAAGTACGCAGGTGGGCATAGGCCCATCCATGGCTGTGCACTGCACCTTTAGGGTTGCCGGTAGTGCCAGATGTATAGGATAAGAAAGCCATATCGTCATTATGTGTTGCCGCTTTTTCGTACTTGTCAGAAGCAATTTCCATTTCCTGCGTCAATGAAATCCAGGAATCGACCGAGTTGCCGATAACGAAATTCACTGTCTGGTCCATTTCAGGGACTTCACTGAATTGGTCCATGAACGGTTCATATGCCACCACAGCTTTTGCAGCGCTATGGTTCAGCCTGTAGGAAATATCTTTCGCCCGCAGCATTTCTGAACTTGGTATAACTATCAGCCCGGCTTTTAACGCGCCAATATATGTAATATATGCTTCTATCAGTCTCGGTACCATGACAAGAACCACATCACCTTTGTTAAGACCAGCCTTCTCAAAACTGTTGGCCGCTTTATTGGCCGCTGCCATTAATTCATCATAGGTGAATTTTCGGAATTCGCCTTTGTCATTTTCCCAGACAAGTGCCATCTTTCCGCTTCCGTCTGCAAACTTTTCAATTTCATCCACTAAATTATAATCTCTTGGTGCCAATAATGTTTCCCGGTTCATGTTGAGACCCCCTTGGACGATTTACTTATACGGTTATTATTGTACCGCAATAATTTTATTATTCAAAATAATTAACCAAAAATAAAAGGCTGCATGCTGCAGCCTTTAAAGAATACCTTCAAATTCATTTTTTTTCAGTCTCGGGAATTTAATGATTTCACGTTCATCCACTGCTTCCTGAATTAACTCTTCGAAAGCCACAAATCCTTCATAATATTCCACTTTATCCAGCTTCGGTTTTGTTTTCGGATTTGCCGGTGTGAAAATGGTACAGCAATCTTCATACGGCCGGATTGAAATATCGTGTGTCCCGATTTGCATAGCTGTTTCAATGATTTCCAGCTTATCTGATGAAATCAGCGGACGCAGAACCGGTGTATTTGTAACAGCATTGATCGCGTATAGGCTCTCAAGCGTCTGGCTTGCAACTTGTCCCAGGCTTTCACCGGTTATGATTGCTTTTGAATCTGTAGCTTCAAGCACTTTATCGGCAACACGCATCATCATGCGGCGGGTAGACGTCATCGTGATATTGTCCGGCACTTGTTTATGGACTTCCTGCTGAAGCTTTGTGAACGGAATGATATGCAGATTTACGGAAGACCCAAATTCACTCAGCTTTTCAGCCAGATCAAGCACTTTTTCTTTTGCCCGTTCATTTGTGAATGGAGGACTGAAGAAATGGATCAATTCCAGACGCACGCCCCTTTTCAGCATATGATAACCGGCAACCGGGCTGTCAAGGCCACCTGACAGCATAAGCAAGGCCTTTCCGCCAGCTCCGATCGGCAACCCGCCTGCTCCTTTAATCACTTCTGCAGTCATATATGCCGCTTTTTCCCGGATTTCCACTTTCAACTCGATATCCGGATTCTTCATTTGAACCGAAAGTTCAGGATATGCCCGCAGTACATGGGACCCGATGCCATGGAGAATTTCCGGCTTTTGGAGTTCAAAATCTTTATTGGCTCTTCTAACTGAAACTTTAAAGCTTTTCCCTTGCAGCTCCATTTTGCCGACCAGAGCAACCGCTGCCTTTTGCATCGCCTCAAGCGACAATTCTGTTTCCGTGACAGGACTGAATGACTGGATGCCAAAAACTTTGGGCAATCTTGCAATCACTTTTTCCATATCTTCTTCGCTGTCTGAATTGATGAACATGCGATCGCGTTCCGCTTTAATCTTCAGTTTTCCAAGATCACTGAATGTATGGTGGACATTATCCCGCAGACGGCCGATGAATGAACTTCTGTTTTTCCCTTTTGTTGAGAGCTCGCCGTATCTGACGAGTATTTGATTAGTCTTCATTGTGTTAAACTCCTTTGATAATCCCGTGGACCTTTTTGAATGCCTGCTGAAAATCAATGATGTCCTGCTGGGTTGTAAATGCACCAAAACTGATGCGTATAACACCATCTCTGTATGCAGGCGGTATATTCAAAGCTTCTATTACATGGCTTGTTTTTTTATTTTTTGATGAACAGGCACTCGATGTGGAAACGATAATTGATTCTTCCTGCAGCCCCGACACCAGAATTTCCCCTTTAACGCCTTTCATCGCAACAGACAATATGTGCGATGCAGCGTTTTCCGGACTGATGACTATAATATCACCAAAAGAGCTGAAAAACTCCCTTAATGTTTTATTCCACTCAGTGAACTCGGGGTTTGGCTGGGTTATCCGGAGAGCTTTAGCCATAGCAGCTGCAAGAGGCACCGAAACGGTGCCGCTCCGGTAGCCTGATTCCTGTCCGCCGCCCATTATAATTGCGGCAGGCTGAACAGAGTTGAATGCCAGAACGCCGCTGCCTTTCAAGCCGTGCAATTTATGAGCTGACAAGGTCAGCAAGTCCGGCATATAAGCAGGATCCAAAGGAAGCCTGCCTATGCTTTGAACCGCATCCGTGTGTAGGAAAGTTCGTGTGCCTTTCAGAATTTTTTTAACTTCTGTAATCGGATTAACCGCTCCGGTTTCATTGTTTACATGCATCAGCGTTACGAGAATCGTATCGTCTCTCAGCTTGTTCTTCAGATCTTCCAACTCGATGTGCCCTGAATTGTTGATGGGCAGCCTCGTAATTTCAAAACCTTTTTTTTCAAGTTCGTTTAGTGATTTTGAGACGGAAGCGTGTTCGCTGTTCGACGAAATGATATGGCGTCCACGATGTGCATAAGCTTCTGCTGTCCCAACAATTGCCATATTATTCGATTCTGTGCCGCCAGATGTGAAAATAATATGGTCCATATGCAAAATTTGCGCAATTTGTTTGCGCGCCGACTCAAGCAGGTTTTCAGCATCATTGCCTATTTTATGAAGTGAAGCGGGATTGCCATAAAATTGCTCACTGGCTTTCATGAAAGTTTCCAACACTTCAATTTTTGGTTTGGTAGTTGCGCTATTATCCAAATAAATCACATGATCACCTCCGAAAAGAAAACCACCAGCATGGGGGCTGGTGGTTTTAATTTTTTTGTTGGTACTGTTTCACAGTGTTAAGTAACGGGCGCCTTCGCTTTTCTTTCTAGACTCTCCAAGCACTTTCTTTGCCAAGCACTTCAATCCGCTTCATGGATCCAGGTTCAAAGTTTTCGACTGCGGTCGCAGCTTCTTCAAGCGCTTTTGTGTAACGAAGCTGACGGAATGATTCCTCGGCTTCCATTAACTTCTGGTTCATTTGCGGATTTGTTTTACGGTAACGGTTTCCGTATTGGATAATGCGCTCGATCAGTTGAACATTTTCAACCATCTCAACCGCTTTTTCCTCTACTTCTTCAATTGACCGCTCGGCTTTCACCAAGTAATTATCCACTAACTTCATGTTTAAAGGAACTTCCTGCAAACCTTGCATTGCTACAAAAAGATTTTCTTCTGCTTCTTCGAGTCTGACATCCATTTCTTCAGGGATGCCCGGCGTGTTAGCTTTATGAAGCATTCTGTCGGTTTCCTGCAGCTTTCTTTTCAGAACTTCGAGCCTTGCACGGGCTTTATGTTCATCTGTCCGCAAGCTTTTCAGCGATTCTGAAAAAGTGTTTTGAGTCGAATTGACGCTTTCAAGTTCAGCACGGATCTCACTCAACTCCTGCTGAAGGCTTGAATATGCGGATTGGTCTTCATTTGTCCGGGATTCGAGCAAATCAAAACGCTTTTGCAATTCTTCAAGAGTTTCCAGGCATGTTTTAGGGATTTTCGCATCTTGCTCCGGTATTTTATAACTTTGTTGCACTACCGCGCATTCATCAGACATTTCCCGTGTATCGGCAGTCACTTTTTCAAGTGTCTCAGCAGTTTCATCTTTATGCTGATCTACATAATGCTTGGCTTCCACTTCATTTTCCAGAAGTTCATAATAGGAATCCACTTTTGCTTTCATGTCTTCCACTGCATTTTTCGGTTCTTCAACATTTAAATTGATTACCTGTTCTTTTGCAGCTGCGAGATCGATTTCCATTGCATCCAGCTGTTTGGTAATCTCCAGGTGCTCCAGATAATAGCTTTGTGACTCCATTCCCCTGATTCCATTGCGGAGTTCATTTATATAGGAAGGAATTTTTGATTGGATATCTGCAAGCAGGGGTGGGATGACTTCAATCAACCGGAAGATATGCTTGCCTTCACCGGATAAGCTGATGACGATTTCACGGGCTTTCAAATAATTCCCTTCGGACGTCAACTGATCATATTCTTCGAATAACGGAGTGAACGTCTCAAGCTTTTTCTCAAGTGGACCCGCAGCGGCACCATATGAATGCTGGTGGGCCAACAAGCTTTTTCTCGCTTGTCTGTATTGGTCTCTGAGGAGATCCATTTCACTGCGGTTCTTTTCGTCACTGCCGATCAGTTCTTCCAGCTCAATCAGAATCTCGTTCATCTGGCGGTCGATCTGATCGATTTTTTCCTCCGCTTTGTTCTCGAAGGCAGTCGCTTTCCCGAAGTTGAAACGGTCCACTGCATCTTCTGCATCAAAAAGCATGCCGTCGACCTGCGGAATATGTACATCCATCACTTCAGTCCATGTGGCGCGCCAGCGTTCAAACATTTCCTCAGTCTGGCCGTTCATGTTGAGTTGTTTCACTTTTGTCAGTTCTTCCAATATCGGTTTATTTTGTATTTGCAGTTTTAACTGTTCTAAGCGTTCAATTTCCGCATGATGCTTCTTCCGAAACATAAAGCCGACGATAATTACCGCTAATAGAATGATGACCGCAATGATGATATACTTCACCATAAGTCATATAGCCCCCTGTTCAAAATCACATTTCCAGCTCTATGTAATTAAAATATCTAGATTCTCCTATTTTAACATGTAATTTGTGCTTGTGTTCGCGAAAATTGAATAAAACAAAGAAAAATTTTCATTTTATTTGAAAGCAGGTCGTTCTATGAAAAGAGATGCGCACATCCATTCCCCTTATTGCCCTCACGGCACAAAAGATACGTTGGCTGCCTATGTTGAGAAGGCATTAATTTCCGGTTTTACAGATATCAGTTTTACAGAACATGCTCCCCTCCCCTCTTCTTTCGAAGATACAACTCCCGATAAAGACAGTGGGATGAATTTTACAACATTATCAGCTTATCTGGAAGCCGTAAACAAGGTAAAGGAAGTCTATAAAAAAGACATTAAAATCCGCACCGGACTTGAAGTGGATTTTATCGAAGGCTACGAAAATGAAACCCGTCTTTTTCTCGATGAAATCGGGCCGATGCTTGATGATTCGATTCTGTCAGTTCATTTTCTGAAACTCGATAATAAATTCATCTGCGTTGATTTCAGTAAGGATGTATTTATGGATGCCGCTCGTATTGCCGGCTCAACTTCCGATTTATATGACTATTACTACGATACAGTGGAATTATCGGTTTCCGCTGATTTAGGCCAATATAAGCCGCGGCGCATTGGCCACCCGACATTAATACACAAATTCCAGCTTGACCATGGCGAGAAGATTGATGATACAACAAGGATCGAAAAACTGTTCCGGCACATCGCAGTTGCCGGGTATGAGATTGACATGAACAGCGCCGGTTTCTCAAAACCTGGCTGCCAGGAATCCTATCCGCCGCAAGCCTATCTAAAGTACGCTGAATCATTGGGAATCCCATTAATATTCGGTTCTGACGCACACAATGTCGCAGGCTTGCATAAGCATCACGAAAAACTCTATAATAAATCCACTAACTGATGAAATGAGGGTCACGATGTTTACTCAAACGGATTACAGCGGAACACGTACAGAACAATATTCAATGCTCGGCAAACAACTGGATGCGCTGCTTACTGGCGAAACAAACAGAGTTGCTAATTTAAGCAATGCGGCAGCCTTGCTCAACCAATTCCTTGAACGTATCAATTGGGCCGGTTTCTACTTAATGGAAGATGGCGAGCTGGTTCTCGGACCATTCCAGGGCCTGCCTGCCTGTGTCCGTATCCAGGTGGGACGCGGCGTTTGCGGCACAGCTGTCTCTGAGAAAAAGACGATGCTGGTCGAAGATGTCCACCAATTCCCGGGTCATATAGCCTGCGATGCAGCTTCCCGCTCTGAAATCGTCATTCCGTTGATCAAAGACGGCGAAGTGATTGGCGTACTGGACATCGACAGCCCGGAGCTCAGCCGGTTCACAGAAGAAGACCAAAAAGGTTTGGAAGCTTTCACTGAAATTTTGCTGAGCCATCTATAGTAAGAAGAAATAAGAAAAGCCGAAAATCCTTTGCAGGAGTTTTCGGCTTTTCTTTATTCCAGAACAGGATCAGCTGCCTCGGATGATATCGTGCTGATTATTTTTTCGCGCGGCATCGACAGCCATTTTTCCACCTGGTTGATTACTGCCGGTTTGGCATAATAATACCCCTGTACTTCCTGGCAGATCAGCTGATGAAGGAAATTGCTTTCTTCCAGCCGTTCGATTCCTTCCGCCAAGCATGTCAATTGGAATCGGTCAGCCATTGAAGCGATCGTCGTAACAATCCGCTGGCTGTTTTGATTGCTGTCAACATTCTCGATGAAATCGCGTGGAACTTTGATCTTGTCGACTTGAACTTTTGCAAGAATGCCAAAAGACGAATAGCCGGTGCCAAAGTCATCAATAGCGATGCGGATTCCTTTCGCTCGAAGCGCATCAATTTTAGCCAGATCTTCCGGCCGATTTTCAAATAAGGAACGTTCGGTCAATTCAATTTCAAGACGATCCGGTTGAAATCCGATTTTTTTCAGGATTTGCAGAATTTCTTCAACAAATCCATCCTGGCGTATTTGGATGAATGATACATTGACCGCCAATTTCAAAGGGCGGCCGATTGAGTCTGACAGCATCTGAACTTCCCAACAGGCTTTTTCAAGAATCCATTTACCCAGCGGCACGATAAATCCATTCTTTTCTGCAATCTCGATGAAAACACCGGGTGATATCATTCCCATCTGTGGATGAGTCCAGCGGATTAGAGCTTCCACTCCCACAATCTGATTGGTTTTCAATTCTATTTGCGGTTGATACACCACATGAAATTCCGAATCCAGGTTCGCCTGGTACAGAGCTTCTGAAATTTGCACCTGGTTCATTGTGCTGCTTTTTAATTTGTCGGATGAAAAAACAATCTGGTTTATGCCATCCAGTTTTGCCTGGTCCAGTGCAAATTGCGCATGGCGCATCAATTCGTCACTGGAATCGCCGTCAGGTCCGGAAAGAGCGGCCCCAATATTGAAATTCAATTGATAATCATGGCCAAACAAATCGTAAGGCGCAACCAGGTACCGCAAAATCTGTTTCAAATTTGAATCCAATTCATCGGCTTCGAAATTCGAAGTTGCACCAAGAAAGGTGCTTCCTTCCCCTTTCGCTAAATAGGTATCGCCCGACATCTTCGCTTCAAGCCTCTGCTTGACCATCAGTAGCAGTTCGTCCGTCCGCTTATGTCCAAGAACATCATATACGGACTGGAACTGATTCAATTCCAATTTCCACAATAAGAGCTGGGAGGACTTTAGTTTATGGTCAACGTATAAATTGAAATCAAAACGGTTCGGGATTTTCAGGAATGGATCGAGATAGGCAGTTTCTTCAGCTTTGTGTATGTAATGGAACAGCAGTTTTTCTTTATCCTTTATTGAATAGAGAACGATCAAACCGATAATTCCTGCAATCGAAAACAGGATCATCCGGATGATATGATCTTCAATCCCCAATAAAACCGTCAATTGCTTCGGCGCCGTCATCATTAAAATGCTCAAGCCAACCATGGAAGAGATGAATGAGTAAAGCAGCATTCTTCTGCTTTGCAGAGCCATCGCCATCAATAAGTAGAGGAAGGTCAAAGACCAGATGGTAGTTGCGGCATCTTCGATAAAATATAACAGGATAAGCGGGAACAGCATGTAATTCAGCAAATAAACATGAGGACGCACTGTTTCACTCCCCCGCTGCTTACTAACCCATAGCGACAGAAGCCCCAGAAGGATCATTCCGAATGGAACAGGATATTCCATGAAAGTGGTTATCTGTGGATCCAGCAGCATGTATGTGCCAAATAGGATTCCGCCGACTAAATTCCCCCACCCAATCGCATCCCCAATGCGGCTGGCGAATTTTGTTTTTAAACTTTCTGTTTTACTTATGTAGTTGTCATTTGCCCTATGTAATGTCATGTATATTACCTCATCCAATGGATTTCTGTTCTTTGCAGACGCATTCTATATATTATCGGCAAAACATCACATTTCTTTACAGTTTCTTCAGTATTACCATTTTTCAAGTTCATTTAGATTAATTTAGTATAGTTAATATAGCACATTCTTCTTCTGAATCACCATGTCCGTTATAAATTTAGTTAGCCTGTGCAACAAGTGTTTCTTTTGCGTCACTCTTAATAAACTTCAAAAAACCGGAGGAGCTGATGGAACGCTCCTCCGGTTATATTTTATTTCCATTAACTATCTATTTCTCAGGTCAGTTTTTGAACAGCCTCTTAAATTTCCTGCAACTTAGCTTCTGGAGCAACTTTTTCAAATGCTCCGGCAAGATCGGCGACAATATCATCACTCGACTCCAGCCCGATCGACAATCGGAGCAACGAATCAGAAATGCCCATTGCTTCCCGCGCAGCTTCAGGCACTACGGCATGGGTCATTGATGCAGGATGCTGAATTAATGTTTCGGCATCTCCAAGACTCACTGCAATTTTAATCAACCCTAAGGCATTCATGAATTTCTGGGCTTCCTTTTTGCCTCCATCAAGTTCAAAGGAAATCAGGCCGCCTCCTTTTTTCATCTGCTTTTGAGCCAATTCATATTGCGGATGGCTTGAATCGGTTGGATAATAAATTTTCCTTACTGCAGGCTGCTGCTGTAAAAATGCGAGAACTTTCCCGGCATTGTCGATGTGGCGGTCCATTCTGACATGCAGCGTCTTTAAACCCCTTAATAGCAGCCACGCGTCAAACGGCGACATGATACCGCCGACATCTTTTTGGACAGTCATCCGGAGATGTTGCATCTCATCTGCATCTTTGCCGACCAGTATTCCTCCAATGACATCTCCGTGACCGTTAAGATATTTTGTTGCGCTGTGGAGCACAAAGTCCGCGCCCATTCTCAGCGGATTTTGCAAATAGGGCGAACAGAAAGTGTTATCCACCACCACTCGAAGATTGTGTTTCTTCGCTACTTTTATAACTGCTTCAAGATTCACCAGCTCCATAGTGGGATTGATCGGCGTTTCCAGGTAGATGCAAACCGTTTCAGGTTTGATAGCTGCTTCAATTTCTTCTTCTGTAGTCATTGACATCAAGTCATGGGTGATACCGTATTTTTCTTCCATTATCTCAAGCAGCCCAAATGTGCAGCCATAGATTCCCCGTGAGCAAAGGACATGGTCATTGGCTTTCGTCAGGTAAATAAGAATCGCGCTTACCGATGCCATTCCGGAACCAAACGCCAGTGCCCCTTCGCCGTGTTCGATTTCAGCCATCCGTTCTTCAAGCACACGGACTGTCGGATTTCCCAGCCTTGAATAAATATTGCCATCGGTATTGCCAGCAAAACGGTCTTCCCCTTCTTCTGCTGTGGTAAACGAAAATGTTGATGTCTGATAAAGCGGCGTTGCTAAACTGTCATGATGCTTTGAACTGTCATAACCTTTGTGGATTACTGCAGTTTCCATACTCATTTTTGCTTTGTCCATTTTTTACACCCCTTATGCATAAATAGAAAGCGCTTACATATTTTAATTTCATTCTAACGCGAAACCTAAAAAAAGGAAAGCCGGCTTTCTTATATGTTTATTTAACAATTGACTTTTGTTATGAAAATCGGTTATACTATGCTTTGTGTAAAATAATCGCAGCAGTTGTATGTGCCTGCTCGTCCATTTTATTCCTTATATGAAAACACAGGCCACCATTTGGTGCCTGAGTCTTGAATATAGAGGTGTATCGCGTAACTCTTGGCTGCTGAGCGAAGGTACAGGACTATAAAATGGCTTGCAGCATGAATGCATCTGGTTTTTATTTTACTCTAAAAACCAACAACAGAGGAGGAGACTTACATGTCTCGTTATACAGGTCCAGCATGGAAACTGTCTCGCCGTTTGGGTATTTCCCTTTCAGGCACAGGTAAAGAATTAGAAAAACGCCCTTACGCACCAGGTCAACACGGTGCTAACCAACGCAGAAAAGTTTCTGAGTATGGTTTGCAATTGCAGGAAAAACAAAAATTGCGCTTCATGTTCGGTGTAACTGAACGCCAATTTAAAACGCTATTCAACAAATCTGGTAAAATGCCAGGTAAACACGGTGAAAACTTCATGATCTTGCTTGAAGCTCGCCTTGATAACGTTGTTTACCGTTTAGGTCTTGCGCGCACTCGCCGCCAAGCTCGCCAATTGGTAAACCACGGTCACATTCTTGTTGATGGTAAACGCCTTGACATCCCGTCTTACAGCGTGAAACCAGGACAAACAATCGCTTTCCGTGAAAAATCAAACAACCTTGACATCGTCAACGAAGCAATCGAAGTGAACAGCTTTGTTCCTGAGTATGTTTCAATCGACGCTGACAAAAAAGAAGGTACATTTGTACGCTACCCAGAACGCGGCGAATTGTCTGCTGAAATCAACGAGCAATTGATCGTTGAGTACTACTCACGTTAATCTTTTGATTTCAAACCCCGAACCGGTTTTCCGGTTCGGGGTTTTTCTGTTGGATAAAGTCTTTAAGACTTTATGATAAACTGGAAGAAACGGAGGTGCAGCAATGAGACTAATATCAATTTGTCCAAGCAACACAGAATTACTGGCTTTTTTGGGCGCAGAAAAAATGCTGGTCGGTATCGACGATTACTCGGATTGGCCAGAATCTGTCACCCACTTGCCAAGACTTGGGCCCGATCTTTCAATCCGTATCGATGAACTCGAAAAACTTGAGCCTGATTTGGTGCTGGCATCTTTAAGTGTGCCAGGTATGGAGAAAAATGTTGAAGAGTTGAAAAAGAGAGAAATTCCTCATATCATTTTAGATCCACAAAGCCTGGAAGACATTGGACAGGATCTTTTGACAGTTGGAAAAGTTTGCGGAGTTGATGCACTTACTGCGTATGCGGCATTTACAGCAGTAATTGATGAGATTAAATCACGATCTTCAGCCATTGAGAACCGCCCCTCACTCTACTGGGAATGGTGGCCAAAACCGATATTTACTCCCGGTAAAGTAAATTGGCTGACAGAAATAAGTGAAATTACCGGTGGACGGAATATTTTTGAAGATAAGGATTCGGCCAACGTCCAGACCGATTGGGAAGATGTTTTAAGAAGGGATCCCGATTATATTCTGCTCGCCTGGGTCGGGATTATGACGGAAAAAGTAAAACCGGAGCTGGTTCGTAAAAGACCTGGCTATACGGAAATGAAAGCATCAGAAGAAATTCACATTATGGAAGAAGAACTTTATTGCCGTCCTTCTCCCCGCTTGCTCGAAGGCGCAATCAAGCTTGGCAAGCTCATCCATCCCAAACAATTCAATTCGATGGAAGTTCCGGAATTCCTGAAGCAAGGGTAAATCTGAAGCCAGCAGTTTTAAAAGTTTCTTCTATATAACACAGAAAAGCAACGCCACCGAATTGGGAGGCGTTGCTTTTTGATAACATTGTTATTTTATAGGTTTCTGGAGCCTCTGATTCCGCCAGTTCTACGTTCATCACCAATTAATGGGTCATTGTCAGTAAAACGGTCACGGTCGTTATGATCTGGAATATCCAGCGTATCATCTTCTACCAAAACGAGGATTTCTCCTTCATTGAAGCGGTTTTCATAATCCTTCGCTTCTTCTTCAGGAATACCCATACCGATCAAAGCACCAGCAAGTCCACCAATACCTGCACCTGCTGCGGCACCGGTCAAACCGGCTACAATAGGACCTGCGGCTACGATTGGGCCGATTCCCGGTATCGCGAGTGCACCCAGTCCTGCAAGTACACCCCCAAGACCACCAAGTGCACCACCGGTTACTGCTCCTGTTGCAGCACCTTCGCCGGCATGCGTGCCAGTTTCTTCTGTTACATTTCTGGTTTCTTCTTCATCTTTACCAAGGACCGATATGTCTTCAGTTCGATGACCTCTTCTTTTTAAATCCTCGATTGCTTCAATCGCTTCTCTTTCTGAACGATAAGATCCGACTACTCTTGACATTATTACGCCTCCTTAGATTTGTAAGTCAATAGAAAATATCTCACATTTCAAAGTTACCCTTTGAACATAGTGTTAAACATTACTGACAATAAACCCCTGCAGCGCCAATGTCTAAGGAGAAGGAAAAATCTTTCTGCATATACTGATTAAGCTGTAAATTGCACCATATGGTATTTCTTTTTGCCGCGTCGAATAATTGCAAATGCATCTTCAAGACGATCTTTTTCATCGACGACATACTCAAGGTCAGTCACTTTTTCACCATTTACTGAAATGGCTCCATTTGTAATATCTTCTCTTGCCTGCCGCTTCGAAGGAGAAATACCTGCCTCAACAATAAGATCCACTATGGACTTCGGTTCCCGTTCCATTTCAATAGAAGGAACATCTTTGAAAGCGGCTTTCATTTCATTTGCCGAAAGTGCTTTCAGGTCACCGCTGAACAATGCTTTAGTTATGCGCTGTGCATCTTCCAAAGCAGATTCACCGTGGACTAATTTCGTCATTTCTTCCGCAAGGACTTTCTGGGCTGTACGAAGATGAGCTTCAGTTTCCACCGAGGATTCCAGTGCTTCAATTTCATCACGGCCGATGAACGTAAAGATTTTCAGGTATTTTACAACATCCGCATCAGAGGTATTGATCCAGAACTGGTAAAACTCGTATGGAGAAGTTTTCTTCGCATCCAGCCAGACGGAACCTCCTGCAGATTTCCCAAATTTCGTACCATCCGCTTTTGTTACCAGCGGAATCGTAATGCCAAAAGCTTTCGCTTCTTCGTCATGGGTTTTGCGGATAACTTCCAGCCCTGAAGTAATATTTCCCCATTGATCAGAACCACCGATTTGTACGCGGCAATTGTAGTTATCATATAAATGATTGAAATCGATTGCCTGGATCAAGGTATAGGAAAACTCGGTAAATGAGATGCCGCTCTCAAGACGAGATGCTACAGAGTCTTTTGCCAGCATATAGTTCACTGAAATCAATTTTCCGTAATCCCGCAGGAACTCGATGACACTCATCGCCCCTATCCAATCACGGTTGTTGACCATTTTAGCGCCATTTTCAGTTTGGAAATCAAATATTTGCTGCATCTGAACTTTGATGCCTTCCACATTACGGTCAATCTGTTCTGTCGTCTGCAATTGGCGTTCTTCGTTGCGCCCCGATGGATCACCGATCATTCCAGTTGCGCCGCCAACTAATAAGATTGGTCTGTGGCCATGCATCTGGAAACGGCGCAATGTTAAAAGAGGCACGATGTGGCCGATGTGCATACTGTCTGCTGTCGGATCGACACCGCAATACAAGGAAATTTTCTCATTCTCCAGCACTTCGGCAAGTCCCTCTTCATCTGTCTGCTGATACAATAAACCTCTCCATTTAAGATCTTCCAATAATTCATTCGACATTTCGTTTCCTCCTCAGGTACAATTACTTTATAACTACGGACAGCAGGATGAATTCCCCAAAAAAAAGTTTGGCTATGATGGATTTTTTGCACCAAATAAAAAAGCCCCTGCATGTCAGACATGCAGGGACGCAATCGCGCGGTACCACCCAGCTTGAAGGAATAAAATCCTTCCACTCTCTTGTGCCAACCGTGGCACAACCGAAAACTCCAAACCTGTAATTCAGCTGCTGCGTTTTTACCGGTTTGCACCAACCACCGGCTCTCTTGAAAAAATCGCAGCTCCTACTTCGGGTTCTTCATCGTTTTAATATTGAAATATACTAGTAGTGTACTTTATTATGACAGATTGTCAATAACTTAGTGGACAATATAAGAATATGCTATAATATAAAAAGATTTTAGGGGGTAGATAAATGTGCGCGAACGATTAAAGTACTGGCAGCAGAAATCCGAAGACACATACCATAAATGGAGATCGACAAAATGGGCGAAAGGCTTGAATATCACAACAGGCGTTTTATGGAATCTCGCAATCCTATTAGCCATCATCCTTGTTGTCGGCGGCGTTTTTGCCGCATCTGTAGGAGCGGGATATTTCGCTTCTCTCGTCGATGAAGAACAGCTTCGCACCGAAAGCGAAATGCGCGGTGAAGTTTATGCATACGAGGAAACTTCAGAAATATTCTTTTCGGATGATCAGTACTTGGGTAAACTGAGAACCGATCTTGAGCGTGAGGAAACGAAACTCGCTGAAGTTTCTGAGTACGCCATTAACGCTGTTCTGGCAACTGAAGATGAATATTTTGAAGAGCATGATGGGATTGTACCAAAAGCAATATTTCGCGGCCTGTTCCAGGATGTTTCAAACGCCGATAGTCAAACTGGCGGGTCAACGCTGACACAGCAATTGATTAAAAACCAGATTTTGACGAATGAAGTTTCCTATGAACGTAAAGCAAAAGAAATTCTTCTGGCGATGCGCCTCGAGAAATTCATGGACAAAGATGAAATCATGGAAGCTTATCTGAATATCATTCCTTATGGAAGAAACTCAGCAGGAACGAATATTGCCGGCATCGAAACTGCGGCAAACGGTATTTTCAATGTTGAAGCAAGTGAATTGAATCTGCCACAGGCAGCTTTCATTGCCGGAATACCGAAAGCCCCATTCCGCTATACACCGTATTCTTCAGGTGGCGGGGTAAAAGAGCCCGAGTATTTGGAATTCGGCATCGACCGAATGAAAACCGTTCTATTCCGTATGCTTGAAACCGAATATATTACAGAAGAAGAATACAATGAAGCAATTGCCTACGATATTACAAAAGATTTCAGGACGGATGAAACCCGTTCATACGAAAGATACCCACATATTACGACCGAAGTTGAAAAACGGGCTACCCGTATAGTTATGGATATTCTGGCTGAAGAGGCTGGAATTGACCCTGCAACTTTGGAAGAAAACGATAAATTATTCGAAGAATACGAGATATTGGCTGACCGGGCCGTCCGTTCAAGAGGTTACCGGATCCATTCAAGTATCGATAAAGAATTATATGAAGCACAGCAAAAAGCCAAAGACGCTTATGAAGCTTACGGCCCCACTTTGACAAAGACAATCGTCAATGCTGAAGGCCAGGAAGAAGAAGTTCCGATGCCGGTGCAGGTCGGATCAACAACGATTGAAAATGATACCGGCCGGATTTTAAGTTTTGTCGGCGGGCGTGACCATGAAATTTCCAATTTCAACTACGCTTCTCAGGCATACCGCTCAATAGGTTCAACAGCTAAACCGTTGCTGGTTTATGCTCCAGCTATCGAGTACGGTAAAATCGGTGCCGGCAGCCCAGTGGTCGATGTGAAATTTGAAATAATCGATAATGATGGCACACCTTGGGGACCAAGCAACTTTATCGCCTCAAGCGAACAAGGCATCATGCCAGCACGTGACGCCTTAGCGCAATCTCAAAACTTACCGGCTGTACGCCTTTTTGCACAAATCCAAAACCAGAAGCCCATCGATTACTTGATGAATAACGGCTTAACTGCTGTCGATGAATCTGATAACGGGAATGTTACTGCCGCTCTCGGGGCTGGAGTTGAAGCAACAACAGAAGAACTTGCCAATGCTTATGCAACATTCGCAAATGGCGGAACTTTTGCCAAAGCATCCATGATTGACCGCATTGAAGATGCTGAAGGCAATATTGTCTACGAACATAAAGTGGAAACCAAAGAAGTCTATACACCACAAACTTCTTATGTCATTACGGATATGATGCGTGACGTATTTGACGGTCAACGGGGTACTGCTAACCGTGCAAACAATCAATTGAAATTCAGTTCTGATTTTGCCGGCAAGACCGGTACTTCCCAGGAAACACGTGATGTCTGGCTGGTTGGCTATAATCCGAACGTCACTATGAGTGTATGGCTGGGTTACGATCAAGAGAAAAACTCCCTGGATATCATGCGCAACAGCAATCTGCAGCCTTCAACACGCGTCAACCAGGTTTGGGCATCATTGATGAATGCCTCATATGATGTTGATCCTGAGTTCTTTGGAACACAGGAAACCTTTAAAGCACCTGAAGGCGTTGTAAGCCGTTCATTCTGCGGAATTTCCGGTCTTGCGCCAAGTGAAGGCTGCTCAGGCTCACTAGTCCGTTCTGATCTGTTCAACGCCAACGTAATGGTGCCAAGTAAAGCAGATGACAGCCTGACAACCGGCAAATTCACAACGATTAACGGTAAACGCTATGCTGCACTTTCCTCGACGCCAGCAGAATTCATTTCTGGTGGAGGGGTCGGAGTTTCCGAAGACTTCATAGATCGGATTCTTGCTCCGTTCGGCGGAGATCCAAGCAAGCTGTTCCCTTCTGATTCAAGATTCTCCAATGTTGTTTCATCTACAAGCTTTGATGCGGATGAAGCAGCCCCTTCAGGAGTTCAGGCAACTCTTGATGGCAGATCACTAAGCTGGAGCAATTCTTCTTCAAATGATGTAATCGGCTATCGGGTCTACAGAAATACTGGCGGTGCAAACTCGCGGGTAGCTTCCATTTCTGAATCCGAAAGCAACTCATTTACAGTTCCAGGCCCTGGCAGCTACTATGTAGTCGCTGTAGATATCACCGGCAGAGAGTCTTCCAACTCCAACGCCGTATCGATCGATGCACCGGAACCTGTTGAAGAAGAACCTAGCGATACACCAGCTCCACCTCCAGCGACTCCTCCTGCCACTGAGCCGGATGAGCCTGAGGAACCGGAAGAACCCGTAGATCCACCTGAGGAACCGGAAGAACCCGAGGAACCACTGGAGCCGACAGATCCACCGGATGAACCAGTAGATCCTCCAGTTGAACCCGAAGAACCGGAAGATACAGATGATGCAGCCTAATACCACAGAGCCGTGCCATTAATGGCACGGCTCTTCTTCTTCAAAATGAAAAACGCAGCGGAAATTCTCCGCTGCGTTTTTTCTATTCCATATTTAATCTTCCATCGTTGATAGATCGCCTGTCGGCAGATCAAGCTCCCATGCTTTGAGGACACGGCGCATAATCTTACCGCTTCTCGTTTTAGGAAGCTTATCCTTGAACTCGATTTCTCGTGGTGCTGCATGTGCAGCCAGACCTTTTTTCACAAATTGCTGGATATCCTGAATCAATTCTTCTGACGGTTCATAACCTTCCACAAGTGCAACAAACGCTTTGATGATTTCACCGCGGACCGGATCCGGTTTCCCGATAACTCCGGCTTCTGCTACTGCCGGATGCTCCAGTAATTTGCTTTCAACTTCAAATGGGCCGACACGCTCTCCTGATGTCATGATGACATCATCGACACGCCCCTGGAACCAGTAATATCCTTCTTCATCTTTATAAGCGGAATCTCCTGATACATACCATTTATCTTTCAGGAAGTAGGATTCATATTTCTCAGGGTTATTCCAGATTTGGCGCATCATGGATGGCCAGCCTTTTTCAATTGCCAGGTTCCCCATTTGGTTTGCCGGCAGTTCATTGCCCTGGTCATCGACGATGGCAACTTTTATCCCCGGTACTGGTTTGCCCATAGAACCCGGTTTGATCGCCAAAGCAGGATAATTGCAGATTACCTGTGCACCGGTTTCAGTCATCCACCAGGTGTCATGGATCCGGCGTTCGAATACCTGAGCGCCCCATCTGATTACTTCAGGATTTAAAGGTTCCCCAACAGACAGAACGTGGCGCAGTGTCGAAAGATTATATTCTTTCACCAGCGCATCCCCTGCTCCCATCAGCATGCGGAAAGCGGTCGGTGCGCTGTACCAGACAGTTACCCCATAATCTTCAATAGCTTTGTACCAGCCTTCCGGAGAGAAACGCCCGCCGATAATCACTGTCGTCGTTCCATTCAGCCACGGTGCGAATACGCCGTAGGAAGTTCCTGTTACCCAACCTGGATCGGCAGTGCACCAATAAATATCCTGTTCGTTGAAATCGAGTACCCATCTTGCAGTCTGGAGATGCTGCACCATTGCATATTGCGCATGCAGAACTCCTTTAGGCTTACCTGTGGAACCGGACGTATAATGCAACACAAGCCCATCTTCTTTATCAAGCCATTCCACTTCAAATTGGTCTGAACTGTTAGGCAAATATTTCATGACATCCACTGTGTGATCATTTTCTTCAATATTTTCCCCTACAAGGAAAATTGTCTTAAGATTCGGCAATTTGTCGAATGGCACACGTGAAACGAGCTCCGGCGTCGTAATGATCGCTTTTGCATCGCTATCATCCAGTCTGTCATAAATGGCTCCCTCCATGAACGCTTCAAAAAGAGGCCCTACAATCAATCCCATTTTCAGAGCACCGAACATTGTAAAATAAAGTTCAGGTGAACGTGGCATAAAGATGAACATGCGGTCGCCTTTTTCCAAATCGGAATGTGACTTCAACATGTTTGCTGCACGATTGGTCATGCGTTTCATCTCATAGAATGTATAGGATTCATTTCTATGCTGGTCTTTATAATAAAGAGCAACCTTATTCTTTCTGGCGGAATCGGCATGGCGGTCGATGGCTTCGTGTGCCATATTGACCTTCCCGGTATCATACCAGCTGAATTCCTTCTCAGCTTCTTTCCAATCAAAACCGGATGCAATCTCTTCATAATTATGTAAGTTGAATTCTCCTGATACTGCCGGCAGTGCTTCCACTTTCATCCAAATCATCCTTTCTATTGTTATCTCTTTTTCATTCTACATCAGCCTAAGCAAATATTGCCAACTTTTTTAACTATTTAAAAAATAGAGAGCGCTTTCAAAGGGATTAGCCAAGCACTTAATCTTTCATGTATAATGAAGCTAATTGCAAACTTACAGGCGGTGAAATGATGGAACACAAGAAAACCTATAACGCTATGGAATTGAAAACGAAGCATGGAAGAATCGTCGTTGAAGGCCCGGTCCCTGCCCACGAACTCAAGTCATTGGATTTCCATGAAGACCTGATTGCATTCCGTCCAGCCAAACAGCAGCACGAAGCCATAATCGGGATTGCAGATTTGCCTGAAGGCCGCATACTCATTGCCCGTGACAATAATATGATCGTTGGGTATGTTACCTTTTTATATCCTGACCCGCTTGAGCGCTGGTCGGAAGGAAATATGGGAAATCTGATTGAACTTGGTGCCATCGAAGTGATTCCAAAATTCAGAGGCAGCGGTGTCGGCAAGGCGCTGCTGAAAACGTCGATGATGGATGATGCATTTGAAGATTTCATTGTCATAACAACTGAATACTACTGGCATTGGGATTTGAAAGGCACCGGTCTCAATGTTTGGGAGTACCGAAAAATCATGGAGAAAATGATGCAGGCCGGCGGTCTTGAATACTACGCGACAGATGAACCTGAAATCAGTTCACATCCGGCAAATTGCCTTATGGCTAAAATCGGAAAGCGCGTTGACCAGGAATCGATACAAAAATTTGATCAATTGCGTTTTAAACATAGATATATGTATTAATCACAAAGGGGCTGTTAGAGATGCTATTGGAAGAAATCATGAAAATCGACGTCCATTCATTGAATCCCAAGCAGACTGTTCAGGATGTCATTGATTTATTTGAAAAAGAAAGAATCCGGCATGCACCGGTTATCGATGATGGAAAGGTTGTAGGCGTCGTATCCGACCGCGATTTGAAAGACGCGCTCCCTTCCCGCTTTACTGTCTCCCCTAAAGGAGCGCCCTTCGAGAAAACAGTTGAGGAAATCATGACACGAAATCCTGTGATAGCCCATCCAATGGATTCCGTCGAGGAAATTGCGATGGTCTTCTATGAACAGCAAATCGGCTGCCTGCCGGTAGTAAGCGGCGGGAAATTAGCCGGTTTCATCACTGAAACAGATCTTCTTTATACTTTCATTGAATTGACAGGCACCCACCAGCCCGGATCTCAAATTGAAATACGTGTCCAGAACCGTTCAGGCGTTCTACTCGAAGTTTCAAAAATTTTTTACCAGCACAATATCAATGTACTCAGTGTACTTGTTTATCCGGATAGAGAAAAAAAGGAAAACAAGATTCTTGTATTCCGTATCCAGACGATGAATCCCCTCGCCCTTATTAATGACTTACGCAAAGAAGGTTTTGATGTCTTATGGCCAAACATGCCGCAAATCAACGAATAAAACATGCTGTTTTCATTTACTCGGAAGATCAATTGGGCTATAAGTTCTCGGAGACTCATCCTTTCAATCAGAAGCGGCTCATTCTCACGATTGATCTGCTCCGTGAAATGAATGCGCTTCCAGAAGATTTAATCGTACCTGCACGAATTGCTAGTGACGAAGAACTGCTGTTAGCACATGATCAGCGCTATATTGACATCGTCAAAAAGGCCAGCAAAGGGGAAATTACTTCCGAAGCAGGTGAAAGTTATGGAATCGGTACGGAAGATACGCCGATTTTCGAGAATATGCACGAAGCCAGTGCACGCCTTGTGGGTGGCACTTTGACTGCTGTCGACTATGTGATGGAAGGTAAAGCGCAACACGCCCTGAACCTCGGTGGCGGCCTGCATCACGGCTTCAGGGGCAAAGCTTCCGGCTTCTGTATTTATAACGACAGTTCTGTCGCCATAAACTACTTGAAACAGAAATACGGCGCCCGTGTGCTTTATATCGATACAGATGCCCACCACGGGGATGGCGTCCAGTGGTGCTTCTACGATGACCCGGATGTCTGCACCGTATCGATACACGAAACAGGACGCTATCTATTCCCTGGAACGGGCAATATAAATGAACGCGGAAACGGCCAGGGCTACGGAACTTCATTCAACTTTCCGATAGATGCGTTTACTGAAGACGAATCGTTTCTCGAAATTTACCGTACAGCCATGAAAGAAATCGTAGAACATTTTAGGCCTGATGTAATCCTTTCTCAAAACGGCGCTGATGCCCATTACCTGGATCCGTTGACTCATCTATACGGAACAATGGACATCTTCCGTGAAATCCCTAAAATCGCGCACGAACTCGCACATGAATATTGCGGGGGAAAATGGATTGCAGTTGGCGGAGGCGGCTATGATATTTGGCGTGTCGTTCCCCGTGCATGGTCTTTACTTTGGATGGAAATGAACGATATCCCCCTTCCCACCGGGAATTTGCCAACACAATGGCTGGAGAAATGGCAGCCCGAATCCCCGGTTTCGCTTATTGAAACCTGGGAAGATCCTAAAAATATGTATGAGGCGATCCCCCGCAAAGAAGAAATTACCGAAAAGAATCATCAAATGCTGGAAAAAGCGCTCTACATTATTCGGCATACACAGAAAAACCTTTAAAGAAATACAAAAAGCTGCACTGGAAAATAGCCCAGTGCAGCTTTTTATATTGTCGAGAAATTATCAAGCATCATTTTTAGTGGATTGACGTTCTTCGATGCGGTAAGGCAAAATAACCTGATTTTCATCGATTTCTTCTTTATTCATATATTTCGTCAACAACCGCATAGATACCGCGCCGATATCATATAATGGCAATGCCACCGAACTCAGCATCGGACGCGCCATACGAGCTAATTTAGAGTTTTCATAACTGATGATTTCAACTTCCTGCGGAATCTGCTGTCCTTCTTCTTCCACCTGATGAATAACGCCGATGGACATCTCATCATTGCTGACAAAATAAGCAGTCGGTTTGTATGGTTTCAGTTCGACCACTGCTTCCATTCCTTCATCATAGGAATTGTTGCATTCAACCACAAGTTCCGGCTTGAATTGGATTCCAGCGTCTTCCAATGCTTCACGGTAAGCCTTCATCTTATAGTCCCTGTTAATCTTGGAGGTTAACGGTCCGGAAACAAATGCAATGCTCTTATGGCCATTATCAATCAATTTTTTCACAGCTTCGTATGCTGCCCCGTAATAATCAATATTGACCGATGCAATTTTCCCAGTCTCTTCAACCGATCCTGCAAGGACAATCGGTGTCGGTGAGCGTTCCAATTCATGGAGCAATTCAGGAGTGATGACATCACTCATGAAAACAATTCCATCAACTTGTTTGCCGAGCATTGTTTCAAGAAGCTGCAATTCCTTGTTTTCATTTTGGTCTGAATTGGAAAGAATAATATTATAGCGGTACATCGTTGCTATATCTTCAATCCCCCGTGCAAGTTCTGCATAGGTGCTATTGGAAATATCCGGGATGATGACACCGACCGTGGTGGTCTTTTTGCTGGCAAGTCCCCGTGCTACTGCATTCGGGCGATAGCCAAGTTCTTCAATTACTTTCAACACTTTTTTTCTTGTGGCCGGTTTTACGTTTTGGTTTCCATTTACCACACGTGATACGGTTGCCATGGAAACGTTCGCTTCCCTTGCCACATCATAAATTGTTACGGTCATGTAAGCGCCCTCTTCCCTTTTCTTCAATCATACGACAATAAGTTTATGTATATCAACTATAACGAAAAGCGACAGCGAAGAGATGGCCCAAGTTTTATGGGCCAATCTCTTTGCGACGAAGCAGCGAAGCGATGCAGGAGCATTGTTTGACTTATGACCCGAAGAGCTGGGCCGCTAGAGTCTGGACAATGAGTCACTCTTCCAAAACTATTATACAACTTAATAGTTCTATACTTCCATTTCTTCACAAAAATAAAAGCCGGGGTTACGCCCGGCTTTTCGGCATTACATTTTCATTTCATATTGCTTCATGAATTTCATCAACGAATCGTAGTATTCGTCGAATTGCGGAAGATTCATTTGCTGCTGTGCATCTGATAGAGCAACAGCCGGGTCCGGGTGGACTTCAGCCATTACACCGTCTGCGCCAATGGCGATTGCTGCTTTAGCAGCCGGCAACAGAAGGTCGCGGCGTCCGGTGGAGTGTGTCACATCCACAAATACCGGTAAATGTGTTTCCTGTTTAAGAATCGGCACTGCTGAAATATCCAGCGTATTGCGCGTCGCTTTCTCGTACGTGCGAATACCGCGCTCACAAAGAATGATCTGGCTGTTGCCGGAAGCAATAATGTACTCAGCTGCGTTGATGAATTCATCAATCGTTGCTGCCATTCCCCGTTTAAGCAGGACAGGTTTATTGATGCTGCCTACAGCTTTCAGTAATTCGAAGTTCTGCATATTACGCGCGCCGACTTGTACAACATCAACATAGTCAAGAGCTTCCTCTAAGTGATGAGGCGTAACAATTTCAGAAACAACCGCCAAATTATATTGGTCTGCTGCTTTTTTCAGCATTTTCAGACCATCCAAGCCTAAGCCTTGGAAGTCGTACGGAGATGTGCGGGGTTTGTAAGCACCGCCGCGAATCATTTTAAGTCCTTTGTTGCCAATTGCTTCAGCTACAATCGACACTTGCTCTTGGGATTCAACTGCACATGGGCCAAAAATGAATGATGGCTCTCCTTGTCCAATTTTTTCACCGTTGATATCGATTATTGTATCTTCAGCTTTTTTCTTCCGTGATACAAGTAATGCTTTACGTGTATCTTCTTCTTGCATATCCAACGCAGATTTGAAAATTTCCTTGAATATATGATCGACTGTTTTTTGATCCAATGGGCCATTGTTATTACCTTTCAATAAATCCAGCATATGGCGCTCACGCAGTGGGTCATATCTGTTCATCCCTTGTTTTTCCTTGACCTTCCCTATCTCCTGTATAACTGAAGCCCTCTCATTAATCAGGGACAGAATTTGCAGGTTTACTGCATCGACCTGTTCTCTAAGCTGTTCTAAATCCGTTTGGCTCATCCTAATTTCCCCTTTCATAAATCACCTTTAATCGGTGACTTATCTTAACATGATAGGACTATTATATGCAAAGTATTCGGGAAAGTCACGAAAAATGTTTTAGCGCTTCAACGCGCTAAAGTGAAAAAGGCAGTAAAAAGCCGGAGCACTGGGCTCCGGCCTTACTAAACTAAGCAATAAATTCTTGCATTGCTTTACTTTTAATATCATTGTGAGAAGCGTGCCAATCAACCTGCATATTGGAAAAATGCATCAATTGAGGCGACTCATGTTTGATTTGTGTGATTTCTGCAATCTCCTGCGATAATTCTTTATCCTCTTGAACAACAAGGAACAGGAAGGTCTGGTGGGGATGCAATGAGCAATACTCATTGTACTCGTTCCAGGCAGCTGCAGAAACAGGACAAGTGCTGCTGTGTTTAAAAAGCCAATAGCTTTGTGTGCCTTCGACTGCCTTCTTCAGACTGTCTAAATCCTGTACGCGTATAAGATTTTTCATTGTATCCGCTCCCAAGTCATTTTGTTGAGTTGTTTTTGCTGTTATTGGAATTGGAATTGTTTTTGTTTGAGTTATTGTTGCTGGAATTATTTTTGTTTGAATTGTTGCTGGATTTGTTCTTATCTGTGTTGTAGCTTCCAACACTGTTTTGATTTGAATTCGAGCTGTTGCCGGCAGCAGAGCCTGAACCTGATTTTTTGTCTTCATTCACTTCTTCTACCGCTTCTTTTAAAGCATTGGCAGTAGACGTAAATGCGTCATCGCCAGCTGACTGTGTTTCTTTGTTTGACTCGTGGACAGTGTTATCAATTGTTGCATGCATATCAATTGATTCTTCCCCTTCTGAGGAGGCTGTTCCATCATCCATCGGTGAAGATCCGCCTTTGATGCCTTTAACTTTTTCAACGACTTTTGAAGACTGGTCCTTCAATTGTTGCTTCAGGCCTCCGCCTTCATTGTCTGAACCGGAGTTTGAGCTTTGAGATTTTTCTTTCAAAGTTGATACCTGATTATTCAGATCGCCACGGAATTCCTTACCTGATTTAGGCGCAAGGAATAATGCAGCTGCAGCGCCGATAACGACTCCGACTAGGGCACCGGCAAGAAAACCGCCTGAACCTGATTCTTCTTCGTAATCATAAAGATCGTCGTAACGGCTCGACATGCCATATGATTGCGGGACATAATCACTTTGCTGATAATTTTGTCCAGAGTTAGAGTAGTAATCTTTATTGTACTGAGTATCATTGTAGTTAGGTTTTTGGTTATTGAACTCATTGTTATTTCCAGTCATGTTACATTCCTCCAATTATAATTAGTAGTTACTTACTTTTAATACTGATCATTGTGCGGAAGTTGTTTTTGTCCGGGCACCGGCTGATATGATTCTGTCTGGCGGGTGCTGTACGCTTTGCGGGCTTTCCATTTATCACGGATCCCCATGGCAACATTGCTCCATTGAACTACTTGGGCAATTTTTTCCTCATTTTGTTCTGCCTGCGAAGCGACCGACATCGTAATGCGTCTCACAGATGCATTCAGATCAGTTACTGAATTGCCGACACCTTTCACAGCGTCCACAACACCATTAAGCTTCTCTGTTTTCACCTGAATATCTTCTGCAAGTTCATTTGTTTTATGCAGGAGATTCGTTGTTTCCAAAGTCACTCCTTGCAGCTGGTTTTCAAGCCCGGCAACTGTACCGGAAACTTCTTTTAATGTGTTTTTCAACGAATTCAATGTCATTGCCAAAGCTACGCATAGAATTAAGAATCCGACTGCAGCCACGATTGCGGCTATGTAAAGCAGTATTTGCCAATCCATCATAATTCCTCCTTTTACATTCTGTTATATAGTATTTCTACCCTAGTCGAACTGCACGTAAACACAGTCCTCTTACAATACTTCTACAAAAAGATTTAAAAACCTGCAAAAAGCAGAAAAAAAACAGTTTAACCCGAGAGTTAAACTGTTTCCTCTGTTTTCAATTGATTTTCAAAAGCTTCTTTGAACTTCGTGACGTCCCCTGCCCCCATGAACAGGAAAACTCCATTCTTATGTTCGCTTAACTGTGCAACTTCTTCTACCTGCAGCAACCGGCTGTCTGTAATTTTCTCTTCCAGATCGCGGATTGTCAGAGTTCCCGCTTCTTCACGGGCAGAGCCGAAGATATCGCATAAATAAACCTGATCCGCTTCATCCAGGCAATCTGCAAATTCCTGCAGGAATGTTTGCGTCCGCGTAAATGTATGCGGCTGGAAAATAGCTATCACTTCACGGTCAGGAAATTTTTGGCGTGCAGATTGCAGGGTAGCACGGATTTCCGTCGGATGATGGGCATAGTCATCTATTAGAATGCGGTCGCCGATATCAGTCTGTGAAAATCTCCGTTTCACACCTTGGTATCCGGTGAACTGCTGTTGGATGATATCTGCCGGTATATTTTCGTAATGACATAACGAAATAACTGCCAGCGCATTCAGGATAGTATGGTCGCCGAACATCGGGATTGTGAATGTATAGAAGAATTCATTGCGGATCACAACATCAAAGGTCGTTCCTTCAGTTGTCTTCACAATATTTCTTGCCTGGAAATCATTTTCTTCTCCGAATCCGTAATATACCATCGGCACCGGAGCTTGTAATTTCTGAAGATATTCATCATCTCCACAGGCAATGATGCATTTCTTCACTTGCTGCGCCATTTCCTCAAAGGCATTAAAAACATCATCGATACCGGCAAAATAATCCGGATGGTCAAAATCGATATTCGTCATTATTGCATAATCCGGATGGTATGCAAGAAAATGCCGGCGGTATTCACACGCTTCAACAACAAAGAAATGTGAATTCTGCATTCCGTAGCCTGTGCCATCCCCAATCAGATAAGAAACTGGTTTATAACCATTCAGTACATGAGCCATCAAGCCTGTAGTGGAAGTTTTTCCATGTGCGCCTGTTATGGCAACTGAAACGTATTGCTTCATCAGATCACCAAGGAACTCGTGGTAGCGGATGACGGCAGCGCCAATTTCCCGTGCCTTAACAAGTTCAGGATGCTCATCATTAAAAGCATTCCCTGCAATGATCGTCATGTCTGCAGTAATATTTTCCGGGTCGAACGGAAGAATTGAAATGCCTCTGTCCCGTAACCGTTCTTCTGTAAAGAAGTATTTAGCAATATCCGAACCTTGCACTTCGTTCCCCATATCATGCATTATTTGAGCCAACGGACTCATTCCGGAACCTTTGATACCGGTAAAATGTAAAACTGTCATTAGTGAACCTCCTGTGGAAGTTTAAAGTAGTCTATTCCATCTGATTTTAGTGGATAGCCGTTTGATGCAAACAATTATTCGATTATATCATATTTTTATTCAGATACAATATTATCGATATTTTAAAATAATGAAACTAATTATTGGAAGACTTCTGACATATCATCTTCTGTAATCAGTACAGATCGGGCTTTACTGCCGTTCTGCTCTGAAATGAAGCCGTGCTCCTCGATAAGATCCATCAGCCTGGCTGCACGGTTATAACCGATATGGAACTTGCGCTGCAACAAGGAAGTAGATGCACTGCCCTGCTGCATGATAAATCTGCAGGCTTCTTCAAACAAATCATCCTGCTCCGATCCGGAAGCATTCTGCTTGATCAATTCATCTTCCTTAAAGAAATACTCAGGCTCACCTTGGCTGCGGACGTGCTCTATGATTTTCTCAATTTCTTCATCAGTTACAAATGTACCCTGGATACGGCTAGGTGCAGACATGCCATTGCCCAGATACAGCATATCCCCTCTTCCAAGCAGGCGTTCCGCTCCCTGTGAATCCAGAATTGTCCGGCTGTCCACTTGAGACGAAACAGAAAAGGCGATTCGTGTTGGAATATTGGATTTGATCAATCCCGTTATGACATCCACAGATGGCCGCTGTGTAGCTATGACCAGGTGGATGCCGCACGCACGCGCTTTCTGCGCTATGCGGCAAATCGCATCTTCTACGTCCTGTGGGGACATCATCATTAAATCTGCAAGCTCATCAATGACGATTAAAATATACGGCAGATGCTGTGCATGGTCGCCTTTTTCTTTAACCATCTTATTGTACCGGCTGATATCCCTTACTCCTGTATGGGCAAACAGCTGATAACGCCGCTCCATTTCTGATACAGCCCACTTCAGCGAAGCGGTAGCCGCTTTGACATCCGTTATTACCGGACTTACCAGATGAGGTATATGGTTGTATGGTGCAAGTTCCACCATTTTTGGATCAATCAATAATAATTTCAGATCCTGCGGCGATGATTTATAAAGAAGGCTGACAAGTATTGAATTGATGCATACTGATTTTCCTGAGCCCGTTGCACCCGCTATCAAACCGTGTGGCATCTTCCGCAAATCAAGCGTCACTGGCTTGCCGGTAAGGTCAAGGCCGAGTGCAGCTTCCAAAGGAGAATCGGAATCTTGAAATTGTGGGCTTTCAATAACTTCTGAAATCCTCACCGGCCGGGAAGTTCTATTGGGTATCTCGATGCCGATTGAACTTTTCCCAGGAATTGGTGCCTGTATACGAATATCTTTTGCTGCCAATGCCAATTTCAGATCGTCTGCCAAATTGCGGATTTTGCTGACTTTTACGCCTTGTGCTACAGTCAGTTCAAATTGAGTGACAGCAGGTCCCTGAACTATGCTTAGTATGGTTGCCTGTACTTGGAAATGCGACAGCGCTTCTGTTAAGCGTTCCCCTTGTTCTTCCATCCACTCTTCGTCTTTGCGGTCATTTTCAGGTGCTAAAAGAAAGTTTTTATGCGGATGGCCATAGGCAGAGACTGTTCTTTTTTCATTCGGCTCCTGGACTGATGGTGCTGCCGGTTCTTCAGCTTTCATAACCTGAACAGCTTCCTGCTTCGGCTTTTGGCTAATCGCGGCTGGTTGTTGTTTCATCGGAATAGGGTTCCGATTTTTCGATTTCTCTTTGTCTGATTTTAGCATCAGCACATTGAATGGAACAGTTTTTTCTTTCTTGTTCTCTGCTGTGCCGATGACAGGTACGTTATTCTTTTCTTCCTGCTGCTCTTTATGTAACGGCTGTTTTTCTTTCAGATCCATTGGCGCTGATTTCACATCATTGACTGGCGGAACAGCTGGACTTTCTTCTATCGGCTGTTCCGGCAGAGTTTCTGCTGAAACTGCCTCATCTCGTGGCAATTCATGGTCTTCAACTTGTGATGAATCTTGTTCTTCAACAAGAACAGGTTCAGGTTTTTGCTCTTCTTCCTGGACTTGTGTCTCAGTTAAAAGCTGTTCTTCCTGTTCTTCCTGTTCTTCTTGACTGTTTTCAGTAATTGCCGATCGTGAGGCAATTTCTGCTGGAACTTCCTCTGTTGGAACTGTTTCTGTTGGGACTGCTCCTAATTCAGCCGCTTGTTCGGCTTTTACATTTTCGTCCTGGTTCTCCTGTACAGGAGAAATCGCTTTTTGGAACTCTTCTTTTCGCTCTTTCTGTTCCAGCAGCTTTTCAATTGATGCAGGTTTCGGCTCATTGAATCCGTGGATGGGCGACGGAACTTGCGTCGGCTCAAAACGGCGCTTAATCGGCTCTGGCCTGCTGGCTTCAGGTACTGGCTTTGAAATCTGTGGCTGCCGCTGGATCGGCGGACGCGATACCTGTCTTTGTATAGGTGTCGGTTCCCTGCGCGGCTCTCTGCGGAGGGGCTGCTCAGCCGGTTGTAATGGCCGGCGGATAAGTTCTTCCCTTACTTCTGCCATCGTGACTTGTTGGCCGCTTTGTTCCTTTCTCAAAAAGATTTCTCTTTCCTCGTCCGTAATCAATGGAAAACGAAAAGGCACATGCGCACTTTTTTGCTCAACAGGTGCTGTGTACTCCTGTTCCACCTCTTCCTCAACTTCATCGGCAAACATACGATTCCATACTTTTTTAACCCAGCTCATAACAAGTCACGCCTTTACTTCAAATGCTGATCCGATTTCATTTTCATCATTCAATACCAAAATCCCTTTTTCCTCGGGAGCATCCGGCAAAGCCAATTCCTTAGCCGAACAAATCATTCCGCTGGATGCGACGCCGCGAAGTTCCGCATCTTTTATAATCATCCCAGACGGCATGACCGCCCCGACTTTTGCAACAACCACTTTTTGTCCGGCATCTACATTGGGTGCGCCGCAAACAATCTGCAACTTTTCGCTTCCCACATCCACCTGGGAGACATTCAATTTATCCGCATTTGGGTGTTTTTCTTTTGATGCCACATAACCGACGACAAATTTCGGTGACAAGTCTACTTCAAGAAGATAATCCACACTGTTTTTTTCCAGGGCATTCTGCAGCTCCGTTACAAGCTGCTCAGAGACATCGATTGTTCCGGTTTCAGGAAACGTGATGTAGTGTGATGCACTAAAAAGGTTAAAGCCCGCGATTGCACCGCTGCCATCCTTGATGAGTGTCACATCGCCATTCATTTCCGTATGTGTTTTTTCCGGTTTCTCTGTTTGCAGCTGAACTAGGAGTACATCGCCTATTCCCTGCTTATTGTAAAATGCATTCATTTCTTATCGTTCTCCTCTTCGGGTCTATTTTTTGCCAGGATGAAAATCGGTTCCAATTCGTCGTTCTCGTATATGAAAGAAAGAGACGTAATCGGCACCTTGCCATTGGTGAAAAAGTGCATCGCCATTTGCGCAAGCACGTCGTAGCCGGATTCATTCCGGATATCACCAATGATCAATACATCCTGATGCGGGACAGAAACGGTCATGTCTCCGGTGATTTTCTTTTTCATTTCTTTCAGGAAAGTCTCGTTTAAAATTCGGGATGCGTCATAGCCATCATTTTCATTGAGGAAATAAAACACGTTTCCAGCAACGTGATCTTCCTTGACTGCAGTTTTCAGCTTCTTGACCTGGAACCTTGCGAGTTCCTTAAGCTGATCTTCTGTCAGACTTAATGAATTTAACACATTTTCATCAATTAAGCGATAGGCCGCCCCGGTATCAAGCGCATAATATATCCGGGTTTCAGCTGTATGCTCTGTTGTGATAAAACGATTTCCTTCTTTGGACTCCACAGGAAAAGAAGTCGAACGGATTACCGGATAGACATGTTCTCCCCCGGGCAGATTTCCTTCTGCCTCGCGTTCCATCGCATTGAAGGTTTCATTGATTGTATAAATGATTTCAGTCAATGCTTCTTCGCCTTTTGTTTCATAGCGGCTGGTGATTTTCGGAAGATCGAGCGTCAGTCCTTTACCTACTTTAATGTGGCGGATGTTTGCTGTATTATTTTCACGGTCATAACGCCATTCCAAATCACGGCTCGGCAAACGTTCTCTTAAGAGATTAAATAGTTGGGTTGAATTCATATCGCTCTTCCTCTCTGTCAAAAATAAACGGTCCGACCTTCACAGGCGAACCGTCTTGATATTATTTGGACAATCCTGCTATAAAGGATTCAATTTCCTCTTGTGTTTTGCGGTCCCGGCTGACAAAACGACCTAATTCTTTTCCGTCGCTGAAAGCCAGGAAACTCGGTATTCCGTATACATCCAGTTGGGCGCAGAGGTCGATGAATTCGTCACGGTCAACTGATACAAAGTCGAATTGTTCGAACGACTCTTCCACGTCAGGCATGACCGGGTCGATGACTCGGCAATCAGGACACCATCCCGCTGTAAACATAAATACCGTGCCATCGCCATTTTTGTATTCGTTAAACTCTTCAATCGATTGCAGTTTTTTCATAATCTCTTCTCCTCAGTTTTCCTATTCAATGGAGCGCGCTGTTTTCATCATCCATTCCATATTGGCGGGGACATCCGATTCTTCGGAAATGGTTGTCATTTTAACACCGCCCGCACTGACGACCACTTCGATCCGGTCATCAGCAATCGACCTCAGTGTTGTAAATCCGAAACGGCCGTTCTGCTCAAATGTTTCATCAGCGATCCATTCCGTTTCAGCATTCGCTTTCTGCAGGTCATAGAAGAATTTGCTGTCAGCCGCTTCGTTCGGATTGATGAACAAAACATAGGAATCGCTTCCTTTGGTTATGATTATATTATGTTCGTCAGAAGGCTCCTCTATATCGTAGCCTCCCGGCAGATAAAGATCGGTCTGGCCCGTGGTTTCATTGGTTTCCGGAGGTTCTTTTTCAAAAGCCGTGCGGGTTTCCGCCAGCCCTTCTGCCACTCTTTCTTCAGGAGTCGCCATGCACCCTGCCAATAAAAAAAGGGATAGCACAGTTCCTGTGATTAAAACTGACCGTTTCACGCGTCTTCCTCCCCTGCTTTGCTGATTTCTATTTTAAAGATGTTTCCAGCCACTTGCAACTCAACCGCTGCCCAGCTTGTATTGTCCGATAAGCAATTTTACGATATGTCCAAACATATCCCCGCGGTTCATCAGCCCTGCTGTCAGGATTCCGATTGCTCCTTTATCGTGGCGGATGCCTGTTTCATTGGCGTAGTCGTCCATCACCGGACCAAGTTCCAATCCTTCTTTTAATTTCTGCCCAATTTCATCAGGCAATGGAATCTGTGCGCCCCCGGCAGTGTATACTTTCCCATCTGCGGCCGCGAGTGCACCCCAATTGCAAAGGTAAAGTTTACCTTCAATCTCATAGACGCCGCCTTCAAGTCCGACAGCACAATCAAACGGCCCCTCAATCGCTGAAACTGCGCGATTAACCGCACCCTGACGCGTTTCTTCCATTGAAAACGGCTGAGCAGAAACACCTGAATCCGTTTCGACAGCTGTAATTTCGTGTTGAATCCCCAGTTCGCCAAGGCACTCACTGACAGCTCTGATTTTCGCCTGATTTTTTGATGCAACAGCAATTTTCAAGTCATCCATCTGCATTGTTCCTTTCTATAAAAAAAAGTGCCCGAGGGCACTTTTTAAGCGTTATTTTTAATCGTTTCCACTGTACTGCGGTCTGCCGATTTCACCAGCTTGACCAATAATTCCTTCGCCGCTGCGTAATCATCTGTATGGATGATCGACGATGACGTATGGATATAACGGGAGCAAATTCCGATTACGGAACTTGGAACTCCTTCGTTTGCCGTATGCACGCGCCCTGCATCTGTTCCACCCTGTGATATGAAATACTGATACGGGATGTTATTCGATTCAGCTGTGTCCAGAACGAATTCTCTCATGCCGCGGTGTGTAACCATACTCTTATCGAGAATGCGGAGGAGCGTCCCCTTACCTAATTGACCAAACTCATTTTTATTGCCGTCAGCGTCATTGGCCGGGCTTGCATCAAGCGCAAAGAAAATGTCCGGATTGATCATGTTTGCAGCTGTCTGTGAGCCGCGAAGACCGACTTCTTCCATAACCGTCGCGCCTGAAAACAATTCGTTCGGCAGTTTTTCATCTTTCAATTCACGCAATAGCTCGATGGCCAAACCGCAGCCGTAGCGGTTATCCCAGGCCTTTGCCATGATTTTTTTATCATTGGCCATTGGGGTAAACGGGCTGTAGGGAATGATCTGCTGCCCCGGGCGGACGCCGAATGACAACGCGTCTTCTCTATCATCAGCACCGATATCAATCAGCATATTCTTGATATCCATCGGTTTGCTGCGCAGCTCTTCACTCAATAAATGAGGCGGGATCGAACCGATTACACCCGGTACCACTTTATCTCCAGCGATGATTTCCACTCGCGTTGCCAGCATTACCTGGTTCCACCAGCCGCCAAGCGGTTGAAAGCGGATCATGCCATTATCAGTAATTTGTGTAACCATAAAGCCGACTTCATCCATATGCCCGGCCACCATTATGCGAGGTCCGTCCTGTTCACCGTGCTTGACTCCGAAAATACTGCCAAGATTATCCTGTATCAATTCATCGGACACTGCACCCAATTCTTTCTTCAGGAATTTGCGGACAGCATGTTCGTTGCCGGGCGCGCCAGGTAACTCTGTTAATGTTTTAAATAACTCTCTCGTTTCATTATTCATGATACAACTTCCTCCTAAATGAAATGCCTTTAACCAGTTTAGAGCTTTTTTCAGTTTATTTCCACTTTTTTATTTCGAAAAACGAAAGGAAGGAAATAAAGACGTTGCTTTCATTTCTCGTTTAATTATCAGTTATGGTACAATTTAGCCAGTAAGTATAGGAGGGATCTAATTGAAAAATCGTGATTTATTGATCGGCTTCGCTACAGGAGTAGCTGCAACATTTGTCGTCAAAGAATTGGTTGACCGCAACCAGAAGCTTTACCCGGCAGATGAAGTATTGAAGCAAGTGAAGAATTCGTTTAAAGAAGAAGGTCCGATTGACGGTTCATGGATTTACATGAAAACAGAACCTTATACACAGCATGCTATTACGACGGATGTCTACAAAGGCGGCATCACTCGCCACCGCGACGATGAACTAGAGCAATTCGAATTCATGGCGGACGCATTCACCGGCGCCGTAGTAGAAGTCTCAAAAGTTTAAAATTTACACGAATGTTTCCATCTGCAGGCATATGCGAGAATTTCCGCGTGCCTGCAGTTTTTATATCCAAAAAAATTCAGTGAAAGTCCAGGTGGATGAAGATGAAATTTGTTCTGCTGTTCGGTCCACAGGCGGTCGGCAAAATGACTGTCGGCCAGGAATTGGCGAAAATAACTGATTTGAAGTTGCTGCACAATCACATGACCATCGATTTGCTGGAACCGTTTTTCGGCTTTGAACCTGAAATGTGGAAACTTTCCACCATGTTTCGGAAAGAAATATTCAGTACCTTCGCCAAGAGCGATCGGTACGGCATGATCTTTACATACGTATGGGCTTTCGACCAGCAGGAAGACTGGGATTTCGTCAACAGGACCTGCGCGATTTTCCAGGCGCATGGCGCGGAAATCTACTTTGTCGAATTAGAGGCAGACCTGGATGAAAGGCTCATAAGAAATAGAACCTCCAACCGCCTCGAACATAAGCCGACAAAAAGGGACACCGCTTCCTCCGAAAAGGAAATGGTGAATTCCAATAAAATCTACCGGTTGAACTCCTTTGAAAATGAAATTCAGGCTGACCATTATTTGCGGCTGAATAATTCAGGTATCAGTCCCGATAGAGTCGCTGGTATGATCAAAGAGCATTTTGGGTTGTGAGGATGGTATTGACGGGATTTTAGAAGTGTGAGTCAAAATATAGTGTGGGCTCCCTTTTTTGGGAGTCTTTTTGAATTGGGAATATAAGTTAATTTCCAGTTGTGGATTTGGGGTGCGGGTTAAAGCGTTTGGGGTGCGGCTTGATCACTTTGGGGTGCGGGTTAAAGCATCTGAGGTGCGGTTAGCACGATTTGGGGTGCGGTTAGCAAAAATTCAGTCCTAATAAAAGAAATATTATCCAATATTTTATTTTCAGTTGCGCGATTTCATCGTTAGTTGGGGTTAAATCCATTTTAGTTGCGGTTGCCACAATCCCCACAATAAAAAGCACCGCCAAAGCGGTGCCTTCCATAAAATCAGATATTCTTCTCTTTATATTGCAGCGACTCAACGATCTCTTTGCCATCCTTGCTCCATTTCAACAGACGGTAATAAGCGTCGTGATAGAACGAAAAGTAATACCCGTTCTCCAAAGCCTCTTTCATCAAACGTTCTTTCGCATAGATCGAATCCATCGGATAGTCGTCATATGCCAATACCCAAAGCGGATTCTGGTGGGCATGAGTCGGCATGATGTCTCCCATATGAAGGATTGTTTCCCCGCCGCTTTCCAGCTTGATGACGGCATGGCCATCTGAATGGCCGCCTGTGTGGATCATCGTGATTGCGCCGAACAGCGTCAACTCATCTTCAAATGTTTCCACCTGGTGCTGGACCGGCTCCCAGTTTTCTTTCCAATATGTGTTGCGAGAGCGGATATTCGGATTCTGCATTTCATTCCATTCGACTGCTGAAACGTAAATTTTCGCATTCGGGAATGAAGAAACGTATGCTTCTCCCTGCTTATCAGTCAAGCCGGCTGCATGGTCCCCGTGAAGATGCGTCATCAGAACCGTATCGATGTCAGCAGCAGACAACCCGAGTTCCTGCAAATTCTTATTCAATGAAGATTCGGAAGATACTCCAAGATTGCGAATCTGGCGGTCGGTCAATTTACCATCACCCAGTCCGCTGTCCACCAAAATATTATGTCCATCATATTGAATCAGAATCGGATGCGTCGGCAGCTCGATATTGTTTTTATCATCCACTGGATATTTCTTCGACCAGACCACTTTCGGCACTACACCGAACATCGTTCCACCATCCAGATTTGTAGTACCCCCATCGAGCCAAGTCAACTTCATCTCGTGAAAATCAAATTTCTCCATCATCCCATCCCCTTCAGTTTACGAATTATGAATTGTATTGCGCTTCCATCCGATAAATCGGCTGGCCTTTTTTCATGAACTTCTCTTCGTATTCCGTCATGATGTTCCATTCCGGCTCATTGGCATGCAGATCCAGCGATACATCCTTCAGCAGCATGCCGTATTCCGAGATGCTCGTCAGCGAATACTCGAAAAGTCCGCGGTTGTCCGTCTTAAAATGGATTTCCCCATTCTTCGGCAGCACTGTTTCATATAATTTCAAAAATGATTCATGTGTCAGGCGCCGTTTTGCGTGGCGCGTTTTCGGCCATGGATCGGAGAAATTCAAATACAGGCGGTCGACTTCATTTTTTTCAAAAAAGCTTTCCATCTCCTGTGCGTTTACACGCAATAGACGAAGATTCGGAATGCCTTCTTCCTGCTCGAGCACCGTTTGAAGTGCTGTGACAATCACGCTGTCGAATAACTCGATGCCGATGTAATTGATTTCAGGATTCGCCATAGCCATTCCGGTGATGAAACGGCCCTTGCCGCTCCCGGCTTCAATATGGAGCGGATTCGAGTTGCCGAATTCCTCTTTCCATTTGCCTTTCAGTTTTTGCGGTTCCGGAATTACTATTTCCGGATGGGCTTCGATCAATTCTGCTGCCCAGGGTTTATACCTTGCTCTCATTTTTTCTTCCTCTTTCTATCTTTTATTTACAGAATGCCAGTCTCTTTCACTGACTGAATAGCTGATGCTGCGATTTTCGGGCGTACGGCCGGCGCTGTCGCCGTCTACATGACGGAATACCGGCTGGTCAGCTGTCAATGAAAACATCGAATTTTTCAGCTGATGGACTTCCTTGAAACGCAGATGCTTCCCGCTGAATACCGTACCAAAAACCAGCAGCAGTTTCAATCGGGAAAGGCGGTTGACTACGGTCAGCTCCAATATGCCATCATCCGGTACAGAATGCGGCGAGATTTTCATGCCGCCTCCAAAGTAAGGCTGATTGCAGACCGTGGCAAACCATACTTTATCATAATGGACCGTTTCTCCATCCTGTTCGACAGTGAGCTGGAACAGCCGGAATCTCAGCAAAGTGATGATGACATACACCAAATAAACCAGTTTGCCCATCCCGATTTTATTGAGCCATTGCTTGACCCTTGAGCGATTGACTTTCACTGAAATTTCCGCGTCAAAGCCGATGCCTGTGCTGCTGACAAAGTGATAAGGCCTGCCGTCAATGAATTCACCAAGATCTTTTCTGCGGCTCACAGGATCCTTCACAAAAGCAGCAATTGCTTCGGCATCTTCAAAGGAATGAAACCCGCGGCTAAAATCGTTTCCGGAGCCTGCTGCAACGGAACCGACAATCACTTGCGGTGCACCTGCGGCACCGGCAATCACTTCCCGTAAAGTACCATCGCCGCCAAAACCGATTACCAGGACCGGGACCGGTGAATGCTTCAATTCGCTCACCAGTTCGGTGGCGTGACCGCTATAACGGCTGACTGCCAATTCGAACGGAAATTCAATCGTCTCTTTGAATTTCAGCCATTTTTTCATGGCATTGCCGTTGCCGGCAACCGGATTAATTAGAAATATAGTCCTCATTTGTCCTCGCCCATTGGCTCAATCATACGCCATCCTTCAATTTACAAGTTTGTACAGCAATATAGCGCGGTGTTTTGGCCGGTTCAATCCGGAACAAGCTGAATTCGTCTGCTTCAAAACGCTCTGTGTCAAGTTCAGGAATTTCATCCCACGGCTCTTTACCCGCCCATTTATTCGCCAACGTAATATGCGGAACAAACGGTTTATTGTCCGGGCTTAATTGAAATCCCTTAAGAGTATCTTTTATCTTCTGCTGCAAACTGTTCAGCGAATTATTTTCTTCTGTAGCCGCATATACCACTCTCGGCCGTTCCTTTTTACCGAAATACCCTGTTCCCTTAATTTTTACAGTAAAGGGTTCATGCACTACTTCCCCCAAAGCTTTTGCCACTTCACCGATTTCACCATGCGGATCGCCGCCGATAAACAGCAGTGTAATGTGAAGGTCTTCTGCCACAGGCAGCCGTTTGTGGCTGGACAAGTCCCAGGAATCCCGCTGTTCCACAAGAGAACGAGCTGTCGGCAAAGGTATTTTTATCCCAATAAAATAATGATTATCCATCTGCATCACCTCTTATCAGTTTACCATTTATCCCTCTTTAACGTTCAGTATGATTATAACTGATTTAAGCTACTTTTTATCTGCAAGCAAAAAAACAGCGTCCGGCTAATGCCGTCCACTGTTCTCATAATGAAGATTACTGCACTTCTACACCCAGGTTTAATTTGGCTTCAAAAGCCTTTTGAAGTTTTTCAGTCAACGGGCCTCGTGCTCCATTTCCAATTTGGAACCCGTCAATTTCAGTCAATGGGATGATTTCAGCCGTTGTTGATGACATAAAGAACTCATCCATCTTAAGCGCCTGTACTTTTGTCATCGGCGTTTCCTGGACAGTAATACCCAATTCTTCACATAGACCAAGAATTGTTCTTCTTGTAATGCCGTCCAAAATCAGATTTGTTGCAGGATGTGTATACAAAATGCCATCTTTAAGGCCATACATATTGGAAGACGAGCCTTCCGTAATGATTTCACCGCGGTGAAGAACGGCTTCGTAGCAGCCATTTTCATAAGCTTCCTGTTTGGCAAGCACATTGCCGAGCAGGTTGAGGCTCTTGATATCACATCTGAGCCAGCGCATGTCTTCGATGAATTTTGCATGTGCACCGTTTCTCATTAATTCCAGTGGACGCTCAACTGTTTTAGTATAGCCCACCAGTACCGGCGAGCTGTCTGCTGGAAATTGATGCTGACGAACGTATGACCCACGTGTAATTTGGACATACACTTGCCCGTTATTGATTTCATTTTTCTCAACAAGATCGTACATCAATTTATGGAAAACGTCTTTTGTATAGGGCACGACAATCTTCACTTTTTCAGCACTCGCATAAAAGCGGTCGATATGTTCTTTAGCCGTATAAAGTTCTCCATTATAAACGCGGATTACTTCGTAGATCCCATCGCCGAATTGATACCCGCGGTCCTCTTTTGATATCTTCAGCTCATCTTCCTGAATAAATTCATCGTTGTGTAAGATCCATTCCATATCCATCCCTCTTTCGCTTCTGTTAGTAGTTTTCTGTGATAAATCAATTAATTTTTTCCGGTTGAAAATCACTCGTTCATTCTTTTTTATTGCACGCCAGCTGGTAAATTGCCTCCGCATAAATCGCAACCGCTTTTGTCAGGTTGTTGATATCCACGAATTCATCCAGCTGATGGGCGACATCTTTCTCGCCCGGGAACAGCATACCGAATGCGACACCTTTATCCATTACCCTTGCATATGTGCCGCCTCCGATAGCCAAAAGCTCCGCCTTGTCGCCAGTCTGCTTTTCATAGGCATCCTGCAGCGTCTTGATAAACGGGTCCTTTTCATCGACATAATGAGGTTTTGAATTGGAATGGATGTTCATTGAAAAACCTTCCACTTGAAAATCAGCCATCTTGTCATCGAACGGATAGGAAATTGAATAGCGCATACTTACTTCTACTTTTCCCCCTTTGGCTCCTTCAAAACGCATAATTCCTGCATTGAATGTAGTGTCTCCCGAAGCTTCATCCGCGAAAGCAAGTCCGAACGCATTGCCTCTTGAATCGCCGTAAAACTTATCTGCAATAAATTCAGTGAATACCTGGCCGTCACCTGTCAGGTGTTCTTTAAGGAACAGTGCGAGCATGACCCCGGCATTGATTCCATCGTCAGGCTCCATTGCATGTACAGCTTTTCCGTGGACTGTCAAAATGACTTCTCCATTTTCTTCCACAGCTGCAAATGGCAAATCGTATTCAGAGGCGAACTTTTCAAATTCACTTTCCCAATCAGCTAAGCTGCCCTTTACCGCTGCTTGTGCCAAATCAGGCACCATATTCGTCCGGTCGCCGGATTTGAATGAAATCAATTGATCTTCTTTGCCGGAATAAACCTGAGAAAAAACTAAAGCGGCAATTCCTTTTTCCGCGTTTATGATTGGAAAATCTGCATCCGGCGCAAATGCCATTGTCGGCATTTCTTCTTTTTGAAAGTAATTTTCTACACAGCGGAAGCCGCTTTCCTCATCTGTTCCGATAATAAGCCTTACGCGTTTATTGAATTCACAGCCGGCATCTTTGACCATATTCAAAGCAGTCCAGGCTGCAATCGTCGGTCCTTTATCGTCAATCGCCCCGCGGCCGAATAATTTACCATCTTCTATCACACCGCCGAAAGGATCTTTTGTCCACCCTTCACCGGTCGGAACCACATCGACATGTCCAAGGATTCCCAGCAGTTCTTCTCCTGCTCCGATTTCCAGATGTCCAGCAATATTGTCGACATTCTTTACTTCGTAGCCATTTTCGCGGCCTTTCTGCAAAAACCAGTCCAATGCCCTTTTTACTTCTTTGCCAAAAGGTGCATCCGGTGTTGCATCGTCACTGAGAATACTCGGGATTGCAATCAGTTCCTGCAACTCCCTCAGCATGCTTCCCTGTCTTTTTTCCGCTTCCAGTTGCCAATCCATCTAAACACCCCGCTTTTATTAAGACCATTGTACACCTTTTTAGATTTAATAAAAGAATTTCCGGTTATATTTTTTATGAGTTCTGATGAATGATGATATGTAAATTTTTTGTTAATTTAAGTAAAATAAAATAAAAACATGGATATTAAAACACTTTTTCGATATAATCAAATTGTCAGATAAATTAAACTGACAGATAATTTTTTAGGAGGATGTCTCAAACACTTGCCAGAAACCGGCTGGGTATACCCCGGCAACTCGTCCGCTAGTCTTTGCCAACGGGAAAAAAGATGAAGGAGTGGTTCTCTTTTATGAAACCTACTACGGATCGCATGCTAATTCGAATTAAAGATATGTATAAGTACATCCTCGAAAACGGGACTGTAACTACGCAAGATTTAGTCGATGAATTCGGCATCACTCCTCGCACCATTCAAAGAGATTTGAATGTGTTAGCCTTTAACGATTTGGTGACAAGTCCAAGTCGGGGCAAATGGACAACGACGCAAAAAAAAGTGAAGATGACATCTTAGAGAAGAAAAGCGCCCAATAAATTAGGGCGCTTTCGACTGTCCAATATTAAAAATAACCTTTCTATAAAAAATGACCGCCAACTTTGGCGGTCATTTTTTCTCTTTCAATCCAGTTAGCTCTTCTTCCGTCAAATAACGGTATTCACCGAGTTTAAGATCCGGATCCAGTTCTAGTGAGCCCATCGACAGGCGTTTCAAGTAAATCACAGTTTTTCCGACACTTTCAAACATGCGCTTCACCTGATGGAACTTCCCTTCCGTAATTGTCAATTCAATCTCCGACTCAACGCCGCTCTTCAGGATTTTTAAAAAAGCCTCTTTCGTCTGATAGCCATCATCCAGAATCACGCCATTCCGGAAAGCTTCATCGTCTTCTTCAGTAACGACGCCATCAATCCGCGCATAATATGTTTTTGCCACATGTTTTTTTGGTGACAGCAATTCATGCGCCAATTTGCCGTCATTGGTGAGCAGCAGCAAACCTTCTGTATCTTTATCGAGCCGCCCAACCGGGAAAGGTTCAAAATGGCGTTCTTCATCACCAAGCAAATCGATGACGGTTTCGTCGTATTTATCTTCTGTCGCGGATATGACACCAGGCGGTTTATTCATCATCAGATAGATGAATTCCGTATAGTCCACTTTTTCACCCGCAACGGTGATAAGATCGGCCGCTTCGTCGACATGCTGTTTTGCATCCCGCACCACTTCACCGTTCACTTCCACCGCCTTCGACTTCAGAAGAACTTTTACATCTTTTCGGGAACCGAAACCCATGTTTGATAAAAATTTATCTATTCGCATGCGGGCCTCCTAAAAACCGAATTTACGTGTATATTTTGTCAGCCGTTCGCCGAATATTTTCTGTGCAATGCCGGTGCGCAGCGCGATAAAGCCGTAAACAGCGCCGCCAATTCCTCCGACAATCACGATTCGGATAATCGATTGCAGCTTAGTATCCATACCGATGAAAAGATCAAGGCCCGCTAATGACAACAATACAACGGCTCCCATTACTGCATTCATTAACAGGATAAGCATAATCCGTCGCACTACCATAGATGACCGATAATTCATCGTTACCATAATAACGCCAATATTCATGGCAATGGCAACTGAGTAACCGATGACTGTCGCGGCAATCGCCCCGTCCGTTTCAAACATTTTAATCAGCGGTATATTTATGGATAATTTCACCAATAACCCCGTCATCAAATTCAAGACGATCCATTTCTGCTGATTAATTCCCTGCAGAATTGAAGCCGTTACCGGGAATAAAGAAAACAGAATCGCTGCCGGCAAATAACTTGCAAGAATTTCCGAACCAATTTCACTTTGCTGATAGAAAATATGATAAAGCTCATCCGACAATAACGTCATGCCAACTACAGCCGGCAAGGTCAGAAAGATAATCATCTGGAAAGATTGATCCAGTGTTCTTGTTAACGATTTATGTTCGTTCAACGTAAAGTATTTAGTGATCAACGGTATCAGAGCCATCGAGAAACCTGTGGCTAGCATTACCGGTATCAGCACCAATTTATGCGCGGTCAGGTTTAATATTCCCAAGAGGTCTGTTTCAGGTATATTGCCCGCTGCATCCATCGCCCGGTTAAAGGTCAGCAGGTCGACGAACTGGAATAACGGATTTGCCACTCCTAAAAATACGATTGGCAGGGCATATGAAAGAATCTCTCGATACATATCCCGCAGCCCAACGTCATATGATTCAATTGAGTTCTGGCGAAGCTCATTATATTCAGGCTTTTTCTTTTTCCAATAGTAGAACAGAACCAAAACTCCGCCAACCGCTCCAACTGCAGCAGATAAAACAGCGAACTGTATGGCCATTTTCGGTGATCCGCCAACTACTTCGATAATTATATAGGCGCTACCGAGCAAGAAAATGATGCGTACAAGCTGTTCAATCAATTGTGAAACTGCAGTAGGCATCATATAATTATAGCCCTGGAAAAAACCTCTCCATAAACTCATGAACGGCACGACAATCAGGGCGAAACTGACCCATTTGATGGCAGATGTCACATCTTCGAGTGAATAAATTTCCTCTTTTTCTGAAATTGTCATCCGGGCAAGCGGTTCCGCCAGAGCATACATTAACAGAAATCCAAGAAAACCAGTGACCATCATTGTCAAAATACCCGAACGCAGCAATCTTCTGCCGGTCTCATAATCTCCGAGACTGTTGTATTTCGCCACAAACTTCGAGAAAGCAAGCGGCGCACCGGATATGGCAATTGCCAGCATCAGGTTATAAGGTATGTAGGCGTATTGGTAAAGTCCGATATTTTCTTCCCCGACCAAGCTGTAAAATGGAATGATATAGATGACGCCCAGCACTTTGGATAAAAAAAGGCCCAAAGTCAAAATGGCGGTTCCTTTAATTAACGTTGACATTTTGCACTTCCTGACTAATTCTTGATAAAAAAACAATCTACACGATAGTTTACACTTATAAATGGAAATACTCAACGGATTTTGAAGCATCGTGTATACTAATCTTAAAGCGGAAATGGCCGTTCAGCTCCGACAAGCGCTGGAGGACTTGCAAGTAATGGCGTAATTTTGCCATTGCTGGCAAGACCGCAGCGACTCGAGGAGCTGGCCATTGGAGCCTGGATAATCTTAAGGCGGAAATGGCCGTTCAGCTCCGACAAGCATATGCTGGGCGCTGAAAACTGCACACTAAAAACGAAAGCGAGTTCTTCTTATATGTATGACGTTATAATCATCGGCGGGGGTCCCTCAGGATTGATGGCTTCCATCGCCGCAGCTTCACGCAACCAAAAAGTTCTATTGATTGAAAAAGGCAAAAAGCTCGGGAAAAAACTGATCATATCAGGCGGAGGCCGCTGCAATGTCACTAACCGGCTGCCTCTCGACGAAATTGTGAAAAATATCCCCGGTAACGGAAGATTTCTCCACAGTCCGTTTTCCGTGTTCAATAATGAAGACATCATCTCCTTTTTTGAAGGGCTCGGTGTGGCTTTGAAAGAAGAAGACCATGGCCGCATGTTCCCTGTTTCGAACCGGGCGCAGGATGTCGCCGATGCCATGTTCCGTGAAATGGACCGCCTTGGCGTTACAGTACTGCTGGATTCGCCTGTGAAAAAATTATTGATGACTGATGACAAAGTGACAGGCGTCCGGCTGCATTCCGGCGACGAATATACGACCAAAGCAATCGTCGTCGCTGTCGGCGGCAAAGCTGTTCCACAGACCGGCTCGACAGGAGACGGCTATCCGTGGGCTGAAAAAGCGGGCCACACTGTCACCGATCTCTATCCAACTGAAGTACCGCTGCTGTCAAAAGAACCCTTTATCGTCAGCCGGGATTTACAGGGACTTGCTCTTCGAGACGTCGCTGTTTCTGTGCTGAATAAAAAAGGAAAAGTCCTGGTGACACACCAGATGGATATGCTGTTTACCCATTTTGGATTGAGCGGCCCTGCTGTTCTCAGATGCAGCCAGTACGTCGTCAAGGAAATGAAGAAAACCGGCGGTGCTCCGGTTGAAATGCGCATCAATTCAATGCCGGACGAAAATGCGGAGTCCGCATTCCAGCTTCTGTTCAAAATGATGAAGGATGAGCCGAAGAAGTCCGTGAAAAATGTATGGAAAAGCTTGGCACAAGAGCGTTGGCTTCTTTTCCTTCTGCAACGGGCGGGAATTGATCCGGCAATTACAGGCGCTGAACTTGCCAGCGACAAAGTGCGGGCAATGGCAGCGCAGCTCACCGCATTTACAATGGACGTCACCGGTACACAGCCAATCGAAAAAGCATTTGTGACAGGCGGTGGCGTTTCCATCAAGGAAATCGAACCGAAAACGATGGCTTCACGCAAAAAGCCCGGCCTTTATTTCTGCGGTGAAATTCTAGACATCCACGGCTACACCGGCGGCTATAACATCACTTCCGCGCTGGTGACCGGAAATGTGGCAGGAAGAAGCGCAGCAGAGTTTGCAAAACAAATATAAACAGTGAAAACCCTTCGCATGCTCATGCGAAGGGTTTTTTTAGGGCTGATTAATCACCACTTACCAGGTTTTTTTCCAAATTAAGGATTTATTGTACGCAGAATTAAAATACTGTCCGGAAGCGACCCTTTACTGTCCGGAGACTAACCAGCTTAAAATATTCCTAATTTCACCAATAATTACACCCAATAAAAAACCGAAGTCCCAGCCCTCAAGCTGAAACTCCGGTATAAAAATTTACGCAATAACCACGTTTACCAATTTCCCTGGAATCGCAATCACTTTACGGATCTGTTTGCCTTCAGCCGCTTTTTGGATTTGTTCATCCGCAAGCGCTGCAGTCTCCAATTCCTCTTTTGTGCTGTCTTTTGAGACAACAATCTTCGTTCTCACTTTGCCGTTCACCTGTACAACAACTTCCACTTCATCATCGACCATTTTCGACTCATCGAATGTTGGCCATTCCGCGTAAGTAACAGTTTCTGTATGGCCCAGTTTCTCCCACAATTCTTCTGTCACGTGCGGCGCAATCGGAGACAGCATCTTCACAAAACCTTCGACATATTCTTTCGGAATTACATCCGCTTTATAGCCTTCATTGATAAAGACCATCATTTGCGAAATGGCAGTATTGAAACGAAGCCCTTCGAAATCCTCCGTCACCTTTTTGACTGTCTGGTGATAAACTTTCTCCAGTTTGCCGTCGTTCGCATCAACAATTTTCGCGCTCATCCCATCGTCTTCGATGAACAGGCGCCATACACGGTCAAGGAAGCGGCGTGCCCCTTCAAGACCATTGGTCGACCAAGCGATCGATGCGTCAAGCGGCCCCATGAACATTTCGTAAAGGCGCAGCGTATCAGCTCCATGGCTTTCGATGATCTGGTCCGGGTTGACGACATTGCCTTTGGATTTCGACATTTTTTCATTGCCTTCACCCAGGATCATTCCCTGGTTATACAATTTCTGGAACGGTTCTTTCGTCGGCACAACTCCAATATCATATAAAACTTTATGCCAGAAGCGCGCATACAATAAATGAAGCACCGCGTGCTCGGCTCCGCCGATATAAACGTCAACAGGCAGCCAGTGTTTCAACAATTCCGGATCAGCAATCGCATTGTCGTTGTCCGGATCTATATAACGCAGGTAGTACCAGCAGCTGCCCGCCCATTGCGGCATTGTATTTGTTTCGCGGCGGCCTTTCATTCCGGTTTCAGGGTGCACTACGTTGACCCATTCCTCGATGTTGGCAAGCGGCGACTCTCCTGTGCCGCTCGGTTTGATGTCTGTCGTCACTGGCAACATCAAAGGAAGATCTTTTTCATCGACCGGAGTCATGGTGCCGTCTTCCCAGTGGATGATTGGAATCGGCTCGCCCCAATAACGCTGGCGGCTGAACAGCCAGTCGCGAAGACGGTATGTGATTTTCTTTTCGCCGACACCTTTTTCAACAAGCCAGTCGATCGCTTTGGCAATTGCTTCGTTTTTGTTCAATCCGTTAAGGAAATCTGAGTTGATCAGTTCACCATCGCCGGCATAAGCTTCTTCTTCGATGTTTCCGCCGGACACAACTTCGACTATCGGCAGATCGAATTGCTTCGCAAATTCGTAATCGCGCTCATCGTGCGCAGGCACCGCCATGATTGCCCCTGTTCCGTAAGTTGCCAATACGTAATCCGCAATCCAAATCGGCATCTTGTCGCCGCTTGCCGGATTAATGGCATAAGCTCCTGTGAAAACGCCTGTTTTAGATTTCGCCAAATCCGTACGCTCAAGATCGCTCTTAGTCTTCACTTCGTCAATGTATTTTTCAACAGCTTCTTTTTGTTCCGGCGTAGTAATTGACGCCACTAATTTATGCTCCGGAGCCAATACTGCATAAGTCGCGCCGAAAATCGTATCGGGGCGCGTAGTAAATGCACGGAATGAATGGCCATTGCCATCGATTTGGAATTCAAGTTCAGCCCCTTCGGATTTGCCGATCCAATTGCGCTGCATATCTTTCAGACTTTCCGGCCAGTCAAGTTCGTCCAAATCTTCCAGCAGGCGATCTGCGTATTCCGTAATGCGAAGCACCCATTGGCGCATCGGACGGCGTTCGACCGGATGGCCTCCGCGTTCTGATACTCCATCAACCACTTCTTCGTTGGCTAGCACTGTGCCAAGCGCGGGGCACCAGTTGACCGCTACTTCATCGACATAGGCCAAGCCTTTATTGTACAGCTGGATGAAAATCCACTGCGTCCATTTATAATATTTCGGATCGGTCGTATTGATTTCACGGTCCCAGTCATACGAAAAGCCAAGTTCCTGGATTTGGCGTTTAAACGTCGCGATGTTTTTCGCCGTAAATTCCGCCGGATCATTTCCTGTATCAAGTGCATATTGCTCGGCAGGAAGCCCAAATGCGTCCCAGCCCATCGGATGCAAAACGTTATAGCCCTGCATGCGTTTCATGCGGCTCAAAATATCGGTTGCCGTATAGCCTTCCGGGTGCCCTACATGCAGACCCGCTCCTGATGGATACGGGAACATATCAAGCGCGTAGAATTTCGGCTTGTCAAAATTCGTCTCCAACTTGAATGTCTTGTTCTGATCCCAATGTTTCTGCCATTTCTTTTCGATAACTTTGTGTTTGAATGTCATTATCTTTTCCTCCTCAAAATAATAGCGCAAGCGCCCGTTAAGCTCTGAAAGGCATAAGGCAGACCAGAGTAGTGACGGTCCTTGTCACGCAGACTGAAAAGCGAAAACGGCCGTTCAGCTCCGACAGGCTTAAGATGAACTTCCGAAGCGGCGTTCTTTGCCGCATAGGAAGGACAGCTTAAGTCCGAGGAGTTGGCCGTTGGAGTCTGGACGCTGGGCTGACTTATGACCCGAAGAGCTGGGCAGCTGGAGTCTGGATAAATACCCGCTCCTTATAAAGCTTCTCAACATAAAAAAGTATTTAATTTTTATCCGAAAATAAAAAACTCCCGCCCCTTATAAAAATAAGGGACGGGAATCACCCGCGGTACCACCCAAATTAGCGATTGCTCGCCCAACTTGATTCCTTAACGCGGAAAACGGTGCATATTACTGAATTCACATACACAGACTCAAAGGCGAGTTCAACCGCTTTATCCACCGGCTTGCACCAAACGCCGGCTCTCTGGGGGAATAAAACACGATTTACTGATCCTCATCAAAGTCTTTTGCTATTACATCCTATTCTAGCTGAGCCGCCGATTTTTGGCAATAGCTCAGGAAACTTTGACGTTTTCAGTGTTCAGCGGCGCGTCAGTCGAATCGACGACATCCTGTACGCTGAAGCCTTCGAACACTTCCGACAACACGAGTCCCTGCTCAGTCACTTCTATAACCGCGCGCTCTGTGATGATTTTATTGACGACACCTTTGCCTGTCAACGGAAGATCGCATTGCTTTTTGATTTTCGCGGAGCCGTCTTTCGACACATGATCCATGATGACGATGACTTTCTTGGCGCCGTGTACCAAATCCATCGCGCCGCCCATCCCTTTGATCATTTTGCCAGGAATCATCCAGTTGGCAAGGTCGCCGTTCTCTGCAACTTCCATGCCGCCCAGGATTGCCACGTCGATATGTCCCCCGCGGATCATCGCGAAGGATTCGGCGCTTGTAAAGAATGCGGATCCCGGAATGATCGTCACCGTTTCTTTGCCGGCATTAATCAGGTCAGGATCCACTTGTTCTTCAGTGGGATATGGACCGATTCCCAGAAGGCCGTTTTCTGATTGCAGAACAACTTGTTTATTGTCTGAAATGAAATTTGCCACCAAGGTCGGCATTCCGATACCCAAATTAACGTAGTCGCCGTCCTTGATCTCTTTTTCAGCGCGTTTCGCTATGCGTTCTCTCACTAATTGCTTGTCCATATGATCATTCTCCTCCCTTAAGCCTGTCTTGTCGTTAAACGCTCGATGCGTTTTTCCTGTTTCGCTTCCAGTAAGCCCTGCACGTAGATGCTTGGTGTTTGCACATGGTTCGGGTCAATCGTTCCGGTTTCGACGATTTCCTCGACCTCAGCTATTGTGATTTTTCCCGCCGCCGCTGCAAGGGGGTTGAAATTTTGCGCTGTCTTGTTGTACACCAGATTGCCCATTTTATCCGCTTTAGCTGCACGCACCAACGCAAAATCCGCTCTTAAAGCATGCTCGAGCACATATTCCTTGCCATCGAATTCACGGATTTCTTTTCCTTCAGCTACAGTTGTTCCCACACCTGCAGGAGTAAAGAAAGCAGGAATCCCTGCTCCGCCTGCACGCATTTTTTCGGCAAGAGTGCCTTGCGGCGTCAGCTCGACTTCGATTTCACCAGACAATACCTGGCGTTCAAATTCTTTATTTTCTCCAACGTAGGAGCCGATCATCTTTTTAATCTGTTTATTTTTCAGCAGCAGCCCAAGACCCCATTCATCGACGCCGCAATTGTTGGAGATGACGGTAAGGTCAGTAACGCCTTTGTCCACAAGAGCCAATATCAATTGCTCGGGAATTCCGACAAGCCCGAAGCCCCCCACCATAATTGTGGCTCCGTCTTGAATTTGTTCGACCGCTTCTTTCGCGGAACTGTAAACAGGTTTCATTTTTATGCCCCCTCAGCTTTATGTACATAGTATTCATACTATTGAAACGCTTTCATTCTTAATTTAAACAAAGTCCCCTTTGAAACGCAACACAGAGCTCAAAATGTGCAAGGCTATGTTAAACGCTGAATGCGAATAAAAAAAGAAACTCCGCTTCCGCGAAGTTCCATTAAGTATTTCAAACTATTGCTTTTTCCTGCTCCATCGCCGTCTGTTTCTTTTTCAACGGAAGATCGTAGACCAGCGAAGTACCGATCGCCGCGACCAGAAGTATGGTTACAAGGATAAATAATGCTGACATACCGTAAAGATCGACCATAACTCCGCCCATTAAAGGGCCGATCATACGTCCTCCGGTAGCGACGCTATTGACAATTCCCTGGTAGAAGCCTTCCCGGCCTTTTGGCGCCAATTGATTGGCGAGCGCCGGAACAGCCGGCCAGACGAACATCTCTCCAATGGTCAAAATCGCCATTGCAATCACAAACATGCTGAATTCCTCTGCAAAAGCGACGACCAGATACGACACCATCATAATAACGATGCCGATCAGCAATTGCTGTTTAATATTATCTTCGATGCGTTTGATGATTGGTCGAATCAAGGGCTGTCCCAGCACAATCAAAGCGCCGTTCAATGTCCACAGAAAACTGTATTGTGGCAAAGTGATACCGATTTCCTGGGTGTAAGCAGAAATCGTTGATTGCCACTGGACGTAGCCGACCCAGCAAAGCAGATAACCGGCTGAGACGATCAGCAGTGCATAAAACGGCGCCCGGTTGCGGATCTTTTTGCCCTCATTGAAAACACTGGTATGTGATGCGGCTGAAATCGACATCGATTTAAAGCCGAATAACGCGATAAAGAAAAACACGATATACATTCCGAGGTTTGCCATGAAAATATAGTCAAAACTTAACGCTGCAAGCACACCCGCCATTGCAGGTCCGACTGCCACGCCGACGTTCTGAGCCAGATAAATCGCGTTGAACGCTTTGCGTCCGCCTTCCGGCCAAACTGTTCCGACCATCGCATACATACTTGGAAACACGATTCCCCCGCTGAAGCCGATGATTGTATAAAACGCCACGAATGGCACAAAGTCGTGCCAAACGGTCAATCCAGTCAATGCGAAAATCGTTACAATAATTCCGCCCATGATTGATTTATAGCCGCCGATGCGGTCAAACAGCATGCCTCCGAGCAGATTCCCGATAACAGCGGCTCCTGCATTCGCCATCAGAACAAGGCCGGCAAGTGATAATGATTTTCCTAAATGATCATGCATATAGATAGTCGTCAACGGCCACAGGAATGAATTCCCGGTAACATTGACAAGCATTCCGATGATTAAAAGCCATACTTGTTTCGGCATCGTACTGTCTCCTCTTAGCTCATTTCCAAGAGTCATTGTATTCCTTTTACCCGCACTCTACAAGAAGATTTTCATCGAACCGCAAATAACAGTTTTTTCTGCCGTTGTGGGCCGAAAACGGGCCATGCTACAATACAAAAAAGAGGAGTTGTTTTTATGGAAATGAACCTGCCTTTTTCTTCAGACGGCAAACGCTATTACACATGGAACCGCCACCTGCGCGACCATTTTGGCCATAAAGTAATGAAAATTGCATTGGACGCGGGATTTGACTGCCCCAACCGGGACGGCACTGTCGCATTCGGTGGCTGCACTTTCTGTTCAGTAGCAGGGTCCGGTGATTTTGCGGGCGACCGCGTCGATCCGATTCCTGTTCAATTTGAGCAGATCAAATCAAAAATGCATAAGAAATGGAAAGACGGCAAGTACATCGCTTATTTTCAAGCTTATACAAATACACACGCCCCGCTTCCGGTCATCAAAGAAAAATTCGAAGCGGCGCTCGCACAGGAAAATGTCATCGGCCTCAGCATTGCCACCCGTCCGGATTGCCTGCCCGATGACGTGGTCGATTATCTGGCTGAGCTGAATGAACGGACTTATTTATGGATTGAACTCGGTTTGCAGACTGTACACGATAAAACAGCACGGTTAGTAAACCGGGCGCACGATTTTCCCTTATATATAGAAGGAGTCGAAAAATTGCGCAGCCGCGGCATCCGTGTCTGTACCCATATCATAAATGGGCTGCCGCTTGAAGACAGGGACATGATGATGGAAACTGCCCGTGAAGTCGCAAAATTGGACGTCCAGGGCATAAAAATTCACCTGCTGCATCTGCTGAAAGGCACGCCTATGGTCAAACAATATGAAAAAGGCATGGTGGAATTCCTTGAGAAAGATGAATACATCAAACTCGTAGCCGATCAGCTGGAAGTGATTCCACCCCACATGATAGTCCAGCGCATTACCGGAGACGGCCCCATCGAATTGATGATTGGCCCGATGTGGAGCGTCAATAAATGGGATGTCCTGAATGGCATCGATGCTGAACTAGAAAGACGCGGAAGCTGGCAAGGGAAATATTATCAGGGGATGGTGGAAGCATGACGTTGATGCGTGTTTTACCATTCACTAAATTTTTATTGGAACAGGCGGTTGCTGAAGGCGACAAAGTGATTGACGCGACTGCCGGCAATGGTCATGACACTTTGTTTCTGGCGCAATTGGCCGGAGATGCAGGGAAAGTTTACGCCTTCGATATCCAGGAAGACGCTATCCGGGCAACCAAAGAACGGGTCAAAGACTATGGCAATGTGGACGTGATACTCGACAGCCACGCCAATATAGATCAGCATGTCTCAGAAGAAATTGCTGCCGCGGTTTTCAATCTTGGCTATTTACCGAAAGGTGATCACAGCATCATCACGAAGTCAGCAACTACGCTTGCAGCCATCACTCAATGCCTGGAGCTTTTGAAGGAAACCGGCCTTGTCGCCATCGTCATCTATTCCGGACATGAAGGCGGCAGCGAAGAACGGGATGCCGTAATGGATTTTGTGTCACAGCTGCCGCAAACCAAATTTGATGTTATGAAATACCAATTCATCAATCAGCAGCATTCCCCTCCTTTCCTGGTCGCCATAGAGAAAAAAATTCAGAAATGATCAATAACCAAAAACGGTTGTGTCGAATGATGCAACCGTTTTTTATTTTTCCCTTTAACGCCAATAAAAAACAGAAAATTCCATAAATAAGTGAAACTTCCTTTCACTTTGCCCGTATATAATATTAGCAAACAGCATTATTCATACCTGCTAATAATCGAAAGGAGGAGCTTACACTGAAAAATATAATTACGATTCTTTTGACCGCACTTATTATCGGTGCCTTGAACTGGGTCGCTTCACTGCTGTTAAATATGTCTTTTCTTGATATTTCCATTCCCGTCGGCGGTATCGCCCTCATTCTAATCTACTTTGTTACCAACAAAGGCGGCATGGCTTCAAGGCAAATGGATATGTCGATTCAAGGTCAGACCGGGATTCGGATGGATCACAAAGCTGCCGTTTCTGAGCGCTCATATGTCCTGATTGGATCCATCCTATATGTCGGTGTCATGCTGATCGTTTCATTTATTGCTTACCGTGAATATTTCCTTGGAATGGGTGTCTAGTCTTAAACAATTTACAATTACCGCTGCATCAAAAATACCGCCAGATGCAAAAGCATCCCGGCGGTATTTTTTACTGCTCTATTTTATTGTGTGAATTTCTTTTCTTCATTTCATCAGACACCAGCTTAAATGTCTTCAGTTTATCGTTAAAATCATAAGCCATTGAAACCAGCATCACTTCATCGGCCTGATATTCTTTCGCCAGCTCTTCCAATCGGTCCCCTACCATTTGGGGCGTTCCGACAATCATGCGGCGGCGATTCTCTTCAACCAATAATTTCTCAAACTTCGAATATGCATAGGCAAGCGCCCTTTCAGGTGGCGGCGTCCCTTTTGAAGGCATGCCCTGTGCGCCCATGCATAAGGCAAGATCCAAAGAAGATGTGACTCTCTCGGCTTCCTCCTCTGTTTCCTGGCAAATGACAAAAATCGCAAATCCGACGTAAGGACGGGTCTCCCCCGCCGTTTCAAAGCGTTCCCTGTAAGTCCGGGAAAAATCCTGCCCGCCTTCGCCGTTGATGAATTGTGCGAACATATAAGGCAAACCTTTTTCTGCCGCCAATAAAGCCGACGTCATACTCGAACCAAGGATCCATATCGGAGGCGCTGATTCGGTCAGTGGCGTCGCTTTCATGCCATGGTACATATGGTCTTCCGGAATTGCATCGTTCAAATACATGGATAATTCGTCTATCTGCCCCGGAAAGCTGTCGACATTCCTTTTTCTCCCTTCATTCAACGCCAATGAAGCGCGCGGCATCCCGCCCGGTGCCCGGCCGACGCCGGCGTCGATTCTGCCAGGATATAACGCTTCCAGCAGTTTAAAGTTTTCAGCAATTTTGAAAGAAGAATAATGCGGCAGCATCACTCCTCCTGAACCCAGCCGGATTTTATCCGTAACTGCCCCCAAATGGGATATCAGGATTTCAGGAGATGAGCCTGCCAATGTCGCCGCATCGTGATGCTCCGAAACCCAGAACCGGGTATAGCCCCATTTCTCGGCAGACCGTGCCAATTCGGCAGTTTGCTTCAAGGCTTCTCCGGGATTGCTGCCTTCGGAAACCGGGGACTGATCAAGAATGCTGTAGCGCAAAACCAAATTCATCCACTCCTTTCAATCCTTATTTCACTAAATAGCCTAGGGACCGTAAGACATTTTTGATGAATAAATGCGATGTGGTAAAAACATCTTCGCGTTCAGGTTCCTGAAAAAGATCGTGATAAGCATCTTTCCACTCTTTATAACTGAATTCTTTCAGATTTTGCTGCTTCAACCAGTTTTTCGAAGCTTCTTTATCAGCAATCAAATCTTTTTCTGCCGTCTGAACAAATGTCGGGATATCTGGATAATTCTGTTTTCCACTCACAGCCTGTTTCATGTAAGCCTGAAGCTCCCGATACCAGCCAATCGATATCTGCGGTCTATATAATTCATCGTCCCTTTCAAGTTCGATTACTTCAGGATTTCGGGTCAGATCTTCAATTGAAATTTCATGTTTAATTTTGATCTGTGAAGTGAGTTTCGGAACCCCGGACAAAGCGCTGGATAGCTTGGAAGGCGTCCGCAGCAGATGAAGCCAAGGAGAAGTAAATACGGCCCCCGCCACTTCAATGGAATGTTTGCTTAAGTAATTGATGGCCAAAGTAGCTCCTAACCCATGCGCTACAATGAACACCGGCATCTCAAGCCCGATTGCCACTTCCAGCATTTCACTGACCGCCTTTTCATAGTCTTCGAATGATTCACTGTGCGCTTTCGGGTTTACCCCGTTTTTGCCGTGGCCCGGCAGATCTCCCATCACCACTTCAAAACCGGAACTTCTCCATTCCTTGATTTGCCAAGCATAGCGCAGATGATGTTCATATGCACTGTGAATGATTACAACCACTGCTTTCGCCTGGCCTTCAGCCTGCCATTTCCACATATACCAACGCCCCCTTTAATCTATCTACCCGTAAAATCAGATCTTAAAGTTGACCTTTCAAAAGGTTTTGCTACCATTAAAGATATCTTATCTTGATTAAAGGAGTTTTACCATGATTTACCCATACAAAGACAAACACCCGCAAATAGACCCATCGGCTTTTATCGCTGATTACGCAACAATCACCGGCGATGTGAAAATCGGCGCTGAATCATCCGTCTGGTTCAATACAGTCGTCCGCGGTGACGTAGCTCCAACCATTATTGGCAATAAAACGAATATCCAGGATCTATGCATGCTACACCAAAGCCCGAATAACCCATTGATTCTCGAAGACAATGTAACTGTGGGTCACCAGGTGACTCTCCATAGCTGCATCGTCCGCAAAAATGCATTGATTGGCATGGGTTCTGTCATCCTCGACGGGGCTGAAGTCGGCGAAGGAGCATTTATCGGAGCCGGCAGCCTTGTTCCACAAGGAAAAGTCATCCCTCCAGGCAAGCTGGCATTTGGGCGCCCGGCTAAAGTCATACGGGATCTCAATGACGACGACATCGCCGACATGGAACGCATCGTCCGGGAATATGCCGAGAAAGCCGCTTATTATAAATCTTTGCAAAATTGAGAACTATTAACCGATATTCCGCAAAACAGCTTCGCTTTCCTGGGGCTCGTGCTGAGCTAGCTTCGAGACATGAAAGTGCGTTGCATCGCTTCGCTGCTTCGTCGCACAGCCTTGTCCTCGCAAGCTTCGGCCAATGTCTTTCCTGAGGAAGCAGTGACGGCGCTTGCGACGGAGCGAAGCGAGTCCTGAGACCCCGCAAGGAGCATCGCGACTGAGAAGGCTTAGGCCGCTCCCCGCGGAAAGCATCCGCCTATAGCGAAATGATTTAAGCAATACTCAATGTCTTAAAAACGAATAAAACCGCTCAAGCCGAAGCTTGAGCGGTTTTTGTTTTCATTAGATTCCTGATTGTTCTTTCAAAGCTTCAGCTTTGTCAGTGCGCTCCCAAGGAAGGTCTACATCTGTGCGGCCGAAATGGCCGTAAGCTGCAGTCTGCTTGTAGATCGGACGGCGAAGATCAAGCATCTTGATCAGGCCAGCCGGACGAAGGTCAAAGTTATTGCGGACAAGATCGATGAATTGGTCTTCGCTGATTTTGCCTGTACCGAATGTATCAACTGAAATGGAAACCGGATGTGCAACACCGATCGCATAAGCCAGTTGTACTTCGCATTTATCAGCCAAGCCGGAAGCGACAATGTTTTTCGCTACATAACGCGCCGCGTATGCACCGGAACGGTCAACTTTTGTCGCATCCTTGCCGGAGAAAGCACCGCCGCCGTGGCGGGCATAGCCACCGTAAGTATCAACAATAATTTTACGGCCAGTAAGACCTGCATCTCCCTGAGGACCGCCGATAACGAAACGGCCAGTCGGGTTGATGAAATATTTTGTTTCATCGTCGATCAATTCAGCCGGAACGACTTCGTTGATAACATATTCTTTAATATTGCGTTGGATTTGCTCAAGTGTTACTTCCGGATGATGCTGAGTTGAAATAACAATTGTATCCACACGCAGTGGTTTATCGTTTTCATCATATTCAACAGTCACCTGTGTTTTGCCGTCCGGACGCAAATATGGAAGAATTTCTTCCTTGCGCACTTCAGCCAAACGACGAGCCAATTTATGTGCCAATGAAATCGGCAATGGCATCAATTCCTCGGTTTCATTGTTCGCATAACCGAACATCAAACCTTGGTCACCTGCTCCGATGTCATCCAATTCTTTATCTGTCATCTGGCCTTCACGGGATTCAAGAGCCACGTTCACTCCTGCAGCAATGTCAGGCGATTGCTCATCAATTGCAGTCAATACCGCGCTCGTTTCAGAGTCAAAGCCGTATTTCGCTCGTGTATATCCAATTTCTTTAACAGTCTGGCGCACCACTTTCGGGATGTCCACATATGTTGTTGTTGTAATTTCCCCTGCCACAAGAACAAGTCCTGTAGTAACGGTAGTTTCGCACGCTACTCGTGCATTAGGGTCTTCTGTGAGGATCGCGTCCAGGATGGCATCTGAGATTTGGTCACAGATTTTATCCGGATGTCCTTCTGTTACTGATTCTGATGTGAATAATCGACGGTTTGTCAAAAAATGTTCCTCCTTATATCCTGCGAGATTGCTCTCGAAATTGATACGGTACTCGTTTTCCCATGTCAAGTCCGTTCCAAACGTTATGGATTGAACTTCAAGCCGTTGTGGCCTTTGTACACGAGGATTAAGGGCATTTCATAAAAAAATCCCTTCACTCATCAATAAATGAGGAAAGGAGAAATCATCATAAGCACCTTTCACTCTTATCATCCAAGGCCTGTGAGCCTTGCTTCAGGTTGGGCACCAGCGCTGCACTATGCAGCAGGTTGCCGGGTTTCATAGGGCCTGCCCCCTCCACCAGCTCGGAATAAGAGTATCCGTTCAATTTTTCATCATACGGAATTGGTTATATGATGTCAACGATTTTTATATTTTATTCGAATGGAATGCATGAAAACATCCCAATCGGGGTATTAAATATGCACAAATGGCGATTTTTCAAATCCTCCGGGTTATTAGTATAGACTAATCGAGTTAATGTGTTATACTATTGTTCGAATATAACTCTTCCCCATGTCTTGGGAATAACCGAAAAGGAAGGTACATATATGAACTCAGTTAACTTAGCAAACGATTTGAAAGATCTTTTAAACGGCCCAAACGTCAATGTCCAATGGTCGGTCCCACAATTGGTGGAGGCAGCCACTTCACGTGGAGAAGCAATTTTGACACGGGAAGGCGCAGTCAAAGCCGAAACAGGAAAATACACAGGCCGCTCGCCTAAAGATAAGTATATGGTAGAAGAAGATATTTCGAAAGATAAAATTGACTGGGGTACTGTAAACCGTCCGATTTCTTCAGAAATTTTTGAGAACCTTTATGCTAAAGTACTGAACCACCTTAAAGCAAAAGAAGAACTTTTCGTTTTTAAAGGATTTGCAGGTGCAGACCCTGAATCACGCCTTCACATTCAAACAATCAATGAATATGCGTGGCATAACCTTTTTGCCCATCAATTATTCATCCGTCCGACAGCTGAGGAAATGAAAATCCATGACGCTCAATTTACTGTCGTTTATGCGCCTAGTTTCAAGGCTGATCCAAAAGTGGACGGCACTGATTCTGAAACGTTCATCATCGTTTCAATGGAGAAGAAAGTGATTCTGATCGGCGGTACTGAATATGCCGGTGAAATGAAAAAATCAATTTTCTCAATCATGAATTACATTCTGCCTGAACAAGGCATTCTTCCAATGCACTGCTCGGCTAACGTAGGACAAGAAGGCGATGTCGCTTTGTTCTTCGGTTTATCCGGAACAGGCAAAACGACGCTATCCGCTGACCAGGACCGCAAACTGATCGGTGATGACGAGCACGGCTGGTCTGATAACGGCGTTTTCAATATCGAAGGCGGCTGCTATGCGAAAACAATCAACCTTTCACGTGAAAACGAGCCACAGATTTTTGATGCAATCCGTTTCGGTTCTGTTCTTGAAAATGTTGTCGTTGATCCGGAAACACGCATTCCTGACTACGATGATGGTTCATTGACAGAAAACACGCGTGCAGCTTATCCGATTGATGCAATCGACAACAGTATCCACCCTTCAATGGCTGGACACCCGAAAACAATCGTCTTCCTGACTGCTGATGCATTCGGCGTACTGCCTCCAATCAGCAAGTTGACGAAAGAGCAGGCTATGTATCATTTCCTAAGCGGCTATACATCCAAACTGGCAGGCACTGAGCGTGGCATAACGTCTCCGGAAGCAACTTTCTCGACTTGTTTCGGATCACCTTTCCTTCCGTTGCATGCAACTGTTTATGCAGAAATGCTCGGCAATAAAATCGATGAACACGATGTGGAAGTCTTCCTCGTCAACACAGGTTGGACTGGCGGAGAATACGGAGTCGGCAGCCGCATGAAACTTTCTTACACACGTACAATGGTTCGCGCAGCAATCAAAGGCGAATTGAACGACGTTAAGACTGAACAGGAAGCTGTCTTCGGATTAAGCATTCCTCAGGAAATTCCTGGCGTACCGACTGAAGTTCTTAACCCTCGTGACGCTTGGTCCGACAAAGAAGCTTACGATGCGAAAGCACAGGAGCTTGCTCAGAAATTCCAGGATAACTTCAAAAAATTCGGTTCCGTATCAGCTGACATCAGCGCTCAAGGCGGACCATTGAACAATTAATAAGCAAAAGCACATCCGGCGAGTTGCCGGATGTGCTTTTTAATATGCAGTATCTTTTTCTTTCTCCTTCATCCAATGCGCCAATGCAGCCACCGTTTTACGGTTGGCAGCCGGCGGAAAGAAATGCGTGTATTCCGGGAAATACCACGTTTCATGCGGATGATCATTCAGTTTTAAAGCTTCTTCCAATAGATAAGCCTGTGCAGGCAGCACATTTTCATCTCTCAATCCGTGAATGATCAGCATCGGTGCTGTTGATTCATCCAACCTCAAAAGCGGATTCCGTTCTTCGTAGGCAGTTAAATCCGTATTCGGTGTCCCACCATAAATCCGCTTCATCATGCGCCGCATATCCGGGCGCTCTTTATAAGTTAAGACTGTATCTGTAACACCTGCCCACGTCACCAGAGACGTGATGTCATCCCGCAGCACCGCTGTCCACAGCGCCATGATGCCGCCTCTGGAAAACGCCAGCAGATGCACATGTCCATTGCAGAATTGTTTGAGAACATCCACCGCATGGACCGCGTCCCAGCGATCGGCACCTGCAAATTCATCACGGCCTTCTCCCCCTCTGTTACCCCGGTAATAAGGAGCAAATACCACAAACCCCTGTGCTGCATATTGGGCTGCCCGTGCCGGCCTCACCATGCCGATTGACTGAATGCCGCCGCGCAGGTACAGCAATCCGCTGTAATTCCCTGGCTTTTGGGGTTCGGCCAGCAGCCCTTTGACCTTCAAGCCTTCTGACCAATAAACGATTTCCGTCAGCTTCACATGAGGGTTCGGCGAAGGATATATTCTTTTTGATTTAATCTTCCCATTTTCCATCCAGTTTCACCCGCTCCATAATTTCTTTCATTCCTTCATCTTTCATCAGAAAACTGAAGCCGCTGTCCTTGACCAAACTCTCAACCAGAACAGCTCCTTTAGTTTCCAACAGATCAATTTCGTCAATGGCTGAAATCGTTCCCGTGAATACCGTTTTGGTAAACGGCGGCTCGCTGTGGACCAGGTATTCCGCAAACCAGTCAAGACTTTCAATTACACCGCCTGTTTCTTCGTATACTTCCCTTTTGGCGGCTTCGGCCAAACTTTCCCCTGCCTCAGCTTTGCCGCCGGGAAACTCCAGCCCCCGCTCCCTGTGTTCCGTCAGCAGCCACTTTCCATTGAATTTCGCAATGACAAGTACATGTCGGCTTTCCACTTGAAAAGCATCCCTTTCAAAAGATAACCGGCATGCGCAGCCATTTAAATCCGTGTATTCCATCCTGCCTCACTCCTGAACAAATAAAAAAAGCGCACACAAATCGAAACGTGTGCGCTTGTGTAATTTTATTTTACTTCTTTTCGCCAAGGAATGCTGAAAGCATCCATGAATGCTTCTCAAGATTCTGGTGAATGGCGTTCAACATATCTTCCGTCATATCGTCGCCATCTTCGGCTGCATATTCCATTCCTTTTTTCAGTGAAGCCATGATCTTATCATAATCACTTACGATGGTTTCAACCATTTCTTCAGCACTTTCCTTGCTGGTCGCTTCCTTGACCACTGACAAGTCAAGTTGCTCTTTCATTGTTGCTACAGGTTTGCCGCCAAGTGCCAGCAAGCGTTCTGCAATTTCATCCATATGAAGTGTCGCTTCATTATAAAGTTCCTCAAATTTCACATGCAGCGTGAAAAATGACGGCCCTTTTACATACCAGTGGAAATTATGTAATTTCGTATAAACCACCGACCATGTTGCGACCTGTACGTTTAATTCCTGATTTAATTCTTTTGACATCCAAATCCACTCTCCATTCAAATTGATAAGTTCTTCTACTTTATTAATACCTTTAAAGCCCATACAATAAACATGAAGAGTTTCCAAACTTATGGAAAGAAGAAGGCGACCAACATGAAAACAATACTGATTAAGATTTTCCGCTTCTATCAGCGTTTCATATCTCCCCTGTCACCGCCCAGCTGCCGGTTCTACCCTACCTGTTCCCATTACGGTATCGAAGCCGTCGAGAAGCACGGGGCACTGAAAGGAGGATACCTGGCAATAAAACGGATACTCAGCTGCCATCCTTTCAATAAAGGCGGCGTCGATTTTGTACCTGAAGAATGGCCTCCAAAAAAATGATTTGGAGGTTTTTCTTGTGTTTAAATATGGTTTGCGGTAAGATACTGTTTGTAATTAAAACGTAATCGTTACATTTTGGAGGATTAACATGAAAAAATTAGCTCTATTTGTTTTATTAATATCAATACTGACATTGGCCGCTTGCGGCGATTCCGGAACAGACAAGGCTGATTCAACCGAAGACAGCTCTAAGATTAAGGTGTTCACGACTGTCTATCCGATCACTTATTTCACTGAAAGAGTCGGCGGAGACCAAGTGGAAGTGGAATCCATCTACCCGGCTGGCGCGAATGAACACACATTCGAACCGACCCAACAGGATATGATCGCCATTGCGGAAGCGGACCTTATGTTTTATATCGGCCTTGGCCTTGAAGGTTTTATCGACAGCGCGAAAAACACGCTTGATGGTGAAGATGTGGAGTTTACAGCACTTGCAGATTCAATCACTGATGAGCAATTGGAAGCTGCACTTGAACATGATGGTGAAGAAGCCCATGACGATGAACATGAAGATCATGATGATCATGAAGAACATGCACAAGAAGCTGACCATGATGGACATGACCACGGCTCTACGGACCCTCATATCTGGATGTCGCCAAAACTCAGCCAGGAACTTGCAACATCCATCAAAGAATCACTGATTGCCGAAGATCCGGATAACACAGAAGTTTATGAAACGAATCACGCCGAGCTGATCGCGGAGCTTGAACAATTGGATGAATCGTTCAGCCAATTGCAGGAGCGCGTATCAAAGGATACTTTTTTTGTTTCACATGCCGCTTTCACTTATTTAGCGGAACCATATGGCTTTGAACAGGTGGCTGTAGCTGGCCTGAACAGCCAGGATGAACCATCACAGAAAGAGTTAACGGAAATTGTTGACATGGCACGCGAGAAAAATATCGAATACATCGTGTTCGAACAAAACGTCTCATCCAATCTGACAGAAGTCGTCCAGAAAGAAGTCGGCGCGGAAGCAATCCAAATGCATAATCTTGGCGTGTTGACACAGGAAGATATCGAAAACGAAGAAACCTACTTCACTTTGATGGAAAGAAACCTGGAAGTTCTTGAAACTATTCTTAAATAAAAGCACATCCCTCTGGGGTGTGTTTTTTTATCTGTCAAGAGACTATTTGCTTCTCCAATCATTTCGCTTCAGGCGGACGCGTTCCGCTGGGAGCTGCCTGAGCCTCCTCAGTCGCTATGCTCCCTGCGGGGTCTCAGGACTCGCTCTAAATCCAGCAGGAGTCGCCGCCTGCCGCTTCATTATAATGTTGGGTAGAATCCGGGTGTCAGCTTTCTCACTTCTTAGTGAATTAATAAATTGCTGCTTATAGAAAGGCTTCTGAGATATGGAGCAAAACTGCGAAGACTCCCAGGGGAGCAGAAAGGGAGTTGGCTTTCCAACTCCCTTTCGAGCGAAGTGCTGAGATCCACTCGGGCGAGGGAGACCGAGCACGAGTTAGCTCAGCGCAAGCCCCCAGGAAAGCGCAGCTGTTTTGTGTAATATCGATTCCTGCATTCTTGACCTCCTTCAACAAACTGTAAAAACGTCCATCGCGGGTGTGTTTTTTTCGTTTCACGAACTATTGCTAGTACATTATCAAAAAACTTTTTTCGGAATTTTCATTTTTATTGTATACTGTTAATAACTTCTTATTTGAAAAGGATGGTCTGGATGAAAAAATTGCTTGCCGCCTTAACAATAACAGCGGTCTTGACAAGTCTGACATTGACCCGGTCCATGTATGTTCAACAGTTGGAATTACCAATAATTATCATTGGTGCTGCATTTCTTGCTTTAATGCTGAAATTCCCTGAAGACCGAAAAGAAAAAATGCTGGCACACGGCATGCGGATTTTTGCCTCATTTGTAATCGGCTGGATTTTCTCCACGCTCGATATCCTGCTTGACCATCTGTTCTATTATCAGCCAACCGGTTTTGAAGACGGTGCCTACCTGACGCTGAGCTTCAAATATGAGGAATTTGCTGACAGCTTCTTTCTGTTAGCCATCTCCTGTATGGCGGCAGCAGCTGTATTCATCCTGATCCAAACTCTTTTCAAAGCACTGAAATCTCCACGGAATCCAGTCTTTAAATGACATGCAGAAAGCGTCCAATGGCAATCATTGGACGCTTTTTTGCTGTTCTATGGATTTTAGGATTTTTTCAATGTTCCCGCTCAATTCTCCGACCAGAATACAAACTTCCGGTAAATAATAGAAAGTGCTGGTCACCTCAAAGTCGAATAACTCTTCAGCTTCTGAAAGAAGATACACGCGTTTCCCTTGCCCAAGCGCCATGCCCAATTCAATATGGCTGCCTTTGCCTGCCGGCAATAAAACAATTGTAAAATCCGCCTCGAGCACAGCTTTCTTCTCCAGCATTCCATACACCTCCAGTTTTTCAACCGAAGAGGCGCGCAGATTTGCTGTCCAGTCATAGGTCTGAACGTGTCCTGCCTGTTTTAAAAGACTTGCAGCTTCCCTTACCTTATCTTTATTTGCAAAACTCGAAGCGATATAAAATTTCATCAGTCCTCCTTACTCCCTTCTCCTAGATCCAAAACAAGCGGTTCCTCCTCTTTTGCAGCTTTTCGAAAGGCATTAAGCAAAAGGATAAAAGCGATATTTAGTATCAATAAAATTAGAACCAGAACGAAAAAAACTTCTTCCATACTTCGCATTTCAGTAGCTGTATAGAAAGCAGCCAGGCCTAGCATAAACAAGCTCGCCGGGATATAAATATTATACAAAAATTGGGTGCGATCTTTTAAGTCAGTTTGCCCGGCTGTTTCTGCCAACAATTTTAACAGCCTAAACAAATAGAAAGTCATAACCAGTTCACCCAAAAACAAGCCGTGGGCATAATAATACCAGGATCCAGTTTCAACAAGATTGAAATCGATAACAACGGAAGGAATGGATAAAAAAATCATAGTGATTGCAATATAAGCCGCCAGTTTGCCGTCTGCATACTTTTCTCCCATCTTGAGGCATCCGAGTGCAATCAGGAGATTACCGACTGGATCGGCCAGAATGTCCACACCTATCCGGATATCGAGGAGAATGAAAACATAGCCATATAATATTTGGCTCAATGATTTCTTCATTTATTGGCCCTCCCGCTTTTGTTCAATAATTGCCTCTAAATCCTCTTTTTCCAACTGTGGAATCTGAGACAAGTATGTTGGGAAAGAAACGTCCAAGCCATCTGTGTCTTTTCCTTCAACTCTCACCCAGGATTTCAGAACGTACTTATAATTGCCTTCATTTATGAAAGACACAGCCAACTTATCTTCCTCATTTAAAACGATGGGATAATTTACATCTTTATATCCAATGCCCTGGCTATTTTGCGCCTCGTCTTCCATTAATTTAAAGAACCTGGATTCGTGAATACTTTCTTCAGGATTAAGAACCTGCGCTTTCAAGTGAGCTGATTCGTCCACTGGGATATGGGGCATCAGCGACTCAATTGAAAAATCTTCTTCAGCATTCAGAATATAGCCAGCCCAATCAGCCCCTGCAGCTGTTACGTCTTGTGATAAATATTTTTTTTCATTATATACTGCTGGATGGATTATAATTTCACCCACATCAACCGTTTCAAATTGGCCATCAGAAAAATGCACCCTCATCTTATCGAACACCATTTTTTCATCGATAGGATCCAGGCCCCGTAAATCCAATGTCGCATAAATACTTCTCACTTCATGATGGCCAAATCGCTGTTCATATGGAATTTCTTCCATCATCGGATCATAATAGTGGTCAACATAGCCCGGTATATCATCCAGCATTATATAATTGACTGCTTTTTGATCTCTTTTATTCGTTATGTAATAAAATTGGACCTGAATTTCATCCTGCTGGTATTCATCTATATAATGATCAAGGAATACCGGCTTATCCAGTTGTTGGGAACCTGCATACCCTATCGCAATGATCCATCCTAAAATAATAAATAACAGAACACCAAAAAAGATTCTCTGATTCATAAAACCCTCCTTTTTTTATATAAACACCTAACAAACTATACAGAAAATTCCAATTAATCGTATCATACATCAGTTCTATAAAGGCAAAAAAGCATGACTCTTAGAGCCCTGCTTTTTTTAAGTCTACATCATAGCCGATGCCGGCCTGCTGCTGCAATTCGATTTTCCCGTCAATAACCATTATCTCTGGTGCAATCACATCTTCATCCCAAAAATGCCGTGAATCTGAAAAATCGCCAGGCAGCACGATATCCGGCAGGGAAGCCAACGCCAGATTATGGGCTTTGGAAATGCCAAATTCAATCATGCCGCCTACCCACATCCCGATGCCACTCCTGCGGCATAGCTCCACGATTTTCAACGTTTCATGCCAGCCGCCCAGCCGTCCCATTTTCAGTACAATAATATCGGCTGCCTGCATCTCAATCATCCGCTCTACATCATGGATGCTTTTAATACTTTCATCCAGACAAATAGATGTCTTCATCTGTTTTTTTGCCTGTGCGTGAAGATCCCATTCCTGTTCGCCGAAAGGCTGTTCTATCAATGAAAAACCTATATCATTAAAAAGAGTGAGCTGACCAAAATTATCTTCACTGAATCCGCCATTTGCATCAGCAAAAAAAATTATATCAGGATAACGGCTAATTGCTTCTTTCAATAAAGCCCTATCAGATTCCGCCGTAATCTTAATTTTAATTCGGCTATAGCCCTTTGATGCTGCCTGCTCGATGTCACGCAAAATACTATCATCACTGGCTGCAACCACTACCCCTGCCGGAATATGCTTATGGAGTCCGCCAATATACTGCCATAACGGGACCCCTTCGTATTTCGCAAACAAGTCCCATACTGCCATTTCAATGGCCGCTTTCGCCATATGATTGCCTTTGACTGGTGCAAAGACAGTAGCCACTTCGTGAGGTGAGGACAGAATCCTAGCCTGCAATAATGGCTTCAAAACCCGCTCCATCACAAAAGCACAGCTTTCCACCGTTTCTTCCGTGTACCAGGGAGTCGAGAATGCCACACATTCTCCGAAACCTTCTAAACCGCTGTCAGATATAATTGTTACTATGATTGCTTCACGGTCGTTTACAGCCTGCAAAGAAGTGACAAACGGTTTTTTCAGCTTTTTATGGATTCGCTGGAATCTGATCTCCCGGATCGTCACACCCATGATTTCAACTCTCTTCTAAGTACTTTGTTCGAAGCATTACGCGGCAATGAATCGACTGTACGAATCACTTTCGGAATTTTATAACCGGCAATATGTGATTTCAAAAAAGCCTTTAAATCTTCTATCGCCGCTTCTCCATTAAGAACAACAAAAGCCGCCGGCACTTCTCCCCATTGCTCATCGGGCATGCCGCAGACTCCTGCTTCTCGAACAGCCGGATGTCCAAGCAAGGCCTTTTCAATCTCAGCCGGATAAATGTTCTCACCGCCGGATACAATCAGATCCGAACGCCGGTCAACGACAAACAAGAAACCTTCTTCATCCAGATAACCGATGTCTCCAGTATGGAACCAGCCTTCTTCCTGCACTTCCCGCTCCGCAAATTTCCCGATATATCCTGGTGTCACCTGTGGACCCTTAATCAGTATTTCCGCTTTTTCACCAGGGACTGCATTTTCACCAATCTTTATTTGGTATAAGAATAAAGGCTTGCCGGACGAACCGATCTTCCGTTTAGCATCTGCCGGCTGCAATGTGGTCGTTTGAGAGGAAGTTTCCGTCATGCCATATGTTTGCAGCACGGAAATGCCGTACTTCTCAGCCCGTTCCATATATGAAATCGGAACCGGACCACCGCCGGCGAGCATCGCTTTGAAATTTGCCGAAACATGGAGAGCTGCTGTTTCCAGCTCACTCAAAACCCGTTCCAGCGCCACTGCCACCACAGACATATGGGTGACTGTTCCAGCACTTAATTCGTACGCACAGATTTTTGGATCGAATTTAGGATGAAGCTGCACACCCATCCCATAGACGAGTGAACGCATCAGAATCGAAAAACCGCTGATATGGAATAACGGCATGACGCAGAGCCAGACATCTCCAGGTGCAATGCCGATATTCAACGCGGATGAAACTGCACTGGAGAAATGGTTCCCTGCTGTTTGCCGGACGCCTTTTGGATAACCGGTTGTGCCGGATGTATACATGATTGAAATCGTCCGATCTTCTGGCCACTCTTCTTCCGGTTTGAAATTGGAAGGCGAAGCATTTTGAATTTCAGAAAAACTGATTTTATTGCTGGAATCGAGTTTACTTTGCAGTTCTTCATCCACCAATAAATAATCAGCTTTTGAATCTTGCAATTGATATTCCAGTTCCGTTGCCGAAAGCCGCTCATTCAGCATGACCATCTCACAGCCTATATGCAGGCAAGCATACATAACAAACACAGACTCCGGATGCGATTTGGCAAGGAGGGCAACTCTCGTTTCGGATGTGATGCCAAGAGATGCCAGCCTCCCTGCATAATCGGTCGCAATGCCATTGATTTCCGTGAATGTCCATTGCTGCCCGCCATATGCCAGCGCCATTCGGCTGCCGCTTAAATGTGCCCGTTGGCTAAGCCAATTCGGATAGCTCATTTTTCAAAATCCCTTTCTGTGAAGCACAAGTTATACTTACATCTTCTTTTCTAATATAATCTTCGGTTCGCCGGTATCGTCCGTATAAGTACCGATGATGTCAAAACCGCTTTGAATATTCAACAGCAGCATATTTCGCCACTTGTTCTTTGTATGGGTTCTGATGGCGTTATACGATTCCTGGCGGGCGTACTCATGCTGCCGCTCCATCAATCCGCGCGCTATCCCCTGATGGCGATAACTTTCATCGACACCGCCAAGCCAGCTGTAGAATTGCTCCCGGTTTAAGGCATAGCCGACTTTATAGCCAATTACCCTATCGCCATCCAATGCAAGATCTATATGTAATTTCGGTTTTTCATCCATTCTTCCAGCTAAATCATCTGAACTGCCAAAAATTTTCGTATGCAATGAAACCAGCCCATTCAGTAAGTCTCCCGGCTCCAGCATGGCAAAGCTCTTATATCGAATCGACACTCCTGCCACTCTCCCTTCATTCTAAAAAAAGCTGCCCCCGGGAGGACAGCTTTCAATTATTGATGATCAAGGGAAACGAGGGAATTGACCGAAATCAGGCTTGCGTTTTTCTTTGAAAGCATCGCGGCCTTCTTTCGCTTCGTCTGTTGTATAGTAAAGCAAAGTAGCGTCACCAGCCATTTGCTGAAGACCAGCAAGGCCATCTGTATCAGCATTCATTGCCGCTTTTACGAAACGAAGTGCAGTCGGGCTCATTTCAAGCATTTCTTCGCACCATTTCACTGTTTCATCTTCAAGCTGCTCATAAGGGACTACTGTGTTTACAAGTCCCATATCAAGCGCTTCCTGAGCGTCGTACTGACGGCACAAGTACCAGATTTCACGCGCTTTTTTATGTCCGATGATGCGCGCAAGGTAACCTGAACCATAGCCAGCATCAAACGAACCGACGCGAGGACCAGTCTGGCCGAAGCGTGCGTTATCAGCAGCAATCGTCAAATCACATACAACGTGCAACACATGACCGCCTCCGATGGCATACCCAGCCACCATTGCTACAACCGGTTTAGGAATTACACGGATCAAACGCTGAAGGTCAAGGACGTTCAAACGCGGAATCTCATCTTCTCCTACGTAACCGCCATGTCCGCGAACACTTTGGTCGCCGCCTGAACAGAAGGCTTTTTCCCCTTCGCCAGTCAGTACGATAACGCCTACGTCTGAATTATCGCGTGCGCGTGAAAATGCATCGATCAATTCATGTACCGTTTTTGGACGGAAAGCATTGCGCACTTCCGGACGGTTAATCGTAATCTTCGCAATCCCGTTGTAAGTTTCATATTTAATATCTTCATATGTACGTTCTGTTACCCATTCACGTGTCATGATTTTCCTCCTAAAAATTCTTTTTTAAATACTCCCCTACTATTGTAGCAAATTCAGCAGGTTTTTCCACATGTAAAGCATGTCCAGCCACAATCTCCCTATGTTCGGAATTCGGAATCACTGAAACCATCTCTTCTGCAATCGCCGTAAACTTCTCATCCAGCTTTCCCGTAACCAATAAAACGGGAATTTCCAGCTGGCTGATTGTTTCCCAGTATGACTCTTGTGCACCTGTACCCATGCCGATCAGGCTGTTTGCCAAACTTATCGGATTTTGCGCCAGCCGTTCTTCCCTGACTTCTGCTTTAACATCCTCAGGCAACGTGTCCTGTGTTCTGAAAAGCGGAGTCTTCTCCCAGCTGTCGACAAATGATATGATGCCGCCAGAAACAATCCGTTCGGCCAATTTTCCATCATTTTTTCTTCGCTCGCTGCGCTGCTCTTCAGTCTTTAAACCAGGCGAAGAACTTTCCAGCAATAAAGCGGAAAGCCGCCCGGGAAAATTGCAGGCATATGCAAGAGCTGTTCGTCCGCCCATAGAATACCCTGCCAAGGCAAAGTTCGTCAGCCCCAAATGGTCAAATATCTTTTCCAGGTCACGCAGCTGCTGTTCCATCGAATACCGCTCCGGATCTTTCGGACTGTCGGTGCCACCATGGCCAAGCAGGTCAATGAGCACAATTTTATGTTCTTCAAACCAAGGGACTATCTTGTGCCAGGTTTTGGTGCTGCCGGTGAAACCATGAAGAAATACCAGCGCCTGTTCTTTATCTTCATTCATTAGTTCAATGTGATAATTGACGCCTTCAATCTCCATTTTCATTACCCGCCCAGCTCCTCAATCAGCCGATTCCACAACTCTCTGTGGACCCGTACATTTGTTTCCCGGTCCGTAAACACTTCGATAATCTTCACTGCCTTTTGTTTTTTTGTACGAAGCGCCTCAACAAATTGCTCTTTCGATTCGACAGCTGCGTAATCGGCATCATACATTCTCGCGGCATCCTCGAATTTCAGCCCGGTAGGAGTACCGAATAGCTCTTCGAAATAACGTTCTTCCTGTGACTGCGGCAGATATGAGAAAATTCCGCCGCCGTCGTTGTTCATCACGACAATCGTCAAATCCGTTTCCTGCATTTTCGAAGCAATCAACCCGTTCATATCATGCAGGAACGATAAATCTCCGATAAACAGATATGCCGGACGCCCCTTCGCTGCCTGCACACCGAATGCCGTCGACACAACTCCATCAATGCCATTGGCGCCACGGTTGGCATAAATCATGATGTCACGGGAAGTCGATTTGAAATAAGTATCTGTGTCACGGATCGGCATGCTGCTGCTGACAATAAGGTCACAATTATCAAGTTCATCAAACAGCACCTTAGCCAGCACACCTTCATCCAATTTTTCATTACAATGAACTTCTGTAAGTTCCCAGAATAACTCAGAAGCCGCTGCCCATTTTTCCGTATAGGAATTGAATGCCTTCGTCCCAATCGGCAATTGCCATAAGCCATCTGTTGAAGTTTGGATATGATGTGTAACCACTGATTGTGCATCCCTCATCATCGGTGATTCATCAAAAACAGCATACGTTTTCGGTTTTACAGCAGCCAAATAAAGCGTTAAAGGTTTCGAGACAGGCTGCGGGCCAATACGAATGACAACATCTGGCTCCATTACCCCTTTAAAAACTTCGCTTTTCAAAATGGCGTCATAACTGTCGATAATCAAATCTTTACAGTTTTCATCCAGATTACTGCGTACATTGGATAAAGGATCGGCAAGAACCGGCCAATTCAATTTACGGATAAACGACCAGAATTCAACAGGCATCTTCTCGGTCGTTTCACCGATAATCAGAACCCCTTTTTCAGCCTTAACAGTTTCCATTAAGAATTGCTCAACCGATGAAGATAACCGTGACTCACCCTTTAAATGAGTTATTTCACCTGCACTGTCATATTGCTGTTCAAAATCCAGTACCAACGGTTCACGGAAAGGCACATTCAGATGAACCGGACCTCTCGGCTCGGATACAGCATTCTTAACTGAACGATGCAGATGGCGCACCAAAAAATCCAACCGGTTTTCAGGTTCCGGCATCGGCAAATCTACAGACCATTTAACATGGGAGCCAAAAAGATCGATTTGATTGATTGCCTGCGGAGCTCCGACTTCCCGAAGCTCATGCGGACGATCAGCTGTCACTACGATCAATGGAATTCTGGCATAGAAGGCTTCGACAATTGCAGGAAAATAATTCGCCGCTGCAGTCCCCGATGTGCAAAGTAGCATTACCGGTTCTCCAGATGCCTTCGCCATTCCCAGGGCAAAATAAGCCGCCGACCGCTCATCAATCTGTCGGTAAACTGCCAGTCCTTCTTCTTTCATACAGGCATAAGCCAGTGGCGTCGACCGCGAACCTGGACTGATCACTACGTTTTTTACTCCCTGGTTCACCAAACTATGTGTGAACGCAGAGACATATTCGGTTAGATATTTACGATTCGTCACTCAATTGACCTCCCAAGGCACGAAGCATCGGACGGAATTTCACCCAAGTCTCAGCATACTCCGACTCTGGAGTGGAATCTTCGACAATTCCGCCCCCTGCATATAAATAAGCTTCTTTTCCATCCAATAAAGCTGAACGGATTGCCACTGCAAACTCCCCATCGCCTTTTGCATCTATCCAGCCGATTGGTGCAGCATAGAAGCCCCTATTTATCGTTTCATATTGTCTAATCAGACTAAGTGCTGATTGCCGCGGTTCTCCACCAAGTGCAGGCGTCGGATGAAGATCTCTTACAAGGTCAATCAGATTCGAACCCTGCTTCAATTCTCCTTCGACCGGGGTGTAAAGATGCTGAATATCCCTTACCTTCATCAATTTCGGCTTTTTCGGCACAAACTGTGTGCTGCAATGAGCGGCAAACACTTTACTGATCATGTCCACTACATATTGGTGTTCCGAGCGATTCTTTCTGTCATTCAATAATTCATTTCCAAGTTCATTATCTTTTTCGACGGTTTTCCCTCTTGGAGTAGAGCCTGCCAGACAAGTGGAAAGAGCTTGGCGATCTTCGACTTTTACAAGCCGTTCCGGTGTTGCGCCAAAAAAGAATTGTTCTTCGGCTTCCAGTCCAAACAGGAAGCTTTCAGGCTGTTCCTTTGAAACCTGATAGAGTGCAGAAGAAGCTGATAAAGATTTGTCAAAGTCCAATCTTAGAACTCTTGCAATCACCACTTTATCTGCTTGTTTCGCTTTGATTACACCAGTCACTTTGTCAATGGAAGAAAGGTACGAAGCTTTTTTGAGCTCTTCTCTTCCCGTAATTTCAGGTTTTTTATAAGTAACCGGTTCAGATACTTGTGCAGCATGGATCAGCTTATCCCGCTCTTTGCGCAACGCCTCAAATTCTGGGAACGTATCCTCTTTTTTAGTGATCAGGTGAATACTGATATATGCTCGATCATTTTTTATTACCAACTGGAACGTCGGTACTGCAAAATAAGCTTCCGGAAATTCACGCCAAATACTTTTCGACTTGTTCAACGGATCAAACGAGAAACCGCCAAACAGAATCGGCTCTACAAAATGCTCTTCATTAACAATCTGTTTGCACAGACTTTGCCAATTGCTCTTTACATCTTCAAACCGCCCCTGGTGATTGGCACCGGTCAATACATGTGCATGCCCCAGTCCGACAAGCGTAAAAGTCTTCTCCGGGTTCTGCCAGAAGAAACGTTTTCCTTTATAAAAACTTTCACCTGCTTCAAAAAAAGCCAAGGCAGACATTCTGTTTACTTCAATGGTTTCTGTATAAAAACGGTATGCGACATACCTTGAATTATCTTGTTTTTCGGCCGATGAATACTGTGGTCGATTCATCAAATTACCTCCGTTTATATGGTAGCTTCCTAAACTTCGGGAAAAGCTCTCAATCTTTTTAACCTCTATCCTCTATCATACTCTTTTCTGCTAAAATCAGCACAACATTTGCTGTAATCCGCACAAATTTGCAGTACAATATAATATGGAATAAATAGAGGAGAGATACAACATGACAACTACATTACAAGCGGACAGCGGCTGGCGTGTCTGGTGGCAGTTAACCCGCCCGCATACCTTGACTGCATCTTTCGCTCCAGTTTTTCTGGGAACGATGATCGCCATAAGAAATACACAGATAGATTGGGGTTTATTTACAGCAATGCTGATCGCCAGTTTGCTGATTCAAGCTGCAACCAATATGTTTAACGAGTATTATGATTTTGCCCGTGGCCTTGATAATGAAAAATCAGTAGGAATCGGCGGAGCAATTGTAAGAAATGGCGTTAAACCGAAAACCGTTCTGGGACTTGCATTTTTACTATATGGCATAGCAGGAATTCTTGGCATCTATATATGCATGCAAACAAGCTGGTGGCTGCTGGTCGTTGGCGGAATAGCCATGATGGTCGGTTTTCTCTATACCGGCGGGCCTTATCCGATTGCCTACACACCTTTTGGAGAATTATTTTCCGGCTTATTCATGGGCTTTCTCATTGTTATCATTGCGTTTTACATTCAAACAGGAACTGTTTCAATAGATGCTATTCTTCTGTCGATTCCAAGCACTCTCTTAGTAGCAGCAATAATGATGTCCAACAACATCAGAGATATTGTCGGTGATGCTGCAAGCGGTCGCAAAACGTTGGCCATCCTTGCCGGCCGTCCAGCTGCAGTCAACATACTTTTAAGCTTTTTTGTTCTGTCGTATGCATGGATTGCAGGCTTAGTGCTTTTGGGGATGATCACACCATGGGCATTATTAGTATTTATAAGCATCATTAAACCTGTTAAAATCATTAAGATATTCAAACGGTACACAGAACCACTTAAAGTTATGCCAGCAATGAAAGATACAGGCATCACGAATACACTCTTTGCTTTTCTTCTGGCTATCGGTTTATTAATAGGGCATCTCATTTAAATATTTCATTAAAGCATCTCTCCAACGAGATGCTTTTTTTATTGTTACACAAAGTAATTTTATATGAAGTTAAATAAAGAAACTTTTAGCAGCAACAGCCTTTCGACAACTTATTTTGACAAACAAAAAACGTCATGCATAAAATGCATGACGTCTTCCTTTTTCATATGACCCCTACGGGATTCGAACCCGTGTTACCGCCGTGAAAGGGCGGTGTCTTAACCGCTTGACCAAGGGGCCAATTACTGGCGGAGAAGGAGGGATTTGAACCCTCGCGCCGGTTGCCCGACCTACACCCTTAGCAGGGGCGCCTCTTCAGCCACTTGAGTACTTCCCCAGTATGGCTCCGAAGGTAGGACTCGAACCTACGACCATCGCATTAACAGTGCGGTGCTCTACCACTGAGCTACTTCGGAATGGTGGGCCTAAATGGACTCGAACCATCGACCTCACGCTTATCAGGCGTGCGCTCTAACCAGCTGAGCTATAGGCCCAAAATTTTTAAAAATAATGGAGCGGGTGAAGGGAATCGAACCCTCATCATCAGCTTGGAAGGCTGAGGTTTTACCACTAAACTACACCCGCATAAAAATGGTGGGTCAGGACGGAATCGAACCGCCGACACTTAGAGCTTCAATCTAATGCTCTACCGACTGAGCTACTGACCCATATTTCAATAAAAAATGGCGGTCCCGACCGGGATCGAACCGGCGATCTCCTGCGTGACAGGCAGGCATGTTAACCGCTACACCACGGGACCATTTGGTTGCGGGGGCAGGATTTGAACCTGCGACCTCCGGGTTATGAGCCCGACGAGCTACCGAACTGCTCTACCCCGCGATAATA
>NZ_RCWH01000019.1 GCF_003668635.1 Planomicrobium sp. Y74 | reverse complement strand
CCTGCGTGACAGGCAGGCATGTTAACCGCTACACCACGGGACCATTTGGTTGCGGGGGCAGGATTTGAACCTGCGACCTCCGGGTTATGAGCCCGACGAGCTACCGAACTGCTCTACCCCGCGATAATAATATATAGTGAGTTTTTCATACTCCATGTTCCGGTAGTTGACACCTGCATCGGCTTCGCCTGCTTCGGTGTTACTCAACGTCTTCGTGCGGTTCGTTGCTCTACCCCGCGATAATAGTATATATGAAGATTGTGTAATACTCAATGTTTCTTTAAAAGCATCTGTTTTTAGCTGCTTAAAATTGAGTTTCTTCTATATAATAGTGATTTCTATTTAACGAAATGTTATGTATAAAAGAAAATGGTGGAGGATGACGGGATCGAACCGCCGACCCTCTGCTTGTAAGGCAGATGCTCTCCCAGCTGAGCTAATCCTCCGAAATGGTGACCCCTACGGGATTCGAACCCGTGTTACCGCCGTGAAAGGGCGGTGTCTTAACCGCTTGACCAAGGGGCCTTGCTTAATTTTAATGATGAGTTATCTACTGGCGGAGAGCAAGGGATTCGAACCCTTGAGACGGTTGCCCGCCTACATGATTTCCAATCATGCTCCTTCGGCCACTCGGACAGCTCTCCAGAAAAATGGCTCCGAAGGTAGGACTCGAACCTACGACCATCGCATTAACAGTGCGGTGCTCTACCACTGAGCTACTTCGGAATAATTTGATCAGCCTGGCAACGTCCTACTCTCACAGGGGGAGACCCCCAACTACCATCGGCGCAAAAGAGCTTAACTGCCGTGTTCGGGATGGGAACGGGTGTGGCCTCTTTGCCATCATTACCAGACTGATTACTAATTTGAAAGACAAGATTTATTATACCAATTCTGGTGATTAATACAAGCTTTTTTCAAAACTTTTATCTTATTCTTTCAAAACTGGATAAACGACAGGGAAACCTGTTAGAAACAAAGCAACTCATGAAAGTAATTGGTTAAGTCCTCGATCGATTAGTATTCGTCAGCTGCACGTGTCGCCACGCTTCCACCTCGAACCTATCTACCTCATCGTCTTTGAGGGATCTTACTTGCTTGCGCAATGGGAAATCTCATCTTGAGGGGGG
>NZ_RCWH01000018.1 GCF_003668635.1 Planomicrobium sp. Y74 | reverse complement strand
CGTCCTACTCTCACAGGGGGAGACCCCCAACTACCATCGGCGCAAAAGAGCTTAACTGCCGTGTTCGGGATGGGAACGGGTGTGGCCTCTTTGCCATCGTCACTGGACTATAGTTTGAGTGCTTGCGCCCTCAAAACTGGATAAACGACAGTGAAACGGGTCGAACAAAGCAATTCATAAAAGTAATTGGTTAAGTCCTCGATCGATTAGTATTCGTCAGCTGCACGTGTCGCCACGCTTCCACCTCGAACCTATCTACCTCATCGTCTTTGAGGGATCTTACTTGCTTGCGCAATGGGAAATCTCATCTTGAGGGGGGCTTCGTGCTTAGATGCTTTCAGCACTTATCCCGGCCACACATAGCTACCCAGCGATGCCCCTGGCGGAACAACTGGTACACCAGCGGTGTGTCCATCCCGGTCCTCTCGTACTAAGGACAGCTCCTCTCAAATTTCCTGCGCCCGCGACGGATAGGGACCGAACTGTCTCACGACGTTCTGAACCCAGCTCGCGTACCGCTTTAATGGGCGAACAGCCCAACCCTTGGGACCGACTACAGCCCCAGGATGCGATGAGCCGACATCGAGGTGCCAAACCTCCCCGTCGATGTGGACTCTTGGGGGAGATAAGCCTGTTATCCCCGGGGTAGCTTTTATCCGTTGAGCGATGGCCCTTCCATGCGGAACCACCGGATCACTAAGCCCGTCTTTCGACCCTGCTCGACCTGTACGTCTCGCAGTCAAGCTCCCTTCTGCCTTTACACTCTGCGAATGATTTCCAACCATTCTGAGGGAACCTTTGGGCGCCTCCGTTACTCTTTAGGAGGCGACCGCCCCAGTCAAACTGCCCGCCTGACACTGTCTCCCACCCCGATCAGGGGTGCGGGTTAGAAGTTCAATACAACCAGGGTAGTATCCCACCGACGCCTCCCCCGAAGCTGGCGCTCCGGGTTCATTGGCTCCTACCTATCCTGTACAAGTTGCACCAAAATTCAATATCAGGCTACAGTAAAGCTCCACGGGGTCTTTCCGTCCTGTCGCGGGTAACCTGCATCTTCACAGGTACTATAATTTCACCGAGTCTCTCGTTGAGACAGTGCCCAGATCGTTACGCCTTTCGTGCGGGTCGGAACTTACCCGACAAGGAATTTCGCTACCTTAGGACCGTTATAGTTACGGCCGCCGTTTACTGGGGCTTCGGTTCGCACCTTCGCTTGCGCTAAGCACTCCCCTTAACCTTCCAGCACCGGGCAGGCGTCAGCCCCTATACGTCACCTTACGGTTTTGCAGAGACCTGTGTTTTTGCTAAACAGTCGCCTGGGCCTATTCACTGCGGCTCTCTCGGGCTATTCACCCTACCAGAGCACCCCTTCTCCCGAAGTTACGGGGTCATTTTGCCGAGTTCCTTAACGAGAGTTCACTCGCTCACCTTAGAATTCTCTTCTCGCCTACCTGTGTCGGTTTGCGGTACGGGCACCTCCCGCCTCGCTAGAGGCTTTTCTTGGCAGTGTGAAATCAGGGACTCCGGGGCGCAATGCCCCTTGCCATCACAGCTTAACGTATCAGGAATGGGATTTGCCTCATTCCACGCCTCACTGCTTGGACGCGCACAACCAACGGCGCGCTCACCTTATCCTTCTGCGTCCCCCCATTGCTCAAACGGCGGGGAGGTGGTACAGGAATATCAACCTGTTGTCCATCGTCTACGCCTATCGGCCTCGACTTAGGTCCCGACTGACCCTGAGCGGACGAGCCTTCCTCAGGAAACCTTAGGCATTCGGTGGACGGGATTCTCACCCGTCTTTCGTTACTCATACCGGCATTCTCACTTCTAAGCGCTCCACGAATCCTTCCGGTTCCGCTTCAACGCCCTTAGAACGCTCTCCTACCACGGACCTCCTAAGAGGTCCATCCACAGCTTCGGTAATCCGTTTAGCCCCGGTACATTTTCGGCGCAGTGTCACTCGACCAGTGAGCTATTACGCACTCTTTAAATGATGGCTGCTTCTAAGCCAACATCCTGGTTGTCTAAGCAACGCCACATCCTTTTCCACTTAACGGATATTTGGGGACCTTAGCTGGTGGTCTGGGCTGTTTCCCTCTTGACTACGGATCTTATCACTCGCAGTCTGACTCCCAATCATAAATCACTGGCATTCGGAGTTTGTCTGAATTCGGTAACCCGGGATGGGCCCCTAGTCCAAACAGTGCTCTACCTCCAGGATTCTCAANAAGATTGAGGCTAGCCCTAAAGCTATTTCGGAGAGAACCAGCTATCTCCAGGTTCGATTGGAATTTCTCCGCTACCCACACCTCATCCCCGCACTTTTCAACGTGCGTGGGTTCGGGCCTCCAGTAAGTGTTACCTTACCTTCACCCTGGACATGGGTAGATCACCTGGTTTCGGGTCTACAACTGCATACTCATTCGCCCTGTTCAGACTCGCTTTCGCTGCGGCTCCGGCTTCTCACCTTAACCTTGCATGCAATCGTAACTCGCCGGTTCATTCTACAAAAGGCACGCCATCACCCATTAACGGGCTCTGACTACTTGTAGGCACACGGTTTCAGGATCTGTTTCACTCCCCTTCCGGGGTGCTTTTCACCTTTCCCTCACGGTACTGGTTCACTATCGGTCACTAGGGAGTATTTAGCCTTGGGAGATGGTCCTCCCGGATTCCGACGGAATTTCACGTGTTCCGCCGTACTCAGGATCCACTCTGGAGGGGACAGGTTTTCGGCTACGGGGCTGTTACCCGCT
>NZ_RCWH01000017.1 GCF_003668635.1 Planomicrobium sp. Y74 | reverse complement strand
CGTCTGGAACGGCTATTTGTGGATGTCCGGTACTTCTTCCGGTCAGGAAGCCATCGGGAAAAATGATATTATTGCAAATACTGAAGACGAAAAGACGGGTCATAAAACCACCGAGGCGCTTACCCAACCCGGCAACGGCAACGAACCGGCATTAACCTCTTCCGAAGAGGTAATTCCATCGTCCACAGCTGCTAAAAAGATGGAAGAACCGATTCCACGTGATTATGCAGAATATGAAAAGGGAGCTGAGATCGGCTGGTTGCTGATTCCGGCCCTGGATATGAAATACCCCGTCTATTGGGGAACGGACGAGGAAACACTTATGCAAGGGGTGGGTTATCATCCTGGAAACTTCACCACTCCACCCGATGGTCTAAGGCACACGGTGCTATCCGGTCACCGGGACACGGTATTCCGGGGGTTCGGGGAATTGGAACAGGGCGCCCGCATGTATGTCCAATTTGAAAACATCCAGTACGAATATGAAATCAAGAAAACCTGGATAACAGATGCGGAGGATCGCTCCGTAATCGTCGAGAAAACGGAACCGACACTGACACTCACAACGTGCTACCCCTTCAACTTCATCGGTTCAGCACCTGATCGCTACATTATAGAAGCAGCATTGGTTGATACGACATCAATGAATTGAGAAATGTTTTTGGTCGGTCCCACACATTTCCAACCTTCTGCCATACTTGAGAAAGAGCGAAACACCAGCTCTTTCTTTTTTTGTCAAAAACGTAAGCTCAACTAGAAAGGAAGGCGTTTTGGAATTTCATCATCAAAAAGACACAACTTCTTTCACAAAGTGGTGCATACTTGAGAACAAAACTATAAACCCCGAATGTAACACTGGCAAAAGTGGCCATCATTCGAGGTTAAGATTGCGCCGTCCGCTTGACGTTGGCTGACTGGCTGTATTCGTTTTAACTTTTACCGGATTAACGCCCAGTACGCTAGAAAGTAATCTTCTATTTAAAAGCCACATTGTGTTGAGCCCCGTCTAGATTGGTCCAGGTAATAATCGTACCCGGTGCAACGACGATTGTCTCTTCACTAAATTCATAATCGGCAATATCCAGTTCCACTTCTCCGGACAGTTCATCTCCTTCTTCCACCACGACAGTCATTTTCATGACCGGGTGGGGTTCACAAAAGATGGAAAACTCCCCTATTTGCTTGAACACAAAGCTGGTCTTTTCACCTTTCGACAAAAGTTCAGAAGCTTTTCCGCTTATGGCTTCTGGTGCTTCTCCCTCCTTCTGCGCTTCGCTACTCTCTTCTGTTTCTTCTGTTTCCGCTTCTTCACTGGCTGCTTGTTCGGTGCTCTTTTCTTGTTCTACAGCTTCTGTTTCTTCGGCAACGTCATTTTGTTCTTCACTTGTTTGCATTCCATCGTCTCCACAAGCTGCTAAAATCAATGCAGCCCCTGCCAGTAATAAACCTACTTTTATATTCATGATGCATTCCCCTTCCATTCGTTCTTTTCAACTAAACGTAAGA
>NZ_RCWH01000015.1 GCF_003668635.1 Planomicrobium sp. Y74 | reverse complement strand
CACGCCGCCAGCGTTCGTCCTGAGCCAGGATCAAACTCTCCATTATAGAGGTTTTGATTGCTCAAATCCTTGCTGGCGCATCGCCTGTCCGAAGACAGCGCGATTCGCTTTGATCTGCACAAGTGCTGATCAGTAGTTTAAGTCACGAACCCAAGAAGCTCGAAGGCTGTGCTCCGATCGCCCGAAGGCGACCATCGCAAATGCCGTTCGCGCGCCGAGGCGCTCGTGACGTCATTCGTTGACGTTTTGCTGTTCAGTTTTCAAGGTTCATGTTTGCTGTCGTTCTTGACGACTTCTACAATACTAAAGCATAGCGGCAATGCTGTCAACAGATTTTCCAAATAAAATTATATTTAAAAAGTATTTCATTTCCCTTCTATATAAGCAGTAAAAAAGAAAAGTGAAGACCGAGGGATAAAACCCTCTGTCCTCACTTAATTTTCACTTCACGCAGCCTTGCTTCCTTTAACAGAAACAAATGCTTACTCTCGGCAATTTTTCGTTTAGCAATTATATACAAATCATAATCGTCAGACATTCCTTCCATTTCTTTGGCCACTTGCAGCTCTTGCTTGGCGGCGAAGAAATGGGAGATCAACTGCTCGTCAAACTCTTTTTTTAATTTGCCTTTTCTTGAAAACAGCATTCGTCGATCTCCTCTATTATAACTCGCGCCGGCCTTCAAGCGCTTTGGATAAGGTTACTTCATCCGCATACTCAAGGTCTCCGCCAACTGGCAGCCCATGCGCAATCCGGGTTGTTTTGATTCCTGAAGGTCTGACCAGCCGAGAAATATACATCGCTGTCGCTTCCCCTTCAATGGTCGGGTTTGTTGCCAGAATCAACTCGTCAACTTGCTCATCCTGTAAACGCTTCAGCAAGGACGGCACATTGATGTCTTCGGGACCAATCCCTTCCATAGGAGAGATTGCTCCTTGCAGCACGTGGTATAAACCCGTGTAATCACGCATTTTCTCCATGGCGATTACATCTTTCGGATCTTGCACTACACAAATCGTCGTGCGATCACGCTTTTGGTCCTGGCAAATATGGCAGGGATCTACGTCCGTGATATGGCCGCACACCGAGCAAAAACTAAGGTTCCGTTTTGCATCGACAAGGGCTTTCGCAAAATCAAGCACTGTATCTTCTTTCATTCCAAGCACAAAAAATGCCAGACGGGCCGCTGTTTTCGGCCCAATCCCTGGCAATTTCATAAAACTCTCCATTAATTTTGATATAGGTTCCGGATAATGCATAATTATTGCCTCCTACTACATTCCTGGAATATTCAAGCCCTTCGTGAATTTCCCCATTGTGGAATTCGCGTGATCGTCCGCTTTCTTGAACGCTTCGTTTGTTGCAACAACCAATAGGTCCTGCAGCATTTCAACATCTTCCGGGTCTACTACTGACGGATCCAAAACAATATCCAAAACTTCTTTATGTCCTGAAACAGTGACTTTAACCATGCCGCCGCCAGCTGCTCCATCAAATTTCATCGTGCCAAGCTCTTCTTGAGCCTCAGCCATTTGTTTTTGCATTTTCTGCATTTGTTTCATCATGCCTTGCATATTTCCTCCACCGCGCATAATTTATTCCTCCTAATATGTTTGTCAGTCTTCATGAACTTCGACGAAATCTTTTCCAAAAAGCCGTTCCGCTTCGGCAATGAACGGATCTTCTTCCGCTGCAGCCCCTTCCTGGGAAAACGGATTTTCTTCTTCAGTGTCCGTCTCTTTCTCTTCATTGCCTGCTTTTAATCCGCTGCTTTTAATGAAATCTTCACGGATTTTCAGCCAACTTGCGTCAGGAACGTAAACCGGCGTATACGCTTTTCCTGTATACTGCTCCAGCAACTGGCTGAATGCCGTTGCGAAAGTCTGGTTTTCCGATGCCATCTGGCAATGAATATCATACTTGAATTTTAACACAAATGCATCACTTGATGCCGCTACGGGCTCTGCTTCATTCAATAAAGCGGAGTGGGATTTCTGAAGCTGGGCCATGACCGTCGCCCAATTTGTCTTGATGGCCTGAATATCCGGTTTCGTCGCATTTTTCAGCACGTCCTGTATACGGCCTGTCGGGATTTTAAAACCGCTTTGCACTCGCTGCCGTTTTTTCTGTTCAGCAGGAGCTGGCGCTGCTGATCCGCCGCCATTTTTCAGCTGCTGCTGCAATTCACGGACAAGTTGCTCAAGCGTCGACACTTTCGCTTCGAGTTCAGGAGAAGCGGCTGCGGCTGCCGATGTCGTTGCCAGTACCGGCGTTTCCGCCTGCACCATTTTCAACAATGCTGTTTCCATATAAATCTTGGTGTGATTGGAAAACCGCATTTCCTGCTGGGTCTTAGTCATGATGTCAATCCAGAGATAAAGCGTCGCCGGTTCGAATCGTTTCGCTAATTCCTCGAAACGGGGTTCGTGGCTGGCAAGTTCCAGCATATCGTGCAGATCCGGCGCTGTCTGTATCAGCAGTAAATCACGGAAGAACGTGATGAAGTCTTCTACGAGCCGCACCGGATCCTTGCCGTCGCGCACCAATTGTTCCAATAAAGTCAAAGCCTGGCCAATGTCTTTTGCCAATAATGCCTCAGCAATCGAATAAAACATATCCTGGCTGATTGATCCCGTCACCAGCAGCGCATCTTCGATGGTCATTTTGTCTCCGCTGAATGACACAACCTGATCAAGGAGACTAAGGGCATCCCGCATTCCGCCTGCTGCCGCCTGCGCAATGATTTTCAGCACTTGTTCATTATATGGAATGTTTGCATCGTTAAGAACTTCCACCATACGCAGGACGATATCTGCTTGTGTATGTGACTTAAAGTCGAAACGCTGACACCGGGAAATGATTGTCAACGGCAGTTTATGGGGTTCAGTGGTCGCCAGGATGAAGACGACGTGTTCCGGCGGTTCTTCGAGCGTTTTTAACAGCGCATTGAATGCACTGTTTGATAACATATGGACTTCATCGATGATATAGATTTTAAACCGCGAATTCGCAGGAGAGAAACGGACCTTTTCAATGATTTCACGCATTTCCTCAACCCGTGAATTAGAGGCCGCATCAAATTCGATAACATCGGTATTGGATCCTTCCATAATGCTCAAACAGGAAGAACATTCATTGCAGGGTTCGGAAACCGGTGCCCTTTCACAGTTCAGCGCTTTGGCAAAAATCTTCGCCGCACTTGTCTTCCCTGTACCCCGGGGACCGGAAAACAGATAAGCGTGTGTCGTCTTATTGTAAAGGAGAGCATTTTGAAGGGTTTGTTTGACATGCACCTGACCGGTCATTTCGGAAAAGGACTGGGGTCTGTATACACGGTAAAAAGCTTGATACGCCAACGGTTTTCTCTCCTTTTAGAAAATATGTTTTTCGTCCTTCCATTATACCATAAATCCGCCCACCCTCTTAAGGTTTCGGACGGCTTTTGCTCGCATAAAATGCAACAAAAAACCTGCCCGCATAAAGCGGACAGGCTCAGATTATAAATTTAATGCCGTGCACCTTTCTTCGACTGCTGCACATAAGCGTTACCCATGTCGTTGGCTCGATCTAGGCGATCCCGCGGCACATGAGAAGTTCCACTTAATGCTGCTTCCTTCCGGACCTGACATGGTTCATGGGTTCCCATTGCGCAGGACCCAGATGTCAACACTACGTGCATGAGGCAGACCTTACATGCAAACAGCCTCGGAAAGGAATTCAGTCCTGCTAAAGCGGATTGCAGGTTACAGGACACCGCTATCTTCCCACCTAGCACGGCATTTACTAGTATACGAATTTTTCATGGAAAAATCAATCCGAAAGGCTATATCCATTGAAATTGTTTTAAGAAAAGGCGGCAACCCAGCTCTTTTTGAATAAAATAAAGAAACCAGAAAAAAATCACACGAAAGTGTTGACAGTATTTATTGATCCGTGTTAAATTAATTCTTGTCTGATACGGAGGAATACCCAAGTTTGGCTGAAGGGATCGGTCTTGAAAACCGACAGGGGAGTCAAATCCCGCGGGGGTTCGAATCCCTCTTCCTCCTCCATTTTTTGAATTTACGCGCATATAAATTCGAGATTGGATTCGTTACGAAAGTAGCGAATTTTTCTTAACCTAAATGTGACTGAAAATTTCGATTAAACATTACTTTAATGAGGCTTTCCTGACGGAGAGCCTCTTTTATATTTCCCGGGAAATAACGAAAAGCGGAAGTACCTGTTTAGCTCTGAAGACTAGACACCAAGAAAAGCGACAGCGCCCGTTAAACTCTGACAGGCTTAAGACAAGCCAGCGCAGTGGCCCTGGCCACGTAGCTGGATTGGCTTATGACCCGAAGAGCTGGCCCGCTGGAGTCTGGACACTAACGAAAAGCAAAAGCACCTGCTCTGCTCCGAAAAGCCCAAACACCCCAACAATAAAAAAACAGTGGACAGATTTCACAATCCGCCCACTGTTTTTATTTTATTTGCGCAGCACTAAAGCCTGCTGCATGAAGTTGCCGATGCGTTCAACAATCTGCTCCGAACATTCAGGGTCGTTCAGCAAATCGTAATCGTTGATGTTCAAGCGCAGTACCGGACAACCGTTGAATGTGTTGATCCAGTTTTCATAGCGCTGATGCATTTCAATCCAATAGTCGATTGGTGTCTGCTGTTCCATCTGGCGGCCGCGTTCCTGGATGCGCCCGATGATGTCATCAATCGAACCTTCAAGGTAAATCAATAAATCCGGATGCGGGAAATAAGGTGTCATCACCATGGCTTCAAAGAGATTGGTGTAAGTTTCGTAATCCACGTTGTTCATCGTGCCTTTTTCCCAATGCATTTTGGCGAAAATGCCGGTATCTTCGTAGATTGAACGGTCCTGGATAAAGCCGCCGCCATATTCGAACATGCGCTTTTGCTCCTTAAAGCGTTCAGCCAGGAAATAAATCTGCAAATGGAAGCTCCATTTTTCAAAATCATCGTAGAATAGATCAAGGTACGGATTCGAATCGACTTTCTCGAAAGAAGTGCGGAATTGAAGCGCATCTGCCAAAGCCTTTGTCATTGTCGATTTGCCGACGCCGACTGTTCCTGCAATCGTGATGACCGCATTTGCCGGAATACCATATTTTTCACGTAAATTCATATCGTCAAGCTCCTTTGTTGTAGCGTGTCGTCTACTTTTGATAAGATCAGCTGCAGATCCCTTTCGTTTTGGACAAAATCTATTTCATCTCCGTTAAAGCGGAGCACAGGGATTTCAGGATGCGTGCGTTCGAAATGCTCGATGAACTCGTGGTAATCAGCAGCGAGCTGCTCCATATAATCGGCTGTGATCATCGTTTCGAATTCGCGGCCACGGAGTTTGATGCGTTTCATCAGGGTATCAAGGCTGGCATGCAGGTATATGACCATATTCGGCTTCGGCATATCCGCTGTCAGGATTTTGTAGATTTCCTCGTATTTCGCATATTCCTCAGGAGGCAAAGTGCGCTTGGCGAAGATGAGGTTTTTAAAGATATGATAGTCGGCTACGACCGATTCCTGCTTCGAGATGAACTTCTTCTGTATATCGGTCAATTGCTTGTAACGATTGCACAGGAAGAACATTTCCGTCTGGAAGCTCCATTCTTCGATGTCTTCATAGAACTTATTTAAAAACGGATTTTCATCCACGATTTCTTTTAATAATTTGAATTGATTCTGATCAGCAATCGCTTTACTCAACGATGTTTTCCCTACGCCAATCGGCCCTTCTACCGTGATAAATGGCACCGGCATCCGAAGCCCCCCCTTTTTCTTTTCATGTACGTTCGTTGACCTTAATTTTACCATAGACACCACTTGAAAAGTAGAGGCAAAAGCACCCGCCAAATTAATGGATGGGTGCCTTGAATGTTCCGCCATGTACTTCCTGGGTGCTCATGATGGTCAGGAATGCCTTTGGGTCAATGTCATGTACAACCTGTTTCAGTTTGGAAATCTCGAGCCTGGTGACGACCAGATAGATGACATCCTTCTCGTTCTCGTTATAACCACCCTTGCCGTGAAGCTTCGTAACGCTTCTACCGAGACGGTCATTGATGGCCGATCCAAGTTCCTCAAATTCATCCGAAACGATGATGACCGATTTCGTGTCATTCAATCCCTGGATGACCGCATCAATTGTTTTGGAAGCGATATAATAAGTCAGGATCGAATACATCGCCTGCTGCCAGCCAAGCACAAATCCGGCCCAGCTGAAGATGAAAACATTGGCGAACATGACGAATTCCCCTACAGAAAAAGGCAGTTTCCTGCTGAGCAGGATTCCGAGAATCTCCGTGCCATCGAGCGCGCCTCCGTTTCGGATGACAACCCCAACACCCGCTCCAAGCAATAAACCGCCGAATACTGTAGCCAGCAGCGGATCATCGACAAATGGCTCGAACCTGTGCATCGGAATTTCGACGATCGCCAATGCCACAATCGAAAAAATGGAGGAAAGAAAGAAATTCCGACCGATGTGCTTATAGCCGAAAAACAGGAACGGCAAGTTGATGACGACCAGCAACAGCCCGAAAGGCAGATTAGTCAAATAATCCAGTATCAATGAAACCCCGATGATGCCGCCATCTATGATGGCATTGGGAACTAAAAACAGCTCAATCGAAGCCGCTGCCATCGTTGCCCCGATCAGCATGGCTATATAACGCCCCAACAGATGGGGAATAGTCTCTTTTTTATGTTCTTTTTTATATAATTTTTTCGGCTTTTTTTTCATAAGAGGCTCCCCTTACTATTTGCTTCTTTGTTTATTTTAATCTTCCATCTGCAATTTGTCGCCCTTTGATTGAAAGACTGACTGCCTCAATTTGAAGAAAGATGCTAAACTGTGCTTAAGGAGAGATGCATGATGAACGGCTTGGAACTGGACCAGCATTATATGAAAATGGCGATAGAAGAAGCGAATAAAGCAGCAGCCAAAGGAGAAGTGCCAATCGGTGCTGTCATCGTCCGCGACGGTGAAGTGATTGCACGCGCACATAACCTGCGGGAAACGACGCAGAATGCCGTCACCCATGCGGAATTGCTGGCAATACAGCAGGCCTGTGAAGAACTTGGAAGCTGGCGGCTGGAAAACACTATCCTTTACGTAACGTTAGAGCCTTGCCCGATGTGTGCAGGCGCCATTCTGCAATCACGGATTCCCAGAGTTGTCTACGGCGCCCGGGACGTGAAAGCGGGATCGGTCGATTCACTCTACAGGTTATTGAACGACAATCGTTTCAACCATCAATGCGAGGTAAAAGAAAATGTATTGGCCGACGAATGTGGAGGACTGCTGACACAATTTTTCCGCGGCTTACGGGAGAAAAAGAAAAAACGGAAGCTCTTATAGAGTTTCCGTTTTTTATTCGTCCAGAAATTCCATAATCAACCGGTTCAAAATCACCGGCTGCTCATGATGTACCCAGTGGGTAGCCTGCCCGATCAGCACCAACTCTGCATCGACACAGAAATTCAGGCTTTCCTTCGCCAGTTCCTGGGACAGAAATTGATCGCCGACTCCCCACAAAATTCTTACAGGCACGTCAATTTTTCTCTTTGGCGTCTGATGGAAGCTGCCTTTTGCCAATGCCCGATACCAATTCAGCATCCCGGTCAGCGCCCCTGGCTGTGCCCACGCTTCTCCGTACCGCTCAAGATCTTCCTCAGAAAATGCGTTTTTCCGGCTGGTACCCACCATCGCCTGTTTCATAAAACTGAAATTTCCCGCTGCCATCATCGCTTCCGGAAGCTTAGGAACTTGAAAATACAGCATGTACGAGCTTTTTATCCATTGCATAGGATTCCGCATCATTACTCTTGGCATCGCCTTTGGATGCGGAATATTAACAACAATCATTTTTTCCACCAGCTCAGGCCTTGTTGCAGCCAGCTGCCAGGCAACCGCTCCGCCCCAATCATGGCCGACCACAAACGCTTTTTCTTTCCCGCTCTGTTCGATCAGACCCGCAATATCGTCCCGCAAATCATTCAAAGTATAATTTTCTGCTCCTGGCGGTTTACTGCTCCAATTATAGCCCCGTTGATCCGGTGCCATCACCCGGTAGCCCTGCCCCGCCAATGCCCTGATCTGATGCTTCCAGCCATACCAGAACTCCGGAAAGCCGTGCAGTAGAATCACCAGTGGCCCATCTTCCGGACCCGCCACTGCCGTATGCAACGTTACACCATTCGTTTCAACCGATTGAAAAGAAAGATTCTCCACATCAAAAACTCCCTTCAATTCTCCTGTTTACCCATACCCTTTCTGCTATCAATGAACCACTTCTTTTCCGCCAATAAAAAAGAAAGCTCCATAAGCACGATGCTTATAGAGCTTTCCAGTATTATTTGATGAATTCTTTGCCGCCCATATACGGACGCAGTACTTCCGGAATGCGGACAGAGCCGTCTTCCTGCTGGAAGTTCTCGAGCAAAGCCGCAACGGTACGGCCAATCGCGAGTCCACTGCCGTTCAATGTATGAACGAATTCCGGCTTGCCGCCTGTCTCGCGGCGGAATTTGATATTGGCGCGTCTTGCCTGAAAATCTTCGAAGTTACTGCAAGAAGAAATTTCACGGTACATTTCCTGGCTTGGGATCCACACTTCGATATCGTATTTCTTCGCTGCCGTAAATCCAAGATCCGCTGTACACATCTTCAGCACGCGGTAAGGAAGGCCCAGTAATTGAAGCACTTTCTCAGCGTGGCCTGTCAATTTCTCCAGCTCATCATAAGATTCTTCCGGCTTCACAAAGCGCACCAGCTCGACTTTATTGAATTGATGCTGACGAATCAATCCGCGTGTGTCGCGCCCTGCAGACCCCGCTTCAGAGCGGAAATTCGCGCTGTAAGAAGCAAATGCCTGCGGCAGCATTTCGCCTGTCAGGATTTCATCGCGGTAAAAGTTTGTCACCGGCACTTCAGAAGTCGGAATCAGGAAATAATCCTCTTTCTCGATCAGGAAAGCATCTTCCTCGAATTTCGGCAATTGCCCTGTACCTGTTAAACTTTCGCGGTTGACCAAATATGGCGGCAGCATTTCTTCGTAATCATGCCCTTCCTGGTGAAGGTCCATCATGAAATTGATCAAAGCGCGTTCAAGGCGTGCCCCAAGACCGCGATAGAAAACAAAACGGCTGCCTGTGACTTTCGCTGCGCGTTCAAAATCGACGATGTTCAAGTCTGTTGCAATATCCCAATGCGGTTTCGCTTCATAGCCGAATTCCGGCTTGTCGCCCCATGTACGGATTTCTTCGTTATCATCTTCAGAATCGCCAAGCGGAACACTGTCGTGCGGAATATTCGGTACGCGCATCATGATATAGTTCAGGCGCTCTTCAACTTCACGCAATTCATCGTCGATTGTCTTGATCTGGTCACCAACTTCACGCATTTTCGCGATAGCTTCATCGGCATTTTCTTTATTGCGTTTCATGACTGCTATATTCTGGGAAGCCTCGTTGCGCTCGGCTTTCAATTTCTCTGTCTGCGCAATCAACTCCCGGCGCTTGGCATCAAGCGGCTGGAAATCTTCCAGAACTGAAATATCCTCTCCCCGCTTCGCAAGCTTGCTCTTCACTTCTTCAAAATGTTCCCGTACAAATCGGATGTCCAACATGATAAATTCCTCCTCTTGTTTTTGGCGCAAATGGAAAAAAGACAACAAAAATAGCTCACATCCCTGTGAAAGGGACGAGAGCTACCCGCGTTGCCACCCTGATTAACCGGCAAAAATAACCGATTCTCTTCATCACATAACGGCATTAAAACCGGCAATGGCTTATTTCGCCATGCAACTCCGGGGTGGATTCAAACGCGTTTTTCACCGGTTCGCACCAACCACCGGCTCTCTTTGGAAAAACAGACGTTTTACTAATTCCCATCAACGTTTCTTCTTTTAAATTAATCATACTTTACTATAATCTTCCCTTTTTAGCAAGAGGCCGCGGCCTCCATCCAACTTTGTCGAAACTCTCCCTTTCCGTTATACTTAAACTGATCTTATGAATAAATAATAAATTCAAATAATAAAGATGTCAGTTGGGAGAGATACGAATGGATATGCTCATGTTCCAATTAAAGAAACAAAGCAACACCCCCATCTACAAGCAACTCTATATCGAAATAAAACAGGCCATCATCGATGGCAAAATCTCCGTTGAGACAAAATTGCCAAGTAAGCGGAAACTGGCTGAATTCCTGGATATCAGCCAAACAACCGTAGAACTTGCTTATGGTCAACTTGTGGCAGAAGGTTTTATTGAATCGCGGCCACGAAAAGGCTATTATGCCCAAGCGGTCGAGGAACTCGCTTATCTTGATTTGCCGCAGGAAGAACCGGTAATCCCTGAAAAAATCGATTATAAATTTGATTTTAATCCGGCACAGATTGATACAGGATCCTTCCCTTTTTCTACATGGCGCAAATTGGCCAAGGAAGTCCTCGATGAAGCCAATGGGGAATTCCTGTTATCCGGCCATCCCCAGGGCGATGATGTACTGCGGCAGGAAATCGCCCGCTACCTGTTCCAGTCAAGGGGAGTCGTCTGCCAGCCAAACCAGATCATCATTGGTTCCGGGACAGAACAATTGATGCCGTTATTGATCCGGCTGCTCAATAAAAACCTGATTTTCGGCTTCGAAAATCCCGGATACGCCCTCACCCACAGTATTTTCAGCCACCATGACCGGAAGTCGCTGCCGATCAGCATCGATGAAGACGGCATCAATATGGAAGAATTGGAAGCTTCACCGGTAGATGTGGCGTACGTCACCCCTTCCCACCAGTTTCCGACAGGCTCTGTCTTAAGTGCCACAAGACGTGCCCAATTATTGAACTGGGCGACCGCCAAGCCCGAACGTTACATCATTGAAGATGATTATGACAGTGAATTCCGCTATACCAGCCGGCCAATTCCCGCCTTGCAAAGCATGGATCTGAGCGGTCGGGTCATCTATATCAGTACTTTCTCAAAATCGCTGATGCCTTCTCTCCGAATCGCTTATATGGTATTGCCGAACACATTGCTCACTGAATACAATAAAACTTTTCTGCATTATTCGTCTTCCGTACCCCGACTGGATCAGCAGATAGTGGCCCAATTTATGCAGAAAGGGCATTTTTCGAGACACCTCAACCGGATGCGCAAGCTGTATAAAAAGAAACTGGAAAAATTGACGGCTGAACTGGCTTTATTTGCGCCAGCGGTAAAGATTTCAGGAGAGCAAGCAGGGATGCATGTTGTTTTGACCATACAGACGCCGCTTAGTGAGAAGCAGCTGATCGAACGTGCAAAAGCAGCTGGAATAAGGGTTTTCGGCCTGCATTCCTATGATGTCGGTAAATCAGAAAGCTCTTCTCCCCGCATCGTCATCGGTTTTGGTGGATTGTCTGAAAAGCAAATAGAAGAAGGCATCCATCAGCTCATGGCAAGCTGGGAAATCAGCAAAAGAAACGCGCAAGCGCCCGTCAAGCTCTGAAAGGCATAAGACAGAACAGCGAAGTGGCCTTGGCCGCGTAGACACGAAAAGCGGAAGTGCCTGTCCAGCTCTGACAGGTATAAGGCGAACATGCGAAGTGGCGCTTTTGCCATGCAGCAGGTTTGACTTATATCCCGAAGAGCTAGGCACTGAAGACTAGACACTGGGCGGGCTTATGACCCGAAGAGCTGGATGCTGGAGTCTGGATATAGAAAAAAAATTTCCTAAGAATCTTTAAACTAAAAAAGCAGCTCATCTTTATAAGATGAACTGCTTTTTATTAGAACAGACCTTTTACAAAATCAACAGCGCCATTCCACATAGTAGAGAAGAAGCTTCCAACTGCCTGCAGGGAAAGGGTAAACCAGTTGGCGCGCTCAACGCTTTCAGTTGTGATGACTTCAGCGCCGCTCGCTGAACCATCCAAATAGCCGTAATCAGATCCCGATTCCTTAGTCAGGTTAACGGTTCCGACCACTTTGTCTTTTTCAATCGACGCTTCCAGTTTGCCATTATCAAGAAGAGATTCATCAATTACCAATTCAGGAACATAAGCATCTTTCTCGCTTGAACGGACCATCATCGTAATTGGCTCTTTAACAGCAATTTTGACTTCATCTTCTTTGCCTTTTGCTACCGGCAAAGCTTGCTGATCTTCAAATTGGTAACCGGCAGGAACGATTTCCTGTTTTGTAAATTGTCCAAAGCCGTAATCCATCAATGCGCGGGTCGCATCAAAACGTGCTTTATAAGAACCGACGCCTTCACTGTCCACAGCTTTCATCACTACAGTAATCAAACGGACATCATCGCGTTTCGCTGTACCAGTGAAAGAATGTCCGGCAAAATCAGTTGTACCTGTTTTTAGTCCATCCATACCTTCATATTCATACACCAAGCCTGGAAGCATGAAGTTCCAGTTCGGCATTTCTGTTCTGTCATCAGTGCCATCGCGGAAAACCGCTTTGGCAATGCTTGTTGTTTCAAGAACTTCCGGATAATCTGTCATCAACGCTCTCGCCAATTTCGCTACAGAACGTGCAGTCATGACGTTTTCGTCAGTTTCTCCAGTTCCGTCCGGATGCATGCCTTTCAAATCGACATTGTTCAGGCCCGTCGAGTTTACGAATTTTGTGTCTTCAAGCCCCAGTTCTTCAGCTTTTTTATTCATCAGGCGAACGAATTCACCTTCGGTTCCAGCAATAGTTTCTGCGATGCCGATAGTTGCTGCGTTAGCTGAATAAATCGCCAAAGCTTCATATAATTCCTGGATGGAATAAGTCCCGTCAGCGCGAAGCGGCACATTGCTGAGTGCTCTATCTTGGGAAATCTGATATGTATAATCAGTTACGCTGTACTGTTGATCCCAAGTTATACGCCCATCTTCGATTGCTTCAAAAAGCAGGTATTCTGTCATCATTTTCGTCATACTTGCGACACCAAGAGGCGTGTCAGCATTTTGTTCAAATAGGATTTTTCCACTTTCAGCATCCACCAAAATAGCGGCGTCTGCCATTATATTCAATGATTCGTTCGCGCTTGCCTGTTGCGGAACGATAATAGTAGTCATAAACATAGCTAATACAGTAAGCAAAATTGTCATCTTAAAAACGTTCTTCAAATCTCTCTATACCTCCATTAATCTGTTTCCCCATGCTATTCTATCATATTATTAATGTCCTGAAATAAAAATATGCAAAAAGCACTCTTTACCACCGGATAATGATGGAAAAGAGTGCTAAAAGGTTCAGCTTTTATTATATTGAGTAGTTTGGTGACTCTTTTGTAATTTGAACATCATGAGGATGGCTTTCGCGCAACCCGGCACCCGTCATACGGATGAATTGAGCTTCATTGCGTAAGGACTCCAAATCTTTCGTCCCGCAATAGCCCATCCCTGCACGGATTCCGCCAAGTAATTGATGAATGGTGTCAGTAAGTGGTCCTTTATATGGCAATCTTCCTTCGATTCCTTCCGGTACCAGCTTTTTCGCCTCATCCTGGAAATAACGGTCTTTCGATCCTTTTTCCATAGAAGCAATTGAACCCATTCCCCGATACGTTTTAAAACGGCGGCCTTGGAAGATTTCAGTTTCTCCAGGGCTTTCCGTCGTTCCGGCAAGCAGACTGCCGAGCATTACTACATGTCCACCAGCTGCAAGAGCTTTGATGATATCACCGGAATATTTAATGCCGCCATCGGCAATAATCGCTTTTCCATGTTTCCGTGCCTCTGTTGCACAGTCATAAACTGCGGTAATCTGAGGAACACCAACACCGGCTACAACCCGCGTCGTACAGATTGACCCTGGCCCGATACCAACTTTAACCACGTCTGCTCCAGCTTCGATCAAGGCTCTTGTTCCTTCTGCTGTTGCAACGTTTCCAGCTATGATTGTCAGTTCAGGGAATTGGGAGCGGATTTCGCTGACCATTTCCAAAACACCCTTCGAATGGCCGTGTGCAGTATCCAAAACCACAACATCCACTTGCGCTTTTACAAGCTGCTCAACTCGTCTTAACGTATCGGAAGTAACACCCACTGCGGCGCCGGCAAGAAGGCGGCCATGGGAATCTTTTGCTGCAATCGGAAATTCAATAACTTTCTCGATGTCTTTAATTGTGATTAAGCCTTTCAGCATTCCTTCATTATCAACAATCGGCAATTTTTCAATTTTGTATTGCTGAAGAATTTTTTCTGCATCTTCCAATGTAGTGCCGACTGGAGCTGTAACCAGTTTCTCTTTCGTCATGACATCATTGATTTTCAATGAATAATCTTGAATAAAGCGGAGATCGCGATTTGTTATGATGCCAACCAACTTCAATTCTTCTTCGTTATTTACAATCGGCACACCTGAAATACGATATTTGCCCATCAAATGCTCTGCATCATACACTTGGTGGTCTGGAGTCAAAAAGAAAGGATCTGTAATAACGCCATTTTCCGAACGTTTAACTGTAGTTACCTGTTCCGCCTGCTCTTCAATGCTCATGTTTTTATGAATAACACCGAGACCGCCTTGGCGCGCCATGGAGATCGCCATTTTTGCTTCGGTCACAGTATCCATTCCAGCACTGATGATAGGGATGTTCAACTTCAATTTAGGAGTTAACTCCACAGATAAATCTACGTCTTTCGGCAATACTTCCGAATGTCCTGGAACAAGCAATACATCGTCAAAAGTCAGACCTTCTTTTACAAATTTCGATTCCCACATTATTCGACACGCCTCCCGCTTCCTATTAAATATTATTGTAAGGTTATCAGTGGGCATGAAGGGTGTCAAGAATTCAAAAATAAAAAAAGTATTCCGACTAATCTTATAGAATAGTCTTCAGGTCTTCTTCAATTTCCAGTGGCGAAGATCGAGGGGAATATCTTTTAATGACATGTCCTTCTTTATCTATTAAAAACTTCGCAAAGTTCCATGCAATTTCTTCAGCCTCTAGATTTTCATGCTTTGAAGTCAGATAGGTAAATAGTGGAGCTGCATCTGCTCCTTTGACATCTGTTTTTGCAAACATAGGAAATGTTACACCATAATTCATCTGGCAGAATTCCATCGTTTCTTCCTGATTTTCAAATTCCTGATTATTAAATTGAGAACTTGGAAAACCGAGGATTTGAAAATCTTTACTGGAATACTTTTCATAGAGTTTTTGAAGGTCTTCAAATTGAGGAGTCAATCCACATTTGCTTGCTGTATTGACTATTACCAGCGCATTCCCTTTAAACTTTTCAAGTGATTCCATTTCTCCCTGCAAATTTTTAACTTTGTAATCATAAACCGAAACCATTTTATCAACCTCCTGAGTTAATTTAAGATTATATAACTACTGATGGAGAAACAAGCAATAAACTATCTATCTGAATTAATTACTGAATTACTTCTATAAATTTCTTAATTTAATAAATAACAAAAAAGGCCGCTACCGCTTGCGCGGTAACGACCTTTTTCTGTATGCCCAGCGGCGTCCTACTCTCACAGGGGGAGACCCCCAACTACCATCGGCGCAAAAGAGCTTAACTGCCGTGTTCGGGATGGGAACGGGTGTGGCCTCTTTGCCATCGTCACTGGACTATAGTTTGAGTGCT
>NZ_RCWH01000014.1 GCF_003668635.1 Planomicrobium sp. Y74 | reverse complement strand
CACGCCGCCAGCGTTCGTCCTGAGCCAGGATCAAACTCTCCATTATAGAGGTTTTGATTGCTCAAATCCTTGCTGGCGCATCGCCTGTCCGAAGACAGCGCGATTCGCTTTGATCTGCACAAGTGCTGATCAGTAGTTTACGTCACGAACCCAAGAAGCTCGAAGGCTGTGCTCCAATCGCCCGAAGGCGACCATCGCAAATGCCGTTCGCGCGCCGAGGCGCTCGTGACGTCATTCGTTGACGTTTTGCTGTTCAGTTTTCAAGGTTCAAATTTTCGCGTCCTGTAAAAGCGACTTCTCTAATTTATCATCGCCGGCTGTCAGAGTCAAGCTTTATTTATTATTCTAAAAAACTTAATCTGCCGAAGCGACATGAAATATCATAATACGATACCTACCTTTTTGTCAACGACAAAAGGATAAAAAATTAAAAATGTAAAAACCTCAAATTATTCATTAGCAAAAATTACTATTTCTTTTTCTATTCTAGTAACGTCCTCTAATGAAAGAAACCGGATTACCCGAAGGTAGCCCGGTTTGAAATCCAGCTGCTTATTTTGCAGCTTTAACATAATAGTACCGATGGAATATTCTCTCGCTCTTGGTCATGACTCCTTCAGTAAACACCATTTCCTTGTCCACAAGATATTCGATGAACACCTCCAGATCGGAAGAATAGTTTTTCAGCTCTTCCTGCTCGTGAAGTTCCTGGATGGTCCAGCTCTTCTTTTTCGCCATTACTTCCATGATATGCTGCGCTCCATCTGTTGTACGGGAATGAATGAGAAATTCGCTGGCAAGGAACAGCAGCTCCAATCTCTTATCAATGGATTCGTCACTGAGAACCAGCTCTTCATATAATTTATAAATAGACGGCTCTATCTTTTTCACTTGGGACCACACAGTCACTTCTGGAGGCAACCCGTTTTCCAAAACTGAAAGACGTGCCAGGTGATGAAGCGATTCAATTACATGGCGGTAAGCGTCGAGATAGTTTTTTTCCTCGAACAGCACCTTTCCTTCCAGGTAACGCCGAATCAGCTTGGCATACTCAAGGCCCATTTTAATTTTTCTTCCTGCAAAGGGATATTCTTTAAGTTCAGTAATCAACTTTTCCATAAATTCATTTCGATCATAAATGATTCGGCCATTAAACAGCCAGTCTACTATTTTGCGATTCGTTCCAAGCAGCAGCCATTTCTGAAGCTGCTTTTCAGTAATGATGTGCATGGCAGCTTTTTTCTCGTCGTAAGTATAATGCTTAGTGAAAACAGCCGTTTCATTTTCCTTTGTAATGATCAGCAGAATCGTATCAAAAGTATCAGTACTTGGACTGACCTTTTCTCTTTTCTCAACGAGCACAACGCCAAGCGTGCTTTCCTGGCTAGCCCGTTCCTGATAAATCGGCCTTAATATTTGTTCCATTCCATTTCACTCCCTGCAGATTCAGACTTGCTTACGGCTATACCCTTTTTTCATCAACTCAAATATTTTTCGTCCATTTTTTCTTTAATAATTGCTTCTTTTATCCCCAATAAATAAACATGTAAGATCCGCTTTTCTCTATTTCGACATATTTCCGCTGATTCCTTCATAAGAAAAGCATTAACACTTTTTCACATCCAATATGATATAGTATGATTGATGCAAGGAGGAGTAAACATGAAGCCTTATAAAAATAAAATCAACCGTATCCGGACTTTTGCGTTGTCTTTGATTTTCATCGGCATCGTTATTATGTATATAGGCATTTACTTTAGAGAACAACCGGCAATCATGGTCACTTTCATGCTGCTTGGGGTCGTCGCCATCATTGGAAGTACAGGAGTATACGCCTGGATTGGTCTTCTTTCCATGAAAACCGTTCCTGTTGAATGCCCGAACTGCGGACGCCACACAAAAATGCTTGGCCGGGTGGATATGTGCATGCACTGCCGCGAACCTCTGACTATGGATCCTTCCCTAGAAGGAAAAGAGTTCGATGTCCAATACAATAAAAAAAATTCCAACGTATAACTGATATCCGCCGCCGATCAATTCGCTGGCGGATTTTCTGTTCCTTCTGAATAATTGGATAAATAAAAAAAGCGGGCATAGAATTCTATGCTCGCTTTCTTATTGCGCCTTTGCTGAATCAGAAAGGCAATCCTGGCAGGTTCCATAGATTTCAAGCCGATGGTAATCCACCTGGAATCCAGTAACATGTGAAGCCAAATGTTCCACTTCATCCAAACCGGGATAATGAAAATCAACAATCTTTCCGCAATCATTGCAGATCATATGATAATGGTCGTGCGTAACAAAATCGAACCTGCTTGAAGAATCGCCATAAGTCAATTCTTTCACAAGACCGGCTTTTTTAAAGACACGTAAATTATTATAAACAGTTGCAACACTCATATTTGGAAAAGATTTCTCAAGCGCGCGATAAATGTCATCCGCTGTCGGGTGCGTTGTAGAATGAATCATATACTCCAAAATCGCATGGCGCTGTGGAGTGATTCTGACACCTGTAGACTTCAAAGCATCAAGCGCGTCTTTTAATAATACTTCAGACATCGCCGTGCACCTCACTTCATAAAGATTCTTACTTTATAATCGTTATAATTAGTGTACTCAAAAAGCAAGGCAGATGTCAAGAAATCACTATAAGCACGCTGGTTAAGGTGGACTTATTGAATGCTATTTCTTGCTGTGAAGTTCATTTTCTTTGCTGCCCAAGCGCTGATTGATGAAACGGGCCGCAACAAACAAGAAGTCTGACAAGCGATTCAGGTAAGCCAGCACTTCCGGGGATGTCCCTTCCCCGATGGAGGTGGCAAGGCGCTCAGCCCGTCTGACCACTGTACGGGCTACGTGCAGCGCCGCTCCAGCAGGATGGCCGCTTGGCAGGATAAAGTTACTCAATGGCGGAAGTTCCGCATCGTATTTATCGATCCAGATCTCTAATTTTTCTGTATCTGCCGGGTCCAGCTTCCACTTCACTTCTTTTCCCGCAGGAGTGGCAAGTTCCGCTCCCACATGGAATAAAGTCGTTTGAATTTCATGGAATATATCGCAGATTTCTGCTTTTTCGCTGAAGAATTCGCCGTTCAGATGCGCAAGCGCCAAACCGATCATTGAGTTCGCTTCGTCGCAAGTACCGTAAGCTTCCACCAGCACATCATTTTTCGGCACTCTTGAACCGTATACCAGAGAAGTGGTGCCTTTATCGCCGGTTTTCGTGTAAATCTTCATGGTCAATACCCCTTTTCCATATTTACGAGATTTGTCGGTTCCTGATTTCCATCAAGCCATTTGCGTAAATTGGGAAGGAAAACCTCCATAGCCCGTTCAACGTACATACCGGATTTACTGGATACATGCGGGGATACGATGACATTATTCATTCCCCAGAAGGGATGGTCTTCAGCTAAAGGTTCCTGTTCAAAAACATCCAATACCGCGTTGGTTATCATCCCTTCATTCATTGCTTCTATTAGAACTTCCTCTTTTACAAGATCTCCACGCCCAAAGTTCATGAATACCGCTTCTTGTTTCATGGCTTTGAAATGCTCAATTCCAAGGAGATACTTTGTTTCTGCCGTACTTGGCAGCACAGAAATGACAATATCGGCTTCCGGTAACTTCCTAAGCAATTCATCAAAGGAAATCATTTCATTCATATGATTCGCCTGATTCCCTGATCGATTGCAGCCGATGGTCATGACACCAAAAGCCTGCAGCAGCCTGCCTGTTTCAGAACCGATTGCTCCGGGTCCGAGTATTAAAGCCGTCGAACCGAATAGTTCAGTTGAGCGGAATTTGCGTTCCCATTTATGGTCGCGCTGGTTTTTATAGATTTCCGGCAAGGAGCGTTTCAAAGCCAGCAGGTGGCCCAGAACCGATTCCCCCATCGGCGTTTTATGGATGCCTCGCACATTCGATACGGTAATGCCCCGTTTCGCAATGGCTTCATGCGGCATTTTTTCAATACCGGCACTTACAACCATGATCCATTTTAAATTATTAGCATTGCTGATGTCCTCATCATCCAGATCTTCCCCATAAGTGACAAGTATATCCGCTGTCGGCAATTTACTTTTGTCTTTATAAGCGAAATGGAAATCCGCTTCCGGAAAATCCCTGATAATGCTTTGTTGCATGCCTTCATTTGGCAGAAACGTGAATAATACTTCCATATATGTCTTCCTCCTATGCTTGGCTGAGCTCTTTGACCGTTTCAAGGACTTCCTGGATATGGTCTTTCACTTTGACTTTTCGCCATTCTTTTACGACAGTCCCGGTTGGGTCGATTAAAAATGTAGAGCGTTCAATCCCCATAAATTCTTTTCCGTACATCTTCTTCTCCACCCACACACCGTATGCCTCAGAAACTTTATGATCTTCGTCAACCAATAAAGAGAATGGCAAACCGTGTTTGCTGATAAATTTACTGTGCTGTTTTTCAGAGTCTGCGCTAACGCCAAGAATGACTGCTCCCAATTCGGAAAAATCCTTCTCTGCATCCCGGAAATCGCAGGCCTGTGTAGTGCAGCCCGGTGTCATATCTTTCGGGTAAAAATAAAGCACTACGTATTTTTTGCCGGCAAAATCCTCCAAAGAAACTGTTTCGCCGTTTTCATTTTTCAATGTAAAATCCGGTGCATGCAAACCTTCTAATGTTGTCAATGCAATCACTCCTTCTCTTATGTCTATCGTACCGAACTGCAGATGGAGTTTCAATTTCTTTGGCGTTAATGTATAAACTTGTCTACAATAAGAAATAGACATTAAGTAGGAGGAAGAAAATAAATGAACCATTCAGAATCAAACAGACTGCATAAAGAAGCGCTTGAACATATCGTCGGAGGCGTCAACAGCCCGTCAAGGTCATTTAAAGCTGTCGGTGGTGGTTCCCCCGTTGTCATGGAACGCGCAAAAGGTGCTTATTTCTGGGATGTCGATGGCAATAAATATATCGATTTCCTGGCTGCTTATGGTCCCATCATTACTGGACACGGCCACCCGCACATCTCAAAAGCAATTTCAAATGCTGCTGAAACGGGTGTTTTGTACGGTACACCTACACGCCATGAAATCACATTCGCAAAAATGCTGAAAGAAGCAATGCCAAATATGGACCGTGTCCGCTTCGTCAATAGTGGTACTGAAGCGGTTATGACCACCATCCGCGTGTCCCGCGCCTATACAGGCCGCACGAAAATCATGAAATTTGCAGGCTGCTATCACGGGCATTCGGATCTTGTGCTGGTTGCAGCTGGATCCGGTCCCGCTACGCTTGGCACCCCTGATTCCGCAGGCGTCCCTAAAACAATCGCTGAAGAAGTCATCACTATCCCCTTCAATGATCCAGCTGCTTTTGCTGAAGCAATGGAAAGATGGGGTGAAGAACTTGCCTGCATCCTAGTAGAACCGATTGTCGGCAATTTTGGGATTGTAGAACCGAGAGAAGGGTTTCTTGAAGAAGTTCACCGTATAGCTGCGGAAAAAGGAGCTTTAATCGTCTATGACGAAGTGATTACGGCATTCCGCTTCCATTACGGCGGCGCACAGGATATGCTTGGGCTCAAACCTGATTTGACTGCGCTCGGCAAAATTATTGGCGGCGGGCTTCCGATCGGTGCTTACGGCGGCAAGAAAGAAATCATGGAAACCGTCGCGCCTCTTGGACCGGCTTACCAGGCTGGTACGATGGCCGGAAACCCAGCTTCGATACAGGCAGGAATCGCTTGCCTCGAAGTTTTGCAGGCCGATGGCATATATGACAAAATGGACCGTTTGGGGCAACGCCTTGAAAAAGGGATTTTGGAAGCGGCTGAGGAATTCGATGTTACCATCACTGTAAATCGCTTAAAAGGCGCTTTGACCATCTATTTCACGGATGTGAAAGTCGAAAACTATGAACAGGCCGAAGCTACAAATGGAGAGATTTTTGGGCGTTTCTTTAAATTGATGCTCGAACAAGGCATAAATCTTGCTCCTTCCAAATACGAAGCCTGGTTCCTGACTACAGAACATACCGAAAAAGACGTTGATACAGCGCTGCAGGCAGTAAGAAAAGCATTCAGCCAACTATAAAAAGCAATTCATTAAGGGAAGAAGGGATTCATAAGTTATGAAATTAGGTGCACGTATATTAAAGACCGGCGTGGCTATTTCAATGGCCTTGTTTTTAGCCAACTTATTGGAATTGCCTTCTCCTGTATTCGCAGGCGTCGCAGCAATTTTCGCCATTCAGCCTTCCATATACAGGTCCTACCTGACTCTGCTCGATCAAATATACGGAAATCTGATCGGCGCTTCGATTGCTGTCATCTTTGTATTGACCCTTGGCAGCAATTACCTGACCATCGGACTTGCGGCCATACTCGCTATTGTCATCATGTTAAAACTAAAGCTTGAAAACACTGTTCCCCTGACACTTGTCACTATCATTATCATTATGGATTCACAAACCAATAACTTCCTTTCTTTCGCGTCTTTACGCTTTCTGACAGTCTTACTTGGGATACTCTCCGCTTTTGTTGTAAATCTGATCTTTCTTCCGCCAAAATACGAAAGCCGTTTATTCACTTCCATACATGAAGTCAGTGAAGAAGTGATTCGCTGGATACGGGTTTCAATCAGGCACGCGTCAGATCATGCATCCGTAAAAGAAGACATCGACAAATTAACCGACAAACTCGTTAAAGTGGATCAATGGTATCTATTTTATAAGGAAGAACGAAGCTATACGAAAAAGCAGCAATATACAAAAGCGAGAAAACTGGTGTTATATCGCCAGATGATTGCGACATCCAAAAAGAGCCTGGAAGTATTGAAAAGACTTCACCGCTTTGAAAATGAATTGACGGAACTTCCGGAACAATTCCATATGATGGTGCAGGAAAGACTCGAAAGCCTGGCCAGCTACCATGAACAGCTTTACATGAAATATGTAGGCAAATTGAGGCCGGAACACAGTGAATCTTCTGGCACAGATGCTTCAATAAAGCGCCACGAGGTAATGGCGATATTTGTAAAAGAAATTAATATAGCATTGGAATCTGAGGACAGCGACTTTTCTGTCTATCATCTGATGCACGTCTTATCGGCTATCCTTGATTACGAGGAGCAGCTCGAACACCTGGATTTATTGATCATCGCTTATTTGAATTACCATAGTGATGAAGTCGATGAAGACCTGGAAAGTTTCATATAAATTAACACATATAAAAAACGTGCAGAGATATTTTCTCTGCACGTTTTTCTTATGATTTCATGCGAGGGTCCAGCGCGTCGCGCAAGCCGTCTCCCATCAAGTTAAAGCCAAGTACTGTAAGCATGATTGCTACACCTGGGAAAATCATTGTCCATGGTGCATTAGTCAGATACGATCTTGAATCCGCCAGCATCTTCCCCCATTCGGGAGTTGGCGCTTGAGCTCCCAACCCTAAAAACCCGAGTGCTGCAGCTTCGATGATAGCCGTAGCAATTGCTAATGTTCCCTGAACTATGACAGGCGCCATCGAGTTCGGAAGGATATGAGAAAACAAGATTCGGCTATCCTGCATGCCGATTGCCTTTGCCGACATAATGTATTCATCTTCTTTTATACTCAAAACTTTCGATCTTATAAGTCTTCCAAAGTTTGGCACATTGATGATTGCAATGGCAATCAAAGCATTACGTAAAGAAGGCCCTAACACCGAAACAACCGCAATTGCCAAGAGGATACTCGGAAAAGCCAGCATAATATCGAAAATTCTCGAAATTATGGTATCTACCCATCTTCCGTAATAACCTGCAAGAATTCCAAGAAAACTCCCCACTATCGCTGATGCTATTACTGCTAAGAATCCTACCCAAAGGGAAATCCTTGCTCCATAAACAATACGGGATAAAATATCGCGTCCGAAATCATCTGTTCCCATCCAGTATGTTGAGGAAGGAGGCAGAAAACGTTCGGACATATCTTGTTCATTGATGCCCTGCGGTGTAAACAGCGGACCAAAAATAGCCAACAGGATGAAAAAAATAACAATTCCCATTCCTACAACTGCTACTTTACTCTTCCGAAATCCTCGCCAAGCCTCTTTCCATGGCCCTGCAACTTTCTGCATTTCTATATTGTCATCTTTTACAGCAGTGTCAGCCACTGTTCTCCCCCCTTCCTAATCATATTTGATACGTGGATCAACTAAACTATAGAGCAAATCCACAAACAGATTAATCATGACAAATATGAATGCAACAATCAGAATGCCGGATTGGATAACCGGATAATCACGATAATTAATTGCTTCATATATATATCTTCCAATTCCTGGCCACGCAAAGATTGTTTCGGTCAAAATTGCTCCTCCAAGCAGTAATCCCATTTGAAGTCCGATAATAGTCAATACCGGAATAATGGCATTTTTCAACGCGTGCTTGTAGACGACCCAAAACATTCTCAATCCTTTAGAACGAGCTGTACGAACGTAGTCAGACCTCATAACTTCCAGCATACTCGACCGTGTCATCCTTGCAATGATTGCCATTGGAATAGTTGCAAGAGCTGTTCCAGGAAGAATCAAGTGACGCATTATAGTTGAAAGCTGATCATATTGTCCAGTAATAATGGTATCGATAATATAGAAACCTGTTATCGATTCGATAGGATCCCGAACGTTCATCCTCCCCGAAGTCGGTAGCCAATCCAATTCTATTGCAAAGATCCATTGATTAAGAAGCCCCAAAAAGAAAATCGGCATTGATACACCGATAAGTGCAATGATCATTGCAAGATAATCGAACCATGAATTCTGGAACCATGCTGAAATGATTCCGGCATTGATGCCGATTATAATGGCAATGATAACAGCAAATACAGACAACTCGATCGTTGCTGCTAAATAAGGCCAAACCTCATCTACTACTGGAGTTCTTGTTCGCAGCGACTGCCCCAAATCACCTGTAACCAGTCCTTTTAAATAATCAAAATACTGGATATACCAGGGATTATCCAAACCCAAAGTTGTTCTTAACGCTTTGATGGCTTCTTCAGAAGCCTGCTGGCCGAGAATAACTTGAGCTGGATCACCAGGTATTGCACGAATGATCATAAAGACGATGAATGTCATCCCGAGCAGAACCGGAATTAACTGCAATAGCCGTTTACCAATATAGTGAAGCATTTCTTCACCTCTCCATCTCTAACAAATATGTATTGATTAATTTGAAAAAGAGGGGAAATCTGTATGATCTCCCCTCTCGAAAAGTCTACTCCAGATCTACTTCTGCTAATTTGTCTGAACCTGTCGGGTGTGGCTTGAAGTTCACCACATTGCTGCCTCCCGCAAGTAGCGGTGTAGAGTGGGCAAGCGGAACCCATGGTGCATCTTCGTGAATAATTTCCTGTGCTTGTGCATACAACTCATTACGTTTAGCTTCGTCAACTTCAGTCTGAGCTTCAATCAGAATGTCATGCAATTCCTGATTTTCGTAATAAGTGTAGTTATTTGATCCGATATTATCCTGATCAAGCAAAACATACAAGAAGTTATCTGCATCACCGTTATCACCTGTCCATCCTAATAGGAAGGCATCAGCTTCACCGTTTGCAGCTTTTTCAAGATAAGTCGCCCATTCATATGAAACGATTTCAGCAGTGATTCCTACTTCAGCCAAATCACTTTGGATCGCTTCTGCAACTTTTTGGCCATCCGGCATATATGGACGTGGAACAGGCATAGCCCATAGTTCCATTTCGAATCCATCACCGAGACCTGCTTCTTCAAGTAAGGCTTTTGCTTTCTCAGGATCATAATCATATCCTTCGATTGCATCGTTATAACCACTGATTACAGGAGGCAGAGGGTTTTTTGCAACTTCCCCACGGCCTTCGAAGAATGCGTCAACAATAGCCTGTCTGTCGATGGCATGGTTCATCGCCTGACGTACTTTCGGGTCATCAAATGGTTCACGAGTAGTGGTTAATCCCAGGTACCCGACATTCATTGATGGACGCTCATATAATTGAAGATCATCGTTACTTTCAATTGTTTCAGCATCAGAAGGGTTGATTCCGTCTGCTAAATCGATTTCACCAGCCAATAGAGCGTTTAGACGGCCAGAGTTATCTGGAATTGCACGGAACACCACTTCATCCAGTTTAGGTTCGCCTTCAACCCAATAGTCTTCGAATTTCTCGATGCGGACAGTATCGTTACGGTTCCATTCAACAAATTTGAATGGTCCAGTTCCTACCGGGTTATCTCCGAATGCATCCCCTTGTTCTTCAATTGCTGTCGGAGAAGCAATACCGAATGGGCTCATTGCCAGGTTTTTAAGGAATGGAGCCATCGGACGTTTCAATTTGATAGTGACCTCATAATCTCCTGTAGCTTCCACAGATTCGATTACGTGTCCTTCTTCATCACCGAAACCGCCGAACATCGAACCGTAGTATGGATATTGATCTGCATCTCCTGCAGCCCAACGGTCAAAGTTTGCCACAACAGCTTCAGCATTGAAATCTGTGCCATCATGGAATGTTACGCCTTCTTCGAGTTGGAATGTGTAAGTTAATCCATCTTCTGCAGCAGTATACTCAGAAGCCAATCCCGGTTCAATTTCTGTATCTTGTTCACCGAAGTTCACAAGTGTATCAAAAATGTTCTTAGTAACTTTAAATGATTCACCGTCTGTAACAGTGATTGGGTCAAGTGATACCGAGTCTCCCCCGCGACCGAAGATCAAAACTTTCTCTTCCGTGGATTCCCCTTCGCCACCAGTTTCACCACTGCCTTCTGATCCTTCTTCCGATCCGCCACTGCAGCCGTAAAGCACTGTCGAGATCAGTAAAAGCATCAAAAATGCAAGGGACATGATTTTTTTATTCCCCAAATTAACCCCTCCGTTTTTGTTTATTATCATTGCGGCCTGCTTTCCTCATAAAGGTGGCAGGCTACAGAATGACCTTTCTCAACCTCCGCAAAAATTGGGATGGTCGTTTCGCAGATATCCATTTTAAATGGACAGCGTGTATGGAAACGGCATCCGCTCGGCGGATTTGCGGGACTAGGAACATCCCCTTGGATCTCAACTTCTTCCCTCTCGAAAGCCGGATCCGGAACCGGCACTGCTGTAAGCAGTGCCTGTGTATATGGATGCAGCGGCTTTTCGTAAAGGTCTTCGGTATCAGCCATTTCGGCCATATTACCGAGGTACATTACTCCAACACGGTCACTGATATGGCGGACCACACCGAGATCGTGGGCAATGAATATATAAGTCAGTTTCAGCTCTTTCTGGAGATCCTGCATCAAGTTTAGCACCTGAGCCTGAATCGATACATCGAGCGCTGAAACGGGCTCGTCAGCAATAATGAGTTTAGGATTCGTCATCAGCGCACGTGCAATTCCGATGCGCTGTCGCTGTCCCCCGCTGAATTGATGCGGATAGCGTTTTGCATGATAACTGCTCAAGCCTACGATTTCTAAAAATTCATGGACTTTCTGTTTTCTCTCTTTAGGATCACCGATGTTATGAACATTCAATGGCTCCATTAATATCTTCTCAATCGTATGACGGGGATTCAATGAAGCATAAGGATCTTGGAACACCATTTGAATATCCCGCCTTGCCTTGCGCATTTCGTTATTCGAAAGCGAAGTGAGCTCCTGTCCGTCGAAGGTAACTTTTCCTTCGGTCGGTTCAAGCAGCCTCATCAGCATACGGCCGGTAGTGGATTTTCCGCATCCCGATTCCCCTACAATACCAAGCGTTTCCCCTTCTTTTACAGAAAACGAAATGTCATCCACCGCTTTGACGTGATTGCTCACTCTGCCGAAAATACCTGATTTAATAGGAAAATATTTTTTCAGGCCCTCAACTTTTAACAATTGTTCGGTCATGCTTTTCTGCCTCCTTCGGATCAAATAGGAAGCACCGGGTCTGATGCTCTTCAGTTGTTTGGTACAGCGGTGGAGTTTCCTCTACGCACCGGTCGAAAGCGAATTCACATCTCGGAGCAAAACGGCAGCCGGTTTTGATCGAACCCGGCTTTGGTACATTCCCCGGAATCGAATAAAGCCGTTCCTTCTTGAATCTCATGTCAGGCACGGATTCCAGTAGGCCGCGCGTATATGGATGCTGAGGATCTTTGAATATAGCATCTACCGGACCTTCTTCAACCACTTTTCCCGCATACATAACCACGACTCTTTCACACGTTTCTGCAACGACTCCGAGATCGTGGGTAATCAGCAGCACTGCCGTGTTAAGCTCTTTATTCAAATTTTTGATCAGCTTCAGAATTTGAGCCTGGATTGTTACATCTAGTGCAGTTGTCGGTTCATCCGCAATCAGCACTTTCGGATCACACAGCAACGCCATGGCAATCATGACCCGCTGTCTCATCCCTCCGGATAATTGATGGGGATGTTCTTTCATCAAACCTTCTGCACGCGGCAGCCCTACCAATTTCATCATTTCAACTGCCCGATTGTAAATTTGCTTTTTCGACCAGTCCTTCTTATGGATTTTGACCGCTTCCTGCAATTGATTCCCGATAGTGAACAACGGATTTAATGATGTCATCGGCTCCTGGAATATCATTGCTATATCATTGCCCCGGATCTCGCGCATTTTCTTCTCGGGCAGTTTCGTTAAATCCTGGTCTTCAAATAAGATTTCACCGTTGGTAATTTTTCCGGGAGGGCTTGGCACCAAACCCATAATCGACAAGGAAGTTACACTCTTTCCGCATCCCGATTCCCCAACAATCCCCAGTACTTCCCCTTCACGAATGTGAAAGTCGACATTGTCGACAGCCGGAACCTCGCCGTCATCTGTGAAAAAGGTAGTCTGCAAACCTTTTACTTCTAAAATTTTCTCTCTTTCTAACATATGGCCACCCCTTTTTACACAAAAATAAATCTGAATATTTTATTTCTTTTAATTATACGTAAATTCAAACTATATGCAATAGTTCTTTTTATAGGGCCAGCTGATAAGTTTTTATGAATGAAAAAAAGCCAGCCGAATAATTTTTCGGCTGGCTTTCGAAAAACACCTATATTATGGAAGAGAATCGTTTTTATTTGAAATGCTGAACCTGGAAAAGGTTGTAGTAGACCCCTTTTTGCTTCATCAATTCATTATGTGTCCCCTGTTCAGCAAGGTTCCCATGGTCGATGACAAGAATTTGATCGGCATGGGTGATGGTGGACAGTCTGTGGGCCACAATTAATGTTGTTCTGTCATGTGCCAGGCGCTCCAGTGAGTCCTGGATCAGCGCTTCACTTTCCAAGTCAAGAGCGGAAGTTGCTTCATCTAGAATCAGCATCGGCGGATTCTTTAGGAATACACGCGCGATGGCAATGCGCTGCTTCTGCCCTCCTGATAATTTCACGCCGCGTTCCCCGACTTTCGTGTCATAGCCTTCCGGCAGCATCTCAATGAAGGCATGGGCGTTGGCAGCTTTTGCAGCCGCCTCGACTTCTGCATCAGTGGCATCCGGTTTCCCCATCAGGATATTTGCTTTGACCGAATCACTGAATAGAATGGAGTCCTGCAGCACGAGACCAATCTGGTCACGCAATGTATGGATACTGACGTCCTTCAGATTATGATCATCCATATAGATGCCGCCTTCTGTTACATCATAGAAACGGGGAATCAACGACACAATCGTCGATTTCCCGCCCCCGCTCATACCCACCAGCGCGACAGTTTCACCCGGTTTCACGGTGAAGCTCATATTGGACAGAACTTCTGAACCGCCATCATTATAATGGAAGGAAACGTTGCGGAATTCCAGTTTGCCATCGACCACTTTCAGATCACGCGCACCTTTTTTATCTGTAACGTCGTAATCTTCATCAACCAGTTCAAACACCCGGTCCATCGACGCTAAAGACTGGACAAGCGTCGTGGAAGAATTGACAAGACGGCGCAGCGGATTGTAAAGACGTTCAATATAGGCGATGAACGCCACCATCGTCCCCAGTGTCAAATCACCTTGGATAACCTGGTAACCTGCATAGCCGATGACCAGTAAGGGTGCGACATCAGTGATTGTATTGACGACGGCAAAAGCCTTCGCATTCCACTTCGTATGGTCGATTGCCTTGTCCAGAAATTGATCATTTGTGTCATTGAATATTTTCTGTTCGTGTTTCTCAAGAGCAAAGCTTTTGATGATGCTCATTCCCTGGACGCGTTCATGCAGATAGCTTTGGACATTTGCCAGAGCCTGGGAACGTTCGCGCGTCAAATCACGCAGGCGCCCAAAGAAATATTTGACGCTAAGCGCATAAAACGGGAATGCCAATAATGCAACAATAGTAAGTGGCACATCCATCGACAGCATAATACCGATGGCTATCAGAATCGTTGCGAGATCAAGCCAGACATTCATCAGCCCAATCATTACGAAATTTTTCGTCTGTTCCACATCGTTGATTACGCGCGAGATGATTTCACCTGCGCGTGTATTGGCATAATATCTGAGGCTTAACCGTTGAAGGTGTCCGTAAAGATATCCACGGATGTCATAGAGGATTTTATTGCTTACATACTGCGCATAGTACTGGCGGAAATATTCAATCGGCGGACGCAGCAGAAAGAACACAATCGCCGTCCCTCCCAGCCAGAGATAAAGCTGCTCCAGTTTTTCCTGGCTCGACAGGGCTTCCGCTCCGATAATATCATCGATGACGATTTTGATCAGCAATGGGATGAAAAGCGGTATCGCGAATTTAAAAATACCGATAAGGATGGTTAACGCTATTTGCCAATAATAAGGCTTTACGAAATGCATGTATCGTTTCATACTGCTCAAATCTTTCACTCCAATCTTTCTTCAAAATGAAAAACCTGTTGGCTGGCAACAGGTTTTCATTTTATCAACGAATCCGGTTTTGTCTGTGAAATTCGTACCGGTCCGTCCATACTTCTATGAAGTCCTGAGCAAATGGGCCTCTGCGCTGTTTGATCCAGCCTATCAGCTTTTCGACATTGCGATAAAGAATCTGGTCGATCACTTCAGGATAACCCATTTGCCTTTTATGGTCTTCATATTCGTCTTCATCCAATAATGTGTAAGACATGTCCGGAAACACTTTGACGTCCAGGTCGTAATCGATGTATTTCAAGGAACCATTATTATATACAAATGGAGAACTGATATTGCAATAATAATAGACCCCGTCATCGCGAAGCATACAAATGATATTGAACCAATGCTCCGCATGAAAATAACAAATCGACGGTTCACGTGTCAGCCACGTCCTGCCATCCGATTCGGTTACCAGGGTCCGTTCATTTGCACCGATCACTATGTTATTCGTACCTTTCAAAACAGTTGTTTCCTGCCAGACACGGTGGATTCGGCCGTTGTGCTTGTAACTGTGGATTTGTATCGTTTCTCCCTCTGCGGGAATCGCCATGTCCATCCCACCTTCTCGTCTAAGCCCTTATATTATCTGCTATTTCAATATTATATCAATCAATTCTGAAAACATACAGTAATACGGCGAGAAAGGCAAAAAATTACATTACGACAGAGCGGCCACCGTCTACAATAATAGTCTGGCCGCGGATCATATCCGAATCGTCGGATATAAGGAACATAGCTGTTTTGACCATATCTTCAATTTCGACCATGCGCCCTGCCGGTGTGTTGACCCGTGCGTCGTTCAGCAGATCTTCCCGGTTCGGGAAATGTTTCAGGGCTTCGGTATCCAGTGCCCCGCCGGAAACGGTGTTTACCGAAATCCCTTTAGGCGCAAGTTCAACTGCTAAATAACGGGTAATTGACTCGACCGCCGCTTTTGAAACACCGATGGTCGTATAGTTTTCAAGGTATCGGATTGATCCAAGTGAACTGATGCCTACGATTTTGCCGCCTTTATCCATCAGTTTTGCAGCTTCCTGCGCTCCGAACAGCATTGCCTTGGCATTGATGTTCATCGTCCAGTCCCAATGGGATTCTTCCAGTTCCATAATCGGTCGGAGCACACCGGATGCAGCATTGGATACAAATACATCCAATCTGCCGAATTCTTCTTTGATCGTTTCGAACATGCCGCGCAATTTATCGACATCTCCCACATTCGCTCTGACCAGCAAAGCTTTGCGGCCTCTTGCTTCAACTTCTTTTACCGTGTCCAGCGCCGCTGTTTTGCTGCGAGCATAATTGACAACAATATCATATCCTTCTTCAGCCAATGCGATTGCCATCGCTTTGCCAAGCCCTCTGCTGCTTCCTGTTACCAATGCCACTTTTTGTTCGGCCATCTTCATACATCTCCTCTGCTTTTTAAAGCTGTTTTCATTTTTTGAACCGGTCCCGCTATCGGCAGCAATTCCATTTCCGCTGCATTCACCCATTTCATATTATCAGGTATCTGCAAATCTTTACCTTCGGCAATAAAGCCGTCCACATTCCATGTTAAATGAGAGAAGACATGTTTGAAAGAAGTAATTTTTTCAGCATTTTCGACAGTCCCTTTAAATTGTTCGGACAAAAGTTCTTCGACTTCTGCAGTTTCTATGCTTGCCGGAAGCTCTGCCATAGGGAATTGCCACATATTCGCCAGCAGGCCTTTTGACGGCCGTTTCTCCATCAACAAAGATTCTCCACTCCGAATTGCCACCATTGCATATTCGACTGCTTTACCCGCTTTCGCTTTTGTTTTGACAGGCAACTCATTCTGCCGGCCTTCGTGGAATGCTGCACAATGTTCGCGTACAGGACACAGCAGGCACTTGGGAGAAGTCGGAGTACAAATCAGCGCACCAAGTTCCATCAACCCTTGATTGAATGCGGAAGGATCTTCATGGCTGATCAATTCTGTGACCGCTTCTTCGAAAACTTTGCGGGTTTTTGGTTTTGCAATATCTTCATCTATCAGTAAGATCCGTGACAATACCCGCATAACGTTGCCATCGACAGCGTGCTCCGGGAGACCGTATGCGATACTGAGAACCGCGCCAGCTGTATAGGGGCCGACGCCTTTCAGTGCCGATATCTCCTTGCGGCTGTCCGGCACTTTGCCGCCGTACTTTTCAGCCACTTCCTTGACGCCCGCCTGCAGATTGCGCGCCCGTGAATAATAACCAAGCCCTTCCCACTGCTTAAGCAGAATTTCCTCATCAGCATTCGCCAGATCGTGCAAAGTGGGAAACCTTTCGACAAAGCGTTTATAATAAGGAATCACTGTGTCGACACGTGTCTGCTGCAGCATAATTTCTGATATCCATATTTGATAGGGATCTGCAGTACGTCTCCACGGCAGATCCCTTTTTTCTTCATGAAACCAATTGACCAAGTCATTTTGAAACTGCTTTTTTTCAATATTAATGGTGAAACCCTCCATTGATTCTAGATTATTTCATTAAATTTAAGGGTATGTAATGAGTAGCAGAGACGGATTTCCAACTACATTGCCGTCACTAAGCAAATTATTTAAAGGGGGATGAGACGATGGATACAGGCACACATCTTGTCATGGGCATCGCACTCGGCGGCCTTGCAATGGCGGACCCGGCAGTAACAAATGATGCGACAACTATGACAGCAGTCATCGCTGGCACCATCATCGGCTCGCAAATCCCGGATGTTGATACGGTACTCAAGTTGCGGGATAACGCTGTTTATATACGGCACCACCGTGGTGCTACCCATTCAATTCCGGCTGTTTTGACTTGGCCGCTTTTACTGTCCGGGGCTCTATGGTTCATTTTCCCGGAAGTGAACCTGCTTCATCTCTGGCTTTGGACTTTTCTTGCAGTCGTTCTGCATGTTTTTGTCGATATTTTCAATTCATATGGCACACAGGCATTAAGGCCATTTTCCAATAAGTGGGTAGCCTTAGGGGTCATAAATACATTCGACCCGATTATTTTCGGCGCACACGTCATTGCTTTGATGATCTGGGCATTCGGCGCCAATCCGGTATGGACAATCAGCATCCTGTATGTGGTGCTCGTGTTTTATTATATCTCACGCTTTGCATTGCAATCTGCCATCAAACACGCAATTCGAAATACACTCCCGGGTGCAACGGAAATATTCGTGGCACCTACAATGCGATATTTCCATTGGCGTATTGCAGCAGACACCGATAAGCACCATTACGTGGGGCGGGCCTATGGCCGTACAATCAACTTTTATGACAAGTTCATGAAAAAACCGCTGCCTGAAAACGAATTGATCCAAACTGCTTTGAAGGATAAGAACCTTTCAGCATTTGTATCATTCTCCCCGCTTTATCGCTGGGAAATCAATCAGTACGGCGAAATTTTAGAAGTAAGGCTGATTGATCTCCGATATCGCAGCAATGATTATTATCCTTTTGTGGCAGTTGCCCATCTGGATGAGGATTACAATATCCTCAATTCCTATACCGGCTGGATTTTCAGTGAAGACAAACTTCGCAAAAAATTGGATTTCAGCCACAACTGAGGAAAAGCGCAAGCGCCCGTTAAGCTCTGAAAGACATAAGACAGATCAGCGAAGAGATGAGCCAAATGAAATTTGGAATATCTCTTTGCGACGAAGCTAGCGCAGCGATGCAGGAGCACGGAGCTGACCAGGGATTCACTTCTTTTAAAATTTCCTCAACCATAAGACGTGTTTACTTTTTTTCTGTAACTCCAACCACAAAACGCACACTCCAGAGTGTGCGTTTTTTTGATGCACTTGCGCCAATCGAAACAGCTGTTGAATCTTTGCTCAGTCTTTCAGCAAATGTGCATATTTCGGATTGCCCGCTGCAAATTCGTGAATGTTCTCTCCGTAGCTGTCGATCCACTGGCGTACAACTTTTTCCACCACTTCGGTGCCTTGATAATCATAACCTGCTTTTGCATAGGATGATTCAAAATCTGAAGCAAGCAGTTCAATCCAGGTACGCGCTTTATCTTCTGTAATATTCGGGTTTTTCTCTTGCAGTTCAATTGTTAATTGTTCGATTACTTCTTTCATCGCTTTACTTCCCTTCTTTTAATGGGCGCAGCATGGAAATTGGCAAAGCCTCTGTGAACTTATCGCTCCCAAGGCGATAGCCCCATGCAAAGCGCCCCTTCAGATAATCGATTTGGAAATAGACATTGGGATCTCCCTCAATGCGGTAGACTTCCCCTTTTTTGAAATCTTCCGGTTCGAGCAAATAAGAAGCCGCCATAATAGCTTTACGCTCCAAAACCGCGAATTCATTGATGATGCCAAGTTGTTCGGCTTTGCGGGCTTTTTCTTTCAAGCGCGCAATTTCTGTGCGCAACTCCTGTTCATTCATCTGGCTGTAACGTTTATCTTCACTCATCTTCGTTCTCCTTTTTCTCCAAGTATTCGTTGATGACTTCAGCAGGAAAACCTTTTTGGTACAAGCCTTGCTTCACTTTCGATTTCAGGTCATAGCCGGTCAATTTGCTGCTGTATTTACGCCAAAGCTTGTCGCCTTGGGCTGCAACAATGTCCGTCCATTGGTCTTCGTCTTTTTCCAGATCCAAATCTGCGATTGCCAGCTTGATCACTGAATACGAATAACCTTTACGAAGTAAGGTATCGCTGATTTTCTGTTCAATCTGCCTCGGTGTCTTCGTCTTTTCTTTGTCTGCGATTTTTTCTGCCAGACCCTTGGCAAGTTCCACTTGCTCTTCTTCTGAATAGGAAGCGAGAACATCTTTTTGCACCTGTTTATCAATCCCTTTCTTTTGCATATCCTGCTGGATCGCTTTCGGTCCTTTTTTGGATGATCTCATCTGTGTCCGCATCAGGGCTTCCGAAAAAGCACGGTCATCAAGAAAATTCAGTTCATATAATTTTTTAATCGCTTCATCTATTACTGCTTCCCCAAATTCTTTGTCTTTCAGTTTCTGGCGCACTTCACTTTCACTGCGCATTCTGAAACTCAAAAAATCCAGGGATTTATTGAAGGCCTTGCGGATTTCATCTTCGAAATTCATTTCTTCAATGGTCCACTGGTCCAGCTCTTTGCCTTTGGTCAATTGATATCTGACGAGCACCGTTTCATCGACACTGAAAGCAAACTTTTCCTCCAGAAAAATATTATAGCGTTCCGGATTGTTTTTTCCCTGTGTGATTTTTGTAATTATGGGCAACGGGCGGCACCTCTCTTCCCTTCTAAGTATAACCTTTTAAGGGCTTAAATGCATCGATTCAGGGTACTATATAGGAAATGGAGGCGATAATGCATGAAGATTGCAATCACTGGAGGAACCGGTTTTGCCGGCAATGAAATGACAAAATTATTCCGTCAGCAAGGACATGAAGTTTTTATCCTGACGAGAAGCCCGAAACCATCTGACAATGGAGTCCATTATGTCGAGTGGCTCACTGAAGGTTCAAAGCCAGAGCAAAAACTGGCAGGGATCGATGCCTTCGTGAATTTGGCAGGCTCATCCATCAATGATGGACGTTGGGATGATGAACAAAAAAAACTGATTTATAAGAGCCGTGTCGAAGCGACCGAGGAAGTGCTGCGCATCATCAAAGAGTTGGAACACAAACCGAAAGTGCTGGTGAATGCAAGCGCCGTTGGTATTTATCCTGCGTCGAGGGAAAAATCCTATACAGAGAAATCGATGGAACGGGGTGATGACTTCCTGGCCAAAACCGTTGTCGAATGGGAACGCCTTGCAAATCAAGCAAGAGATGAAGGCGTCCGGGTAGCGCTCGGCCGTTTCGGCATCATTCTGGGAAAAAAAGATGGCGCATTGCCGCTAATGGCGTTGCCTTATAAACTTTTTGGCGGCGGCACTGTCGGTTCCGGCCGGCAATGGCTGTCATGGATTCACATACATGATCTGGCCCGCGCAGTTTTATTCGCCATTGAAACTGTAGATCTTACAGGCCCATTCAATGTCACTGCGCCTTATCCAAAACGCATGAAGGACTTCGGCAAAGAAATCGCCCGTGCTTTGGGCCGCCCCCATTGGTTCCCTGTGCCGGAATTCGCTTTAAAGGCCGCCCTGGGCGATAAGAGCCGCCTGGTGTTGGAAGGGCAACGGGTCCTTCCGGTTGTTCTTCAGCAGCATGGTTTCGAATTTGCTTACCCCGATCTCAGATCAGCTCTGGCTGATATCTATAAATAAGGCTATAATGTAGGGATGACCAAAAGAAGGACGTGTGCACTATGAATGATAAACCAATTATGGAGACCGGCCAGAAATTTCCACTGACGATCAAAAGGCTTGGCATCAACGGCGAAGGCATCGGCTTTTTTAAGCGCAATGTCGTTTTTGTTGCGGGTGCATTGCCGGGTGAAGAAATCACGGCGCAAATCACCACAGTCAAACGGAATTTCGCGGAAGCCCGCATTGTAAAAATGCGTAAGCCTTCTCCCCACCGCCAGACTCCACCTTGTCCCGTTTACGAAGCATGCGGCGGCTGTCAGCTGCAGCATTTGACATACGATCAGCAGCTCGTTGAAAAACGGGATCTGGTGGTTCAGGCACTTGAGCGCTATTTGAAAGGCGTCGATGTCAGAATCGAAAAAACGATAGGCATGGAAGATCCATGGCATTACCGCAATAAGAGCCAATTCCAAACACGGCTGAAGGGCTCGAAAGTTATTGCCGGACTGTTTGCTGAAGGCTCCCATCAATTGCTCGATATCGAACAATGTATCGTGCAGCATCCGGATACAACTGTTATCACCAATTCGGTAAAACGAATTCTGGAAGAATTGCGGATTCCGATTTATGACGGCAAAACGATGCAGGGCGTCATTCGGACAATTGTGGTCCGTACCGGAATTGAAACCGGCGAGATTCAATTGGTGCTGGTGACAACACGCTCTAAAATTCCTAAAAAGGAATTATTGCTTGAAAAATTGAAAGATCTGGACGTCAATCTTGTCTCAATCGTCCAAAACATCAATACTGAAAAAACTTCACTTATTTTCGGAGAAGAAACGGTTACTTTATTCGGCAAAGATACCATCCACGAAAAACTCGGCGAGCTTGCGTTCGACCTTTCAGCACGTGCCTTTTTCCAGCTGAATCCGAAGCAGACCGTCAAGTTGTATGATGAAATCAAGCGTGCGGCAGAGTTGACCGGTAAAGAAAAAGTTGTCGATGCTTATTGCGGTGTGGGCACAATCGGTTTGTGGCTTGCCGACGGCGCCGGTGAACTTCGCGGTATGGACACCATCCATGACAGCGTTGTGGATGCTAAAGCAAATGCCAAACGGCAAGGGGTCAAAGCGAAATACGTTACCGGAACTGCAGAAAAGTGGCTGGAACTTTGGAGCAATGAAAGTTTTGTGCCTGACGTACTGACTGTAGACCCACCGCGTACCGGACTGGCTGACTCCCTGTTGAAAACGATTCTGAAGGTGAAGCCGAAACGTTTCGTCTATACGTCCTGCAACCCTTCCACACTGGCGAAGGATCTTCAGCAATTGACAAAAATTTACCGCATCGAATACATCCAGCCTGTCGATATGTTCCCGCAGACGGCGCAGGTTGAATCTGTAACGAAACTCGTTTTGAAATGAAAAAGAGACTTCCGGTTTAAAGTCGGAAGTCTCTTTTTTGCCTATAATATTCAACCGGCGGCGGCTTTGCTGGTTTTATTGCCGCGCAAAGCGATGATGGTGAAAATGAGGAGCAGTATCAAAGCGATCAGCAACAAAAAACTCAGCTCTTCTGTAACTTCAATAAATAACCCGCCAAGTGCCGGGCCTGCGAGACTGCCGATACTGAATGCGATGCCGCACAGCAGGTTGCCCGTAGGCAACAATTCCCGCGGCATGAGATCTGCCATATAGGAAATTCCCAGCGAGAAGGTGGATCCGACGAACATTCCGGCAATGACAAAGAAAGAAAGGGTCACCCATGCATTTGATTCAAAAAAGCTGGCAGTTCCAAATGCAGCGGCACCACCGAACAGTGCAAGCAGCAAAACTTTTCGCCTGCCGATGCGGTCGCTCAGTTCACCCAGCGGCAATTGAGTTGCAATGGCACCGAGCGAAAATGCTGCGAGCATATAGGAAACCATTGCAACATCAATCGATTGCCGCAAAGCATATACCGGATAAATTGCATTTAATGAAGCTTCCAGAAAACCATAGCCAAGCGGCGGCAAAAATGCAAACCAGCCGATTACAATGGCTGCTTTGAAACGGCTAAAAGTTCCGCTGGCTGTCATTGCACTTGTAGTTGTTTCAGGAAAATCATTTCTCAAGAAGAAAACCAGCACCCATGCCGAGAGGCATAAAAGCCCCGATATGATAAAGGGCAAAGCTTCGAAGATATTTACAAGGGGGACAAATAACGGTCCCGCTCCAAATCCTATACTGAAAGACATGCCATAGATGGCGATGTTTCTGCCCATGCGGTTCTGAGCCGATGTACTGGTGATCCAGGTTTGAGTGGAGAAATGCAGCGCCTGGTCCCCCACTCCGATCAGGATTCTGAGTATGAACCAGAACAGAACCGATTTCCAAAGCGGAAATAACAGCAGCGAAAGAATAACCAACCCTCCACCAAGAATGATGATCGGCTTAAAGCCGAAGCGGCGCAATTGCGGCTCCATAAAAGGGGCAATTACTAATGTTCCTATGTATAAACCGGTGGCACTAAGTCCATTTAAAGCAGAAGATACCCCGTCCTGCTCGAAGATGACTGCAATCAGCGGCAATAGCATGCCCTGCGAGAAACCTGATATGGATACAATCGCTACGAGTATCCAGAAACGCCCACTGTCACTACTTAAGTATTTTTTCATGATGCCTCCTTCCAGTAAGCACGTTCTTTTGTATTTGAATGGAATTCAGATACAATTTTATCATAAGGAGGAGATGAAAGATGAAGTTTTCAATGACTGAACATGGTTTTTCCGGCGATTTGCCTTTTGGCGAACTGTCCGTTTCAACAAATGAAGAGCATGGCTTCCGTCCATACCAATTGCTGGTGGCTTCTCTCGCAGTCTGCAGCGCTGGGATAATAAGAAAAGTATTGGAAAAGCAGCGCATGCCCGCCGATGATATTCAAGCGGAAGTGAAAGAAATTGTCCGCATCGATGAAGAAGCCGGCCGCGTTTCAAAAGTACATCTGCATTTTCTGATCAAAGGGGAAATCGACGAATCGAAGATGCCTCGTGTGATGGAGTTAACAAGAAAGAATTGTTCGATGGTCCGTTCAGTGGAAAACTCAATTGAAGTGGTTGAAACCTACGAAATCGTATAAACCAATAAAAGCTCAGTCGGCATCTGATAAACAGATCACGGCTGAGCTTTTATGTTTCGTTGTCATTTTCGCTTTTTCTCATAAGACCATTTTTACGGCTTGTGCCGGTGAAATGTTCGAACCCCCTCCTTTTACTCCAAGATAATTGATTGGTTTCGACTATTCATTATGGCCTCCTCTCTATTGATTAACCATACGTTAACACAAAAATCAAGTTATGTAAATATTCTAAATTGAAAAAATATTAGAATCTCTCTTTTTACCTATGTTTAATTGAAATCTTTGAATAAATCAGCTACGATAGAAGGCGAAATGAGGTGTACCGTGTGGGAAAATCCATCACAGATAAGGAAAAACAAGTAGTCTATATGAAGCAGCGCTTGAATATGTTTCTGGAAGTTCTGGATTCTATTGAGCCGGAAACAGCTGAACTGGAAGACATTGACCGCCTGATTGCAATGGTTGATGAGCTCGATGGCAAAATGCAGCAATTCAAAAGCCGTCCAATAGATGAACTTTAATATGAAACCCAATCCGTTTCCATCTTTCTGATGGGCGGATTTTTTGTTTAACTAAATCTCCTAACTCCATTTCCATAAAAAATATGAAGCTTAAAAAAACGCCAGCCATCTTGAAGTTAACATCCAAGATCAACCGGCGTTTTTATTATCGCGCTTAATGATGTCACGACGTGATTGCATGACTGCATTCACCTGCCCGCCTACCATCAAGAGAATTGCCGATACGTATAACCACAGCATAAGCATGATTACACCCCCGATGCCTCCATAGGTAGCTGAATAATTAGCAAAATTATTGATGTAGACCGAAAAACCGAATGATACAGCCAACCAGCCGATTGACGTGAAAGCCGCTCCTGCCAAAACTGACTTAAAGTCCAGTTTCACATTGGGAGCTGCCCAGTAGATTACCGCGGCTACCACAAATATGATCAATGGCGGAATTGTGAAGCGCAGTGTATTCCATGTTTCCAGAAAGCCTTCTTCCAAACCGAAAAATGAAAAGATGAAAATACCTATTTGGCGGCCGAAAATCGGCAATACCAATGCGATGAGCAAAATGAAAATCATTAACACAGTCGTGATAATGGACATGCCTCTCGCAATCAGAATCGGCCTATTCTCTTCGACTCCGTACGATCTGTTCAAGGATTTTATAAGTGCGTTCATACCAAGGCTGGCAGACCAAATCGTGGCAATCAGACCGAATGAAAGCAGACTTCGATTTTCCTTAGTTAAGATTTCGTTCAAGGTTTCTTCGATTAAAAGATAAATTTCCCCTGGCACTACATTTTCCATGAAATCATAGATTTGACTTTCAGCGATATTCAAATAAGGGAGCAGCGTAATCAGGAAAATAAGTAATGGAAAAATAGACAACAGGAAAAAGAACGCTAACTGCGCTCCAAGTCCTGTGACATCTACATCATTGATTCTTTTCCACAATTCCTTTAGGAACCCGGATGTACGGGTGACATCGTAACTGGGCACCTTCGCCTCCGAATTTTCCTGCGGAAGATCTGATTCGGTTTTCTGGTTTTTTTTCAGGGAATTACTGCTTTTTCCCATATTCCGCATCGCGGTTCGAATTATTGTTTGATGAACTGCTGTTGTCATCAGTCAATGATGATGAAGCAGAAGGGTCGTCTTCCTTGAGTGCTGATTTGACATCCTGTGTCGAATCAACAACTGCTTCTTTCGTATCCACGAACGCCTCTTTCGTGTCCATAGCCATTTCTTTTACCTGAGGAGTCAATTCTTTCAATTCATTGACTTTATCCCCAACATAAGAAGCGTCATCAGAAACGCGCTCATAAAGATTCTGGAATTTGTTTGCCTGCTGCTGAACCGCAGACTTCAATTCATCTTTATTGCTTGCATAGTATTTCGCGTTCTCAGAAACCTTTTTCGATTTCTGCATTACATCATTGCGGGTATTGCGGTCAAATAGGGAAACAATTACTCCCACTGCCGCCCCTACTAATAGTCCTGTCATCAATTTGTTTTGGCTCATTCTGAATTCCTCCCAAAGAATAGTTTGTTCTAACGTGTCTTTTGAATTTTTCCCTAATCTTCCTATATTTAAACTTCTCTGTATTTAAATTTTAAAAAACCCTTGACTATCGGCAATAACTTTCGGAATATTAAATCAACAGGAGGTGTAAATTTATATCAGGAAATAGAACTACATAACTTAGGGGGAAACTTGATGGAAAGATTTGAAGAATTATTGGGCACGATCAGTGGTTATGTATGGGGCGTCCCTCTCTTAATCCTGATCGTCGGAACAGGAATTTATCTTACAGTACGTCTCGGGGTTCTTCAGCTTCGTTTATTGCCTTATGCACTTAAATTAACTTTTTCCAAAAATGTTGATAAAGACTCTAAAGGTGACATTTCTCACTTCCAGGCCCTTTCAACTGCCATGGCAGCCACTGTTGGTACCGGTAATATCGTTGGGGTCGCCACTGCTGTTGTGCTCGGTGGTCCAGGAGCAATCTTCTGGATGTGGCTTTCTGCATTCTTCGGGATGGCTACAAAGTACGGGGAAGCGGTATTGGCTGTTAAATATCGCATTACCGATTCAAAAGGACAGATGGCCGGAGGGCCAATGTATTATTTGGAACATGGCCTGAAGCAGAAATGGCTGGCTGTGCTGTTCGCCATTTTTGGCGCAATCGCCGCTTTCGGAATCGGCAACATGACACAGTCCAATTCTGTTGCTTCAATTGTTGATGAAACATTCGGTCTGGCTCCATGGGCTACTGGACTTATCCTTACTGCATTTGCAGGATTAGTAATCCTTGGAGGGATTAAGACAATCGGTAAAGTTACCGCATTCTTTGTTCCTTTTATGGTTTTGTTTTATGTTATTGCAGGATTAGTTATTATGGTCATGAATTTCGACTTGATCCCTGCCGCTATCGGCACGATCTTCAGTGCCGCGTTTACAGGTGAAGCAGCTGCCGGCGGGGCAATCGGTGCCGCAATCCGTTATGGTGTTGCTCGCGGGGTATTCTCCAACGAAGCCGGTCTTGGTTCTGCGCCAATCGCTGCTGCTGCAGCCAAAACGGATATGCCTGGCCGTCAGGCACTTGTATCTATGACACAAGTTCTGTTTGATACATTGATCGTTTGTTCGATTACAGGAATTACGATTGTCATGTCCGGCCTGTATACACAAGAAGGACTTGAAGGCGCGCCTTTGACTAGTGCGGCATTCGGTCAGTATCTTGGTGGAGTAGGTCCTTACATTGTCGCATTCGGTTTGATTTTCTTCGCCTCTTCGACAATTATCGGCTGGTCTTATTACGGCGAGAAATGTTTCCAATATTTATTCAAGAACCCGAACTTGCTGATTGTATATCGTGTACTATTTGTTGCAGCTGTCTTCCTTGGCGCAACTGCTTCACTTACGGTCGTCTGGACGTTCTCTGATGTTATGAACGGTTTAATGGCAGTGCCGAACTTAATCGGTCTTCTTGGCCTGTCAGGTGTAATCGTTTATGAAACGAAGAGAATCGTTGCAAAAGCGAAAGAAGAAAAGATCGAGAAAGCTGAACTTGCCCGTTCAGGAAATTGACATTTTTTTTGATAAGTGAAATGATAAGGCATACCATACCGAAAGGCAGGAACTTATGATGGACTTATCGAAACAGTCTCCAGAAAACGTCAACTATATGATCGAGGAAATAAAAGCAAAATTGCGCATGGTCAATGTCGATGCGATGAAAGCTGAACATTTCAATGCTTCACAGTATGAGGATTTGCGCGATTTGTATGAAATGGTCAAAAAGCGTGATAACATCACACCAAATGAAATGCAGGCAATCGCCCAGGAACTTGGCTCATTGCGTAAATAATGAAAAGCGACGGCGCCCGTTTAGCTCTGAAAGGCATAAGCCGGATCAGCGGCGCGGCGTTCTTTGCCGCATAGCTGATCCGGCTTATGACCCGAAGAGCTTGGCCGCTGGAGTCTGGACAAAGAAAAGCTGAAGCCCCTGTAATTTTTCAGAGGCTTCAGCTTTTTTAAAAGAAAAAAATGCAAACCGATATTACGCAAAACAGCTTCGCTTTCCTGAAACCCGTGCTCCTGCATCGCTGCGCTAGCTTCGTCGCAAACGATTTGTGCTTGCACAAATCGTTTGCTGGGAGAAGCAGTGACGGCGCTTGCGACGGAGCGGAGCGAGTCCTGAGACCCGGCAGGGAGCAACCCGACTGAGGAGGCTTAGGCCGCTCCCCGCGGAAAGCGTCCGCCTAGAGCGTAATTATTATAAAAGTTAAAGTTTCTCGCCAGACTCAAAAGCTCCGAAGTTTATTCGGGGCTTTTTAATATTTATGTTTAATTTCTATTGAGGTTTACTGTACTGCGCAATATACCAGCCACCCTCTTTGATAACGGTATGGATGCCGAGCATTTCCAGTCCAGCCGCTTGTCCCCAGTCACGTAATTCTTCGCGGGTAGGAAGACGGTACAGATTATCGAAAGAAGAAAAGAAACTGTTGAAGACATTTGCAAATGGAGGATCATCGCTGCTGCCGGCGATGGGCGTGACGATGGACAGGATGCCGCCTGGGCTGACCCAATCAGCCAATTCATAAATCAGTGCTTCACGCTTTTCGAGATCGATATAATGGAGAACATTATTCATCATCACCATATCAAAAGGCTGTTCTGGATGATAATCCCATAAATCCGCATTTTGAATTTCGATATTTTCATCCTCGGCTGTCAGCTGCTGCGCTTTTTCTGTCACTTCTTCACTGATTTCAATCCCTGTGAATCGGGTTTCCGGAAATCTGCCGGCTAATTTTTTAATGTAGCCCGCTTCTCCGCAGCCGATATCCAGTACAGAACGGACATCGTTTTCACGGATGCGCTTCGACATTTTAGGCATAGCCAGCACTTCAAGCAATCTGCTTGTTTCGGCCACCGTGCCGGCGTGTTTTTCTTCATCAAAATGAAGCCGGTTGCTGTTGCGCATCATTTCCGGATAATTCAGGAGCGTTGGTATATGCAGCTCCATCATTTCCTTCAGCAATACGCCGGAGGAGTTATCCCCTTTCGGTTTAGGTAGTTTCCAAGAATTGGCCAATTTATAGCGTCCGCGCCCCGCCTCTTTGAGATGTCCGATAGAAACGCCGACGGCCACCCATTGTTCAAGAAGTTGTTCGTCGAGTCCATATGCATCTGCAACATCCGAGCTTGCCATCGGCCGCTCAAATGCCTTGAACAAATCCAGCTCATAGCCGACATAGGCATGCCAACTGTAAAGGAACGGTTCGTTTCTCTTCATATACATCCTGGCTTTAAACATTTTCATTACATCTATCATTTTAACCCCTCAACTTTCCATGGATAATCATCTTCCCGTGTGTAATATCTCAGCTCTTTGGATTTTTTCGGGAGATCCCTTAAACGGACAGGGATAATGCCTCCCTGAATAAATCTGTCCCTTACGTTTTCCTTCCACATGCCAAGCCCTGAGACATTTAGCATTTGCTTGAAATGAAGAATTGGATCCTCTTCCATCCGTTCGAATGTTTTCTGGCGAAGAAAGCTGACCGGTTTGAATGGATAGGAATACGCAAGTGCAGCCAGGTGGCTGAGCTGGATGACATGATCCGCCCGTTTATAACGGACTTTCTCATACCATTTTAAATTTCCGGGATTTTTTTTATGGTTTTCGATCATATCCGCTGTAAGCTCGCCAAGAATATCTGCATCCTGTATCGCCATATTCATGCCTTCTCCCGCCATGGGATGGACAGCATGCGCCGCATCGCCGATAATCGCTTTATTGTCCCAGACGTATGAGGGTGCATGAAACATCACCGGAATCATCAATTGAATTTTCTTCCAGTCAGTCAACTGCTGGACATAGCCGTCCATGGCCGGAGCGAGATCCGTATATAGCTTGTGGAAATGGCTGATCGGTTTTTCCTTCAGTTCCTTGTAATCTCCCTCCGGAATCAGATAGACCGACCGCACCTGATTATCAGGCAATGGAAATAAACCAAGAAAACGATTATATGTAGAGATAATTTGACCGTCCGTAAAAGTTTCGGGCCTCGGGAAAGATACTGTTAAAAAATGATGATTATAGGCAGTTTGTTTAATATCAATTTCCATATGCTTTCTTGTCACAGATGCTCTTCCCTCTGCGCCAAAAAAGAATTCTGCCTCAACTTCCAATTTTTCCTTGCCTACTTTCAGCAATGCTGTGTTTTCGGTATATCCGGAACAGGATGTTCCCGACATATAATGGAAATTTTTATATTCTGATGCAGCCTTCAACAGAATATCTTTGAGTTCCTCGTGATGCACCATGAAGGCAGCATTATATTTACCGGGCAATACGCTGTAATCCATGAAAGTCTGGTCACGGACCTGAAGTGAACTGGAAAGTTCGAGCATATCCAGGACTTTGATTTCGTTGCTGCGGGCAGTAATTTCATCGTAAAGACCCAGCCCCTCGAATATCTGCATGCTTTTTGGCTGCAGCAATTCCCCTTTATATGTAGGCGCTTTTGCCTTTAAACGCTCTGCCATCACTACTTCAACATTCCGCTGAACAAGTTTAAGGGCGAGTGTAAGGCCACCGATACCGCCGCCGCTGATAAAGACTTGTGTTTTCATCAAACTCAGCTCCTCATTACTGTATTCCTCAAACCTTAGTCAGAAAAACCTCACTACTGGATATCCATACAAATAAAGTCAGAATCTTTTTTACCACAAAGATACTTAAGACCTACAAATCTAGATTTTCTGAATGATTTTCGGTATGACATGGATATTTAGCAGGCAGGCATTGCGGACTATGACTGATAATTGATACTATAATAGAGATGAGAGGAGAGATTCATTTGACATCATTAAATGATAAATTGACACGCTATGCCGAATTGGCGGTAAAGGTTGGCGTCAACATCCAGCCAAACCAACAACTTTACATAGCAGCTTCACTTGAGGCAGCACCACTTGTACGCCTTATTGTAAAAAAAGCATATGAAACTGGGGCAAAACAAGTATTCGTAGACTGGAATGACGATGAAGTATCAAGATTGCGTTTCGAAATGGCTCCGGAAGATTCCTTCTCGGAGTTTCCCTCCTGGAAAGTTCAGGAGCGGGAGCAATTGGCGGAGGAAGGTGCTGCTTTCATGAGCATTGTTTCGCAGAGCCCAGATCTTTTGAAAGGAATCGATTCCAAACGCATTGCCGCCTTCCAGAAGGCAAGTGGACAAGCACTCAATAAATACCGACAATATGTCCAATCCGACAAAATCAGCTGGACGGTTCTTGCTGCTCCTTCAAAAGCGTGGGCAGCTAAAGTTTTCCCGGATGTGCCAGAAGAACAGCAAGTTGACACTTTATGGGAAGCCATCTTCAAAGCGGTCCGCGCAGACTTGGACCAGCCGATTGAAGCATGGAAAGAGCATGATGAATTATTGCACACGAAAGTCGATTACCTGAACGGCAAAAAATATGCGAAATTGCATTACACTTCCCCTTCCACTGACTTGGAAGTTGCTCTTCCAAAAGGGCATTTATGGTGCGGTGCCGGTTCAATCAATGAAAAAGGTGATGCTTTCATGGCCAATATGCCAACCGAGGAAGTGTTCACTGTTCCACAAAGAGACGGCGTAAACGGTTATGTTTCGAGCACTAAACCACTTAGTTACGGCGGAAATATCATTGATGATTTCAAAGTTACTTTTGAAAACGGACGCATTACAGACGTAACGGCAAAGCAGGGCGAAGATGTCTTGAAGCAATTGGTTGATACTGACGAAGGTTCACATTACCTGGGAGAAGTTGCTCTTGTGCCGCATGAATCACCTATCTCAGCTTCCAACATCCTTTTCTACAACACTTTATTTGATGAAAATGCTTCAAACCATTTCGCCATCGGGAGCGCTTACTCTTTCTGCCTAGAAGGCGGCAAGAAAATGTCTTCCGAAGAATTGCTTGAACATGGCTTAAACCAAAGTATTACTCATGTCGATTTCATGGTCGGTTCTGAAAAGATGGATATTGACGGCATCTTGGAAGATGGTTCACGTGAGCCGATTTTCAGAAACGGCAATTGGGCATTTTAAATCTCACTAATTCGACACTTAATCTTTTTTCTATTATCATGTATACTAAGATATGATAATCATAGTCGAGAGGGGAGTTATCATCATGTTGTCTGGTATTGTCACAGTATTAGGTTTTATGGCTGTAATCTTCATGTTCTTCTTCACGTTGCTCCATTATTTAGGGAAAGAATTGCATACACATGACGCAGAGCACGTAGATCCGCATCCGGATCACAAATACTAATTTTATATTTGAAAGCAGACTTTTTTAATAAAAAAGTCTGCTTTTTTAGTAGATTAAAATGACTGAAAGATTACAGTTTGGAAACATTTCATTTGCATATCGATTACATACTAAATCAAACGTCCCGTAAAACTTAGCCTCCTTAATTCTATAGGCCCCCGTTATATTGCAGTCTGCTGCATTGAAAAAAACAGCTGGATTTTAGCGTGTTAAAATTCAAAATGGACTTGTTTTATATTAGGAGGAGTTTAGGCATGTTTTCTTCATCGGATATCGGAATTGACTTAGGAACCGCAAATATACTTGTTTATACAAAAGCAAAAGGTATTATTTTAAATGAACCTTCAGTAGTAGCCTTGGACACTAAAACCGGTAAAGTTATCGCAATCGGCGAAGAAGCCAAAGCAATGATCGGCAAAACGCCAGCTTCCATCCGTGTGGTACGCCCGCTCAAGGACGGCGTAATCGCCGATTTTGATGTGACCACAGATTTATTGAAAATGGTCATGCAAAAAGCAGCAAAGCAAATGGGTTCGGCTTACCGGAAACCGAATGTTATGATCTGTACCCCTTCCGGCGCCACTTCAGTGGAACGCCGGGCAATTCATGATGCAGTCAAACAAAGCGGCGCGAAAAACGTCCATTTAATCGAAGAACCGGTTGCTGCTGCAATCGGCGCTGATCTGCCTGTAAGCGAACCGATTGCGAGCGTCATCGTGGATATTGGCGGCGGCACGACAGAAGTCGGCATCATTTCGTTCGGAGGCGTCGTTTCTTCCAATACTGTAAAAGTAGCCGGAGACCGTATGGATGAGGATATCGTCCAATACGTACGCAAGCATTACAATGTATTAATCGGTGAACGCACTGCGGAAAATATCAAAAAAGAAATCGGCTATGCGCTAATTCCACATAAAGCAGAAACCATGGAAATCCGCGGACGCGATATTATGACCGGATTGCCGAAGACAGTCACTTTGACTTCAACAGAAATTCAGGAAACGCTGAAAGAGCCGTTATTGGCTATTCTGGAGTGTATCCGTGCCACTCTTGAAAATTGCCCGGCTGAACTATCAGGCGATATTGTCGATCAAGGTGTCGTAATCACCGGCGGCGGAGCTTTGCTGAAAGGCATGCAGCAATGGCTGTCTGAAGAAATCTCAGTACCGGTCCATATGGCACCGATGCCACTCGAATCAGTAGCCATCGGCACTGGACGTTCGCTCGTCATGATGGACAAACTCGATAAAATTTCAAAATAACACTATTCCGGAAGCTTTATGCTTTCGGATTTTTTATTGTCTCCGGATGAAGATAGTCATCAGCCTGATTTTCGATTAAAATAAAAGACAGTAACAGTTTAAGGAGTGGTAAATGTGTCAATGCTGAATGAAATACTGGACTATAACAAAAAGTTTGTTCAAGAAGAAGAGTATGAGCAATTCATCACTACAAAATTCCCTGACAAGAAAATGGTCATTTTGACTTGCATGGATACGCGGCTATTTGAACTGCTGCCAAAATCCATGAATTTAAAAAACGGCGACGTAAAAATCGTCAAGTCGGCCGGTGCTGTCATCAACCATCCATTTGGTGGAATCATGCGCAGCCTGATAGTCGCGATTTATGAACTGAACGCTGATGAAGTTTATATAATCGGACATCATGACTGTGGAATGTCGGCCATTGAACCCCAGAAAATCCTTGAAAAAATGAAGACTAGAGGAATTGCTGAAGAAACCATTGATATGATGCGCTATTCCGGTGTTAATCTCGATGAGTGGCTGCGTGGTTTCGATAATGTTACAGAAAGTGTCCGCCATAGTGTCAACATGGTCCGCAATCATCCATTGATGGATATCAATGTACCGATACACGGGCTGGTAATTGATCCGACTACCGGCAAACTCGATTTGGTTGTGGACGGAAATGAAAATCGCTAAAAAAGCCGCTGAGAAATTTTTCTCAGCGGTTTTCTAGTTTGTAAACAAAGTATTAAATATAATGTTTCACAAAACAGCATCGCTTCGCTAGCTTCGTCGCAAAGGTTCGACCGAGTGCTTTCGGTCAACAAAAACCCGTGCTCCTGCATCGCTTCGCTAGCTTCGTCGCAAAGGTTCGACCGAGTGCTTTCGGTCAACAAAAACCCGTGCTCCTGCATCACTTCGCTAGCTTCGTCGCAAAGGTTCGACCGAATGCTGTTCGGTCAAACCTTCTCAGCGGTTTTTTTTCGGAAAATAAATATAATCAGTCAGAATCCCTTCCTTGCCGAACTGCCTCAGCAAGGAAACAATCTGTCCCCGGTGATAGGAAGCGTGATTGATAAAAGTGAAAAGCATCTCTTCTCTCGTTTCTTCAAAAGAATCCCCGCGGAGATTTGTGAATTTCATAAACTTCTGCCACTGCTCTTCATTCAGTGATGAAAAATACAGTTCCATTTCCGCATGGAGCAGCATGAAGGCCTGTTTCGCTTCACCCACAGTATCCACGTGAAATTGTTCAGCAGCAGGTTTTTTTATGCCGGTCATTCTTAACAGCCATAGTTTTTCAACGGTGATGACATGGCTTACTGTTTCTTTAATGGAAGGAAAAGAACTGTCTCCTTCTTTTGTATAAATTTCTTCTCCAAGGCCTTCTATGTGTGTAAGGATTTCCTGGCTTGCCCACTTATGGTAGGCAAACAGTTTATCTCGCAGCATAAGGCACCTTCTTTCTGTCGGCGTATTAGTCCCACAGCCATCTTTTCATTTCTTTCCACCATTTTTTATAGGCGGCCTTGCCCTTTCAAAATTCCTTTTCAAGAATGGCATAATGGTAATGATCTTCCCACACCCCATTGATATGAAGAAATTCCTTCAATAATCCTTCATTCATGAATCCGGCCTTTTCCAATACTCGTACAGAGCCGGTATTCTGCGGAGATACATAGGCTTCGATCCGGTGCAGCTGTATTTTTTCGAAGCCGAAAGCGACGATCAGTCTCACAGCTTCTGTGGCAATGCCGCGCCCCGTATAGGATTCATCGATGGAATAACCGACCAAAGCACTGAGAAATGGCAAGCGCTTGATGCTGTACATGGAAATATGGCCAATCAGTTTATGCGTATGCAGTTCAAATATACCAAAACTGTATTCCCTGTTTTCCCGTGCCTGATAGATGGATTCACGAATTTTCTCACGCTGGACGGCAGGCGTAAAATAACTGTCCCGGTGCTGAGGTTCGAAAATTGCCCAGTATTCCCTGTTTCGGAGGAGCAATTGCACCATTTCTTCCGCGTCATCTGCTGTCAAAATCCGAAGGTAGCACAACTTGCCAGTCAATAGAAAATTCATATCATTCAGCAGGAGACGTCAGCGAAATAAACTCTTCAGCATCTTTTACACAAAGAGCAATACCTTTTTCCCAGAATGCTTCTTGTGTAATATCTTCTCCCAGATGCTTCATCGCCAAGTCTTCAGCAGTCATGATTGCCGTATCACGCAAGAGCGCCATATATTTTTCCTCGAATCCTGCTCCTTCTTCCAATGCTTTCGCATAAACGCTCAATGAGAACAAATAGCCGAATGTGTAAGGGAAATTATAGAATGGCACATAAGTAATATAGAAATGGAGCTTGGATGCCCAGAAATGCGGATGAGTGGACTTTAACCCGCCGCCGAATCCTTCTCTCTGTGCTTCTTCCATCAATTCATTCAGGCGAGAAGCCGGTACGACACCTTTTTTCCGTTCTTCATAGAAGCGTGTTTCAAACAGGAACCGTGAATGGATGTTCATGAAGAAAGCGACACTGCGTTGAACTTTGTCTTCAAGCAAAGCAACTTTCTCGTCATCTGATGCTGCATTTTTCACGGCCGCATCAGCAACAATCATTTCAGCGAAAGTGGAGGCCGTTTCTGCCACGTTCATCGCATAGGAACGGTTGATCTGATGGACAGGGCGCAGCGCGTAGGAATGGAATGCGTGGCCAAGTTCATGTGCTAAAGTGGCGACATTCGACATCGAACCGCTGTAAGTCATGAAAATACGTGATTCTTCAGTCATAGGAAGGCCGGTACAAAAACCTCCCGGACGCTTATTGGGCCGGTCTTCCGCTTCGATCCAGCCTTTTTCAAAAGCATCGCGTGAGAATTTCTCAAGTTCCGGACCAAATTTTTTAAAATGTTCCAAAATGAATTCTGCACCTTCCTGATAGGAAAACGATTGGGTGCTCTCTGTTACAGGAGCGTCCACATCGTACCAATCGAGCCCGTCTTTTCCGAGCAATTTCGCTTTCTGGTTAAGGTAATCGACAAACGGCTGTTTGTTTTTTGAAATTGCTCCCCACATAGCATCCAATGTTTCCTGCTTCATACGATTCATCTGAAGCGGTTCATGCAGCGGGTTTTCCCATCCACGCTTTTTATAGACTTCCAGACGGAATCCTGCGATGGAATTTAAAGTCTTTGCGAAGAAATCCTCTTTTTCTGTCCATGCATCCTCGAGTTTCCTATAGGAATCTTTTCTGACTTCCGCGTCAGCATGGGAACTTAAATTATTTGCCTGTCCTACAGACATTGTCTTTTCCTGGCCATCGACAGTGATTTTAATCTTAATTTCACCCACAAGCATATCGTAAAGCTGGCTCCAGCCATGATAGCCATCCATGCTCAATGCCGTAATCAGGTTTTCTTCCTGTTCGGAAAGCAATTGCTTCGCTTCATCGCGCCATTCATTCAGAACGAAAGTGAATTCATTGAGTTCATTATCCTGCATTAATTGCTGCCAGACATAATCACCCGTTTTTGTCAGGTCCTGCTGGATTTTCTGAAGAGCTGAATTGAAACGCGCACTTAAAGTGGCAGATTCACTCTGCAGCAGTGATGCTTTTTTGTCTTCCGTATTTTGTGCCTGCAGGCAGCCGATGAAGGCGCTGGACTGGCGAAGGTGCAGCATCATATCTTTTACGGCTTCAAGCACCTCTGCCACTTGCCGGGCATCTTCCGCTTTTTCCGGCACAGCAAAGTTGCGGGAAAGTTTTTCAAACTCCTCGAGCTTGGGTCCTGCTTCGTCCATATGTACACGCAATTCGGCTGACTCGCTCCCGCCTGGGAACAAAACATCCAAATCCCACACTTCCTGATATTTCACTGTCATGGCTTTTCCTCCTGATAAACTAAATTTTCTAAAAACACTTATGAGTATACCATTTTTCTTCGGATTACGGAATATAGGAGGAGAATCAACAGGCTTGCTGACATATTATCGACGATTTCCCTGAATTTTTTCTGCAATTTGCCGAACAGTTAATTGTTGTCAGAAACAAGGAACGGTATACTGAGAGCGAGGAGGGATTACAGATGTTCCGTTTGATATTAATGACTATCGCCTTTTTGGCCGTTGTTACAGTTAACGCATTAGCCAATATTCTGCCGATAAACGGGCAAACCACCGGCGAAATCTCCAATAGGCTCCCTGTTTTGTTTACTCCTGCCGGTTACGTATTTTCAATCTGGTCAGTGATATACATACTATTAGCTATCTGGATTGTGGGATTCTGGATCCGTTATAAGAAAGAGAAAAAACTGCCTTCCCCAGCCATCAGTTTATATTTTATCTTAAGCGCTGGCGCCAATATCACTTGGCTGCTGCTTTGGCATTACGAATATTTTGCCTGGTCGATAGCAGCGATGCTCGCATATCTTGGTTCTCTTATTCTCCTGTATCTTCAATATAATAATAATGAGAGAAAAATAACCGAACGGCTTCCTATCTCGGTCAATATGGGATGGATCAGTGTCGCGACCATCTCAAACATCAGTTATGTGCTAACTTACTATAACTGGGGAGGATGGGGCCTCAGCAATCAGCTATGGGCGGTTATTATGCTGACTGTTGCTACTGCACTTGCCCTTCATGTACGCTTCCACCATTCGGATATTCCCTTCGCTTTAGTGTTCGTTTGGGCATTTGTCGGCATTGCCATAAAGCATGGGATGGATGAACTGCTTGTCACAACCGCGTCTTTATTCCTCAGCGGCGTGATTGTCACAGGCATCCTGCTGATCAAGAAAAAGTAGCGTTATGAGTTTTAAATATCAATATTTAAAAAATAAAAAGCCTGCGATATGGTGGTGCACCCCAAAAGTTAGAGTTCAAATCTAACATTTGGGGTGTTTTTATATGGCGAAATATAGTGAGGTTTTCAAACTGCGGATGGTAAAGGAGTACTTGGAAGGTTCTTTGGGCTATGACCTGTTAGCCCAGAA
>NZ_RCWH01000013.1 GCF_003668635.1 Planomicrobium sp. Y74 | reverse complement strand
TCTCCATTATAGAGGTTTTGATTGCTCAAATCCTTGCTGGCGCATCGCCGTCCCGAAAGACGCACGATTCGCTTTGATCTGCACAAGTGCTGATCAGTAAGTTGTTTGTTGACGTTTTGCTGTTCAGTTTTCAAGGTTCAAAATAATATCAATGCCGTCGTTTGTGACAGCGACTTTTCAATATTACCAGCTTCTTTCGAAGATGTCAACAATAAAATTGTTTTATTTTTTCGAAGCCTGTACGCGAATTAAAAACGCGACAAGAAATATTGTATCACCGCTTCAAAGAAAAGACAAGCGTTTTTTTAAAAAAGAAAAAGCCCAATTTAAAATGGGCTTTTCTTCTGAAAAACAGTTAGTCTCTAGGACGCATTTGCGGGAATAACAGAACATCTCTAATGGATGCTGAATCAGTTAACAACATGATTAATCTGTCGATCCCAATCCCTAAACCGCCAGTTGGTGGCATCCCATATTCAAGAGCTTCAATAAAATCTTCGTCCATTTCATGCGCTTCATCATTACCTTCTGCTTTTTCTACAAGTTGGGCTTCGAAACGTTGACGCTGATCAATAGGATCGTTTAATTCAGTGAAAGCATTTGCGTGCTCTCTACGTACAATAAACAATTCAAATCTGTCTGTGAAACGCTCATCTTCTGGGTTCTTTTTGGCAAGAGGAGAAATTTCAACCGGATGACCATAAACAAATGTAGGTTGAACTAGTTGTTCTTCCACTTTTTGTTCAAAGAATTCATTTAGAATATGACCCGTTTCCATAGTAGGCTTTATTTCAATGTTATGCTCTTTCGCTAAAGCTTGGGCCTCTTCTTTTGTCATCGGCTTCCAGAAATCCACCCCTACGTATTCTTTAACGGCATCTGCCATGTGGAGACGTTTCCAGCCCGGAGCGAGATGGATCTCTTCTCCGTTGTAGCTGACAGTAGTTGTTCCCAATACTTCTTGAGCGACATGAGCTACTAAGTTTTCGGTAAGTTCCATTACATCGTTATAGTCTGCATACGCTTCATATAGTTCCAGCATTGTAAATTCCGGGTTGTGGCGAGTAGAGATTCCCTCATTTCGGAATACACGGCCAATTTCATAAACTTTTTCAAGCCCACCTACAATTAGGCGCTTCAGGTGCAGTTCTATTGCAATCCGGATATATAGTTCCATGTCCAACGCGTTGTGATGAGTTACGAATGGACGGGCTGCTGCTCCCCCAGCAACTGAATGCAGCATTGGCGTTTCCACCTCAAGAAAACCTAAGTTATCCAGATAGCGGCGCATTGACTGGATAATGCGGCTACGTAGAATAAAAGTTTCTTTGCTGTCTTCACTTGTAATCAAATCCAGGTAGCGCTGACGATAACGTTGTTCAACGTCTTTCAGTCCGTGAAATTTTTCCGGCAACGGACGCAAAGCTTTTGTTAGAAACTCTACTTCTTTCGCTTTTACAGATAGTTCCCCTACGTTAGTTTTAAAGACAGTACCCTTCACTCCGATAATGTCTCCCAAATCCGCAGTATTGAAGAAACTATATGCTTCTTCTCCTATAGCGTCTTTACGGACATATATCTGAATTTGGCCCTTTAAATCCTGTAGATGGGCAAATCCTGCTTTCCCTTTGCCTCGTTTTGTCATAATACGGCCGGCAATCACTACTTCGTGTCCAGCCTCTTCCAATTCTTCTTTGGAAAATTTATCGTATTGCTGTACTATTTCTTCTGATAAATGTGTTCGTTCGAAACGAGAGCCGAATGGATCCTTTCCGCTATCACGGAAAGTTTGCATCTTTTGTCGTCTCACCAATATTTGATCATTTAACTCTTCTGACATTCCCTACACTCCTTTATTTATAAAAACCACGCTCGTTCGTGTATTTATCTATTGTACACAATTTCTCTTCTATCTACATAAAAAAAGCTGCCGGAAATTTAAGACCGCTGAATATCCTCTGCCGCCTTAACATTTCTTACAGCTTCAAGTGCTATTCTATTCTTCAAGCAAAAATGATTCAACGCTATTATAAGTTTTCCATATCTCGATGCCTTCTCTTTGTGGTTCAACAAAGTCCTGACCCGGGTCAAGTTCCAGCAACGGCACTAATACGAATGCGCGTTCATGCATTCGCGGATGCGGTATGACCAGATTCTCTGTTTCTAATACATCTTGATTATAAAGCAGAATATCAAGGTCTATTGTCCGCGGGCCCCATCTTATTTCGCGTTTTCTATCTAACTTTCTTTCGATGTCCTGGCATATTTCAAGTAACTTAAAAGCAGAGAGATTCGTTTGCAAATAAACAACCATATTCATAAATGCATCCTGCTCTGTAAATCCTACGGGATCCGTTTCATATAAAGAAGAGATTTTCAAAACATCGATTGCGGGATGCTTCTTTAATAAGCGTATTGCCTCCCTGAGCATACCCACGCGGTCACCCATATTCGAACCGAGTGATACATAGCTTTTATTCATATAAATTCTCCCCTGGTGATATCGACTGCTACGGATTTGTAATGCCCAGGAATCGGCGGGTCGGGTTTAATCAATTGAATTCGAATTCCTTTAACTAATGAAAAAGTGGAAAGTATCTCAGCAGCAAGACTTTCTGCGACTGCTTCAAGAAGTTTTTTCGGATTACCTTCTATTACCGACTGGCATACACTGTAAACTTCGCCGTAATGCACGGTATGCTCCAGGCCATCAGTTTCTCCCGCTTTCTTTAAATCCACAGCCAACGAAACCGTCAGGCGAAACCGTTGACCGAGCTTCATTTCTTCAGGGAAAACTCCGTGGTACCCATAGAACTCCATTTCATTCAAATGAATATAATCCATCATTCTTCCCCCTTGTAAGTTACTTTGCCATTCAGAATATCCATCATTTTTAAAGCGCGCACCGTTTCTTTCACGTCATGTACACGAACGATGCTGCATCCTTTACTCGCCCCGTAGCATGCTGTAGCCAGGGAACCTTCCAGCCGCTCACTTACCGGAAGATCCAAAACCTTTCCAATCAATGATTTTCGTGAGGTCCCCAATAAAACCGGGTAGCCCATTCCACAAAACGGCTCCAATAATTGCATCATCTCGATGTTTTGATATGTGTCTTTACCGAACCCAATACCCGGATCAAGCCATATCCGCTCTTTTTTCACACCCGCCTCCAAAGCGATTTGAATACTTTCTTCCATATCACTTTTCACTTCATTCCAGAAATCAGTATATGACGTATCGTTACGGTTATGCATCAAAATGATAGGCACTTGATGTTTGGCCGCAACCGCCGCTATCGCAGGATCGTATTTCGCTCCCCAAATATCATTGATAATATCGGCTCCTGCAACGATTGCAGCTTCCGCCACTTCCGATTTGTATGTATCAATCGAAATCGGGATGTCCAGGTCCGCTTTCAATGCCTTAATCACAGGGGCAACCCGGCTGATTTCCTCTTCGACAGAAATCTGTTTATGGCCTGGGCGAGTGGATTCTCCTCCAATATCAATGATATCGACTCCATCTATTACCATTGTTTTTGCATGTTCAACGGCGTTTTCAACAAAATTGTACTTGCCGCCATCAGAAAACGAATCGGGAGTTACATTCAATATGCCCATCACCAGAGTTTTTCCAATAAAATCGATTTTCAAAACTGCCACCGTCCATTTCAATAAATCATCTTTTATATTTCCCGGGAAATATTATATGCCTTTATCTTAACGCGAATAATCGTTTTTATACCACAAAAAGAGGCATGCGTCAGCATACCCCCTTAGTTTATCAGTTATTTTCTTCGAATTGATATAACGGAGTGCTCAGATAGCGTTCGCCGTTGGACGGAAGAACTGCCAGCACTTTTTTGCCTTTTCCAAGACGTTTCGCCAGTTGAAGGGCTGCATAGACTGCGGCACCCGAAGAAACTCCGCCCAGAATGCCTTCTTCACGGGCAACTTTCCGTGCCGTTTCGTAAGACTGGTCATTGGATACCTGAATCACTTCATCGTAAATCTCCGTATTCAATACTTTCGGAACAAAGCCTGCTCCAATTCCCTGGATTTTATGCGGTCCTGGTTTGCCGCCCGATAAAACAGGTGAATCGGATGGTTCCACTGCCGCAATAAGGATGTCTGGATAATTTTCTCTCAAGACTTGCCCAGCTCCCGTGATAGTTCCGCCCGTTCCGATGCCTGAAACAAAGGCATCCAGTTGGTCGCCCATCGCTTCCACGATTTCAGGACCCGTAGTCAGACGGTGAACTTCAGGATTCGCTTCATTATTGAATTGCTGAGGCATGAACCAATTGTTTTCGGCTGCCTGTTGCTCAGCCATCTTGATTGCACCGTTCATCCCTTCCGCTCCTGGAGTCAGGATTAGTTCCGCTCCGTAAGCACGAAGAAGGTTGCGGCGTTCCATGCTCATCGTATCCGGCATAACCAAAATTGCTTTATAGCCTTTTGCAGCTGCAATCATTGCCAAGCCGATGCCGGTATTTCCGCTTGTCGGTTCGATAATGACGTCGCCTTCTTTTAAGTCTCCGGATTTTTCAGCCGCTTCGATCATGGATAACGCAATGCGGTCTTTTACACTGCTGCCCGGGTTGAAATACTCTAATTTCAAATAAACTTCTGCATCCTCTGCGCCAGTCAGACGATTTAATTTGACGATAGGTGTTTGCCCAATCAATCCTATAATATCATTTGCAATACGAGCCATTTTCAACACTCCTAATCCCTAGTAGTTTAATCGGCATTTCATGGATTCATCGTATCAATGTTTGTCCCTCCCTGTCAAACAGCAGGATTGGCTTTTGTATTTATTCGCCGTAGAACCATTCGGTATCGAATTCCTGCCAGAAAGCTTCGGGAGTAACCGATTGCGGCAGTTGTTCAAGAGCCAGCTCGCGACTGATATGGCCTTCAACGTCTTTATATGTAAAAGTCTGGCCTTGTGCCTTGTCGGTTACAGTTATTACAGCCACCCGGCCATCCGCCATCGTCAGCGGCTCCGACCATTTATCCGTTTCAACTGAGCCGACGGCATTCGCAATCGCCTCATCGACAGTGGACTGCCCGGGAACGACATAGCCGATATCACCGCCAAGGCTGCCGGTCGCTGTGTCTATTGAACGCTCCCGCGCCAATGCTTCGAACGAAGAGCCATTTTCAAGTTCTTTTACCACACCCTGCGCTTCTTCCGTTGACTGCAGCACAATCATCCGTGTTCTGTAGGAATCCGGGATATCGTAAAGAGCCTGGTTATCCTGATAGAAGGTTTCTATGGCCGCTTCTTCAATGACTACATCCTTGGTCAGCACTTTTTCAAGAATCAATTGCGCCTGCACTTTTTCGCGCATCCGTTCCTCATCGGCGGAATAGAGCGTTTTTTCGCTGCCGTCACGCGCTGACCGCATCATCGCCAGTTCCAGGTCGACTTCTTGATCGCTTACTTTGATCCCATATTCCTTTGCCGCTGTTTCCATCACTTGAAGGTTAACAAGTTCAAGCAGGGTTTCGCGCCCGTGCTGTTCTTCCATCGCAGCCATCCATTCCTGCCGGGTAATTTCTTTTCCACTGACAGAAGCCACTTCCTCATTGCCGCCCGGATTGTTCGGTATCAGCCAGGCGACAAACCACAATAGATTACCCACAAATAATATCAACAGCAGGATCATCAATGGTTTTGTTTTTAATCTTCTTTTGGGCCTGCCCGTGTCACCCGGTGATGCTCCGGGCCGCCCGTTGTCACGACTGTAGCTCATCGATCATCGCTTCCAATTCTTTTTTTGAATAGCTGTATGTTTCCAGACAGAAATGGCATTGCGTTTCAGCTTTGCCTTCTTCATTGATAATTTCCTGGATTTCTTCTACACCAAGGCCCATGATTCCTTCAGCAAAACGTTCTTTGGAGCAATTGCATTCAAATTTCACCGGTATTTTATTTAGGATCTCCACATTGCCTTCACCGAAAATTTCATCCAGAATACCTTCCGGACTTAATCCGCGCTGAATCATTTTGGAAACAGGCTCAATATTGGCCAATCGGTTTTCCAATTTCGAAATCGTTTCTTCGTCCGCATTCGGCATTAATTGGACAATAAAACCTCCGGCTGCCAGAACAGTATTGTCCGTATCCACCAACACGCCGAGTCCAACTGAAGAAGGAACTTGTTCAGACACCGCAAAATAATAAGTAAGATCTTCCGCTATCTCGCCAGAAACGATCGGGCTCTGTCCAGTGAAATAATCACGCATGCCGAGATCCTTGATGATTGAAACCATGCCGTCTTTGCCGACTGCTCCGCCGACGTCCAATTTACCCGCGGGACTGAGGTCGAGATGCGTTTGCGGATTTCTCGCATAGCCACGGACACCGCCGTGCGCATTGCTGTCCACAAGAATCGCGCCAAGCGGCCCGCCCCCATCGATTTTCAACACGACTTTGTCATCGCCTTTCAACATAGCGCCGAACATTACGCCGCCTGTCATCAAACGGCCAACCGCCGCTGTAGCAGTCGGCCACATCATATGCCTCTTTTGTGCTTCCCCTACAGTTTCGGTACTGTTTACCGCAAAAACCCGGACGCTACCTCCAAAAGCAAGCCCGCGCACTAAATAATCTGCCATCCCAATCGCCCTTTCTTGTTACGCTTCATTTCGTTTATAAATTAAATAAAGTCCTTTTAATGTAAGGAACGGTTCCACTTTATCGATGAGTTTTGATTCAGCCGCTATCAATGGTGCCATTCCACCGGTCGCAATAACTTGAGGCGTTTCCCGGCTCTCTCGTTTCATCCTTGTGATGATGCCTTCCGCCTGCCCCACAAAGCCATAGACAATACCAGCCTGCATGGCAGACACGGTATTTTTGCCGATGACACTATCCGGCCGGGCAATCTCGATCCGCGGCAGTTTCGCAGCCCGGCTGTAAAGAGCTTCTGTCGATATTCCAATTCCCGGCGCAATCGCTCCACCCATGTATTGATGGGCTTCATTGATATAACAATAAGTGGTGGCCGTACCGAAATCGACAATAATCAGCGGCCCGCCGTATTGGTGGATGGCCGCTACAGCATTTACGATCCGGTCTGCGCCGACTTCACGCGGATTGTCATATTTGATGTTCAATCCGGTCTTTAATCCCGGTCCAACGATCAAAGGCTTAATGCCAAAATACTTCAAAGCCATACGCTCCAACGAAAACATGATCGGCGGCACTACCGATGACATGATGATCCCTCTGATGTTTTTGAATTCCAAGCCGACATCCTGCAGGAAGGCTTTGATTTTCATGCCATATTCATCTTCAGTTTTGTGGCGGTCTGTTTCCATTCGCCAATGCTGGGTCAGTATATCCTGATCGTAAATACCCAAAGCGATATTGCTGTTGCCGATGTCCATTACTAGAATCATTATGCGGTCCCCATTTATCTACAATTTTCCAAAATATCATACCATAGTTTCATAGGAAAGAAAAAAAGCCGGCGCCCTCTTCCATAACGGAATCGGACAGCCAGCTTTCAGCTTATTATTTACGGTCTTCCTGGATCGGGTCTTTTACTTCTCCAGTAGATGGTTCTTCGCTCGGAAGATCTCCAGCTGAAGGGTCGCTCGGAGCTCCTGTTACATCAGGAATTTCTGCGTCCTTTTCCAGGTCAACGTCTTTATCTTCATATTCTCCGTTCAGCGCTTCATACGAACGCTCCGGAAGAGTACCGTGTTCTTTCAAGTGCAGAATTTGAGCAGCATCCAGTGTTTCAACTTCGAGCAATGTCTGCGCAAGCAACTCGAGAAGTTCTTTGTTTTTCGTAAGAATCTCTTTTGTGCGGATGTATTGCTCTTTGATGATGCGCTGGATTTCCTGATCAATCTCAAATGCGATGGCATCTGAATAGTTCTGCTCCGAATTAAAGTCGCGGCCAAGGAAGACATTTCCACCTTGTGCCTGGCCAAATTGGATTGGCCCAATCTTATCACTCATACCATATTCCGTAACCATGCTGCGAGCGATTGCCGTTGCACGCTGGAAGTCATTATGCGCGCCGGTTGAAACTTCACCGAATATCAGATCCTCAGCGACACGGCCGCCAAGCAATCCGGCAATCTTATCAAGCAATTCCGGTTTCGTCATGAAGTAACGGTCTTCGCGTGGCAGCATCACAGCATATCCGCCGGCTTGACCGCGAGGTACAATTGTTACTTTATGGACAATATCAGCATCATCAAGTACCAAGCCGATGACCGTATGGCCTGATTCATGGTAAGCGACGATATTGCGTTCTTTTTTCGAAATGACACGATTCTTTTTAGCAGGACCCGCGATTACGCGATCCGTTGCTTCATCGATATCGGACATATCGATTTTGAGTTTATTGCGGCGGGCTGCAACAAGTGCTGCCTCGTTCAATAAATTTTCCAAATCAGCGCCAGAAAAGCCTGGAGTACGTTGAGCGATAGCTTTCATATCCACGCTTTCATCAAGCGGCTTGTTGCGTGCATGGACTTTCAATACTTCTTCGCGTCCTTTTACATCCGGGCGGCCAACTGTAATCTGGCGGTCAAAACGGCCAGGGCGCAGAAGTGCCGGATCCAGGATATCCGGACGGTTTGTTGCAGCAATAATGATGATTCCTTCGTTCGCGCCGAAACCATCCATTTCAACCAATAACTGGTTCAATGTTTGTTCACGTTCATCATGTCCGCCGCCGAGGCCTGCGCCACGCTGGCGTCCGACTGCATCAATTTCATCGATGAAAATGATACATGGTGCATTTTTCTTGGCGTTTTCGAACAGGTCACGGACACGTGATGCCCCGACCCCTACGAACATTTCCACGAAATCAGAACCACTGATTGAGAAGAACGGAGTTCCCGCTTCTCCTGCAACCGCACGGGCCAGCAAGGTTTTACCGGTACCCGGAGGTCCGACTAACAAAATCCCTTTTGGAATACGCGCGCCGATATCGGCAAATCTGCGTGGATCTTTCAGGAAGTCGACCACTTCGACCAATTCCTGTTTCTCTTCGTCCGCTCCCGCTACATCGTTGAAGCGCACTTTCTGCTTCTGATCGTCATACAGCTTCGCTTTACTTTTGCCGAAGTTCATCACACGGCCGCCTCCGCCGCCTTGTGACTGATTTAGCAAGAAGAAGAAAAGGATGAAGATGATGATGAAGGGAATTATGCCTGTGAAGAACTGGACCCAGCCGCTTGTTTGCGGAGCTTCCAGATAATCGATTTCTGCACCATCAGCTCGTGCAACGTCATCGATCTGGTTCATCAAAGCTTCATTTTCAAGAGGGATATTCGTGACGAATGACTCGTCTTCCTCATAACCTTCCATTGTTCCTGTTACTTCATAAACCATCGACGTAGGCTGTATCGTCACTGTGTCGATTTCTCCATTTTCCAAAGCCTGCAAAAATTCGTTATATCCTATATCTTCAGTTGGTTGGCCACTATTGTTAAATGTCCCCAGAATCCCGATAATAACTAGGAAAATCAGTAAATAAAATATGGTGTATCGAAATATCCGATTCATCCCGAGCCTCCTCACAAAGTTTCCCAAAACTATACTAAATACTAACATAGGAACATTTAAGCATACAACGATAAGCACTCGCCTGACGGGGTAATTTGGCAGACTGTGAACTACTTATGTCTATTCCTGTTCTTCGCTGTAAACCTCTGGCTTAAGAATCCCGATATAAGGCAAGTTGCGGTATTTCTCTGCAAAATCAAGGCCGTAACCGACGACGAATGCGTCAGGAACTTCAAAGCCGATATAATCTGCTTTCAAATCCACTTTCCGTCCAGTTGGCTTGTCGAGCAAAGTAACAATTTTAATCGAGTTCGCTTTCCGGTATTTAAAGAGGTCCACTAAATAGCTGAGCGTCAGGCCACTGTCGATGATATCTTCGATGATCAGTAAATCGCGCCCTTCCACACTGGCATTTAGGTCTTTAATGATTTTTACTTCCCCTGAAGAAACTGTGGCGTTGCCGTAACTCGAAACATCCATGAAATCCATTTCAACATAGCCGTCAAAACGTTTCATCAAATCTCCCATAAATGGCATTGCACCTTTCAACACACCGATTGCCAAAGGATATTTATCCTTGTAATCATTGGTTAAGGTTTCTCCGAGTTCACGGGCTTTTTCCTGAAGCCGTTCCTCTGAGATCAAGATTTCTTCGATGTCTTTCTGTAACATAAGTGGGCCTCCTATAATTCGCTTTCGCGATCTTCACATTTTTGTTCCATAAGCACCCAGTTGTCCTGCTGGCGCGGGAAACGGCTGATATGCAGTGACGGGCGCAAGCCCGGCACCAGTAAAACTTCGCCATTGCTGCCTGTGATGACGGGCCATTCCTTCCGCAAAGGGGCAGGAACTTTCTCGTCAATCATCAGCCTGGCCACTTTTTTGGAATGGTCCATTCCAGGCAGTTTAATGCGATCACCCGGCAGCCTGGTGCGAATTTGCAGCTGCGGCTCGGCTGTTTCCGAGAAATACCAAGCAACAGCATCTTCCTGTTCTTCGAAATGCTGCAGTGAAATCAGTTTATAACGAAAATTATTCACCGCTCCCGACCATTCACCGGTAATCAGTGAATTGAATTCTTCCGGAGCCGCTTCCAACCCTCGGCGACTGAATAAAACATGATCATATTGACGAATCATCATATAATTTTGCGGCAAATGCAAAAAAATGGTACCAGAAGAACTCTGCATCATTTCCTGCACCTGTTCGGCAAGTTGTCTTGTGACTATTACTTGCTCGCCACTATATAGATAGTTTAATAGTAGTAGAACCATTCTTCTTTGTAAAGCAGATGCATGGGTTCTGAATCTTTCGGCTGACAATCTGATTTCCTCGTCTGTGGACGAAAGAAGCAAATCCAATTTTTCCTTGGCCAATTCCACAAGAAATTTTTGATCATCCTGCAGGCTTTCAGAGAGTTCTACAAACTGTTTCGATACGTCAGCGTTTTCTTTTTTTAATTCGGGGACTACATTTTTCCGGATTCTGTTCCGGGTATAAATATTTTCTGCGTTGCTCGGGTCTTCCCTGAAGGGGATGTCATTGTCTTGCGCATAAACGGTGATTTCCTGTTTTGTCACAGCCAACTGAGGACGAACCAGCTGGCCTTTGCCGAACGGACGGCTCGCGGGCATCCCGAAAGCTCCTGATTGAAGCGTCCCACGCAACCCGGACATCAGAATGGTTTCGAGCTGATCATCTGCATGATGGGCAGTTGCCAACTTGGTGGCACCCCTTTGTTCCATCACTTCCTCGAAATAGCTGTAGCGTTCCTGGCGGCATACTTGCTGTTTATTGCCGCCGGCTGCTTCTAAAATAGAAGGAATGGGAATATCACGGCTGTGGCAGGGGATGTCCCATTGACTGCAGATGGTTTCTGTAAACAGCCGGTCTTTGACGGATTCATCGCCGCGCAGCATATGATTGACGTGAACCGCTTCAACAGTGATTCCTAGTGTTGCTTCGCAAGACTTCAAATAATGCAGCAGCACCATCGAATCGATTCCTCCCGAACAGCCAAGAAGCACGCGATCCCCTGATTCGAGAAGTTTATGCTTTGTCATATACTCGGCCATCTGCTCGTGAAAACTCTTCATATCAATCACCCCCCTGGTCTTGTGGTGCATTCTCTTGTTTTACTGGAATAAAGTTTTTTGTAAATCACGATTGACTTGTTGCCATTTCGATAGTATGATATGAAATGTCCGTTTCACCAAGGCGGCGTAGCTCAGCTGGCTAGAGCGTACGGTTCATACCCGTGAGGTCGGGGGTTCGATCCCCTCTGCCGCCATCTTATAGAAATAAGCGTCCCTATTGCAGGGACGCTTATTTTTTTGCCCTGCTGCCAAAAAAGCATCAATCTACACCGGAAAATTTGTTAGAAAAAAACGCTTCCCAGTTTGAGAAGCGTTCCATTATCACTATGGTTCAGCTGTGCTGAAGCATCTTTCCATGCCATTAAAACAGCTAGCAAGTTAGCCTCTTTTTGAGCCTCGGCCACCGCGCTTGGATTCTGTAGCGCGTTTCAACGTCGTCATATTTTCTTCGCTGTCTTTAAGGAACTTCGCCATTTTTGTTTCAAAGTTCTCTTTTGGCGCGCGGTCAAACGAACGGTTGCTTGGACGTGGGCGTTGTGGACGATCTGTTGCGCCAGCTGGCTGTGGTTTTGCTTTGCGAATGGAAAGGCCGATTTTACCGTCAGCTTCCACATTCATTACTTTAACTTCCACCATTTCCCCAACTTTTAAATGATCATTGATGTCTTTTACATAGTTGTCGGCGACTTCACTAATATGCACGAGGCCTGTTGCACCAGTTGGAAGCTGAACGAACGCTCCAAAATTTGTAATACCTGTAACTTTACCTTCTAACTTGCTGCCTACTTCAATCGACATAAAAAAAATGCTCCTCCTTAAAAATTAAGATGGCTGTTAAAAGCCATAAAGTTAATATCCTAGGGTTTTATCCCTACTTTTTATTATAACCATGAAAAAAAGAGTGTCAACTGACGACTCTTTTTATCACGTTTTTTCTTCACTTTTCCGGTAAGGTAAAGATGATTTCGCCCTGTTCAGAAACAAACAGTTCTTTCTTAGCCAGTTTCGCCAAATATTCATCATCATTCAAAAGGATAATCTGCTCTTCCAGTTGCGCCTGCTCTTTTTTGACTTCCTTAAGTGCAAGCTGTGCTTCTTCCCGCAATTGCTCTTTTTCGGCCATTGTCTGTGATTGTGCATAGATGGTGGTCCCGATCCAGATGGTTGCCAGTAAAACAACCAAGCCGAAGACAGCAAGTCTTCTGAACAACCGTACTTTATGGGCCATCTGCCTTTTTTCTTTCCGTTCCACTGAGCGGACATAGTCATTCCGTATTGAAGCGACATCCGGAGCAGCGGTGGTTTTCTCTCTCTTCAAACTCATGACTTGTTTCCCCCTTTGCTTACGTTGTTGCCATTATACATGAAAACCCTTGCTTTTATAAGGGTTTTTTTATTTTCTTCCCTTTTAACGTGACTTTTCCTTTTTAAACTTATATTTCTTTTTTATTAATTAATAAAAATACTATTGACTTAATATTTATGCATACTTTATTATGAGATACTATACTCTAAACCTATTAAATATTTGCATATCATCTTTTCATTACATTTTCCAACTTAATAAATATACATTTTTAATGAATAATCAAAGGAGGCAGTGAAAATGGCGGGATTGTTGTCGTTAGCGAATGGGGCTTCGTTTAAAGGGGATTGGAATGGGAATCCCGGAGCTGTTCAAGGAGAGATTGTATTTTTCACCGGAATGACCGGTTACGAAGAAGTGTTGACCGACCCGTCCTATAAGGGCCAAATCATTGTATTTTCTTATCCATTAATCGGCCAATATGGCGTTAAAGCCAATCATCTTCAATCAGAGAAGATTCAAGCAGCAGGTATTGTAGTAGCTGAGTTATATGACGGGCCTGTCGAGAAAGGGGCAATAACGCTTGGCCGTTTCTTGAAAAATGCGCAAGTGCCTGTATTAAGTGGTGTTGATACCCGTTCTGTTATCCAGTCCTTGCGCGATTTTGGCACTATGCAGTCACATATTGGGCCTTCTCTTTCCGGAATCGTCCACTGGTCGGCCGTGCAGACTGATTTCTTTTCAGATGCTGACAACCACGCGGATATCGTGACATTCGGTGAAGGATCAATCCATATCGGCTTGATTGATTTCCATTACAAATCTTCCATTCTCGCTGAATTGCTCAAGCGACAATGCAAAGTCAGTGTCATTCCATATACATTATCGACCGAACGATTGGATCTTCTTCAGCTTGATGGTCTATTATTCTCGAATGGACCGGGGGATCCCGCCGCATTGTCTCCCTATTTTCCTGTTTACCGGGACTGGGCAGAGCGGTATCCGGCCTTCGGCATCTGCCTTGGACATCAAGTTCTTGCGTCAGCTTTCGGAGCAAAGACAACAAAGCTGCGGTTCGGTCATCGCGGGGCCAACCATCCTGTGATAAACCTGAAAACGCTGCGCGTCGCAATGAGTTCCCAGAATCACAGTTACGTAGTGGAGGACACCAGCATCAAAGAAACGCCATTTTCCATTCTCTATAGAAATGTCAATGACGGAAGCATTGAAGGGCTTTTCCACCCGGAGCTTCCGATCATGACAGTACAATTCCATCCAGAAGCGGCGCCTGGTCCCGCTGACCATCTTGAATTGTTCAGCCAGTTCCTATCCACTGTACAACAGAAAAAGAAGGTGAAAATGCATGCCTAAAAATAAAGACATAAAGAAAGTACTCGTCATAGGTTCCGGAGCCATTGTCATCGGTCAGGCCGCTGAATTTGATTACTCAGGCACACAGGCCTGCCTGGCATTAAAAGAAGAAGGCATTAAAGTGATTCTCGTCAACAACAATCCAGCAACGATCATGACGGATAAATCCGTTTCAGATAAGGTTTACTTTGAAGCTTTGAACATGGAAAGTCTGGTTGCCATTATTGAAGCAGAACGTCCAGATGGTCTGCTCGCCACTGTAGGCGGTCAAATAGGACTAAATTTGGCATTGGCATTAACAAATACAGGGATTCTTGCAAAATTCGGCATAAAACTCCTTGGCACCAATATCGATTCCATTAAAAAAGCAGAAGACCGGGAGCAATTTCGTGCCTTAATGAATGAACTGGATGAACCTGTGCCTCACAGCGAAATTGTTTATTCAGTTGAGGATGCTCTGGATTTTGCTGAACAAATCGGCTATCCGCTCATCGTTCGCCCCGCTTATACACTCGGCGGTTTCGGAGGCGGTATTGCCAAAGATGAAACTGCCTATATCGGCCTCGTCGGACAAGGGCTAAGCGCAAGTCCCATCCAGCAATGCCTCGTTGAGAAAAGCATTGCCGGCTATAAGGAAATCGAATACGAAGTAATGCGCGATGCCAACGGCACATGCATCACGGTCTGCAATATGGAAAATTTGGATCCAGTGGGCGTACATACCGGTGACTCGATCGTTGCAGCCCCAAGCCAGACAATCAACGACCAGGATTACCACATGCTGAGGAGCGCATCCATCAAGATTATCGAAGCACTTGGGATTATCGGTGCCTGCAATGTTCAATTCGCACTTCATCCGGAAACATCGGCATATTATTTAATCGAAGTAAATCCGCGAGTCAGCCGCTCGTCGGCGCTTGCCTCCAAAGCAACCGGCTACCCGATCGCCAAAATCGCCGCCAAGCTTGCACTCGGCTATTCGCTTTCCGAATTGAAAAACCCGGTGACTGGCACCACGTTCGCCAGTTTTGAACCGGCACTTGATTATGTAGCTGTAAAATTGCCGCGTTGGCCGTTCGATCAATTCCATGATGCCAATCGACTGCTCGGTACTCAGATGAAAGCTACCGGCGAGGTCATGGCGATTGAACGAAGCATGGAAGCGGCACTCCAGAAGGCGATCCGCTCGCTCGATATGACGCTTGATGGCTTTCGCCTTCCCACACTTTCCAATATGCCGATGGACCAACTTGAAACACTGGCCATTGAAGCGGATGACCGGCGACTCTTCGTGCTTTTCGAATTGCTGATACGCAACAAGAGCATCGATTCGCTGCAGCAATCGACCGGCATCGCACCGTATTTTCTGTATGTTCTGAAGCGGATTGTCGATGAGTGGAATAAATTATCATCCTTATCCTGGTCTGGCATGACATATGAGCGCCTCCAGCAGGCAAAGATGCTTGGCTTCAGCGATCAGCAGCTCGCCAAAATGTGGGGGATTTCCGCTTCAGAAATCTGGGGACAACGGAAATGCTGGAATCTGTTTCCCGCCTACCGCGTTATCGATACCTGTGCAGCGGAATTTCGTTCCCAGACAAATTACTATTATTCCACCTGGAACGGCGCTTCTGACTTGCGCCAGGCAAACAGCAAAAAAGTGGCTGTAATCGGATCCGGTCCGATTCGGATAGGCCAAGGCATTGAATTCGATTATTGCTGCGTCCATAGTGTAAAGGCGCTTCAGAAGCTAGGCTACGAAGCAGTGATGATCAACAACAATCCTGAAACGGTGAGCACCGATTACGAAGTTGCCGATGCGCTTTACTTTGAACCGTTGACTGCGGAAGACATTCTCAATGTACTCGACTTTGAAGGTATTTCTGATGTCATTATCCAGTTCGGTGGCCAGACGTCACTCAGCGTTGCAGGAGCCCTTGAAGAAGCGGGAATCACTGTGCTCGGCTCTTCGGTCGACTTATTGGACCAGATGGAAGACCGTGACCGATTTTATTCGTTCCTCAAGTCGATAGACCTGCCTGTGATTCCGAGTTTCACAGCGGAAACACCGGCAGAGATTCCACAATTTGCGGAAAAGCTCGGCTATCCGGTGCTGTTGCGCCCGTCTTATGTAATCGGCGGCAAAGGCATGATATTGCTGTCTAACAAGCAAGAGCTTGAAGACTGGCTTGCGAAGACAGAAGCAGTATTTCCGGTTCTTGTCGATCATTTCATCACCGGCAAGGAAGTGGAGGCGGATATTCTGACCGACGGTGAAAATTCATGGATACCAGCAATCTTCGAACATATTGAAGGAACCGGCGTCCATTCAGGGGACAGCATTTCCATTACTCCTCCCGTCTCTCTGACAAACGCTGAACGGGAGGAACTTGCCGTAACCGCCAAGCATATTGCCCGGAACATGAATTACACCGGCTTGTTCAACATTCAATTTGTTTATGAAGAAGGGCAGCTGTTTGTCATGGAAATCAATCCCCGGGCTTCGCGCACTGCTCCAATCAGTTCAAAAGTGACCAACGTACCTCTTGTGCAGCTGGCCACCGCTCTCCTGACCGGTGTGCCTTATGAAGAGTTGGATATAGCCGGCCTGTATAACGGCCAACCTGAATATACCGTCAAAGCACCGGTATTCTCTCATATTAAGCTGCCAGGCCTGTCCCCTCTCCTGTCACCTGAAATGATGTCGACAGGTGAAGTGATTGGTCAAGATACCGATCCCGCGGTCGCAATGCATAAAGCATTGAGCGGAGCCTCTCTGCAACTGGCTGACCTGGCGGAAGGAGGCAGTATTTTCATTACTGAAAAGTCCCTGCCGCTCCTCGAAACCGGTTTTTGGGAAAAGCATGGTTTCACCGTCTATACAGAAACATTATTGCCCTTTACCGAATGGCTGATGACTGCATCCAAAAAAGCTTATATCGATTTGACCCCCGCCCCGGACAAAGCTCAAGCGTCCCAAGCCGCCGTCCATCGCGTGCATGTATGGACACGCGCAGAAACAATCAACGCATTCAAAGAATCTGTAAAACTCATGAAAAACCAAAAAGGAGTGCTTGTGAAATGACCCTGACGATGCCGTATGCCCCGCAAATTGTTCAAAATCACTTATTGTCACTGAAAGACTACAGCTCTTCGGAGATTCTGGAGCTGCTGGCTTTGGCTGCAGAACTGAAAAAGCCGGAGAACAAACATTTGCCGCTGCTGCAAGGGAAAGTTCTTGGCATGATTTTCGAGAAATCTTCCACCCGTACACGAGTATCCTTTGAAACCGGGATGCTGCAGCTTGGTGGACACGCCATATACTTGAGTACGCGTGACATTCAAATGGGGCGTGGCGAGACCATCGCTGACACAGCGCAAGTCCTGTCCAGCTATCTGGATGGCATAATGATACGGACTTTTGACCAGGCGACTGTCGAGGAACTTGCTGACAATAGCAGTGTACCGGTTATCAATGGGTTGACCGACGACTTTCATCCATGTCAGGTGCTTGCAGATCTATTGACAATCCAAGAACATTTCGGCACTTTTAAGGGCAAAAAACTGACTTACATCGGCGATGGCAATAACATGTCTAATTCCTTGATGATTGGTGCTGCAAAAGTCGGGATGGATATTACAGTTGCTTGTCCTCCCGCATATGCGCCGAAACCGGAAATGATTGAATTGGCGAAAAGTTTCGCTGTCCATACGGGTTCCAATATCCATGTGACTGCAGATGTGGTGGAAGCCGCAACCGGCAGCGACGTGATCTACACTGACGTATGGGCAAGCATGGGGCAGGAAGCAGAAGCACTTGAACGAATGAAACATTTCCAAGGGTTCCAAGTCAATGAACAACTTGTTCAGCATGCTAATCCAAATTATATTTTCATGCACTGCTTGCCTGCCCACCGGGATGAAGAAGTATCTGCAGGAGTCTTGGAAGGTCCCAACTCCGTAGTGTTCCAGGAAGCAGAAAACCGGCTGCATGCGCAAAAAGCATTGCTGTTTGCACTGATGGCCAAGTGAGCATGCACTATAAGTGATCCATCAAAGTATAAGTTTCTTTTTTCTGCAAATGACAGCTATACACCGGTATATGCAAAAAAGCTGCACTTGAGCATTGCGCTCACAGTGCAGCTTTTTACATTTTGAACCCTTACGCTTTGTCATCGATGAACTCAGGTTCTACCTTGTCTAGCTTTTCTTCTTTTAATATCGTATACATATTGGCCGTTTCTTCTTTGCGGACGTTTTCTTTCAGCATATCCACCCGCACCGTTACAACCTTTTGGCCGAAACGGATTTGCAGTTCGTCATTCTCTTGGATGACCGAACTCGCTTTGGCTTTATTGCCGTTTATGGTGATGCGGCCCTGGTCTGCCACTTGCTTGGCCAATGTCCGGCGTTTGATCAGCCGGGAAACTTTCAGGAATTTATCGAGACGCATAATTACTCTTCCTTTCTTGCCAATAATTTGGCTTCGTTCCAAAACTCATCGAGCTGTTCCAATGTATAATCGCTGAAATTTCCGGTGCCTTCTTCCACTTTCCTCTCAACAAAACCGAATCGGCTGCGGAATTTGCGGTTTGCCTGCACCATCGCCTGTTCCGGCGACAAATCATAAAATCTTGCAATGTTTACGAGCGTAAACAGCAAATCTCCCAGTTCGTCGAGCTGGTCTTCTTTGGAACCATTCGCCAGTTCATCCCTGAATTCCTGCATCTCCTCCTGGAACTTCTCCCAGGCACCTTCCGCATCCGACCAGGTGAAACCAACCTTCGCCGCTCTTTTCTGGTAATTATAAGAGGTTGTGAGTGATGAACTGAAGCGTTCCTGGCCATCGAGTAAAGAATCGGCCGCCGGTTTTTCTTGCGCTTTGATTGCCTGCCAATTGCTGACGACTTCATCTGAGCCATCAACCTCATCATCGCCGAATACATGCGGATGGCGCCGGATCATTTTGGCAGAAATTGATTCGAGCACATCTTCGAGCTGGAAATAACCATTGTCCTGCCCGATTTGCGCGTGCAGGAAGATCTGCAATAAAACATCGCCCAGTTCGTCGGCAATGGCATCGTCGTCCTGCTCCTCAATCGCCTGCAGCAGTTCATGCGCTTCTTCCAATAGATAAGGCATCAGACTTTCGTGCGTCTGTTCCCGGTCCCACGGACACCCTTCAGGACTGCGAAGTTTTGCGATGACCGAGCGGAATGTCTGCCATTCCTTCAGCCGTTCCTGCTGGTCGGCTGCCGGCGGCACATAAACTGTTGTCAGATTATCAATTTCAGCAGCATGGTCAAGTTCATGCAATGGAACCGTCTGCAGTTTTTCCTGCACCGACCCCGCAGCCGTCACAATTGTCACCGGGTAATCGTCCGGGTATTTTTCCATCAGCGTCAGTTTGGCTTCCGAGGCACTGAGTGTGTCGTAAATCTGGGCGATGAGAATATGCTGGGTCATATTCAACCGGTCGCTTTCCATCGTAGTGCCGTCGACCAATTGGAAGCCATCGATCGGATCGATGCGAAGAGCGCCGAATATCGAATCGAGAAAACTGCTGCCGCCTTCAATCAATAATTGGCATTTACCCGCATCTTCCGCTTGAATCAGGTGCTGTACAGTTTGTTCAGCAACCAGCGGATGGCCAGGAACTGCATAGACAACCGGCCCTTCTTCCGACAGTTGGAGCAGCGTATCCGCAATTTCCTGATAGACTGGAGCGAATTCATCGTGTTTTTCATATATTTCATCAAAACTGGTATAGACCAGTCCTTCCTGCGCCAATTCAGTGAGCACAGGATGGTCTGCCGTCCGCACATGCAAACGCTCAGCTTTTTTTAACTTTTTATAGACACCGAGCGGCAGCTGGTCGAGATCGCCAGCACCGAGTCCGATGATATGGATTGTATTCATCGTCTATCACCTTTTTTCTTTGAATTGATCGCTAATTGCAGTTTGGCCATTTTTCGGCCGAACGGCATGATATACCATTGCTTTTCCGTAATGACGCGGCTTTTCGCAATTACCGCGAGGAACACGGCGGCACCGAGCGGTACTGCTGTCAGTGCCGTTGCTGCTGCCGCTAAGCGGCTCGGCAATTCATCGAACAATGCCCAGTCAGCGAAAACCGCCCAGCCGAGCACTGCCGCACCCATTGCAGTTGAAGCAATGAAGATCCATCCGTAAAAACGGGATGGCGCAAATCGTAACGGCCATTGTGTTTTAAAATAAAGCACCAATCCGCAAACAATAAAAGCTAAGCCCAGGTTTCCTGCTATTGATGCACCCATTACTCCGTACACGGGGATGAGCAGCCAGTTGCCGATGACTTTCATCGCCAAACCGCTTGCCATCAGCAGGGCAGGCATAGCTACTTTTCCAATGCCATAAAGCAAGGCGGTAAGAATGAGCAGCAGCGACATCCACACAATCTGCCAGCTGAATACGATAAGCGCGGCTGATTGCTCTCTTGTCTGGAACAGCATCTCATTGACGTAAGGCATGACAAACGTCAGCCCGGCTGCAGCCGCTATGGCGAACAGCAGGGAAATCCGGTACGCCAATTTAGCGTAGAGTTCGGCTGAACGCCCATTTTCTTTGCGCTGCATCTGAGCGACCAGCGGCACAATCGACAGCGCCAGTGACGTTGCCACGAGCAAACCGAACTGGGCGAGCGGCTGGCCGCGGTCGTATATGCCTTTTAGCTCCATTGCCTGGAGCCTTCCAATTCCGCTGGCTTCAAGCAGACGAAAGACACTGAAGGAATCCGCCATCTGGAATATCAGCAGGATCAATGAACTCATGCTGACGCTTAAACTGATCGCCAGCATTTTTTTGACAGTTGGCCATAATTCAACCGGCACGGGCTGCGGCTGTTTGATTGCAAATTTATTGAAGTAATAAATCAGCAGGGCCACTGCCGCCAGTTCACCCGCAACCGCGCCGAACATCGCCGTCTGTCCCGTAGCGTAGAGTGAAAAGCCGTTCGTGACCACAAGCCAGGTGCCGAGCAATATGACTGTTACCCGTATCGTCTGTTCGATGACCTGCGCATAAGCGACCGGCTGCATCAGACTGCCTGCCTGGAAATGGCCTTTCATCACTGCCAGCGGTGCCATCAGCAAAACAGCAAATGAACCGACTTTCAATAACGCGCTTAACTGGTTATCGCCCATCCATGCCGCCAATAGATCCGCCCCCAGAAAAAGAGCTGCGAATATCACCAGTGAGATAATGGCGATTGTCCAAAAAGCGATCCGGATAATGGCGCGGTGCTCATGCGCCTGCGAATCCGCCAGCATCTTGGAAACGGCAACCGCAAAACCGTAAGAGGTCCAGATGCCAAAGACTGCAATAAACGGATAAACCTGCTGATAAATATAGAAACCCTGGTCCCCGACCATGTTTTGGAATGGCACCCGGTAAACCGCACTGAGTATCTTCACAATCAGGCCGGCCAGCGTCAAAAGGACCGCGCCTTTCATAAATGTCTTCATCGCACCTTCTGTGTTCAACCGGATTCACCCATTCCATCATCGGATTAATTTGTTGTTTCAACTTTTCGGAGAGATTCCGGCAATAATTTCATCATACCTTCCAGAACATCGAAAGGATGATGTTTGGCTGTTTTATTTTCATCGATTGCCATGACAAGCTGCTGGCCCGCCATGCTGAAGCCGACTGCACGGCCGTAAGCTGCCGATTCTTCGACGAGCTTGCCGCCGTTGACTGCCGCCGTACCTTGTTCGCTTAGTTTAATGGAAATGATTTTGCCGTTTTGCTTGATTGATTCGACTCCAACCTCGCGTCCCCACACTTTCATCAGGGCGATGCGCAGGAGACGATCCGTCTCGAGCGGCATGTCGCCGAAACGGTCAATCAATTCACCCTGCAGTTCTGCGACTTCTTCGGCTTCTTCTATACCTTTGACCCGCTTGTACATCTGGATTTTCTGATAGCCGTCGCTGATATAGGAATCCGGTATATAGGCATCGACATCCAACGAAATCTCGATTTCCTGAACCGGCTCTTTCTTGACGCCGCTCTGGCGTTCTTCAATCGCTTCTTCCAGCATTTGGGAATAAAGATCGAACCCGACTGAGTCAATAAAGCCGTGCTGCTGCGAACCGAGCAGGTTCCCTGCTCCGCGGATTGTCAAATCACGCATAGCGATTTTAAAGCCGGATCCAAGCTCAGTGAATTCTTTTATTGCCATCAGGCGTTTTTCCGCCACGTCCGTCAGCACTTTGTCCCGCTGGTACATGAAGTAAGCGTAGGCTACACGGCTTGAACGGCCCACACGCCCCCGCAGCTGATAGAGCTGGGACAAGCCCATGCGGTCAGCATTTTCAACAATTAACGTGTTGACGTTCGGAATATCGATGCCTGTTTCAATGATCGTCGTCGTCACCAATACATCGTAGTCGCCGTCCAGGAAGCCAAGGATGATTGATTCCAGCTCGGTTTCGGACATTTGTCCGTGGGCATAGCCGATACGGGCTTCCGGCACCAATTGCTGCAGCTCTTCCACTTTCCGCGTCATATCGTCGACCCGATTATATAAGTAGAAAGCCTGGCCGCCACGCGCCATTTCGCGTTCGATCGCTTCCCGCACGAGGGCACCGTTCTGTTCCATCACATAACTTTGGACCGGAAAACGGTTTGCCGGCGGCGTTTCGATGACAGACAAATCGCGCACCCCGATCATCGACATATGAAGAGTCCGCGGAATCGGCGTTGCCGTCAGCGTCAATACATCGACATTGGTCTTCATCTGTTTGATCTTCTCTTTATGGGTTACGCCAAAGCGCTGTTCTTCATCGATGATCAATAAACCGAGGTCTTTATAATGCATGTCTTTCGAAAGGATACGGTGTGTTCCGACTACAACGTCCACAGAACCATTCTTCAAACCCTTAACGGTTTCCGCCTGCTGCTTTTTGGAGCGGAAACGGCTCATGAGGCCCACTTCAATCGGATAATCCTTAAAGCGTTCACTCATCGTATCAAAATGCTGCTGCGCCAGAATGGTCGTCGGTACTAGGAAGGCCACTTGTTTGCCGTCCAGAACTGCTTTAAAAGCGGCACGTATGGCGACTTCCGTTTTGCCGTACCCGACATCCCCGCAAATTAGCCGGTCCATCGGACGTTCCTTTTCCATGTCCTTTTTGACTTCATTGATTGAACGCAGTTGGTCGACGGTTTCGTCGTAAGGGAATTCTGATTCAAACTGCCGCTGCATATCCTGCTCTTTCGAGAAGGCATAGCCTTTCAGCGCTTCCCGCTCGGCATAGAGCTTGATCAGGTCGTCCGCAATATCCTGCACCGCTTTCGAAACTTTCGCGCGCGTTTTCTTCCACTCTGCGCCGCCCATTTTATGGAGCTTCGGCTCTTTTTCTTCGGAAGCGATGTATTTCTGGATCAGGTCAATCTGATCGACCGGCACAAACAATTTATCATCCGCTTTATAGACGATATGAAGGTAGTCTTTATGGACTCCTTTGACTTCCAGTGTTTCGATTCCTACGTAACGTCCGATTCCATGGTGGACATGGACAATATAATCCCCCGGTTTAATCTCGGAATAACTCTTGATACGTTCAGCATTGGTCAGTTTCTGCGCACGCGTCTTTTTCTTCGGCTGCTGTTTAAACAATTCCGAATCGGTAATGACCGCAAAGCGCTGCAATGACATTTCAAAGCCATTTGCCAGATCTCCGTCCGCCAAATATACTTTGCCGGGCTGCACTGTAGTAGATTCTGTAAGAATTTCAGCTTCAACTCCGTAATCTTCCAGCACCGAACGGACTTTCCGCAGCCGTTCATCGCCTTCGGCTATAACAAACACACGGAATTTACCCATCACCCAGCGTTCCATTTCCGCTTGCAATAAATTCATCTGACCATGGAACGACTGCATCGGCTTACTGGAGAAGGCAATCGACTTTTTGACTGAAACCATCGGGAACGTCCGGACAAATAAAGATAGATACGTCATCTTTTGTTTCATTTGGCCAATCAATTCACGGAACGTGTAGGACAGATTGACGCCTTGAAGGAATTTCCCTTCTTCCAATAAAGACACGATCCATTCGCCTTCTTCACGTTCAAGGGTTTCCGTCATTTCTTGTATACGGCCCAATTCATCGAAAAACACATAACCATTTCCCGGGAAATAATCACCCAGAGAGGCGGATTGGGTTTCAACCAATGATGCATATTTTGCTGCCTGGTCTGGGATGTCACCTTGTCGCAGGATGTCAATGTCATGCTGGATGTATTGAAGCAGCAACTCTTTCGTATCGTCAGCCTTTGTTTTCTTCAATGTAAAGGCTAATTGTTCTTCAATGCGGTCTGCCAAAGCGCTTCTTTGCGATTTATCAAGCATCAGTTCGTTGGCCGGCAGAATGCATAGCGAAGCAATCTTCTTCAGAGAACGCTGGTCTTCCGCGTCAAAAATACGGATTGAGTCGACTTCCGTATCGAACAATTCAATGCGGACCGGATGCTCGAAGTTCAGCGGATAGACATCGAGGATGCCACCGCGCAATGCAAATTCACCAGGTGCCGTCACCATGGTGGTACGGGAATAGCCCATAGCCACCAATTTCAATAGCCATTGGTCGGTATCCAGTTCTTCCCCGTCTTCCACCCGCAAAGTAGCGGCGTCCCATTGTTTTCTGGAAGGCAATAATTTGCGCATTCCAGCTACAGGCGTAATGTAGATGCCTTTTCCGGTATTCGCCATATGGTCAAGAGTATCAATTCGATGAGCGCGGAGTTCGGGACCTGAAAAAGAAACGTCCGCGGCAATCAATTCTTCTGCCGGATACAAATGGACCAGTTCTTCGCCCAGCAATTTTACAAGATCATCGTATACCCGTTGCGCATGCAAAAGGTTCGGTGTGACAATCAGCATCGGTTCCTCAAGTTCACCGTAAAGGGTACGGTAGAAGAAAGTGCGCCCGCTGCCCGATAATCCTGAAACCAGTTGATGATCCTGCCCTTTTTTCAAATCAGCAATTAACTTTTGTACTTGTGAATCCTCTGAAAAAGCTTCTAAAATATGATTCATGAAGATTCCTCCTTTCCCGGGAAACAGAAAAAAGCTCTGAACGCGTTACGCGCCAAAGCGAATCTATGCTCCATTATATTTAGTCATGACTTCTATGAACGGTTTGCCCAGCCAAAATTCACAGGCTTCAGCTGATTTTTGGACTGCTTCTGCCATATCCACGTTTTCCTCTTTTGAAAATCTGGATAAGACATAATCAGGGACTTTCATTCCGGCAGGCGGACGGTCGATGCCGATGCGGATCCGGTTAAAGTTTTGGGTGCCCAGATGCTGAATGAGGGACTTGATGCCATTATGCCCTCCGGCACTGCCTTTTTGGCGCAGCCGTAATTGCCCTGTCGGCAAGTCCAGGTCATCATAGATGACAAGGATATCGTCAATGCCGACATCGTAATAATCCATGATGGCACTGACGCTTTCACCTGATAAGTTCATGTATGTCAGCGGCTTCAACAGCATCACTTTGCCTTCAGGCCGGTGAATGATGGAGTACATGCCCTTGAATTTCGCCTGTGTAAGCGGTGCATTCCACTTTGAAGCCAAATGATCGATCACATGGAAGCCGATGTTATGGCGCGTTTGTTCATATGTTTTGCCCGGATTGCCCAGGCCAATAATTAATTTCATTGCAACTCGTCCTTTGCTTTTCACTGCTGTCTATTTTACCACATACTCTTATTAATGAAAAAAACAGGGACTGCCAGAAGACAGTCCCTGTTTTCTTCTGTTTAATTTTAAGCTTCTTTTTCTTCGTCAGAACCTGATTCTTCGTCGCTTCCGACAACTTCCGGCTCAGCGCCTTCAGTTTCAGGAGTCTCTTCAAGCTCATCAATTTCTTCCTGCGTACGAGGTGCCGTTACAGAAACCAATAGGAAATCGTCTTCGTCGAGAATTTCATACGATACTGTATCACGGATATCACCCACTGAGATATGATCACCGATTTCAAGCTTGCTGATGTCTACTTCAAGAGCATCCGGAATATCCGAAGGCTTCACTTTGATGTTAACTTCACGGTTAGGCTGGTTAACGATACCGCCTTCTGATTCCCCTGCAGCTTCACCGACTGTATGCACAGCCGCTGCTACTTCAAGTTCATCAGACATATTGATCGCTAAAAAGTCGACATGCTTGAAGTTGCCTTTTAAAGCATCCATTTGGTAATCACTTAATACCACGTTGAATGTTTTACCGTCCAATTCCAGGTTGATAACACCGTTTCGCCCAGATTCACGCAAAGTTTTGATTAGGTCTATTTCAGAAACTGTCAACGGTGTCGTTTCGGCTTGATAGCCGTATACGATTCCCGGTACATCACCTTTTCCTCGTAATTCCGTTAACGCTGAATGCGGTGTACCGCTTTCTCTTTTTTGTGCTTTCATTTTTGTAGCCATATACATTTCACCCTCCAAGTTTTATAAATGTTCGTAGTTAGTGGATACCCTTAAACATTTATCATCAAACCTTGGAGGGTGAGAAAGGAATTTATGATCAGTCGAATAAACTGCTGACTGATTTTTGTTCGTGTACGCGGACAATGGTTTCCGCCAATAGCTTAGCTACCGACAATTGCTTGATTTTCGGAGATTTTTTCTCTTCCGGCAAAGCGATTGAATTCGTAATGATCAATTTCTTGATGACAGAATCATCGATTCGCTGAATAGCCGGTCCAGATAATACCGGGTGTGTACAGCACGCGTAAACTTCTTTTGCTCCGCTTTCAATCAAAGCACTGGCAGCAATCGAGATTGTGCCGGCCGTATCGATGATGTCATCGATGATGATGGCAGTTTTGCCTTCCACATTACCGACGATGTTCATGACTTCCGCTACGTTCGGACGCGGACGGCGTTTATCGATGATGGCAATCGGTGCTTTCAGGCGATCCGCCATCTTGCGTGCGCGCGTTACGCCCCCGTGGTCAGGCGAAACGACGATAACATTTTCAAGGTCGATGCCGCTTTCATTCAGGAAATATTCCGAGATAAGAGGTACTGCTACTAAATGGTCGATCAAAATATCAAAGAATCCTTGAATTTGAGGTGCATGCAGATCCAGTACAACCACACGGGTAGCTCCGGCTGTTTCCAAAAGATTCGCTACCAGTTTCGCCGTGATTGGCTCACGCGAACGCGCTTTCCGGTCCTGGCGGGCATAGCCGTAATACGGAATTACGACATTGACCGTGCGGGCTGAAGCGCGTTTTACCGCATCAATCATAATCAGCAGCTCCATCAGGTTTTCGTTGACAGGCTGTGAAGTGGATTGGACGATAAAAACATCATAGCCGCGAATACTTTCTTCGATGTTGATTTGGATTTCTCCGTCACTGAAGTGTGTAACCGAACTCTTTCCTAGCGGAATGCCCACGTTCTCGGCAATTTCCTCCGCTAATTCTTTATTCGAATTCAATGAAAAGATTTTCAGTTTACTGTCTGCATTTTGATAACCCATTAAGGTTTACCTCCTATTTTTTCACGTTTAGTTTTGAAGCATAGCCATCTTTATTTTCCTGGCGGGCACGTGCAATCGCCAATGCATCTTCTGGTACGTCCTTGGAAATAGTAGAGCCTGCCGCCACATAAGAGCCTTTGCCGATTGTAACCGGGGCAATAAGGTTCGAATTGCAGCCGATGAAGGAGTCGTCTTCAATTTTTGTCAGACTCTTATTTTTACCATCGTAATTGACTGTGATTGTGCCGCAGCCAATATTGACGTTTGTTCCAACTTCCGCATCACCGATATAGCTCAAATGGGACACTTTGCTGCCATTGCCAACTTCGGATTTTTTCACTTCAACAAAATTGCCAATTTTGACTCCTTTGCCCAAATTGCTGTCCGGACGGACGTGAGCGAATGGCCCAATTGCCGTATCTGTGCCAATCGAGCTGTTATAGACTTCGGAAGAACGGATTTCTGTCCGGTCGCCGATGATGCTTGAAACGATACGGCTATTGGATGAAATGAAACAATCTTCCCCGATTACCGTGCGCCCTTCGATGATGACATTCGGATAAAGGATCGTGTCAGCTCCGATTTCAGCTTCTGCACTAATATAAGTGGAAGCAGGATCGATGATGGAAACACCGTTACGCATATGTTTTTCAGCTATACGCGCGCGCATGATACCCTCAGCCTGGCTCAATGCCACACGGTCGTTGACGCCAAGCGTCTCATCAAAACTGTCTGTAGCATAAGCAGAAACAACTTCACTTTGTTTCTGAAGGATTTCAATAACATCCGGCAAGTAATATTCCCCTTGCACGTTATCATTTGAAACAAGCTTCAATGCTTCGAAAAGCGCTTCATTGTCAAAACAGTACGTACCCGTGTTGATTTCTTTGACCTGCTGTTCATCAGATGAAGCATCTTTCTGCTCAACGATTTTCGAAACCTGTCCGCTGCCGTCGCGAATGATGCGGCCATAACCAGCCGGGTTATCGGCGATGGCTGTAAGAATAGTAGCCTTCGCTTCTGTGGATTTATGATGATCAAGGAGCGCCTGCATCGTTTCTGCACGTATTAACGGCGTATCTCCGCAAACGACCAACGTCGTGCCTGGTTTTCCTTCAATCAATGAAGCCGCCTGCTGCACCGCATGAGCCGTACCCAATTGCTCTTCCTGCAAGGCGTATTCGCTGCTGTCGCCAAGTTGCTCCCGCACTTTTTCCGCTCCGTGTCCGACAATCGTAACGATTTTCTCAACACCCAGCTGTGAAACATTGCCGGTTACATGCTCAACCATCGGCATGCCGCAAACTGGATGCAAAACTTTATACAATTTCGATTTCATTCGCGTGCCTTGTCCGGCCGCGAGTATTACTGCATATGTATTCGTCATGTATCGATCCTCCATCCATAAGATTTTTGTTTAATCATTAATCTATTCCGTAAAGTATACGCATCTGAGCGCAAAAAAAAGCCGTTACGGCATACTTTTGCAATTGCCTGCTGTGAACAAGCGCTTGCGTTTTTCTCTCTATTAAGAAGCTTTGCCATCTGGCTTTTTCGCTTCAATGACTTATTCCCCCGCTACAAACCCATCGGCCTATTAGAAAAAAGCGCAGCTGTGAAAATGCAATTCGTGATTGCGTAAGCCACACAACTGTTTCAGCTTTACTTTAACTATATCGGAAAAACCTTGATTTTTCAAGGTTCGCGGCTATGGCAAATAGAAAAGCGACGGCACCCGCTTAGCTCTGACAGGCAAGAAATGGACCAAATGTAATTTGGGTCATTTCTTTGCGACGAAGCTAGCGCAGCGATGCAGGAGCAATAAGGTTTTAGACAAAACAGCAGAGTGGCCTTGGCCACGGCAGCTGGATTGGCTTATGACCCGAAGAGCTGGGTCGCCGGAGTCTGGACATAGAAAAGCGGAAACGGCCGATCAGCTCCCACAAGCATATCGTGAAAATATACTGCACATGCCCTCCGCTGAAAACCGGACGATTTTTCACCATAATAAAAAGAGCCCGTATTTTGCTTCAGGCTCTTCTGTCTGTTAAATTCACACGCCCGCTTCTTCAAACACGGGATCATTCTCACTTTGTTCATAAGCAGCCAACACAGCTTGCTGAAGCTTACTTCGTGTTCCTGAGTTAATCGGATGCGCTATATCTCTGAATTCGCCATCCGGAGTTCGTTTACTGGGCATCGCTACGAACAAGCCGTCATTTCCATCAATCACCCGAATATCATGTACAACAAACTCGTTGTCCAGGGTGATGGAAGCGATTGCTCTCATACGGCCATCCGTTTGAACCCGTCTCAACCTCACATCAGTTACTTCCATTCTCATCACCTCTCCCCTAAGATGTAATTTTTGGAGCTTTTTATGTTATTCGCTATTAAGGACTAATATCCTTCAAAAATTACAAAATTTATTAGAATATTTTGTTTTTATGATAAAAAAATAAAACTGCCTGTAAAAGGCAGCTTCATTTTCTTACTTAATTTTCGCAATAACTTCGATTTCAACTTTCACATCTTTCGGCAAACGGGCCACTTCCACTGTAGAGCGGGCCGGTTTATGGTCACCGAAATAAGAGGCGTAGATTTCATTCAGCGCAGCAAAATCATTCATGTCCTTGATGAAAACGGTTGTTTTAATAACGTTATCAAGAGAAGAGCCTGCTTCCGCCAACACTGCTTTCAGGTTAGCAAAGACCTGATGAGCCTGTTCGCCGATTGTATCTCCTGCAATGTCACCTGCAGGCGTCAATGGAATCTGTCCTGAACTATAGAACATGTCGCCGGACACGACACCTTGTGAATACGGGCCGATTGCGGCCGCTGCTTTATCAGTTGCTACAAATTTCATGATCAATAACCTCCATCCGAGAAATAGTTTCCTTCTTGTAATTCAATTTTACGTTCTTTTTCGCTGACTTCACGCAATTTAACAAGTGATAAATATTTTTCAACCAATTGTTCATCCTTATGTTCCGCTTCCACAAGCACTGCCACTCCGGCGAGCGTGCATTCGAATTCTTCGAGGAGATTCTTCATGCCGTTCATCGTGCCGCCGACCTTCATGAAATCATCGGTGATCAGCACGCGCTGCCCGCTCTTCATACTGCGTTTCGACAACACCATCGTCTGGATGCGCCGGGACGAACCCGACACGTAATTGATGCTGACAGTGGAGCCTTCGGTGACTTTGCTGTCGCGGCGTACGATAACGACCGGAACATTCAAATGCCGCGCGATGGCATGGGCGATTGGAATGCCTTTTGTCGCCACTGTCATGATGACATCGATTTTCTGATGCGCAAACGCCGTGGCGAAAACTTTGCCGACGCGGTTCATCATATCCGGATTGCCCAGTACATCGGTCATATACAAATAGCCGCCCGGCAGAAGCCGTTCCGAATGGCTCAATTCGCCGATCAGTTCCTGCATGATTGCTCTGATTTCCGGTTCCTGCAATTTCGGGATATACTTCACTCCTCCTGCAGCTCCGGGCACCGTCGCCAATAAACCAATGCCTTTTTGCTCAAACGTCTCTTTGACGATTCCGAGATCTTCACTGATGGACGATTTGGCCGATTCATATAAATCGGAGAAATACGTCAGCGGAATCAATTTATGTGGATGCTCCAATAAGTAATGCGTCATATCTACTAAACGTTCACTGCGTTTCCACTTCATTTTCCACTCTCCTGAACACGAATGATTTATAGAAAACTTACCATAATTATCCGTCTTTAAGCAAGTGGGTCCCGCTCGCCGACCAGTCTTACGGCGTATACTTCTGCACAGAATCCACGTAATCCGTTATAGATGCGTGGAATACGCGCTTCCTGCTGCACTAATCCGAAGACAGTCGGTCCGCTGCCGCTCATAAGCACAGCATCTGCTCCGAACTTCTTCATTTGATCTTTTATCTGTGCCACTTCGGGATACAGGGATAACGTAACACTTTCCAGCGCATTACCCAAATTTGCACAGACACCATCATAATCTTTATTTTCAATCGCTTCGATCATTTTTTGGGTATTCGGATGCTCGGCTTTATTAACATCGAAGGCACCGTAAACTTCAGCGGTGGAAACGCCGATTGTCGGCTTGGCAAGAATGACCCAGCAATTCGGCGGTGCCGGAATCTGTTGGATGATTTCGCCGCGGCCTTTTGCAAGCGCCGTTCCGCCGTAAACGCAAAAAGCGACATCTGAACCGATTTTCGTACCCAGTTCAGCCAGCTCGTCCAATGAAAGATTCAAGTTCCATAACTTATTCAAGCCTTTCAGTGTCGCAGCTGCATCGCTGCTTCCACCCGCCAGTCCCGCAGCAACCGGAATCTGTTTATCGAGTTTGATGATAACGCCAGATTTAATGTGGTAGGTATCTTTCAATAACTTCGCTGCCTGATAGGCCAGATTGCGCGAATCATTCGGCACAAAGCGATCGGCTGATTCGATGTGGATTCCGCGTTCGGTTTCCATCAGCCCGATGCGGTCTGCAAGATCCACAGTAGTCATGATCATTTCGACCTCATGGTAATTGTCGGGTCTTTTATGTAGTACATCCAATGTTAAGTTGATTTTGGCAGGTGCCTTCACATAGAGCATCTCCACTGTCTCCTTTTATAATCTGATGAAAACTATTTTAACACATGCCAAAGCATTCGGGAGTTTTTGGCAAAAGAAAGAAACGAAAAGCGGAAACGGCCACTTAGCTAAGAGTTGGACGAAGGAAGTTCGGCCGACTCTTTGCGACGAAGCTAGCGCAGCGATGCAGGAGCACTGTAAATCCATGCAAACCAGCAGAGTAAAATTTTCAGCCGCTTAGCCAGAGCGCCTTACGACTCGAGGAGTTGGACGTTGGAGTCTGGACACAGAAAAGCGACGGTGCCCGCTTAGCTCTGACAGGCATAAGACAGATCAGCGTAGTGGCGCTCTTTGCCACGCAGCTGATATGGCTTATGACCCGAAGAGCTGGGTCGCCGGAGTCTGGACACAGAAAAGCGACGGTGCCCGCTTAGCTCTGACAGGCATAAGACAGATCAGCGTAGTGGCGCTCTTTGCCACGCAGCTGATATGGCTTATGACCCGAAGAGCTGGGTCGCCGGAGTCTGGACACGGAAAAGCGACGGTGCCCGGTAAGCCCCATCACTAAATAATTTCAAAATCACCTCAACTTTAAAGGAGACATTTTAAACAAACAAAAAGCCCATACACTGCCGAAGCCGGCAAGGTATGGGCTACAAAGAAAATATAAAATATAGTTCGATTATTTAACGACTAAAGCGTCTTCTGTTCCTTCATACACAGTGATTTCCACTGCTTCTGTCAGGATGTCCGCGTAGCTGTAGGACACTCTTTCAAATGCATGTTCATCTTGATCTAACTCAATTACGAACACGGAGTGATATGTTTCGCGCAGGATTCCGGCACGTTCGACCGTTTTCTTGCGACCTCCGTTTGCTTTCAACAGCAATCGTTTCCCTAAATGCAAATCCAACGACTTCTTAATATCCGCCAAAGTTTTGGGCATTTTGTCTACACCTCACTATAAATAAACCTTACTACAAAATGCCCAAATTGTCAAATAAATTTTTAATTTTATCTTGGAATCCGCTTGGTGTCAATATTTATTTATCCGAAATACTATTTTTTATTCGAGTTGTGCCGTTTTTTCAACAGAATGATGGAAATCAGCCAAAATAGCCATAAAGCTTGTCAGCGAGGCCGCCGAATTCCTTGATGCTCAAGGTTTCACCTCGTCTTGCCGGGTCAATGCCCGCTTCTTCCAAAGCCTTTAGGATTAAATCCTTCTTTTCTTTTCCATCAGGCATTGCTGCCTGTAAATTATTGAATATCGTCTTGCGGCGCTGCACAAAAGAGCCTCTAGTTACTTTAAAGAAGAAATCTTCATCGATGACTTCCACTTGCGGTGTCGGACGCTTTGTCATCCGGATGACCGCAGAGTCGACATTCGGCTGCGGCATAAAGACGCTTTTTGGCACCGTCAAAGCCATCTCCGCTTCCGTGTAATATTGAATAGCGATGGACAGAGAACCGTAAGCTTTCGTTCCCGGCTTGGCCGTAATCCGTTCCGCCACTTCTTTCTGCAGCATGACCACGAGTCCGCGAATCGGCAATTTCTCCAATAGCAATTTCATGATGATTGGTGTCGTTACGTAATACGGTAAATTGGCCACTACCATAATGTCTTTGTAACCCTCTAGTTCTTTCGCAATGGCGTCCGCAACATCCGCTTTCAGAATATCGGAATGGATGATGCTGACGTTGTCGTAAGGTGACAGGGTATCATCCAGCACCGGCAACAGGCGCTGATCGATTTCAAAAGCCAGTACCTTTCCGGCGGCACGTGCCAGATGTTCTGTCAAAGCTCCAATGCCGGGCCCTATTTCGATAGCTGCTGATTGTTTTGTCAGATTTGCCTGGCTGACGATTTTCCGAAGAATATTCGGGTCGATCAAAAAGTTCTGTCCGAGACTTTTCTTCACTGTCAAACCGTGTTTCGCCATAATTTCCTGGGTACGTATAGGTGTTGCTATATCTTTCATCATTTTCGTTCCTCCTGATTCAGCGCCTGCACCGCTTCGATGAATTGCTGTTTCGTTATGCCGAACATATGCAGCCGCTTGGCAAGCTGCTTGCCGTTTGTATAGCCAATCTGCAGAATATTTCCGATTTCCGTACGTCGCTGCCTTGCCTGTGGATGAGCCACAAGCTTGGCTATAATTAAATCTTCCATCGTAATTTCAGCAGGCTCTTCATTTTTCCAGATTGTATGAACGGAAGCCAGCGCTTCCCGGATATCTTCATCTTTGGCATGCTCAATGCCGAGCCCTTTGCCGTTTTTTGCAATGGTTTTTTCCTTTGCCAAAAACGCGTGCTTGGCTGTCGGCACGTATTCCTCAATAATAGCACGTATCCGTCTGCCTGGATAATCAGGGTCTGTAAATACAATCACACCGCGTTTGGAAGCGGCGTGTGCGATTTTTTTCAAGGTCTCTTCGGAAATAGCGGAGCCGTTCGTTTCAATCGTATCGGCCTGTACCGCGCGTTTAACGGCAACCGTATCGTCTTTGCCTTCTACTACAATCACTTCTTTGATTTTCATCAGTTGTTCCTCGTTTCAAAACTTATTGTTTTATATTAAGTTGTATTAAAAATCTTTATTTACCGCTTCGGCACTATGGACAAAGCTCCCGCAATAAGCCGAGAAGAACACTCGTCTTATTACTCCGTCGGCATTCGCCTGCTCCTGAGCCGCGCCAGCGCTAAGAGAAACTTCTAGAGATATGGAGCAAAATAGCGAAGACTCCTAGGGGACCAGAGAAGTGCTGAAATCCACTCGGGCACTAAGCCCGAGTTAGTTCAGCGCAAGCTCCCCGGAAAGCGAAGCTATTTTGCGGAATATCGGCTATTATAGAATGTTTTTTATTAATCTAGTTTACCCTGTTCCGGCTAAACATGTAAAAAGCTTTCCCGGGCTGCCCCGGGAAAGCTTTCCAATTTCTTCATTAATTAATCCAGAATTTTAATCTTCACTTGCTTGCGGCCGAATGCCAAAGCAGCAGAGCGGTCCGGCATGAAGATATCGATTTTATTGCCTTTGATGGCGCCGCCTGTATCACCTGCGATTGCATGTCCGTAACCTTCAACCCATACTTTCGAGCCAAGTGGAATAACAGAAGGGTCAACCGCGATTACTTTCAGGTGCGGGTTGGCAAGCAGGTTAATGCCTGTTGCCGTGATACCTGAGCATCCTGTACAGGATGCTGTGTAAGCTGTTGCCGACACATAGAACTCACGGCTGCTTGATGGTTCACTGCTTTGAGCTGGTGCTGCTGTTTTCGTTGTTTTAGTCGATGTTGCTGCCGGCTGAGATGCTGCTGCTTTTTTTGGAGCAGGAGCTGCCGCTTTTGTATCAGTTCCGCGGGAAACACTTGCAACAACAGTTTTTGTTCCGACTGCCACGACTTGTTTCTTCGCTTCTTTGATGACTTTCTCGCCTTTAAGTTCACGTTTTACTTCTTTGCCGTTTTCCATAACAACTTCATAAGTCTTTTCTACAAGACCTTCTTCGCCTTTTTGAACTACTTTTTCAGATCCTTTCAAAAGAGAGGAATCTTTCTTCGTTTCTTTGGCGAATTTCACTGAATCTTCCACTACATCGGTGACCTTTTCTACACGAACAACTTTAACTTCAGATCCGGGTAGGATTAATTCATCCATATCTTTTTCTACGCGATCAAGATCGCTCAAAGTGATTTTATGCTGTTTTAAAAAGTCAGCGACCGTAGTCGAAGTGGACCATACTTTCTTTTCTTCCAGTCCATCAAGAATTGTCACTTCATAAGCTTTTTCAACAGAAATAGCTGTATTTGCATCTACTTCTTCGTTTAATGCAGGTGTTACTTTATCATGTTCAGTAATCTCAACGTCCGCTTTTGCCAAAATATCTTCGACCGTAGTCGAAGTTGTCCAGGCAGATGTCGGTTTGCCGTCCACTGTGATGGTAAATTGATCGGCTTCCGTCCATTCAATTACGATATCCTTATCGATTGAAGCTTCTGCTGTATGGCTCAAATAGTCATCCTGTCCTACTTTGATTTCCTGCTCTGCAAGAAACGCCCCTACTGTTTCAGCGTGGGTTTTGACTTCTTCTTTTTCACCGTTTGCAATCATCGTGACGGTGTTTTTCGTACCTTCGTAAATCGCGAAAACCATAACTGCTGCAAACATCAGCACCGTAGCCAACGTGATGATCAATGATTTCTTTTTGGATGCTTTTATTGTCGAGTAATTATTATCCTCTTCTTCTTTCGTCAAATGTAACTCCTCCTCATTCACCTGTGTGATTATATAGACTCATTTAGTTGGATGTCAATTAGAATGGGTTTCAGCCATTCTTTCTCTTTAGTTCAATTTAAAGAATCTTTCAGCGTTCTGGGTGGTGATTTTTGCCACTTCTTCCACCGGCAAGTCTCTCAAGCGTGCGATTTCTTCCGCCACCAGCGTTACATAGGAAGGTTCATTGCGTTTTCCGCGGTAAGGGTGAGGTGCAAGATAAGGTGCGTCCGTTTCGATCAATAAATGTTCGAGTGGGATCTGTGCTGCGACTTCCTTAGGCTTTTTGGCATTCTTGAATGTCACAGGTCCGCCAAGGGAAATCATGAAATTCATATCGATGCTGATCTGTGCCGTTTCGACGCTGCCACCGAAGCAGTGCATAATGCCTCCAACTTCCGCCGCATTTTCCTCTTTCAGGATAGTCAAGACATCTTCTGTCGCTTCACGGTTATGGATGATAATCGGCAGCTGCAGTTTTTTCGCCAGCTGTATCTGCTTGCGGAAAACTTCCTGCTGGATGTCTTTGGGCGATTTATCCCAATGGTAATCCAAGCCTGTTTCACCGATGCCGATGACTTTCGGATGCGCTGAAAGTTCTTCGATCCATTCCAAATCAGCGTCCGTGCAATCAACCGCATCAACCGGATGCCAGCCAATCACTGCATAAAGGAAATCGTATTCTTCTATTAATGCCATGGCGCGTTCAATCGTCTTCCGATCAAAACCGATGACAATCATTTTTGTAACATTGTTTTCTAATGCGCGTTCGATGACTTCTTTCAAGTCATCATCGTATTGGTCAGCATTTAAATGTACGTGAGTATCAATAAACATATGCATTCTCCTTACGTTAAGCTTTATTTTATCCGTAAACTTCATTTCTTTCTTCTCAGTAATATTACATTTGTATAACAAAACATCTTTTTTGCGTGACATTTTACCCGGAATTCTTTAAAAAAAGACCGCAAAATTCACCATAATAAAAATGGCCCGCTCAGTCAAGCGGACCATCTTCAGATAAGAATTTATTTAATTTTTGCGCCGTTCGGCAGTTTTTCGGCAATTGAAGCCAAAGTCAGGAAGCCATCTTTTTCGCCAGCCAAAATCATGCCTTGCGACAATTCGCCGCGTAATTTCACTGGTTTCAAGTTAGCAACAACAACGACTTTTTTGCCGACCAGTTCTTCCGGTTTATAATGTTCGGCGATGCCCGAAACTACCTGGCGATGCTCATACCCCAGATCCAGCTGCAATTTCAGCAGTTTCGACGTTTTCGGCACCGGCTCACAAGCTGTTACCGTTGCTGCACGAAAATCGACCTTCGCAAAATCATCAATCGTAATTTCCGGTACATCCGGCACTTCTTCGATTACTTCTTCTTCCGGTTCTGCAGTGGAGCCACCGCGCATTTGGTCACGAATATATGCAACTTCCGGTTCAATTTCAAGACGCGGGAAGATCGGTGTTCCTTTGGCAGCTACTTTTGTATTGGCAGGAATCTTGCCGAAACCGTCCAGCGTTTCCCAAGCCAGATATTCTTCTGACAAGCCAAGCTGTTCAATGACCTGCTTCGGTGCATTCGGCAGGAACGGTTGAAGCATAACTGCTGTCATGCGCAAGCTTTCCGCCAGGTGGGCCATGACAGAAGCAAGCTGTTCTTTCGTCGCTTCGTCTTTCGCCAAAACCCATGGCTGTGTTTCATCTATATATTTATTGGTTCTTGAAATCAGCACCCAAACTTCACTCAAGACCATGCTGAACTGCATTTTTTCCATGTGCTTCTCATAGGTTTTGACCGTTTCTTTCGCAATGCGCTGAAGCGTCGCGTCAAACTCCGTCTTTTCACCGGCAATTTGGGGCACTTCCCCATCAAAGTATTTATTGATCATGGACACTGTGCGGTTCAATAAATTCCCGAGGTCGTTGGCTAAATCGTAATTTGTCCGTTCGATAAACGCTTCCGGAGAAAATACGCCGTCAGAACCGAAAGGCAGCTCCCGCAGCAGGAAGTAACGCGTGGCATCAAGGCCATAGCGCTCAACCAGCATTTCCGGATAAACGACATTGCCTTTCGATTTCGACATTTTGCCGTCTTTCATCATGATAAAGCCATGCGCGAAAACTTTCTTCGGCAATGGCAAGTCAAGCGCCATCAGGAAAATCGGCCAGTAAATTGTGTGGAAACGGACGATATCCTTACCAACTACGTGAACATCCGCCGGCCAGTATTTATCGAACAATGAATCGTCGTCAGAACCGTAGCCCAGCGACGTAATATAATTCGACAAAGCATCCACCCAAACGTAAATAACGTGTTTCGGATCTCCAGGAACCGGAATTCCCCAGTCAAACGATGTACGGGAAACGGAAAGATCCTCAAGACCCGGTTTGATGAAGTTATTGACCATTTCATTTTTACGGGATTCAGGCTCGATGAATTCGACATTATTCTCATAATAATCCAGGAGGCGAGCTGCATATTTCTTCATATTGAAGAAATACGATTCTTCCTTCACTTTATGGACCGGGCGGCCGCAATCTGGGCAATTACCGTTGTCCAACTGGCTTTCTGTATAGAAAGACTCGCAAGGCGTGCAGTACCAGCCTTCATAATGCCCTTTATAGATGTCGCCGTTGTCGAGGAACTTCTGAAAGATCTTTTCCACGCCTTCTTTGTGGCGGGCTTCAGTGGTCTGGATAAAATCATCATAAGTGATGTCCATCGTTTTCCAGACACTTTTGGCAGCTTCCGCCATACCATTTACATATTCCTGCGGGGCAAGGCCGGCTTCCTGCGCTTTTTCCTCTATTTTCTGGCCATGTTCATCCATACCCGTCAAAAAGCGGACATCAAAGCCGCGAAGGCGTTTATAGCGGGCCATTGCATCAGATGCGACCGTTGTATAAGCGGTTCCGATATGGAATTTTCCGCTTGGATAATAAATCGGAGTCGTTAAATAAAAAGTATCTTTGTTTGCAGTCACGAAAAATTCCTCCAGTTTGTTTGTATAAAGTTTATTTTAACGAAGTCCGCAATTTTGTACAATCTTTCAATCTTAGGCGTTCCAAGGTATTTTTTGTAAAAATGTTATATCAATTTTCTGTTGAATTTTACCAATTGTCGAAACATTGTCAGTTAAAGCGCTTCTTTTTTTATCTTTTCAATAATATATGTCATAAATTATGGTATTTCATTATAAATTCGATAGTTTTTTGTTGACCTGGAAGGGCGGAGTTGGTATGATTTATGACAGGAAGTGGTAATTGTCGAATTTTGGCGAAAACATCTATAAATTTCAAGGGGGACGAATATTATGAAATCAACAGGTATCGTACGTAAAGTTGACGAATTGGGCCGTGTAGTTATCCCAATCGAATTGCGCCGCACATTGGGGATCGCAGAGAAAGACGCTTTGGAGATCTATGTCGATGATGACAAAATCATCTTGAAAAAATACATGCCGAACATGACTTGCGCTGTAACAGGTGAAGTGTCGGACGACAACATGAAACTTGTCGGTGGCAAATTGGTCTTGAGTTCTGAAGGCGCAGAAATGCTGATGAAAGAAATTCAAGGCAACTTGAAAAAATAAGCTTTTAAAAACCGGAGCGCTTCATGCGCTCCGGTTTTTTAAGTATGAAACGCCTGATAAACATCTCGTTTCGACAATTTCCGGTCTGTCGAGACCTTTTTTATCGCCTCTTTCGAGGAAAGCTGTTCCCGCTCCATCACTTCTTCGACATGTTCTTCTATTGATAAATCTTCCCACCAAACCGACGTTTCGACAAGATCCGGTTCTGCATTCCCTTCGATGACGAGGCAGAATTCACCGCGTATTTCATTGGCGTCCGCCCATTCCACCGCTTGTTCCACCGTCCCTCTCAGGAACTCTTCGAATTTCTTGGTCACTTCCCGCGCCAGGACAATCCGTCGGTCATTGCCGAAATTCTTCTGGATGCTTTTCAGGCTTTCCTTCAGCCGGTGAGGCGCTTCATAAAAAATAAGCGTCTCGCGGTTTTGGCTCAATAGCTCAAGTTCAGCCTGGCGCTCTTTTTTATTGCGCGACAGAAAGCCATAGAACTGGAACGGCTGAGGCGCAATCCCGGAAGCGATGAGCGCACTGAGCGCTGCATTGGCCCCGGGAATCGGCACGACCGGAAACCCTTCCGCTATCGCCCGTTTTACGATATCCTCACCCGGATCGGAAATGCACGGCATCCCTGCGTCGCTGACAATCGCTACAGATTTGCCTTCTTCCAAATATCCGAGAATTTTATGGCCGCCGCTTTCCTGGTTATGCTCATGATAACTGACCAGTTTCGTTTGAATATCAAAGTAATTGCACAGTTTCTTTGTATTTCTCGTATCTTCCGCTGCGATGATATCGACTTCTTTCAAAATGCGCAGCGCGCGGACCGTCATGTCTTCTAGATTGCCGATCGGCGTCGCAACGAGATATAAAGTTGCTGTTGTTTCCTGAAAACTTTTCTGGGATTTCATCAGGCCTGCTCCTTCCCTTCAGCAATATAACGGATTTTTTTCGCTTTCGTTAATTGCTTGAAGGCATATTCCGCCTTCATCGCTTCCGGCTTGGTTTCAAATTCTTCGAAATGGATCACTTTCACCGGCCCTCTCGCCCGTGTGTATTTCGCGCCTTTGCCGGCATTATGCGTTTCCAGCCGTTTCTGCAAATCATTGGTATAACCGGCGTAATAGGAATTGTCGGCACATTCAAGCACATAAAAATAATGGCTATTTGTCTCCATAAAGCATTTCCCGCACTTCTTCCGTATATTCCCCGTCATCTCCGTAGACAATCAGCGGCAGCAAGATTTTCAGATCGGGCTTGCCGTCTTTTATTCCTTCAATTAATAAGGTGTTCGCTTCTTTCCCGGCTTTCGGGTAGACCAGCCTTACACGTTTCGGCTCCAACCGATTGGCGCGCATGGCCGTTATCAAGTCGATCAGCCGGCCAGCACGGTGCACAAATGCCGCTTTGCCCCCTTGCTTCAATAACTGGCTGGCAGAGCGTACAGCCTCGTCCAACGTCAAATAGAGCTCGTGTCGCGCAATCGCCATGTGTTCGCTGATATTTTTATCGCTCATATTATCCGCTGGAAAATAGGGTGGGTTGCATGTCACGACGTCGTATTTTTCAAAACCGAGCGTTTCCGGAATCGTTTTGACATCGCCCTGCAGAATGCTTATTTGCGATTCCAACCCGTTATACGCTACACTGCGCTGCGCCATATGCACAAGCCGCTCCTGCAGCTCGACACCGATGATCTGGGATTCCGTCCGAGCGCTTAAAAAAAGCGGAATCGCCCCGTTCCCTGTACATAAATCCACAATCTTCCCGCGTTTCAATGGCAAGTAAGCAAAGCGTGCCAATAAAACCGCATCCAGTGAAAACGAAAATACGGATGGGCTTTGAATAATCCGTAATTCCTCCGCCAATAAATAATCCAGCCGTTCGTCATCCAACAGCATAAATTCAACTCCTTTAACATAAGAAAAGCGCTGGATTCTAGACACCGCAATACCTTTCTTAGAACCTTCAGATTAAAACAGCTATATTTTCTTATCCACAAAACAAAAAGCTGCCGCCACGCAAAGTGACGGAAGCTTTTGTTGATTTTGCCATCAATTCTGCTTGTTTAAAAATGAAAGGCAGAACAAGCAATCATCACCTTTTCGGGAACTGCCAAAATGCACATGGCAGACATGATAGCCTTCGTGATAAAGCCGGGCCAGATTATCATAGCCCTCGCCGATATCCATGACCGCTCTTTCGAGTTTTACAGGATCCACAGCCGCAGCAGCTTCCGGAACCGCTTCATGAAGTTCATCCAGGCGCGCACGCAAATGATGATTTTCAAGCTGCAGCGCATGATGTTCTTCCATCGTATGCGCCACCACTGCTTTCAATTCGCGAAATTGCTGTTGCATCGATTCGAGCTGCTGCTCAAAATCCATGACTGTGTCCAAAAAGTTCTTATCTTTCACACCAACCACCTCACGCTCTCGTTCCTTGGTCCATTATCTCACTTAATGCATATTCAAGTGTCTGTTCCTGCTCAGAAAGGCGGATTTTCAATACGCGCTCCAGAATATTCATCCCGACAACACGACCTTCGCCGTCCGGAGTTGCAACCCGGGTGCCGACATCCGGCATTTCTTTTTTCGCCTGCTCATATTCATCATTCTCATATTTGAGGCAGCACATCAAACGTCCGCATAAGCCGGAAATTTTTGATGGATTCAAAGACAGATTCTGGTCTTTGGCCATTTTAATCGAAACCGGTTCAAAATCGCCCAGAAATGTTGAACAGCAAAGCATGCGTCCACATGGTCCGATGCCCCCGAGCATTTTCGCTTCATCCCTTACACCGATTTGGCGAAGTTCGATGCGTGTCCGGAATATAGACGCAAGATCCTTAACAAGGTTCCGGAAATCGACGCGGCCTTCCGCCGTGAAATAAAAAATCACTTTATTGCGGTCAAAAGTATATTCGACATCAACCAGCTTCATATCGAGCCGGTGTTCTTCGATTTTTCCTGTACCCATCTCAAATGCACGCTGCGCTTCCTGGCGGTTATCTTCCACCTGCTTACGGTCACGTTCACTTGCTACACGCACAACTTGTTTCAGCGGCAATACGACATCGTTTTCGCCGACCGTCTTGACCGGCACGACCACTTTCCCGTATTCCACTCCGCGAGCTGTTTCAACGATTACATAATCGTCTTTTTCGATCGTGAATTCACCTGGATCGAAATAATATATTTTACCCGCTTTTTTAAAGCGGACACCTATGACATTATACAATTTTTACCCCTCCCGCAGATTCAGCATTAATTGCTCCATCAGCAGCGTTCGGTTCATATTGCGAGGCAATTGCTGTTTGGCCTGTAAAATAGCCTGCAGCTGTTTTGACAACACAGTAAAAGAACGCTGAAGAGCCATCTGCTTCCAAGTTTCTTCCATGTCTGGATACGTTCTTGCTGTCTCGAGTCCTGCCTTTACCGAAGCAATGTCCCGATATGCAAATAATAACATGTCCAGGCCTCTTTCGGTATCTTCTTTTTCCTTAAACAACGGAAGCCAATCCGACTGAAGCATCAAAAGTGCCTCGTGTACATTGTTGCTGACCACTTCGACCAGCTTCAAAACTGTTTTTCTTGCCTGTGGAAATTGTTCATCCGCACTCAAAGCCAGTGCTTCTTCTTCGCTTTGTGTCAGCATGCTTACCGTTGCGGCCATAGAAGCCGTCATGCCACCTGCAATCAGCTTTTCCATTAATACTGGGCGTGACAGCGGTTGAAACGATACAAGCTGGCAGCGGGAACGGATTGTGCTCATAATCGCATTCAGACGTTCTGTCTGAAGAATGGCCGTCACATTGAATTCCGGCTCCTCCAGAAATTTCAGCAACGCATTGGCGGAAGCATTATTCATCCTATCCGCATCTTGAATCACATATATCTTACGCCCTGTATTCAATCCGGTTTTATTCATTGAATAAATCAGTTCACGGATCTGGTCAATTTTGATGTTTTGACCATCTGGCTCAATAAAGACGATATTCGGGTGATTTCCGGAATCATATAAATGGCAGCTTCTGCATGTTCCACATGGAACATTTTGCTGCGGATTTTCGCAAAGCAGCAGTTTTACAAAAAAATGTGTTACTTCTTTTATTCCCGAACCAGCAGGCCCTTCAAAAAGGAAGGCATGTGCCAGCCGGTCTTTTTCAAAAGCCCCTTGCAGCCTCTTCATTACAATCGGCTGCATCTGTTTGAATTCTTCGGTTGTCATCTGCACAATTTCACCTTCCGCCTTTTTAAAAAAATCCCGTGTTCCAAGGGAGCACGGGTGTCATGTATTTTATGATCTGCGTCACTTAAAAATGGTGGAATTGTTCAATCGGCAACACAAATATCGTGGCACCGCCAACTTCCACTTCCACAGGATATGGTATATACGAATCCGCATTTCCGCCCATAGGTGAAACAGGTGCTACCATCTGTTCGCGCGAACGGCAATTTTCCCGGATTAAATCCATTAATTTAGGAACAAGGCTATCGTCAACCCCGATTAAAAAAGTCGTGTTCCCTGAGCGCAAAAACCCTCCTGTACTGGCAAGCTTGGTAGCCCGGAAATCATTTTTTGTCAAAGCATTGGATAATCGGTTACTGTCTTGGTCCTGTACAACTGCAACGACGAGTTTCATCAGCACTCACTCCTTTTTATTGGTCTTTCTTCTATATAATTATAACACGAACAATTAATTACGCTGTATAACTTTCCATGCCTTTTATAATCGCTGCCAGCGCAGCCGCCACAACTTCTTCCGGCTCTTTGGCAGCATCGATTCTGACAATGCGGTCGGGATAGCGGCGTGAAACTTCCTGATAGCCCTCATACACCTTTTGGTGAAATGGCAATTTCTCCATATCCAAGCGATTCTGTTCTCTTCCACTGTTTGCCGCAATCCTTTGCAGCCCGATTTCCGGCGACACATCAAATAATAAGGTCAAATCCGGCCAAGTGTCCTGAATCGCAAATTCATTGATGGAAAGAACTTCATCAATGCCAAGTCCGCGGGCATGCCCCTGGTAAGCCAGTGAACTGTCGATAAAGCGGTCGCACAGCACCACTTTACCTTGCTGAAGTGCTGGAAGCACTTTCTCCACCAGATGCTGTCGCCGGGCAGCTGCATAAAGAAGCGCTTCTGTACGGCCGTCCATGGTTGTATGGTTTTTATTCAAAATCACCTCTCGGATCTTCTCGGCAATCTCAATGCCTCCCGGTTCCCGCGTCAAAACGGCTTCGATGCCCAGTGGTTGGAGCTGTGTCATCAATTGCTCGATAGCGGTCGTCTTGCCCGCACCTTCAGGTCCTTCAATGGTAATAAAATATCCTGGTTTGTTCATTAATCATTGCCTCCATGCTGTATGACCAAAAGTTGCTTTTCAGCCAGTTTATGTTCACCTTGAATCACCGCACCTGCTGCCAAATGATCCATTAACTGCTCTAATTTTGCTTGGGTCCATACCTCTCCCGGCAACGCTAACGGGACTCCCGGCGGATAGGGGGTGACCATCGCTGCCGAATGTCGGCCCATCGCTTTTGTATAGGAAATCCATTCCGAATCAGCCAAGTCAATCGCCTCATAGGAGATTTCCGGTTCACTGATTGCGATTGGCTCCTGTCGTGTTATTGGCAACTTCTTATCTATCTGCTCTTTCCGCAGCTTTTGGACTGCTTCCCTGATTCGGCTTCTGATTTCCGCAAATGGATAAGTATGGCTCTGTTTTAATAATGGCAATACCATCACCACTTGAAGCGAGTCGGCCATTTCAGCATAAACATTCATTTCTTCCAGTTTTTCCTGGAGTCTGAAACCGGTATACCCTTTCACTCTTAGCATGATTTTGAGCGGATCGTCCGCTTCAACTACTTCAAGACAAGAAACCGTTCTCAGGCTGCCAATAAACAGTTTACGTTTCTCCTGGAAATATTGTTTATCCGGTCCGGAATATGTTTGAATAAAAGCTCTTGCATCATCCAGCGAAGCCATGATCAAATAAGACGGACTGCTTGATTGGAAAATACGCAGATACTTGCTTATTTTATCCGCATTCACCCGGCTGCCTTTTATATGAAGAAAAGAACCCATTGTCATAGCAGGCAATGTCTTATGTGCAGATTGCACAACTGCATCTGCGCCATAAGAAAGAGCAGACCGGGGGAACGGCGGCCCAGCAAGCAGATGGGCTCCATGAGCTTCGTCAACCAGCACGGGAATATCAAATTGGTGACTGTACTTTATCATTTCTTCTATTTCTACCCCTGCCATGCCGTAATAATTAGGGTAAGTTAAAATTAAAGCTTTTGCTTCCGGATATAGCTGAATAGCATCTTTCAACGTTTTTAACGAAATATTTTCTGCACTTAGTGACGCTTCGCCCCATTTTGGAGCCAGATAGACTGGTTGCAATTTAGCTAGTTCCAGCGCATGGAAAATGGATTTATGGCAGTTTCGCTGAACCAGTACGCGATCCCCTTCTTTGCAGACTGCATGAATCATCGCCAGGTTGCCGCTGGTTGATCCGTTTACCAAAAAGAAACTTTTATCAGCTTCATAAGCCTCGGCCAATAATTGCTGAGCTTCTCTAATAGCTCCTTCCGAATAATGCAGATCATCCAATCCGTTCAATTCAGTTTGATCGTATTGCAAAGCAGAGCGTATCTCGTTCGGCAAGCCCGATAATTCCCCATTCTTATGTCCGGGAACATGAAAAGAAACCGGCCGCTGTTGCTGAAAATTCTTTAACGCTTCCACTAAAGGGCGTCGCTGCGTCATATAGTCCATCCTCACATCTTCCTTGTTCCTTCCATTATAACGAACTTTGGCATCAAATGGGCAAAGTCGATTCGTAGAAAGCATCTTTCCTGTAATTTTCTTGCCTGTTCTTTTTATTGGCAGGTTCCTTGTTATTAACAATAAAATCATTATTTCAGACAAAATTTATGACAAAAAAGGCCGCTACCGCTTGCGCGGTAACGACCTTCTTCTGTATGCCCAGCGGCGTCCTACTCTCACAGGGGGAGACCCCCAACTACCATCGGCGCAAAAGAGCTTAACTGCCGTGTTCGGGATGGGAACGGGTGTG
>NZ_RCWH01000012.1 GCF_003668635.1 Planomicrobium sp. Y74 | reverse complement strand
AGACCCATCACTATAATGAGCCTCCATCCTTCTCATCCTATCTAGGTAGTGCACCGATATAGCTTTACACTCTTCAATCAAGTATTAATCACCTTTTTTTCTTGTATATTTAAAAAGCTTCTGATAATCACTCATATGTTAACTGGCGAATCATTCTTAATGATTCACCATTACAAACAATTTATCTTTTTTTGATTACCTCTTGCTTATAGACTGAGATTTCACCATTTCTTTTAAAAGTGCTTCAACAAGAGAACGATCACTTACCTGCGAAAGTATCCATTCATACTCTTTTGCTAGTAATTGTCGGATTTTTGAAGAGGCAGTCGCATGATTCCTCGGAGTTATTTGTTCGAAAATAGCTTCTACTTCATTTAAGATATGATTCGGCAACGATTGATTAAGCGTTTTTAATCCTAATTGCGCTCTTTCTGGACAATACTTATACAGAAGCACTCTTGCCAAATGTTCCATCACGTTGGTTAACATTCTAACAGCCCAAATATCGTTGCCCCGTTCGATGGCTTTTTTATACTGGAATAAAAACCAGGCAATATCCGTAGCGCTATCGCTGAATTCACTTTCACTGACTTCCAGACTCTGTGATTCATTAAATTGCTCTAATAAGTTGTTTGGATCATGCAAGACTTTAAAGTAATCTTTTTCAGTGAAGTTTTGTTCCGTAACAGTAAACAGATCAAGATGCAGCAAATTATCAAATACTACTATTATTTGAGGAGCGATGATATAGATATCATCGTAAAAAATAATTTCCCGATAAGCTTTGATATGCTCCAATCTTTTATTCAAAAAAAGCTCTTCATTTTCCTTTTCCACTAAGCAATAAAGATCAATATCGGAAAACTCATCGCGCTCATCTCTTCCCATCGAACCTTTTAAGAAAATAGCTTTTACCAGATTATCCTTTTTTAAGCTTGTACATATTTTTTCCACTGCCAATTCCTGTTGTAACAATTTCATTCCCCCAAACGTTTCTGTTTTTAAACATTACATCAATATACCATATTCATCCTTTTTTCATACAGTTATAAATACAAGAAGAATTATTTCAGATGCTTAAGGGATTCGTTTGTAAAATTAGGAGTTTCAATTGAAAAAAGAGAGAAAACAAGCTTTAAGCAGCTTCTTTCTCCCTTCAGATCAGTATAGCTTCCGATAGCCTGATGATATGTAAACTAATCTCTCAACCAAAAATGCGAATATCGTTAGAATTACAAGTCATTTTTTAGATAATCATCCCGGAGAATCCCCCAAACCGCACAGTCCTTATATTGATTCTTTGAATTGTAAATCATGTCTCTAATGGTGCCTTCTTGCCGCATTCCAACCTTACTCATAATTTTTCCAGATGCCGGATTGTCAGTATTATGAGCTGCAGAAATTTTAAGAACGTTCATATGACTAAAACCAAAATCTACAACCGCTCTTAAAGCTTCAGTACCGTATCCTTTGTTCCACCAGCGATAGCCCAGGGAATAACTGACTTCACAATTTCCAGTAGTATTGTCAAAGTCATATAAATCGATTTCGCCGATTAATTCCTCAGTGGTTTTCAATTCAATGCCCCAGTAACAGAAATCTTTTTTATCATGACCATTAATAATTTTAACTACTCGCTCAGCAGTTTCCGTAACAGATTTATGAGCTGCACTAACTCTATTGTCCGTCACGCGTTCGTCCGAAAGCCAGTGGTCAAAGATGCTTTGTGCATCCTCATGGTCCAACTTTCTCAAAATTAGCCGATCGGTTTCTATTTTCACTGTTCCTGCATATGCAATCAATTCTCCAGCTCCTCAGCATCTTCATTTCCACTCCTAAAAAATTCTTAAAAGATCTTCAAAATTATCAATCACTTCTTCATATTCACTTACTTGTCCAAATCCGTATTTTGCATATACAAAGGGAATGTTAGCAAACCTGGCTGCCTTTAAATCACCTTCTGTATCTCCTACATAAACCGGAGTTGACAAGTTATTTCTCTCAATGATCAGGTTGATGTTTTCTCCTTTTGACAGGCCGGTTCTCCCGGGGTTTTCAAAATCCAAAAAATACTTTTCCAGGTTGTGATACTTGTAAAAAACCTCTATATAGTCATCTTGGCAATTGCTAACGATGTAGAGCTTATATTTTTTTGAAAGCTCTTGAAGGACATTCTCCACATTTCCAAAAAGAGCTCCCCCCTCTTTTTCTAAGAATATAGTTTCTACCTCACAACACTCTTTTACTAATTGCTTTCGTTGCTCATCACTTAAAGTCGGAAAGAGTTTCCGGCTTATTTCATCCATCTGCAACCCCATAGTTTCTTCAAAATCTGCTCTGCTCAATTCACTATTGAGTTCTCTTTTTAGAATGCTGTTCCAAGCAAAAAGAACAGTATCTATGGAATCCCAGATGGTTCCATCCAAATCAAAAATGATGCTATCCAATTTATTATTCCTCCCTTTTGTATTACTTTTAAATTTGTTCCTAAATTTTTAGATAAATGAAATGTTCTGACTGTAAAAATTTTAACATAATTTTCCTTTATTTTCTTTTTTATAAAAGATATAGTCTCGGCTCTTTCTAAAGCGTTCGTAAAAGTACACTTTTACGAACGGAATCAAAAAAGTAAAGAACAGTAAAAAAAGACGTTCGTAAAAGTGGATAGCCACTTTACGAACGTCCGCTTTTTTCCAGATACCTTTACGAACGCTTTAACCGTTTTAAATTAAACAACTTTATTATTCATCAATATGAACGAAAAAACGCCGCACAGAACCAGGCGGCTATTTCCTTATCCTCTATCTATAAAGTTATGTCTCAGGTTCATCCTTTAAAATTTCCTCCAGAAATTTTTCCCAGTGATCAAGAAAATATTTCGTGATTTGATAATGATCGGTTTGTTTATAGTCAATCTCTTCTATTTTTCCTTCGTCAAAAGTTAATATTGAGGCTTCAGGATAACCCAGCAAAATAGGTGAATGTGTAGCAATGATAAATTGGCATCCTTCTTTAACCGTCATATCATGCAGAATCCGCAAAAATGCCAATTGCCTCTGCGGCGACAATGCAGCTTCGGGCTCATCCAAAAGATAAATGGCCCGTCCGTTAAAGCGATTCTGGAACAATGAAAAAAAAGACTCCCCGTGAGATTGTTCATGTAAAGAACGTCCGCCGTAGCTTCTGTATGCATCGGCTCCATCTTTCTGCAATTCATCGATATGAGTGGCAAAATGATAAAAAGATTCGGCTCTCATGAAAAAACCATTGGTGATTTTGGGCATCCAGGACAAGCGGATATAATCTCCCGAAACTGAATTGGAGGCATGTACATCGTATGTATTATTGCGCCCCCCGCCTGCTGTATTAAAACCACATTTCTCAGCAATCGCCTTCAGCAAAGTGGATTTACCGGATCCATTTTCACCGACAAAGAAAGTGATATTCCTTGTCAGTTCCAATTCCTCAAAACTTTCAATGACTGGTATCGTAAAAGGATATTGTGTATAGTCGGCGGTATCTTTATTGAGCAAGCTTACCCTTTTCAGAAACACATTCTCACCTGCAATTCTTGTGTATTTATTAAATTAGAGATAACGTCAATTTCCTTATTTTATCATAATTGCGAAAGTAATTAAGAGTAAAAAAAGAGCCCTCATGTGAATGAGAGCTCTTTATATTGATTATACAGTTACAGTATTCTTTTTCAAAACACCCACGGTCAATGCAGCAACGATTGCTCCAATGAGGATCGCCAGAGCGTAAAGCAGGATATTCATGGCGCCGCCTTCAACAAACCCCATTACGAATACTCCTCCGTGAGGAGCACGCAAACCGATATCAAACAGCATGACAAGTGCTCCAGTCACCGCCGCTCCAGCAACAGATGCTGGGATGACACGAGCAGGGTCAGCTGCTGCAAAAGGTATGACGCCTTCCGTGATAAAACATGCCCCGAGAACATACGCCGTTTTGCCGGCTTCACGTTCCGGTTTGGTGAATTTCTTCTTAAATAACGTTGTTGCAATCGCCATACCAAGCGGTGGAACCATCCCCGCAGCCATGACTGTCGCCATGAAAGTGAAATTGTCCGCATCCAGCATGGCAATACCGAATGTGTACGCCGCTTTATTGACCGGACCGCCCATATCGACTGCCATCATGCCGCCAAGCAGCAACCCGACCAGCACCAGGTTCGTACCGCCAAGGCTTTCAAGGAAAGAAGAAATTCCTGTATAAACGCTTGTCAGCTGTGGATTGACGAGCATCATGATGATACCTGTGATAGCAATGCTGAACACCGGATAGAATAGAACCGGTTTCAAACCTTCAAGCGCATTCGGCAAACCGGCGAAAGCCTTTTTCACCAATAGCGTTACGTAACCAGCCAGGAACCCGGCGATCAAACCGCCAAGGAAACCGGAGCCGCCACTGACTTCTTCAACCCCTGATACTTGGATGGCAATTAAACCGCCGATCATACCTGGTGCAAAACCTGGCCGGTCAGCAATACTCATTGCGATAAAACCGGCAAGCACAGGAACCATCAGGAAGAATGCGTTGGCCCCTCCGATTGTGCTGAGCATTGCAGCAAAGGCATTATAATCCGGGCTGGTTGGATCTGTCGCTTCAATGCCCCAGAAAAACGAAATAGCGATCAGGATTCCGCCTCCGACTACGAATGGCAGCATATTCGATACACCATTCATCAAATGTTTGTAGAAGCCGCCTTTGGATTCTGATTCAGCTGCATCGTCCTTTGACTTATCGTGTTTGTAGACAGGTGCGTCATTTGTTACTGCCCGGTTCAAAAGATTATCGGTCTCATAGATTGCTTTCCCGACTGCTGTCTGGATGACCGGTTTGCCGTCAAAACGGCCCATATCCACTTTTGTATCCGCAGCTACGATAATGGCATCCGCTGCTGCAATATCTTCAGCAGTCAACCGGTTTTTAACACCACTTGAACCATTTGTTTCGACTTTCAGTGAAATGCCCAGCTCTTTTGCGCGGTCATTCAATTTTTCAGCCGCCATATACGTATGGGCAATGCCTGTCGGACAGGCAGTAACCGCTAAAATCCTTTTTCCAGTTGTCTCCGGCACTGCTTCTGAGACTGTAGTGTCTTCAGGACCTTCAACTTCAGTTTCCTTGTCTGACACCGCACGCAAAACTTCTTCTTTTGAATCGGCAGCCAGAATCTTTTCCCGGAACTGTTCATCCATCAAAAATGTCGCTAATCTTGATAGGGCTTCCAAATGTGCATCATTAGCGCCTTCACTGGCAGCGATCATGAAAAATAAGTTTGCCGGCTGGCCGTCCATCGATTCAAAATCAATGCCGTTCAGCGCTCGTCCAAATGCAATTGCAGGAAGTTTGACTGCTGCTGATTTCGCATGTGGAATGGCAATTCCTTCGCCGATACCCGTGGTGCTTTGTTGTTCTCTCGCTAATATATTTTGCTTGAATGCTTCTTTATCCGTTAACTTTCCTGCCGCATCAAGCTGATTCACCAATTCATCGATAACAGCTTCTTTTGAACCCGCTTTTAAATCCATGGCGATTGTTTCTTTTGTCAATAAATCTGTAATTCTCATTACTTCACATCCAATCTTTTAAATGGCCGAACTTCTATCTGATCCATTAATGTTTCTGTATCTTCTTTCCTGCATAAGTCATCACTGAAAGCAGTCGCACTACCGCTTGCTATACCGTAGCGGAATGCTTCTTCCTTGGAACTGCCATCTGACAAAGCAGCGATGAAACCGGAGACAAGTGAATCACCCGCTCCTACTGTATTGACCATTTTTCCTGTTGGAGCTTCAGCGAAATAAGCCGCCTCCCGGTCAACCAGCATGGCCCCGTCTGCCCCCATGGATACAATGACATTGGCAACCCCTTTTGCAGTAAGCTGAAAAGCGCATTCTGCAGCATGGTGCTTATCTTTGATCGTTATCTGGAATAATTCACCCAGTTCTTCCATATTCGGTTTGATCAGGAAAGGACGGCTGTCGATTAGTTCCTTCAGGGCCTTGCCGGAAGTATCCAGTACGAAACGAACTTCCTTTTTCTGCAGGATGCCTCCCAATGATTTAAAATAATGGATTGGCAAGGAATCCGGTATGCTTCCTGACAGGACGAACCAGTCACCAGGTTTGATGCTTTCTACTTTCTCTTTTAACTCCTGTAAATGACTAGCGCCCAGTTCCGGACCGGGTCCGTTCAATTCGGTTTCCTCGGCAGCTTTGATCTTAATATTGATCCGCGAAATCTGGCCGGTATCGATAAAGTCTGTCCGTACGTCTTCAGCTGCCAGAAAATCTTGTATGAACTGGCCGGTAAAACCTCCGGCAAATCCATAAGCAATACTGTCGACGCCCAGGCGTTTCAGTACCCGGGAAACGTTAATGCCTTTGCCACCCGGATAATAATGGACTTTTTCACTTCTGTTCAAGCCACCTGTCCTGAAATCCGGCAAATAATTCGTGTAATCGATCGACGGTGACACAGTGCATGTATAAATCATTGCTCAACCACCTTTACTGGCGTTATTTTCTCAAATTGTTTCAAAGATTCAGCCGGCAGTCCATCGACAATCAATGCCGCTTCCTGCAGATCCATGATTGTGGCGAAACTTACTTTATTCACTTTGCTGTGGTCTGCCAGGATATATGTCTTTCTTGCATGAGAAGCCGCTTTTTTCTTAATGGCTGCTTCCTCCGGATCAGGCGTCGTATAGCCATAATCGGCATGAACGCCGTTGACCCCGAGAAAACAGAAGTCGAAATGATAAGTTCCGAGTGCAGCTAAAGCACCCGCTCCGACAAACGCGCCGGTTCGCGGCTTTAACATTCCCCCTGTCAAGTAAGTGGTAATACCTGCTTCATTCAGCGCAACTGCAAGTGGCAATCCATTAGTCACAACCACCGGGTTCTTATCTTTTAGATGAGGAATCATTTGCAGAGTGGTTGTTCCTGCATCCAGGAATACACTGTCGCCTTCCTGAACAAATGTGGCTGCATATTCAGCAATCGACTGTTTTTCTTTTAAATTCCGGGTCGACTTGTCATCCATGCTCGGTTCCTGCAAATTACGCGTCGGAAGGATTGCCCCTCCAAAAACACGTTCAAGTTTTCCCGTGTTCTCGAGTTCAGTAAGGTCGCGGCGCAAGGTGGATTCAGAAGCGTCCGTCTTTTCAACCAAATCCTGCAATTTAACGGTCCGCTTTTCATCCAGCAATTGTAATATGTAGTCGTGCCGCTCATTGGTTAACAAACTAATCACCTGCTTTAGTAATTTTAAGTAGATATTACTTGAAATCGCTTCCAAAATCAATCATAATCATTCATAAGCAATCAAAAACGTTCATTTCTATCCATTAACCCTTTAAATCATTAAGGTTTATACTAAAGGAAATGAGCTTATAACTATTGAGGAGGAAATTTAAATGACTGAAAAACAATTTACAATAACTGATGAAGCGGGTATGCATGCGCGCCCTGCCTCTGCACTGGTTGGTACAGTGAGCAAATTTAAATCGGATATCCAATTGGAGTATAAGGGCAAGAAAGTCAATCTGAAATCAATCCTGGGCGTCATGTCCCTCGGGATCTCATCAGGTTCGGTTGTCACGATTTCTGCTGACGGTGAAGATGAAGATGAAGCGATGGCTAAAATCGAAGAAGCAATGAAAGCGGAAGGGATTTCGAACTAATGACAGCTGAACTATATGGAATTGCGGCTTCCGACGGAATTGCCATAGCAAAGACATACCGGTTGGAAAGTCCATCTCTTGAATTTGATAAGAAATCAATTGACGACCCTGCACTTGAAATTGAACGGTTCCACACAGCGATTGCTGTATCTTCAAAAGAACTGGAACTCATCAAAGAACAGGCCGAAACGCAAATTGGACCTAAAGAAGCAGCGATTTTTGGTGCCCATCTCATGGTGTTGAGTGATCCTGAACTGATCGGACCGATTACAGAGAAAATTGAAAATGATCTGGTCAATGCTGAGTTTGCCTTGCATGAAGTGTCTGATATGTTCATGAATATTTTCGCTTCGATGGACAATGACTATATGAAGGAACGTGCAGCGGATATAAAAGATGTCAGAAACCGTGTTTTGGCACATTTACTGGAAGTAAGGTTTCCGAACCCGGGGTTAATTTCAGAAAAAGTAATTCTATTGGCTGATGATCTTACCCCATCAGACACGGTTCAGTTCAATCCTGAATTCATCCAGGGTTTTGTAACTGAAATAGGCGGCAGGACGTCACACTCGGCCATTTTGGCGAGAACTCTGGAAATCCCTGCAGTTGTCGGAGTCAAAAAACTGATGGCAAGCTTAGCGGATGAAACTTTACTTATCATTGACGGCATTGAAGGGAAGATTATTGCAGATCCCACGGAAGAACAAATTGAATTGTATAAGAAACGCAAAATTGATTTTGAAGACAGAAAAACGGCGCTGGCTGCGCTGAAAGATGCACCTTCTGTTTCCGCAGACGGCTTCAAAGTGGAACTTGCTGCCAATATCGGTTCACCGAAAGACGTAAAATCCGCGCTTGAAAACGGCGCGGAAGCTATCGGCCTTTTCCGGACGGAATTTTTGTATATGGGCAGAGACAGTTTCCCGACTGAAGAACAGCAATTTGAAATTTATTCTGAAGTGTTGAAGGCTATGGGAGATAAACCCACTGTTGTCCGTACATTGGACATCGGCGGCGACAAGGAACTGTCGTATTTGGATTTGCCGAAAGAACTGAACCCGTTTCTTGGGCTTCGGGCAATCCGCTTGTGCCTCGAAATGCCCGACTTGTTCAGAACACAGCTGCGGGCTTTGCTCCGTTCAAGCGTCCATGGCAATCTGAATATCATGTTTCCGATGATTGCAACGCTTGATGAATTCAGGCAAGCCAAGCAATTGTTTTTGGAAGAACAGGAAAAGCTTGCAGCAGAAAACATTCCTTTCAGCAAGGACATTGAAGTCGGCATAATGGTTGAAATCCCTTCCACAGCTGTGATGGCTGACCTTTTCGCTAAAGAAGTCGATTTCTTCTCCATTGGCACCAACGATTTGATCCAGTACACGATGGCTGCCGACCGAATGAATGAGAATGTCTCACATCTATACCAGCCGTTCAATCCTGCAATTCTCCGGATGGTGAAAATGGTTATTGACGCTGCCCATAAAGAAGGCAAATGGGCTGGTATGTGCGGAGAGATGGCTGGAGAAGAATTGGCTGTTCCAATCTTACTGGGGCTTGGTCTTGATGAGTTTTCAATGAGTGCTTCATCCATATTGAAAACCCGTTCCATGATCAGCAGCTTATCGAAAGCGGAAATGGAAAAACACATCGACTCCATATTGGCATTGGCTACTGCAGAAGATGTAAAAAATTATGTATCTCAATTAGTGGATAAGTAAGCCTCGATAAACCCAATCTGGCTATAGGAAACACAGATAATAAAAATAACCCCTTGGATGAGGCTAGTGCTCACTCCAAGGGGTTATTTTATGTTTTGGGAGAGTTTTGCTGCCAATTCTTCTGGATACAGCGTAATCGTCGGGAGTTTGTCCCTGGCAACCCATACAGCTGCATAGCTTCCCCGCTCCGCTTCGGGCTCTGTAAATTCCATGCCAGCGCCCGTGCCAAACTTCCCGCCCGTCACTTCAGCCATAAAATAAGATTCCTCCGCCGGCTCCGACATCGTATAAATGCATTCCCCGATTTCCACTTCCAGACCAAGCTCTTCCATGGCTTCCCGTTTGGCGGCTTCTGCCGGTGTTTCATTTTCTTCGATGCCGCCGCCAGGGAACACATAATAGAGCTTTCCGTTACGCTTTCTTTTAATCAAAGCCAAATGATTGTCATTCCAAATGATTGCAGCAGACCGTTTCCTCAAGATTTCTTCCGCCTTTCAGTAATTTTAACCGATTTGCTTGAAATTCAAGCTACTGGGTATATAATTGTATGTATAAGAAAAAGCCGTCCGGTGCGTCAACACCGAACGGCAAGCAATCGACAGGTCCCAACAAGGGAGATCAGCCATTAGGTTACTTAATAAGGATAACCCGCAGAGCTACCAACTCAAGGGCGGGTTATTTTTTTTGTCCAGACTCCAGCGCCCAGCTCTTCGGGACATAAGTCAAGCCAGCTGCATGGCACAGAACGCCATTTCGCTGACTCGCCTAAACCCTTTATTGCTCCTGCATCGCTGCGCTAGCTTCGTCGCAAAGAGATGACCCAAATTACATTTGGTCATCTCTTGCCTGTCAGAGCTGAACGGGCGCTTTCGCTTTTCTTTAGGTTTGAAGACGTGACCATGAGCATCAGGCTTGCGAAAGTTACTGCAAACATCAATGCTTCATAAACCGTCATATGCACCACCCCCTTTCTTCCGGGGATGGCCAACCACCCTTGAGTTCCCTATTCGACTGCATCTCCCAGTTTACCATAGACAAGTGAAGTGGCAGACAGGCTATTTTCTCATTTCCATTTCTTTTATCCCTACAAATAAAAACTTTTCAATAACTATTTGCTTGCTGCTGTTTCAGTTCTATTACAAACGTAATAATGCTTTTCACTTTTTCCGAATGTTCACCTTCCAATGTATACATATCACAATAGCAGAAATTGCGGACATTCCCTTCCTCATCATTACGGCGGCTGATCCCTTTCACTGCAGCTTCGCCTTTGCTGCAGATTACTGATTCAATCTCGTATTCCATATTGCTGAAGTCGGCAACACCAAAAGCAGCGTCCAATAACCCCTGCTTCCCTTTAACAGGTTCTGCACCGACAATCGACCAGGTGACATCTTCCGTGACATGACTGTTTATGAATTCCTGATCTCCATTAAAAAAAGCGGCATTGAATCTTTTGAAAAACTCCACTTTCGCCTTCTCTTCCATCTGGATCGCCTCCGAATATTTTCTGGTGACGTGTTGGCAATTAGGCATCCGAAGAATATAATAACTTTCTATTCACCTCCCTATATTTCAGATATTTCTGACATTTAAATACCCTTTAATTTTACCTTAAAAACAGCCAGAAATAAATATAGCAAGTTCCATATATGGCCAATCTGCATAATAAATATTTTCGCCTGTCCTCTCGCGAAGAGCCGCTCCCTAATATAGGGAACGGCTCTTAGTGTTTATCGTCCTGGTTGTCTGGTTCCCCTTCTTTTTCAGCCCGTTCTTTCTGTTGATTCTGTATATCTTCCGCTTCCAGATCCGGCAATTGCTCTTCAGGCGTTCCAGTAAAATGTTCGTCCCTGTCTTCTCCGTTGTTTTGCTGCTCTTTTTTGTCAGTCATCCGGATCACTCCTTTGTTAATGTTTACTGTCCTTTACCCGTTTCAGTGTTTTTCAAGCAGTTCTGTCAGCTAGTTTTAGTTTAATCCGCCTCTTTTCAGGCTATTTCTTTTATATAGTGAAGAGGAAGGATGAGCTGAATGGACGACATTCCTGTTTGGTCAAAAGATCATGTAAGAATGCATTTCCCTCATCGGCAATCGGGCAGCCATAAAGGTACTCATGGAACAGCTTTATTAATAGCCGGCAGTCCTGGGATGCCTGGTGCGGCTGTACTGTCTGCTATAGCAGCGATGAGGAGCGGTCTCGGGAAATTGGTGGTAGCGACCGCCAGGGAATCCGTAACACCCATCGCTTCCCGTGTACCGGAAGCGACATTTGATCCGGAGTTGATGGAGCGGATCAACGACCCTGAACTTGACCTGACCTCCTACAAAGCGATTGCAATCGGTCCGGGGATGCTGCCCGATCAAAAAACCGAAGCAGCAGTCGAACATCTGCTCCAACTCGGAAAACCGCTTGTGCTGGATGCAGGTGCGCTGTCTGAGAGAACCTACGCCAAAACAGGAGGTCCAGTCATTTTGACGCCGCATCCGGGTGAATTTTCGCGGATCACAGGCGTTTCAGTTGAAAAACTTCAGCAGCATCGCGCTTATCATACCGCAAATTGGGCTGCAAAATTAGGTGTAACCATCGTGCTGAAAGGACAGAAAACAGTTATCTCATTTCCGGACGGAGAAACATATTTGAATGCGACTGGGAACAGCGCACTGGCAAAAGGCGGTACCGGCGATACATTGACCGGGATGCTGCTGGGAATGCTCTGCTGCCATGACGACTGGCGGCATGCAGTCCTGAATGCCGTCCATCTCCACGGGGCTTGCGCCGATGAATGGACCAAAGCCCGCTCCTCGCATACATTGCTAGCCCATGAACTGATGGATCTTCTGCCGACGGTCATGAAGTCATATGAACAATAATAAAAACAGCAGCTCATCAGAATAACTTTCTGATAAGCTGCTGTTTAGTTTTTTTATACCAATGCCGTTTCCTCATCCATTTGGACTTGGACTGCATTTGGCTGCTCTACGATGAAGTAGCGTCTATGCCACACTAGGAACATGAAAATCGTCCAGATTTTACGGGCGTTATTTGCTTTATTCGTGTAATGCTCTTCCAACAGGGCCAGCAATTCATTCTGATTGAAGAATTCAGCAGCTTCGTCTGAAGTGAAATATGATTTTATCTGCTGATAGAATTTATCTTCGCGCATCCAATTCCGGATTGGCACAGGGAATCCCATTTTTTTGCGGTTCGCAGAAACCTCCGGAAGTGCCCGGCGAGCTGCGAGGCGCATTGCGTATTTAGTGTCATTTGCCCCGATGCGGTAATGGGCCGGCAACTGGGCCGCTGTTGCCATTACTTTCTTATCCAGGAAAGGCACGCGCAATTCCAGGGAATGGGCCATGCTCATCTTATCGGCTTTCAAAAGGATATCCCCGACAAGCCAGAGGTTCAAATCAAGATACTGCATTTTTGTCAGATCATCTTTGCCTTTGACACGGTCATAGACGGGCTGAACAATCTCCGCTACTGACGGACCTGTCTGGTATTCAGCTTTTAGCATCCGCGCCGCTTCGTGTTCCGGAAATACATTCGCTTGGCCTATAAACCATTTTTCAACTGGCAGACCCCCTTGGATCAAAAATTGCTTGCCGCGCATCTCCGGAAGTTTCGCCGCCGCAGAACCCACTGCAGAACGCAAACCGGCTGGCAGCTTTCTGTATTTTTTCAGATTCGGACGGACATCGTAATCATCATAACCCCCGAATAATTCATCTGCACCTTCACCCGACAAGACGACCGTTACATCTTTCTTCGCCAATTGTGCCAGGAAATACAATGGAACGATTGATGGATTCGAATGAGGTTCATCCATTAAATACTGGATTTGCTCCAGCTCGCTGAAACAGTCTTCCGAATTCAAAACTTCATTGATGTTCTGGATATCCAGTTCATCTGATAAGATCTGTGCATTGTCGATTTCCGAGAAGTTCTTGTCGCTGAAGCCGACCGTAAAGGTTTTATCCGGCTTGAGCACAGACGCTACATAACTGGAATCCACTCCACTTGAAAGGAATGAACCGACTTTCACATCACTGATCCGGTGAGCCTGGATGGACTCGCGAATCACGCTGTCGATTTCCTCTACTGTTTCTTCAAGCGGTTTTTCATTCACATCAAAAGACGGTTCCCAGTAGCGCTCAAGCGACACTTGGCCTTTTTCATAGACCATGAAATGGGCTGCAGGCAACTTGAACACACCTTTGAAGAACGTTTCATCCATCACGGAATACTGGAAGGTCAAATAAGGTTTTAACGCGTCCCGGTTAACTTCTTTCTTGAAAGCCGGATGCGGAAGGAAGCTTTTGATTTCGGAGCCGAACAGCAAAACGCCGTTCATGTTCGCATAATATAACGGCTTGATGCCGAACATGTCTCTGGCAACAACCAATTTCTTCTCTTTGCGGTCCCAGATAGCACACGCGAACATGCCGCGAAGCCGGCTGAATATCGCCGTGCCGTATTCCTCGTAACCGTGGATGATGACTTCACAATCCGAATGGGTAGTGAAGTCATGCCCTTTTCCGATCAACTCTTCACGAAGTTCCTGGAAATTATAGATTTCTCCGTTGACCATGGATACGAGGGAATTGTCCTCGTTATGGAAAGGCTGGCTGCCGCTTTCCAGATCAATGATGCTCAATCTCCGGAAACCTAAAGCAGCTTCGCCTTCCAAAAATTCACCAGCCGAGTCCGGCCCTCTATGTATAATCCGATCCATCATATTATTCAGTATGGATCCGGCATTTTCTGTTTCACCGATAAATCCTGTAAATCCGCACATATACAGCCTCTTTTCCCATTAAAATTAATGCTTCGATCTTGTTTCTTCATATATTAAATCACAGCAGGTAATAAAAAAGAACAACTAGTTGATAAATTTTGTAAAAAATTTATCCTAGCAGTAATTTCGAACATTTTATTATTGGAGAATGTGATTTGTTAACATAAAGATAATTTATTTTAATCCATTTTAATCCCTAAGGTGTGACGCGTCAATTGATAGTAAGTTCCCTATTTATTTTATTTACTGGCACTTGAAGTTTAGTTCATCTGCCGCAGGGAAATGGATAATCAAATTGTATTAATCTTATTCCGTAATTAAATAGATTGTTTTACTGAGAAGGAGTCGATTCCATGAAAAACGAGAAGAGTCTGGAAAATGAAATCTCGGGTTATATTGCTACCTTGCTAAGGCAAAATTTCGGAAAAGGCCCCACTTCTGTGTATGTCACATTGACGCGTCCTTATTTAGCCATTCACTTCCGGGGGTTCATTGCCCCGATGGAAAGGATTCTTTTGAATAAACATGAAGAACAGCGGATACTGGAGACGCGGGACTTGCTGATGAATGACTTGGCTTCGGATATTACATTACAATTGTACAAACTGACAGGTCTTAATATTGACTCTATTTATGCCGATTGGAACCTGGGCAAAGAAACCGGCATGATATTTGCTGTGCTCAACGAGAAACACGATGAAGCCTTGGATTATTGGCCTAAAGATGTCAAAGAGAAGGAATTTTATAAGGCGATCGATACAGCCAGCCAAAAATCAGAAAAAGTTCCTGAAAAAACCGGAATTTACTGGTTAAGTGAGCGCACCATACTGGTGGTCAGGGAACAGATTCTTGTTCCCATTGAAAAAGAGTTAATTGCCAATGGCTATACAGAAGAATTGAAACTTGCCAAAAGGCCGCTTGAAAAAAGGATCATCGGCGAAGTTAACATCCCATCATCCGAAGTTCGGTTGATAAATGAAACTTTTGTGGATTGGAACTTCGATGAGGATATAGGTTTCTTCCTTTTTGTACTTAAACCGAAATAAACACTGATAACATTTTAAAACAGTAAAAACCTGGCGGGAAAGAGTCTGTCTCTTTCTCGCCAGGTTTTTTCATTTATCCTTTTTCTTGCGAAGATAATCCATCAAGCCCATTGCTCCGACCATCAAATCGAGTTCAATCAGCATGTAAACTTTATGATCATCGTCTATTCCTTTGCTCCTTAAGTGCTGATTGATATGTTCTTTTAACCTGGCGGCCAACTCGATATGAGTTTCTCCAGCCTGCAATGCCGCCTCCGCTTCATTCATGAAAGTTTCAAGCCAATCCAATGTCTGCCCAAAAGCAACATCCGGTTTATCCGACATTCCATAGTGGCCATAGAATGCACGGGAAAAACCTCTTTCTTTCATTCTAAGAATCGATTCCCGCATAAGGTCCGGATCAAATTGGTTTGGAGATGTGGAAGGAAGGTGGAAATCAATTCCTTCCTTGGCGAGTTGCTCATAGTGGATGCCTGCAGTATCACCCGTAAAAACACCATTGCTGACGGGGTCTACAATTGCGAAATGATGATTGGCATGTCCCGGTGAATCCCAGAATTCGAGGATGCAATCCGGACTGATTTCCAATTTATCCCCTTCCCCTTTAACCAGAATACTGTCCTCGGAAACCGGCAAAACAGGAGCGAATAGACTGTCAAAACGATTACCGTAAACCATTTTTGCACCAGCCACCAACCGGGACGGGTCTGCCAGATGTCTTCCCCCTTTTGAATGCACAACGAGTTTTGCATTCGGACATTCCTGCAGCAGAAGACCCGCTCCGCCTGCGTGGTCAAGGTGTATATGAGTAACAATAATATATTCTACATCAGATAGCTGGTGACCCATTTTTTTAAGGCCATCTTTTAAATAGGCAACCGACGGGCTGGGACCGGTTTCTATGATTGTCAAATGTTCCTCATTAATAACATATGTACCGGTTCTTTCAGCTATGCCCATGTCATAGCCATCAATAAGCGTAATACGGTCTGTCAAAACGACTGGGACTTTTTTGTCCATATCCATACCTCCTTCAATAAAGAAAAGTATAACAAATATTCTGGAAATATACCTGGCGAAAAAAGTAACCACTTAATGTATACGTATACATTAATTGGTCGAATTTCTTCTAGTGGTTCTTCTTTCATAAACTACCGGCATTACTTCGGTAGGATCCCGATTTCCCTTTTCACCGGTATCAATCATGGCTGCCAGCCGATTGATCGCTTCTTTGTAAATATCCATGTCGCCGGGCAACCCGATGCTGCTTAAACTCATATAATTCATAGCGGATTGCCTGGAATTTCCGATCCCCAGTACAGCGATGTCTTCCGGGACCGCATACCCAAAGTCGTATAGAAAATCCAGGGCATAGCCTCCGTAATAATCTGTTGCCGAAACGATAACATCCGGACGTTGCTTTTGAGCCATCATAGCGGTAAAAGACAACTCGATATCTTCCGTATCGCCTGTCACTTTGACAATTCTAATCCTACTTTCTTTCATGCCTTCAACAAAACCCTGGTAGCGTTCCTGCAGGCGAAGGTCCGATTGGTTGCCTCCTAGCCAGCCGACTGCTTCAGGCTTCATGGATCTGATGTATTCTGCCGCAAGTTTGCCGGCAGCATGATTATCCATCCCTACAGTAATTCCTTCCTGCCTATCGCTCGAACCACAAAAAATATAAGGGATTCCTGATGTTTTCAAATATTCAATAGCCATCCCCTTGATAATCAACGGACCAATTATTATTCCTTCCGCCTGCGTATTCAGGATTGCATTAAAGACCGACTCCGGTTTTTCCGGGTTCTGTATATGAATTTCTACAGTGTAACCTTTTTGTTGCGCGTTTATCACTGCCTTATTGGCAAATTCAGCATTATCAGGCTCATCCAGCTGTCCGCAAAACAAAGCAATTATCCCGCTCTTCCTGCTGATTAAGGACCGGGCAGCAGCATTAGGGCGGTAATTCAATTGCCGTATGGCGGCATTTACTTTTTCAAGTGTAGACGCATTCACTTTTTCAGGGTTATTCAACACCCGGGAGACTGTGGCCTGCGACACCCCTGCAAGTTTTGCTACATCAACTGAAGAAACCATTTATTCCACCACTTTCATGATTGCTTATTTCACTTATGTATACGTATACACTAACAAGAAATCATAACAAATAAAAGCCCCTCCCCGAAAAACATCCCGGAAGGAGCATGTACTTTTATTTACTGTCCATAACGATAACTGTTCACGCCTGCTGGAACCCGCAGTCGTTTAGCTCTTTTCCGGTCAATTGCATCATTTTCAAATTTTGCGGAAATTAAACCGAGGACTACGCCGAACATGGCGCCTGCAAAAACTTCAATCGGCTGATGTCCCAATAGCTCTTTCAGTTCTTCTTCCCTTTTGATCAATTCAAGGCTCGGAAAATCACCTTTCAGGGAAATCAGGCTGTCTTCAAGGTCGTTGACCAATTGTGCTATTTCGCCTGTATGCCTTCTGATTCCCTGTGCGTCATACATAACAATGGTTCCGAATACGACAGCCAGTGCCGTTTCCGTATGGCGCGTCCCTTTATTGGCTGCCACATATGTAGCCAGAGCTGATACGCCTGCTGAGTGGGAACTCGGCATGCCTCCCGTGGTGAACGCGTGCTTCAAATGCCATTCACCCGTCAGTTTTTTATTTGTTACTATTTTCAGTGCCTGCGCGATACCAATCGCTGATAAAGATGTGATTACTCCACGGTTCATGCAATCCGCCTCCTGCTTTGGATACTGCAGCAAAAATGCTGTATAAATTCCAATACCCTAAATTTATTGCTCATAACCGGATATTTTTTTGCATAAAAAAAAGAAGCGGTTATGCGCTTCAGATACTTACAGTTTATTTTCGTTGGAATGCTGCGGCGGCACTATGCCGGTAGACTGCAGTGTATCAATCAATATTTCATGCATCAATTTATAGCCTTCGTCATTGGGGTGAATTCCGTCTAGCCAGATACCGGGATTCTTGCCCATTTTATCGGTTTTTGAAATAATTACGCCACGCTCTCCGATTGACCGGTTCCACCGGCGGTATAGAAGTTTAGTCAAGCCCATATATTGATGTTCTTTTTTCATTGAATTATACAGGTCGTTCTGGACCAGCAGCACCTCCGGATTCAACTCACGGAGCTTGCCGTAAATCTCAAGAAGGTTTTTTCGGTAATTGATGCGGATCGCTTTAAAATTGCGGACCAATCCAGCCGTCCCGAGTTTCCGGAAGCCCTGCAGCAGGTCGTTGCCCCCGATATTGATAAGCACCAGATCTGCTCGTGACAGGTGTAGATCCCAGAATCCAGAAGTCAGTCTGGCAACAAGCCCATCGCTCGTCAATCCATTGATGCCAAGGTTGGTAACCCGGCTTCCTGGAAAACTTTCTTTTAGGTATTTTGCGATGCCTTCTTTTGTCCCGTAACCATAAGCAACAGAATCACCGATTATGACAATCGTTTTTATCGCATACTCTTTTTTATGTTTTTTTATTTTGCTTAAGGGCGTCTTCTTAAAAAGGGCGCCCGACAGTATTTTATTTTCCAATCAAAGCACTTCCCTTTCCTTAATAATTATCACAATTATATCATTATAATAATATTTTATCAATTAAAAAGGCTCAAAATAACCATATGAATATACATGCCAGCCAAATTCACTTATCATTTTGTTATGAAGTAAATGGATTATTCACATAAGGAGGTTAATGATGAATGAAATTTACGCTATATTAGGCATGATTCTGTTGATCGCCGGCATAATCGATTTCGCCTGGACAACTTTATGGCCGGATGGAGGCGCAGGACCGATTACCAAAAGAGTGTCACTGTTATTTTGGGTGTTGCTCCGTTGGCTCAGCGGAGGCAAGTCCTCCCTCATAAGCCTGGCTGGCCCCATTATACTTATTGCGACGCTTTTGACTTGGATCCTGCTGTTTTGGACAGGCTGGACTTTGTTGTTTGCTGCGGATCCGGCCTCATTTATCGATACCAACGATAATAATCCGATCAGCTGGGCTGAACGTTGGTATGTGACCGGGTACCTGCTCTTTACATTAGGGGTAGGCGATTACATCATGGAAGAAGGTTTATGGCAGATTCTCGCCGTTCTTACTGCAGCCTGCGGGCTGGTATTCATTACGCTAGGCGTCACGTATATCCTTTCTGTACTTGACGCAGTAACACAAAAACGTGCTTTTGCAGAAAGTGTCCGCGGTATTGGCGATAACGTGACAGAAATCGTTTCGAATTCATGGAACGGCAAAAACTTTAATGATATCAATCTTTTGCTCAGTTCTTTTTCGTCACAGTTGAGCACGTTGACGTCACAGCATAATGCTTATCCAATTCTGCATTATTACCATTCGAGTAAACGTGATGAGGAACTTGCCGTCTCAGTTGCTACGCTGGATGAAGTATTAACAGTATTTAAATTTGGAATAAAAGAAGGCTATGGCCCGAATAAGCTCCTTATACACGAAGCAAGGTCGACGATTGACAGCTTTATCACAACTCTGCGCAACGGCTATATAAGCCCGGCAGAAATGGCCCCTCCACCCCCGGACCTCGATACCATGAGGGATAAAGGGTTGCCTGTTGTTTCGACCGATGTCTTTCTGGACTCCCTGGAAGATTTATCCGCCCGCCGAAAAGCGCTGCTTGGCAGCTTGCGCGACAACAGCCGGAAGTGGCCTGACTAAACAAACGCAAAACAATCCCCGCCCTGGAAAGGACGGGGATTGTTTTGCTATTTTTCAAAAGGGTATCTTCTTCTTTCTTCCTGTACAGAAATCCATTGGAAAGTTGTAAACTCATCAAGTGACCAATGGCCTCCGAAACGGCCAAGCCCTGAATTCTTTTCACCGCCAAACGCCACCAGCGGTTCATCGTTGACACTTTGGTCATTGATATGGACCATTCCCGTTTCCATTCGCTGTGCGAAACTGAAAGCTTTCTCGTAATTGGAGGAATGAACCGATCCACTGAGTCCATATTGCGTGTCATTGGCTATACGCAAAGCATCCGCTTCGTCTTTCGCCGGGATTATGGTCACAACCGGACCGAACATTTCGTGTTTAGCTGTAGCCATGTCATTTGTCCCTTTCAAAACAAATGGTGTCATCACGTTGCCCTCCACGGAGCCCTCCAGCAGAACTTCCGCCCCTTCTGATTTTGCCTGTTCCACTTCACCCAGAATCCGTTGAACGGCTTTTTGATTGATAAGCGGTCCAATTAATGTCGTTGGATCTTTCGGGTCTCCAACTTTGATTTTTTTGCTCAGCTCAAGAAATTGATTTGTAAACTCCTCATAGATATCCTGGTGGACAATAATGCGGTTGACTGCCATGCAAATCTGGCCGCTGTGCATATATTTGCCGAACGCTGCCCCTTCAACAGCTTTTTCAATATCGGCATCCTCCAGTACCACGAATGGGTTGTTGCCGCCAAGTTCCAGAACCGCTTTTTTCACCATGCGCCCCGCAATTTCGCCAATATGTTTGCCGACGCCGGTAGATCCGGTAAATGAAATCATACGCGGAATAGGGTGTTCGACAAACGCATCCCCAATTTCAGTGATATCCGGCACCACAACATTCAATATGCCTTTGGGCGCACCTGCTTCTTCAAAAATTTTCCCCAGCAATGTGCCGCCTGTAATCGCCGTTTGGGAATCCGGTTTCAGCACAACGCCGTTTCCTGTCGCGAGTGCAGGAGAAACAGAACGCATCGCAAGATACATAGGGAAGTTAAAGGGTCCAATGACGCCAACAACACCAAGGGGTTTACGCAGTACTTCATTGCGTTTTCCCGGTACAATCGAAGGCGGTACCTGCGACTCGTTTTCAAATGGGAATGAAGCGGAATGTTTTGTAATAGCTATGCAGAAATCCACTTTCACGTTCGCCTTGATGAATGTTGAGCCAGCTTCTTCAATCAGAAGCTGGACCAGTTCGTCTCTGCGCCGCTCCATGATGAGTGAGGCTTCTTCAATGATACGCGCCCGTTCAAAGGGATTGACAGCAGCCCATTCTTTCTGGGCTTCGTAAGCAGCGCGATAAGCTTCATCGATATCTTCCGCGCCTGCCGATTTAAAAGTGGTCACCTGTTCCTGTGTATAGGGGTTAACCACTTCGATTTGTTTTGTACCTGTTCCTTCTTTCCATTGGCCGTTGATGAATTGATGATCAAGATCCTTGTATTTATCCAATTGCCATCTCTCCTTTTATAATCTCATTTACCTTCACTTTCCCTTTTGGACAGTAAAAAAACATGCGGTTCCTGATTGTACGTACACTGTTTGTTCAAGTGTATATACAAAAAAGAGGCTCCACTGACAGATTTCCTGTCTGTGGAGCCTCTTCAGAGATATTGTTTTTAGCGTTTTTTCGCCTGTCCTTTATTCGTTACAACCGTATAGTTGCCGAATTCGTTGACTCTCAAAGTAAAGGTATCGCCATCCAGTTCGCCCTGGATGATTTTCCATTTGCCTTTAGAGTCTTCGCGGGCGCCGAATTGGACTTTCACTCCGCTGTCAGTGTCGAAAGCCAAAGTGAAATCAGAATTAAAATCAACATCGATTTCATTTCCTTCAGGATCTGTAACTGCGATGTCGAGCTGCTGCGTCAACGCTGGACGTTTGTCCACCGTTTCTGCGTCATCGACTGCCAGCTCCACATTGAAGCCTTGTCCGGCAGCATCCGCCAATTGCTGAAGGTTTTCAGCCGTGAAAGTGATATCTGCTGCCGGCAGGTCAATCAACAGATCTTTACCGCTTGCCAGCAATTCTTCCACTGTGCCTTCGGAAAATTCGATTGTCAGTTCCCCGTTTTCGTCAAATTCACCTGCAGTGATTACAGCAACAGCACCTGAATAATCAGGATCCGCTTCCTGTTCTCCCGGCACTGCCGGTTTTGAAAAGTCGATTTGCGCAAGCAATGGATCGTGGTCAGAGGCTCGTCCATGTTCTTCCATGAACATTGCGTTAATATGAACCATATCCAGTTCTGTGCGATCCGCCAGGTTATTCGTCACAAGCAGGTGATCAAGAACCTGGGAATTACCTTGGTAATAATAAGAGAAACGGTCTTCAAGCGGCACATCTTCAACTTTGTTAGTTAAAACATCACCTTTTAACGCTTCCATTGCTGGTGTGAATTCAAAATCATTCATATCGCCGGCAACAATGACATTCAAGTTGGGATCTTGTTCAAGCCCTTCCTGGATGAAACCGTTGATGGCTTCCGCCAGTTCAATGCGCTCTTCTTCAGAACCAAGGAATGGCGGCTGGTTTTGGCCGAATAATGGCTCGTCTCCGCCTTTTGAATTCAAGTGTGCGCCAATCACAACTACCTGCTCACCCTGGAATTCGAATTGTGCAGCAATCGGTTTGCGCGTATTCGGCATCGGGATCGGTTGGATGCGACCTGGATTCAATGACAACTCGCCGTCCACCCATTCCGTATCCTGCGTCGCTGTTCCTTTTGTCCCTTCAGAAAGTGTTACACGTTCAGGGTTATAAAGATAACCGACGCGGATATTTCCGCCAGGCTGTCCGCCGTCCTGGTTGTATTCAGGTGCGATATCCGTCCATGCATAAGTCGGACCTCCCGCCGCAGCGATATCAGCAATCAAGCGTTCATAACTTGCCGTCGCATCACTGTTGCCGGATGCAGTCGGGCCGTCGCTGTCCTGTACTTCCACCATGACGATAATATCTGGTGAATTTAAATCGTTTACGAATGACTCAGCAATACGCTGAGCTTTTGCGTCAGAAGTGTGGCTCGGGTCTGCAGAGAAATTCTCCACATTATAGGCTGCCACTGTTAACTTGTCTTCTGCTTTTTCAATCCATGTTTCTTCCGGCGTTGTTCCGCCGTCCACAATTGCCGGAACTTCATTTTCACTTGTCCAAATCTGGTAGTTGCCGAAGCCGTAGCCCAGAACACCCACCGGCATTTCAGCAAAGGTGTCACCAGCTTTGGCGATGACGTTTTCACCCGTCGTTACTGTAATGCGTTCCGGATTGTAATCATCTTCCGCAAGCAAAACGCCGCCTTGTTTATGGAAATCATTGTTTGTTGCGTTCTTCGATACAACGAATACTTCGCCGTATTTTTGTGGTCCAACGATTTGTGCGTCCGCAACGCCTACGCGCATCAATTCAAGTGATTCCCAGAAATCAATGCCGTCTTCTTCCGGATCGAATGAAGTCAAACCGTCATTTTCAATATTTTGAGTCGGAGGGAAAATATCTTCTCCGATGACAAGTGGTTCAGGCAGTTCTGCCGTGCCATCTTTCACTACTTCCGTTGAGCGGATGCGTGTCAGCGGCAGGTCGTTATCCCGCATATCCGAATAGCCTTTATAGAACCATTCTTCCACGGTTCCCGCTACGGTTACAACATCACCAACAGCAAATGTGCTGCTCGCACTGGATCTGTTTACGATGATCGCTTCTGAAGTTGTCCAGTCGCCATCATCCTCCACGTCCTGGATGACAAAGTTCGCACCGTTGTAGAAATGCGTGATGACACCAGTGATTTCATTGACCGCTACATCTTCGTAGTCTGAATAATGCCCTTGTCCTTGAATATCACGGATGCGAAGATCTTCCGTTTTTAAAACCGTGTATTCGAATGAAAAGACTTCCGATGTTTCGTCAGCTACAGCAATCGCCTTGATGACTGTATCATCCGTTAATACGATCGGAGCTGTGTATTGTGTGCTGGCGGCTGTTGGAGTCGAGCCGTCAAGCGTGTAATAGATTGTTGCGTTTTCCCAGCCTGACTGCAGCATGATTTCTGTGCCTTCAGACACGATGCCCGGGAAAACATCTGCATAGACAGCCGGTTTGTTGACTAAGTCAAAGCTCTCGAAACCTAGAGTCTTCAGCTGATAAGTATCATTGAATTTAGAAGCGATTCCTGTCACATGGACAAGGTCGCCTTCCTGATAACGCTGAGTGAATTGCTCAAACGTCACACCATTTCGGTTATCGTTGCGGATAATGACAGATTCCCCGTTTTCCGCCACAGCAGAAAATTCGAATGTACCGTAATCATTGACCGCTTGCAGACCTGTAATCGTTACATTCTGCAATTCAACGCGCTCACCTTGCGTATCTTCGTTCACTCCTGCAGGTGTAATAGTTTGCAAAGCAGGAAGTTCGTTGTTCGATGACAGGACCTCTACCGTGTTCGGCTGCAATTGCAGCTCCCCGCTGTATTCGGACACTGAGCCTGTCAATCGGACGATGTCGCCAGGTGATACGGTTGCATTAGAGGTGTAAACATAAAGTCCAGCTGTTTCGTCCTGGACATAAAACGCGTTGCCCCCCCAGAAACCTGTTCCTGTCGTCACAGTCGCTTCGACCTGGATCAATTCACCAGGCATCGTGCGGGCTTCAGCCAATGAATCGACAACGGTCGGTTCTGGTGGAGCTTCACCTTCTGACAAGATTTCAAAAGATGTTGGCGACTTCAAACCAGGAACGGTGAAATACGCTTCCAGTGAACCTGTAATGTTTATTTCCGATTTAAAATTGGTCGGGTTATCAACCAAATTCAATGCGGAACGTATTGAACCAGATGGTAATTGCACCGGCAAAATTTTTGCCGGATCTGTTTCATCCGGTGAATCTGCCAGTCCTAAATTGGTTGCACTTGAAAAAGGTGCTTCCTGGTCATAACTGCTCCCACTGTTGGCTGTGCCCACAATATAGCCATTAACCGTGGCAGTTCCAGAGTTATTCGCGATTGCGTCCGCCACCGAGATGGGATCTGCTGCATTCGCAGTCGCCATATACGGCAAAGCTGCTGACAGCACCAATAAAAGACTTAGAAAAACCTTCCCTATTGCGCTTTTCGTCAAACTATTCACTCCCTCTTTTGAATTTGCGTACGGCATAATTATACAAGAAGAAAATATACACTTTGTTAAAATTATGTAAAATTATAATAATTTTACCCGATAGTCCTATGATTCAAAAGATGTATAGAGAGGTATTGATTTTATTTTCCTATTTATCTGTTAATTTTATCAGATCACTTTTATTGGATTATTCTTCTATGATTGGAAAATTACTAGGAAAATAAAGGGATTTACGATTGTATGATGGAATACCTTTTATATAGAAGAAATGATGGAGGACTTATTATGAAAAAATTATTTTTTCCTGTGTTGATTTTAGCGGCAAGCATTCTTTACATTTTCTTTATTCCTGACGAACCCTTATGGTTTAAGCTCATTTTCAAACTGATTCCGATGGTGCTGATCATCATGTATGCACTCCTTCAAATGCCTGGCGATAAATTAAAGATCCACTGGCTGATTCTCACCGGGCTGGTCTTTTGTTCAATCGGCGACGCGACTCTCCATTGGTTCATCGTTGGCCTATCCGCTTTTTTAATCGGCCACATCTTTTACATAGCCGCATTTTTAACACAATGGAAATACAGCCGCTACCGATTGCTGGCCATCCTGCCGCTCGGCATTTTCGGCCTGGTAATGGGTGCATGGATGCTGGAAGCGCTTCAGGTCAGCGGTGATGATGCATTAATCGTGCCGGTCCTGTTTTATATTTTCGCCATTATCCTGATGGCCTGGTCTGCATTCATGACCGGAAACCGCTGGCTGATCATCGGCAGTCTGCTGTTTGTATCTTCGGATTCTGTACTTGCCTGGAATATGTTTGTTGCTCCTGTGGCATATTCTCATCTGCTCATTATGTCTACTTATTACGGTGCACAATTTTTCATTGCGCATAGCGCGGCAAGTTTCCAGAAGCCAATTATCGGGAATAAATAAGCCAGTACGCTACCGCATGAAAGGAAGGAAAATATACATGAATCCGATAAAATATTTGAAACGCTTTGATGCCTACCCTATCGAAGAGAATTACCTGCAGGATCTGGCGAAGCTCCAATCACTTCATATGCAGCATATCCCTTTCGAAAACCTGGATGTGATCCGCAAAGTACCAATCTACCTTAATCTTGAGAGCATCTACGATAAAGTGGTCAATCAGCACAGAGGCGGCTATTGCTACGAACTGAACGGCTTGTTCTGCTGGCTTTTGCAGCAAATCGGTTTTGACGCTAAAATGATTTCGGCGACCGTAATGAAACCTGACGGCAGCTATGCAAAACCCGATACGCATGCTGCCATCATCGTGGAACTGGACGCCCCTTACCTGGTGGACGCTGGATTCGGTGATTCGACCATCAGTCCGATTCCACTCGGCGGTGAACGCCATACGGATAATAGCGGCACATACCGGATTGATGAAATTGAAACTGATGTTTATGAACTGACGCGTGAAAATAACGGAGATGAAAAAGTGCTGTATCGTTTTATGCTGGACGAGAAAAAGCTGGAGGATTTCCATGAAGGGTGTATCTTTAATCAGGTGTCAGAAGAGTCTACTTTTACGCATGACGACATTGTAACAAAAGCGACTCCGGAAGGCCGTGTAACGCTTACCGGAACCACTCTTACCCGTACCATGGATGGCAGGAAAGAAAAGCAGGAATTGACGGAAGCTGAAAAAACGAAATTGCTCGAAGAAGAATTCGGGATTGTGCTGGACACAGAAAAGCCTCTTCGCATTTGAAGAGGCTTTTTTAAATTTTTAGATATAGAAAAATGTAAAGTGATATTCCGCAAAACAGCTTCGCTTTCCTGGCTGCTTGCGGCTGAGCTAACTCGGTCTCGTTACACTTCGTCCGAGTGGATCTCAGCACTTCGCTTGGTCGCCTGGGAGTCTTCGCTCTTTTGCTCCATATCTTTCAATCGTTTTCTATATAAGATATTCGCACCAGCTTGTTTCTAGCATAGGAGTGGATGCTTTATTCCGAAATATAATTAGAATGAAGTGTCATACGGTGAAAGGGAAAGATATGCTCCTGTCCCTGCATCGCTTCGCTAGCTTCGGGACATGAAAGTGCGTTGCATCGCTGCGCTGCAGGAGCACAAGGTTTTCGAAGCCATGAGGAGGCTCAGGCCCGCTCCACGCGGAAGCATCCGTCTAGAACGTAATGCTTTTAAAAGTTGAATATTTCTGGGCAGCTTGAGAAAAGCCTCTTCGCATTTGAAGAGGCTTTTCATATACTTTCTTTTTTTCTGCGCTTCCAGATAGAATAGGCTGTGAAGAGAATAGCAAGCAATAGACCGATTCCATAGAACTCAAATTTATATTCATTGAACAGGACCGAGAAACGATCGTAATTGCCGTTCAGGTAGTCACCCAGGTATAGAATGATAAAGCACCAGGGAAAAATTCCGGTAAACGTGAGCAGCAGATATTTTACCAAGCCGACATTGCTTATGCCTGCCAGGTAGGAAATGTAGTTCCCTACTCCGAATGGCCGTGATAAGGCGATGCTCCAGATGCCGTATCGATTGAAAAAGCGGCTTGCCTTGCTGAGCCCATTACGGATTTTATTCCACAGACGATGCTCCAATTTATTGCCTATAAAATACGGGATCAGACTGGCCAGGCTGTAAACGACAGCCATCGCAGCGGCGGTTCCGGCCATCTTTTGCACTGAAAGATCGAGCAGGCCGCCATATGCCAAAACGGCGATAATGCCAGGGAAAGGAACAGAAGCCCCTTCTAAAAATATTGAAACAAACAAACCGATCAGACCCAGATCTTTTAAAAACATCAATATCTGATCGACGATAGACTGAATATCCACTGCGCTCAGCTCCGCTCCAGCATATGTTCTATCACTTTGAACATGCTGCGTGAATCTGCCAATTCAAAAGAACTTCTGTACCGGGCAGCCGCTTCTCTAAAGTTACGCATTTTATCTCTGTCCTTTAGTTGCCGGCAGGCAAAATCCAGTGCATCTTCTCCGTCAGGAATGATGAATACCAGACCCATTTCATTTAAAAGCTGAAGATTTATCTGCTCCTGTCCCGGCAAAGCGGAAGAAATGAATATAGGGAGATCTTTTCGGATCGCTTCAGAAACCGTCACTCCACCAGGCTTGCTGATAATGGCATCCGAATTTTCATAAATCGTGTTCATTTCTTCTTTGGAAGCAATATAAGGGTAGGCTTCAGCAAAATCACCTGGAATCCGTTTAATTTCTTCGTATAATTTTTTATTTGCTCCGCATAATACCTTCACGCGGCAATCCAAATCCTTGGCGCTTCTTTTCAGCATTTCGGCAAGATTTCCGAGACCGACACTGCCACCGGATACCAGAATATGAAATGATTCAGCAGTCTCTGCCTCTTTCCTTTCTTCCCTTTCCAGGAATTTTCCACTGATGGGTATACCGGTCACGAAAACCCGGCTGCTGCCTATATTGTATTTTGAAGAAAGCTCACTTTTAATCTTAATGCTGGGTACAAAATGATAATCGATATGACTGCGGCCCCATACGTCGTTTATAAAAAAATCAGTATAGATGTTAACCACGGGAACAGTGCATTCCCCCGACTCTTTCAGGCGATTGATAAAAAGAGACGAGAAACCGTGTGTGCAGATGATCAGGTCGGGCTGTTCCCTTTGCAGGATATCTTTGACCTTTTTCATGAATAGGATTTCGTAGACTCTGTGGGGGCGCTCGCTTTTGCTGCGATAAGCAAATTGCCGGTAAATCCAGGCATAGGACTCTGGGAAGCGGCGAATCCATCCAAGATAGCCTTTAACAATTTCATGTTCAACCCGATTGTTCCATTCACTGAGAATATCCAATTTTTTGCATTCAATCTCTTCAGTGTTTGCTTGGATGCTCTCACAGATAGCATCGGCTACCTGATGATGGCCGGATGGCATGCTGTTCAGCAAAGGGAGAAGCAGGACCTTCTTCATTGGACTGCCTCCAGTAGACGGGGCGTGAGGACATAATCTGTAATGGGTTCAAGATGCGGATAGTTTCTCATATCACCGCGATAAATCATTTCCATACTGTCCGAGGAGAAGATATCCCGTGGCGTCATGAGGGCAGGCGGTTTTTCGGCCAGCCAGATATCTCCCGCAGCCAACGCTTCAGTAACGAATTGCGAACAGAAATAAGCGTTTTTACGGTTGAAATTATAGTTTAAGGCTACAGCGAACAGACCAGTGAAATTATATTTGAAAGAGTCCTTCTCCCGCTCCATTTTTTGGACATAGGCCCATATTCTTTCATATTCCTGCTGCGTCATATCCAGTTTGCAGACAGCACAGTCCGCCCGCTGAAAAAGGTGGTCCCGCACATCTTCCTTCACAAACCCGGCAATAAATGCGTTGTCCGTGTCTTTTCGGCCAAAACTGTACATCTGGCTCAAGTCCTTTGTAAATGACAGCGACACATGGCTGAATGGATATCGGGTGCAGTTTTTGATCATCTTAGCCAAATTGGTTTTGGTATCAGTGAACACAATATATATTTCCATCTTTTCATCCCCCTTGCATACAGTCCGTTTTATACAATGATTCCATAACCTCAGTTTATCTTTGTCTCTGTTAAACCACATCAGGCGCCAGGCCGCATCCAAATGCGACCATAGGCTTAGAATCTATCGGGACTTACTTCTCTTTAACTATTAAACGATTGAAACCATGTAAGGTTTCATACTTATATGTAATTTTCTGTTAGAATCTCTCCCTATTATAGCCCTGATTGCTTAAAAAAGAATCAGAATATTTATTAAGATATTATTAATTTTCATAGAAAAACCCACTCTGTGGTGAGCGGGATAAATATATCTATAGGATAAGGGAGAAATTCATGCTGTAAGCAGGTTCCATCAGCCTTTGTCTCCTGCTTCTACTGTATTAGCTATCAAAAGGATTCTCATCAGCCGTTTCGCTGACTCATAGAGAAGAGCTTCTCCGTTATGCAGCGCTTCCTCGAGTGACATGGGCCCATCTACTATGGGCACGACAGCTTGTATGCCTTCCTGCCCAAGAGTTTCCACACCGGGACCGATGGAACCGGCAAATGCAATCACAGGTATTCCTCTTTTCCCCGCAAGGCGTCCTATTCCTACAGGTACTTTGCCGAATAAGGATTGGCCGTCAATCCGCCCTTCACCGGTTAATATGAGATCTGTCCCTGCCAGCTGCTTTTCCAGCTGAATCATTTCCACAATCAAATCCAGTCCATTGCGAAATTCAACCTCCAGAAATGTCTTCAGCAAAAATCCGATCCCACCAGCAGCACCGCTGCCTGCTTCTGCGCTCATATCACTGCCTGCAGTCTGTGCAGCTATTACAGAAAACTGCCGCATCCCTTCTTCAAAACTTTCCATCTGATGTTTTTTCACCCCTTTTTGCGGACCGAAGACAGCAATGGCCCCCTCTTTTCCTAGAAGCGGGTTCGTGACATCACTGGCAACGATAAACTTTATGGACGATAAGGCGGGGATTAGTCCTGAGGTGTCAATGGATGAAATAAGGTCCAGCCGTCCACCGATATGTGCAATTTCTTTTTTATCGTGATCAAAGAATTTTAACCCAAGTGCCTGGAATAAACCGGTGCCCGCATCAATAGTCGCGCTTCCGCCAAGACCGAGCAAAATCGTTTTTGCCCCCCGGCTGGTTGCGTCTTTTATCAGCTGGCCAGTGCCATAACTCGAAGCTGTTTCCGGATCCAGCTCTTCCGGTTTCAGCAGGGGCAACCCGGAAGCGGCCGCTGTCTCGATGATTGCGGTTTTTTCCTTCTCGATCCATCCGTAGACAGCATCGATGTCCCGTCCAAGAGGATCCTGGACACGGCAGCTGATTCTTTCTCCATCTCTTCCCCGTAAAACCGCCTCCACCGTCCCTTCCCCGCCATCCGCCATGGGATAAAGTGCTGTTTCGGCTTCGGGAATGATTTCATGTACTGCCCGATTTATGGCTGACGATGCCTGCATACTGGTCATTGAACCTTTGAAAGAATCAGGCGAAATAAGTATTTTCATCATTGGCCTCCTGCCTGCAATAAGCGGATATAACAATAAAAGAGAAGACTTGCCTTATGTTAAGACAAGCCTTCCCAAAATCTTTTTTCACTACATCAATAACTTTCGATTTCCCACGAATGCTCAATTTCCACTGCCCCTTTTAAAGTTTGGGCAACCGGGCAGCCTCTGTCAAAAACTTTTAAAGCCCGTTCTGCAGCTTCTTCTTTGCCTGCGGGTACTTTCACATGATAATGGCAATCGATTTTGGTAATTTTCAAAACACCTTCAGGTGCTTCGATGGTACCTTGTACGTCTGCTTTGACTTTGTCTGGTGAAGTCGGTATTTGACGCGCTTCCAGCGCGCCTGATAATGTACCGACCAGTCAGCCGCCGGCAGCCGCTACAATATGGTCCAACGTGGAAGGATATTCAGGATCTGTTTCAACTCCGTAGAATTCGCGGACTCCGCCATGCACTCCGAACATGAGAGGCTCTTTAAAATCGCCGATATAGGCTTCCCGGATTTTATTGGCCGTATCTTTCTGGATTATCGTTATTTTAGTCAGTTCAATAATTTCGCTCACATCTATCACCTTCCTTTTTCTTAGATTAACAATTAATGGACTATTCCGCAAATTAAAAGTGCATTTCTGAAATGTGCATCGAATTCTTCACAACTGCTAAAAAATTCAACAAATCTTTTTCTTCTACTGAATTGTGGAAAGAAATCCGGATAAATTTCCGCGCCTCATCACTTTCAAATCCCATTGCGAGCATCGCAGACATTGCTTCACCTGCACCGATTTTGCAGGCAGTACCAGTTGATATCCCTATTTGATGCCGGTTGCATTCGAGCATCATCCATTGCCCTTCTACATGAGGCAAAAGCAAACCCTGTATGAAAGGCGACTTTTTATCGATATTTCCGGCAAGTAAAACGTCTGCCGGCAGATGTTCGGCCAAAAAAGATTGAAGCATTTGCGCCTTCCTGTAACTTTCCGGCTGTTCGGCTACCGCCAGTTTAGCGGCGATTGTAGCAGAGACGATTCCCGGGACATCGATTGTTCCGGCACGGAATCCACCCTGATGCACGGTTCCTTCATAAACGGGATGCCAGTGGATACCCGGATCAATGTATACTATGCCGACGCTTTTTGGACCTCCAATCTTATGTGCAGAGAAAACGGCAGAAGCAACTCCGCTGTCGCTTAAATTGATGGGGATTTTTCCGAGTCCCTGGACCATATCCGAGTGGACTGGGACATTCCAGCGTTTGGCATACGCTGCACAATGTGCAACATCCTGGATGGCCCCCATCTCGGAATTGACCAGCTGCATAATGACAAGTGCCGTTTCTTCATTCACCGCCAGTTCAAATTCCTCCATGTCCAGAATCCCATTATAGTCCACCGGAAGAAATTCGACATGATAGCCTTCACTTTGCAGTTCATGCAGAACAGCCAGTACAGAGGCATGTTCCAGCGATGTTGCGATGATTTTTTTGCAATGATCCGGTCGCCCTTTTAACAAGGAACGGATTGCCAATTGATTTCCCTCAGAAGCACTTCCGGTAAAATAAAATCCTTCCGGCCGTACATCCAATAATTTACCCCAGATCCGGCGGCAGGAATTTACATATTCCGCTGCTTCCGTCCCTGCATCATGGAGGCTTTGCGTATTGCCGAAAGCGCGTTCTGCTGTTTCCATATATGCCTGAAGGGCTTCTTTTCTCATTGGAACCGTTGCCGCCGCATCCAAATAACTTTTCATATTATCATCAAAATCCCTTCGAAAATCATTTTAGCCTTGTAATCACTGTATCTTTATGTCATTAATAGTGTCAAGACACTTGTAAAGAAGGTGTAAAGTTTTGTTTGATGTATGTATAATCGGCGGCGGAGCGGCGGGTTTAATGCTCGCTCACTCCCTGCCTTCCTCCTATAAAGTTGCGGTATTAACAAAAGCTTCTCCGGAAAACGCGAATTCCAGCCTTGCACAAGGCGGAATTGCAGCGAGCCTCCATCCTTCTGATTCACCGGCAGTACATGCTTCAGATACGTTGACGGCGACAGCCGGACATTCCAATCCACAGCGGGTCGATATCCTGACCACAGAAGGAGCGTCCGTTCTCCGTCAGCTGATGGAAGAAGGCCTCCCTTATGACAAGGACGAAACCGGCCAACCTGCACTTGGAATCGAAGGAGCGCACAGCACCCGGAGAATACTTCACTCCGGCGGCGATCAGACCGGTAAAATGCTGATGGTCTATTTAATGAAGAAAACCGAGGGCAGAATAAGGTTATTTCATCATCACCAGGCGCTTGATCTTGTTATTGACCAAGGGCGATGCCGCGGAGTAGTTGTCTGTGATGAAAGCGGCTGCCGAAAACTGATATATGCCCGCCATACTGTTCTTGCAACTGGCGGAATAGGCGCATTATACAGCCACACATCAAATTCCCCCGTTGCGGAAGGTGACGGGCTTTCGCTTGCCTACCGGGCTGGTGCCGTACTGGAAGATCTTGAATTTGTCCAATTCCATCCCACTATTTTGACCATCGATGGCAAAGCAAAAGGTCTCATTTCCGAAGCTGTCCGAGGCGAAGGCGCGCTTTTGGTCGATAAAGACGGAACCTCCATCATGGAGAATATCCATCCGCTGAAAGAGCTTGCACCAAGGGACATTGTCGCCCGTACCATCGAATGGCATTGGCAGGAAAAAGGAGCTGTTTTCCTTGAGGCACGCCATATCGATGGCTTCGGCCGTAAATTTCCGGCAATCCTGAAAAACTGCCTGGCTCATGGAATAGATCCTGCAATGGACCTGATTCCAGTTCGGCCGGGAGCTCATTTTCATATGGGCGGTGTTAAAACGGATGATAAAGGGGCTACCACTGTTGGCCAGCTTTATGCAATCGGTGAAATCGCATCGACCGGCGTGCACGGTGCAAACCGGCTTGCGAGCAATTCACTGCTTGAAGCAATCGTTTTTGCGAAACGGCTGGCTTATTTTTTGGTCGAACAAAGCGATGTGGGCACTGACATATCCCAATATCAGGACCGGCACTTAGAAACAGAAACGCTGCCTGCACCTTTTCGGATTCCCGACAGTGACTTGCTGCGGCTGAAAATGAGCCAAGCTGTCGGCATATTAAGAGACAAGGCGCAATTGAAAAAGTTTATTGCCGACTTTCCTATATTGTCGGTCGGCAATCTGTTCGAGCTAAGCAACAGCGATATCGGCGATTACCATAGAACGACTGCCAGTTTATTGATCGCGACTGCCGCTTTTTTACGGGACGAAAGCCGCGGCGCCCATTTCAGGATGGATTCCCCGCAACCCACGGCAGAATGGCAAGGAAAAGTGATTGAAATTTCTTTGGATGGAATAGCAATCACCGACAGAAAAATTTACAGCAAGGAGACTGTACAATGAACAGATTAGTGGCAGAAAAAGCATTGAGAGTCTTTTTAATCGAAGATATCGGGGAACGGGATGCTTCTTCGGTCATTTTTAATGACAGTGACAGCGGCGAAGCAATCGTCCGGGCAAAAAGTGAAGGTGTTGTTGCAGGGTTGCAGCTTTTCAAATGGGGCTACCATCTACTGGACACTTCCATAACGGTTGAACCGCTCAAACAGGACGGCGACCGGGTGATCGCTGGTGAAGCGATTATCCGGATTACAGGTAAAGTGGCACCCATCCTGTCGGGGGAACGTGTTTTTCTTAATCTTGTGCAGCGTATGAGCGCAATCGCAACTTTGACAAGAAAATGCGTGGATGCGCTCGGTGCATCCACTACCCGCATCGTCGATACGAGAAAAACGACACCCGGCCTCCGCATGTTCGAAAAATATGCTGTAAGAGCAGGCGGCGGATTTAACCACCGCAACGGTTTATATGACGCCGTCATGCTGAAAGACAATCACATCGCGGCAGCCGGTTCCATTACGGAGGCAGTAAGAAAAGTACGTTCGGCGCACGGTCATATGATGATGGTCGAAGTTGAAGTGGAAACAGAAGAACAGTTGATGGAAGCGATTGCGGCTTCGCCTGATGTCATCATGTTCGATAACCAAACGCCTGATACGATGAAGCGTTGGACGCAGCTAGTGCCGCCTGCCATCCGTACCGAAGCATCAGGAGGAATCGATTTGGAGAAACTTGCTGAATACAGAAATACTGGTGTTGATGTCATATCCATCGGCGCATTGACACATAGCGTCAGCAATCTCGATATGAGTATGAATTTAAGCGTTTCACAAAAGGAGGCTATTATACAATGACTTCATTATTGGCCGAACTTCAATTGACCGATGCCATGCCGTCGGAATATCTGTCAGCGCCGACCGTCGAACTGCATGAACGGGCAGCCCGCGCAAGGAACGTTCTTGGAGACCGATTATTTATTTTGGGCCACCATTACCAAAAAGATGAAGTGATCCGCTATGCGGACGTAACAGGAGATTCTCTCCAGCTTTCACAGATCGCCGGCAGCCAGACCGCCGACTATATATTATTCTGCGGGGTCCATTTCATGGCGGAAACTGCGGATATTCTGACCACACCGGAACAGGCAGTCATCTTACCCGACATGCGGGCAGGCTGCTCAATGGCGGATATGGCCAATATTGATCAGACCGAACGGGCATGGCAGAAACTGCAGTCACTTTTTGGCGATACGATTGTTCCCCTTACTTATGTAAATTCAACCGCCGCCATTAAAGCTTTTGTCGGAAGAAATGGCGGTGCAACGGTCACTTCATCCAATGCTGCGGAAATGGTGGAATGGGCACTCGGGCAAAAGCAGCGCATGCTGTTCCTTCCTGATCAGCACCTTGGCAGGAACACAGCCGTAAAACTTGGAATTCCACTGGAGCAAATGGCGATATGGGATCCGATCAAACAAAAACTCGAACTGCAATGCGAACTTGAAGACGTGCGGGTAATTCTTTGGAAAGGCCATTGTTCGGTACATATGAACTTTCTGCCGAAGCATGTGGAAATTCTGCGAGACAAAGAACCGGACCGCAATATCCTCGTCCATCCGGAATGCACTTATGAAGTCGTCAGCATCTCCGATTACGCCGGTTCGACGAAATACATCATTGATATGATCGAGGCTTCCGAACCCGGTTCCAAATGGGCGATCGGCACAGAGATGAATCTTGTGAACCGCCTCATCAAAGATTATCCCGACCGTGATATCGTTTCACTGAACCCATATATGTGTCCTTGCCTGACGATGAACCGCATCGATTTGCCTCATTTGACATGGGCGCTCGAAGAGTTGGTGGAAGGCAGAGTAATCAACAGGATCACAGTCGATCCGAAAACCGCTGAAGAAGCGGTCATGGCTTTGGAGAAAATGCTATAAGAAACAAAAAGCTCATATAACGAAAAATCCCGGCCATCATTTTTCTGATGGCCGGGATTTTCTTTTATTTTAATAGCTCAACGCTTTTTGATAAAGCCAAGTCTTCAAGTTTCCGATCGACGGGAAATTGACGGATTCACCGGTTGCCTTGTTCTCAGCTTTGATGATCACATCGAATTCATTGGGAGTAAATGACCAGCCTTCATTCATCAGAGTACGTGTCATTTTCACAATCATGCTTGAACCTTTGATCGATTCTGAACTCATCGGTCTCAACTCCTCTGTAGGGATAAATTACACCCCTTTATTTTATTTTAAATTGAAGTTAAATAAAAGTTTATTGGTTTATACCTTTTTTCATCAATTTATAAACCTATATGTATTGATATTAGCATTTATGTTTAACTAAGACATTCTGATCGTTTTAAGGTACTGGGTTTTATCGATAATATTTATATTATGTAAACAACCCCTTTGTTTAACCATTATATATATATTTACGTATAACTTTTTAACTTTTAAATAAAGCCGTGTGCAAATAAAAAGCAGAGATCAAAAATGATCCCCGCCATGCTGCTCTTTGCATATTGAATCGAGGTGTGTTGCGAGTATCTTTCTCACCTTATCTGTCCTCATTTCTGTTGCTTGCAACATCAAATCCATGGCTAAGCCGTCCATCATCAAATACAGCCGGTCAGTTTCAAGGCTTAAATCCGTATCTTTCTTCAATAGATTAAGCATGACCAGGTTCGACATAACTGATTTTACAGCCTGATAGACGCTGTCGCGACTTCTATCATAACTTTTTCCAGAGTAACTTGCATTCAACTTGAAGATTAGACGGGCTTCCGGTGCTGAATCCCCATCCCTGCCTTCTGGCAATAAGCCGATCAGCAGCCGCAGGATCTTTTCCCGGGGCAGCAAATCCGCCATAAACAGTTCTGAAGTTTTTTCAGCAAGATTTGCATGCACCAGATCTTCTGTATAGGCTAACAGCTCTTCCTGTGTCGTGAAATAATAACGCAACGCTCCCAGTGTGATTCCGGCCTCCTTCGCTATATTCCTTACAGACGCGCCTCCCATACCCTCCTTTAATAGAATTTTCCATGCGGCATGTGCGATATCCAGCTTTTTGCTTTCATGATCTATAAGTTTTGGCATACATCCATTTTATCAGAATACTTTTATTATTCAATAAATATGATACGGGTGTATTAAATAAATTCAATGCATAAATTCTAATTAATACACTTGTATCATCAAATAGTTAATAACTTCGAAGCTTTGTGGATAACCCTATTTTCCTGTGGGTTACTGGATAACTGCTTTCCCCAGGGATTTATGGGCATTTAAAGTCTAAGCATCCTTATCATAAATATGATAAGGCTCCCGAATATCACGGCCAGAAAGATTGGCATGAATAATACACCCAAACCTTCTGCAGCTCCGTTTGCCACTTGGATGCTTTGGTAAAGCAGATAACTTAATAAAAGAACAGACTGGTTTTTAAGCACATTTACCATCAATTGGCCGTTTCTGTATTGCGCTTCGATATTATCTTCCTTCAGATTCAGGTAATTGAACATGTGCGGATATCTTTCCAGGATAGTCATCGGGATCCACAGCACGGCGCCGACTATCGGTAAAATCCATAATTCCATTTTGCTTCCCCATCTGTCTACATTGCCTTCCCCGTCATAATGTCCCGGAACTCTGTCAGGCAAAGTTGAATACTGGGTGATCAGATAAATGACGACAGAAATGAATATCAAAACCGTCAGCCCATCCAGGAACTTCGCAAACGAGGATTGCGGTATTTTCATTATAGGCTGCTTCTTCACCTTCTCTTCTCCCCTCTTCTTATATTTTACGTGGGAATTCAATCAAAGTTTCACCAATAAAAAAACCATTCCAAAAGGACATCGGAATGGTCACAACATTTATACATGAAGCTTGTTACTGCAGGTCTTTGATTTCACCCATAAAAAGGATAGCACCTGACTCAACATCCGTTATGGCCAGGAAAAACGGCCTTTCGATCTTCATCGTGAACGGTGGCTCTGCATCCCCGGATTCCCCTACAGTAATCGAAGTCGCCGCAGCTGCTTCAGTCCCTTCCTCGTTTATATCGAGGTAGGTTTTTTGGGCTATTGAAGTAACTGCTAATTCACTGTCTCCTTCGACAATATGGGGGAAATCGGCATTTTCATCAAAAGCGCTTGGCATACCCAACTCTTTCATTGCATCATTCAATATGATTTGATACTCCATTTTAAATTTCGGCATCAAGACTAACCCTTGCCGGCCGCTGAATTCCCCGTTCCACCGTTTCCAGTTTTCTGTATTCAGCGCCTTTCTGAATTCTTCCAGACTTGAACTGCTGCTTGGCAAAAATAACTTCATATCCATTTCGCCATCCCCGTAGGGCAAAGAAACCGCCTGAAAGCTGTCCGTTTCCAAATAAGGAATCCTTTCTTCCAATTTCATCATTTCGACTGTGCTCTTTTTGTCTCCTTCCCCCATAAATGTGCTTTCCTTCGTTGCGTCGGCTTCGAATTTATGCTGCCAATTACCTTTAAAATAAACTGCGTTTAAGAGCATAGCGACAATATTTGAATCTAAAGGCTCTTCTGCCATTTTCTTGATTTTATTGTTGGTAGCATCTTGTACCCATTCATTGATTTCAACCGCCGAAGCTTTATCCGAAATGTCTATCTCCTCGATTTCCGCATTAAAGTAATCACGGTTGCTGGCAGTGAATTGCTCCTGGAATTGATAAGAGTCGTTCAGCCAAATGGAATTTCCGATCCTCAATTCTATTTCCTCGGTGTCAGAAGCAAGGATTGACATCAGCGATGCGTTCGCCTGATTCAAATCGCCCGCCTCAACTCCCTTCACTCCCAACACTTCAGCAATCTCTTCTTTCGTGTCACCTTCAGCACCGTTATAGAGCATGGATAATGCCATATACAGGCTGACAGGTGAAATAAATGGGTTGTCTCCTTCACCTTTCCCACTGATTTCGGACAATAAATTCATGCCCATAAGGTTACTGGCATCCACTATCTCCAAATAATCATCTTCCTCGAATTCGGCATTTTTCGAAGGCTGTAAGCTGCCTGGACCAGTTGATCCTTGGGTTTGCCCACAACCCGTCAGTATTATTACAGCTAGCGAAACTGCAAATACAGTGCTCCTTTTCATATAACAATCCCCCCTTTAAGGAGTAGACTGTCAATTATGGGGAAAGTTACAACGGCAAGCGGATTCTTTAGGCAATGAAATATTTTAGCCTACTAAAAAACCGCACCGGACACATCCGATGCGGTACCTTGCAGTATTCTATTGTTTTATTCTGAGGGCTTATAAGCCTCTTTTATTGTCCTTGTCATTGAACAAGCCTTTATTGGCATTATTGTCTTCATCGATATCCGCTTCTTCACGGCGGACAGTCTCACTGACATGTTCTGTATCTTTGACTTTGCGTTTACCGACAACCAATTCTTCGCTGACGACATCATCTTTGGAAACATTTACGCGTTCTTCATTGACATCGACATGGATTGAATCCTTGCCATCAAGTCTGTCTCGGTCAGTAAGACCGGATCCGGACTCTTCGTTTACCGGACGGCGTTCCACGTAAACCTCTTCATGCTCAACAGGAACATCAATAGATTGTTCCTCCTCCACAACATGTTTGCCGACATTTACTTCACCTGTCTGCACACGTTCCTTATCGACATTCAAGCGTTCTTCATGAAGTTTGAGGCTTTCTTCATCAGTGCCAGTTCCTGTACCAGAGTAATTGTCACGGCTTAGATCACTCCCTGTACCTGTACCAGTTCTGCTTCCTGTGGCATACGTCCCTGATGAGCCAGCGAAATCCTGATCAACATATAAAAGGATGCGGCCATTTTCAACATGGCTGTGGTAATCCGTATCACGCGTGTTGTCATCGCTGACATTGCGATATGAACTTCTTTCAGTATCGTCGCTTGAGAACAGATTGGTGAATTTATCTTTCCAATTACTGTCTTTATCACCGGAAGTGATATTTGTTCTCGTTTTGTCCTGTAGGGTATCGATATTTGCGCCGTCTTTGGCGACAACATACATGTCCTCTTCACGGTAACCTTGCTCTTTCAGTTCTTCAATTTTCTTGAAGACTTGTGCCTGCAGTTCAAATGTTCCTACCAATTTGTCGTTGTTGTTATTATTGTTGTTCACCATCATAAAACCTCCAATTAAATTGATGTGTCTTCTTTCTGATGAATCTAGTATTTGTGTACCCTTTGGCATTCCCGCTAAACATCCAGGCTGCGCGAGGCCCTCTCTTATTAGGTTTCTGCAGATTCTTACTTTCTGGTACTGCCGTTCGGCGGCAGGTCACTGTCATCAATATCCACTTCTTCACGGCGAACCATTTCAGAGATGTGCTCGGTTTCGTTTATTTTCCGTTTAGTTACCACAATCTCTTCTGTTACCACTTCTTTTTTCGTTACCACCAGCCGTTCCTCAACAACCGGTATATGAAGTTCATCCCCTACCTGATAGGGCTCTCTTCTAATTTCCTCATCCGGGTTTCCGTTATCCGCAACCGGACGTCTTTCCACCACAACGTCATCCCTTTCAACCGGAACATCCATATGCTGCTGTTCTTCCACTATCCGTTTATTGACGTTGATCTCTCCGGTCTGTACACGCTCTTTATGAATTTCCAGTTGTTCTTCATGCAATAATAAGCTTTCTTCATCCGTGCCCGACAGCTTTCTGCGGCGCTCTGTCCGGCTCATTTTTGGAGACTCGTCGTATGCTCCGGCCGAGTTGTTTGAAACTCCCGCTGCTGAAATTCCTGCATCCCTGTTTGATTCGTCATAAACTTCGTCGTCTGCAAACAGAAAGATTTCACCGTTTTCAATGCGGCGATTAAAATCTTCAGCCTCTTCGCTGCTGAAGCCCATTTCTTCAAAAACATTCCTTAACGAATGGTTGCCTGAAAACAATTCCTTGAATTTATCGATCCATTCTCCATCCTGTTCCGTACTGAAATGGACTTCTGAATAAGACCGCAAGGCATTTATCTGTTCATTGTCTTTCGCAATAACATACATATTGTCTGATGGATAACCCTCATTTTTCAATTCTTCTATTTTTTCCTGAACTTCCATTTGTCCGCCAAAAAAACCGAATAACTTATTGCCCTTTTTATCCATTGAGTAATTACCTCCAACAATCGATTTTTACTGCATATACCCGTATAGATTCACTACCCTTTGCCATTTCAATCAAAACTACTGTATAGTTGTCCGCACAATCAAAAAAGCCTTCCCGACTAAGGGAAGGCTTCGTTCAGCATCTCTATTTCTTTGCCCGTGACTTGTAATCTTTCTCAATATCTTTCTTCCAATCGCGGTCGAGGGATTTTCCGGTACGGAATGAAGCCACGGCTTCGCTCAGGACCTGGTAGTTCAGCTGCGTCCCTTCTGCATCTGCATGGTATTCCACAGCGAAGTCTTCTCCCACTCCAAATTGCTGCGCTGTCGCGACAGCATCGATATTGGCTCCAAGAAAAATGAATTCCCAGTTGAATTTCTGTTTTTGCCTGCCAATCATTTCATGGATTTTTTTATAATTGTATTCGCAACTCGCGTTCTCCATCCCATCAGTCGTTATTACGAACATCACTTTGTCCGCCCGCTCTACTTCAGAAGTCCGTTTTTGTGCATTCCCTATTTTTTGGATAGAAGAGCCGATGGCGTCCAGCAGCGCCGTTGTACCGCCCACTTCATAGTCATCTTCAGTCAGCGGAGAAATCCCTTTCAGGCTGATGCGGTCATGAAGCAATTCATAGGACTGATTAAACAGCACCGTTGTGACACGGACATCACCTTCCAGTTTGCGCTGCTTTTCAACCAAAGCATTAAATCCGCCGATCGTATCTTTTTCCAGTCCGGCCATTGAACCGCTCTTGTCGAGTATGAACACCAATTCCGTCATTTCTTTCTTCATTTTAAATTCCTCCTCAAGTTTTATGAACAACTTAAGGATACGATTTTTATGCAGGCGATTGGTCGCTTTGGAAGCGACATTTCAGGCACCGATCAAAACCTGGTCAAATGCAAATAAAGCCTCGTTGATCTCATGGATTTTATAATTCTCCCGTTCGATAAAATACATGATGATCAAATCGAATTTGTGGCTGCGCGACAATCTGTAACCCGCTTTCTCTAGTAAGTCCTCCGTTTCCTGCAAATTCAGTTCAAGTGCCACAGCAAATGCGATGATCGTTTTTTTCATTGGCGTATAGCCTGGGGAATTGCGTATTTTCGAAAAAAGCTTCCGGTCGATATTGGCCTTTTTATAGGTTTCTGCATCCGTCATCCTTTTTTCATCGATATAGCGGAAGAGGCATTCCGAAAAAGATTCGTCCACATTATTCAACACGTCCTCCAGGCTGAGATTCATGGCGGACTCCAGTTTGAACTCCTGTTCCAGATTCTGAGAAATGATTTCGTCTCTAATAACACGTTTTCGCCGCGGATACCGTTTTTCCAATGCATCCACTTGATGTTCATCGATATAGGCTTCTATCGAGTCGAATAATGTACTGCTGATGCCAAAAGACTGTTTATCGAATACGACAAGATAAACATCCATTTCGTGATGCATCAGAAATGACTCGATTTCACCCATTGCCGCTTTCAATGCGGCTTCTTTGGGATATCCGTAAATTCCTGTGGAAATCAAAGGGAATGCGATTGACTGGCAGCCGAGCGATTCTGCCAGCTCGAGAGAATTCCTGTAACTATTGCGAAGCAGCCTTTCTTCATTATGGGAGCCACCTTGCCAAACCGGCCCGACGGTATGGATGATGAAATCAGCATTGAGTGCAAAAGCCTCTGTATAAACCGCTTCCCCGGCAGGACAATGGCCAATCCTGTCACAAGCTTGCTGCACCTTGCTTGCCCCAGCAGCTTTGAATATGGCACCACAAACGCCCCCGCCCATTTTCAAGGCCGAGTTGGCCGCATTGGCGATGGCATCCGCAGTCATTTTAGTTATGTCATTCCGTACGATTTCCAGTGGCATGCTTTTATCTCCTTTAAGCTTTTTCAGTTTCCTTTATTTTCTTTTATAATACAGTTTAAAATACTCCAGAAAAGAGTCATCATCCCAGCCGAGGCGAAATTTCATTTCATGGAAATAGGAATAGATAAAAAGGTCATCTTCAACATGAGGAGCAATTTGCATTCCCGTTCCTTGCAGCAGTTTCAGAATGGAATCCGATGCTTCTTTATTCAAATGGTCTCCTGCAGCTTGTTGCATTTCTGCGCTGAAATCCAGAAGATGCGATTCCCGTAAATCTTCCTCTGCAGATGAGCTGTCCGAATGAATGCTGTCAAAAAGCAAGCGTATGTCATGATGTGTCAGCCTTTTTTTGCCGATAAAGAGTTCGTTCGTCTCTTCTTCCAGCTTTCTTATGAGCGGCACTTCCCTTTTCTTTTCACTCACTGCGCGGCTGATGCTCATGTAATACCAGCATTGTTCACGTTTCCCTCTATTGAACCGGCTCCAGATGCTGTCTCCGAACTTCCTCGCATCGACATGAATGGACCGCAGATTATGCAGTTTGTCAGCCAGTATCAAATACAATTCGCTTGTCGAGTGATTGGGCAAGTTGGCAATGGTGTGCTGTTTGCGCACTTCCCAAGATTGGGATTTATCCTTTTCAGAAGCGGCCTTTACCAGCATCAAAATTTCTTCACCGAAGTTCTTGAATAATTCTTCTTCCGTTGTTTCCGTATCTTCCAGCGTATCGTGCAATAATCCAGCAGCAATTGTCTCTTCAGGCTGTTTTTCTTCCATAAGAATCATCGCCACTCCGTATGGATGAGTGATATATGGTATGTGGGTCCCTTTCCGGTACTGCCCGTCATGTTTGACAGCTGCAAAACAGGCGGCCTTTTCGATCAGCTGATTCATATTGCCCCTCCATTCTTCTCGCCAGAATACATTTTATTCCTTTAATCTTATCATAATAAAAGTTCCGTATATTAAATAAAGTATCACCTATACAATTATTTACAGACAATTCAATCAAATAAGTTTATACTAAAATTGCAATATATTTGAGAGGGGAATGTTCATGCATAAAACAGCAAAATCATTAGCAATACTTCTTTTGGCAACATCCATCATTTCGCCTGCCGCATCAGCTAAAAGTGACCAGGCTAAGGAATCGTTGGTGGCTCTCGGAGATTCGATCCCATTCGGTTATAACCTCGGCCAAACCAACCAGAATCCTTCCAAAGCAGCTTACCCATATTTAATCGGAGCTGAAGAAGACTTACGGGTCCGCAATCTGGGAATACCGGGTTGGCAAAGCGAACAACTGCTGGATGCCCTGGAAGATGAACAGATGTACCGCCAGGCCGTCAGCCATGCAGATTACGTCGTGATTACCATCGGCAATAATGACCTGCTCCAGATTCTTCGCGAAGCTGGCGAAGAAAGTGCAGGCAATCAAGCGCTGTTCCAGCAATTGCTGGTGCAAAAGCTCCAAGCGGATGATGTCTTTGCCAATATCGCTGCCGCTATTGCAGAAACCCGCTCTCTGACAGATGCACCGATTGTACTTTATAACGTATACAATCCGTTCCAATTAACCAATCAGCTTCATTATGTTGCGGATGCCATCCTGCCCGGCATCAACCAGACCTTTGCAGCTTTGGCCGCTTCCAGTGAAAATGTTTATCTTGCAGATGCCTATACAGCTTTCGGCGATAACCAGGCGGCTTACGTCATACAGGGTGATATCCACCCGACCGCTGCCGGACAGCAGGTACTTGCTGATATTGGAATTTCCGCTTTTGATCTCGAATAATATGAAAAGCTCCGATCCCTAAGAACAGGATTGGAGCTTTTTTGCTGTCATTAATCATTCAGCAATTACTGCAGATTCTTGAGTACTTTTGATAATGGATAAATTCCGACACTCTGGATGACTAACGACAGAAGGATAATAGCAAACGACAGCGATATTAAAATTTCATCTTTCCCCGATGCCGCTTCTTCAAGCCAAAGTAATAAAGCAACCGACATGGCCCCTTTTATTCCTGACCATGCTGTAAGGGTGATAGTCGAAAAATCATTTTTGAATTCGTGGCGCCACGCTGGCACCCCGTAGACAAATATACCGATAACAATATAGCGGACGATGATGGACAACACAAATACAATAATTGCAAACCACCAACCAGAAAATGCAAGATAATCTGCGCCGCGTATACCTATTAAAAGAAACAGTACCGCGAGAAGTACGGGAGTCGCTATATCCCAGAACCCATCAAGCGATTTCTTTAAAGTATCTTCTTTGATTTCCTTGCTCATTTCGTATGATACAAAAACACCTGCTGCGACGGTTGCCAAAACTCCGGATACGCCAATCGCTTCTCCGATGTAAAAAGCACCGTAGGCACCAACGACACTTAACATGACCTGATATTTTTTGTCTTTGGTATAGCGAATAGTCTTGCTCATCAACCAGCCAATTGCAACTCCCAGCAGTATGCCGCCTATCGACACCAATAGAAGTTCAGAGATGAATTTGCCGATTGAAAAGCCGCCCCCGGTTTGGAACATCGTCAGGAAAATTGTAAAAAAGACGATGCTCGTACCGTCATTGATCATTGACTCCCCTTCCACTACGTCGGCAATCTGCTCGGCTCCGCTGCTTTCCTTCAAAATTGTTGTAACGGACACCGGGTCCGTCGGCGCTAATATCGCAGCCAGCAGGAAAGCTGCCGTAAACGATAGTGCCGTAAACATCATTCCAGCAAGATAGATTGATAACCCAAGCAGGAATACGGTTGCAATCATGCCAAGCGTACTTAATGTGATGATAATGCCTGCATTTTTCTTTAATTGTTTTAAAGGAAATTGGTAAGCTGATGTAAACAGGATGGCTGGAAGAAAAACATTAAAGATGATATCTTTTGAAATATTAAACCCCTCAAAATAAGGGATGAAGGATAAGCCCATTCCTATTGCGACCAAAACTACCGGAACCGGAAAGAATTTCTTTTTGATATCAATTGTGTAGACAATATATCCGATGAACAAGAGAATCAGCAATTGATGCGTATACACTGTACTCCCCTCCTTCCGTATTTGTATAACTCCTCTAATTCCTATAGCCTATCCATTGGAAATAAAACATAAAAAACCGCTTTCCCCATATTTAATGAAGGAAAGCGGTTTTCTGTTGAACAATCGGATTATTTCTTGCTTGAATTTGAATTGTAGAAGAACTTGGCAGTAATCGAACCGTCTTCGTTTTCCACAATATCCGTTACATGGATTCCAGTATCAGCAGGTGCAGCATTCTGTTCTTTCCAGAAATAGTAAGATCCAGTGTGGACATTGCTAGAAACCGGAGTGATTTCATCGCCGGATTTGAAGAAATCGGCTGCGTCGCCGCGGTTAAGGTTTTTCTCCAAATCGTATTTGCCGTCAGCCTGCAGCACTGAAAGACCGTAATGCGTCACTTTAGTGCCGTCTGCAGCTGTTTGGAACTGATTGTACTGGAAGCGTTTGTTCATCCAGTTTTCAACATTATTCGGACGGAATCCAGCTGTCTGGTATAGATTGATGATGTTTTCATCCACATGCCAAGCAAGCAGGCCATGCGCATCTTCACCTTGTCTGATCAAGCCCTGGTTGAATCCTTTTTGCTGAACGTTTTCAAACAGGAAGTATTCAGTACCGTTTGAACCAGGCACATCCATCTTAACAATGCCGTTGTCAGCAGATGCTTCATTGACCGGTGGCAATGTAATCGTTTGAACTTCCTGTTCAGGAGTTACGCTGATTGGATCAGCCCATCCAAGGAAAATTTTCGAGAATGGATCAAATCCAGTCGGTGAGTTTCCTGAGTATGCCGCAGCATCCGGGTAACGCATCCAAGATCCGCCAGCCATCATTGAATAGTTGCCGACACCTTCGGATGAATAAACCGTGTCATAGAAATCCGGCAAACCTAAAGCGTGTCCGAATTCATGTGCATATACTCCAGGTTGAGCCGGGAATGGTCCTGTCGCAAGAGACTCATCATAAGAATCTGTCGCTGCATCATAGCCAGCAACGTTACCGCCAATACCTGGCTGGATGTTGTAGTTGTTGACGAGCACGCCGTCGTATGTCATTTCGTTTTCAATTGTCTGGTCGATCCATTCGCTTTGCGGCATACCTGCATGGACATCGGCAGGTTGTCCTGTTTCATAATATTTACCGTAATACAGCGCACTCAAAAGGCTCCATTTATGTGACCAGAATTGCGCCGGGTCACGGCTGAATTCTGCGCCGGTTCCTTCATGCACAACAAAGATATTCGGTACTTCGCCGTTAACCGCATATTGGGAGAAGTCAATTTGGTCATCTGCCGCTTTTAGCAAGTCGCGGACAAATTCACCGGTATGCGCATCTCCGTTGGCATTCCCTAGAAGGTACTTGCCGTTTTCAGCATACGTGCCTTCCTGATCAAGATAATAAGAAGCGCCTTTTGGCAGCTCGACCCAAGCAAAATCGGTGTTTTCTTTACGCACCAGATTTACTTTGCCATTGCTCGACTCTTTATACACATTCTGCATCGTTTTATCAATAGGAACTTTCACTCCATTATGTTCTGCATACTGCTTGAACTGTTCCAGTTCATATGGATTGTACTCATCACCGAAAATCAGGTCTTCATAGTATTCTGCCGGAACCTGGCCGGGCATATCGCCGATTGGTTCATCACCGTCTTTGTATTTCGCCAACAGCACAAGAACCGGTACGTCCCCTTCTGTTACATTATAAGCCGCATGGTTATCGCCAGGCGCTTCGAATTTCTTGCCATTATTGTTTGCCAGTTTTTCAGCAGGGTCGGCTTTTGAAAGATCGATTCCAAGCTCTCTCGCCTTATCTGCAAGCTCCGGTGAAGCCCCGACATAATGGGCCAAACCTAGTTCACTTTTATGGCTGACCTTTTCAACGGCTGAATCACCGTGATTTACGCCAGCGAAGACTGCGCCGCCAACTAAGGCAAGCGTTATTGCGGATGTAGACAATACTTTCAACATCATTCGTCCCCCTAAATAATTTTTTGTACTTTTAAATTGTATACATAATTCAATATATTTTGAATAGGAAGAAAGAGTTGTTTGTCAATTTAATACATAGCTCTTTATACTTGTTTTTACTGACAGAAATAAGAAAACGATGTTGGAATTGTCAGATTTAAGCATTAGGAATATATTCTCTTTTTTAGTTCAGTAATTTTGTTATTGAAGCAGGGATAAAATAAAAGCCCACAGACCTATGCGATCTGTGCGCTTCCTGACAGTCGATAAACTACCTATTCTCCAATCATTTCGCTTCAGGCGGACGCGTTCCGCTGGGAGCTGCCTGAGCCTCCTCAGTCGCTACGAAAACCGATGCTCCTGCAGCGCATTCTGCACTTCGTCGCAAAGGTTCGACCGAATGCTGTTCGGTCAAACCTTCCCTGCGGAATCTCAGGACTCGCTCTGAATCCAGCAGGAAAGACATTGGCCGAAGCGGGCGAGGACAAGTCTTTGCGACGAAGCAGTGCAGCGATGCACGAGCACATCTTTGCCCTTCGCCGCCTGCTGCTTCATTTTAATGTTGGGAAGAATTCGTGTGTCAGCTTTCTCGCTTCTTAGTGAATGACGGAATTGCTGATTATAGAAAGCATTTAAAGGTATGGAGCAAAACAGCGAAGACTCCCAGGGGAGCAGCGCCCTTTTATGTCTCGAAGCTAGCGTAGCGATGCAGAGACAGAAACAGAGTTGGCTGTCCAACTCTGTTTCGAGCGAAGTGCTGAGATCCACTCGGGCGAAGGGGACCGAGCCAAGTGTTGGCCGAAGGTAGTTCGGCCGGCACTTTGCGACGAAGCTAGCGCAGCGATACAGGAGCACGGGTTTTAGTTAGCTCAGCGTGAGCCAAGCGTGGCCGAAGACCTTCCGGCCGGCGCTTTGCGACGAAGCTAGCGCAGCGATGCAGGAGCAGCCTAAAAAACGTGCTCCTGCAGTGCTGCGCACTTCGTCGCAAAGGCATTCTCCGTGCAAGACACGGCTAATGCCTTCGAAGCTGTTTTGCGTAATATCGATTCCTGCATTGGTGTTCTTTCTCGACAAGCTGAAAGCGCCCAGACCTATGTGATCTGTGCGCTTCTATTTTCTTTAAGTTCTATATTGTTTCCGAGTATTTGTATGCCATTTATTTTTCGAAAACAAAATCCAAAATTTCTTTTTTCAACGAGCCGGGTACATCCCGGATAGTGAAACCCTGCTGCATCAGTTCGAGGGATTCACGGTATAAATCGATATTTTGCCGACACCTTTGACAGACATGTAAATGTTCCATTAATCCAATAGCTTCATTTGCTGTACCTTGGTGATTGACATAATCCAATAGATTGTCGCAGTAATTCTCCATAGCTACCGATCTCCATTTCCTATTTGTCTTCGCAATTTCATCAAGGATTGATGCAGCCGGCTCTTGATAGTACCTATCGGTTCCCTTTCAATCTCAGAAATCTCCTTGAGTGTATAGCCCTTCCAATAGAAGAGATTGATGGTGCGAAGCTGAGCTTCAGTCAAATGCTTTTTGGCTTCGTCAATCTCTTGGCTGTCGAGCAGCTGATCTATTTCAGTGACTTGATTTTCATCTTCCAGCAACCGTTCGTCAGTTAAGGTTCGATCATTTCGAAGATGCGCTCGTTCTTTTCTGAAATAATCGATGCAGACATTTCTGGATATCGTCAGCAGCCAGTTGATGAAACTGCCTTTAGACTCATCATAAGAACTGCCAGTCGTCCACAGTTTAAGAAAAATCAGCTGACTGATTTCCTTCGTTTTCTCGGTATTCTCTCCGCAAAATTTAAATACAAAGCTATAGATCAGTTTAATATAGCGGTCATATAATTCTTCCAAAGCAGGCCGGTGTTTTTGAGAAACCAGCTCCATCAATTCACTGTCACTTTTACATTTCATTTGAACGGCCACCTTCTCCCGGCTGTGTCTCGTAAAATCAATAAAAGTCCTAGTTCTCAAAATAAATTTTGTAAATTATAAAACCGTATCAGTTTTTATTGCGTTACCTATAATATAGAGAATAATTTGAGAAAGGGGAAATTTTTATAAGCCAGACTATCTTATGCCGCTCATTGTCATCAAACCTGCTGCCTGATTATCTCCCGCAAAATGGACATTAATCAAAAGGAGTGTCGAAAATGGAAAAACGGTTGTTTCTTTTCATTGTAATTTCCATGTTAACGCTATTGACTGCATGCGGCAATGGCCAGGAAGACTCCACGGAAGGATATTCCGCTCCTTCCGATAAACCAGATGAACCAGTAGTTACGGGGGAAGTACAGGAGTTGCAGGAGTTGGAAAGTGAAGCGACAGGACCATATCTGGCCGATTCGGAAGGAATGGCACTGTATTATTTTACCGAGGACGAATCGGATACCAGCAACTGCACCGGCGATTGCCTCGTGAACTGGCCAGCGTTTACAGCAGAAGAAGTTGAAGTGCCTGAAGGTTACGACAGAGAGGTATTTAATACGATCACTCGGGATGACAACGGCGAAGAACAAGTGACGTACAAAGGCTACCCCCTCTATTACTTCATTAACGACACAGCTGAAGGTGATGTAAACGGCCAGGGGGTGAACGATGCCTGGTTTACTGTCAATAACATGACGGAGTTTCCCGAATGAGATTAGCTTGAATAGAGTTGCCGCTGTTCAGAAATCGAACAGTGGCTTTTTGCATGCCTTACAGGTTTATAAGCTCTTCTTCCATATAATTTGGTCATTTTGTATACACAGGATATAATGGAATATGCTCGTTAGAAAATGAAGAGGTGAAGATTTTTGAGAAGCGGAAATCCAAGTTTGAAAAAAGAAGCATTTGAAAAATTCGATACAATCGGCTCTGGCCAGACAATGACCATCAGGGGAACTGTCAACAAGACATTCATTCTAATACTGCTGGTGTTGGCTACATTCGTCTATTCCTGGAACCAGTTTGTTGAAAATCCCGGCAGTGTTTTGCCACTGATTTTAATAGGTGCAATCGGCGGCCTGATTGTGGCATTGATCACCATCTTCGTGCCGAAAGTTTCACCGTTCACAGCTCCACTTTATGCCTTGCTCGAAGGATTATTCCTAGGTGCGATATCCGCACAATACGAAGCTCAATACGGCGGAATCGTTTTTCAGGCTGTAATGCTGACAATCGCAGTGTTATTGAGTTTGCTGCTTGTCTATAAATCCGGCTTGATCAAAGTCACCCAGAACTTCAGAATGGGCGTCATTGCTGCAACTGGAGCCATATTCCTTGTCTATATCATTTCGTTCATCGGCGGATTCTTCGGATTCAATGTCCCTTATCTACACGATTCATCACCTATCGGCATCGCCATCAGCGTTGTCATCGTCATCATTGCTGCGCTGAATCTTGTGCTCGATTTCGATTATATCGAAAACGCCGCAGGCAGCCGGGTACCGAAATACTTCGAATGGTACGGGGCGTTCGGCCTGCTCATCACTTTAGTGTGGCTGTACTTAGAGATACTTCGCTTGCTGTCCAAAATCCGCAGCAGATAAAACAACTCAAATAAACAAGCAAAAAAGCCGGTTAGAAGTTCAAATTGGTGGTGCACCCCAAAAGTTAGAGTTCAAATCTAACATTTGGGGTGTTTTTATATGGCGAAATATAGTGAGGTTTTCAAACTGCGGATGGTAAAGGAGTACTTGGAAGGTTCTTTGGGCTATGACCTGTTAGCCCAGA
>NZ_RCWH01000011.1 GCF_003668635.1 Planomicrobium sp. Y74 | reverse complement strand
CACACCCGTTCCCATCCCGAACACGGCAGTTAAGCTCTTTTGCGCCGATGGTAGTTGGGGGTCTCCCCCTGTGAGAGTAGGACGCCGCTGGGCATACAGAAGAAGGTCGTTACCGCGCAAGCGGTAGCGGCCTTTTTTGTTGTTAAAAGAAAGTTTGGCTTCTAAATGGTCAAAGACCACCTTCTTTATAATAGAAGGAAAATCACACAGGATGAATTTGAATAAACACTATCAGCAACTTAAATTGTTCTGCAAAAGAGTAAGTTACTATAAATGCCCCAGTGATTGGAAAGGCATGGACGACCTTTCACTCTTGCTTTATAGTGAAGATTCCACTAATATGTAACTTGATTCTTAAGGGAAAATGAAGGGGTGTACGAATTGGAAATAAATCCATGGTTAATGATAATCATCATTTTCTCCATCAATATTGTCTATGTATCATTTTTTACTGTAAGAATGATTATGACGTTAAAAGGCTATCGCTATTTAGCGGCGATGGTCAGTATGGTAGAAACAGTGATTTATATAGTGGGTCTTGGATTGGTGCTGGATAACTTGGACCAAATCCAAAATCTTGTAGCATATGCAATCGGATATGGTTCAGGAGTTATTGTCGGATCTAAAATAGAAGAGAAGATGGCTCTCGGATATATTACAGTAAATGTTATTACTAGCGAACAAAACCATCTTTTACCCAAAGCATTGCGTGAAAAAGGTTATGGTGTCACTGATTGGGCAGCCAATGGACGAGATGGCGACCGTCAGTCCATGCAAATTTTAACGCCGAGAAAAATGGAGTTAAAACTATATACGACTATTAAGGAAATCGATCCTAAAGCATTTATTATTGCTTATGAACCTAAATCAATTCATGGAGGATTCTGGGTAAAGCAGGTTAGGAAAGGAAATCTATTTAAATGAGTAAGAAAACGATATGGTTTGAAGTTGCCGAAGACGAGACAATGGAAGACTGTCTGGAGCGCATGAAAGCTGAAGGGTATATGGCAGCTGGCAGAAAAGAGGAACCGTTATTCGAAGAAAAAGATGGAGTGCCAGTACCTGTAAGGCAAATAATAAAATTTAAAGGGTTAAAAATAGAAGAATAAATTATTAAAAGAGTAATATCCGAACTATACTATATTCTGACAACTTAATGTTCGGATTTAAGTGTTGACTAGTAAATATTGAATTGTTATGATTAATTAGGAAACCCCATATATGCAGAAGAATTGGCTTCTGCGTCTCTACCAAGACACCGGAATGTCTGGACTATGCGGGAAAGCAACTTATGGAAATGACGCGAGGGATGTGCATGTATGCCATCAGTCTATATTTCGTTGATTTTGAAGTCCTTAAGTAAACTGCTTTTCACGTAAAAGTGAGCAGTTTATTTGAGGGCTTTTTACTTTCTAAAAGGAGAGATTCGATGAATCCGAGAATCGGTGTGATCATGGGAAGTTCGAGTGATTGGGAGACAATGAAAAACACTTGTGACGTATTGGACGAGCTGAACATAGCTTATGACAAGCAGGTAGTTTCCGCCCACCGGACACCAGATTTGATGTTCAGTTATGCTGAAGATGCAAGAAAACGCGGACTTAAAGTGATTATTGCCGGAGCAGGTGGGGCAGCCCATCTTCCTGGAATGGTTGCCGCTAAAACTACGTTGCCGGTTATAGGCGTTCCGATTGAGTCTAAAACGCTGAACGGCTTGGATTCATTGCTGTCAATTGTTCAGATGCCTGGAGGAGTGCCGGTCGCTACAGTGGCGATTGGCAAAGCCGGTGCTGTAAATGCAGGTCTTTTGGCAGCGCAGATACTTGGTGCCCACGACGAAGGGGTGGCAGTGGCGTTGCAGTCACGCAGGGAAAGTATCAAAGCTGAAGTTCTAAAAAGCACGGAGGACCTTATATGATGAAAACGATTTTGCCGGGACAAACCATTGGAATTATCGGCGGCGGCCAGTTGGGGCGCATGATGGCGATGGCTGCCAAAGAAGCAGGGTTTAAAATTGCAGTGCTGGATCCCTCAATGGATTCACCCACTGGCCAGGTAGCGGATACGCAATTAATTGCTCCATATGATGATTTGGATGCACTGGAGGAACTGGCGGCAGTGAGTGATGTCATTACTTATGAATTTGAAAACATCGATGTTGAGGGATTATCGCATTTGTGTAAGATCGCATATGTTCCTCAAGGCTCTGAGCTCATCCGTATTACGCAGAACCGGGTTTATGAAAAAGAGGAAATTGCAAAATCTGGTGTTCAGGTAGTGAATTATATTACCGCTGAAAATTACGCTGAACTCATTGAGCAAAGTTCAACAATCGATTATCCGTTTATAGTCAAGACAGCAAAAGGCGGTTATGACGGAAAAGGGCAAGTGACGATTCGGTCTGAGAACGATTTGAAACTTGCTGAGCCGCTGTTCGCTAATGGTGTCTGTGTTGCCGAGGAATTTGTGGATTTCACCAAAGAAATTTCTGTCATTATCCAGCGGAACGGCAGTGGGGAAACAGCTTTATTGCCGATAGGGGAAAATATCCATAAAAATCATATTTTACATGAAACGATTGTTCCTGCACGGGTGGATGAGTCGACAATTGCCAAAGCAACCGAAGCTGCTGAAAAAATCGCAGAACATCTTGGCATGGTTGGAACTTTAGCTGTTGAAATGTTTGTGCTGAGAAATGGCGATGTCATAGTAAATGAACTTGCACCGCGTCCGCACAATTCAGGTCATTACTCGATTGAAGCAACGAACAGTTCCCAGTTTCATCAGCATATACGCGCCATTTGCGGCTGGCCGTTGCGTAAACCAGAATTATGGTCGGAAACGGTGATGATCAATGTATTGGGGCAGCATGTAGCGCCTTTGGCCTCGAAAATCGCACATTATCCGAGTTGGTCTATCCATCTTTATGGCAAAGAAGAAGCAAAATATAACCGGAAAATGGGCCATGTAACGATTCTTACAAAAGATTTAGCAGGCACAATAAATGAAATAGAAGCGTCTGGCATTTGGTCGGACAAATTGGAGGAAAACTAATGATCGCACGTTACACAAGACCCGAAATGGGCGCAATTTGGACAGAAGAAAATAAATACAAAGCTTGGCTTGAAGTGGAAATTTTAGCTTGTGAAGCTTGGGCAGAGATTGGGGATATCCCGAAAGAAGATGTAGCTTTAATCAGAAAAAACGCTTCGTTTTCGGTGGACCGCATTCTTGAAATTGAAGAAGAGACCCGCCATGATGTGGTGGCATTTACACGTGCGGTATCTGAGACGCTTGGGGAAGAACGCAAATGGGTGCATTATGGTCTGACATCTACTGATGTCGTGGATACGGCATTGTCTTACCTATTAAAACAGGCAAACGAGATTATTCGCAAAGATTTGACGAATTTCATTGAAATACTAGCAAATAAAGCCAAAGAACATAAAATGACTGTAATGATGGGACGGACGCACGGCGTCCATGCAGAACCGACGACTTTCGGTCTGAAACTCGCTTTATGGCATGAAGAAATGAAGCGCAACCTGGAACGTTTTGAAGCGGCGGCAAAATCTATCGAAACGGGCAAAATGTCCGGCGCAGTTGGAACATACGCTAATATCGATCCATTTGTTGAAGAGTATGTGTGTAAGGAACTTGGTCTTGCGGCATCTCCGATTTCGACACAGACATTGCAGCGTGACCGCCATGCGCAGTATTTGAGTGTACTGGCATTGATCGGTTCATCAATTGAGAAGTTTGCGACAGAAATTCGTGGACTGCAGAAATCAGAAACACGTGAAGTGGAAGAGTTTTTTGCTAAAGGCCAAAAAGGTTCATCAGCCATGCCGCATAAACGGAATCCGATCGGTTCTGAGAATATGACTGGCCTTGCGCGTTTGATCCGCGGCTATATGCTGACGGCATACGAAAACGTATCACTATGGCATGAACGCGATATTTCGCATTCATCTGCAGAGAGAGTAATCCTGCCTGATGCGACCATCGCTTTGAATTATATGCTGAATCGTTTCGGCAACATCGTGAAGAATTTGACGGTATTCCCGGAAAACATGAAGCGCAATATGGACTCGACACTTGGCTTGATTTATTCGCAGCGGGTATTGCTGGCATTGATCGATAAAGGAATGGCACGTGAAGCGGCGTATGATACGGTGCAGCCATGTGCGATGGAAGCGTGGGAGAACCAGACGCATTTTCGTAAAATCGTGGAAGCGAATGAAACAATTACTTCCCAGCTGTCAACAGATGAATTGGATGATTGCTTTGACTACAACCATCACTTACAGCAAGTGGACATGATTTTCAACCGGCTTGGATTAAACTAAACGGAGGTCTCCCTAAATGGAAAAAGGTCAGCTATTGTACGAAGGAAAAGCAAAGTGCTTATACGCAACGGACGAACAGGATATTTTATGGGTGGAATACAAAGATTCAGCGACAGCTTTCAACGGTGAGAAGAAAGCGGAAATTACCGGAAAAGGCATGTTGAACAATAAAATTACATCATTGATTTTCGAAAGATTGCAGAAAGCGGGGGTTGCTTCGCATTTCGTCGAACAATTGTCTGACCATGAACAGCTGGTCCGGCAAGTTTCAATTATTCCGGTCGAAGTGGTGGTAAGGAATATTGTTGCCGGCAGCATGGCCAAACGCCTCGGTTTAGAAGAAGGAACAGTTTTGAAGCGGGCAGTCGTCGAATTCTATTATAAGGATGATGCACTCGGCGATCCGATTATTACAGAAGATCATATTGAGATGCTGGAGCTGGCATCGATAGAAGAGATTCGTGAATTGCGCGTTAAGGCACTCGAAGTCAATGAAATATTGATTGGCTTCTTCAAGGAAGTTGGCGTGGATCTTGTTGACTTCAAGATAGAATTCGGCCGTGACAATGACGGGAAGATCTTATTGGCGGATGAAATTTCTCCGGATACTTGCCGCCTCTGGGATGCAAAAACAAAGCAAAAACTCGATAAAGATGTATTTCGACGGGATCTCGGCAATTTAACAGAAGCGTATGAACTCATTTTAGCTAAACTGGGAGGACAACATTCATGAGAAAAGTTAAAATCTACGTCACTTTGCGCGAAAGCGTATTAGATCCACAAGGGTCTGCGGTAATGGGATCTCTTCATAAGATGGGCTACGGAGAAGTTGAAGATGTACGGATCGGCAAATACCTGGAATTGATGATTTCCGATGACGCCGGTGATGTTGATGCGCTTGTAAATGAAATGTGCCAGAAGTTATTGACGAACACGGTGATTGAAGATTACCGTTTCGAAATCGAGGAGGCTGTCTCGCAATGAAATTCGCAGTAATCGTATTTCCGGGATCCAATTGTGATTTGGATATGTACCACGCGGTCAAGGATGAACTGGGTGAAGAAGCAGAGTATGTTTGGCATGATTCAACCGATTTAAGCGGATATGACGGTATTTTATTGCCGGGAGGCTTTTCATACGGCGATTACTTGCGCTGCGGCGCGATTGCCCAGTCTTCACCGGTGATGGATGAAGTGAAGAAAGCGGCGGAAGCAGGCAAACCGGTGCTCGGCATCTGCAACGGATTCCAGATTCTTACCGAAGCAGGACTTCTTCCAGGCATTCTGCTGCGCAATAAAAATTTGAAATTCATGTGCCGGACTGTCGGTTTGAAAGTTGAAAATGCCAATACTTTATTTACGAATGAATATATGGCTGGTCAGGAAATACGGATTCCAATCGCACATGGCGAAGGGAATTATTACTGCGATGATGCGACCTATGAACAGTTGAAGAACAATAACCAAATCGTGTTCTCTTATGCGGATGACTTTAACGGCAGCCGCAATAATATTGCGGGAATCGTCAACGAACGAGGCAACGTGCTCGGCATGATGCCGCATCCGGAACGTGCCGTTTCCGATTTGATCGGCGGCAGTGATGGACTTTCTTTATTTAAATCAATCGTTAAGCAGTGGAGGGAAGCAAATGTCAGTCACGCTTGAGCCAAATACTGAGCAGATCAAAGAGCAGAAAGTCTATCAGCAAATGGGATTATCCGATGCAGAGTTCGCCATGGTGGAAAAGATTCTAGGCAGAACGCCGAATTACACGGAAACCGGCTTGTTTTCGGTTATGTGGTCGGAACATTGTTCTTATAAAAATTCAAAACCTGTGCTGGCAAAATTCCCTACGAAGGCACCGCGGGTTCTCCAGGGGCCAGGGGAAGGCGCAGGAATTGTAGATATCGGCGACGGCCAGGCAGTGGTCTTTAAAATGGAATCGCATAATCACCCTTCAGCGATTGAGCCTTATCAAGGGGCCGCGACCGGTGTCGGCGGCATCATCCGCGACGTGTTCTCGATGGGGGCACGCCCAATTGCGCTCTTAAATTCCTTGCGCTTTGGCGAACTGACTACCCCACGCGTTAAATATTTATTTGAAGAAGTGGTTGCCGGCATCGCTGGATACGGCAACTGCATCGGCATACCGACAGTCGGCGGCGAAGTGCAATTTGATGATTCCTATGACGGCAACCCGTTGGTAAATGCTATGTGTGTGGGTTTGATCGACCATAAGGATATTCAAAAAGGCATCGCTTCCGGTGTCGGCAATCCGGTAATGTATGTCGGGGCTAAAACTGGCCGCGACGGAATTCATGGTGCTACTTTCGCTTCGGAAGAATTGACGGAATCCTCCGGCGACAATCGCCCGGCGGTCCAAGTGGGAGATCCATTTATGGAGAAGCTATTGCTTGAAGCCTGCCTTGAACTGGTGAAATCCGACGCGTTGATCGGTATTCAGGATATGGGTGCTGCAGGCCTGACTTCTTCGTCAGCTGAAATGGCGTCAAAAGCCGGATCAGGAATTGAAATGGATTTGGATCATATCCCGCAGCGCGAAACCGGCATGACGGCATATGAAATGATGCTGTCAGAATCGCAGGAACGCATGCTGATCGTTGTGAAAAAAGGCCGTGAGCCTGAGATTGTTGAGTTATTCGAGAAATATGGACTGGATGCTGTTACGGTTGGTAAAGTAACGGATGATTCCACTTTGCGCCTTGTCCATAAAGGTGAAATCGTGGCTGAAGTGCCAGTCGATGCACTTGCGGAAGATGCACCGGTCTACCATAAGCCTTCGAGTGTTCCAGCTTACTATAAGGAATATCAGCAGATGGAAAACGTTGAACCGAAAGTTGAAAACTACGGTGAGACGCTTAAGTCTTTATTGCAGCAGCCGACCATCGCTTCGAAAGAATGGGTTTACGATCAATACGATCATCAGGTCCGCACGAGTACGGTGGTAAGTCCGGGATCGGATGCAGCTGTTATCCGTGTTCGGGGTACCAATAAAGGACTGGCGATGACGACGGATTGCAATTCCCGCTATATTTATCTCGACCCTGAAATGGGTGGGAAAATTGCGGTGGCGGAAGCGGCGCGCAATGTCGTGGTATCGGGTGCGAAGCCGCTCGCAATCACAGATTGCCTGAACTTCGGAAATCCGGAAAAACCGGAGATTTTCTGGCAGCTAGAGAAAGCGGCTGACGGTATGTCTGAAGCCTGCACAATACTTGATGCGCCGGTTATCGGCGGAAATGTCTCTCTGTACAATGAAACAAACGGAACGGCGATTTATCCAACACCGACCATCGGTATGGTTGGCCTGGTTGAAGATTTGACGTATGTAACAACACAAGACGCCAAAAAAGCCGGCGATGTGGTTTATATGATTGGTGAAAGCTTTACGGAATTCGGCGGCAGCGAACTGCAGAAAATGGTGGAAGGACGCATTTTCGGCAAAGCGCCGTCCATCGATTTAACTGTTGAAGCAAAACGCCAGCAACAGCTTCTTGAAGCCATTCAAAAGGGACTGGTGGCATCCGCCCACGACGTGGCGGAAGGCGGTGTTGCGGTGGCTCTTGCGGAGAAGACTTTCGGCAACAGCATGGGAATGGATATTACACTTACAGGTTCACCAACGACAGCTCTTTTCAGCGAATCACAATCACGGTTCATCGTTACAGTTTCTCCTGGCCACGCGTCACAATTCGAACAGGTCGTTCAAGATGCTAAGCAAATTGGAACAGTCACAGACTCCGGAGAATTAACGATCAAAAGTGAAGACGGCGTCGTCTGGATCCATGATTCGGTCGATACGCTTCGCTCAGCTTGGAAAGGGGCAATACCATGCTTGCTGAAATCAGAAGCTTAAACGAAGAATGTGGTGTCTTTGGAATCTGGGGACATGAAAATGCGGCGCAGATTACGTATTACGGACTCCACGCATTGCAGCACAGAGGACAGGAAGGCGCTGGCATTGTTACAACTGACGGACGAACGCTTAAGCCGGTTAAAGGCGAAGGATTGGTCAATGAAGTATTTACGCCTGAGAAGCTTGCAAAAATGGGAGGCACCGGAGCAATTGGCCACGTTCGATATGCCACAGCTGGAGGCAGTGGCATCGAAAATGTCCAGCCGCTGCTGTTTAATTCGACTACCGGCGGCCTTGCCATTTCCCACAACGGTAATTTGGTGAACGCCAACCATCTGAGAGAACATCTGGAACGCCAGGGCAGTATTTTCCAAACCACCTCGGATACCGAAGTTTTAGCTCATCTGATTAAACGCAGCGGCTATGAAAGCTTTGAAGAAAAGATAAAAAATGCGCTATCATTATTAAAGGGCGCTTTCGCCTGTGCAATCCTGACAGAAGAGGCGATGTATATTGCACTTGATCCCCATGGCCTTCGCCCGTTTTCAATCGGCAAACTTGGAGACGCTTGGCTTGTCGCTTCGGAAACTTGCGCATTTGATATCGTCGGCGCGGAATTTGTGCGTTCAGTTGAACCCGGCGAATTTATTATTATAGACAAAGAAGGAATGCGGGCTGAACGCTTTGCTTATCCGAATGATCGCTCAATCTGCACGATGGAATATGTTTATTTCTCTCGTCCGGATTCGGACATCGACGGCATCAATGTGCATTCAGCGCGTAAACGTCTAGGTAAGCAACTTGCAAAAGAAATTCAAATTGATGCAGATGTAGTTACGGGCGTACCAGATTCAAGTATATCCGCTGCCATCGGTTATTCAGAAGAAAGCGGAATTCCGTATGAGCTGGGGTTGATAAAAAACCGCTATGTCGGCCGTACCTTCATCCAGCCTTCCCAGGATTTGCGGGAACAGGGAGTGAAGATGAAACTATCTCCAGTTCGCCAGGTTGTTGACGGCAAACGTGTCATTATGGTCGATGATTCCATCGTCAGAGGAACAACTTCACGCCGGATTGTCACATTGTTGAAAGAAGCGGGAGCAACGGAAGTCCATGTGGTCATCAGTTCGCCGCCGATCAAAAATCCATGTTTCTACGGAATTGATACGAGTACGTCAGGTGAATTGATCGCTGCCAATAACACGGTGGAAGAAATGCGTGAACAGATTGGTGCGGATTCGCTGACATTTCTGTCAGTTGAAGGCATGGTCCAAAATATAGGACGCACCGACCCTGGATCCAAATGCGGCCATTGCCTGGCTTGTTTTACTGGGGAGTACCCGACGGATATTTATCCGGATACCGTTTTGCCTCATCAAAAAGAAGTCAGCCAATAGGAGGAACCAATTTGTCTAAAGCATATGAACAAGCGGGTGTGAACATTGAAGCCGGCTACGAAGCTGTCAACAGGATGAAGTCCCATGTCGACCGCACTGCAAGAAAAGGATTGATGGGTGCTTTCGGCGGCTTCGGCGGCATGTTTGATTTGTCCGAATTGAATTTGAAGGAGCCGGTCCTGGTATCGGGGACTGATGGCGTCGGTACGAAATTGAAATTGGCTTTTCTTGCGGATAGACACGATACAATCGGCATCGATTGCGTTGCGATGTGTGTCAACGATATCGTCGCTCAAGGAGCGGAACCGCTTTTTTTCCTGGATTATATCGCAGTCGGAAAAGCTGTGCCTGAAAAGATTGAGAGCATCGTAAAAGGTGTAGCGGACGGTTGCGTTGAAGCCGGTGCAGCTCTTATTGGGGGAGAAACGGCGGAAATGCCGGGACTTTACGAAGAAGACGAGTACGATATTGCCGGTTTTGCAGTCGGCGCGGCTGAAAAATCGAAAATCGTCACCGGAGAAAAAATTACTGCCGGGGATGTGTTGATCGGCCTTGCTTCCAGCGGCATCCATTCAAACGGCTATTCGCTGGTGCGCAATATTGTGTTTGAACAGAACCATTTTCAGCTTGAAGGAATCATTGAAGGATACGAAGACCTCGGGCCACTTGGCAATGAACTCCTGACTCCGACGAAAATTTATGCAAAAACAGTGGCTGCAATTGCTGACAAAACAGAAATTCATGGCATGGCGCATATTACAGGCGGCGGATTTATCGAGAACCTGCCGCGTATGATGCCGGATGGATTGGGTGCTGAAGTCGAGCTTGGCAGCTGGCCGGTCTTGCGTGTTTTTGAGATGCTGAAGGAAAAAGGTTCATTGTCAGACCGGGACTTGTTTTCTGTTTTCAATGCCGGCATCGGTTTTGTGCTTGCCGTTTCCGCTGAAGATGCTGAACAAGTACTGGCCTCAGCCGAAGCAAACGGAGAACGGGCATATGTAATTGGCCGGATTTCTGCAGCAGCCGGTGTGCGATTCAAAGGTGAACAGGATGGAACACTCAATGAAAAATAAGATTAAAATCGCCGTTTTCGCTTCTGGAAACGGCTCTAATTTTCAGGCGATCGCTGACGCTGTAAAATCAGGCAATTTAAAAGCGGAAATCGCGCTTGTTGTAACAGACCGCCCAAATGCCTATGTCGTTGAACGCGCTAAACAAGCCAATATCCCATCTTTCGCTTTTATGCCATCCGACTATGATTCCAAACAATTATATGAAGAGATGCTGAAAGAAAAGCTTGAAAGTCTGCAAGTGGATTGGATTGTGCTGGCAGGCTTTATGCGTTTGGTCGGGCCGGTCCTTTTAGGGACTTATGAAAACCGCATCGTCAATATTCATCCATCGGTGTTGCCCGCTTTCCCGGGAAAAGACGCCATTGGACAAACGATGGCCGCAGGAGCTGAATCAGCGGGAGTTACAGTCCATTATGTGGATGCAGGCATGGATACCGGCAGCATTATTGCCCAGGAGTCCTTCAAAGTGAACGGCCGAAGCCGCGAAGCTGTTGAGGAAGAAATCCATGCAATCGAACATAGACTTTATCCTGCAACTTTGCAGCGATTATTCACCCTAAATAATTTACATTAAAGAATTCGCCTATATACCGCTTCGGCGCTTTGGACAAGGCTCCCTCAATAAGCCGAGAAGAACACTCGTCTTATTGCTCCGCCCAGTCCTGGAGCGCGCCGGCGCTAGAGAAATCTCTAGAGATATGAAGCAAAACAACGGAGACTCCCAGGGGAGCAGAACCGGAGTTGGCTTTTCAACTCCGGTTCGAGCGAAGTGCTGAGATCCACTCGGGCGAGCCCCCAGGAAAGCGAAGTTGTTTTGCGGAATATCGGCTACTATATTTTATTAATTCAACTTATATAGAATAAAACATCTGCATTATTCTTAGGAGGATTCGATTTGAAAAAGAGAGCTTTGTTAAGTGTATCGGATAAATCAGGCATATTGGAGTTTGCGCAAGAACTGGAAAAAATGGATTATCAAATCCTGTCGACAGGCGGAACCAAACGCTTTTTGGAAGACAATGGTGTTGCGATTACAGCAGTTGATGAAATAACGAACTTCCCCGAAATCCTTGATGGACGCGTAAAAACTCTTCATCCGCTGGTCCACGGCGGCCTATTGGCGAAACATGATGATCCCGAGCATCAGCGTGAAATGTCTGAGAACAACATTTCCCCTATAGAAATCGTCTGTGTTAATTTGTATCCCTTCCGTGAAACGATTTCAAAGCCGGGAGTGACAGTCGACGACGCTATTGAAAACATCGATATCGGCGGGCCGACGATGCTCCGTTCTGCAGCAAAAAATCACGCTTATGTGACGGTTATTGTGGATTCTGCCGATTATGCAGTTGTTCTGAGTGAACTGCGTGGAGACAAAGCTGTGACCAGTCCTGAAACAAGAAGACGTCTGGCAGCGAAGGTTTTCCGCCATACAGCGGCTTATGATTCTTATATCTCAAATTATCTAACCGACCTGACAGGAGAAAATTATCCGGAAGCGTTGACACTTACATACGAATTGCAGCAATCGCTTCGCTACGGCGAAAATCCCCATCAGAAAGCAGCATTTTACCGCAGTCCCCTTGGATCCGATTTCTCTATTGCAGCTGCCGAACAACTGCATGGCAAAGAAATGTCGTATAATAATATTCAGGATGCGAATGCTGCGCTTCAGATCATCAAGGAATTCAAAATACCGGCAGCGGTTGCGGTGAAACATATGAACCCTTGTGGAGTAGGCACTGGAAGTACGATTGCGGAGGCATTCAATAAAGCCTACGCGGCGGATTCCACTTCTATTTTCGGTGGGATTGTTGCGCTGAACCATGAAGTAGATGCTGAAACTGCGGAAAAGTTGTCAGAGATATTCCTGGAAATTGTTATAGCACCAAAGTTTTCAGCTGAAGCGTTGGAAATATTGACTCAAAAGAAAAATATTCGCTTGTTGACGGTTCCTTTTGATGGAACAAAACAGGACAAGTGGAATACGGTCACTGTAGAAGGCGGTTTGCTTGTTCAACAGCCCGATACATTCGGTTTCGAAGATGCAGATATCCGTGTTGCCACAGAGCGTCAGCCGACTGAACAGGAACTGGAAGCGCTGAAGCTCGGATGGAGCGTAGTCAAACATGTGAAATCCAATGCCATTGTCGTATGTGATTCGGATATGACTCTTGGGGTCGGAGCTGGGCAGATGAACCGTGTCGGCGCCGCCAAAATCGCTTTGGAGCAGGCAGGCGCGCGTGCGGAAGGTACGGTTCTGGCTTCAGATGCATTTTTCCCGATGTCCGATACAGTTGAAGCTGCGGCTAAAGCCGGAATAAAAGCCATCATTCAGCCGGGGGGTTCAAAGAAAGATCAGGATTCCATTGATAAAGCCAACGAATATGGCATTGCTATGGTCTTTACAGGAATTCGTCACTTTAAACATTAATTCGAGAGGGGCAGAGGCATGAAAGTTATGGTTATTGGGAGGGGCGGACGTGAGCATGCAATCGTCCGCCAGTTTGCAAGATCTGCTTCTATAGAAAGAGTTTATGCTGCGCCAGGAAACGATGGAATGCGCCTTGAATCAGAACTTGTACCGATTGATGAAATGGATTTTGCCTCGCTGGCTGAATTTGCCAAAGAGCATCAAATAGATTGCACTTTTGTCGGACCTGAACAGCCGTTGACAGCAGGCATTGTAGATTTTTTCGAGGGCCAGGGCCTGCGGGTTTTCGGTCCTTCCAAAGCTGCTGCACAAATCGAAGGCAGCAAGACTTTTGCGAAGGAATTGATGGTAAAATATGATATTCCAACGGCTGCATACAAAACATTTTCTGAAGTTGCGCTTGCCATTGACTTTATTCGGCAGATGAGGGCTCCGATCGTCATCAAAGCGGACGGCCTCGCTGCCGGCAAAGGAGTAGTTGTAGCAAAAACCGAAGAAGATGCAATTGCCGCAGTGCACGATATGCTGGAAGATCAGAAATTCGGTGAATCCGGTTCGACAGTTGTCATCGAAGAGTTTCTGGATGGGGAAGAATTCTCGTTCATGTCATTTGTCTACAACGGCGCAATTTACCCGATGGAGATTTCCCAGGACCATAAACGCGCTTTTGACGGAGACAGAGGACCGAATACGGGAGGTATGGGTGCATATTCGCCGGTGCCCCAAATTTCCGCTGAAACGGTTGAAGCCACATACAACACTATCGTCAAACCGGCGGTTGAAGCAATGACTGCCGAAGGGGCTCCGTTTAATGGCATTCTGTATGCAGGTGTCATTTTGACGGCGGAAGGGCCGAAAGTCATTGAGTTCAATGCACGGTTCGGCGATCCTGAAACCCAGGTCGTGCTGCCGCGGATGAAATCGGATTTCGGTGATTTCATGAATGCTTTACTGGAAGGCGAAAAATACGAGCTGGAATGGCAGGAACAGGCTGTTCTTGGTGTAGTGATAGCAGCAGAAGGCTATCCTGACAAACCGGTTAAAGGAAAGATCCTTCCGAATCTCGCAAGCCTTTCCGGAGTTGATATTTTCCATTCAGGAACGAAAGCAACAAGTGAGGGGTTTGCTGCAAATGGCGGCAGAGTGCTGTTCATTTCTTCAGAAGGGGATTCTGTTAAGGAAGCCCAGGAAAAAGTATATGCACAGGTGAATGCATTGTCCTGGTCCGGTTTCATGTACAGAACGGATATCGGATGGCGTGCATTAGGCTAAATTACATGGTATAATAATTAATGACACAAATTCGACAAGAACTGTGTCATTTTTTCTTTCGTTTTTCTTTTCTGGAATTGAAAGAAGAAGTTGAGGATTTTCAACAGCCCACGTTTACCTCTATTTAAACTCCAGAATCAAGACCCATTGTCACCCCGACAACAAAATCAGCAGGGCATCCAAATTTGAAAGGAGCAATAATTATGAATTGGTATGAAAAATTGAATCAATATTTCCCGATTGTAGAAATGAAGTCAAAAGAGCATATGGACACTTTATTGAAGGAAAAAGGCAGCGTATATTATAAGGACGAGGGTCCTTATCACGTTTTGATGTATGCAGAATTCCCGAACTTCACTTTCGTGGATTATCTGTTTGTGGCTAAAGAATCCCGCGGTATGGGAATCGGCAGCAAAACGCTTCAAATGCTTAAAGATAAGAAAAAACCGATCATCCTTGAAGTTGAACCGGTGAATTACGAAGATACAGACACGGAAAAACGTCTTCGTTTCTATTCACGTGAAGGCTTTGAGCATGCATCTTCAATCGGCTATAACCGACGCTCGATTGCGACAGGCGAAGAGAACTCGATGGAAATCCTTTACTGGGCTCCGAACAACGAGAGTGAAGAAGAAATCTTTGAAGGCATGAAGAAAATGTATGAAGACATCCACACTTACAAAGATGAACATTTCTACGGCGAATCTTATGAGCCGGTTGAAGAAGTTTTGACATTCAAAGAGAACGACAAGAAAAATGTTCTTAAACAATTCAGCAATCCGATCAACAATTAATTGAATTGATATTGCCAGAGTCAGGAAGAACGAAAGCGCCGCTTTCGTCTTTCCTGACTTTTTTATAGTATTGGCTTTAAAAATAGCCTATTCAAAGTCTTCTGACGACTATCAGAATGTTCCATTTATTCAAGGGTTCAGCTGTATTTAAATGCATTACTATGCTAGTATATAAAGTATTATATAGACAGCGGAAAGGAGCGGGCATATGGATAATCCACTTTGGAAAAACATCGAATTGCGCAATCAATTGAAAATCATCGGGAAAGAACAGGCACCGAATCTGGTTCTGACAAATGCATATTATTTGCACGGAATCTATAAAAAATGGATGACCGGAAATATCTGGATTCATGACGACCGGATTGTATATGCAGGACAGGAAATGCCGCTGATAGGCGACACAACTGAAGTCGTTGACATGGCAGGAAAATTCATCGTTCCGGGCTATATCGAACCCCATGTCCATCCCTTCCAACTTTATAACCCTCAATCGTTCGCTGATTATTCAGCCCAATTGGGAACTACCACTTTCATATCCGATAACCTGACGTTATTTTTATCGATGGAAAATGAGAAAGCGTTTTCAATTTTGGATCAGCTGAATGAACTGCCTTTCACATTCTATTGGTGGACACGTTTTGATTCGCAGACAGAACTGGCGGCCGAAGATATGCTCTTTACTTCCAAATCCGTCGGTGAGTGGCTGGATCGTCCGGAAGTATTGCTTGGCGGGGAACTGACTGGGTGGCCGAAACTGATGGCTGGCGATGATCAAATGCTGTATTGGATTCAAAAGGCGAAAATGACGCGCAAGAAGATAGAAGGGCATTTTCCGGGAGCTTCCGAAAAAACGCTTGCCCGGATGAAATTGCTTGGTGCTGATGGAGATCATGAGGCGATGACAATTGATGAAGTGGAGATGCGCCTGCTGCATGGCTACGGTGTGACACTCCGGCACTCGTCGATCCGTCCGGATTTACCGAGTCTATTGAAAGGCGTCGTGGATCGCGAATTGAATGTCTACGAGAAATTGATGATGACAACTGACGGATCAACGCCTACATTCCATAAAGACGGAGTTATCGATCTTTGCATACGGATTGCTCTCGAAGCAGGTGTCCCGGCGATTGAAGCTTACATGATGTCATCTTATAATGTAGCAAGGTATTATAATATGACAGCGATGCATGGGCTGATAGCAACAGGCCGCTACGCAAACCTCAACATACTGGATTCGATTGACAATCCGGTGCCGTCAAGTGTCATTTCAAAAGGGAAATGGCTGAAGAGAAACGGTGAAAAAGTGCAGGCACTGCCTAAAATAAATTGGGATGTGCTGCCGGATCTGAAAATGGATTTCGATCTTACTGAAGATGATTTCCAATTTTCCATGCCGTTCGGGCTTGATATGGTCAATGATGTTATTATTAAACCTTATTCGGTAAATATTGATACGCATGACGGAACCCTATCCAAAGATCATGATGAAAGTTTCCTGATGCTGATCGATAAGCACGGAAAATGGCGCGTCAATACATTGATCAAAGGATTTACTAATGCCGTAGAAGGATTCGCCTCTTCCTATTCGAATACTGGCGACATCATTCTGATCGGCAAAAACACTAAACAGATGTGGCTGGCTTTTGATAAATTGAAAGAAATGAACGGCGGCATCGTATTGATGGAAAGCGATGAAATGATCTGCCATATCCCGCTTCCTCTTGGAGGTGGCATGTCCGATCTTCCGATGGAACAGATTATGGAACAGGAAACCGTCCTGAAGCAGGCATTGAAAGAGCGGGGTTATAAGCACGGCGACGCTATTTACACTTTACTGTTTTTACAGGCGACCCATCTTCCTTATGTCCGCGTGACGCAAAAAGGAATTTACGATGTCATGAATAAGAAAATCCTGTTTCCGGCGTTCATGAGATAATTATCGCGGAATCGGAAGAGTCTAAAGCTATATAATTTAAACTTAAGAAATACAATAAATACCGCTTCGCCGCTTTGGACAAAGCTCCCGCAATAAGCCGAGAAGACCACTCGTCTTATTGCTCCGCTCAGTCCTGAGCCGCGCCTTTGCTGAGAGACATCTCTAAAGATATGGAGCAAAACAGCGAAGACGCCTTGGGGAACAGAAATGGAGTTGGCTTTCCAACTCCGTTTCGACGAAGGGCGAAATCCACTCGGAGTCGTTCGTAAGTTAGCTCGAAGGCGAAAACCGTGCTCCTGCATCGCTACGCTGCTTCGTCGCAAAGACTTAGCCTCGCAAGCGTCGACTAATGTCTTCGCAGCTGTTTTGCGGAATATCGATTATTAAAAGTTATTAGTTCGACTCATATAAGTGGTTTATTTGATAGTATAGGAAATGCTAAGCTGATAGCAGCGAGATTTCCTTTTTCCCGCAATGGATAGCAAGGAAAGGACGGTATAGCTGAATGCAAGTTGATAAAATCCGAGGCCCACAAACTGATCAATTGATCGATGCAATATTGGCGTTAAAAGATCGGGAAGAAGCTTATCGCTTTTTCGATGATCTTGCCACGATCAGTGAAATCCAATCATTATCCCAGCGCTTTGAAGTTGCGCGAATGCTGCGGCTGAAGAAGACGTATGAAAAAATCAAAAATGAAACCGGTGCAAGCACAGCGACAATTTCGCGGGTACGCCGCTGCCTGAATTACGGCAATGACGGCTATGACGAAATGCTAGGGCGGCTTTACCCGGATGAAAAACCATTCCAGTTGCCGAAAGAATAAAAGTTTGGCAGCTCGGATGAATAGAGTGGAATCTCATAATAACCGCAGCGGAATTTAAAGGCTGTCCATTAAGTCAGTGATCGGGCTTAACGGACAGCCTTTTGCTTTGCCTGAATTCCATTGTCTATTGTCCAACAGGACTGAAGGGGCGCTTGCGCTTTTCTTTTGTTATAATAAATAGATGAAATGATTAGAAGTAAGGTGAAGCGAAATGGATTATCAATCGTGGCGGCATGTGTTCAAATTGGATCCTGCAAAGGAAATTTCCGATGGACATTTGGAACGAATTTGTGAATCCGGGACTGATGCCATCTTGATAGGCGGCAGCGATGATGTCACACTCGAAAATGTAATTAATTTAATGGCGCGCGTCCGCCCTTATTCTCTGCCGGCCGTGCTGGAAATTTCAACAATCGAATCGGTGGCGCCGGGATTTGATTTTTATTTCATCCCGACGGTCCTGAACAGCCGGGATCCGAAATGGATTAAAGGCCTTCATCATGAAGCAATCCGGGAATACGGGGATCTGATGGATTGGGAAGAACTGATTCCAGAAGGCTATTGCATTTTGAATCCGGATTGCAAGGCGGCACGGTTAACCGATGCCGATAGTTTGCTTGACGGGGAAGACGTGGTGGCATATGCCCGGTTGGCTGAGCATTTTTTCAAATTGCCGATTTTTTACCTGGAATACAGCGGTATATACGGCGATCCAAAATTAGTTGAAACGGTAAAAGGACATTTATCCGATACCCGCCTGTTTTATGGAGGCGGCATTGACTCGGCGGAAAAGGCGCGGGAAATAGCGCGATTCGCGGATACAGTCGTTGTAGGAAATGTTATTTACACAGATATTGAACAAGCGATTAGAACCGTTGCGGCGGTTGCGGAATCTATAGATCAATCGTTATAATAAGAACAAATGTTCGAGGTGGTGCACAATGGAATTAATAACGAAGAATCTATTAAAGGGTATGAACCCGGAACAGGAAGAAGCGGTCAAAACGACTGAAGGCCCATTGCTGATCATGGCTGGTGCTGGGTCAGGAAAAACGAGAGTGCTGACGCATCGGATTGCGTATCTCGTGCTGGAGAAGCAGGTTTACCCTTCCAACATCCTGGCGATTACATTTACGAATAAAGCGGCGCGCGAAATGCGCAACCGGATCGATGGCCTGCTGGGGCACGGTACAGGTGAGCGTATGTGGGTTTCCACATTCCACTCGATGTGTGTCCGTATCCTTCGGCGTGACATCGATAAATTAGGATTTTCAAGAAATTTTTCCATTCTTGATTCGACCGACCAATTGTCGGTTATTAAAAATGTCTTGAAACAGCAGAACCTAGACCCGAAAAAATATGAACCAAGAACGATTTTGAATGCCATTTCTTCTGCGAAAAACGAGTGCATCACAGCCTCGGAATTTGCAGGCAACGCAAATCCGCATAACCCGTACGAGAAGACGATTGCGGAAGTTTACGAGGGCTATGAAAAGCGTCTTCAAAAAAACCAGTCGCTCGATTTTGATGATTTGATCATGACGACGTTGACCCTATTCAATAAAGAGCCGGATGTCCTGGAATTTTACCAGAATAAATTCCAGTATATCCATGTAGATGAATACCAGGATACGAATAATGCACAATATCAGCTGGTCCAGAAACTGGCGAGCAAGTTTAAAAATATTTGTGTGGTCGGAGACTCGGACCAGTCGATTTACCGCTGGCGTGGAGCTGATATCACCAATATCCTATCATTCGAAAAAGACTATCCGAATGCAAAAGTGATTATGCTTGAACAGAATTACCGGTCAACGAAGCGGATTCTGCAGGCGGCGAATGACGTGATCAAGCGGAATACCAGTCGCTACCCGAAAGAATTGCGCACCGATAACGACGAAGGACCAGCCATAACGCTGCATAAAGCGAGTGATGAGCGGCAGGAAGCACAATTTGTCGTCCAAACCATCCAAAAATTGATGGATGAGGAAAATTATAAAACATCCGATTTCGCGATTCTTTATCGTACCAATGCCCAGTCGCGAATCATGGAGGAAATGTTCGTAAAATCGAATATGAACTATACGATCGTCGGCGGAACGAAGTTCTATGACCGGAAGGAAATCAAGGATCTTCTTGCTTACCTGCGGTTGATCGCCAATAACGACGACGATTTGTCGCTGGCGCGGATCATCAATGAACCGAAGCGCGGAATCGGCGCAACTTCCTTTGAACGGATGGCCGGATTTGCAATTGAACAGGACCGCACGATCATGGATGCGCTGCAGGAAGTCGACTTTATGGGCGTCTCTCCGAAAATTGCCCAGACGGCTCTTGAATTTCGCAATATGATCGCCGGGTTCACGGAAATGCAGGAATATCTGTCGGTCACTGAATTGGTCGAGGAAGTTCTGAAGAAATCCGGTTATCGCCAGATGCTCCAGAACGATAAGACCATTGAAGGCGAAAGCCGTCTTGAGAACTTGAATGAGTTCTTATCGGTGACACAGGCATTCGAAAAACAAAGCGACGATAAATCACTTGTGGCATTTCTGACGGATCTTGCTTTGATTTCGGATATTGATTCGCTGGACGATGAAGAAGAAACAGATGGACCGATTATTCTGATGACGATGCACGCAGCCAAAGGGCTCGAATTTCCAGTCGTATTCATCATTGGCTTGGAAGAAAATGTATTTCCACATTCCCGTTCCAATAACGATGAAGAGGAAATGGAAGAGGAACGGCGCCTGGCTTACGTGGGGATTACAAGAGCAGAAAAAAGGTTATATTTAACACATGCATCTTCCCGTACTTTATTCGGCAAGAGCAATTGGAATATGCCGTCCCGTTTCATCAATGAAATCTCTGAAGACTTGATCGAGCAGACGGTTGCACAGCACCGTGCCGGCGCAGCAACGAGCTATAAGCAGGCACCGAGACGCGCTGCAGTAACGCGCCCCGCCTATCAGCAGTCAGGCGGCGACAAACTTGGCTGGAAGCCTGGCGATAAAGCAACACATAAAAAGTGGGGAACGGGCACTGTAGTCGGTGTCAAAGGGGATGGCGAACAGACAGAACTGGATATCGCATTCCCAAGCCCAGTCGGCATCAAGCGGCTTCTTGCCAAATTTGCGCCGATTGAGAAAGTATAATCGGGAGGTATATTATGGACCGTATCAAAGCAGAACAGCGGGTAAGTGAATTAAATGAATTGCTCGGTAACTACGGCCATGCCTATTATGTGCTGGATAACCCAATGGTTCCTGACGCAGTTTACGATCAGCTGCTCAATGAATTGATTGAACTGGAAACTTTATATCCGGATCTGGTGTTCCCGGATTCACCGACTCAAAGAATTGGCGGGGCACCGATCTCAAATTTTGAAAAAGTGACGCACGACCGTCCGATGCTGAGTTTGTCGAATGTTTTCGGAGAAGATGACCTGCGGGAATTCGATAAACGCGTCAGAAACGGTGCGGGTGAAAAGATAGAATATGTCTGCGAGCTGAAGATTGACGGGCTCGCTGTTTCACTTATATATGAAGATGGCAAGTTTGTCCGCGGTGCTACACGCGGCGATGGACGGGTGGGAGAGGATATTACAGTCAATCTTCGGACCATCCGTTCAATTCCATTGAAATTGAAGGAACCGGTATCGCTTGAGGTGCGCGGTGAAGTTTTCATGCCAAAAAAATCCTTCCATAAATTGAATGAAGAGCGTGGCGAAAACGGCGAAGAAGTTTTTGCCAACCCGCGCAATGCGGCTGCCGGTTCACTTCGACAGCTCGATCCTAAAATAGCTGCGAACCGTAATTTGGATGTCTTTATCTATGGCATCGGCGGAGATGCTGAAAATTATGGGTTGGATGAACATAACGAGTCGCTGAATTATCTGCAGAAACTCGGGCTCAAGACGAACGGGGAGCGAAAAGTCTGCCGGAGCGTTGAGGAAGTTCTTGAATACATCGAAATTTGGACTGAAAAACGTGGGAAGCTGTCGTATGAAATTGATGGGATTGTCATTAAAGTCAATAGTTTTCTTCAGCAGCAGGAACTCGGGTTTACGGCGAAAAGTCCGAAATGGGCCACTGCCTATAAATTCCCCGCTGAAGAAGTGATGACCAATCTTATTGATATCGAACTCAGCGTCGGACGTACAGGCGCTGTTACGCCGACCGCCATTCTGGATCCCGTATCAGTGGCCGGGACGACAGTCCAGCGCGCGTCTTTGCATAATGAAGATCTCATCAAAGAAAAAGATATACGCATTGGGGATAAGGTCATTATCCGAAAAGCGGGTGACATCATTCCGGAAGTGGTCCGTGCTATGATTGAACTCAGAACCGGTGTTGAAGAACCTTTCAGCATGCCTGAGAACTGTCCAGCGTGTGATGCGGAACTTGTCCGGATCGAAGGGGAAGTCGTACTGCGGTGCGTAAATCCGAAATGCCCAGCTCAAATTACGGAAGGGTTAATCCATTTCGTATCGCGCAACGCCATGAATATCGAAGGACTTGGCGAAAAAGTTATCGAACAGCTTTACCATGAGCAGTTAATTGCGGATATAGCCGATATTTATAAATTGACGAAAGATCAATTGCTGGAACTTGACCGGATGGGTGAAAAATCGGCATCCAACCTGATTGCAGCGATTGATGCTTCACGCAGCAACTCGATGGAACGTTTATTGTTCGGCCTTGGCATCCGCCATGTCGGCGAAAAAGCGGCACGTATTCTTTCTGAGCATTTCGGTTCGATGGAGAAATTGATGGATGCCCCGCTCGAGGAATTGACGGCGATCCATGAAATCGGTGATAAAATGGCCGATGCCATCGTCACTTATTTCGACAGCGAAGAAGTTCGCGCCTTGGTGGAACGTTTAGCCGCTGGAAACGTCAATCTTAGTTATACCGGCAAACGTGTGCAGGTGGAAGCCGGTTCGAATGCCTTTGCAGGCAAGAAAATTGTACTGACCGGCAAATTGGAACAGCTTACCCGCTCGGAAGCGACAGCACGCATCGAAGCGATGGGCGGCAAGTTATCCGGCAGTGTCAGCAAGAAAACCGATCTGCTGATTGCCGGGGAAGAAGCAGGTTCCAAACTGGACAAAGCTTTGGACTTGAAGATTGAAGTCTGGAATGAGCAGCAATTGATAGAAGAATTGAACAAATGAGGAGATATTTAAAATGAAACGCTTTTGGTGGATCCCTGCCAGCATCTTGCTGCTAACCGCCTGTGTGCCGACGCAAACAAATGAAACAGAAGTAATTGGCACAGAGGAAGTGGAAACGGCAATTATTCCAAGCATGCAATTGGATGATCAGTTTTACCGGACCCTTTTGCCATATAAACAAAGTGCCACGCGAGGTAAAATCGTCAATCGCCTGAATTCCCGCTACGATATCGAAGAAGCGGAAAAAGGGCTGCTGCGTTTATCGCAAAATCAATTTTCTCCTGACGATTATTATTTTCAGGAAGGCCAGAAGATAACAGATGAAGAAGTTTCTGCATGGCTGCGCCGTTACCATCCAGAAGATAATCCGACCGGGTTGAATGCCGAAGACAAGCGTGCACCTTTATCCGAAGAAGAGCTGGAAGCAGGCGAAACCCGTGAGAATCCATCGCCGGAAATTCTAGCACACATTATCGAACAGAATTACCTGGTGAAAACCAATGAAGATACGATCCGACTCGGTGGTGTATCTGTCGGACTCGCCCTCAACTCCATTTACTACAGTGAGAATGATCAAGGGGTGTCCTATGAAGAAACGATTTCACAGGAACGATTAGAATCGGAAGGCAAACGGATGGCAGATGAAATTGTCAACCGGCTGCGCCAAAAAGAAGGAATGGCGGATATTCCGATCACCGTCGGCCTCTTCAAGCAAAAAAGCCGAAGTACGATCACTGCCGGAACTTACTTCACTTATGGAGTTGCTCCGGGCGGTGAAAATTCAGTGGCCAAATGGAATCCGATCAATGAAGAATTCGTGATTTTCCCTTCGAGCAATCCTGAAGAGAAATACCGAGAAGTGGATACGGCATTCAAAAATTTCAAGCAGGACGTTGAAGAGTATTTCTCTAACTTCACCAGTGTCATTGGCACTGGCTTTTATCAGGGAGATTCGATCCGCAAATTGCAGATTGAGATTCCGATCCAGTTTTACGGTTCATCCGAAGTAATCGGTTTTACACAATATCTGACGGGTCTTGTTATGAAACACTTCCCGGAGAATATCCAGGTGGAAGTGGATTTGAATTCGGTCAATGGAGCGGAAGCGCTGATTTTACGGAAAACCAATGAAACTGAACCGATTGTCCATATTTATGAATAAAAAAAGCCGGTTCCTGATTTAAGGGGCGGCTCAGGGGGCAGCCAGCGCGGCTGTCTCTATTCTTTTGAGGCAAGAAATGGTATGATATAGCGTATGTTTACTGAATTCCGGAGGTGTAAGGAAATGGCGAAAATGACAAAAGAAGAAGTGATCGAGGTTGCCCATTTGGCGCGTCTGGCGATTACTGATGAAGAAGCGATCCACTTTGCAGAACAATTGGAAGCCATCACAAATGCGATGGAGCTTCTAAATGAACTGGATACAGAGAACGTTGAACCGACAACACACGTACTGCCGATGGTCAATGTATTGCGTGAAGATAAAGCGGAGGCAGGATTACCGCGCGAAACGGTATTGAAAAATGTTAAAGAACATGAAGCGGGACAAGTAAAAGTTCCGACCATTCTGGAATAATAGCGAGGAGGGAAACCATGAAATTCTACGATAAGACAGCTGCTGAATTACAGGAATTGGTACATAGTAATGAAGCGACAATCACAGAAATAACAAAACAGACAATCGAACGCATCAACAAGCTTGACCCGAAAGTCGATGCTTTTCTGGCGATGAATGAAGAAAAGGCGATGGCGGCGGCAAGTGAAATGGATAATGTACCGATGGAACAGCGCGGGCCATTATTCGGTTTGCCGATTGGTGTAAAAGACAATATCATGACAGAAGGTTTGATAACAACAGCTTCAAGCCGTATCTTGGAGGGCTTCAATCCAATTTATAACGCGACTGTAGTTGAAAAGCTGCGCGCGGCAGGAATGGTGATTGTCGGCAAGTTGAATATGGATGAATTCGCAATGGGCTCATCAAACGAAAACTCCTATTATAAAAAGACCAGAAATCCGTGGAATTTGGATTATGTGCCAGGTGGTTCTTCAGGCGGCTCAACTGCAGCAGTGGCTGCAGGAGAAGTGCCGTTCACACTTGGTTCCGACACTGGCGGTTCCATCCGCCAGCCGGCTGCATTCTGCGGCGTTGTCGGCATGAAGCCGACATATGGCCGTGTATCGCGTTTCGGTTTGATCGCATTTGCGTCTTCATTGGATCAAATCGGTCCAGTGACACGCAATGTAAAAGATAATGCATTATTATTGCAGGCAATTGCCGGGCATGACGAAAAGGACTCCACTTCAGCGGATGTCGAAGTGCCTGATTTTGCGGCTGCTTTAACGGGCGACATTAACGGTCTTCGTATCGGCGTACCGAAGGAATACTTCGCAGAAGGCGTCAGCGAATCTGCTAAGGGAGCGGTTTACGATGCACTTGAGGTATTGAAGGAAAAAGGTGCCACAGTGGAAGAGATTTCATTGCCGCATTCTAAATACGCACTTGCAACGTATTATTTACTGGCTTCATCTGAAGCTTCTTCCAACCTGTCCCGTTTCGACGGAATCCGTTACGGTTACCGCACGAATAAAGCGAGCAGCCTGCTGGATTTCTATATGAATACACGGGCAGAAGGCTTTGGCGATGAAGTGAAACGTCGGATTATGCTTGGGACTTATGCGTTAAGCTCGGGTTATTATGATGCTTATTATAAAAAAGCGCAGAAAGTGCGCACGCTGATCAAGAAGGATTTTGACGATGCATTCAAGAACTACGATGTCATCATCTCACCGACAACTCCGACACCGGCATTTAAAATTGGTGAAATCATTGATGATCCATTGACAATGTATGCCAATGATATTCTGACGATACCGGTCAATCTTGCGGGTGTCCCGGCGATTTCTGTACCGTGCGGTTTTGAAGGCGATATGCCGCTTGGCCTGCAGATCATCGGCAATTATTTCGATGAGGAAACGGTTTATCGTGTAGCCGATGTTTTTGAAAAGGCGACAGATTTCCATAAAAAAACTCCTCAATTATGGGAGGGAGCAGCACAATGAACTTTGAAACGATTATCGGGCTCGAAGTGCACGTAGAATTGAAAACTGATTCCAAAATGTTTTCGCCATCTCCTGCACATTTCGGAGCAGAACCGAACACGAATACAAACGCCATCGACCTTGGTTATCCTGGAGTCCTGCCGGTAGTCAATAAAACTGCGGTGGACTGGGCGATGAAAGCGGCACTTGCATTAAACTGCGAGATTACACGCCACACCAAATTCGATCGCAAGAACTATTTTTACCCGGATAATCCAAAAGCTTACCAAATTTCTCAATTTGATCAGCCGATCGGTGAACATGGCTGGATTGAAATCGAAGTGAACGGCGAGAAAAAGCGCATCGGGATTACTCGTCTCCATATGGAGGAAGACGCTGGTAAACTGACACATACCGATAAAGGCTATTCGCTGGTCGATTATAACCGCCAGGGAACACCGTTGATCGAAATCGTTTCTGAACCGGATATCCGTACGCCGGAAGAAGCCTATGCTTATCTGGAAAAAATAAAAGCTATTATCCAATACACAGGTGTTTCCGATGTCCGCATGGAAGAAGGATCACTTCGCTGCGACGCGAATATTTCCCTTCGTCCATATGGACAGGAACAATTCGGTACGAAAACGGAATTGAAAAACCTGAACTCGTTCAACTATGTCCGCAAAGGAATTGAGCATGAACAAATTCGCCAGGAACAGGTATTGCTGTCAGGCGGCATCATTCCGCAGGAAACTCGCCGTTACGACGAATCCACTGGTAAAACAGTTTTGATGCGTGTTAAAGAAGGATCTGACGATTACCGTTATTTCCCGGAACCGGACCTTGTGGATATTGTCATCGACGATGCCTGGATCGAACGCGTCCGCGCAGAAATTCCAGAACTGCCGGATGCGCGTAAAGCGCGCTACGTTTCTGAACTTGGCATGTCTTCATATGATGCCATGGTATTGACACTGGCAAAACCGATTTCCGACTTTTTCGAAGCGACAGTTGATGCCGGAGCAGACGCTAAACTGGTATCCAACTGGCTGATGGGGGAAGTTTCCGCTTACTTGAACGCTGAGCAGAAAGAACTTGCAGATACGGCTTTGACACCTGAAGGCCTTGCTGGAATGATCAAATTGATAGCAGATGGAACGATTTCATCTAAGATTGCCAAGAAAGTGTTTCGTGAATTGATTGAAAAAGGCGGCGACGCCAATGATATCGTGAAAGCGAAAGGGCTTGTCCAAATTTCGGACGAAGGCGTTTTGCGTGAATATGTGACGAACACACTCGATGCCAACCCGCAATCAATCGAAGACTTTAAGAACGGCAAGGACCGTGCAATCGGCTTCCTGGTCGGCCAAATCATGAAAGCAACCAAAGGACAGGCGAACCCGCCGTTATTGAATAAAATTCTTTTGGAAGAAATCAACAAGCGGTAAAATGATGGATGGTCCTTTAACGGGCCATCTTTTTTCTGTTCAGCCACTGTCAGAGCTGAACGGGCGCTTCCGCTTTTCTGGTGTCCAGACTCCAGCGCCCAACTCCTCGGATCATAAGCCATCTCAGCTCTGCGGCAAAGTACGCCGCTCCGCTGATCCGTCTTATGTCTTTCGGAGCTGAACGGGCGCTTCCGCTTTTCTGGTGTTATAATTTGATGGTTTTGATAAAGACAAGTAAACTGGATTTAAAGGAGATGTGATATCATGACACTGGAACAGAACTATTTCGAAAACGCGATTACGCTTGAAAATTATATGTCCCAAATGGAATCCAACCAGGAAAAGTCTTATTCAATTTACGAGAAATTCACAATGCCGGAAGATAAGGAGTTTATCTCTTTATTAAAAGAGAAGAATCCACATATCCTTGTGATTACAGAAGACTGGTGCGGGGATGCCATGATGAATAATGCGATACTCCGTAAAATTGCGGATGCAGGAGACGTTGAAGTCCGCTGCGTTTACCGGGATGAAAATCTGGAATTGATGGACCGCTACTTGACGAATGGCGGACGTTCCATTCCGAAATACATCATTTTATCGCAGGACGGAGAAGTGCTCGGAGACTGGGGGCCAAGATCTGAAAAGGTCCAGGAATTCGTGGATGGTTTGAAAGCTAAATTGCCGGAAAAAGAAAATCCTCAATACGATCTGCATTTTAATACGGTGATTGGCGAAATAACGGACGGCTTTGTATACAAAAGCGAGTTTTGGGACAGCGTCTATCAGGAATTAAAAGCAGTTTTGACCAAATCACTGACTTAAAGAGAAAACTTGCGGTAAAAGGAACTTTTAACTTTTTTTATTGTCTTATTTTCTAGAGTAAGTGTAGAAAGGCTGAAATCTTATGAAACGAGCACGCATTATTTACAACCCGACATCCGGCAGGGAGTTGTTCCGAAAGCATTTGCCGGAAGTGCTGGAAAGAATGGAAATCGCGGGGTATGAAACGTCCTGCCATGCTACAACCTGTGAAGGAGATGCAACTGCAGCGGCGATTACGGCTGTCGAAAGAAAATTCGACCTGATAGTCGCTGTAGGCGGGGACGGTACGCTGAACGAAGTCGTATCCGGCGTTTCGAAATTTGAAAATCGCCCTAAAATAGGATTGATCCCGATGGGGACGACCAATGACTTTGCGCGTGCAGTACATATTCCCCGTGATATCAATAAAGCTGTCGACATCATTATTCAAGGTGATTCGGTTCCAGTGGATGTCGGCATGATGAACGATCGTTATTTCATTAACATCGCCGGCGGCGGAAGAATGACTGAACTGACCTATGAAGTGCCGAGCAAGCTGAAGACGGTTCTTGGACAGATGGCTTATTACCTGAAAGGCATTGAAATGCTGCCATCCATCCGTTCATCCAACGTCCGTATCGAGTACGACGGAGAAGTTTTTGATGATAAAGCGATGATGTTCCTGATTGGTTTGACCAATTCGGTCGGCGGTTTTGAAAAGCTGGCGCCAGATGCCAGCATCAACGATGGGAAGTTCACTTTGCTGATTTTGAAGGAAGTGAATATGGCGGAGTTTATCCGGTTGGCTTCACTTGCACTCCGTGGAGAGCATCTTTCCAATCCTCACGTCATCTATGCAAAAGCCAGCAGGATTTCAGTTTCTTCCGAGGAGCGTGTCATGTTGAATCTGGATGGAGAGTTTGGCGGAGTGCTGCCGGCCGTATTCCAGAACCTTGAAAAACATATCGAAGTACTGGTGCCGATCCATTCGCTTAACGAAAAAGATATCAAATAAAAGAAGCCTTGCAGCCGACAGACTGCAAGGCTTCTTTTTGTGTTTTCCCAGTTCTACAAAAGTTCGATCGCTTTGTCCTGCTCCATCGCAAGTTTCGGCAAATCATCCACCGGTTCCCAGCGGAATAACAGAGTCATGCCGTTGTCACGCCCATTACTCTTGATAGTATGCTCCCATTCATCCACTTTTTCACCAGTATATTCGAAATGGAAGATGTTGCGTTCGTATACCTTATCCCGGTGCTCCGGATAATAATTATACTTGTGGATTTTTCCTGCAAAATCCAATACATCGCGTGGCAGTCCCGTCTCTTCCTGAACTTCGCGGTAAAGTGCATCAATTAGCATTTCTCCATCAGCGATTGAACCTCCGGGTACCTGAACACCGACTTCCGGTTCACCTTTGTACTCGAAAACCAGTAATTCGCGGTTTTCATCTGGGCCTCTTGTGATGTAGGCGAATACTTTTCTGCTTGTTTCCATATAAATCACCCTTTTTTTATGTTCCTTATAGAATACTAAAAATTCTAATAAATTTCAAGTGATATTATCAATTCTTGTCACAGCTTATTCAAAGTTTGGGGAAAATGTGCGGTTTTTGAATTCCTCTTAGGGGATTCAGCAGGTCTGCTTAGGGTACAATAAATGTAGAACTTACGGTGAACTATATTCCTTGGGAGGGATAAAGGAAATGGGATTTGAAGATACAGCGTTATTAAGCCGTATCCTGACAATGATGACTCTTTCGTTCCACATTCTTTATGCAACAATCGGAGTCGGTGTGCCACTGATGATTTTGATCGCACAGTGGGTCGGGATCAAAAAGAAAGATGATCATTACATTCTGCTTGCCCGCAGATGGGCGAGAGGATTTGTTATAACAGTAGCAGTCGGGGTTGTGACAGGGACAGCAATCGGCTTGCAATTATCTCTGCTTTGGCCGAACTTTATGCAAATGGCGGGAAATGTGATTGCCTTGCCATTGTTTATGGAAGTATTCGCATTTTTCTTTGAAGCAATTTTTCTTGGTATTTACCTGTATACATGGGACCGTTTCGAAGATCAGCGAAAACATTTGCTGCTGCTGATTCCAGTGGCACTGGGAGCGGCCGCTTCCTCGGTCTTCATCACGATGGTCAACTCATTTATGAATGCGCCGCAAGGCTTCGATTTGGTGAATGGTGAATTGATCAATGTCAGCCCATTGCTGGCAATGCTAAGCCCGGCTGTGCCGACAAAAGTGGCGCATGTCATGTCTACGGCTTTCATGACCAGCGCGTTTGTGTTGGCATCGATCGCCGCTCTCCGCATCTTACAGGGATCGACTCATGTATATCATAAAAAAGCCTTGTTGATGACCATGAAACTCGGTCTTGTGTTTTCAATTGCAACAGCTCTAATCGGTGACTTTTCCGGTAAATACCTTGCCGAATACCAGCCTGAAAAACTGGCAGCTGCCGAATGGCATTTTGAAACAGAAGACGAAGCAAGGTTGATTCTTTTCGGTGTGCTTGACGGGCAGGAACCGAAGTACGCGATTGAAATCCCCTATGCACTGAGCATACTGGCGCATGGTTTGCCTGATGCTGAAGTTACGGGGCTGAATGAGTTTCCGGAAGACGAAATTCCGCCGCTCTGGATACATTATCTGTTTGATACGATGGTGACAATCGGCATGTGGCTTGCATTCTTCTCCTTTGTCTATGTCGTAGCGGCATGGCGCAAATGGCCGATAATCACGAAGAGATGGTTCCGCTGGCTGACAGTGGCAACCGGACCGTTGGCGTTGATCGCAATCGAGGCCGGCTGGTGGTTTACGGAAGTCGGACGGCAGCCATGGATTCTGCGTGGTTATATGAAAACAAGCGAGGCTGCTACTACAAGCGGCCAGGTCGATTTAATGATCATTCTGTTTGCAGGATTGTATTTCATACTGGGAATCGGAACCATCGTGGTGTTATCACGGATGTATAAACGTAATCCAGTAGAGAAAGAACTTGCACAAAGACAAAAGGCTGACAAAGGCGGTGATCCGGAATGACGCTTGAAATAATCGGAATTTCGGTGCTTTGGCTTTTCCTGTTCCTGTATGTAATTGTGGCATCCATTGATTTCGGAGCAGGTTTCTTCAACGCTTACAGCGCCTTTACGAACAAACAGCATATTTTAACCAACATCATTCAGCGCTATTTGTCGCCGGTTTGGGAAGTTACGAATGTGTTCTTCGTATTTTTCTTTGTGGGAATCATCGGGTTCTTCCCGCAAACCGCATTCTATTATGGAACGACTTTGCTCGTCCCTGCCAGTCTGGCGCTGATTTTGCTCGCCATCCGCGGCTCTTATTATGCCTTTGCGACTTACGGAGCGCGAATCAATCACCGAGGCTACATTTATATGTACGGATTATCGGGTCTGCTGCTGCCGGCGTCCTTATCACCGGTACTCGCCATGTCGGAAGGCGGCTTCATCAAAATGAACGGCAGCGAACCCTATCTGGATTATTGGGCTCTCTTTACGAGTCCGTTGATGTGGAGCATCGTTGTGCTGAGCATTACCGCAGTGCTTTACATCTCCGCAGTATTTCTGACCTGGTATGCCAATAAAGCGGGTGACGTCAAGGCAACTGAACTGATCCGCAAATACGCGCTCGTATGGGCAGGACCTGCTATCGTTACGGCGACAGGGATCATATTCGAATTACGCGGCCACAATCCTGAGCATTATAGCCGGATTCTGGATCTTTGGTGGGCATTCGCAATTTCGTTCCTGTTGTTTATCGGAACAGTTTATCTAATCTGGAAGAAGAAAAACTACGGGTTGGCGTTCATTTTGCTTGTCGGTCAATTCTTTACAGCATTTTTCGCATATGGCGTTTCCCATTATCCATATCTTTTATATCCATATCTGACTATCTACGATGGTTTTACCAACGAATCGATGGCAATCGCATTAATTATTGCGTTTATAGCAGGCCTAGGCTTGTTGCTGCCGTCATTGTATCTATTGTTCCGCCTGTTCTTGTTCGATAAAGATTATGTCAAAGGCAAATCGGATTATCATGCATAAAAGGGGGCAATTTCCATGCAGGATTTCTTGATATTCTATGCACCGTTTCTCGTATTATTAGCTTCACTGGTTTTCGGTTTCTGGTTTGCATTGAAAGATGGATCGGTACCTAAAGATAACGATTGAATGCGCGCCCAGGCTTTGCCTGGCGCGTTTTTTCATGTAGAATAGAGAAACGTGAAATGGAGTGAACGAATTGAAACCTGTAAACAAAAATGATCGGCTGCTGGTCCACGTGGAAGATTTGACCCACGACGGGGCAGGAGTTGCCAAAGTAGAGGGATATCCATTATTCATCCACGGTGCTTTGCCGGGAGAAGATGTCCACATCCATGTTTTAAAGACACTTAAATCCTATGGTTTTGCAAAATTGCTGGAAATTGAAAATGCCTCGCCGTTCAGGGTCGAAGCGCCTTGTCCAGTATTCGATACATGCGGTGGCTGCCAGATTCAGCATTTGTCATATGAAGGGCAGATGACGTTTAAACGCAAGCTTGTGCGTGACGCCATCACCCGCATCGGCAAGCTGCCTGACGTTCCCGTCCATCCTGTCAAAGGAATGGAAAATCCGTGGCGCTACCGCAATAAATCGCAGATTCCCTTCGGCATGGAAGATGGACGCGTGGTCGCCGGGTTCTACCAGCCACGCTCGCACCAGATTGCCGATACCGATATCTGCATCATCCAGACACCGGAAGCGGACAGCATTATGGCCGGCATCAAACATAAGCTGACAGAAATGGGCATTGAACCATATGAGGAAGAAACTCACCGCGGACAGCTGCGCCATGTGGTCGTACGGAAAGCGCGTGCCACAGGAGAAATCATGGTCGTGCTGGTTACCAAGAAAAAGAAATTCCCGCAGGCTGCTGAAGCTTTGAAATTGATTCAGGAGCTGGTTCCGGAAACGGTATCGATTGTCCAGAACGTTAACCCGGAAAAAACAAATGTCATTTTCGGTGATGAAACTATTACACTATGGGGCAAAGATGTTATCGAAGACCAGATCGGCGATGTCCGGTTTGAAATTTCAGCACGCTCTTTTTACCAGATAAATCCGGAACAGACAGAAGTGCTTTACGGCCAGGCACTCGAATATGCCAATCTGACCGGCAATGAAACTGTCATTGATGCCTATTGCGGTATAGGAACGATTTCCTTATTCCTTGCGCAGCGGGCAAAATTCGTCATGGGCGTGGAAATTGTTCCGCCCGCTATCGAAGACGCCAAACGCAATGCGGAACTCAATGGCCTTAGCAATACCTTATTCGAGGCAGGTCCTGCCGAGCAGGTGATTCCTCGCTGGTATAAAGAAGGCAAAAAAGCGGATGTACTTGTTGTTGATCCGCCGCGAAAAGGCTGCGATGAGCAATTGCTGCAAACCATCCTGAAACAGCGGCCGGAACGGGTTGTCTATGTTTCCTGCAACCCGGCGACACTTGCCAGAGATCTTCGCATACTCGAAGACGGTGGCTACCGCACCCAGGAAGTGCAGCCGGTGGACATGTTCCCGCAATCCACACATTGCGAGGCAGTTGCGTGGCTTAAACTAGCTGACTAATAAGTATTTAAGCGTATTTTTTACAGTAGGCTTCGTTCGGATATGTCTTTAGTAATATCTAACTTAATATTTGTTGAAACTTAAAAGCAGACGGTTTAGAGGTGCGATAATGCACATCTAAACCGTCTGCTTTTTCTTTAATACTTTTATGAACTGCGCTAATATTTTAAAGTAAGTTCTGTTAAAAGTTATTTTGGATTAAGTTCTAGTAGGATGTGTGCTTTTAGTTCAGCTATGTCTATTATAGTGTTGTTTCCTCGTATTATAACTCATTTGATTTAATAATCAGTTGTTTAATTTGAGGATTTAATTTAACTGCAACGCTGTCATAAGTACCTTAATCAACCTTATCATCAAGTAGCATTTTTAAAGCTTTTTGTTTCTTTGAACGGAGATTTGCAAGCTTAGATTGGTGTGTTTCATAGTCTTTATTAGGTTTAGTTTGTAGCTTTTCAAGTTTCTTCTCTAAAAACTTTTCGGTATCTTTAACTGAGACATTTGAAAAGTATAAATTATTTAAGTTATTAAGTATGGTTTGTTTTAATTTCGTCTCGATAGGGCGGAAGTTTTCAGAAAAATCTTTTTTAGCAAACTTATTTTGATGCCCACAGACATAATGATAGTGCTTGAAATGCATCCCAGCACCACTAATGTCACATAATAATAGCCCTATAAAAAGAGGTGTATTTTGCTGTGAGCGAATACACTTATGAGATTTAATTAGCTGTTGAATTAAATCAAAATCTCCTTTATTAATTATTGCCACAAGTGTTCTCTCTCTTATACTCCAATTCTCTTTTTTATTTATAATGCGCTTTCAAGTAGTTGGATAGATCATAGATGTTTTCTTCGCTACAAAACAGCCGATATAAATCTCACGATCGAGGATTTGCCGAAAAGTTAAACCACGACAAAAATTGGCTACATTGAGCATTCCTTTACGTGCGACTGGTGTAAACACATCAGCATTAAATAACATGCGCTGGATTGCATCAAAGCTTTTCAAAAAATATTTTACGTTTTAAATTAATCGAAATCACATATGCACTATTATTGGTGTCTAATGGTAGTAAGCATCGTTTTTGTTGCTGTTTAAATATGCAGGGAGATTAATTGTTTCAGAATAGTTACTAATTAATAATGATTATGAAGATTGGTTAATATTAGTGATAAAGTTTTAAGAACAAAATAAAAGACCTGCAACTACAGTAATATTAATTGTTATAAAATAGTTATTAGTAGTGAAATTATTAGAGAACAAACGTTGGAATTAATAAATGCAAACTATTCATTCAAACATAAAGATTACAAAAATGGTATATTATAGGTCAATAGATTGGAATGAGGTATTCAGATGATAAGTAAATTAAAAATCAAGAACTATAAATCTTACGAAGACTTTGAATTAAATTTAAATCCTGATTTGAATATTATAATTGGAGATAATGAGGCAGGGAAATCTACGCTTCTAGAAGCAATAAATTTAGCTTTGACGGGCCAATTAAATAATAGGCTGCTTCAGAACGAATTAAGTCCATATTTGTTTAACATTAATAGTATAAAAACATATTTACAGCAATTAAAAACAAATACACAAGCCGAATTACCTAAAATAATTATTGAACTGTATTTTGATAATCCAGACAACATATACAGCGAATTAAAAGGAACAAATAACCTATTAAGAATTGATAATCCAGGGGTCTCTATAAGCATTGAATTTGATTCAACATACCAAACTGAGTACGAAGCTTATATTCAAGATGTAAGTTCAATTAAAACATTACCAATTGAATATCACAAAGTAGTTTGGCGATCTTTTGCTGGGAATAGTCTAACGTCAAGAAGTATACCTGCCAGATCAACACTAATAGATACATCTACATCAAAATATCAAAATGGTACAGATATATATCTGCACAAGATTTTGAATGACTCCTTAGAACCTTCACAGCGCACAGAACTAGCTGTTCATTACAGAAAGCTTAAAGAAACTTTTTCAGAAAATGAATCCATTTCAACAATAAATGAAAGCTTAAATGAAAAGAAAGGAGATATTACTGATAAAAATTTAAATGTATCAGTCGATATTTCGAGCAAATCTAATTGGGATAAAATTATTACCGCATATTTAGACGAAGTTCCCTTTGATTACATAGGAAAAGGTGAACAAAATGCTATAAAAATGAAATTAGCATTAGAATCAAGTACGGAATTAGAAGCAGTAGTATTAATTGAAGAGCCAGAAAATCACTTATCCTTGTCAAATCTAAATAAGCTATTGAACGTAATTAAAGCTAAGAACGAAAATAAACAGTTAATTATCACAACACATAGTAGTTTTATTTTAAATAAATTAGATATTGGAAAAATGATTTTACTTTCAAATGATAAGGGAATTACAACATTGAATGACCTTGATGATGAAACTAGAGATTTTTTTATGAGATTACCTGGATACGATACGTTGCGTCTTGTTTTAAGTCGCAAAGTTATTTTGGTAGAAGGTCCCTCTGAGGATTTAATAGTCCAAAGAACATATAAAAATTTGTATGGGAAGTTACCTTTAGAAGATGGTGTCGATATTTTCTGTATAGACGGTTTGTCTTTTAAAAGGTTTATAGAGATATCTGCTAACCTTCAAAAAGAAATTACGATAATTACAGATAACGATGGGAACATTGAACAAAGTATTGATAAGAAGTACGAAGAATATTCATCAAATGATTTCGTGAAAATCTACTATGGTCCGGATGAAACTCTCAAAACACTTGAGCCGAATATTGTTGAGGCCAACAAAGAAAATCTATCGGTGCTAAAAGGAATTTTAGGTCACCCTAACTACACAGATGAACGTTTGTTGGAGTATATGCTAAACAATAAAACAAAGAGTGCGTTAAAGATATTTGAATCTAATGAATCTATTCAAATGCCGAGGTATATATTAGATGCAATTAAATAATAAAGTTATTGTCGCAGCTGCTGGCTCTGGAAAAACAACATTTATAGTGAGAGAAGCCCTTAACAATGCTCCAAAGAAAACTTTGATTGTTACATACACTAATAAGAATCGTGAAGAGATTGAGAAAAAAATTATAGAATTACATGGGTTTATACCAAATCATATTATAGTGAAAAGTTGGTATACATATTTATTATCCGACTTAATAAGACCGTATCAAAATTTCGTTTATGAAGAACGTATAGAAGGTGTATATTTCCCTACAGGTCCTATTAATAGATTTGCAGCGAAAACTAATATTGAGGCATATTTTTTAAATAAAAAAAATGAAGTTAACAAGGATAGACTTTCAGAATTGGCGGAGCTAATTGCTCATAAAAGTGAGTATAAGAGCATTAATCGTATTAGTGAATTATATGACTTCATTTATATAGATGAAGTACAAGATATGGCTGGCTATGATTTAGAAATATTTAGTTTTTTAATGTATTCTACTATAAACGTATTATTTGTAGGTGATATTAGACAAGCAACTTATGCAACGAATAATACTAGGAAAAACAAGAAATACAAAGGTATAAAGATAATTGATTATTTTATGGGAAGAACAAATATATGTGAAATAGATCAAAGTTTAAATATTAGCCATAGATGCAATCAGATAATATGTGATTTTGCTGATAGCTTATTCGAGAATATGGTTAGTACGGTATCAACAAACGAAGAACGTACTGGACACGATGGCGTATTTATTGTCCATCCTAATAATGTAGAAGAGTACATTCAAAAATATAATCCTCAGTGTTTAAGATACGATGCCAGAACGGTCTTGCCAAGAGCGATTAATTTTGGAGATTCAAAAGGCCTAACGTTTAATAGAGTGCTTATAAAACCTACGGCAAAGATGGAGAAGTATTTGAAAACTGGTGAATTAAACCTGGATGAAACTACTTTAGCAAAATTTTATGTTGCTATAACGAGGGCTAAATATAGTGTGGGAATTATTAGTACAACTAAAAATGTTAAGGTGAATGGTACTTATAATCTTAATGACCAGAGCATTTCTAAATAATCTGGATTAAGGTGATATAATGGCCAAACCTAAGAGCTTTGAAGAATTTTATTACATCAAAAAAGGTAAGAACTGCAATGTTAAAGATGTAGTGGAAGTCACAGCGATTACACTCCTTTTGAGGGAGCAATGTTTTGTCCAAAGTGCGAAAAAGCAGAATTATTTTTAGGTAGAAAACCAACAAGTAGGATAGCGTACTTGAAAAAGAAACCATCATCTTCAGCTGAAGACAATTGCTTATATATAGGACTAGGCTTCTAGGAGAACAATTCAAAATTATGTTAAAGGATTAACTAATATATAAATCTAGGGAAAGTAAATTCAATTATCCATATGTTGTTTAAAATTGAAAAATCCAAAACCTAAAACCTAAAACCTAAAACCTAAAACCATGACTAATAACAATTTCTCCAATAGTAAAAGTGACTATAATCCAATGTTAGTTTCTGAAGTGAAAAAAGATGTTATTGAGTTAAAATTATCAGAAGAAAAAGCTAATCGAGATAGATTGATGAATCTGATGATATGTATCTTTATTTATTTTATGGGGAAGTGAAATTAGAGGTAGTTGAAAAAGAAAAAGTAAATGATGTTGGGAAGAGTTATATATATTATCTTTTAAAGTTATGGACTTTTAATAAACTGGGGCAATGGAAGTATAGAGCACAATTTTATAGAGGGGGGAAATAAAGATGTAATCGATATTAATAAAGTATACAGAGTTCCAATGTAGGGAATCTTAGTTTTAAATGGAAACGATGGTAAATTGATTTGATTAATTAATCTGCTATACGTATAGAGTATTTATAAAAAATAGAAGAAAGTTTCGAGTGAAATTTATCGAAAATTCATGAGGTAATTATTATGCAATATATATTACAACCAGATGTTTTAACAAACGGCGCTATTACAAGAATCCTTGAAAACACTTGGAAAAATAATTTTGAAATCAATCCTAAAGATTTAGTGAAAATTCATGAAGCGCTACTCGAATCTCATGTTTTTGATGAAATTGCAGAATCTATATATTTTCCAATGGATAATCCAATGGGTACGGAGGAAAAATTATTAGATGGTTTGAAAATTGCTATGGGCGCTGCACCTAACAATAAAAATAATCAAGTTAGATTATTTGATAAACCAGGTATAATTTTAAAGGATGGGATTTATGGAGCTGCTTTTGGAAAATACCAGTATATTTATCGTTGCAAAGGAATGAGAATTTATTGGTTTAGTACAGGAGAAATAGAATACCATACTGTTAATGCAACTATAGACGAAAATGGATTTTCATATTATTCAGAAAATTTGGATGGATGGAATGTTTTCAATGATGAAATAGAAGACTTCTCTAGTAGCCCGATGGAAGAAGGGTTAGGAAATGGAAAGATATTGATTTCTAACCTTATAGGAATTAAAGCAAGTTTCTCACGCGACTATGCTTTAGAATATCTATTATTACCACCTGATGTAGAAAAAATTTCGACCTTTTCTATTCAAGTAAGAGAAGAGATATGGAATTCAGTAATTGAATTAATGAAGGAGTTGGCCTTAAATTCTAACGAAGAAAAAAATGATTTTTTAAAATATGTTTTAGATTATATAGATTCAATCAATATTCCTCCAGCCGCGTATCACATAATTTCTTTATTTGATTTTTATAGAGAAAATCAATCTTCAATTAATCAAAATGAATTCTTAAAGTTATTCTCATTAATAAGAGAACAAAGTCAACCTACCCCTGATCAAATAGCTAAGGTGGATTTTAATGGGTTGATACATAAATTAGATACGATAGAAGCAGGCCATGATTCAGCTAATCAATATCACGATTTAATTTTTGAGGGTTTAAATGGAATTTTTCATCAAAGTTTAAAAAGGGGTAAAAAAGAGGTGAATCAGCATGAAGGGAGGAAAAGAATAGACATCGTTTTTGATAACTTTGACACAGAAGGATTTTTTGGACATATAAGAGATAGACATAAAATATTTTGTCCTAAAATATTTATAGAGTGCAAAAATTATTCTAAGGATCCCAAAAATCCAGAAATTGATCAACTGATAGGAAGGTTAGGAGAAACAACAGGGAAGTTTGGTATATTAGTATGTCGAAAAATTGATGACATAGAATTACTTCTGAAACGTTGTAAAGACACTATGAATAGAGACAGAAAGTATATCTTATTTTTTGATGATAACGATATAAAAACACTATTAACCTTAAAATCAGATATGAATGAAGAAGGAATTATTAATTATTTATTTGATAAGTGGGATCGATTAGTTTTAGATAGTTGAAATTTTAGGTAAGTATAGCTTTCGGCGAATCTACTACATCTCTTTATATAAAATGTCTACCCTCAATATTAACCAACTGCGAAGCAGTTGCGTGGCTGCAGCTTGAAAAATAACAAAATAGGCATGACGTCCGATTAGGCCGTTGAGCAACAAATCTTCTTAAGTCATTTCGCAGTAGGCGGACGCGTTCCGCGGGGAGCTGCCTGAGCCTCCTCAGTCGCGATGAAAACCAATGCTCCTGCAGCGCTCTGCGCTTCGTCGCAAAGGTGCGACCGAATGCTGTCCGGTCTAACCTTCCCTGCGGGGTCTCAGGACTCGCTCTATATCCCGCAGGAAAGACATTGGCCGAAGCGGGAGAGGACAAGTCTTTGCGACGAAGCAGCGCAGCGATGCAGGAGCACATCTTTGCCCTTCGCCGCCTTCTGCTACATTCTAATTTTATGAAGAACTGGAGTATCAGCTTATTAATGTATTAGAAATTTTAAGCCTCGCTTTTTATAGAAAGCGATTCTGTAATATGGAGCAAAACAGCGAAGACTCCCAGGGGAGCAGAAACGGAGTTGGCTTTCCAACTCCGTTTCGAGCGAAGTGCTGAGATCCACTTGGACGAAGGGGACCGAGTCGAGTTAGCTCAGCGCGAGCCCCCAGGAAAGCGAAGCTGTTTTGCGCAATATCAATTTCACAAATTTTTTATTTCTCAATATAACTAACCGGATGCAAATTGCATCCGGTTTTTCTTTATTTTATTTCTATAGAAACGTTTCATGAAGGGGCTCCGGTGGGTAAAGACAAGGGAATACTTCACAAGGAGAGAACGAACAGCATGGAACAGATACCAGAATCGAAATTCGAAGATAAACGCTCAAATGTCATCGAGGAATTGGTGGCGCAGAATGTTTTTAAAATTAATGGACGGCAATTATATGAATTGAGTTTATATGAATTGATGAAGGAATATACGCAGAAAAGCCTTAGCTCGTAAGCTGCGGCTTTTTTATTTTCCATCAGAATTTCCTTTGATGGTTAAAAAAAGGATACGGGAGGGAATAATATGCATCATCAAAAGCTGGAGGCTTACCGGAGAGACCGCCTCGATGAAATGACCTTGTCTGAAATGCAGGAAGAGATGCAGGCAGGGAATGTAACTTCAGAGGAATTGGTTCTGATGTATAAGGAGAATATTTCGCTGCGTGATAAAAATATCAATGCACTTCTTGAAATTAATCCGGATGCTCTGCAAATCGCCCAAGCGCTTGATTTTGAACGGCAGCGAAAGGGAGCGAGAGGGCCGTTGCACGGAATACCCGTAGTGGTGAAAGATAATATGGATACTGCAGATAAAATGCATACCAGTGCCGGTTCTGTGGCTCTTGAAAAACATTATGCAGACAGGAATGCCTTTGTGATTGAAAAGCTGCAGAAAGCCGGAGCGGTGATAATGGGCAAGACGAATATGACTGAATGGGCCAATTTTATGTCGGATAAAATGACAAACGGGTACAGCTCACGGGGAGGCCAGGTCCACAATCCTTACGGAGCTTTTGATGTGGGCGGCTCCAGTTCCGGGTCAGCAGCTGCTGTTGCTGCTAATCTGGCAGCTGCAGGAATCGGTACGGAGACTTCCGGTTCGATTATAAATCCGGCCGCCCAAAACAGTCTTGTTGGCTTGAAGCCGACGGTCGGGATGATCAGCCGAAACGGCATCATCCCTTTATCCCATACCCAGGACACGGCTGGAACACTTGCCCGGACAGTCAAAGATGCAGTGAATGTCTTTTCAGTTCTCATCGGCTTTGATCCAGATGATCCAATCACAAGGTTTTCCAGTGATTTTGAAGCTTACGACTGGAGCGTCCATCTGAAAAAAGACGGTTTAAAAAATGTCAGGCTGGCTGTGACTCCGGAATTATTCAAGGAAATCTCTGACGAGCAAATGGAATTATTTGAACAGGCGAAAATGAAACTTAAAGAATGTGGTGCCGAAATTATTGAAAATGTGGATCTTGGCTCAAACCAGGAAGATCTGGGGTTCGCCGTGTTGCTCCACGAATTCAAGGCAGATTTGAATGCTTATTTGGCAAGGACCAATTCGATGAATCCGATTAGATCCATGGACGAGATAATTGCTTTCAATAGTGAAAACTCCGATAAAATGCTGAAATTCGGCCAAAACCTGCTGGAGCAGGCAAACCTTCTGACAGGGATGCTGACCGAAAGGGAATATGTTGAAGCACTTGAACGCAATCGCTTCCTGGCTGCCGAACAGGGGATTAATGCCACTTTGAAAGAGATCGGTGCTGATGCTATCATCCTGCCGCAGGATTTTGGCTGCAATGTAGGGGCGGCTGCCGGTTTCCCGGCTATCACTGTCCCTTTTGGCTTCACTGAAACGAAAGAGCCTTTTGGAATAACATTTACAGGAATGGCATTCAGTGAACCAAAGATGATCGAGTATGCCTTCGCTTTTGAACAAGCGACAAAAGGAAGAAAAAAACCATAGTAAAAGGAGTTGTCCCAAAAGGAATTTTGGGCAACTCCTTTTGCGACGAAGCTAGCGCAGCGATGCAGAGACAGGAGCAATAGTATTTCCCTGCACTTTATTAGAGACAAAGGGGCTGTCCAATAAGTCGTTTGATGACTTATCGGACAGCCTCTTTTTATTTCGTTTAAAATTTGGCGAGTTTCTTCCATACCTGTTCAAGTAAAATCAGTAAGTCCGATTCATGCTCCGGATTATTTGTAAGTGTTCCCAGCACACTTTCAAGCAGGGCTTTGCGAGGTGCTTCCGATTTCAGTTCTTCTGCAAGAAAAAGCACAAGCTGCCGGGAAGCATGATCCTCTCCGAAAGAGAGGCTGCAGGTTTCAAGTTGCTGTGCAAGTTCTTTTACAGAAAGGTTATCAGAAGTTTTTTCGGTGTAAACGGTCGGCGCCAAAATGAAACGTTCTCCAGATTCCATTTGAGCCAAAATGGAAACGTCCAGACGGTTAATGACGAAAGACGCCAATTTTTTCGTCGGAAGATCCTCATCCGTTGTCAGCTGCCAGATATTCACAAGCTGCTGTACTGATCCGTGCACCGCTGCTGCGTTATCAAGTGCAAATGGGGCTGCTTTTGGTCCGTATATATCAATAATGCGGGAAGATATCCAATCCAATTCTTTTCGATAGGAATTCTTCGCAAAATCCTTTAATTCTTTATCCTGGGAATAGAAAATGCTTTCGTACAGCGAAAAAAGATTCTTCTCACGGTTCATTTGAATCCTTACACATAGCTGCTCGGCCAGCACTGTCGGATCATTCACCGGTTTTCCGGCAGCAGCTTCCATCCGTTTCTGGCGAATTTCGTTGCCTACCGATTCCATGATAGCGATAAGACATTCCGTTTTGGACGTAAAGTAATTATAAAAAGTGCCTTTTGAAATGCCTGCTTCGTCGAGGATATCCTGGATTGAAGTGGAATTATACCCCTTGCTGATGAAAAGAGAGTATGCGGCATCTATGATATTTTGTTTTTTTCGATTCATTTAACTCACCTTTATACTCGTAGTCTATCCTCAGAATACCTGTAATTGGGCAATTAAGCAATAAAACTAAACAACCGGTATATTTTTGTTGATAAATATATACTACAGGTATAGAATAATGAAATGGAGATTGCGAAAAACAAATTCAGCATGAAATATACGGAGGAAGAAATACAATGACCGAACAGAAAAAACCGCCTTACGGCATAATTGCAATACTCTTCACAGGGGCGTTTGTAGCAATATTCAACCAGACACTATTGAACATTGCCCTGCCTGAAATCATGGCAGACTTTGGTATTAAAGCGGCTACTGCCCAGTGGCTGGTAACCGGATATATGCTGGTGAACGGGATATTGATCCCAGCCAGTGCGTTTTTCATCCAGCGCTTTTCAAACCGTTCCATCTTTATCGTCGCAATGTCTTTGTTTTCACTGGGGACATTGATTGCCGGTCTGGCACCGACCTTTGCATTCCTTCTCGCCGGGCGCCTTTTGCAGGCTTCCGGAGCAGCTTTGATGATGCCGCTTTTGATGAATGTGATGCTCGCTGCATTTCCGGTTGAAAAACGCGGGACCGCGATGGGCTATTTCGGGCTTGTCATGGTCGTTGCGCCAGCAATTGGCCCAACATTATCAGGCTTTATCGTTCAAAACTACGATTGGCGCGTGCTATTTTTCATCGTGCTGCCGGTAGCATTGATCCCTTTGCTTTTGGGAATTTTCAAATTAAAGAATTTAACATTCCAGAACCGGGAAATCTCTCTTGATAAGTTCTCACTGGTTTTATCCAGTCTTGGCTTTGGAGGCATTCTATACGGCTTCAGTTCAGCAGGCACACTCGGCTGGTCCAATCCTGTCGTCTACATTACAATTGCCGTCGGTTTGATTTCTCTTGTGTTATTCGTCCTGCGCCAATTGAAGCTCGATGAGCCGCTGCTCGAAATGCGGATCTATAAATACCCGATGTTCGCATTGTCATCAGTGATTTCAATTGTATTATCAATGTCAATGTTCTCTGCGATGATTCTCATGCCGATCTACATTCAGACCATCAAAGGGATTTCACCGATTAATTCGGGCTTATTGATGCTGCCGGGTGCATTGATTATGGGAATGATGTCACCGATTACCGGCCGGCTGTTTGATAAATGGGGCGCTAAAGTTCTGGCAATCCCCGGCTTGGCACTTGTCGTCATCACGACATTCCTTTTCAGCCAGTTAACATTGGATACGAGCTATTGGCAGATCATGATTATCTATTCCATTCGGATGCTTGGCATCTCGCTTGTCATGATGCCGGTTATGACCAATGGATTGAATACGCTGCCGATGAAAGCTTATCCTCACGGAACAGCCATCAATAATACTTTGCAGCAGGTTTCGGGAGCTATCGGCTCTGCATTCCTGATTACTTTGATGAACACCCGCACTGAATCGGCTGCCGCTGATTTGCTGGCGAGTGGAACTGCGCCGGAAAATATTGTGAATATGGCAATGCTTGAAGGCATCAACTTCTCATTCTTCATTTCAACGTTCATCGCATTAACTGCGCTGCTGTTGGCACTGTTCATCAAAAAGCCGGAGCGTCCGGTAACGGAGCAGGAAAAAGAAATGGTCTATACCCGAAAAGAAGCTACAGAATCTTAAACTTTGGCCGCTCCGATTTACGGAGCGGCTTTCTTTGTTTTTAGTGCTTGACAAGCAAGCGGAATTCATCAAAAAAAGGCGTTAGACCGCCAAATATGGTACACTGTAAGCATTGAAAAGAAGGTGGAATTAAAATGACATTTATAGAAGAATTAAAACCAGAGTGGCAGGAAAAATGGAAAAAAACCGGATTTGAAACAATCATGCCGATTCAGGAGCAGATGATTCCCGAAATGATAGCTGGAAACGACATCTTAGCCCAATCACCTACAGGATCGGGCAAGACGCTGGCCTATGTATTGCCTATTCTGCAGCGTGTGGATCCGCAAAAGGCAGCCACACAGGCAATGATCGTTGCACCGTCACAGGAATTGTCGATGCAGATCGTAAATGTGCTGCGGGAATGGACAGAAGGCACAGATGTAACCGTGACACAATTGATTGGCGGCGCCAATATGCAGCGCCAATTGGAAAAACTGAAGAAAAAACCGACGATTGTAGTCGGAACACCCGGTCGCTTGAATGAACTTGTCAAAAGCAAAAAGTTGAAAATGCATGAAATACGCATCCTCGTCCTTGATGAAGGAGATCAATTGATGGCACGCGAACATCGCAATGTTATGAAGGCTCTGATTGAGAAGACACAGAATGAGCGGCAATTGGTGCTTGTTTCAGCAACGATTACAGAAGAAGTGGAACTGGTTGCGGACCGTCTTATGCAGCATCCGACACGGCTCCATGTCACAGCTGAGGAAATGCCGATGCAAGGAAAAGTGACACACTCATTCATCAAAGTGGATGAACGCGATAAGACGGATTTGCTGCGCCGCATCTCGCATATCGAAGGAGTAAAAGCTTTGGCATTCGTCAATAACCTTGACCAGTTATTGATGAAGGAAAATAAATTAAAGTTCCGCGACACTAAAATAGTCACACTACATTCCGAAATGAATAAGGATGAACGCAAAAAAGCGCTTGATGCTTTCCGTAAAGGCGAAGTGTCAATCCTTATTGCAACAGAGGTCGCAGCCCGCGGGCTGGACATTGATTCGGTAACACACGTTATCCATGTGGATGTTCCAAAAACAATCGATCAATATCTTCACCGCTCAGGACGGACAGGGAGAGCCGGAAAAGATGGTGAAGTATTGACTCTGTTAGCTTATCAGGATGAAAGACATTATAAAAAATTCACGAAGGACTTGCCTTCGAAGCCTGTTCAGAAAATCATGCACGGCGGAGAATTGATTGAGGGGTCAAGCAAGACAGTAAACACAAAGGGGAAAAAATAATGGATTTTCAGAAAAAAATGGAACAGTATGCGGAGTTGACCGTATACGTTGGACTGAATGTCCAAAAAGATCAGCATGTGCTTATCAATACCACGACCGATACGATTGAGTTTACCCGTCTGGTCGTGAAAAAAGCATATGAAGCCGGTGCGAAAAATGTTCATGTGAATTATTCAGACCCGGTTCAGACGCGTACGCATTATGAACTGGCGCCTGACGAAGCATTTACGGAGTATCCGGAGTGGTCAGTTGTGCAGCGCGATGAAATTATTGAGAAGGGCGGTTCTTTTTTGTGGATTGATGCGGAAGATCCGGATCTATTGACCGGCATTCCAGCAAAACGCTTATCGAACTCTCAGAAAGCTGCGGGCAAGGCATTGGCCAGATACCGCCAGGCAGTGGGTTCCGATAAAGTGGCATGGTCGATTGTAGCAATCCCATCAGAAAAATGGGCTGCGAAAGTCTTTCCGGATTTAGCACCTGAACAGCAGATTGAAGCTCTTTGGGAAGCGATATTCAAAACCGTGCGCATCGGGGGAGGAGATGCTGTTGCTCTATGGAAAGAGCATATCAATTTCCTTGAGAAACGAGCTGCCCAGCTAAATGATCATCGTTTTGTAAAATTGCATTATTCCGCTCCGGGCACTGATTTGACAATCGGATTGCCGGACAAGCATATCTGGATGTCCGGTGCATCAAAAACGCCGCAAGGCAATCCGTTCATCGCGAATATGCCGACAGAGGAAGTTTATACGGTTCCATTAAAAAATGGAGTCAATGGTTTTGTCCGCAATACAAAGCCATTTGTCTATCAAGGCAACATCATCGATGGGTTCACACTGACTTTCGAAAATGGCAAAATCGTTAAAGCTGAAGCTGAAACAGGTGAAGAGCTGTTAAATGAAATGATCAATTCAGATGAAGGCGCGGCTTATCTAGGCGAAGTGGCATTGGTACCGCATCAATCGCCGATCTCGGATTCCGGCCTGTTGTTCTTCAATACCTTATTTGATGAAAACGCATCGAACCACTTGGCAATCGGCGATTCTTATCCAACCTGCTACGAGGGTGCCCGCGATCTTGAACGTGAGCAACTGGCAGAGCTGGGATTGAATACATCCATTGTTCATGAAGACTTTATGATTGGCAGTGCTGAAATGGATATTGATGGCATCACTGCAGACGGTTCGAAGATTCCGGTTTTCCGAAAAGGCAACTGGGCATTCTAAGAGGTGATGAAAATGAAAAAAACTGCTGCAACGCTGCTGGCTTTGACGCTTTCAATCAGTATGGTGAATACAGCGGCAGCTGAAGTGAAAATATCGGCTGCCTATATAGCTCTGGGTGATTCACTCGCTGCGGGCCAGACGCCACAAAGCCAGATTGACACTGGTTATGCGGATTTAATCGCACAGGAGTTAAGCCGCAATCAGCCGGTCGCATTGTTTTCGAAAGATCTCGCTTTTCCTGGATTTACGACAGCGGACGTTCTGGAGCGTGTAGAGGAAGAGGCGACTCAGGAACTTCTGGCATCGGCCAATATCATCACATTGTCAGCAGGAGCCAATGACTTGCTGCGGCTGGTGCAGGCAAATCCGGCTGACGGCTCGCTCCAATTCCAGCGCATCCAGTCAGATTTTGCGCTGAATAATGCGAGAAAAAATATTAGTGATATATTAAGCAGATTGAATGAAGCTGCACCTAATGCAGATATATACGTTATGGGTTATTATTTCGCCTATCCGCATGCCCGTGAATCGCAGAAAGAAGGCATAGCTGAACAGTTGGGAATCTTAAATGAAATCCTAAAAAATGAAGCTGAAAAAGCCGGCGCGATTTTTGTATCAGTCGATGAGGCGTTCGGTGAAAATGCCGTATCCAAAGTGCCGAATCCTGGAGATGTTCATCCGAATTTTGAAGGTTACCAGGCGATGGCCAATGAGTTTTTGGCGGAGTACCGGGAAGGTTGGATCGTGGAAGACCGCGAATTGCCTGAGCCGAATCCCATAAGTTTTGAAGAAATCCTGCAGGAGCAGGATGAGCAGGCTGCCGACAATTCCCAGCCGGATACCGAAATGGAAGAGCCTGCAGATACAGATGCTGAAGAATTGGAGACCGATCAATCGGCTGGGCTGCTTCCTGATCTGAAATCGGGTTACTTGGCCCTTCGCACAGTTTTACCGATTGTATAGAATCAAAAAAATCCCGCACCTGATAATTCAGGCGCGGGATTTTCATTTATCGTTTTGGTTGTTTAGTCTTATATTGGCTTGTATTAGTCTGTGCATTTCCTTTTGATTTCTTCTTATTCATAAATTTGCGGATAACCGGATAAGCTATAGGACCGTATTTAATCGCTGTTCTCAATAATCTTCCTACTGCCATATTTATCGCTCCATTCGTTTTATAGATACTTCATAAATGCCCGTTTTCCAGTTAACTTAAACATAGCCTTCAGCTTAATGCATGAGACACGAGAATATCTTTATATTCATGGACACTAGAAATTTCTACATATTCGGCGTTGCCGTGCCAATCGTCGCCTGTCGGTCCAAACTCGATTGCACCCTCGCCGCCTGTAACGGCGGCGTAATAGCGGGTGTCTGCAGCTCCGTGTTGGCCGAACAGAATTGGTTCATTGCCGGTATTGCTGCGAATGCTCTCCTGCAAAGCTTGAATATATGGGTTTTCAGCTGTCGTTGTCAGTGCTGGTGTAGTGGATGAGCTGGACTTATAATCAAAATCGATATTAAGTGTATCGCCCAGTTCCACCATCTGGCGCGTAATTTCTTTTGGATCTTGTCCTGGCATAAAACGGATATCGTAGGACATTTCACAGAGTTCCGGCACCATATTATAACGTTCACCGGCCTTGATGATGGCCAGATTGACGGATGGCTGCTCATAGTATTCTGTAGATTCTTTTCGGAAAGGCAGCTCCGCCATGGCCATATGATATTTCATCGCCTGTTCGATGGCATTTATGCCTTCCCAAGGACGGCTGCCGTGCGCCGGCTTGCCTTTGAAGACCATATCCATATGCAGGATGCCTTTTGACTGGAGTCCGACTTTCAAGCCTGTAGGCTCACCGCAAATGACAAAGTTGCCACTGTGTCCTTGGGAGACCAACCATTCAGAAGTATTATGGCCGCCAATCTCTTCATCAGTGACAAGGTGCAGCTGGACTTCGCGCTTTAACTTTTCCGGATCAAGTTCGATGAATGCCTGCATCATTGCGGCTACGCCAGCTTTCATATCTGCTGAACCGCGGCCATACAGACGTCCCAGCTCCTCCATTGGGGTGAATTGCTCGTCGTGGCCGGGAACTACATCGACATGCCCATTCCATATCAGCTTTTCTGATCCTTGGCCTTTCTGGGCCGTCAGCATCAAAAATCCTTTATTGTCATGGACTTCGACAGTTTCACCGTGTTTCTCGAGCCAGCGTGCGCAAAAAAGAAGAGCGTCATTGGCGCCTTCTTTTGAATCACTTTTGATTTTGATTAAATCCTTCAATAATTCGATCATATAAGCATAGCAGCAATTTCTGCTGCCTTCACCGCCTTTCTGCAACATTTACTTCATCAATACCCTAATGTCTCCAGATGAAACGAACTTGCATCTCTTCTGTATGTCCGTTACAATACAGGTGTTACGAAAATAACTGTATACACCACAAGGGGAGCTTTTGCTGAGAGTGAACGGAACCGTTCTTACCCTTTGAACCTGTAAGTTAACACTTGCGCAGGGATGTGGATGGAAACCTGCCCTTATGCGGCGCCAGGGTCTATCCTGGTGCCGCTTTTTGTATGGTTTTTATTGGCGGCCCTTCTGGTGATGTGCAAACACATGGGAGGATATCATGAGAAATAAAAAATTATTGTTGATGCTCGAAATTGCGATTTTCGGAGCCCTTGGTTTTGTCCTGGACTTCATCGCGTTCAGTATGCCGCAGGGAGGATCGGTCAGTCTGGTGATGATCCCGATTATCCTGATGGCGTTCCGTCGTGGTATGGGAGCAGGTATTTTGACCGGTCTAGTAGTCGGCTTGCTCCAGCTTGTTACGGGGCGTGTCTATGTAGTGCCTTTATCATTCGGTTTCGCTTTTACACAAGTGACGCTCGATTATCTGGTTGCTTTCGCCAGTGTGGGGGTGGCGGGAATAATGAGGTCTGCATATCTGAAGAATTTACGGAATGGTTCGAGAGGGAAAGCTGTCTCATCCATCGTAGCAGGAGCTTTGATCGGCGCATTCCTGCGCTATCTGGTACATGTCATAGTAGGAATCTGGTTCTTCAGTGAATTTGCGACGGGCAATGTTTATATTTACTCGTTGGTTTACAACGCGACTTATATGGTACCGGCGTTTCTGCTGACAGCGTTTGTCTGTTCCATTCTGTTTATAGCCGCTCCGAGATTGATCGATGTGAAAGAATAAAAGTAGAAGGCTATCTTATGATAGTCTTCTTTTCATTGTCCAGACTCCAGCGACCCTGCTCTTCGGGTCATAAGCCACTCTGGCTCTGCGGCAAAAAACGCCGCTCCGCCAGATTCTCTAATGCCTTTCAGAGCAAAGCGGGCACTGTCGCTTTTCTTTTATGTTATAATTCTTGAATAGAAAAGCTTGAAAGAAGGGTATTTAATGATTGCAACCAATGAAAAAGATATTGAAATGTTAAAAAAAGCGGGGCAAATGGTCGCGAAAATCCGTGAGGAAATGAGAGCAGCGACCAAGCCTGGCGTGACTACAAAGGAAATAGACGAGTTGGGCGGACGATTGTTCAAAGAGCTCGGCGGCGTTTCCGGTCCGAAATCCGAATATGATTTTCCGGGTTATACCTGCATCAGTGTGAATGAAGAAGTGGCGCACGGCATTCCGGGAAAACGCGTTATCGAAGAAGGGGACATTGTTAATATCGATGTATCCGGTTCATATGGGGGCTATTTTTCCGATACAGGAATTTCATTTGTAGTGGGGGACGGCCATCCTGACAAAGAGAAGATTTGTGAAGCGGCTGAAAAAGCATTCGAACGGGCGATGACTAAAGTCAAAGCAGGTTCAAAACTAAATCAGATCGGTAAAGCCGTTGAGCGGGAAGCGAAAGAGCAAGGCTTGTTCGTTATCAAAAACCTGACCGGCCACGGCATAGGAAAATCACTGCATGAAGCTCCTCAGCATATCCTGAATTATTATGATGCCTGGGAAACGACAATCCTTAAAGAAGGAATGGTCCTCGCTGTTGAGCCTTTCATCTCACAGAAAGCGGAACATATCATCGAATCGGGTGACGGCTGGACATTCATCACGCCGGACCAGTCGCTTGTCGCGCAAATCGAACATACGGTTCTGGTCACAAAAGGAGAACCGATTTTGTTAACTAAATTAGAGGAATAGAAAAAAGCCTGCATAGGTAGTGACCCCTTAAAGTTAGAGTTTTAGTTTATGCAGCTAATTGGCTGGTATGCGTCCGGTATTGCACCGGGCTCATGCCGGCCAATTTTTGTTTAATGCGTTCGTTGTTGTAGTAGTCTATGTAACGGGCAATCC
>NZ_RCWH01000010.1 GCF_003668635.1 Planomicrobium sp. Y74 | reverse complement strand
TCTCCATTATAGAGGTTTTGATTGCTCAAATCCTTGCTGGCGCATCGCCTGTCCGAAAACAGCGCGATTCGCTTTGATCTGCACAAGTGCTGATCAGTAGATTGTTTGTTGACGTTTTGCTGTTCAGTTTTCAAGGTTCATGTTTGCCGTCTGTGTTGCTTGGCGACTTTTATTATATTAAAGCATCTTCAATTCACTGTCAACAGATTTAGAAAAGTTTTTTTGAAAATACTTTTTCCCTTCTGTAATTCCTTATCCGCTCCAGTATTCGCCCATCAAAAATATGCTCTTAAACTTCCCGCTTCCATTGAAGGAATGACCGATAAAAAATGCCTGCTTCATCAGCAGGCATTTCACAATCTATGATTTTTTTACAGCCGGTTTAGCATTTGCTTTCCGGGCTGCACGGCGCTCTTCAAGTTTTTCCCGATCTGCATCGGACTTGGCATTGTATTTCGGCAGCACCAATAATTGATATGCATTCACTGCCAGGAATGGAAACAGCAGCAACGTAACCCAGCTGTCAGCATTTCCTGCTTGCACCATCAACGCTGGAAGCCATTCGAGCGTAGTTACTGCGATCATAAAGAATAATGCAGAAATGAATGTGGATTTTGTCGTCCACTTTGCTTTGAAATAAGCTGTTACAACAGCTGTTACGATTAAAATCGCCAGAAGTCCTGCATACAGCCAGCCTTGAGCCGCCGTATCAGCATTCGGCATAAAACGGAAAACGATCAGATCAAAAATCACTACCGCGATAATTAATAGTTGTACCCAATTCCATAGTGTCAAGGTACGGAACATGTTGATTCCGAACTGATGGATGGTTAAGTACGCGAAAAAACCCATCTGCGCAATCAAACTCATCGTCATCCCTACAACTACCAGCCAGACAAAGCCGGCAATGAACTCTCCCCAGGCACCATTTGCGAACGGATCGGCGAAAACATCATTCCATCTTATAAATAAACCGAGGATCCCGGTTATCGCTCCACCTATTAACATTGCATTTATAAAGAATTTTACCCAATTTCGTATTGTCACTTTAAAGCCTCCGTTATTTGAAGTTCTTTTAAGATTGTACCAATCAGATGGGCAAAAATCCATAAACGAAACCAGTGAGATGTGAACAAACCTTGAAGTCACGGCATCTGTTCGTAGTTTGGGCACAATTAAGAACAGCCGATATTATCAAAAGGGGTTTCTTTCTATTACAGCCATAGAAAGAAACCCCTTGCCAAATAAATAATCCGGAACCCCTTTAAAGGTTCCGGATCCATTATTATTGGCGTTTTGCCGCGAATTGCTTAAGAATGGTTTCTGCAATATCGCCATAAATTTTTCCTGTAGGATGATCTTCAAGATAGACGGAAGGTGCAAAATCCGCCTCGTTCCAGTCAGGCTGGCCAAGAGGGATCTGTCCGAGCAACGGAACTTGCAATTCTTCTGCAAGCTTTGGCCCGCCGCCTTGTCCGAATAGATACTCTTTCTTGCCGCTTTCCTTGCTTTCAAACCAGGACATGTTTTCGATAACGCCCAATACTTCGTGGTCTGTCTGCAAAGCCATCGCTCCAGCGCGCGCTGCTACAAAAGCAGCTGTCGGGTGAGGAGTTGTAACGACAATCTCTTTGGAAGCCGGCAGCATCTGGTGGATATCAAGCGCGACATCCCCTGTTCCCGGTGGCAAGTCCAATAGAAGATAGTCAAGATCTCCCCACTCCACATCGCGGAAGAATTGATCAAGCACTTTACCGAGCATCGGCCCACGCCATACGACCGGCATATTCTCTTCAACGAAGAAGCCCATCGAAATGACTTTGACACCAAAACGTTCGACCGGAATGATGGTATCTCCGCGCACAACCGGCGTTTTCTCGATGCCCATCATATCAGGAACACTGAACCCGTAAATATCCGCATCGATCAATCCGACTTTTTTGCCAAGACGCGCAAGCGCAATCGCCAGGTTGACAGAGACAGTCGATTTCCCGACCCCGCCTTTACCACTGGCAATCGAGATGAATTCAACTTTATTCAATGGAGACAACAAATCCTGTGCTTCGGATTCATTTGCCGTTCCACGGAATTTCGCCATTGCTTCCGGCGCCAACTCTTCGAAACGGATCCCGACCGAATCCGCTCCTGCGCCTTTTAGAATCTCAACCACTTTCATCTGCAATTGCATCTGTTCAGGGGTATTCACTTTGGCGATCGCCAATTTTACACTTACATGGTTTTTTTCTTCTTTTATCTTCACAGAAGTAATACCATCTGTTTCTGCCAGCGATCTATGTAAAAACGGATCTTGAACTTCTCCGAGTAACTCGCGAACTTGTACTTCAGTCAACATATATATACACTCCTTATCACTTTTGCTCAACGTAAAGTATAACATAGCGACATTAGTTTTAAATCAATTCTGTCTTTTAAGTGAAATCTGCCCAAATAATTCTTCTTTAAAATATAACTCTTGCTGCTGAGCACAAAATGATATGATGAAATAAAAACCAAGCAAAAGGAGCAGCAATGAAAACTAGAGAAATATTTTATAAAACAGTGGTAGTCCTGTGGTTCATCTCAGCAGTATATCTTGTTTATAAATTCTCCTTGCAAGTCGGCTACTGGAAGAACCCTCTATACGTTAATTTATTCTTTTATGGAGTGATCCTGATTGCCAACAAGGGATTCAATAAGCTTACTTTATATATGATTTTATTCTACATTGGAATGGGCGTCTGGTTCATATTCAGCCTGATGCTGTATATGGGGGAAATCCTAGGCGGCTAATAATGGAACTCTGAATGCTTGCCTGATTAACAAATAAAAAAAGCCCTTTCTCCATAAGAGAAAAGGGCTTTTTGATAGATAAATTAACGTTTCGAGAACTGTGGTGCACGACGAGCTGAACGCAAACCTGGTTTCTTACGTTCTTTCATACGTGGGTCACGAGTTAACAATCCAGCAGATTTAAGTGCTGGACGGAAAGCAGGGTCTACAGTAAGTAGAGCGCGTGCAATTCCGTGGCGTACTGCTCCAGCTTGACCTGTGAAGCCTCCGCCTCTTACGTTTACAAGAACATCATAGCTTCCAAGAGTTTCAGTAGCTACTAGTGGTTGTTTGATGATTTGCTCAAGAGTTTCGTATGGAACGTAATCCGATACGTCGCGGTTGTTGATTGTGATTGTGCCGTCTCCTGGTACTAAACGGACGCGGGCTGTTGAGTTTTTACGGCGACCTGTACCTAAATATTGAACTTGTGCCAAAGGTGTATCCTCCTCTTATTTACTGATTATTAGCCGCGAAGTTGGTAAACTTCCGGTTGTTGTGCTTGATGGTTGTGTTCTGGTCCTGCATATACGTGAAGTTTCTTGAAGATCTGGCGTCCAAGAGAGTTCTTAGGAAGCATCCCTTTAATAGCCAATTCAAGCATTTTTGTTGGGTATTTCGTGCGCATTTCAAGAGCTGTACGCTGTTTCAAACCACCGCTGAATTGTGTGTGGCGGTAGTAGATTTTGTCCGTAAGCTTTTTGCCTGTAAGGTGGATCTTGTCAGCGTTGATGATGATAACGTGATCACCAGTGTCAACGTTTGGTGTGAATGTTGGTTTGTATTTACCGCGTAGGATTGAAGCGACTTCAGAAGCTAAACGTCCAAGAGTTTGCCCTTCTGCATCGACAACCAACCATTTACGCTCTACTTCGTGACCTTTAGCCATGAATGTTGTACGCATGTATATTGTCCTCCTAATAAATCGTATCGTTTTAATATTAAAAATACAGTGTTCCGCTGTTCCGTTTTTTCGTTATCCCAAACACTAATAACCTTCCGGGGCATATCGTGGGGGTAATGAAAATACCATACATCATCTTATAACGCCAGCGCCAGAAAGTCAAGCGTTTTTCTAAAAACACCTGGAATGGTTGCTTCAGCTTTCATACTCCACATTTTCAAGGTATAAACCATGCGCCGCAGCTGTCTTTCCTGCCGCCGCCCGGTCAGCTGAGCGAATGATTTCGGCCATCTCTTCCGGTGTACGCTTGCCGATCCCTATTTCAATTAAAGTACCGGCAATAATGCGTACCATATTATAGAGAAAGCCGGATCCTTCTATGACCATATGCAATTCTTCGCCGTGTTCTTCAAAATCCAAACGCCGGATAGTCCTCACTTTATCGACCACCCCAGTATTTGCGGCACAAAAACTGGAAAAGTCATGAGTGCCCAGGACAGCTTTAGCCGCCTTGCGCATAGCATCAACGTCCGGCCGCTGTTTCAGATGCACCATATAATTCCGTGTAAACGGGCTGATAATTGTGCTGCGGTCCCATTTATAACGGTACGTTTTACCGACGGTATGGTAACGCGCATGAAATTCAGGTGCCGCTTCTTCAATAGAGGAAACGCGGATATCTTCCGGCAGCAGCACATTCAGCGCCTTTAACCATCCTTCGACCGGTATATTGAAATCCGTATCGAAATGGATCACCTGGCCAGTGGCATGCACTTTCGCATCCGTCCGTCCGCTTGCCACGACTTGCACATCACGGCCTTTATGGATATTCTTCAGCACTTTCATTAATTCCATTTGAATCGTGCGGGCTTCCGGCTGAATCTGATAGCCCGCGAACCCTGAGCCATCATAAGCGATGACCGCTTTCATTCGTTTCATAGTTTCTCTCCTTACGCCCGGAAATACCATAACGCCGCTGTCAGGCCTGCGAGCAGCACCAGGCTGAGCGTATCTGCCAGCTGCCAATTCAACTGACGGTAGCGTGTTCTGCCTTCCCCGCCGCGGTAACCGCGCACTTCCATGGCCGTCGCCAGATCTTCAGCGCGTTTAAAGGCACTGACAAACAACGGAATGAGCAAAGGCACGACCGCTTTGACCCGTTCCTTCATCGGACCCGAGCCGATATCGGAACCCCGCGCCATTTGTGCTTTTAAAATTTTGCCGGTTTCATCCATCAATGTCGGGATGAAACGCAGCGAAATCGACATCATCAGCGCCAGCTCATGCACCGGCAATTTAATCTTCTTGAAAGGGCCAAGCAGGACTTCAATGCCGTCCGTTATTGAAATCGGCGAAGTCGTCAGCGTCAGGACACTGGTCATGAATACCAATACCAAGAATCTGATGGATATGAATATCCCTTGCCTTAAGCCTTCTTCATATATTTCAATAAAGCCGAAACTGAATAAGAGATCCCCTTCTCTGGTGAAAAAGAGATGCAGGAAAAAGGTGAATATCAACAGGATAAAGACCGGCTTCAATCCATTTATCAAAAAATATAAACGAATTTTTGAAAGAAAAACAACCAGCAGCGTGAATCCGAGCAATATAGCATAGCCCCAAGCATTATTGGCTACAAAAACAATTGCGATAAACAGGAAGACAAAAAGGATCTTTGCCCGCGGATCCATCCGATGGACCACTGAATCGCCAGGAATGAACCTGCCGAAAATCATTTTCTCCATCATAGGGATCCGCCCCCTTCCGCCATGGCCAACGCAATATTTTTCGCCAATACTTCTTCAGTCAATGAAATCTCGCCTAACTTCACGCCGGTCCGCTCTTCAAAATCACGCTGCAGTCTGACACTGCGCGGTGGCTGGAGGCTGTAATCCTGCAATTGCTCTTCATTCGAAAAGATCGCTTTAGGTTCACCAGTCACCACGCAATGGCCTTTATGCATAATAGCGACACGGTCGGCGTATCTCGCCGCATCTTCCATACTATGCGTCACCAAGACCGTCGTCAGGTTCTTCGTAATATGCAGTTCATGGAATAAATCCATGATTTCTCTCCGGCCCCTCGGATCGAGACCTGCTGTCGGTTCATCCAATACCAGAACTTCCGGTTCCATCGCCAGAACACCAGCAATGGCCACACGGCGCATTTGGCCGCCCGATAGATCGAAAGGCGATTTCTCCAATACACCATCCGGCAGCCCCAATTGCACCACAAGTTCCCGCGCCCGCCGTTCTGCTTCCTTTTCAGGAACACCGAAATTCAACGGACCAAACATGATATCCTTTAAAACAGTTTCATCAAACAGCTGCTGCTCGGGAAACTGGAACACTATGCCCACCTGACGCCTGACATTACGCAAATCCTTGGCTTTTACGCCCGCTTCAATCTTCCGCTCTCCGATCATGACAACGCCTTCTGTGGGTTTTAACAGCGCATTCAAATGCTGCAGAACGGTCGATTTGCCGGAACCCGTATGACCGATGATCGCGGTATAGGAACCTGACGGAATATGAAGATTGACATCAGTCAATGCTCTCTTTTCAAATGGCGTATCCTCAGCGTAGCTATAGCCTACGCCTTCGAGTAATATTTCCACAGTTCATCCACCAACTTATCTTCTGTCATATGTTCTTCCTGAAGTCCAACTCCAGCCTCCTGCAATAAATGCGTCATCCGCATTGCAAAAGGCAAATCCAAGCCCATTTCCGTCAATTCATTGCCGCGTTTAAACACCTCTGCCGGCGTGCCTTCCGCATGTTTCTGCCCACGGTTCATCACAATGATACGCTCTGCCAGAGCCGCTTCTTCAAGATCATGAGTAATGGAGATGACCGTCAACCCGGTCGACTCCCTCAAACGGCGTATCGTCTCAATGACTTCCATCCGCCCTTGGGGATCAAGCATAGAAGTTGCTTCATCCAAAATCAGCAGTTTCGGACGCATAGCAAGTGCACCAGCTATCGCCACCCGCTGCTTTTGCCCCCCGGATAAATGGTGAGGCTCGTGGTCTTTATAATCTTCCATTTTTACTTGGCTTAATGCTTCATGGACCCGTTCCACCATCTGTGCATGAGGAACGCCATTATTCTCTAAAGCAAAAGCTACATCGTCTTGGACCGTCGCCCCGACAAACTGATTGTCCGGATTCTGAAAAACCATTCCCATCTGAGATCTGATATCCCATAAGGTTTCCTCAGACATAGCATTTCCAAAGACCTTCACTTTTCCTTCGTTAGGAAACAATAGGCCGTTCATCAACTTGGCCATCGTCGATTTTCCTGAACCGTTATGGCCCACCAGTGCAATCCATTCCCCTGATTCTATGGAAAAGGTGACGCTCTCCACTGCAGGCCGCATTGTTTCATCTTCTGTATTATATGTGAATGTCACGTTTTCGAATGACAAAATTTCCGTATTCATCTAGGCTGACCTCCTCTTGCTCATCTCATCTCTACTCTACTCGGTAGAAGAAGCATATGTAAAATAAATAAAAAAAGCGCGCACCTCATTCAGAGAAATGCGCTTTTCTGTCTCTATGGCTCCCTGGTTGCTTAAGCCAGGGTTGAATGAGGTGCGTAGAGCTAGACAAGACGCCGCCTGTAAGGGCTCGCTCATCATAACACTCAGCTTTTCATATGTGTCGTATAAATCCTTATGCTAAAAGAAGAGGGTGTGAACCCTCTTCGGAAGAATCGATTATGCCGAAGCAGAATCGACCCAGAAGATAGAAATTAAACTAATTCGATGATAACGATTGGTGCGCCATCTCCGCGACGAGGCCCCATTTTCATGATGCGCGTGTAGCCGCCTTGACGTTCTGCGTAACGTGGTGCAACATCATCAAACAATTTTTGCAAAGCAAAGATTGTGTTTTCGTTGCCTTCTTCGTCAGCAGTTGTTACTAGTTCACGGCGGATGTATGCTGCAGCTTTACGGCGAGCATGAATATCCCCACGTTTACCAAGTGTAATCATTTTTTCTACAGTCGAGCGCACTTCTTTCGCACGAGCTTCAGTCGTTTGAATGCGTTCGTGTACGATTAAGTCTGTAGTAAGGTCACGTAATAGTGCTTTACGTTGAGAACTTGTACGTTGAAGCTTTCTCATTGAAGTTTCCCTCCTTTGTTAAATAGTTCGGATCCGATTTTGAACTCAGTCTTCTTTGCGAAGGCCCAATCCCAAATCTTCCAACTTCACTTTGACTTCTTCAAGTGATTTGCGTCCAAGGTTGCGTACTTTCATCATGTCGTCTTCCGACTTGCTCGCCAGTTCGTGTACCGTGTTGATACCCGCACGTTTCAAGCAGTTGTAAGAACGGACTGAAAGATCAAGCTCTTCGATAGTCATCTCCAAGACTTTCTCTTTTTGGTCTTCTTCTTTTTCAACCATGATTTCAGCAGTTTGTGCCTCATCCGTCAATCCTACGAAGATGTTCAAATGCTCAGTAAAGATTTTTGCTCCAAGCGCAATTGCCTCTTTAGGACCGATGCTTCCATCTGTCCAGACATCAAGTGAAAGTTTATCGAAATGCGCCAGCTGGCCCACACGAGTATTTTCAACCTGGAAATTAACGCGAGAAACTGGAGTATAAATAGAGTCAATCGGGATAACGCCAATCGGAAGATCTTCACGTTTGTTCTGATCAGCACGAGCGTATCCACGGCCTCTGTTCGCATACATGCGCATACGTAAGTGACCGCCTTTAGCGATTGTTGCGATATATAGATCCGGATTCAGAATTTCTACATCACTGTCGTGAGTAATATCTGCAGCCGTAACCGTTCCATCACCTTTTACATCAATTTCAATGACTTTTTCTTCGTCAGAGTAAATTTTCAGAGCCAGTTTCTTAATATTCAAGATGATTGATGCAACATCTTCTTCTACACCTTCAACAGTGGAGAATTCATGCAATACACCATCAATTTGAATAGAAGTAACAGCAGCGCCTGGTAAAGATGAAAGTAAGATTCGACGTAAGGAGTTTCCTAAAGTGGTTCCATATCCACGCTCAAGGGGTTCAATAACAAATTTGCCGAATTTGGCATTGCTATCGATCTCAACCGTTTCAATCTTTGGTTTTTCTATTTCGAGCATTCATTTTACCCTCCTTCAAAACGTCGGTGTTTTTCGTTAAACCAAGAATTCGATAGTCACAGACTTTCGCAACGATTCAGAACACATTCAGTAAGTCGTGATGTTCAAAAATCCTATTCAGATTAACGATTATACGCGACGGCGTTTTGGCGGACGGCAACCGTTATGAGGTACTGGAGTTACATCTTTGATAGCTGTAACTTCTAGTCCGGCAGCTTGTAGCGCACGGATAGCAGCCTCACGACCTGAACCAGGACCTTTAACTGTAACTTCTAAAGTTTTAAGACCGTGTTCAATCGATGTTTTAGCAGCGGTTTCTGCAGCCATTTGAGCAGCGAAAGGTGTAGATTTACGTGATCCTCTAAATCCTAGTGCACCTGCGCTAGACCAAGATACTGCATTTCCTTGCATATCTGTAATCGTAACAATTGTGTTGTTGAATGTTGAGCGGATGTGAGCAATACCTGATTCGATATTCTTTTTCACACGACGCTTACGAGTTTGTTGTTTACGTGCCATGTTAAGAAGAAACCTCCTTTACTGATTATTTTTTCTTGTTCGCAACAGTTTTACGAGGACCTTTACGCGTACGCGCATTGTTCTTCGTATTTTGACCGCGTACAGGTAGTCCACGGCGGTGGCGGATACCTCGGAAGCTTGCAATTTCCATCAAGCGTTTGATGTTCATTGATACTTCACGACGAAGGTCACCTTCAATTTTGTATTGATCCAATTGTTCACGGATATTGTTCAACTCATCTTCTGTAAGATCACGAACTCGTGTATCTTCAGAGATACCAGCAGCAGAAAGTACTTTCTGAGCAGTTGTTTTACCAACACCGAAAATGTAAGTTAATGAAATAACTACGCGTTTGTCGCGCGGAATGTCAACACCAGCAATACGTGCCATGTGTTCGATGCACCTCCTTCAATATTAGCCTTGTCTTTGTTTGTGTTTCGGATTTTCACAGATTACCATGACTTTTCCGTTTCTGCGAATAACTTTACATTTTTCGCAGATCGGTTTCACAGATGGTCTCACTTTCATCTAACCCAACCTCCTTAGTAGTCCGGAGTGCAAAAGATTATTTAAAACGGTATGTGATACGACCGCGTGTTAAATCGTAAGGAGATAGTTCAACTGTAACTTTGTCTCCCGGTAGAATGCGGATAAAGTGCATGCGGATCTTGCCGGATACATGCGCAAGAATCGTATGTCCATTTTCCAATTCCACTTTAAACATCGCGTTAGGCAAAGTCTCAACGACTGTTCCTTCGATTTCAATTACATCGTCTTTCGCCATCGACCCAGTCTCCCTTCTGTATACAAGTCAGCCCTCATCTTCGAACAGTAATTGCTGATTGAATAATTGTTTTCTATTCATTCACCAGGATTGCATGAGTGCCATATAAAAGACATCTTCCGGGTTCCGTTCCCCGCAATGAGCAGGTCGGGATAATCCGGTCAAGCTTTTCAGCCTCACGTATCCTCGAGCGCCCGGACTGCTTAGGATGAGTTCCAAACCCGTTACACAGATGCTTCCACGAAACCCATTATACTATTTCCAGTGCTGAATTGCACGGTTCAGACCAGGTCTGCATGCATCTCGCACCAGTTTCATATAATAAGGCACCAAGCTTTTGCAGCTCTCGAAAATTCATATCTCCGGTGCTCCTTAAAGCCGCATGGAGGCAACTAACTGCGCCCGGCGCCGGGGATTATCCTCGGTCGCCCTTTAGAAGAGCATCAATGTCAGCAAATACTTTTTGAATGTCCTGCTGGCCATTTATATTTTTCAGCACGCCTTTGTCTCCGTAGAAATCAAGCAGCGGCTGAGTTTGTTGCATGTTTACTTCTAAACGCTTTGTGACGGTTTCAGGCTTGTCGTCTTCACGCTGATAGAGTTCTCCACCATCTTTGTCGCATACACCTGGAACTTCAGGTGGATTAAACACAGTATGGTAAGCAGTTCCACAGATTCTGCAAATCCAACGGCCAGTCAAACGTGCAATCAATTCGTCTTTTTCAACTTGGATATTTACGACATGCTCGATTCTTTTGCCAAGATCAGCAAGAAGAGATTCTAGAGCTTCAGCTTGAGGAACTGTACGAGGAAAGCCATCCAAAAGGAAGCCTTCTGCACAATCCGGTTTGCTAAGACGCTCACGGACGATACCGATAGTCACTTCATCAGGTACCAAAGCACCTTGATCCATGAACGATTTTGCTTTCAAGCCTAGTTCCGTTTCGCCTTTGATAGCGGCACGAAACATATCACCTGTAGAAATATGAGGGATGTCGTACTTCTCAACAATTTTGTCTGCTTGTGTACCTTTACCGGCACCAGGCAGACCCATTAATACGATATTCATACGGAGTGCCCCCTCAGACAAGCGGATAAGGAACGTTCTCACGTTCCCACCACAAATATCTTATTTCATAAAGCCTTTATAATGACGTTTCACAAGCTGCGATTCCAATTGTTTCATTGTCTCAAGCGCTACCCCTACGACGATCAATAGGCTGGTACCACCGATTTGTGCTGATTGCGGCAAGCCCGCAACATTAATGAAGAAAATCGGTAGAACAGAAATGACTGCAAGGAAGATAGCTCCAACAAATGTCAGTCGGTAAAGCACACTTGTTAAATAATCCTGTGTATTTTTACCCGGCCGGATTCCCGGGATGTATGCACCCTGCTTTTTCAGGTTATCCGCAACGTTTTCAGGGTTAACCTGAATGAATGCATAGAAATACGTAAATGCAATAATCAGAGCGACATAAATGATCATGCCGACAGGCTGAGTATAATCAAACGTATTTTGTACAGCATCCGTAAACGCATTGGCACCAAAGAAAGAAGCAATGGTTTGAGGCGTGATGATAAACGCTACTGCAAAGATTACCGGGATAACTCCGGCCGCGTTCACTTTCAAAGGTAAATGCGTTTGCTGCCCACTTGTCGTCTGGCCGCGGCCAGCAACGCGTTTAGCATACTGAATCGGAATTTTGCGCAGCGCTTGCTGAACGTAAATTACCAAAACCGTAATGGCAACAACTGCTAATGCAAGCAACGCCATGATAGCGATATTGATCGGAAGCTGATCGCCAGCTCCTTGGATCTGCTGTGCATATAATTGGTTAATTGCACCTGGTACTGCAGCGACAATCCCTGCGAAGATGATAATCGAAATACCGTTCCCCACACCTTTTGCCGTAATCTGCTCACCAAGCCACAGTAGAAATGCCGTACCACCGGTTAAAACAATCGCAATAACAACGTAAGTTGAAATTGTATCGTTTTGAATCAATGTTCCTCCATACATTTGGTTAAAGCCATAAGACATACCAATTGCCTGGATGAAGGCAAGTACGATTGTGAAATAGCGAGTGAATTGAGCAAGTTTCCGTCTTCCGACTTCTCCTTGTTTAGCCCACTCAGCAAATTTCGGTACAACATCCATCTGCAATAATTGCACGATGATAGATGCTGTAATGTAAGGCATGATTCCCATCGCTAAAATCGAGAAGTTAGCAAGGGCGCCTCCACCGAAAGTATTTAAGAATCCGATCAGACCCATCTGATCAGTAGCTTGCAAAACTGATGCATCAACATTCGGCACCGGAACAAAAGTTCCGATACGGAAGATGACGAGCATCAATAATGTAAAGATGATTTTATTTCGAATATCAGTCACGCGCATAAAATTAGAGATTGTCTGAAACATTAAAGCACCTCTGCTTGTCCACCGGCAGCTTCTATCGCTTCTTTAGCTGATCCAGAGAATTTGTGAGCTTTAACATTCAATTTCTTTTCTAAACTACCATTACCAAGGATCTTGATTCCAGATCTTTCGTTGCTGACAACACCAGATTCAATAAGCAATGCAGGTGTAATTTCTGTGCCTTCATCGAAACGGTTCAATACATCCAAGTTCACGATCGCGTAGTCTTTACGGTTGATGTTTGTAAATCCACGTTTTGGCAAACGACGGAAAATCGGGTTTTGACCACCTTCGAATCCAGGACGGACACCGCCGCCTGAACGAGCGTTTTGACCTTTATGACCTTTACCTGCTGTTTTACCAGTACCTGAACCGATACCGCGTCCGATGCGCTTTCTTGAGCTGCGTGAACCTTCTGCTGGTTTTAATTCATGAAGTTTCATTTAGTTGGCACCTCCTTCTATAGAAATCAGGGATTAAACTTCTTTAATAGTTACTAAGTGAGCGACTTTATCAAGCATACCGCGGATAGCAGCATTGTCTTGATGCTCGACAGTTTGATGCATTTTACGTAAACCCAGTGACTGGACAGTTTTGCGTTGTGCCGGTTTAGAACCGATCACAGATTTTGTGAGGGTAATTTCTAGTTTAGTAGCCATGTAATTTTCCCTCCTTATCCTAATAGCTCTTCTGTAGTTTTACCGCGAAGTTTTGCAACTTCATCAGCACTTTTCAGTTGAGTCAAACCGTTGATTGTTGCACGCACCATGTTGATTGGTGTGTTTGAGCCAAGAGATTTAGACAAAATATCTTGTACTCCTGCAAGCTCAAGTACCGCACGGACAGGTCCGCCAGCAATTACACCAGTACCAGGTGAAGCAGGTTTGATAAGGATTTGGCCTGCACCAAAACGTCCTGTTACTAGATGTGGAGTTGTACCTTTAACCATAGGTACTTCAATCAAGTTTTTCTTCGCATCTTCAATAGCTTTACGGATTGCATCTGGAACTTCTTGTGCTTTCCCAGTACCAAAACCGACTTTACCATTTTTGTCGCCTACAACAACTAATGCGGAGAAACGGAAACGACGTCCACCTTTTACAACTTTCGCTACGCGGTTAATCGTAACTACGCGTTCTTCAAGTTCAAGTTTGTTTGGATCAATACGACGCATGAAATGTGTCCCTCCTTCTTTTAAAATTCTAAACCGTTTTCACGTGCTGCTTCTGCTAGAGCTTTGACACGTCCATGATATAAATAACCACCGCGGTCAAAAACAACCGATTTCAAGCCTTTTTCAGTAGCTTTTTTCGCAATTGTTTCGCCAACTTTTGATGCTGCATCAACGTTGCCAGTTACATCTCCGGAAAAATCTTTATCCATTGAAGATGCGCTTGCAAGTGTTACACCATTTGTATCGTCGATCAATTGAGCGTAAATATATTTATTCGAACGGAATACGTTTAAACGTGGACGTTCTGCCGTACCCGTAATTTTTGAACGTACGCGTGCATGACGTTTTTTACGAGATGCGTTTTTATCGAGTTTCGTAATCACTGAGGTCACTCCTTTCAGCCTGCCTAAGCAGCATTATTTACCTGTTTTACCTTCTTTGCGGCGAACGTTTTCTCCTTCGTAACGAATCCCTTTACCTTTATAAGGTTCTGGTGGACGCGTAGCGCGGATGTTGGAAGCAAGAGCTCCAACGCGTTCTTTGTTGATACCTTTTACAACGACTTTAGTATTTCCTTGGACTTCAACCTCGACGCCCTCTTCCGGAGTGAATTCAACCGGGTGAGAGTAACCTACGTTAAGAACCAACTTGTTGCCTTGCAGCTGAGCACGGTACCCGACACCCACTAGTTCAAGCGTACGCTCGAATCCTTGTGAAACGCCAGTAACCATGTTCGCTAGCAACGCACGGCTTGTTCCGTGGTTTGTGCGATGATCTTTAGAATCAGAAGGACGTGTCAAAGTTAACACGTTATCTTCTTGGGAAATAGTAATATCTTGGTTAAATGTGCGAGTCAACTCGCCTTTAGGACCTTTAACTGTTACTTCGTTCTTGTCGCCAAGAGTGATCGTAACGTCAGCAGGTACCTCGATTGGTTTTTTACCTACACGTGACATTCTATTGCACCTCCATTCGTTTGTTGCTTATTACCAAACGTATGCTATGATTTCTCCGCCGATTTGTTTCGCGCGGGCTTCTTTATCAGTTACCAAACCTTGTGATGTAGATACTAAAGCGATTCCTAGACCGTTTAGTACACGTGGCACCTCGTCAGTTTTAGCGTAAACACGTAGTCCTGGTTTTGAAATACGTTTCAATCCAGTAATAACGCGTTCGTTGTTAGATCCGTATTTCAAGAAAATCCGGATCATGCCTTGCTTGTCATCTTCAACATATTCTACGTCACGAACGAAACCTTCACGCTTAAGAATTTCAGCGATGTCTTTTTTCACATTAGAAGCCGGAAGCTCCAATTTTTCGTGACGAACCATATTCGCATTACGAATGCGTGTCAGCATATCTGCAATCGGATCAGTCATTGTCATTACATTTACCTCCTTCCCAAATTAGGGGATTACCAGCTGGCTTTTTTAACGCCAGGAATTTGTCCCACATATGCAAGTTCACGGAAACAAATACGGCAAAGTTTAAATTTGCGTATTACAGAATGCGGACGTCCGCATCGTTCACAGCGTGTGTACTCTTGTACCTTAAACTTTGGCGTGCGTTTTTGTTTTGCGATCATAGATTTTTTAGCCACGTTTACGCCTCCCTCACGTTTACTTTTGGAACGGCATTCCGAATTGTGTCAATAACTCACGAGCTTCTTCATCAGAGTTCGCAGTTGTTACAATTACGATGTCCATCCCGCGTACTTTCGAAACTTTATCATAATCGATTTCAGGGAAGATCAATTGTTCTTTCACACCAAGTGTATAGTTGCCGCGGCCGTCGAATGATTTATTCGAGACACCACGGAAGTCACGTACACGTGGAAGTGAGATAGCAATCAATTTATCCAGGAAGTCATACATACGCTCTCCGCGCAGTGTAACTTTACATCCGATTGGCATACCTTCACGAAGACGGAAGCCAGCGATAGATTTCTTAGCTTTAGTGATCACTGGTTTTTGACCAGCGATTGTCTGCAATTCTTCAACAGCTGAATCAAGTGATTTAGTGTTTTGGACTGCTTCGCCGACACCCATGTTGATAACGATTTTATCAACTTTTGGAGCCTGCATGACTGATTCATATTCAAACTTGCTAACTAGAGCAGGAGTGATTTCATTCACATATTTTTCTTTTAGGCGGTTCATGTGTGTACCTCCCTTCATTCAAGAGTTTTAGTTGTCTAATTTTTCACCGGTTTTTTTTGCAACACGAACTTTTTTACCATCTTCAACCTTGTATCCAACACGAGTCGGCTCGCCTGATTTAGGGTCAAGCAACATGACGTTTGAAACGTGGATAGCTGCTTCCTGGCTGACAATTCCGCCTTGCGGGCTTGCCTGGTTCGGTTTAGTGTGTTTTTTGATGATATTGATACCTTCAACAATCACACGGTCTTTTTTAGGTAAAGCAGTCAAAACAACGCCTGTTTTGCCTTTGTCTTTGCCTGAGATTACCTTAACTTTATCACCTTTTTTAACATGCATTCTGTCGCACCTCCTTGGTATCGCACATTGATTTATTAAAGAACTTCAGGAGCAAGTGAAACGATTTTCATGAAGTTGTTGTCACGCAGTTCACGTGCAACAGGTCCGAAAATACGAGTTCCGCGTGGACCTTTATCGTCACGGATAATGACGCATGCATTTTCATCAAATTTGATGTAAGTACCGTCTTTACGGCGAGCCCCGCTTTTCGTGCGAACGATAACAGCCTTAACGACTTCACCCTTCTTAACAACGCCACCTGGTGTTGCTTTTTTCACGGTACAAACGATTACGTCACCGATGCTTGCAGTCTTGCGACCAGAACCACCAAGTACTTTAATCGCTAGTACTTCACGAGCACCCGAGTTGTCTGCAACTTTTAAACGACTTTCCTGTTGGATCACTTAGGTAACCTCCCTCCGGAATTTCTTAAGTTCCGAAATTATTTAAATTAAATGATAACCGCTTTTTCTACCACTTCTACCAAACGGAAACGTTTTGTAGCTGATAGTGGGCGAGTTTCCATGATGCGAACGATATCGCCGATTTTAGCTTCGTTTTGCTCATCATGAGCTTTATATTTCTTCGAGTATTTTACACGTTTGCCGTAAAATGCATGCTTCTTTTGAGTTTCAACCATTACTGTAACGGTTTTGTCCATTTTGTCAGACACAACACGGCCTGTGTATACTTTGCGTTGATTACGCTCAGTCATACTAGCAAACCTCCTCTCGATTTATCAGTTGTTTCCACTGAGTACTCTTTCGTGAATCACAGTTTTCATACGGGCAATCGCTTTACGTACTTCGCGGATGCGAGCAGTATTTTCTAATTGACCAGTAGCCAATTGGAAGCGAAGGTTGAAAAGCTCTTCTTTCAGTGATTTCACTTTTTGTTCGATTTCAGCAGTGGTTAGGTCACGGATTTCATTAGCTTTCATTCGATTCACCACCAATTTCTTCACGTTTTACGAACTTGGTTTTAATCGGAAGTTTGTGAGATGCAAGGCGCAATGCTTCGCGTGCCACTTCTTCAGATACTCCAGCAAGTTCAAACATTATTTTACCAGTTTTTACTACGGCTACCCAGCCTTCAGGTGAACCTTTACCAGAACCCATACGAACCTCAAGAGGCTTTTTCGTATATGGTTTATGCGGGAAAATTTTAATCCATACTTTACCGCCACGTTTCATGTAGCGAGTCATGGAAATACGTGCAGCTTCGATTTGGCGGTTAGTGATCCAAGATGATTCCAATGCTTGAAGACCGTATTCGCCGAATGCGATTTCTTTGCCGCCTTTAGCTTCACCGCGCATCTTGCCTCGGTGCTCACGACGATATTTAACGCGTTTAGGCAATAACATATTATTTGCCTCCTTCCTCAGATTTCTTCTTAGTTGGAAGGACTTCACCGCGGTAGATCCATACTTTTACGCCAAGTTTGCCGTAAGTTGTGTCAGCTTCAGCATGTGCATAATCGATATCGGCACGAAGCGTATGGAGCGGAACAGTACCTTCACTGTAGTGTTCAGCACGCGCAATGTCAGCGCCGCCTAGACGTCCAGATACTTGAGTTTTGATTCCTTTAGCGCCAGAACGCATAGTGCGCTGGATTGCTTGTTTTTGTGCACGGCGGAAAGACACACGGTTTTCCAATTGACGTGCAACACTTTCAGCAACTAGTCTCGCATCAAGGTCAGCTCGTTTGATTTCAATGATGTTGATGTGTACACGCTTGCCAGTCATTGTATTAAGCTGCTTGCGAAGTACTTCTACTTCAGAACCACCTTTACCAATTACCATTCCTGGTTTCGCAGTGTGAATTGTTACATTTACACGGTTTGCAGCGCGTTCAATTTCGATTTTGGAAACTGAAGCTTCTTTCAAACGTGCTTCGATATATTCACGGATTTTAATATCTTCGTGAAGAAGTGTCGCATAGTCTTTCTCAGCGTACCATTTTGACTCCCAGTCACGAATGATTCCGATACGCATACCTATTGGATGTATTTTTTGTCCCACGAATTATCCCTCCTTCTTCTCAGATACCACTAGTGTGATGTGGCTTGTACGTTTATTAATTGCGCTTGCGCGTCCCATTGCTCTTGGACGGAAACGTTTCAATGTTGGACCTTCGTCAACGAATACTTCACTGACAACCAGGTTGTTCAGATCCATTTCGTAGTTGTGTTCAGCGTTTGCAGCTGCAGATTTCAACAATTTCTCAATAACGATCGATGATGATTTTTGAGTGTGTTGTAAAATCGCAACAGCTTCGCCAATTTGCTTGCCTCGGATTAAATCTACTACTAAACGGACTTTACGAGGAGCAATACGGACTGTTCTAGCGACAGCTTTTGCTTGCATGGGGAAATCCTCCTCTCAATTAACGTCTTGTTTTCTTGTCGTCTGCACCATGACTAGCGTATTTGCGTGTTGGAGCAAATTCTCCTAGTTTATGGCCGACCATGTCTTCAGTCACGTATACGGGAATGTGTTTGTGACCATCGTATACTGCGATTGTTTGTCCGATGAATGTCGGGAAAATTGTAGAACGGCGAGACCAAGTTTTGATCACTTGTTTTTTCTCAGAGTCCTTTTGTGCATCAACTTTTTTCATAAGATGATCATCAGCAAAAGGTCCTTTTTTCAAGCTGCGGCCCATTTGGGATCCTCCCTTCGTGATTGCACCACGGTTCTTTCAGCGAACCGTAGCGTAATCAAATTATTTTTTGCGACGACGAACGATGAACTTATCGGATTTATTCGTTTTCTTACGAGTTTTGTATCCAAGAGTCGGTTTGCCCCATGGAGACATCGGTGATTTACGTCCGATTGGCGAACGTCCTTCACCACCACCGTGTGGGTGATCGTTAGGGTTCATTACAGATCCGCGGACAGTTGGGCGATTGCCTTTCCAACGGTTACGTCCTGCTTTACCAATGTTAATCAATTCGTGCTGCTCATTTCCAACTGCACCGATTGTAGCACGGCAAGTAGCAAGAATCATACGAACTTCGCCTGATTGCAAACGAACAGTTACATATTTACCTTCTTTACCAAGGATTTGAGCTGAAGTACCAGCAGAACGAACTAGTTGTCCACCTGCACCTGGCTTCATTTCAATGTTGTGGATTGTAGAACCCATTGGGATGCCTGACAATGCCATAGCATTACCTGGTTTGAAATCCGCTTCAGGGCCTGACATGATTTGAGTTCCAACGCCTACTCCTTTAGGAGCAAGGATGTAACGTTTTTCTCCGTCAGCATAGTGGATCAATGCGATGTTCGCAGAACGGTTAGGATCGTACTCAATTGTAGCAACGCGTCCTGGAATGCCATCTTTGTTACGTTTGAAATCGATGACACGGTACTGACGTTTATGTCCACCACCGTGATGGCGTACAGTAATTTTACCTTGGTTGTTACGGCCGCCTTTACGCTTAACTGGTGCTAAAAGCGATTTCTCAGGCTTGTTCGTTGTGATTTCTTCGAAATCCGAACTCGTCATGTTACGACGACCGTTTGATGTAGGTTTATATTTTCTAATCCCCACGTTGTTTCCCTCCTTCTTTAGTTAGTTCCTATCAGAACTTAGAGAATTAAATCTCGAACAATTCGATTTCTTTTGAGTCAGCAGTCAATTTCACAATCGCTTTGCGGCGCTTGTTAGTGTAGCCTGCGTGTTTGCCCATGCGCTTGAATTTACCTTTGTAGTTCATGATGTTGACTTTCTCAACTTTCACGCCAAAGATTTCTTGAACCGCTTGTTTAACTTGTGTTTTGTTTGCGCGAGTGTCCACTTCAAAAGTGTACTTCTTATCTGCCATTACTTCAGAAGAACGCTCAGTAATGACCGGACGCTTTAGAATATCACGTGCTTCCATTAACTAAGCACCTCCTCAATTTTTTCGATTGCAGCTTTCGTCATTACAACTTTGTCATGTCCAAGAAGATCAAGAACATTGATGCCAGTTGCCGCGATTACTGTCATACCTTGGATGTTGCGAGCAGACAATGCTAAGTTTTCGTTAACATCGGCTGTTACGAACAATGCTTTTTTGCCCAATGACAAGTCGTTCTTCAATTGAAGGAAAGACTTTGTTTTTGGAGCATCAAAAGTTAATCCTTCAAGTACCATCAGGTTTTCGTTTGCTACTGCTGATGATAAAGCAGAACGCATCGCTAAACGACGTACTTTCTTAGGCAATTTATAGCTGTAGCTGCGTGGTGTTGGTCCGAAGACAACTCCACCTCCACGCCATTGTGGTGAACGGATCGAACCTTGACGGGCACGTCCAGTCCCTTTTTGGCGCCATGGCTTTTTACCGCCACCGGCTACTTCAGAACGGTTTTTTACTTTATGGTTACCTTGACGAAGTGAAGCGCGTTGAGCGATTACAGCGTCAAATAATACTGATTCATTTGGTTCGATACCGAATACGTAATCGTTCAACTCGATATCTCCAACTTGTGAACCTGTTTGATTTAATAAAGCTACTTTAGGCATTCCTGTTTCCTCCTTTCTTCAAAAAATAATTATTTAGCTTTGATTGCTGTTTTCACACGAATCAATGCTTTGCGAGATCCAGGAACATTACCTTTAATAAGAAGCAAGTTACGTTCAGCATCAACTTTCACAATGTGAAGGTTTTGGATCGTAATTGTGTTGCCACCCATTTGACCAGGTAATTTCTTCTGTTTGAATACACGGTTAGGAGCAACCGGACCCATTGAACCAGGACGACGGTGGTAGCGTGAACCGTGACTCATTGGTCCGCGTGATTGTCCGTGGCGTTTAATAACACCCTGGAAACCTTTACCTTTCGTTGTTCCTGTTACATCTACTACATCGCCTTCTGCGAATACATCAACTTTGACTTCCTGACCAATCTCGTAATCAGCTAAGTTTACATTGCGAAGTTCGCGAATGAAGCGCTTAGGAGCAGTGTTAGCTTTTGCGACGTGTCCTTTAGAAGGTTTGTTTGAAAGCTTTTCGCGCTTGTCTTCAAAACCTAGTTGGACTGCTTCATAGCCGTCAACCTCAACTGTTTTTTTCTGAAGCACTACGTTTGGAGCAGCTTCAATTACAGTTACAGGGATTAAATCACCGTTCTCAGCAAAAACTTGCGTCATACCGATTTTTCTACCTAAGATTCCTTTGGTCATTTGTCACACCTCCTGCAAATTTTGTGTTTTCTATTTCGTTTACCGATTAAAGTTTAATTTCAATGTCAACGCCAGATGGTAAATCCAATTTCATCAATGCATCTACAGTTTGTGGTGTAGGATTGACGATATCGATCAGACGTTTATGTGTGCGCATTTCAAATTGCTCACGAGAATCTTTGTAGATATGGACTGAACGCAGGATCGTGTATACAGACTTTTCAGTCGGCAACGGGATCGGCCCCGAAACACTAGCACCTGAACGTTTTGCAGTTTCCACGATTTTCTCAGCAGACTGATCTAGAATTCTGTGATCATATGCTTTTAAACGGATACGAATTTTCTGTTTTGCCATTATTTTCCCTCCTTTTCGCCTATTTTTGATAGACATTCTCCACGAAAATTTTCCAATCACTCGCCATGGCAAAGCGGCCGGGTGTATCGGTAACCTCTCGCTTCATCGCAGTCAAAGACCAACATTCACCATTATACAAAATAAAAAAGAACTTCGCAAGTGTTTCCACGAAATTCTTTTCAATTCGCTTTTATTAGTATAGCAGGATTTTCTTGAGATACAACCTATACGCTAATAGTCCGAACATTTCATCCTTAACCCAGCACCATCACAGCGATCCAGCCAAAAATAACGAGCGGGATATTGTAATGGATGAACGTCGGAACTACCGTATCCCATATGTGATTGTGCTGGCCGTCCACGTTCAGTCCGGCTGTCGGCCCGAGCGTCGAGTCGGAGGCTGGCGAGCCCGCATCGCCGAGCGCACCAGCTGTACCGATCAATGCGATGATTGCAATTGTTGAAAATCCGAATTCCATACTCAGCGGAACGAAGATTGCTGCGATGATCGGTATTGTCGCGAACGACGAACCGATGCCCATCGTCACAAACAATCCGACAATCAGCATCATCAATGCAGCCAAGCCTCTGTTGCCGGCAAACAAATCAGACACACTGTTCACCAGCGGCTCCACTGCCCCTGTTGCCGTGATGACTGAAGCAAATCCGTTCGCCGTAATCATGACGAATCCGATGAATGCCATCATGCGCATCCCTTCGCTCAGTACATCGTCGGCTTCCTTCCATTTCATCGCGCCGAAAACATACAGCACAACAATCCCGGCGAGCGCTCCAACGATCATCGAATCTGTTTCAATCTGCGCATACAGCGCTGCACCCAAAGCGATGATCGTTACAATAATATCTTTGACGGATGCCTTTTTAAAACGAGTTTCTTCTATAGAAGAAGTTTCACGGTAATCCCGCGGTTTCCGGTAAGAGATGAAGACGGCAATAATCAGTCCAACAGCCAGGCCAGCGACCGGCAGTGCCATCGCTCTTGGGATATCCGCCATATCAATCTCCAGTCCCGCAAGCGCCATTTGATTTGCCAGGATCTCATGAAAAATCAGCCCAAAGCCATACGGCAATAAAATATAGGGAGCAGTCAATCCGAATGTCAGCACCGCAGCTATCAACCGGCGGTCAATCCGCAATTCATTCAATATATGAAGAATGGGCGGAACTAATAATGGAATGAATGCGATATGGATCGGTATCAGGTTCTGAGAGAATATCGCCATCGATAATAGCGCCAGCACGATCAGCGCTTTTGCCAAACCTTCTCTGGTAGCCTGTCCATCTTTATTTACAATCTTCAATACACCCTGTACAAGCAGTTCCGGTATACCCGTACGGGAAATGGCCACCGCAAACCCTCCGAGCATTGCATAACTCAAAGCTATTTCCGCTCCTTCTCCGAGCCCTGAGGTAAAGGCGCCTATAGTTTCCATAAACGGAAGCCCACCGCTCAATCCTCCCGCAAGCGCACCAATAAGCAATGCAAAAACAACATTCACCCTTAATAGACTTAATATCAACATGACCAATACGGCCACAATAACTGCATTCATAATAAATTATCTCCTTTAGTTTGCTAAAGCGCTAAAGCGCTTTTATAAAAATAACAAATCCTAAAATGGATGTCAACCACTTGAGCAGGTAACAACTAAAGAAGTAAGTCTGATAATCATAAACAAAATAAAACCCCTCCGCTTTCAGCGAAGGAGTTCTATATATTAGTAGGAACTGACCACAGTCATACCAGCGACAATCTTTCTGCATGCTTCGAGTTTCCCAATATCAAAATTGCCACCACTGACAATGATGCCCGTGTGAACAGATTTAACAGGCAAATGACGATAAAGCACCGCGGCTATTGCCGCAGCCCCCGCTCCTTCAACGAGCATTTTTTCCCGTTCGAGCATAAACAGTATCGCCGAGGCGATTTCCTGCTCACTAACGGTGATTATATCATCAACATACTCTTGAATGATCTTTGTTGTCAGCTTGCCAGGCTCTTTTACATTAATGCCTTCTGCCATAGTTGTCAGAAATGGAACAGCCTTACTGTTGGTATCGTGAAAAATGGAGGCTATAGCAGAAGCTGCTTTTGCCTGCACGCCAATTACCCGCACGGAAGGACGAATCGCTTTGACAGCAAGGGCTGTGCCTGCGAGCAGCCCTCCTCCCCCGGCCGGTACAACGACGGTGTCAAGGTTCGGGCATTGTTGCAGCATTTCCATTACAACGGTTGCCTGGCCTTCAATAATGGCCATATCGTCAAAAGGATGCACAAAAGCCGCCCCTGTCATCAGCTGCTCTTTTTTTGCTGCAGCATAAGCTTCATCGAAACTTTTTCCGACGAGGCGGACTTCCGCTCCATATTCCCTTGTAGCCATCACTTTTGATTCCGGCGTACTTTCTGGCATGAACACCGTCACCGGCACGCCTTTTTCCCTGCCAGCCATTGCTACACCCTGTGCATGATTACCGGCAGAGGCGCAGATGATGCCTCTTTCACACTCAGCCCCTGTTAATTGGCTAACTTTATTGAAAGCGCCCCGTACTTTAAACGATCCGGTTTTCTGCAAGTTTTCTAATTTTAATGAAACTTCACTGCCTGTAAGACAATTCAGCGTATGCGATTGCTTGCAAGGCGTACGGTGAACAATCGGTGCCAATTTTTCGAATGCATTAAATAAGCCTACTGTATCGTACGAATTCCCAACAAAACCATCTCCTAATATTAATAATGAGGTGTTACACAGACCGCTTTGTTTCGAAGGCTGCAATCTGAGATTCATACTGAGACGTCAGCGCAATCTCGTCCCACCCTTTTAAAAGCATCTCTTTCCAATAGGGATCAATCGCAAAAGTGTATCGGCTTCCATCTTCACCAAGTACCGTCTGTTCTTCCAAGTTGACATCAAGTCGGTACAGTTTTTGCTGACCTTTATGAATTAGTTCGTCCACTTCCTGATGTGCCAGACGGATCGGCAATATACCATTTTTAACACAGTTATTATAGAAGATATCCGCATAGCTTGGAGCAATTACAACGCTGAAACCGTAATCCTGGATTGCCCAGGGAGCATGTTCACGCGAAGAGCCGCAGCCAAAGTTTTCCTGAGCCACTAAAATTTTCGATTCTGTGTAACGCGGATCATTTAGAACGAAGTCCTCTTTTGGCGTGCCATCCGCATTAAATCTCCAATGATGAAATAGATATTTTCCGAAGCCGGTACGTTCAATACGTTTCAGAAATTCTTTTGAAATTATTTGATCGGTGTCTACGTTTTTTCGGTCCAAAGGAGTCAGGACACTGGTGATTTCATTGATCGGCTGCATTTATACACCTCCTCATTGATTAAAGTTATGTTGTAGGAACAGCTTCTTTCATAAATTTTCGTACATCCGTCAAATGCCCTTCAATCGCTGCTGCAGCTGCCATTACTGGACTGACAAGATGCGTCATCGAACCTGCTCCTTGGCGGCCTTCGAAATTCCGGTTTGAAGTCGAAGCACAGCGTTCCCCTGCAGGGACGGCATCTTCGTTCATCGCCAGACACATACTGCACCCTGTCTCCCGCCATTCGAACCCGGCTTCCAGGAAGATTTTATCCAAGCCTTCCGCTTCCGCCGCACGTTTGACCGTCTCCGAGCCAGGAACGACAATCGCCGTCACCGAAGGATGAACTTTTTTACCCTCGACAATGGTACTTGCTGCCCGCAAATCACCAAGACGCGCATTTGTGCAGGATCCAATAAATACATGTTGGATTTCAATAGAAGAAAGCTGCATCCCCTCCTCCAGCTCCATATAGTCAAGTGCCTGCTGGAGGGCCTCACGGTCGGCCTGTTTTTCATAACTTTTTGCATATGGCACGTGCCCTGCAATTCCGGAGCCCATTGACGGATTCGTTCCCCATGTTACGAAAGGTGATATCTCATCTGCGTGGATTGATAAGGAAATATCATATTCTGCGCCTTCGTCTGATGCAAGTGCCAACCACCGTTTCGCTTCCTGTTCAAAAGCTTCTCCATCGGGCACATGGCGGCGGCCTCTCAAATATTCAACAGTTGTTGTGTCCGGACTGATCAGACCGGCTCGTGCTCCCGCTTCGATCGACATATTACAGATGGTCATTCGCTCTTCCATTGTCAGCTTCCGGATTGCCTCTCCTGTATATTCGATAATATGGCCTGTTCCCATATCGACGCCGAATTTCGAGATGATAGCCAGAATTACATCTTTCGAAGATACTCCAAAGCCCAGGTCACCGTCAATTCGTATTTCCATTGTTTTAGGTTTTGATTGCCATAGAGTTTGGGTCGATAGTACGTGTTCCACTTCACTTGTACCAATGCCGAATGCCAAAGCACCGAATGCACCGTGAGTGGAGGTATGGCTATCACCACAGACAATTGTTTTACCCGGTTGTGTTAATCCCAGTTCAGGACCGATAACGTGGACAATGCCTTGGTCAGGATGATTGATTCCCGCCAAAGGCACTCCGAATTCATCACAGTTTTCCTGAAGTGTCTTGATCTGTTTCCGCGAAATCGGATCCGTGATCACCGATCGGTTTTTTGTCGGAACATTGTGGTCCATGGTCGCGAAACATAGATCCGGACGGCGCACTTTCCGGCCATTCAACCGCAGCCCTTCAAATGCCTGTGGTGAGGTCACCTCGTGCAATAAGTGCAGGTCGATATAGAGGAGATCCGGCTTTCCTTGCTCTTCAAAGACAATGTGCTGTTCCCAAACCTTTTCAATAATCGTTTTTGCCATGTCAGCTGCTCCTTTCACTCAGACGTAAGAGTACATAATATGTTCGGATACCAATTCACGTTCTAATTCTTCAATAACTTTCGTCACAAACCGGTCTGTCGATACAACTTTGTTTCCAGAAGACGACAAATCGCCCGTGCAATAGCCGTCATCCATAACACTCATCACTGCAGCTTCAATGGCTCCAGCTTCCGCATGCATTCCAAACGACTGCTTCAGCATCATCGCCGCCGACAAAATTGCAGCTGATGGATTGGCTTTGTTTTGGCCTGCAATATCTGGCGCTGAGCCATGTACCGGTTCGTATAAGCCAAAGCCATCTGAACGGACACTCGCCGAAGGTAACATACCCAAAGACCCTGTAATTACCGAAGCTTCATCACTCAATATATCACCAAACATATTTTCCGTGACGATAACATCAAATGCACGGGGATCAGTAATTAATTTCATCGCTGCTGAATCGACCAGCATGTGTTCGACTTCCACATCCGGATATTCTTGTTTGCGCTCTTCCACCACTTGTCTCCAAAGCTTACTCGTCTCCAGTACATTTGCTTTATCAACAGAAGTGACTTTACCTCTCCGGGTACGTGCCATTTCAAACGCTGTGTCGACAATACGCTCGATCTCTTTTCTTGTATAGACCAAAGTGTCTACCGCTGCATCTTCCGAACGCTGTTTCGGTTCTCCAAAATACAAACCACTCGTTAATTCCCGGACAATTACCATATCCACTTGTTTCGCAATCTCTTCTTTCAATGGAGAGGAACCAAGAAGCGCAGGTACTGCTTTTACAGGTCGGATATTGGCAAATAAGTCAAAATGTTTCCGGATATTCAACAGCCCTTTTTCTGGACGCATATGGGCAGCGTTCTGGTCCCATTTTGGGCCGCCGACCGCCCCAAGGAGGATAGCATCACTTGCTTCACAAGCATCAATCGTTTCTTGCGGCAAAGGAATCTCATATTTATCCACTGCCGCTCCTCCGATTTCTGCATGCTTCCAATGAAACGTATGGCCATATCGCATGGCAATTGAATTCAATACCTTTATCGCCGCTTTTGTAACTTCTGGTCCAATTCCGTCCCCTGGCAATACCGCTATTGTTTTTTCCATACTGTGTTCCTCCTCGGTTAATTTAATCTCTTTATCCTACGACGACTTCCACCCTATGCCCTTTTTTAACGATTTGGCGATTTACTGCATTCAAATATGCTTTAGCTGTAGCTTCCAAAACATCCTGCGCCACATCACGTCCGGTAACAGGTTCTCCCTCATAACTCATATTGATGACCGCTTCACCAAGTGCATCACGACCTTTACCGATGGATGTTACTCGATAATCCAGAATATGCACTTTACCTTCGACGACACGTTCCAATGTATTAAAAATCGCTTCTACTGATCCAGCGCCAGTTGCGGCTTCACTGATCAACTCGCCATTCGGGTGATACACCGATGCTGTAGCTGTTGGAATATTGGCTGTACCGTATTGAACTTGTACGCTCGCCAATTCATAAACCGGTGTATCTTTTTCATTGATCTGCTGATCTGTCAGCAAGACGAACAAGTCATCTTCTACAATCTCTTTCTTGCTGTCTGCCAACTTTTTAAATTCTATAAAAGCTCTATTCAACTTCTCTTCATCCAAATCAAAGCCCATTTTAATCGCACGGTCTTTGAAAGCGTGTCTGCCGGAATGTTTGCCAAGCACTAATTCAGTCTTCGCGTCTCCAATCAATTCTGGTGTGATGATTTCATACGTCAGCGGATTTTTTAACATGCCATCCTGATGGATTCCAGACTCATGAGCAAAGGCATTTTTGCCGACTACCGCTTTATTCGGCTGAATAATGCTGCCTGTCAATTGGCTGACCAATTGGCTTGTACGTTTAATCTCTTTCAAGTTAATGCCGGTTTCAATGCCATATACTTGTTTGCGTATATGCAAGGCTACCGCAATCTCTTCCAGCGCCACGTTTCCTGCACGTTCACCGATTCCGTTAATTGTTCCTTCAATTTGAGTCGCTCCGTTTTCAATAGCAGCCAATGTATTCGCTGTAGCCATTCCAAGATCATTATGGCAATGGGCAGACAGCTTCACTTTTTCAATACCTGCAACGTTTTCTGAAATGTATTTAAACATTGTTCCATATTCATGCGGTGTAGCATAACCAACCGTATCCGGAAGATTGATTGTTGTAGCACCTGCTTCAATCACTTTACGGATAATATGAGCCAGAAATTCAGGATTCGACCGGGAAGCATCTTCTGCTGACCACTGGACCAGCGGGAAGAATTTTTTGGCGTACCGGACAGATTCAACAGCAATGTCTACCACTTGATCGGGTGTTTTCATCAATTTATGTTCCATATGAATCGGCGAGGTCGCCAGGAAGATATGAATATGTGGCTGCTCTGCTCCTTTCAGAGCTTCCCAGGTCCGGTCAATATCTCCTTTCACCGAGCGTGCCAGCCCGGTGACTATCGAGTTTTTCACCGTATTACCAATGCGTTTTACCGCATCGAAGTCTCCTGGGGAAGCAGCAGGAAAACCGGATTCAATGATCGTTGCTCCAAGTCGTTCAAGCTGTCTGGCGATTTCGATTTTCTCAGATGTATTCAAATTTATACCCGCCGACTGTTCCCCATCCCGTAGCGTTGTATCAAAGATGTCAATTTGAACCACTGGCGACCACCTCTTTTTCTTTTGCTTTTTTACCTTCGTTGACAAAGGGCATCATGGCACGAAGTTCACGGCCAACTTGTTCGATTTGATGAGATTCTTCCGCTTTTTCAATCGCTGTAAATTCCGGACGGTTTAACTGGTTCTCAAGCAACCATCCTTTTGCAAATTTACCTGTTTGAATATCTGTAAGAACATCTTTCATACGGGCTTTTGTGTCTGCATCAACAATACGTGGTCCTGAAACAAAATCTCCCCATTGAGCTGTATCGGAAATTGAATAGCGCATCCCTGACAAGCCACCTTCATACATTAGGTCGACGATTAACTTTAATTCGTGCATGCATTCGAAATACGCAAGTTCCGGTTGGTATCCAGCTTCAACAAGTGTTTCGAACCCAGCTTTCACCAGTGAAGTTACACCGCCGCAAAGTACGGCTTGTTCTCCAAATAGATCCGTTTCCGTTTCTTCTTTGAATGTGGTTTCCAACACGCCTGCACGTGTAGCTCCAATTCCTTTTGCATAAGCAAGTGCCACTGCCTGAGCTTCTCCCGATACATTTTGATGAACCGCGAACAATCCAGGAACTCCGGCACCTGCTTCATAAGTACGGCGTACTAGATGTCCCGGCCCTTTCGGAGCTACCAAGAATACATCCACGTCTGCAGGTGGAACGATTTGGTTGAAGTGAACATTAAAGCCGTGTGCAAATACAAGGGACTTGCCGGCTGTTAACGATGGTTTAATTTCTTCGTTATAGATTTGCGTCTGCTTTTCGTCGGGTACTAGGATCATAATCACGTCTGCCGCTTCTGCCGCTTCTTTTACTGTACCTACTTGCAAACCGTCATTTTTCGCCTGATCAAAAGATTTTCCTGGACGTACCCCAACTACCACGTTAAATCCTGATTCTTTAAGATTTTGAGCGTGTGCATGACCTTGAGAACCATAGCCGATTACCGCGATCGTCTTTCCTTTGAGTACCTGTTCGTTTACGTCTTGGTTATAATACATTTTAGCCATTTTCATTTCCTCCTCTGATTGGGGTTTTATAATATTGATAAATGAGTGGTCGGAACTTTCTGGTTTTCCCTAACAAACGCCGATACTCCGGTTCGCGTTAACTCTTTAATGCCGTAGGGTTTCATCAAGTCGATAAATGCTTCAATCTTTTCCGGGTCTCCTGTTACTTGGAATGTTGTCGCACTCTTGCTCATGTCTATCACCGTGGCACGGAATGGTTCAACGATACTGTAAATTTCACTTCTAACGGCTGGTACTGTAGCAACTTTTACTAAAGCAAGTTCCCTCATGACCATCGCTTTGTCGGTAATGTCATTGACTTTGATGACATCTATTTGCTTTTGCAGTTGTTTTAGCAGCTGCTCAATTTTCTGTTCATCTTCTACATTGACCACAAAAGTCATTTTCGACATTCCAGGCTGTTCCGTATGGCCCACCGAGATACTTTCAATATTGAATTGGCGTTTCATCAACAGCCCTGTTACACGATTCAACACTCCGCTTTGATTAATCACGGTGGTAGTTATAATTCTTTTCATTCGCCTCTCACCCCGATCATTTCATTCAGGCCTTTTCCTGGCGCCACCATCGGATAGACATTTTCCAACTGCACGACCCGGCAGTCAATCAGCGCTGGTTCATTAGTGCTGAACGCTTCTGCAAATACTTTTTCCGCCTCTTCCATGGTTTCCACTTTATAACCTTGGATTTCATAGGCTTGGGCCAACTTCACAAAATCCGGCTGAACATGTACTAACGATTGGGAATACCGCTCTTCATAAAATGTTTGCTGCCACTGTCTCACCATCCCGAGGCTTTGATTGTTAAGAATAACCACCTTCACCGGCAGTCTGAATTCCTGCAATAAAGATAACTCTTGCAAAGTCATTTGGAATCCGGCGTCACCGACAACTGCCACCACTCTTTCATGCGGCTTTGCCAACTGGGCTCCAATTGCTGCAGGAAAGCCAAATCCCATAGTGCCAAGACCTCCTGAAGTCACCCAATTGTGCGGGTTATTAAATCGGTAATACTGGGCTGTCCACATTTGATGCTGTCCGACATCGGTTGTCACCACAGCGTCTCCGTTGGTCAAGCGATGAATCAACTCGACCGCTTGCTGGGGCAGTATCCCTTTTTCTTTATCTGCTTTATACCGCAGTGCATATTCTTTTTTATTTACATTAAGGCTTGCAAGCCAATCAACTGTATCCGGGCTGTCAAACGACTGATTCAGCAATTCCCTTAGCGCTTCTTTTGCATCTGCAACAATCGGTACCGCAGTCGATACATTTTTGCCAATTTCAGCTGGATCGATATCGATATGCACCACCTTTGCATTCGGTGCAAAATGAGCAAGATTACCAGTTAGACGATCATCAAACCGGGCTCCGATATTAATCAGAACATCGCAATCACAAATAGCTGTATTGGCAGTATATGTCCCATGCATACCGGCCATTCCCAAAAATAAAGGATGGTCGCCATCTATGCCGCCTAAGCCGAGCAACGTGTTTGTTATCGGAATCTGATGCCGTTCAACAAATTCTTTTAATTCTTTTGTTGCCTTCGCAGCCAAGATACCGGCTCCACCAAGAATAAGAGGTTTTTTAGAATTGGAAATAACTTTTATCGCCTTTTGAATTTGAAGGTAATTCGGATTCTTGGTTGGCTGATAGCCCGGTAAATGAATATCTTCGTTTTCGTCAGTAGCGGATAGAAACATTTGTGTAGAAATGTCTTTTGGAATATCCACTAATACAGGTCCAGGCCGGCCAGTCGAAGCAATGTAGAATGCTTCTTTAACGATCCTTGGCAAGTCTTCCACATTCTTCACTTGATAATTATGTTTTGTTATAGGTTGAGTAATTCCTATGATATCCGCTTCCTGAAATGCATCAGTGCCGATTACAGAACTTGCAACTTGTCCCGTAAAGATAACTAGTGGAAGCGAATCGAGCATAGCGTCTGCTATACCTGTAACCAGGTTCGTTGCTCCCGGCCCTGAAGTGGCAATAACTACACCTATTTTCCCGGATACTCTTGCATATCCCTCGGCAGCATGGATAGCGCCTTGTTCGTGCCGTGCCAACACGTGTCGGATAGGGTTTTTATACAGCGCATCGTAAATTGGTAATACAGCTCCCCCTGGATAGCCGAAAATTATATCAACACCTTGTTTCTTTAACGATTGAATCAGGACATCAGCACCGCTTCTACTTTGCTCTTTATTCGTACTTTCTTTTGCTTTCACATTTACTTCCAAATATTTTCGCCTCCTTTGCTTAAGCTGTATTTCAAAATAAAAAAGCTTTTCATCCTACACACAGAAACATGTTCTTTGTGTAGGGATGAAAAGCTTCATGGTACCACCCTATTTCACTGCGCAACCGCAGCCTCACGAATAAGCTAAGCTTATTCTTTAATAACGATAACCGGATGTGCCGACTACCGGGAATGCCTAAACGGTAAGACCTTTCAGCATTCCACTCAGAGGGGATGTCGTAAATGGGTGTATTACCGGCTTCCAGCAGTACCGGCTCTCTGTAAATACGAATTCCATTTACTTTAACCTCGTCATTGATTTTTACTATTCAATTAGACTACACAACATTTAACTGTTCACTGTAGACTTTCACACCATCTTCTTGTACAAGCTCCCGGAACGATGCGAGCAAGTCGTTCGTTACACGGCCTGGTTTTCCTTCTCCAATTACTCTGCCGTCGACTTTAACCACTGCAATCACTTCTGCAGCCGTTCCTGTTAAGAACACTTCATCTGCTACATAAACATCATGCCTTGTAAAAACTGCCTCTTGGATGTCATAGCCCTTCTGAGCTGCCACTTCCATAATTGCATTCCGTGTAATCCCTTCAAGTGCCCCAACATATCCTGGTGGTGTCAGTAACTTATTTTTCCGGACGATGAAAATGTTATCCGCCGAGCCTTCTGCAACGTAACCTTGGTCATTCAGCATAAGGGCTTCAGGAACCCCAGCAAGATTCGCCTCGATTTTCACCAAAATATTGTTTAGATAGTTCAGTGACTTCACTTTCGGACTTAACACATCTGAGCGGCTTCGCCGGGTAGCTACCGAGACAATTTCAATCCCCGTTTCATATAACGCTTTCGGGAATAAAGATAATGATTCTGCAATGATGATGACGTTCGGTTGAGCACAGCTGAGAGGATCTAACCCTAAATTTCCAACTCCCCGCGAAACTACCAGTCTAATATAAGCATCTTTTAAGTTATTTTTTTTGAGGGTTTCAACTACAAGATTAGTTAACTCTTCCGGAGTATAAGGAATCTGCAACATTACCGACTTTGCAGAATCGTAAAGCCGTTCCAAATGTTCTTCCAAACGAAACACATTGCCGTTATATGAGCGTATTCCTTCAAAAACTCCATCGCCGTATAAAAAGCCATGATCGTAAACAGAGATTTTCGCGTCTTCTTTTTTTACAAATTCGTTGTTCATAAAAATTACTTGTTCGCTCATGAGGTTCACTTCTTTCTTGTAGTATTTAAAATATGCAATATATTGAATACCGATTGCAACTTGTAAATTGTTGCTATCATATCGCCTTTCTTCAAGAGAGTCAAACACTTTTTTAATGTTTAGAATATTCCATCATAATGAATCCGCTTACAATGTAAGCAGGAAAAGGGTTGACTCATTTTAATTTTTTTTTTTTGCACTTGGTGATTTAAGAGAATTTATGGCTCGTAAAAGTCTAAAGGGATATTTATATTCAGTGAGGTTATGGGAAGAGGCAGGAAGGGGATAAAAACTATATGGGAATACCGGTAATACATTTGTAAAATTCTTAAACATAAAAAAAGCCTTTCCCACTCATACGAATGGGAAAGGCTTTAACATTAAAGCTTTACAGCAATTATTACTTCTGGATAGTCGCTACAACGCCAGCGCCTACAGTACGTCCACCCTCACGGATAGAGAACTTAGTTCCTTCTTCAAGTGCGATTGGAGAGATTAGCTCAACATTCATTTCGATGTTGTCGCCAGGCATAACCATTTCTACACCTTCAGGAAGGTTACAAACACCAGTTACATCAGTTGTACGGAAGTAGAACTGTGGACGGTAGTTTGTGAAGAATGGAGTGTGACGTCCACCCTCTTCTTTTGAAAGTACATATACTTCAGCTTTGAAAGTCGTGTGTGGAGTGATTGTGCCTGGTTTAGCCAATACTTGTCCACGTTGTACATCGTCACGGGAAACTCCGCGAAGAAGTGCACCAATGTTGTCGCCAGCTTCAGCATAGTCAAGCAATTTACGGAACATTTCTACACCAGTTACAGTTGTAGGTTTTGGCTCTTCAGTAAGACCAATGATATCTACAGAGTCACCAACTTTGATTTGTCCACGCTCAACACGTCCTGTAGCAACAGTACCACGGCCAGTGATTGAGAAAACGTCCTCAACTGGCATCATGAATGGCTTGTCAGTGTCACGTGTTGGAGTTGGGATGTACTCATCAACTGCATTCATCAATTCCATGATTTTTTCTTCCCATTCTGCGTCTCCTTCAAGAGCTTTAAGAGCAGAACCTTTGATGACAGGAATGTCATCGCCAGGGAAGTCATATTCAGATAGAAGATCGCGAACTTCCATTTCAACTAATTCAAGAAGTTCTTCGTCATCCACCATATCACATTTGTTCATGAATACTACAAGGTAAGGTACACCTACTTGACGTGAAAGAAGGATGTGCTCACGAGTTTGTGGCATTGGGCCGTCAGCAGCAGATACTACCAAGATCCCGCCGTCCATTTGTGCAGCACCAGTGATCATGTTTTTAACATAGTCAGCGTGTCCTGGGCAGTCAACGTGTGCATAGTGGCGAGTAGCAGTTTCATACTCAACGTGAGAAGTGTTGATTGTGATTCCGCGTTCTTTTTCTTCAGGTGCGTTATCGATTTGGTCGTAAGAACGAGCTTCCCCGCCTGACGCTCTAGCAAGAACTGTAGCGATTGCTGCAGTCAAAGTTGTTTTACCATGGTCAACGTGACCAATTGTACCAATATTAGCGTGTGTTTTTGAACGGTCAAATTTAGCTTTACCCATTAGAAAAGTCCTCCTCATAATTTAAGTTAATTTTTTAACTTGATGTGCCGAAATGATAGGGCCCTATCATTCCTGGCATACAAGATATTTATACTTCATTAAAGGTCAAAATTCAATTATTGACCTTTATTTTTTTTGATGATGTCTTCAGAAAGTGATTTTGGAACTTCTTCGTAGTGATCGAAGTGCATTGAGAATACACCACGGCCTTGCGTGTTAGAACGCAATGAAGTTGCATATCCAAACATTTCAGCAAGTGGAACCATTGCACGAACAACCTGTGCGTTACCACGAGCGTCCATACCTTCTACGCGTCCGCGGCGTGACGTGATGTCACCCATGATATCTCCAAGGTATTCCTCAGGGATAACAACTTCAACGCGCATGATAGGCTCAAGGATTACCGGGTTAACTTTAGAGATAGCATTTTTAAGTGCCATAGAAGCTGCAACTTTAAATGCCATTTCATTCGAGTCAACATCATGGTAAGAACCATCGAACAATTTAGCTTTGATATCAATCAAAGGATATCCAGCGATAACACCGTTGTCTAGAGAGTCGCGAAGACCCGCTTCAACTGCCGGGATGTATTCACGTGGAACAACACCACCAACAACAGCATTTTCAAACTCGAAACCTGCTCCTTCTTCGTTTGGCGAGAATTCGATCCAAACGTGTCCGAATTGACCACGGCCACCAGATTGGCGTACAAATTTACCTTCAACTTTAGCAGACTGACGGAAAGTCTCACGGTAAGATACCTGAGGCGCCCCTACGTTAGCTTCTACGTTGAATTCGCGTTTCATACGGTCAACCAGGATATCAAGGTGAAGTTCACCCATACCCGCGATGATTGTTTGGCCAGTTTCCTGGTCAGTGTGTGCACGGAAAGTAGGATCTTCTTCTTGCAATTTAGCAAGGGCTTGACCCATTTTGTCTTGGTCCGCTTTTGATTTCGGTTCCACAGAAAGTGAAATAACCGGTTCCGGGAATACCATACGCTCAAGAATTACTTGCTGCTTCTCGTCACTTAAAGTATCACCAGTAGATGTATCTTTAAGGCCGATAGCCGCTGCGATATCACCGCAGTAAACTTCAGCGATTTCTTCACGTGAGTTAGCGTGCATTTGCAGGATACGTCCTACACGTTCACGTTTACCTTTAGAAGAGTTTTGTACGTAAGAACCTGATTTAAGCGTTCCAGAATACACACGGAAGAAAGTAAGCTTTCCTACGTATGGATCTGTCATAACTTTAAATGCCAATGCCGAGAACGGCTCGTTTTCATCTGGTCTGCGCAATACTTCTTCGTCAGAATCCGGAAGAACACCAGTCATCGGAGGCACATCAAGTGGTGATGGCAGGTAATCAATTACTGCATCAAGCATCAATTGAACACCTTTGTTTTTGAACGCTGTACCACAAACTACAGGATAGAACTCAACATCCAACGTTCCTTTACGGATTGCCTTTTTAAGTTCGTCTACTGTAAGTTCTTCACCGCCAAGGTATTTTTCCATCAAGTTTTCGTCAAGCTCAGCAACAGCTTCCACTAATTTAGTGTGCCATTCTTCAGCAAGTTCTTTATACTCTTCCGGAATGTCCCCTTCAGTGATTTCAGTTCCAAGGTCGTTAGCGTAGAAACGAGCGTTCATTTCAACAAGATCAATGATCCCTGAAAATTCGTCTTCTGCGCCGATCGGCAATTGGATCGGATGTGCATTAGCCTGCAGACGCTCGTGAAGAGTGTTTACAGAATAAAGGAAATCCGCACCGATTTTATCCATTTTGTTGACGAATACAACACGTGGTACACCATATGTTGTAGCTTGACGCCAAACAGTTTCAGTCTGAGGCTCAACACCAGATTGAGCATCAAGTACTGTAACAGCACCATCAAGTACACGAAGTGAACGTTCAACTTCAACAGTGAAGTCTACGTGTCCAGGAGTATCGATGATGTTGACGCGGTGCTCTTTCCATGAAGCTGTTGTCGCAGCAGAAGTGATCGTGATTCCACGCTCTTGCTCTTGCTCCATCCAGTCCATTTGAGAAGCACCTTCATGCGTTTCGCCGATTTTATGGATTCGGCCTGTGTAATATAAAATACGCTCCGTAGTAGTCGTTTTACCGGCATCGATGTGGGCCATGATTCCGATATTACGTGTTTTGTCTAAGGAGAACTCTCTAGGCATGTTGTTCTTCTCCTTCCATCTCGGATTAAGATTTTTAAATCTCTTAAGAAATTACCAGCGATAATGAGCGAATGCTTTGTTCGCTTCCGCCATTTTGTGGATATCTTCACGTTTCTTAACTGCTGCTCCAGTGTTGTTGGCAGCATCCATGATTTCGTTAGCCAAACGCTCTTCCATTGTTTTCTCTCCACGAAGACGTGAATAGTTAACCAGGTAGCGAAGGCCTAAAGTTGTACGGCGCTCAGGACGAACTTCAACCGGTACTTGGTAGTTAGCTCCACCTACACGGCGTGCGCGAACTTCAAGAACTGGCATAACGTTAGCCAATGCCTGTTCGTATACTTCAATCGGATCTTTACCGCTGCGTTCTTTAACTAGTTCGAACGCTCCGTATAGGATCTTTTGTGAAGTACCTCTTTTTCCGTCAACCATCATTTTATTAATTAAGCGTGTCACCAATTTGGAATTATAAATTGGATCTGGCAACACGTCACGTTTAGCTACAGGACCTTTACGAGGCATGTATGTTCCTCCTTTCAACGAAGGTTATTCGTTAATTTAATTGATTATTTTTTTTCTTTAGGGCGTTTAGTTCCGTATTTAGAACGTCCTTGCATACGGCCGTTTACTCCAGCAGTATCAAGTGCTCCACGTACGATATGGTAACGCACACCAGGTAAATCTTTTACGCGTCCGCCGCGAAGAAGAACTACACTGTGCTCTTGAAGGTTGTGACCTTCTCCAGGGATGTATGCATTGACCTCGATTTGGTTTGTTAACCGTACACGCGCATATTTACGCAATGCGGAGTTAGGTTTTTTCGGTGTCATTGTACCAACACGAGTACAAACTCCACGTTTCTGAGGTGAGCTTACGTCAGTCTGAGACTTTTTAAAGCTGTTATACCCTTTGTTCAACGCTGGTGAGTCTGATTTAGAGCTTTTTGGTTTACGAGGCTTGTTAACTAATTGGTTAATTGTAGGCATCGATTTTTTCCTCCTCTCAAAAGGTGTTCTAATACCACATATCCAGGTGGTTCATTTTTGGGTAAAAAACAAAGTCTTTGTGTTTTCTACACAAAAACTGGTATCCAGTAATTGCTTCAGCAGCTGCAGAGGATAACTTTCTGCTTAGCCAAGCTTTGATCTTGGGTGAATCCGTTTGACCTGACCTTATCATAGATGTCCGGACGATCTGATGGGTCATCCAATCGTTTCACTTATATATTCTTGGACAATGCCACTTTAAACGCTATTACTGTTGCTTAGTACCGAAGATAATTCGCGTTTTTTCCACTTTTCAAGGTATTTTAATACCAATAAAATGAAAGATCGCTAACCATCAACCTTCAACATAATAACACCCCATGAATTTCGTGTCAACTAGATTCATAAAAAATCCCGGGGAGTTATTTAAAACTCCCCGAAATCTGTTTGCTTCAATTTACGATTCAGAACCGATGATTTCTTCCGCAGGCGCTTTTTCGCTTTGAGCAATTTTAATCTGACGGTAACGCTGCATTCCAGTACCAGCCGGAACAAGTTTACCAATGATGACATTTTCTTTCAAGCCGAGTAATTCATCGCGTTTCCCTTTAATTGCAGCGTCTGTTAAGACGCGCGTTGTTTCCTGGAACGATGCAGCTGAAAGGAATGATTCTGTTTCAAGTGAAGCTTTAGTGATCCCGAGGATAACCGGGCGGCTTGTTGCCGGAAGGTTTCCTTCAAGAACAGCTTTTACATTCGCTTCTGTGAATTGGTGGATATCCAAAAGTGAACCTGGCAGCAATTCTGTATCGCCGGCTTCAATGACACGGACTTTACGGAACATCTGGCGAACCATGACTTCCACGTGTTTGTCACCGATTTCTACACCCTGCATACGGTAAACTTTTTGAACTTCCTTCAATAGATACACTTGAACAGCTTGAACATCTTTAACTTGCAATAACTGTTTTGGATCAATCGAACCGTCAGTTAGTACCTGTCCGCGAACGATTACATCATCCGCCTGCACTTTAAGTCGCGCATTATAAGGAGCAAGGTATTTACGGGTTTCCACGTCACCTTGAATCGTGATTTCTTTTTGACCTTCGCGGATTTCATCAATTTCAGTAACCGTACCTGTAATTTCAGAAATCACTGCCTGGCCTTTCGGATTTCTTGATTCGAAAATTTCCTGGATACGCGGAAGACCTTGCGTGATATCGTCTCCTGCTACACCGCCTGTGTGGAATGTACGCATCGTAAGCTGCGTTCCTGGTTCCCCGATTGACTGAGCGGCAATAATACCAACTGCTTCGCCCACTTCAACTTCGTCTCCAGTCGCAAGGTTCGTACCGTAACATTTTTTGCAGACGCCGTGTTTCGTGTTGCAAGTAAATGCTGAACGGATTGTCACTTCTTTGATGCCAGCTTCAACAATCAGGCGAGTCAAGTCCTGTGTAATCAATTCATCTTTTGCAACAATTACTTCTTTTGTTTCAGGATGGCGAATTGTTTTCTTAGCGTGGCGTCCAACGATACGCTCTTCCAACTCTTCGATTACTTCCGTACCTTCCATCAACGCTCCAACCAACAAGCCGCGGTCAGTTCCACAGTCATTTTCGCGGACAATCGCATCTTGTGCAACGTCTACGAGACGACGGGTCAAATAACCTGAATCGGCAGTTTTAAGTGCTGTATCGGCAAGACCTTTACGCGCACCGTGAGTTGAGATGAAGTATTCCAATACCGTTAAACCTTCACGGAATGAAGATTTGATCGGTAGTTCAATGATGCGTCCAGCCGGGTTGGCCATGAGTCCGCGCATACCAGCTAATTGGGTAAAGTTGGATGCGTTACCACGGGCACCGGAGTCACTCATCATAAAGATCGGGTTCATATTATCGAGGGAAGCCATCAATTTTTCCTGGATAACATCTTTTGCGCTGCTCCAGAAAGAAATGACGCGTGCATAGCGTTCCTCTTCAGTAATCAAACCACGACGGAACTGTTTCATGACTTTATCCACGTTTTCCTGGGCTTCTACAAGAATTTCACCTTTATCCGGAAGAACGACGATATCGGAAATACCAACCGTAATACCAGCTTGAGTAGAATACTTGAATCCAAGGCTCTTCATGCGGTCAAGCATTCTTGATGTTTCAGTAATATGGAAACGTTTGAACACTTCAGCAATGATTTCACCAAGAATTTTTTTCTTGAATGGTGTTACAAGTTCAGCCTCTTGGATGTGTTTACGAACATCTGTCGTTGTAGGGACAAAATATTTCGATGGCGTTTCAACTTGCAGATTATAATCTGTCGGTTCGTTAATATACGGGAATGATTTCGGCAGAATTTCATTGAAAATGATCTTACCGACAGTAGTCAGCAACAACATTTTATTTTGTTCAGCCGTAAAAGTCGGGTTATTAACAGAACCGGCCTTGATTGCGATACGGGTATGCAAATGCACATGCCCTGTCTGATAAGCAACTAATACTTCTTCAGGTCCAGAGAATGTAGCCCCTTCGCCAGTTGCGCCTTTGCGCTCCAACGTAAGGTAATAGTTACCCAAAACCATATCCTGTGAAGGAGTAACAACTGGTTTTCCGTCTTTCGGGTTCAAAATGTTCTGAGCGGCAAGCATCAACAATCTTGCTTCTGCCTGTGCTTCAGATGAAAGCGGAACGTGAACAGCCATTTGGTCACCATCAAAATCGGCGTTGTATGCTGTACATACCAATGGGTGAAGGCGAATTGCTTTTCCTTCTACCAATGTCGGTTCGAAAGCCTGGATACCAAGTCTGTGAAGTGTCGGTGCACGGTTCAATAGAACCGGATGCTCCTTGATGACATCTTCCAGTACATCCCAAACTTCAGAATGAAGACGTTCGATTTTGCGTTTTGCACTCTTAATGTTATGGGCAAGTCCTCGTTCAACAAGCTCTTTCATAACGAAAGGCTTGAATAGCTCGATCGCCATCCCTTTCGGTAAACCACATTGATACATTTTCAGGGTTGGTCCGACAACAATAACGGAACGGCCTGAATAATCGACACGTTTACCAAGAAGGTTTTGACGGAAGCGTCCTTGTTTCCCTTTAAGCATATGAGAAAGAGATTTCAATGGACGGTTACCCGGCCCTGTAACAGGACGGCCACGACGACCATTATCAATCAATGCATCTACAGCTTCCTGCAGCATGCGTTTTTCGTTTTGAACAATGATGCTTGGCGCACCCAGATCCAATAGACGTTTCAAACGGTTGTTCCGGTTGATTACACGACGGTAAAGGTCGTTCAAATCAGAAGTAGCGAAACGACCGCCGTCCAATTGAACCATCGGACGAAGCTCCGGTGGAATTACAGGCAGAACGTCAAGAATCATCCAATCCGGGTTATTGCCCGAATTACGGAAGGATTCCACAACTTCAAGGCGTTTGATCGCACGTGTGCGGCGTTGCCCTTGAGCTGTTTTCAATTCTTCTTTCAATGAATCCGTTTCGCGCTCAAGGTCGATTTCCTGAAGAAGTCGCTTGATCGCTTCGGCTCCCATTGCAGCCTGGAATTTCTTACCGAATTTATCGCGGTAAGCCCGGTATTCTTTTTCCGAAAGCAATTGTTTCTTTTCAAGCGGTGTATCCGCTGGATCAATAACAACATAAGAAGCGAAGTAAATAACTTCTTCCAATGAACGCGGTGACATATCAAGGATAAGTCCCATGCGGCTCGGAATTCCTTTGAAGTACCAAATGTGTGAAACCGGTGCAGCTAATTCGATATGACCCATGCGTTCACGGCGAACTTTTGAACGTGTGACTTCTACGCCGCAACGATCACAGACAACACCTTTATAACGGACGCGTTTGTATTTTCCGCAATGGCATTCCCAGTCTTTTGTAGGACCGAAAATACGTTCACAGAACAAACCGTCTTTTTCTGGTTTCAATGTACGGTAGTTAATTGTTTCTGGCTTTTTGACTTCTCCATAAGACCATGAGCGAATTTTATCGGGTGAAGCTAATCCGATTTTCATGTACTCAAAATTGTTCACATCTATCAAGGAGCCTACCTCCCTTTTGTCTCGAGTTTCTATACGGCTCTTCCTCGTTAATGACCAAGTGAATGGAACTCGGGCAGTGCGTGACTGCCCTATTCCAATTAATTATCAATCAACTGTTCCAATCGGTGTTTCCTGATCTGCAATCGGCAGGATATTCAAAGAATCAGCGGGTTGAAGATCTTCCTCTTCATCCAAATCGCGCAATTCAATTTCCTCATCGTCGATTGTCAGCATTTTTACATCCATACCAAGACTTTGAAGTTCTTTTATCAAAACTTTGAATGATTCCGGCACGCTAGGTTCCGGAACACTTTCACCTTTGACAATTGCTTCATACGTTTTCACGCGTCCGACTACATCATCCGACTTGACCGTCAGGATTTCCTGCAGTGTATGAGCGGCACCGTATGCTTCAAGTGCCCAAACTTCCATCTCACCGAAACGCTGTCCGCCGAATTGTGCTTTACCACCAAGCGGCTGCTGGGTAACGAGTGAATATGGTCCAGTAGAACGGGCGTGAAGTTTATCGTCAACCATGTGCGCCAGTTTAATCATATACATGATTCCGACAGATACGCGGTTATCGAAGGCTTCACCTGAACGGCCATCATAAAGGATGGTTTTTCCGTCACGCGGCATACCGGCTTCTTCCATCGTTTCCAGAACATCTTCTTCATTCGCTCCATCAAATACCGACGAAGCCATATGAATTCCAAGTGAACGGGAAGCCATACCCAAATGCAGTTCCAGAACTTGCCCGATATTCATCCGGGAAGGAACACCAAGCGGGTTTAACATGATATCAACAGGAGTCCCGTCCGGCATGAACGGCATATCTTCTTCCGGAAGAATACGTGAAATAACGCCTTTGTTACCGTGACGGCCGGCCATTTTATCTCCGACAGAAATTTTACGTTTCTGCACGATATAAGCGCGGACCAATTGGTTAACGCCTGGCGGCAACTCATCGCCGTCTTCGCGATTAAAGATTTTGACATCCAGTACAATACCGCCGGCGCCATGAGGCACCCGTAGTGATGTATCACGGACTTCACGAGCTTTTTCACCGAAAATGGCATGAAGCAAGCGTTCTTCCGCAGTCAATTCCGTTACACCTTTAGGTGTTACTTTACCGACAAGGATATCGCCATCTTTAACTTCTGCCCCTACCCGGATGATTCCGCGGTCATCGAGATTGCGAAGTGCATCTTCACCGACGTTTGGAATATCACGTGTAATTTCTTCCGGCCCTAATTTCGTGTCGCGGGAATCCGATTCATATTCTTCAATATGAACAGAAGTATAAACGTCATCTTTAACGAGGCGCTCACTCATGATGATCGCATCCTCGTAGTTAAAGCCGTCCCATGTCATAAATGCGACAAGGACGTTGCGGCCCAATGCCATTTCCCCGCGTTCCATAGAAGGTCCATCAGCCAGGATATCACGTTTTGAAACGCGGTCTCCAACTTTGACAATCGGACGCTGGTTATAACTTGTACCTTGGTTTGAACGGATGAATTTCTGCAAACGATAAGTGTCTACATCACCTTTGACTTCATTGCCGTCAACTTCTTCGATACGGCGCACGCGGATTTCTTTCGCTTCCACGAACTCGACGATTCCATCATTTTTGGCAATGACTGCTGCACCTGAGTCCCTGGCTGCAAGGTGCTCCATTCCGGTACCTACGAAAGGCGCTTCCGGGTTTAACAACGGAACAGCTTGACGCTGCATGTTCGCACCCATTAAGGCACGGTTGGAGTCATCATTTTCAAGGAACGGGATACAAGCTGTCGCTACTGAAACGACTTGTTTTGGCGAAACATCCATGTAATCGACGCTGCTGCGTTTGTAAAGCGTGTTTTCACCGCGGAAACGGGCCACTACTTCTTCTTCAACAAATGAACCATCCGGATTCAAGACTGAATTCGCCTGAGCCACTACGTAATTATCTTCTTCATCAGCTGTCAGATAATCGATTTGACCTGTCACAAGACCTGTTTCAGGATCCACGCGGCGATAAGGTGTTTCAATAAATCCGAATTTATTCACTTTCGCGAATGTGGAAAGTGTATTGATCAAACCGATGTTCGGTCCCTCAGGAGTTTCAATCGGACACATGCGGCCATAATGCGAGTAATGAACGTCACGCACTTCAAAACCGGCACGTTCACGTGTCAAACCACCAGGCCCAAGCGCTGACAGACGGCGTTTGTGCGTCAATTCAGCAAGTGGATTCGTTTGGTCCATGAACTGTGATAACTGAGAACTGCCGAAGAACTCTTTAATTGATGCAATAACCGGACGGATATTGATCAATTGCTGAGGCACAATCGCCTGTGTGTCGTTAATGGACATACGCTCACGCACTACACGCTCCATACGGGACAAACCGATGCGGAACTGGTTTTGCAAAAGCTCTCCAACTGAACGTAGACGGCGATTACCAAGATGATCGATATCATCCGTGTTTCCAACTCCGTATAAAAGGTTAAAGAAGTAACTGATGGAAGAAATGATATCGGCAGGAGTTACATGCTTAATCTTATCTTCTATATAAGCATTGCTTATCACAGTGATTTCTTTTTGCTCTTCATCATTCGGAGCGAAAATTTTAACAGCCTGCAATGTCACGTCGCCTTCTAAAACTCCACCTACTTGAGTGACAGTGTGGAAGCCCACACCACTTTCAAGATTCGGCACAATTTTATCAAGGACGCGGCGATCGATAACTGTACCCGCTTCAACCAGAATCTCACCTGTTTCAGGATCAACTAATGTTTCAGCAATAGTTTGATTGAAAAGGCGGTTTTTGATATGAAGCTTCTTATTCATTTTATAACGGCCTACATTGGCCAGATCATAGCGTTTTGGGTCAAAGAAGCGTGAATACAATAAGCTCTTTGCACTTTCGACTGTCGGTGGCTCACCCGGGCGCAGACGCTCGTAAATTTCCAGAAGCGCTTTTTCAGTGCTTTCTGTATTATCTTTTTCAAGCGTGTTGCGCAAGTATTCGTTATCACCCAATAAATCGATGATTTCCTGATCGGAACCGAATCCAAGGGCTCTCAAAAGGACGGTGACAGGAAGTTTGCGTGTGCGGTCGATTCTGACATACACAACATCTTTTGCATCTGTTTCATATTCAAGCCAGGCACCGCGGTTAGGAATGACAGTTGCGCCAAATCCTTTTTTACCGTTTTTATCTGTCTTGTCATGGAAATAAACACTTGGTGAACGTACAAGCTGGGAAACGATGACGCGTTCAGCGCCGTTGATTACGAAAGTGCCGGTTTCTGTCATCAATGGGAAATCTCCCATGAAAACGTCCTGCTCTTTCACTTCATCCGTTTCTTTGTTGTGCAGACGCACTTTAACGCGTAGTGGAGCTGCGTAAGTAACATCCCGTTCTTTTGACTCGTCTACTGGATACTTTGGTTCTGCAAGACTGTAATCAACAAACTCGAGCGACAGATTTCCTGTGAAATCCTCAATCGGCGAAATATCGCGGAACATTTCGCGCAGCCCTTCTTCAAGGAACCACTCATAAGATGATGATTGAATTTCAATCAGGTTCGGAAGATCCAGCACTTCACTGATTCTCGAAAAACTTCTGCGTTGACGATGTTGACCGTACTGAACTAGTTGACCTACCAACTTATTCACCCCTCAATAAAACGATTATAGGTCTTTGCGATTTCTACAAAATGGTGTATGATATCGAAAAGACAAAAAGAAAACGAGACCAAATAAATCAGCTCATTTTCGGTTAACACGTGATTGGTACTGTCGCCATGCTCTGCCCGAAAAAGGGCAAACGACCTCAAAATAATAAATTTTGCATTTCATTATAATATCATAGGGATTTTGTCAAGTCAAACTTTTCTGGCCTCAAAAATGAAGTATCCCTTCTTCTTTTCCGCCACACGGCAATTGCCAAAAAGCTCTTCCAGTTTTTCCTGCGTCGAAGGAGCTCCCTGCTTTTTCTGGATTACAACCCATAACGATCCGCCAGGCGCAATCTTCTTGCATGCTTCCTCGTAAAATCTGAAAACCGTTTCCTTTCCTGCACGTATCGGCGGATTGGTCAAAATTGCAGAAAACCCTTCCTCTTCAACCGCAGAAAGTCCATCACTTTCATAGATTTCAACATTTTCCACATGATTTTTCATCGAATTTTTCTTGGCAAGCTCAATGGCGCGCGTGTTCACATCCACCATATGAACTTTTTTCCGGGGAAATGATTTTGCGACAGCAATTCCGATTGGCCCATAACCGCAGCCAACATCCAATACCGGACCTTCCACAGCAGAATCTTCAAACGTTTCAATCAACACTCGGGAACCGAAGTCCACTTCATTCTTGCTGAAGACGCCTGCATCCGTCTGGAAATGGAATTTTTCGCCTCGCAATGTAAAATCCCATTCTTGGGGTTTGCTTGTTGTTTGAGGATTTTTGGAATAATAATGTTGTGACATATGAAGGCCTCCTTACATTAATCAACCAGCGGCGTTAAATTAAATTTAAAATGAAGAAAAAGCTCGTCGGTATACACTGACGAGCTTTTTCTATATTGCTATTAAGGTTCAGAAATTATTTAACTTCTACTGAAGCGCCAACTTCTTCAACTTTAGCTTTGATTTCTTCTGCATCTTCTTTAGAAACGCCTTCTTTAAGAGCTTTAGGAGCTTCGTCAACTAGTGCTTTAGCTTCTTTCAATCCAAGTCCAGTTACTTCGCGTACTGCTTTGATAACTTTGATTTTTTGGTCTCCTGCAGAAGTAAGGATTACATCAAATTCAGTTTGCTCTTCAGCAGCAGCAGCGCCGCCGCCAGCTGCAGCAGCTACAGGAGCAGCAGCAGTTACGCCGAATTCGTCTTCGATTGCTTTTACTAGGTCGTTAAGTTGTAGAACTGTCATTTCTTTGATTGCGTCTAAGATTTGTTCTTGTGTCATTATTAGTTCCTCCTATGATAGGTAATTTTTTGTATTGCTAGGCAGCTAACAGATTAAGCGCCTTGTTCTTGTTCTTCTTTCTGATCTGCAACTGCTTTTGTTGTAGCAGCAAAGTTGCGGACTGGAGCTTGAAGTACGCTGAGTAGCATAGACAATAGACCTTCGCGTGATGGAAGTTCTGCCAATGCTTTGATATCTTCCGCAGAAGATACAGCACCTTCGATAACGCCTGCTTTAATTTCAAGCGCTTCGTTCTTTTTCGCGAAATCGTTGATGATTTTCGCTGGCGCTACAACATCTTCGTTAGAGAATGCGATAGCGTTAGGACCTGTAAAGTGTTCGTTGATCGCTTCAAGACCATGCATTTCAGTAGCACGGCGAGTCATTGAGTTTTTGTAAACTTTAAACTCAACACCTGCTTCACGAAGCTGTTTACGAAGTTCTGTTAATTGTGCAACGTTCAATCCGCGGTAATCAACAACTACTACAGAAGCTGCAGAGCCGAATTTATCAGCGATTGTTTGCACGACAACTTTTTTCGTTTCAACTGCTTTTGTCATTTTGGCACCTCCCATAGATTTTCCATTCATACCGTTTCCATAAGAAAAGCCTCTGGTCCATTACAGACACAGAGGCATAAAGTCAGCATCAAAAAGATGTTTACTGAATTCATTGTCCTCGGCAGGGATAATTTAAGCGACTGGCGCCCCTGCTGTCTGCGGTACAAACGTATATTTCACAACTCCGCTATTATAGCCGAGATATCATGTGATGTCAATAAATTATTTAACGACAACTTTCGTTGGGTCAACTTTTACAGCAGGTCCCATTGTAGTTGTAACGTTAAGTGATTTAATGTAAGTTCCTTTAGCAGTTGCCGGTTTAGCTTTGACAACTACATCGTAGATCGCTTCCAAGTTTTCAGCAAGTTTGCTGTCGTCGAAAGAAACTTTTCCGATTGGCGCGTGGATGATACCTGTTTTATCTGCACGGTATTCCACTTTACCAGCTTTGATTTCCTGAACAGCTTTAGCTACATCAAATGTAACAGTTCCTGTTTTCGGGTTCGGCATCAAGCCTTTTGGTCCTAATACGCGACCGATTTTACCAACTTCACCCATCATGTCAGGTGTTGCTACGATCACGTCGAAGTCAAACCATCCTTGCTGGATTTTTTGGATATAATCAGCATCGCCTACGTAATCCGCGCCAGCTGCTTCTGCTTCTTTGATTTTGTCGCCTTTAGCGAATACCAATACGCTTTGAGTTTTACCAGTACCGTTCGGAAGCACTACCGCTCCACGGATCTGCTGGTCGTTCTTACGCGTATCGATTCCAAGACGGAAAGCTACTTCAACTGTTGCATCGAAGTTGACTGTGCTTGCTTTTTTCGCAAGTTCAATCGCTTCTTTTGCATCATAAAGGTTAGTACGGTCGATTAATTTTGCTGCTTCGCGCAGCTTTTTGCCTGTTTTAGCCATTTTAAATGTCCTCCTTGTTGTGGTCGAGCGGTCTTATACCTCCCACGATTAAAGGCTGCGCAGCCCTTTACGAACTTGCGCAACCCGTCCAAAAACAACTTCTAGATTAGTCTTCGATAGTAATGCCCATGCTGCGAGCAGTACCTTCAACCATCAACATTGCAGCTTCAACTGAAGCGGCATTTAGATCTGGCATTTTAGTTTCTGCGATTTCGCGAACTTGATCGCGTTTAACAGTCGCTACTTTGTTGCGGTTCGGTTCGCCTGAACCTGATTCAATACCAGCCGCTTTTTTCAAAAGAACAGCAGCGGGTGGAGTTTTCGTAATGAATGTAAATGAACGGTCTTCAAATACCGAAATCTCAACTGGAATGATCAGTCCTGCTTGTTCAGCAGTACGTGCGTTGAACTCTTTACAGAAGCCCATGATGTTAACACCTGCTTGACCTAGTGCAGGTCCAACCGGTGGAGCTGGGTTTGCTTTTGCTGCAGGAATCTGCAATTTTACAACTTTAATCACTTTTTTAGCCACGAAACACACCTCCTTAAGTCCGTGATGTGGTAATAGGGTTTCCCCTCCCACTCAATATCTGTCTGTCAACTATGTTGATAGAATTAGCTAAATTGTACAGATTGTCCTATGACAGTCTGACCTATGAAATAATACCACTTCCGCTCCGGAATAGCAAGCGGCTTTTATATTTTTTGGACTTGCTCGAAATCAAGCTCCATTTTCGTCTCACGGCCGAAGATATCAATAGAAACTTTTACTTTCCCTTTAGTCTCATCAATCTCTTCCACTTTGCCCTGGAAGTTCGCGAATGGTCCTTCCATGACTTCGACAATATCAGCAACCGCAAAGTTGATGTCGACGCGGCGCTCTGTCATGCCCATCTGCTTCAGGATGAAATCGACTTCTTCATCAAGCAGCGGCGTAGGCTTGGCTCCGCCTCCTGAAGAGCCGATAAATCCGGTTACTCCCGGCGTATTGCGGACAACATACCAGGATTCGTCTGTCATGATCAATTCGACCAAAACATAACCCGGGAAAGTCTTGCGCATTACTGTACGTTTTTTGCCGTCTTTAAAATCGGTTTCCTGTTCTTCAGGAATGATGACGCGAAAAATCTTATCCTGCATGCCCATTGTTTCGACACGCTTTTCCAGATTGGCTTTGACTTTATTTTCATAACCGGAATATGTGTGAACTACGTACCAATTCTTTTCCATAATCGCACGGACTGAACGTCCATCCCTCCTTTTTTCCAAATGAAAAAACCCGTTCTCGTAGAATGACGGGCTATTTTTTATGCATTATTCTTGTTGCGCGCTTTTTCTGTTACAGCGCTAAGAACCAACGGAATAATTCCGAGATGCCTGTATCGATCAATGCGAAGAAAAGTGCCATGAAGATACAAGTGGAAAGAACGACGATTGTATAGCGTGTCAGTTCCTTGCGTTTAGGCCAACTTACTTTTCTCATTTCCGAAACGACGTTTTTAAAGAAATCGCCAATGTTACCCATTGTTCAAAAACCTCCGAAGTTTAAAAATCACTCTATATCGTTCGGCATTCACTTAAATTCATAACGTTTGTTTATGCACGGTATGCCCATTGCAATGAGCACAGAATTTATTAAGTTCCAAACGTGTGCTGGATTCCGCTTTCGCAGGAACCGTATAATTGCGGGATGCACATTTCGAGCAGCTTAAAACGATTTTTTTAGCCATTTTCCTCACCCTATTCGAGTTTGCAGCTTTTTCAAGGTTATCACCTTAAAACTTCCATGTCAACAGCACATCAGGAGGTGCGGGTTTCATCTATTTGCAGATGCCGCTCCAATTTCCGCTTGACCCGTTGCAGCGCATTGTCGATTGATTTGACGTGGCGCTCCAATTTTTCTGATATTTCCTGATAGGTCTGGCCGTCCAGATACAACGCCAGCACTTCGCGCTCCAGTTCACTGAGCACTTCACCCATTTTTTCTTCCATATACATGAATTCTTCATTATTGATCATCAGCTGCTGCGGATCGTCCACACCATTGTCGGTCAGGACATCCATCAGCGTACGATCGGATTCTTCATCATAAATCGGCTTGTCCAGAGACACATAGGAATTCAACGGAATATGCTTCTGGCGCGTGGCAGTCTTGATGGCGGTGATGATTTGCCGGATGATGCACAATTCAGCGAACGCCCTGAAAGAAGACAGTTTATCGCTGCGGAAATCACGGATGGCTTTATACAGGCCAATCATGCCTTCCTGGATAATGTCTTCTTTGTCAGCACCGATCAGAAAATAAGAACGGGCTTTCATCCGTACGAAATGCCGAAATTTATTGATCAGAAAATCCAATGCTTCGGTATTTCCGTCGTGGACCAAACTGACAAGTTCCTCATCTGTCATTTCCATAAATCGCCGGGCTTGAACTTGTTCCTGATTTCCCACGGTTATCCCTCCGGTCGCGCGAACCTCGATATCATCAGTATACAGGAACTAAAAATTGAGCGTCAACCTATCATTTCATCCCTCGGCGCCATTTTTCAAATATTTCCGCAATTTCAGTCGGCAAGGCAATCTTGGAAATTGCCTGCTGCCGTTGTATTTCCTTCACTTTCTCCGAAATCTTTTTTTGGATTTCTGCCACTTCAATTTCCAGCTCCCTCGCGGAGATCCGAAGGGCGCCTTTGGCGAAGATCACCCATTGCTCAGTGGAATCCGAAGTTGCCACATAAACCTGGTCGCGGCGATTATTCAGGCTGACCGCCAGTTTCTCTATTCGTTCGTCTGCTGTCTCGCTCTCTTTTGTAAAAATGACTTCAACGTCCGAAGTGAGATTTCGCGCTTCGATCCCCGGCACCAGATGCGCATCGAACACAATGATGACCCGCCATCCTTTATAACCACGGTACTCCGCCATTCTTTCAATCAGCCGATCCCTGGCGGAAGCCAGCTTATCTTTCTTTAGTTCCCTTAGTTCCACCCAGTCTCCAATGATGTTATAGCCATCAACCAGCAGAATATTCATATCGCTTAACCTGTCGGGTTGCGCTTCCGGTAGACTTCGTACATGAGCAGGCTCGCTGCCACGGAAGCATTCAGGGAAGTAACATGGCCGACCATCGGCAGCTGGTAAAGGAAATCGCATTTCTCGCGCAGGATCCGGCTCATCCCTTTTCCTTCACTGCCAATAATGACCGCAAGCGGCAATGAAGCATCCATCTTCCGGTAATCCACCGATTCTTTTGCGTCAGTTCCGGCAATCCAGACGTTGCGCTTTTTCAGCTCATCCACAATCTGCGAAAGATTATTAACCCTCACTACCGGGATATGTTCGATCGCGCCGGTGGAAGCTTTCGCCACGACCGCCGTCAACCCGACTGCCCGGCGTTTCGGAATAATCAAACCGTGTGCGCCGACCGCATCCGCCGTCCGCATGATAGATCCCAAATTATGCGGATCTTCCAACTCATCAAGAATCAGAAAGAACGGATCTTCCGAACGCGACTCCGCCACTTTGAATAAATCATCCAGTTCCGCGTAATTATAGGCAGCAACCGCCGCCGCTATCCCCTGGTGGTTCGAATCAGTCAAACCGTCGATTTTTTTCTTGGGCACAAACTGGACGATGACTTTCTTTTCCTTCGCCAATTGCAGAAGTTCAGCAATCCCTTTTTTCTGGACACCTTCAGCAATCCAGATTTTATTGATATCCCGGTCTGCCCGCAATGCTTCAAGCACCGGGTTTTTACCGCCAATGATTTCCGGTTCCAATTCCTCCGTCATTTGATCACTCCTCTCAGCTCTTCTATTATATTGATGGCATACGTGATGATTTCGTTTACCCGCTCCGTATTGCCTTTTAAATAATTCCATCCCAGCACAGCTTCAAAGGCGGTACTGAAATTATAGGTCTGGACGTCGGTGTTTCTCGGCACTGAACCGGACTTTGCATTGCGGCCGCGGCGCATGACTGCCAGTTCCTGTTCTGACAGAAACTCTTCTTCCGTCAAGCGCTTCAGCACGATCGCCTGCGCTTTTGCAGAAACAAAAGTCGTCGACATCCGGTGCAACGTATTCGGTTTTACCCGGCCCGAGCGCAGCAAATGCTCACGCACAGCCTGCTCATAGACTGCATCTCCCATATAGGCGAGTGCAAGGGCGTTCAATTGATCGACATCCTGATTGCGTAGTCCTTCCAAGCCCTTACCCCCTCTTCCAACGTGTGCCTTGGGCCGTATCTTCCAGGATGATATTCTTTTCCTTGAACAAATCACGGATTTCATCGGCACGGGCAAAGTCACGGTTTTTGCGCGCTTCAATACGCTCTGCCAATAAAGCCTCGACTTCAGCATCCAATAATTCTTCTTCCTGTTTGAACGGCAGCCCGAGTACACCCGCCAATTCATCGAATACCGACAGGATTGTTTCCATCACTTCGGAAGAAGTCTGTTTTTCCAATAGGTATGTGTTTGCCAGACGGGATAGATCAAACAGCTTCGAAATGCCGTGCGCAGTGTTGAAATCATCATCCATCGTTTCAATGAATTCTTTTTTGATTTCTTCGATTTTTGCCAGCCAGATATCAGAGTGGTCGCCAAGTTCAGCAGACACGCTCAAGCGATGCTTCAGATTCGAATAAGAAGTACGCAGACGTTCAAGTCCGGCCACTGCATCCTCCACCAATTGCTGCGAATAATTGATTGGATGGCGGTAATGCACAGACAGCATGAAGAAACGAAGAACCTGCGGATCCATTTCTTTCAGAATGTCATTCACCAACACGAAGTTATTCAATGACTTCGACATTTTTTCGTTGTCGATATTGATATAACCGTTATGCATCCAATAACGGGCAAACGGTTTGCCTGTGTAAGCTTCCGACTGCGCAATCTCATTTTCGTGGTGCGGGAATGTCAGATCCTGGCCGCCTGCGTGGATATCGATTGTATCCCCCAGATGTTCGCGCGCCATCACTGAGCACTCGATATGCCAGCCCGGACGCCCTTCGCCCCAGGGGCTATCCCAGGAAATTTCATTCGGCTTCGCTGCTTTCCACAACACAAAGTCCAACTCATCTTCTTTTTTGTCGCCGGTTTCGATGCGCGCTCCGACTTTCAATTCATCAACCGATTGATGCGACAGCTTGCCGTAACCTTCGAATTTACGGGTGCGGTAATAAACATCCCCCTGTGATTCATAAGCAAAGCCTTTCTCAATCAACGCTTCGATAAATTCGATGATCTGCTCCATATGCTCGGTGACACGTGGATGCGCGTCGGCCTTTGCACAGCCAAGTGCTTCCGTATTATCGAAATAGGCTTTGATAAACCGTTCAGCAATTTCCGGTACGGTCTCCCCAAGTTCATTGGCAGCCTTGATCAATTTATCGTCGACATCCGTGAAGTTGGAGATATAATGCACATCATATCCCCGGTACTCGAGGTAACGGCGTACCGTATCATATACGATGACGGGACGGGCATTGCCGATGTGGATATAATTATAGACAGTAGGTCCGCAAACATACATTTTGACTTTGCCCTCTTCGAGCGGGACAAAAGGTTCTTTTGTTCGTGACAATGAGTTAAAGATTTGAATGGTCATTCGGCATTCCCTTCTTTCTTCCTTGCTTGTTTTAATAATTCCACTTCACGCCGCAGCTCGGCGATTTTCATTTCCATCGAATTGCAGATGTCTGCAACCGGATCGGGCATATCCTGGTGGTTAAGATCTTTCTTGATCCGCACTCCGTCTTGGATGACCACTTTCCCCGGTATACCAACCACTGTAGAATTCGGCGGCACTGTTTTCAGTACGACAGAGCCGGCCCCAACCTTAGAACCCTCACCTATCGTTATAGATCCAAGGACTTTCGCGCCCGTTGCCACCAGTACATTATCTTCCAGCGTCGGGTGGCGTTTTCCACTTTCTTTCCCTGTTCCACCGAGGGTGACACCTTGGAAAAGCGTTACATTATCACCGATGATACAAGTTTCCCCGATAACGACGCCCATCCCGTGGTCAATAAAGAACCTGCGGCCGATCACCGCTCCCGGGTGGATTTCGATACCCGTGAAAAAGCGGCTGATCTGTGAAATAACGCGCGCGAGGAAAAACAATTTATTCTTAAAGAAGAAATGCGCCAGCCTGTGTGCCCATATGGCATGCAAACCGGAATACGTGAGGATCACTTCCAAATAACTTCTGGCAGCCGGATCCTGCTCGAAAACCACTTCCACATCTTCTTTCAACGCTTTGAACATCACTTTCAACTCCTTTTACTGCAAAATAAAAAGCGCCCCTGTCAATAAATTGACAGAGACGCATGCTTGCGCGGTTCCACTCTGATTAAAAAGGAATCACCCTTTTTCTCTCGGCACCTTTAACGCAGGTGAAACGTCTGGTCTACTCGATTCGACTCAGCACTCGGAGAGGCATTTCTATGCGGCAGGGGCCCGGATCACTTTCAGCCGGTGATGATCTTCTCTGGAGAGCATGCTGCATGTACTTCTTCTCGTCAACGATTTTCTGATAGTAAATTCATTTTACATGATTGCTTCTATAAGTCAATCTTATGCACTTGCGTATTGAGCTACCCGTGCGATTGTCTTATCTTTACCTAATAATGCAATCGCATCCGGCAATTCCGGACCATGCGTCTGACCAGTTGTTACGACACGGATCGGCATGAAGAGGTTTTTCCCTTTATGCCCTGTCGCTTTCTGCACCGCTTTGATTGCTGCTTTAATTTCAGCAGGTTCAAATGCTTCCAGTGATTCCAGCTGCTCTTTGAAAGAAGCCATAACTTCCGGCACCTGTTCGCCTGCCAGGACTTCTTTTTCTTCTTCTCCGTAATGGAGGTCATCCGTGAAGAATTGTTCAGACAGCTCCGTGATTTCCGCTCCGAAACTCAACTGGTCGTGATATAGAGCCACAAGGCGCTGTGCCCAGTCCTGCTGTTCTACATCCATTGTTTCCGGCAATTTGCCCGCTTTCTGCAAATGCGGCACTGCAAGTTCAACCACTTCTTCAAGCGGCATTTGCTTGATGTATTGGTTGTTCATCCACGTCAGTTTCTGCTTATCGAACATTGAAGGTGATTTCGACAACCGGTTGGCATCAAAGATTTTGATCAACTCTTCTTTCGAGAAAATCTCTTCTTCCCCTTCAGGCGACCAGCCAAGCAACGCAAAGAAATTAAAGAGCGCTTCTGGAATATAGCCCAGTTCTCTGTATTGAGAGATGAATTGAATAATCGACTCATCACGCTTCGACAGTTTCTTGCGGTCTTCATTGATGATTAGCGTCATATGGCCGTATGTCGGATGCTCCCACCCGAATGCATCATAAATCATCTGCTGGCGCGGCGTGTTCGATAAATGCTCTTCTCCGCGGAACACATGAGTAATCTTCATCAAATGATCATCGATGACAACAGCGAAATTATACGTAGGGATGCCGTTTGTCTTCACCATCACCCAATCGCCGACATCTTTTGATTCGAATGAAATCGGTCCACGCACCAAGTCGTCAAACTTGTACGTAACGTCAGCAGGAACTTTCGCGCGGATCGTATAGGATTTCCCTTCATCTTCCCGCCCTTTTACATCTTCAGCAGTCAAGTTGCGGCATGTTCCGCTGTATTGCGGTGCAGCGATGCCAGCCGCTTTTTGCGATTCACGCTCTGCTTCGAGCTCTTCCGCTGTACAGAAACATTTGAAAGCCAAGCCTTTTTCAAGCATCTCATCCGCATAGCCTTTGTAGATATCCAAGCGTTCCATTTGGCGGTAAGGGCCGTAATCGCCTCCTACATCAACCGACTCATCGTGCTCGATGCCCAGCCATTTCAAATTATCCAGCTGTGATTCGATTCCCGTTTCGATATTGCGGGCCGTATCCGTATCTTCGATGCGGACGATGAATTTCCCGTCATGATGGCGTGCATATAAATAATTGAAAAGCGCTGTCCGGGCTCCGCCGATATGTAAGTGTCCAGTCGGACTCGGAGCATAGCGTACGCGTACTTCTTGTGTCATTAGATTTCCTCCTAAGAAACTTTTATCTTTTGCTATTCTATCACTCAAAGGCAAGCGTTTAAAGCTTCCGTTCCACCAATAGGATCACAGCGAGCGCCGCGATTCCTTCTTCGCGCCCCAAATACCCGAGCTTTTCATTCGTTGTCGCCTTGACATTGACCTGCGAAACATCCGCTTCCAATAAACCGGCAATCGACTCCCTTAATTGTTCAATATAAGGCGCCAGTTTCGGCTTTTGCGCAATAACAGTGCAATCCACGTTGCCAAGTTCATATCCCTGCTCTTTCACATATTGCCAGATATGCGTCATAAGTTTACGGGAATCGGCATCCTTGAATTCGGGGTCCGTATCAGGAAAATGCTTGCCGATGTCTCCACCGCCAATCGCCCCAAGTGCCGCATCCGTAATCGTATGCAGTAAAACATCCGCATCCGAATGGCCGAGAAGCCCCTTGTGATGTGGGATTTCAATCCCCCCTAAAATCAATGGTCTGCCTTCAACCAATTGATGCACATCATAACCTTGCCCAATCCGAATCATTGCTGTTCCTCCTGTCTGCGACTTTCCAAAATTGCTTTTCCATAAATCAAATCATCCGGCGTAGTCATTTTCACATTTTCATAATTGCTCTCAACAATCTTTACCGGATGCCCGAGCCTTTCAACAAGCATGGCTTCATCCGTGCCAAGAAATCCTGCTTCAAAAGCTGCTGCCGCCGCTTCTTTTATCAATGAATACCGAAACGCTTGTGGCGTCTGGATCATCCATAATTTTTCCCGTTCAACCGTTTCCGTAATAAAACCGGATTCCGCTTTTTTGATTGTATCTTTTACCCGAACGCCTGCAATCGCTGCACCGGAAGCCGCCGCTTCCTCTGCAAGACGCGAAATCACTTCGGCATCGATAAATGGACGCGCCGCATCATGCACGAGCACCACGTCACACGCGGGAATCATCTCGAGACATGCCCGAACGCTATCTTGCCTTTCAAAACCGCCGACAGCAAAGCCTGCCACTTTCGTGATCCCGTATTCTTTCACAAAACCCTCCATTAGTGACCGCTCTTCTTCTTTTACAGCAAGCCAAATCGCCTCGCATTTCGGGTCCCGCTGAAAAACTTCAAGTGTATAGATGAATATCGGTTTTTCAAATAACTCCAACAGCAATTTGTTTTTATCCGCTTTCATCCGCTTGCCGCTCCCTGCGGCAGGCAAGACAACTGTATATTTCATGAGCTTACATCCTTTTATCCATCATTTAGTGCCGCGCGGCTTAGCAAAAATCATACGTCCCGCAGAAGTTTGCAGCACACTTGTAACTGTTACATCGATTGCATCGCCGATGTATTTCTTTCCGTCTTCGATGACAATCATCGTACCGTCATCCAAATAAGCGACACCCTGATTTTGTTCTTTCCCGTCTTTAATCACGACTACATGCATATCTTCACCCGGTATAACCACGGGTTTTACAGCATTGGCCAAATCATTGATATTCAAGACAGGCACATTATGCAGTTCACAAACTTTATTCAGATTAAAATCATTTGTGACGACCTGTCCGCCCATTTTCTTGGCTGCACGCATCAATTTCAAATCCACTTCCGCCACTTCATCAAAACTTTCTTCCGTAATCATGATGGCACCTTCACGTTCACTTTGCAGCCGCTTTAAGATGTCGAGCCCACGGCGTCCTCTTGTACGCTTTAATGTATCTGATGAATCCGCAATATGCTGCAGTTCGGATAACACGAATTGCGGCACGACAAACGTGCCTTCCATGAAACCTGTAGCTGAAATATCCGCAATCCGCCCATCAATAATGACGCTTGTGTCCAATAACTTGTAATTTGTTTTATTCACTGGCAATGCTGTTAATTCCTGATCCTCATCGTTTTTCTTGGCTGTCAACGCCATTTTCGGTGGCGTGAGCATGCTCAACATCTCGTCCCGCTTCTGGAATCCAACCTGGAACCCGAGATAACCGAGAACCACCGACAGGATAATTGGAGCAGCAGTCGCGACAAGTGGAATATCAATCGTACTCAAAGCAAAACCGATGAGAAATGCCACGATCAATCCGATAATCAGTCCCACGGTTCCAAACAGCAAATCCGGTGTCGGCGCATGGAGGAGCTTTTCTTCCATCCACTTCATGAATCGTACCAACGAATCTGCAAACAACAATGATAATAAGAAAAATATGATAGCTCCCACAAGAGCGGAAACTATTGCGTTATTGATCCAAGGGTTGTCGACGATAGGTATGAGTTCAAAAACATAAGGTAAGAATATTACTCCGACAGTTGCACCGATCAATAAAAATAAAACTTGGATAATTCTTTTTAACATATTTCCACCTCCTTCATCCCAATTATACACATATCATTTATAAAACGCTGTTTAGACCCTGTACAGACAAAAAAAAGAGGAGGCATAGCCTCCTATTGTGGAAAAATTTCTTTTAATGCATCATTTACTGTTTCTACTCCAACTACGCGGATGCCTTCCGGGAAATCCCAGCCGCCGATATTGGACTTTGGAACAATCGCACGTTTAAAACCAAGCTTAGCCGCTTCCTGGACTCTTTGTTCAATACGGGAGACGCGCCGTACTTCGCCCGTCAGCCCGACTTCACCAATAATACAATCAAAACCGTTCGGTGCAACATCACGGTAACTGGATACTATACTTGCCAACACAGCCAAATCGATGGCCGGCTCATCCAATTTAACGCCGCCCGCCACTTTGATATAAGCGTCCTGTGCTTGAAGCAACATACCCATCCGCTTTTCCAGTACCGCCATCAATAGAGAAACCCTGTTCTGGTCCAGACCTGTCGCCATCCGTTTCGGATAATTGAAACTCGATGGTGTAACGAGCGCCTGAATTTCCACCAGAATTGGCCGTGTCCCTTCCATTGAAGCCACTACTGTCGAACCGGCCGCTCCGCTGGATCGTTCTTGGAGGAATAATTCGGACGGATTCAAAACTTCTTTTAACCCGCTTTGCAGCATTTCAAAAATCGCGATTTCATTTGTTGAACCAAAGCGGTTTTTGACACTGCGCAAAATCCGGTACGTATGATGGCGCTCCCCTTCAAAGTAAAGAACCGTGTCCACCATGTGTTCAAGAATTCTCGGTCCGGCTATCTGCCCTTCCTTCGTTACATGTCCCACAAGGAAGATGGCAATATTCTTCGTTTTGGCAATGCGCATCAATTCTGCTGTACTTTCACGGACTTGCGTAACACTGCCGGGAGCCGACGTAACTTCAGGATGATGAACCGTCTGAATTGAATCGACGATAACGAAATCCGGATCCACTTCTTCGATTGTATGGTTGATCAACTCAAGGTTAGTTTCAGCGTAAATATACAGATTGGAAGAAGATGCGTCGAGACGCTCTGCCCGCAGTTTAGTCTGGCGGATGGATTCCTCACCGGAAATGTAGAGAACTTTACTGCCGCTATTAGCCAGCATCGCCGACACTTGCAGCAGTAACGTCGATTTCCCGATACCTGGGTCTCCACCGATCAGTACGAGTGAGCCGGGTACAATTCCCCCACCGAGTACACGGTTTAGCTCACTGAGCTCAGTCGTAACGCGCGGTTCTTCTTTTGTCTCGATGGAATTGATGGGCGTCGCTTTCTGAGGTGCTGAAGCTGTATGCTGAAAAGTACTTCTCGTCCCTTTAGGAACAGCCATTTCAACTTCTTCGGTCATTTGGTTCCATACGCCGCAATTCGGGCATTTCCCCATCCACTTTGCTGATTCGTACCCACACGATTGGCATACGAATTTTGTTTTCTTCTTAGCCATGTGCTCCTCCTTCTAATGAAAAACCGCTCGCCGGAAAACTTCTCCGGCGAGCGGAATATCTTATTGCTTATTTCTTAACAGGTTCTTTTGTCCGGACCACAAATTCATCATTCTCCACATCAAAGATGATGCGTTGACCTGCTAATGCTGTGCCTTTCAGAAGTTCTTCAGACAAGCGGTCTTCTACATGTTTTTGCAGTGACCGGCGAAGAGGACGAGCTCCGTACTCCGGATCGTATCCTTCTTTGGCAATTTTATCGAGAGCAGCCTCTGTCAATTCCAGATTAATATCCTGCTCCTGCAAGCGATCAGCCAATTGTTTTGTCATTAATGTCACGATTTCACGCAAGTTTTCTTTTTCGAGAGAGTGGAATACGATCATGTCATCAATCCGGTTAAGGAACTCTGGACGGAATGCTTTTTTCAATTCTGCAAGCATTTTTGATTTCATGTCTTTGTAATCCGTCTTGGCATCTTCTAAATTGAAACCAACATACTTATTGTATTTCAATTCTTCAGCCCCAACGTTAGAAGTCATAATGATGACTGTATTGCGGAAATCGACCCGACGGCCTTTCGAATCTGTTAAACGCCCATCTTCAAGTACTTGCAACAGTATGTTGAATACATCTGGGTGGGCTTTTTCAATTTCATCAAGAAGTACGACAGAATACGGTTTTCTGCGGACTTTTTCCGTCAGCTGTCCGCCTTCGTCATAACCGACATAACCTGGAGGTGAACCGACCAGACGGGAAGTCGAATGTCTTTCCATATATTCGGACATATCGATGCGAATCATTGCATCTTCATCGCCGAACATCGATTCAGCCAAAGCACGTGCCAATTCCGTTTTACCTACCCCAGTTGGTCCAAGGAAGATAAACGAACCGATTGGGCGTTTAGGATCTTTCAACCCTGCACGTGCACGTCTGATTGCTTTCGAAATGGAAGTGACTGCTTCATTTTGACCAATAACACGTCCATGAAGAATTTCTTCCAGATTCAGTAATTTATCAGATTCAGTCTGAGCCAGTTTCGATACAGGAATGCCTGTCCACATAGAAACAACTTTCGCAATGTCTTCAACAGTCACTTCAGACTCTTCCTTGCCTTGCTTTTCTTTCCATTCTTTCTTGGTTTTCTCCAATTGATCTTTCAACTTCTGTTCTGCATCGCGCAGAGAAGCCGCTTTTTCAAATTCCTGGCTTTGTACCGCTTCATTTTTCTCGGAACGGGCAGCTTCGAGCTTCGCTTCCATCTCTTTAAGATCTGGTGGAGTCGTATATGAGCGGAGTCTTACTTTCGAACCCGCCTCATCAATTAAATCAATGGCTTTGTCCGGCAGGAAACGGTCAGAAATATAACGATCAGACATCTTCGCTGCTGCATCAATTGCCTCATCCGTAATTTTCACACGGTGATGAGCTTCATAACGATCACGCAGGCCTTTGATGATTTGAATGGACTCTTCCACAGTAGGCTCATCTACTTGAATTGGTTGGAAGCGTCGTTCAAGAGCTGCATCTTTTTCAATGTATTTACGGTACTCATCCAAAGTTGTAGCACCAATACATTGCAATTCCCCTCTTGCCAAAGCTGGCTTAAGGATATTCGAAGCATCAATCGCACCTTCTGCTCCGCCTGCACCGATCAACGTATGAAGTTCATCAATAAACAGGATAACGTTGCCTGCCTGGCGAATCTCATCCATTACTTTTTTCAGGCGATCTTCAAACTCACCGCGATATTTTGTTCCAGCAACAACTGTACCCATATCAAGAACCATTACGCGTTTATCACGTAAAGTTTCCGGGATTTCATTATTAACAATTTGTTGAGCCAAACCTTCTGCAATGGCCGTTTTACCGACACCTGGCTCCCCAATCAACACTGGGTTGTTCTTTGTACGGCGGCTCAATACTTCGATCACTCGCGTAATCTCGTCACTTCTTCCGATTACTGGATCCAAGCTGCCTTCGCGTGCAACTTGCGTCAAGTCCCGGGCTAAACCATCCAATGTCGGTGTATTGGCTGACGCGTTCGGGCTGCTTCCTGTAGAAGCCTGCTCATTGCTGCCAAGCAATTGCAATACCTGTTGGCGGGCTTTATTTAAACTTACTCCTGCGTTACCGAGAACACGGGCAGCTACACCTTCGCCCTCACGAATAAGCGCTAACAGCAAATGCTCTGTACCTATATAAGAGTGGCCCAGTTTTCTGGATTCATCAACTGATAATTCGATAACTTTTTTCGCTCTTGGAGTATAATGCACAATCGGTCCGACGTCTTTTTCGCCAATTCCGACAAGTTCCGTAACCCCTTCTTCGATCAACTGCGTATTAACTTCTATCGCTTCTAAAGCTTTGGCTGCAATACCGCCGCCTTCACGAATTAAACCAAGTAAAATATGCTCTGTTCCAATAGATTCATGCTTCATCCGAATTGCTTCTTCTTGAGCTAGTTGAAGAACTTTCTGTGCTCTTTGTGTAAATCTGTTGAACATCATACAGAATCCTCTCCTTCTTTATCTCCGTTAATTTTGTATTCTTCTTTCAAACGTTCCCGGAAAAGTTTAGCCCGGGCGATATCACGTTCATTGGGTGACAAAGGTTTCTCTGAATAGTGTTGTAAAAAAGCGGGCTGCATAAAAACCATCAATTCATTCAGGATAGACATATCAATATTTTGTATTAACTCTAAATCTATTCCCAGACGTACGTCTGAAAGGCATTTAGCTGCCTCTTCAGTGGTTAGTAGTCTTGAATAAGTCAGGATACCGAGTGATCGATAAATACGATCTTCTAGTTTAAGCGGTGAATTGCTTAGAATTGCTTGTCTCGCTCGTCGTTCCTGCTCAATAATTTGCTCAGTCATATTCTGCAAATCCTGAAGAATTTCATATTCGGATTTACCAAGCGTCAATTGATTGGAAATCTGATAAACATTTCCCAAAGCTTCGCTTCCTTCTCCATAGATACCCCTCACAACCATTCCTAAGCGTGAAATAGCAGGAATAATACGAGTGATTTGCTGAGACATCGTCAAAGCTGGAAGGTGAAGCATGACCGAAGCTCTCATGCCTGTTCCCGTATTTGTTGGGCAACTGGTCAAATATCCGAACTTCTCATGAAAAGCATATTGCAGATTTTCCTCTAACAGGGAATCTAATTGATTAGCGATTTGATAAGCTTCTTGCAAATGAAATCCTGATTGTAAACTCTGTATTCGCAAATGATCCTCTTCATTTATCATGATGCTTAGTTCTTCATTTTTAGAAAGCAGTACAGAACCGGAATGTACTCCTGCCGCCAAATGGGGACTGATTAAATGCTTTTCCACCAACAACTCCCTGTGCAACGAAGAAACCTCATGTATATCGATATGGGTAAATTCCTGATTCAAGTCTTTCCCCTTATCTAACAACACAGAAGAGACTGCCTTATCGACTTTTAAAGCTTCATCTTCTGTGAAAGCATATGGAAATTTAAATTCATTAAGATTTCGCGCTAACCTTATTCTAGTGCTCATGGCTATATCGGTATTTTCTCCTTCATTAGCCATCCAACTGCTCGCTTTAGGTTCCAAAAAACGATCAATCGCCATGATTAGCACTCCCTTCGAGCTCTTTGGTCAACTCTCTAACTTGATCACGCAATCGTGCTGCTTCTTCAAATTCTTCTTCTTCTATAGAAACTTTTAATTGCTTTCTTAACTCTTCTATTTCTTTTTTTATTTTTAAGGTGCTGCCATAAGAGGCTGGGATTTTCCCAGTATGTTCTTTGTTCCCATTATGCAGACGTTTGAAAATTTCCTCCAAGTTCGATTCAAACGTTTCATAACAAGTCGCACATCCGAATTTGCCTAATTTCAAAAAATTATTAAATGTAAATCCACAGGAAGGACATACCGAAACTTCTTTTTGCACAGGACTAACCGATGGAGATTGTACTGGAAACCAATTTGAAAGTAATTGGTGAATAGCCAGTGGATCTTGTTCAAAAGCTAAGTTTAAGTTGTGGTTCTCCGCTGCGCAAACATGACATAAATGCCTTTCCGTAAGTTGTCCATTTCTCTTTTGTTTTACCAAGACAGATGCTGGACGTTCCCCGCACTGATTGCATATCATCGTACCACTCCTTACTAATTTGACTGGAACTGAACGGTAAATAACATAGCTATTAAAATGCGTGCTCTGACTTCATCCCTTAAAGGCAGACCCAACAGGAGTGTTGATCGATCGATAGCACTCAAAATCATCTTTGCTTCCCGCTTTGTTATAATCTCTTCATCTAACAGGCGAAAAACAATATCTTCAGCCATACTTTGAGTAGCACCATTCTCTAAATGTTTAATGACACCAGCTATTAAGTCGGATTTTTGGTGAAGGCGTATACGTTTTATTCGAATATAGCCACCGCCACCTCTTTTACTCTCAACCATGTAACCTCTCTCTGGAGTAAATCTTGTATTAATAACATAATTTATCTGGGAAGGGACACATTGAAACTTTTCAGCCACTTCGCTTCTTTTAATCTCAATATATTCTCTCTCGCTTAATTCGATAACTTGCTTCAAATACCCTTCAATTACATCAGAAATGTTCCGCATCGCATTCACCCCTTTATTCCACCTACTAAAGTTGACTTTGACTATATTTGACTTAATTATAACGCATGGTTTTTATAGATTTCAAATATGACGTACTGAATATAAAATAAAAAATCCCGGAATATATTATTCCGGGTCTGTCAGTTAATCCTCTTCAAAAATTCTTTTTTTAAAGTCTTTTAAATGACTTTTTGCTGACTTAGTCTCTTCTTCAAGATATTTAGTTCTCCATTTAGTTCCTTCGAGCCAAATCTCTACAACATCTCCTGCAGTTACTTCATGAGTAAACTCACTCATCGGAAAAGTATATTGTTCACTTTCTTCATCCAATGATTTTAATAATGCTGTTTTTTTATCTATTACTTCTACTTTGTATATACCTGATTTCATTCTTACCACCTCATTTTTAATTTTCCCACTCTAATGGTTTTTAATCTTCTATAATATAAATTTTTAAACAAAGTTCTTTCTATATCCAAATAGAAAAAAGGCCGCTACCGCTTGCGCGGTAACGACCTTCTTCTGTATGCCCAGCGGCGTCCTACTCTCACAGGGGGAGACCCCCAACTACCATCGGCGCAAAAGAGCTTAACTGCCGTGTTCGGGATGGGAACGGGTGTGGC
>NZ_RCWH01000001.1 GCF_003668635.1 Planomicrobium sp. Y74 | reverse complement strand
GGTAGTGACCCCTTAAAGTTAGAGTTTTAGTTTATGCAGCTAATTGGCTGGTATGCGTCCGGTATTGCACCGGGCTCATGCCGGCCAATTTTTGTTTAATGCGTTCGTTGTTGTAGTAGTCTATGTAACGGGCAATCCGCTTCTTTAATTCTTCGTATGAGACCAACGCTTCTCCGTAATACATCTCTTGCTTCAGGAGACCGAAGAAATTTTCCATGGCCGCGTTGTCGGCACAGGTCCCTTTCCGGGACATACTTTGATAGATCCGTTGCTTCTTCAACGCCTTCACCCAAGCGGGGTGCTGGTAGTGCCAGCCTTGGTCGGAATGGATGGTTGTCCGATAGATCGCTTGCTCCTCGATGACCGGCAGTACTTGATGCAGTGACTCCATAACGAAATCAAGGGTCGGCCGTTTGGCCATACTCACCCCGATGATTTCGCCATTATACAGATCCATTAACGGACTAAAATAAAGCTTCTCTTCGCCTGTACATTTGAATTCGGTCACATCGGTGACGAGTTTTTGCAAGGCATGGGATGTGTGGAACCGGCGGTTCAACCGGTTTTTGGCGACAGTTCCGACTTTGCCCTTATACGATCGGTAGCGGGATTTCCGGATGAATTTCACGCATTTCAAGTCCAGTTCAGCCATGAGGCGCTGCACTTTCTTGTGGTTGATTTCGTATCCTTGCGCCTGTAATTCCAGGTGGATCCGGCGGTACCCGTAACGCCCTTCGTGTTTCTTAAATAGCTTTCGGATCACTGTTTTCCATTCCCGGTCCGGGTCTTCCGAATCGAATCGCTGGCGGTGGTAATGGTACGTCGCTTCTGGAAGATCGACGATCTTCAGCACATCTTTTAATCGGAATCCTTCTTCGTGGAGTTCGAACGCCAGCGCTGCTTGTGCTTGTCGAGGAAGGCATCCGGATTCTCCTGGAAAGCTTTTAACTTTTTTAAATACGCCACTTCCAGGCGGAGGAGCTCATTCTCCCGTTCCAATTGCTCTTCCCGGGACAGGGGCTTTTCGGTCTGAACCGGTTTTTGTTTCGGTTTTTTTGACATGGAGGGCCGTCCTTTCGCTCGTTTTTCTAGGCCTCTTACCCCTTCCGCCAAAAATTCAAGATTCCACCTCGCAATGATTGACGGCTCGTTCATCTTAAATTGGATCGCTGTGTCTTGGTAAGAAGCACCGGTTTGTTTCATAAAGTGTAATACATCCACCTTGAATTGAACAGAATACATCTGGTTCGTCTGCTTCTTCCGCAATCCATCTTCTCCAAATGCCTGGAAAGCACGTACCCAGCGTTTAATCGGAGTAGAACTAGGTATACTGTATTTCTGGGCTAACAGGTCATAGCCCAAAGAACCTTCCAAGTACTCCTTTACCATCCGCAGTTTGAAAACCTCACTATATTTCGCCATATAAAAACACCCCAAATGTTAGATTTGAACTCTAACTTTTGGGGTGCACCACCCAACTGAGCAGCTTTTTTTATTATTATGCTTTGTCGGAAACGTTGAACCAAGGTTGAGGAATCTTTTCGGCGACTTCAGTAGTCTTAAACCAAGGTTGAGGAATCTTTTCGGCGACTTCAGTAGTCTTAAACCAAGGTTGAGGAATCTTTTCGGCGACTTCAGTAGTCTTAAACCAAGGTTGAGGAATCTTTTCGGCGACTTCAGTAGTCTTAAACCAAGGTTGAGGAATCTTCTCGGCGACTTCAGTGGTCTTAAACCAAGGTTGAGGAATCTTCTCGGCGACTTCAGTCATATTAAACCAAGGTTGAGGAATCTTCTCTGCAGATTCTACTGCAGTATAAGAATTTAGGCCTGCAATTATGGACAAAGCTATTACTGAACTTAAAATAATATTACGTTTTTTCATTATTCTTCCCACTCCTCATTTAAGGTCATTAACCCTTTATATGCAATGTTGGCTTCTTTGAATGCATATGCTGCTTTTTTGAACTCGTTTAATCTATTATAGGTATTACCTAATAAACTAAAAAAGAAACCTAATTCAAAATATCTGTTATGAGATCTTAGAATCGGGACAAGATTTTCCAAAAATTGTTCTTCAAATAATTCAATTTTATTATCAATGAAATAATATAAACTCATAAATTCTACATAGACTTCTTTGAATAAAATATTTGAAGGTGTTTCTAAGCTAAGATTCTTTTCTTTTATCATAGATTGACCTTTGTTCAAAAGACTTTTAGCACTCTCGAAGTCTTCTAATTCAATATGACATTTAATCATCACGCAATATGCTAGCAATATATCCGATGTATACTCATAAGGCTTATAAACTAGTGCATTTTGAATATGCATTAAAGCAGCTTCAAAGTTCTGGAATTGAAAGTAGAAATATCCATAGTTATACTCTGTATCAAACTTCAGCGGTTCATGGTCCAATTTACTACCTATTGTTAAAGCGTGTTTAAAATGTTCTTTAGCTTTTTTGAAGTTACCAATCCTGCGTTCATTGATAGCTATATTGATGTGGCATTCAACAATTCTTTTAGGAACAAACTCTTGCTGATAGATTTTTAATGCCATTTCTGTATATTTTTTAGCTCTACTGATTTCCCAACATTGAGATGCAGATATACCAATAGAATAATATAAATCTCCTAACTCAGAAGATGAAACGGTTCTCGGAGCAATTTTCTCAGCTAACAAATAAGTATTTAGGGCATTTTCGTGTTCTAGAAGAATGTAATGATAATTCCCTAAATATTTATGAAATAAATAGAATTGTTCCTGATTCATAAATTCTCTAAAGCGTTCAATTTGTTTCATTTTTTCTTCTGCACTATCCAAATCACCAGTAATAATAAAATATCGAATTTGTTGGATTCCATATTCTAGTTCAGTTTCTTCATCACTGTGTAACAGAGGGTGGTCGTGGATGTCTGCATATTGCTCCATGATTTTAGCCTTGTTTTGTGGATGCAGTAGTAAGGATTTAAAATTCTTAACTAACACTTTTCCTACCGGATTATCTTTTGGGGCAAGCGAAATTTCTAATTTCTTGCACAAAGCTTCTAATTCTTTAAGGCCAGGCTCTTTTATACCAGACTCAATTTTCTTCAGCTCTTTCGGAAGAAGAATCCCGGAAGCAAGATCTTCTAAGCTCATTCTTTTTTTCATTCGGTGATATTTGAGCCGCATTCCAGTATCCATTGATTCTCTCCTTTCCGTTTGCATGGGCAGAACTTCAATCATCCATGTAGGAGAGTTACTCTCTAAGTTCTCCGGTGCATTGGAGAAGTAAGAAGTAGAAAGATTGCTTAGTACGATAATTTCCGCCTCCACATCTTAAGTATACTTTATTATATCTCTTTTTTTACCATCTTATCATCAATTTTCTAAATAAACTGCTTTTTTTATTATGCTACATTAAAAATATAATATAAAGGTAAAAAATACCTATCATTACATATAGTTCGGGTAAGGAATGGCTCATGCTATTATCGGAAGTTTTTATGAAAAGTTTAACGGTTCCGGACATATGGGTAATATATATGAAATGACAAATATCTATTTGGAGGTACTGATTATGGATAAAGAGAAAAATGTATTGGCAGTAGTGTTTTCGGAAGAGGATCTATTGAGGAAAATCGAGGCTTTAAAAGCCCAGGGATATAAAGAAAGTGATATACATCTTGTAGCGCAGGATGGTGACCGTCTGGATTCGATTGAAAGCAGAACTGGAGCGGAAGGCGAAGAGGTTAGCTCTTTCAAGGATAAATTCAAAGGCTTTATCAGCGGAGAAGGCAGTGTGCGTGAGGGCGTGAAATCTCTGGGCTTAAATGACCAGGAGACAGAACGCTATACTGCTGACATTGCAAAAGGCGGTATCTTGCTTTATACGGAAGAAGAACGTGCAGGAATATTGGAAGCAGTCGAAAAGGGTGAATTGAGGAACAATCAAGGAACCGAAACCCCGGAAGAGAATAAGCGCCATCAATTCATTAATTCCGTGGATAATAATTTTGATGAGCAGGAAGATAGATTTGCACGCGGTGAGTCATTTCTCAATGATCCGATATTGATTAAAGATGAGGACCATGTGTCATTTACTACGCAGGAAAAACCGGAAGTTGAAAAAGCCAGAGGCGGTACCAGTGAAGCTGAGAAGCATACGAAAAGCGATAAAAAATACCGTTAATAATTCACCCCTTTCCTATTAATATAAGGAAGGGGTTTTAACTTGAAGCGAAACTTACAGGACGAAAAAACCTAACTTCCTGCAGCAGGTTTTATTTTTCAGACGGTTCGGGTAAACATTATATAAGACGATTAAACAGGAGGCTGAACTGAAAATGACACCGAGTAATAGAGAATTCGAAATGGTATATAGCCAGGAAGAGATGGAACAGCGCATCGAACAATTGAAAATGCATGGCTACAGTGAAAATGATATTCATGTATTGGCGAGAGATAAGGATGTTTTCGATTCATATGAAAGCCAGTCAAATGTTGATAAACATGAAGCAGAATCATTTTCGAGCAAATTCAAATCTTTCTTTAGTGGGGAAGATACCGTGCAAACACAGTTAAGAGATTTGGATCTGGATCAATCTTCAATTGACAGATATAGTGAAGATATTAAGAAAGGTGCTATCTTATTGTATACAGACGGGGATTCCTACAACAAAGACCGTGACAATTCTGCAGTCGGAGAGAGCTCCAGAACGGCTGGAATTGACGAGAGAAACAGAAATACTGCTTTTGCTCCATTCGGACGTGATATTGAACGGGACGGAAACAAATTCAATGATGAAAAAATCAGGGACGAGGATGTCAGGGCAGATGTTGATGATAATGGTACCAGAACTGATGGACTTTCATCCCGAACGATTGCCCGGGATTCGGAACAAATCTACACTACCGAAGTCCGTCGGGAAGATCAGCACGGAGATCCGGGGTACGGCAATAAGACGAAGGATTCCCGATTAGAGGGTGCGAACATCCATCCCACCACCGATGCAAGGCCTGAAGATGAAGGTTCTCTGAAAGAGAAAAGTTTTGATCATGAACCGCAATTGGAAACTGAAGCTCAAGAGGACGATCTGAATCGTGAAGAAGGTGTAAACCGCAGACAGGATGAACCTTCTCCTGGTGTAGATCCAAATTTGGGACCAGCACCATTCGGCAGAGATTCCGAAGAAGAGCACTTAGCCAGAGACAACGATGACTATAATGACAGAAATGGTAGTGGACCGAATAATCCGAAGCATACGCTTGATGGCAATGATAATGTGGATAACCGACAGAATCCAAGAGACACACGGTCATTCCATGAAGATGTGGAAAAGAAAACTTCAACGCCACCTACACCAAGACTTTTTTAAGCAGCTGCGGTCAGCGTCCTGCAATCAGTAAGTGGGGATGCAAAAAGGGTTCCGCTCATTTATTTGAGTGAAACCCTTTCTGTTTGTAAATAAAAAAAACTCTCAGTGGCTCACTGAAAGTTTTTGGTTATGGGCTGATTGTGTATGGCTTCCAAAGTTTCTTTAGCTGCTTTCTGTATATTGATGCAAAGATCTTCTTCTGCCAATCGATTCAGAGTTGTAAGTGGTGTAAAAGAGTTTCTGGCAACACTTTCTCTTACTTCGGCATGCTGGTCCATGGATAGGTCGACAAGTAATCCTGCACAAGTGATGGATTTGGCAAGTTCGGCACGTTTTTCATGTTGCATTTTTAAAACTGCTGCTTCATCCCAACCGGTCCAATCCGTTAACCTTGAATAAAATTGCAGATTGCCATTCATGCTGTTTTTGCACCCCTATATTTTTATAATATTCTAACTAAATTGTATTATAACAGTTTTAAGCTGAATAGCTACTATATTAATTATTAATTTGGAGGATGAGTTATGAAAATTCTAGTCATTGGCGGAACTTCATTTGTAGGGCGTCATATTGTTGAGGAAGCGCTAAAAAAGGAACATGCAGTCACCCTGTTTAATAGAGGGAAGAGTAACCCAAACCTTTTTTCGGAAGTACCGCGTATTACCGGTGACAGAAGGAAGGATGCTGACAAACTTGAAAAAGAAAAGTGGGATGCAGTGATCGATATTTCTGCATATACACCGTCTGATTTACTGTCAGTACTGAGATATATTTCTGCGGACCATTATACATTTATCTCGACTATATCCGTTTATGACGATTTTAGCAAAGGCCCTGTGAAAGAAAATAGCTCCATACATATGGGGATTGAAGGGGAAGAAGTGACGGGCGGGACGTATGGTCCGCTTAAAGTAACATGTGAAAGACTTGTCGAGGATCGATTTCCGGACAACTCATTGATAATCCGTCCGGGAATTGTTGCCGGTCCCCACGACCCCACAGACCGTTTTACTTATTGGGCATTGAAGTTGAATGAAGAAGGGGAAGTTTTGATCCCGGGCAGCCGTTCCAGAAAAGTTCAATGGATAGATGCTCGCGACCTTGCAGAATTCACTATCAGCAATATTGAAAATAGAACTAACGGCACATTTAATCTTGCTGCAAATCCAGTTACTATGGAAGAGCTTGTGAAAAATCTGGCCTCGCCTGATTCGGTTCCCGTGTGGGTGAATGATCAAATTCTGCTGGACGCAGGGATTAAGCCTTTTAGATTCCCACTTTGGATTCCTGTAACGGAGGATTATCCAGAAGGTTTTATCCTGGCAGATAACACCAAAGCCAAAGAAATGAGCTGGAAACCGAGAGGGCTGGCAGAAACGGCAGAAGCCGTACGCGAATGGAAAAAAGGTTCCAGCAGCAGTGATTTAACTACTGCTATTGATGCAGAGCAGGAAAGCAAAATTAGAGTTGCTGTAGAAAATGATCGTTAACCAACGGAACCATTTTCAAATAGGGACGTCTAATTGGAATAACAAGGAATAAATATGTATCATGTCAGAATCTGTGCTATAATAGCATTGAATTTCTATGTGGATATGAATTATTGAGGAGGAAAGGTATGTTATACCTCGTTCTGGTTGTGGCATTTATTGCTTCTATTGTGCTGACGCCGCTGGTCAAGCGCCTTGCCTTCAGGGTTGGAGCAGTGGACCGTCCAAATTACAGGAAAGTCCATGCACGCATAATGCCGCGTTTAGGTGGATTAGCTATTTTCGGATCGTTTTTGATCGGATATTTTATATTAAGACCTGTAGATCCTATATCCAATGCAGTGGAACCTGCTTTTATACCAATTACAACCGCCATTATCATCGGCGCGTTCATAATCATCATCACTGGTGTGTTTGATGATATGCTTGAAATTACGGCAAAGGCGAAAATGCTGGGGCAATTATTGGCCGCAACGATTGTCGTCGTAGGCGGCGGACTTGAAATTTCGTTCATCAATCTGCCGTTTGGCGGAGAAATCGATTTTGGGTATTTCAGTATACCCTTGACTATTATCTGGATTATCGCAATCACAAATGCCATCAATTTGATTGATGGACTGGATGGTCTGGCTGCCGGCGTTTCATCAATAGCGCTGGTCACATTGGCCGTCATGGCATTTATCATGGGAGATATTTTCGTAATGTCTACAGCCGCTATTTTGGCAGCCAGTTCCATTGGCTTCCTGTTTTATAATTTCCATCCGGCAAAAATATTCATGGGCGATACCGGGGCTTTATTCCTCGGGTTCATGATTTCCGTCCTTGCCTTGATGGGCTTTAAGAATGTTACGATGGTGGCGCTGATTATCCCGGTCATCATGCTGGGTGTTCCCATTTCTGATACATTCTTCGCAATTGTCAGAAGGGTGCGGGAAAAACAGCCGATTTCTGCTGCAGATAAATCGCATTTGCACCATTGTTTGTTAAATATCGGATTTTCTCATAGCCAGACAGTCTTGATTATTTACGGCATAGCTGCTTTGTTCGGCTTGGCAGCCCTATTGTTCTCGCAGGCAACGCTGTGGGGAGGAATTCTCCTATTGGGGGTCATGCTTCTTGCAATTGAATTGTTTGTAGAAGTGGTTGGACTGGCAGGCAAGAATTATCGTCCATTGATCAATCTGGTAAAAATGATAGGTAAATAAAAAACTGACCACAAATCACAGGATTTGTGGTCAGTTTTTTTGTTTATTGTATAGCTGCATACTGAAAAAGAGACGTTCCGGAAAGGAACGCCTCTTTTGGTTATTCATTATTATAGGCTTCATTTCCATATTCGCTCGAACTGCTATCTGAAAAAGAAGATGTGTCAGGCTTCAGGCCTAAATGGCTTTGAAGGATATCCTGGACTTCCATTAATGATTCTTCATCAAGCTGCCAGTAATAGATGCCGGTTGACATGTCATCATATCCAGTTAAAGAAATCGTTTCAACTTCAGGTTTGCCGTCTTTAGCGTATTCGAAGAATGCCTGCATATCTCTGAAAGAAAGGTTCGTTTTCATGTTATCGCCGACTGCATCAATTACATCAGCGTATTTTGTGAAAGAACCGGCTGATAAAGCCTTATCCATAATAGCCTGCAAAATCATCTGCTGGCGTTTGCCGCGCTCGATGTCATTGTCGTAATGGCGAGTTCGTGCCAGTGCAAGTGCTTCACTGCCGTCAACTGTCTGGATTCCTTCTTCAAGGGTGACAGCACCTGCGTTATCGAATTCATCCTGCTCTTCGAGGTCATAAGGAACATCAACCCGAATGCCGTCAAGGGCATCAACTACATCGATGAATGCTTCGAAATCCATTCTGACATAATAATCAACGGGTATTTCCAAAAGGTTCTCGACTGATTCGATAGTAGAGCTGGGTCCATTATACGCATAAGCGTGTGTGATTTTATCTTCTTTGCCTGCATCAGGTATGAAAGTGTAAGTATCACGTGGAATGCTTACAAGTTTTATGGATTTATCCTCATTGTTCAGTGTCGCAAGCACTAACGCGTCAGACCGGATACTGTTGGAACTTTGGTCTCGTTTGCTGCTGTCATCCACACCGATGAACAGAATGGAGATATCGTCGTGGAGGGGCTCGACTTTCTCATCCCGCAAATCGGACATTTCACGATCGCCCGATTCAAAAGCATTATTTGCAGCATTTTCGGCTTTTTTAACTAAAAATATTCCGTATGCGGAAAGGCATAGCAATAAGGATACTGCCAGGGTCAGTGAAACTTTGATGATCGTCCGTTTTTTGGACGATTTGGATTTGCGGTATTTTTTACGGTTCATGGTTATAGCTCCTCTAATTAGATATGGGCTAACCGATTTGCAAGTTCAGGTTGTTCCAATCATTTTTCTTCTATATAACAGTGTGTGCATTTTTTACCTTTAAACAACAGTATTATAATCAATTTATTATACAGTTTTTTTGCTTTCGAGTAAATCTTATTGCTCAATTCAGGGGGAATTCCAGATATTCCTTTTCAGTACAAATTAAGGAAGCCTGGCCGTTGGTCAGTTCATTCATCCAGGCGGAGAATTGCTCTTCCGAAGCGACAGGGACATGGATGTATAAATCGACGCCATCGGTATATTCAATAGTTTTTAAAGGATATACAGACTGCCGGACTTCATTTTCCACTTTTCCGAGCCAAGTATAATCGATGGTCACTTTCATCAAGGAATGCAATCGCCTTTCAACGATGCCGGCTGCTGCGAGGGCTTCGGAAGCAGCTTTCCCATATGCCCGGATTAAACCGCCGCTTCCCAGTTTGATGCCCCCGAAATAGCGGGTAACTACGATGACAGTATCTTTCAGGTGCTTCTTTTTTAAAACCTCGAGTATTGGGACGCCAGCTGTTCCGCTGGGTTCCCCATCGTCATTGGCTTTTTGGATCGAGTCATGCTCACCCAGCATATAGGCTGAACAATTATGATTGGCCGATCGGTGCTGCTCTTTAATGGAATTGATAAAATCGATTGCCTGCTGCTCTGTTTCGGCTCTTGCGGCGTATCCGATAAAACGCGATTTTTGTATAAGCAGTTCAGCATTGGCCGAACTGCCTGCAGTCATGTAAGATTCTCGCAATTTAAACCCCCCTGTTGTAAAATGAAATCAGACAATTTGTAATGTATTTTTAATATTAGCTTACTTATATAGTGATATACTTGTTAGAGCCTATGCAGGCATAAAGATGCAAGGATTTGACATAATGCACGAAGATTATCTAAGGCGGTTTTGAAATGTCCAGAAAAATCGATGGAAAAGAGTTGGATTCCATTTACGATGAGCTGCTGGCCAAAATGGAGCAGTCAAAAAAAGATATTTTCATTATAAGTGAGCAAAGTCGCCAGGGTTACGAGGAAATGAAGGACGAGCTGGAAGATGTCCGTTTAAACATTTCTGCAATTATTAAAACCGGTGACTTATTGGAAGAGAAAACTCGTGCTGCAAGGAGACGCCTTGCGGAAGTATCGGGTTCATTCCATTCCTATACGGAAGAGCAGATTCGCCAATCTTATGAAAATGCGAATAGTTTACAGGTGCAATTGTCTGCCAACAGATCCGAAGAAAAGAAATATCGCCAAAAGCGTGATAGGCTTCAACGGCGTCTGCAGACATTGTTACAGACCATTGAACGAGCTGAAAAGCTTGTCAATCAGTTGAACATCACCATGAATTACCTCTCATCCGATTATGAAGAGGTTGAAGATGCAATCGAAAAGCCGCAGCTAAATCACGATTATAGCCTGAGGATCATCGAAGCGCAAGAAGAAGAAAGAAAACGCCTGTCACGAGAAATTCATGATGGGCCTGCACAAATGATGGCTAACGTATTGCTAAGGTCAGACCTGATTGAACGGACTTACCGTGAAAAAGGGGCCGATCAGGCATTCCGGGAGATTACCTCTTTAAAAGAGATGGTGCGCCATGCTTTAACCGAAGTCAGGAGAATCATTTACGATCTCCGTCCCATGGCACTGGATGACCTCGGACTAGTCCCGACTTTGAGGAAGTACCTGGATACTACTGGAGATTATAATCCGGGTACATTTTTAACTTTTGAATCCAATGGGACCGAAAGAAGATTGCCTTCAAGTTATGAGACATCCATATTCCGTTTAGTGCAGGAAGCGATTTCAAATGCAATCCGGCACGGGAAAGCGACGGCTATCGAAGTCAAATTGGAATGGCTGAAAGAACATGTTAGCATTACAGTAAGTGATAATGGCACCGGTTTTGATCAAAGCATAGTGAAAAATCAATCATTCGGGTTAATCGGGATGAAAGAGAGAATCGAATTGATCAAAGGTGATTTCATCATAAATTCAAGTCTTGGGGAAGGAACAATATTGATGTTTCAAATTCCCTATGAATTGGGTATATAAGAACGGTATTTGAGGAGGACAACATAATGACGAAAATTATTATTGTAGACGATCACCAATTATTCCGTGAAGGAGTAAAAAGGATTCTTGATTTCGAAGAAACATTCGAAGTTGTTGCCGAGGGCGGCGACGGGACGGAAGTCATTAAATTGTATGAAGAAAATCAACCGGATGTTGTATTGATGGATATTAACATGCCCCAGAAGAACGGCGTAGAAGCTACAGGGGAGTTAATGGAGAAGCATCCAGAGGCAAAAGTCATTATGCTGTCGATTCACGATGATGAATCTTACGTAACACATGCTTTGAAGACCGGTGCATTAGGCTATATGCTGAAGGAAATGGACGCAGAAGCAATCATCCAGGCCATCAAAGTTGTAGCAAAAGGTGGATCATACCTGCACCCGAAAGTTACGCGCAATCTGGTAATGGAATTCCGCCGTTTAAGTGAGCGGGAAAACAAAGGATCGTTCCACCAGACGGAAATCCGTCGTCCATACCATTTACTGACAAAACGTGAAAGCGAAGTTTTGCAATTATTGACGGACGGCCAAAGCAACCGGATTATCGGGGAAACTTTATTCATCTCTGAAAAAACGGTTAAAAACCACGTTTCCAGCATCCTTCAAAAAATGCAGGTCAATGACCGTACCCAAGCAGTTGTTACAGCGATTAAAAATGGCTGGGTTGAAGTAAGATAATTGGAGTTCTATGCGATGGCCAAGCGCCATCGCTTTTTTATATTCTCAGTATGAAAAAGGAATATCTGCCGGAATTGACACAGTTTCTTCATTGAAATAAGCAAGTTCCTGTGTCAAAATGAAGCGCAGGAGGAGTGCCCGATGAAAAAAATGATAATGCTCGCAAGTATAGTGCTTTTGCTGTCTGCCTGTTCAGAGCAAAGTAGTACTGCCGAGAACAAAAATTCAGTAAACGACAGCAATCTTGAAAATGAAAACAATGCTGTGGACCATGGCATGGAAGATAAATCTGCCGGCTTCACTATGGACAGCGATGGTGAAGTGATCGAGGCGGAAGTTCCGCAAGAAGAAGAGGAAGCGATTCTTGCAGCGTATGACGAATATATCGCAGCTTTCAATGCGGAAGATCTGGAACGCTATATGGCTGTAATTGCAGAGGAGCCTGAAGGGTTTGACCGTGCAGAAGATCAACAGGCTTTGGAAGAAGCGTTTTCTGCCTATGACACAGAATACAATCCATCCAATAAGACGATAGTAAAATATACGCCTGACCGTGCAGAGGTCTTCGCTGAAATTGAAGTGTCTGTAACTGCTGCTGAGGCTGGAGCAAAAACCGAGCAATCCGGAAGACAAGTAGTGATTTTCAAAAAAGAGGATGCTGGCTGGAAAGTTAGCGGCCTGCATTTTATAGGCAATTAATAATAATCTTCCCACCAACAACGGGAAGATTTTTTTATGTGTAGTTATTTGAGTGATATTTGGTAAACTGTAGGAGGAGGATGATTTATGTTGAAAACAGCAATCGTGACCGACAGTACTGCCTATTTACCGGCAGATGTCCGTGAAAAAAACAATATACATATGATTCCGCTGCAAGTTACTTTCGGTTTGGAATCTTTTGAAGAAGAACAGGAATTGACGGTTGATGAATTTTATAGAAAATCAGAAAGTGAAATGCCCAAAACCTCACAACCGTCAATTGGCGAGTTTATCAACTTATTTAAAAGGCTTTCCGAGAGTTATGATGAAATTGTGACCATCCATCTTTCCGGCGGTATCAGCGGAACTTATGCTGGGGCCATACAGGCCGGCGAGTTGGTGGAGAACTTAGAAGTTTATGCGTTCGATTCTGAAATTTCCTGTGCGATGCAAGGATTTTATGCACTTAAAGCTGCAGAAATGGCGAATAGCGGCAGTAAGGCAAAAGCGATTCTGCAAGAACTGGAAAAAATGAAAAAAACGATGAAAGCCTATTTCATGGTGGAGGATCTAAAGCACTTTCAGCGGGGAGGCAGGTTATCCGGAGCCCAGGCGCTCGTGGGAGGAATGCTGCAAATAAAACCGTTGCTGCATTTTAAGGAAACGAAGATTGTGCCGTTTGAAAAAATCCGTACACGAAAAAAAGCGATGAACCGGATGGTCTATTTACTGCAGGAAGATGTACGTTCGGGGGATCAATTTAGAGCGTCAATTATTCATGCAAACCGGGAAGAAGATGCAACCGATTGGAAAAAGGAACTGGAGCAGCAGTTTCCTTCAGTAGAATTTGATATTTCTTATTTCGGGCCGGTTATCGGCGTACATTTAGGGGAAGGCTCAATGGGTCTTGGCTGGGTAAAAAAATGACCGGCCAAGATTTTTTTATTATTTAAATTTATGGGTATGTAAGACAAAAACAGAGGAGTTGGCCAATGAAAGAGATTCAAGATTTTCTTGTCGGGAGAATTTGGCTGAGGGATTTCACCCCTTTTTCTAAAAAGGCAATTGAAAAAGCAATTAACAAAGGCTTTATTGCTGTGCAAAAAGGGATTACTGAAAAGTTGGAATGTGCCAGGTGCCTTGAGAAATCGAGTGAAAAAATTATTCCGTATAATTGTGCAAAATGCGAAGGGATTTGTTATTACTGCCGGCACTGCATCAGGATGGGCAGAGTCAGCTCGTGCACAGACCTTATCACCTGGAAAGAACCTCTGGAAATATCCTCTTATTCCCATTCGTTTTCATGGAATGGCGAACTCACTAACCTCCAACAACAGGCTTCCGACGAATTGGATGAAAGCCTGCGAAGAAACAGATCCCATTTAGTATATGCCGTTTGCGGTGCAGGGAAGACGGAATTATTGTTTCCGCCGCTGCATAAAGCATTATCTGAAGGTAAACGGATCTGTATTGCGGCGCCGCGCACCGATGTAGTGCTTGAATTGTCTCCTCGCCTTAAAGCGGCTTTCCCTGACACAGCCATGCATACGTTATACGGCGGATCGGTCTTTGAAGAAGGATTTGCCCAGCTGATAGTGGCTACCACTCATCAGCTTTATCGTTTTCAACAGGCGTTTGACCTGGTAATTGTTGACGAAGCAGATGCTTATCCTTATTCCTATGACCCTGCGCTGGCAAGGGCGGTCAACAAATCCTTGAAAGAAAATGCTCCAATTGTTTATGTTTCTGCAACACCTTCTAAGAAAATGCTGAAATCAACAGCAAGCCAATCGAAAATCTTCCGCCGTTTCCATGGACACCCGCTGCCTGTTCCGGAATACCGTTCATTATGGAATTACAGAAAGTCATTCAACACCAATAAAATTCCGGCAAAGCTGAAAGAATGGGTGGAACAAAGACTGGAGAAAAACGAACCTTTTATGCTCTTTTTTCCTGCGATTAACATGATCAGAAAAGCAGAGCCTTTATTCAAATTGATCGACAGCAGAATTGGAGCTGTCCACTCCAAGGATGAAGACCGGAAAGAAAAAGTAATGCAGTTGCGGAGAGGGGAAATCCCGGGTATTTTGACCTCATCTATTTTGGAAAGAGGGGTGACCATTGACAATGTGCAGGTGGGGATTGTAGGTGCAGACGAAGCTGTTTTTGAAGCTGCGGCGTTAATCCAGATGGCAGGAAGGGCAGGGCGTTCAAGTGCATTTCCGAATGGAGAAGTGATATTTTTCCATAACGGTATATCCAGGCAGATGGATGAAGCCCGCAATCTCATAAAATTTTATAACCGGGAGGGGCAGCGATGAAGTGCTATCTATGCGCAGATCTTTTGGATTTGAAACCTTCCTGGCGGGATTTGTTCTTCATGGACCGGGAAGAAACGGTTTGTCTAAATTGCAGGGCAACATTCGAAAGACTTATACAAGGCTGTAAAATTTGCAGTGCTTCCGGTCCGGGAATCTGCGAAGAATGTAATCGCTGGGAAACAACAGAACTCCGCAGAACCATTGACTCTGGGCAATGCCTATATGCCTATAACAACGCTATGAAGGACTATTTTCATCAATTCAAATTCCTGCAGGATGTGGTGCTGGCTGAAGTATTTTCAGAGGAACTGGTAAAAGCGGTAAGAAAAACAAAGGGGGTAGCCGTCCCTATTCCGATGAACCCGGTAAAATTGAGGAAAAGGACTTTTGCCCAAGTGGACAGTATGCTGGAAGCTGGCGGAGCCGATTATGTCCATCTTCTTCAGAAGAATGAAGAGATCCAGGGAGAGAAAACCAAGGAAGAACGCATTAGTACCCGGGGGATATTTACATGGAACGGCAATTCTGTTCCTAAAAATATTGTGCTTGTGGATGATATGTATACGACCGGTACGACACTGCGCCTTGCTGCGGAAATTTTAAAAGAGGCGGGAGCGGAAACGGTTACGTTCGTGGCATTAATAAGGGCTTGATATCAAAATGGAAAAACGGGCAGATTCCGCCCGTCCTCCTTAATGTTCATAAATCATCTTTCTTGTCATTCCACCGTCAATCGTTAAGCACTCAGCTGTGATGAAGGAGTTTTCTGGGTTGCATAAAAAAAGGCACGCCCGCGCAATATCAGAAACATCACCGACTCGTCCGCTCCAATGCTGCTTATGGTCAATATCTCTCAATTCTTCATTTTTCCCGGTATGGATCCAGCCCGGAGCAATGGAATTCACCCGAATGCCATTTTCGCTCAGGGAAGCTGCAAGTGAATGGGTCAACGCATAAATTCCGCCTTTTGATGCTGAATACAATTCCGTATGCGGCTCAGACATAAAAGCTCTTGTTGAGGCCATATTTACGATGGAACGAACATCACTGGACATATACCTTGCAGCTTCGCGGCTGCATATGAACACAGATTTGAGATTGGTATCCAAAATCCTGTTCCAGTCATCTTCACCAATTTCCCAAAGCGATTTAAACTCTGAAACGCCAGCATTGTTGATCAGCACGTGAATCGCTCCATATTTTTCATGGATCTGTTTCATCGTATTGGTCACTTGTTCGAAGTTTCCAACATCACATTGCATAAATTCAACGCCTTCTATTTCGACTTCTTCTATATCCAGGCCAATCACTTTCGCTTCTTTCTGAACGAAATGGCCGGCAATGCTTTTGCCGATTCCTTGTGCGGCTCCTGTAACGACGACAACTTTATTTGTAAACATCGCCTTCACCTCCTTGCCATATAGTTTACCTGTAATTCATATTGCTGAAACTATTTACGTTTTAAGAAGGATTCAGGAGGGAACATATAGAAATGTAACAGTGTAAGAGATTAAGAAGGAGGAGTTAACATGCTGCAATTTAATATTAAAGGTGACAACATTGAAGTAACTCCAGCAATCAGAGACCACATTGAAAAGAAAGTTGAAAAAATCGAACGTTATTTTCCAGAGGGAACCAATGCTCATGCAATGGTGTACCTGAAGGCGATCAATAACAGCCAATCTAAAGTTGAGATAACTATACCGATGAAAAACCTGACTTTGCGTGCTGAAGAGCGGCATGATGAATTGTATGCAGCAGTGGATTTGATCGTCGGCAAGCTCGAACGTCAAATCCGTAAATATAAAACGAAAGTAAACCGCAAGTTCCGTGATCGTGAACCGATGGGCCAGGCATTCGCCAATTATGAGAATGGGGCGAACGGCGATGTTGAAGATGATACTGAGGAAGATTTCACAATCGTGCGCACAAAGCAATTTGATTTGAAGCCGATGGACGAAGAAGAAGCGGTATTGCAGATGAATATGCTTGGGCACAATTTCTTCGTATTCACTGATGCGGAAACTAATGACACTAACATTGTTTATAAACGTAAAGACGGAAGCTACGGCTTGATCGAAACAAGCTCTTCCTGATTTGTAACAGAAATTGTTATAAAAGATTTTCACAACAAATAACATGGCTGGACAGAATTCACATTCTGTCCAGCTTTTTTCTGTTAACCGAAAGAAATGTTCTGCTGTGGCTAACCATTTTCCTGGTTCAGTGTGAAAATATACTCTTTTTCATCCTGCTCTTCTTTGTTTGCACGCTTTTCTATGCAGTGTTAAAATGAGGAGTGAGATTTTTCGGAAATCAATCGATATTCCGGACAATTAATGATTCTTAAAGATTGCGGTCCAACTGACACATAAATAACAGCAATAGCGATCCGGTCGGATAGAAGGACTGGACACTGTGCAAGGAGCGGTATAAATGTTAGGAGTATTAAATAAAGTATTTGACCCGAACAAAAGGGATTTAAAAAGACTGGAAAAAATTGCTGATACTGTGGAGGTCCTGGCGTCCGATTTTGCAGCTCTTTCCGATGATGCTTTAAAAGCAAAAACAGAGGAATTTATCAACCGCCACGCCAAAGGTGAATCACTTGATGATTTATTGCCTGAAGCGTTCGCGACGGTAAGAGAAGCTTCAAAACGTGTGCTTGGATTATATCCATTCCGCGTTCAGCTTATGGGTGCAGCTGCTTTGCACGAAGGCAATATCGCCGAGATGAAAACAGGTGAAGGTAAAACCCTTACTTCTACAATGGCGATCTATTTGAACGCACTCAGCAAAAAAGGTGCACATGTTGTCACTGTCAACGAATATTTGGCCAGCCGTGATGCTGAAGAAATGGGTAAACTGTACACATGGCTCGGCTTGACTGTGGGCTTAAACACAAACAACCTGACAAAAGAAGAAAAACATCAGGCATATCTGGCTGACATCACATACAGCACAAACAACGAACTTGGTTTTGATTATCTGCGCGACAACATGGTTCTTTATAAAGAAGATATGGTTCAGCGTCCGTTAAACTTTGCCGTAATCGATGAAGTGGATTCCATTTTGATCGATGAAGCACGTACACCGTTGATCATCTCAGGGCAGGCTGCTAAATCAGCCCAGCTTTATATGCAGGCCAATGCGTTTATCCGTATGCTGCGCAAGGATACGGATTACACATACGATGAAACGACAAAAGGCGTTGTTTTGACTGAAGAAGGGATTGAAAAAGTTGAAAAGGCATTTGGCATCGAGAATCTTTTCGATATCAACCACGTACGTTTGAACCATGCCATCAACCAATCCTTGAAAGCGCACGTAACGATGCATAATGATGTCGATTACGTGGTGCAGGACGGCGAAGTAGTAATCGTTGACCAATTTACCGGACGTTTGATGAAAGGCCGTCGTTATTCTGATGGCCTTCACCAAGCAATTGAAGCTAAAGAAGGCCTGGAAGTCCAAAACGAATCAATGACAATGGCAACCATCACTTTCCAGAACTTCTTCCGTATGTACGATAAATTGTCGGGCATGACAGGGACAGCGAAAACCGAAGAAGAGGAATTCCGCAACATCTACAATATGAACGTCATTGCAATTCCGACAAATAAACCGATTATTCGGGATGACCGGGTCGATTTAATCTATGCGACCACTGAAGGGAAATACAAAGCAGTAGGCGAGGATATAGCTGAACGGCATCAAAAAGGACAGCCGGTTCTTGTCGGTACTGTCGCCATTGAAACTTCAGAAATCATCTCCAATTATTTGACGAAAAAAGGTATCCGGCACTCTGTGCTGAACGCGAAAAACCATGCGCACGAAGCCGAAATCATTTTGAATGCAGGCCAAAAAGGCGCGGTTACCATTGCGACGAACATGGCCGGTCGTGGTACGGATATCAAACTTGGTGAAGGCGTCATTGAAGCTGGCGGTTTGGCAGTTCTCGGTACTGAGCGCCATGAATCCCGCCGTATCGATAACCAGTTGCGAGGCCGTTCCGGCCGTCAAGGAGATCCGGGTGTAACACAGTTTTATCTTTCTTTGGAAGATGACTTGATGCGCCGCTTCGGGTCTGACGCAATGCGCAATATGATGGGCAAACTGGGCATGGACGATTCACAGCCATTACAATCGAAAATGGTCACCCGTTCAGTCGAATCTGCACAAAAACGTGTTGAAGGCAACAACTTTGATGCCCGTAAACGTTTGCTTCAATATGATGATGTTCTTCGCCAGCAACGTGAAATCATTTATAAAGAACGTATGGAAGTTCTTGAAACCGATAATATGCGTGCGTTGGTTGAAAACATGATTGACAACACAATCAGCCGAGTTGTTTATTCGCATACGACTGATGAAAAGCCGGAAAACTGGCATTTGAAAACACTTACTGATGTACTTTCAGCAAACCTCTTGCCTGAAGATGCAGTGACTGAATCGGATCTGCAGAATAAAACACAGGAAGAAATTATTGATGTCATCAAAGCTGAAGTTAATAAACACTATGATGAGAAAGAAGTGGAAATGACGCCGGAGCGTATGCGAGAATTCGAGAAAGTTGTGCTGCTGCGTTCAATTGATACGAAATGGATTGATCATATCGATGCGATGGATCAATTGCGCCAAGGTATTCATTTGCGTGCCTACGGACAGAACGATCCCCTTCGTGAATACCAGCATGAAGGATTTGCGATGTTCGAGGCGATGGTTGAAGCCATTGAGGACGATGTCGCTAAATATGCAATGAAAGCGGAAATCCGCAATAATCTGCAACGTGAAGAAGTTGCTAAAGGACAGGCGGTCAATCCGAAAGAAGGCGGCGAAGCAGCCAAGAAGAGAAAAGAACCGATCCGTAAAGATTCCACTATCGGACGGAACGACCCTTGCCCTTGCGGCAGCGGCAAGAAATTCAAAAATTGCCACGGTGCAACTGCATAAGGAACACCTAATTGCCGAAGAGCTTTAAGCTCTTCGGTGTTCTTTACGGGGAAAATATGAAATTTTAATATTGAATATGGCTCTGGAGGAGCGGTGTACTGCCCGGACTCCAGCGGCAACAAGGCGCTTGCGCTTTTCTTACGAGGAGGAAATATATAATGATGGAATTAGCAGATATTCGAAATGAGCTCGACAAATCTTCCGCAAAGCTAGCGGACTTCAGGGGGTCTCTTTGACTTAGAAAACAAAGAGGCCAGAATTCAGGAATTGGATGAAATGATGATCGATCCCGATTTTTGGAACAACCAGGAAGCAGCGCAAGTCGTAATTTCAGAATTGAACAGTTTAAAGGAAATCGTCAATACCTATCACGACTTTGTGGAATCTCAGGAAAACATGGAGATGACCCTCGAATTGTTGCGCGAAGAAATGGATGAAGAATTACATGAAGACCTCAGTGAAGAACTAAAAGAGTTTAAAACCAAACTCAGTGATTATGAATTACAGATGCTTTTAAGTGAACCTTATGATAAAAACAATGCGATTTTGGAATTGCATCCGGGAGCAGGCGGAACCGAATCCCAGGATTGGTGTTCCATGCTTCTTCGGATGTACACGCGCTGGGCTGAAAAACGGGGCTTCAAAGTTGAAACACTCGACTATCTGGCAGGTGAAGAAGCTGGGGTCAAATCCGTTACACTCGGAATAAAGGGCCATAACGCATATGGTTATCTGAAAGCGGAAAAAGGGGTTCACCGCCTTGTCCGCATTTCACCTTTTGACTCATCAGGAAGACGCCATACCTCATTTGTATCATGTGAAGTCATGCCGGAATTCACTGGAGAAATCGAAATTGATATCCGTACAGAAGACTTGAAAATCGATACGTATCGGGCAAGCGGCGCCGGCGGCCAGCATATTAACACGACTGATTCAGCTGTCCGCATTACTCACCTTCCAACGGGTGCAGTGGTAACATGCCAACAGGAACGTTCACAGATCAAAAACCGTGAGAAAGCGATGCAGATGTTGAAAGCAAAACTCTATGCATTGAAAATCGAAGAACAGGAAGCACAGCTTCTTGAAATTCGTGGGGAACAAAAAGAAATCGGCTGGGGAAGCCAGATCCGCTCTTATGTATTCCACCCGTATTCAATGGTAAAAGATCACCGTACGAATTTTGAAACTGGGAATCTGCAGGCGGTTATGGATGGAGACATCGACGGCTTCATCAACTCGTTGCTGCGGTCGAAGATGCAATAAAGAAAAGCGGAAACGGCCGTTCAGCTAAGAGTTGGGCGAAGGGAGTTCGACCGACTCTTTGCGACGAAGCTAGCGCAGCGATGCAGGAGCACCATAAGTTCATATGAACCAGCAGTGGAAATTTCAGCCGCCTAGTCAGAGAGACTTACGACTCGAGGAGTTGGCCGTTGGAGTCTGGACAGAGAAAAGTGACAACGCCCGATTAGCTCTGACAGGCATAAGACAGACCAACGAAGTGGCCTTGGCCGCGCAGTTGGGCTGGCTTATGACCCGAAGAGCTGGGCCGTTGGAGTCTGGACAGAGAAAAGCGAAAACACCCACTAAACTAATAATGAAGAAATCCCGCAAGCTTTTGCTTGCGGGATTTTTGCTTGTTGAGAAAGAAAGCTAGGAAACCGATATTCCGCAAAACAGCTCCGCTTTCCAAAACCCGTGCTCATGTCTCTGTCCCTGCATCGCTACGCTAGCTTCGGGACATGAAAAACCGCTGCATCGTTGTCGCTAGCTTCGAGACATGAAAGTGCGTTGCATCGCTGCGCTACCTACGTCGCAAAGGCTTGCGGGATCTTTTGCTTTATCCGGATGAAGTTCACAAGCAGCCTCCGCTTTGGTATACTCTGACAGGGCTTATCATTCATGTTAGCCGAAAAGAATAAAGTACAGGAAAGAGGAAATGAATTTATATGGGTAAGAAAAATCAACGCAATAGAAAAGAAGCGCATCCATTTTTAACAGAATTTATGGATTACATATATGTCATCATCGGCTCAGCGCTGGTTGCGATTTCATTCAATGTTTTCCTTTTGCCAAATGAAGTTGCTTCGGGAGGTGTCAGCGGGATTAGTACAATCCTGTTTGGGCTTTTTGAATGGAAACCTGCATTTGTGCAGTGGGCATTTAACATTCCCTTATTCATTGCTGGGGTAATACTGCTGGGGAAGAATTTCGGCTTAAAATCTGCTGTAGGAACCATTTTTCTCCCGTTTGTCGTTTACCTGACGGAAGACTGGGAAGCTTGGACGATGAATCCACTCTTAGGGGCATTGTTTGGCGGAATCCTGGTCGGTCTTGGACTCGGCATCGTCTTCCGTGGGAAAGCTTCTACTGGAGGAACAGACCTGGCAGCTCAAATCATTACGAAGTTCACAGGTTTGACGCTTGGCACGAGCATCGCGTTAATTGATGGAATGATTGTCCTCGCAGCTGCAGCCGTTTTCGATATTGAACGAGGACTTTATGCATTGATTGGGCTTTATGTCACTTCTAAAACCATAGACTTGGTTCAAGTCGGATTTGGCAGATCAAAACTTGTCTATATTATTACAATGAAACAAATGGAAATTCGGGATGCGATTTATGAAGAAGTGGACCGTGGTGTTACAAAGCTGACTGCAACTGGCGGTTATACGGATTCGGAGCGTCCAATTTTGATGGTTGTTGTCCATCAGACAGAGTTCACGAAATTGAAACAGGTGGTAAAAAGGGTTGACCCTACTGCTTTTGTCATCGTTTCCGATGCATCGGAAGTTTTAGGTGAAGGTTTCAAACGGGCATAGCTCAGGTATACTTGTACTAATAGATTATTTAAAAGGAGGAAAGACCATGAAAAAAAATTTAATGGCGTTATTATTCGGTACTACGCTCATTCTGGGAGCTTGTGGAGGCGGAGAAAGTACAGAACCTGCGGAAGAAACACCGGAAGAAACACCGGAAGAAACACCTTCAGGTGGGGAATCTTCAATTGATGCGGAACAGATTGTAAATCAAAACTGTATTTCCTGCCACGGTGAAAACCTTGAAGGACAAGGTAATTTCCCTCCGCTTAATGATGTGGGATCAAGATTATCGGAAGACGAAATTCTGACAGTCATTCTGGAAGGCCGAGGTGCAATGCCGGCTAAGATTATCGAAGGCGAAGAAGCTGAAGCAGTAGCTGCCTGGTTATCGGAACAGCAATAAAATCAGAAGTAAACAGTGAAACCGACTGAAAAGTCGGTTTTTTTATATGCGAAAATTATATTAAAATATAGCAGTTATCTTAAATGACAATAACATTACATAGGTAATAAGAAATGCAAAATTTACAAAAGTGTATCCAAAAGCACATGTATTATTGCAAAACCTGACTTTATTTGATACAGAAATGTAATATAATAAGGGTTTTAAAAGTGCTACAATGGGTTTGCTGGTTTTTTAGGACACTTAATGTTTTTGTGAAATACAATATATATAGGTGGTTATAGTAGATGATACAAATGAAGAACGTCTATAAAAAATATCCAAACGGCATAGTTGCTCTCAACGGCATGAACGTTGAGATCAAACAAGGCGAGTTTGTATATATAGTAGGTCCAAGTGGAGCGGGTAAATCGACTTTCATCAAAATGATGTATCGAGAAGAAAGCCCGACTTCAGGACAGATGCTGGTCAATGGAGTAGACCTTGCAAAGATTAAAAGAAAGAACGTTCCATTACTGCGTCGCCAAATCGGCGTCGTATTCCAGGATTTCAAATTGCTGCCCAGACTGAATGTCTATGAAAACGTAGCATTTGCTTTGGAAGTAATTGAGGAAAAACCAGAAGCTATCCGCAAACGCGTGTTGGAAGTTCTCGATCTTGTAGGTTTGAAGCATAAAGCACGGATGTTCCCTAGAGAATTGTCCGGGGGAGAACAGCAACGGATTTCAGTTGCCCGTTCAATCGTCAATACACCGAAAGTGGTCATTGCCGATGAGCCTACTGGAAACCTTGACCCTGAAACTTCATGGGATATCATGAATCTCTTCGAACGCATCAATGCTAGCGGAACAACTATTTTGATGGCAACACATAACCGGGAAATCGTTAATACCATGAGACACCGTGTCATCGCTATCGAAGGCGGACTAATTGCCCGTGATGAAGTTGGAGGTGACTACGGATATGAAGGCTAGAACATTGACTCGGCATTTCCGTGAAAGCCTTAAGAGCCTTGGACGCAACGGCTGGATGACATTTGCATCCGTCAGCGCAGTAACAGTCACATTATTACTGGTCGGGGTTTTTGTCCTGATTATGATGAACTTGAATAAAGTGGCAGATGACCTTGAAAACGATGTGGAAATCAAATCTTTCGTATCCTTGGAAGCTGATGAAGAGGTCATTTCTGAAATGGAAACAGCCATTAAAGGCATCTCTGGTGTCGAATCGGTCGTCTACTCCACAAAAGAAGATGAACTGTCTGATCTGGTCATGGATTTCGGTAATGAGTTCCGGCTGTTTGAGCAAAACAACCCGCTGCGGGATGTGTTTTATGTAAAAGCGACAGAACCTCAGCAAACAGAAAATGTCGCTACTGAGCTTTCTGCATTGGAAGGCGTCGAAAAAGTGGAATATGGCGAAGGCAAAATTGAAAAACTGTTCACATTCCTGAACACCGGCCGCAACGTTGGCCTCGTTTTGATCCTCGCTTTACTGTTTACCGCAATGTTCCTGATTTCAAACACGATCCGCATCACGATTGTTGCGAGACGTCATGAAATTGAAATCATGAAACTGGTCGGGGCAACAAACTGGTTCGTCCGGATTCCATTCATTCTTGAAGGAATGTGGCTCGGTTTGCTGGGTTCAATCCTGCCAATCGGTTTAATCGTAGCGCTTTACTACAACGTAACTGAATTCCTGGGACCTAAATTGAGAGGTGAGATGATCCAGCTACTGGATTTCGAACCATTCATTTACCAGGTAAGTGCATTGATCCTCCTTATGGGAGTGTTCATCGGAATCTGGGGAAGCTTCATGTCAATCCGCAAATTCCTGCGTGTTTAATAATAGAAGATAGTTAATATGAATAATATAAATAGTCGTAGAGAGATAAAAAGAGACAGATAGATAAGAACGTAAAGCCGAAAGGGGAACACGAACTTGAACTCGAAGTCGAAATGGATGTTGTCTGTTGTTTCATTATTATTGGCAATTACGATGGTAACCCCATCAGTAAGCGCCAATGATTTGAGCGACCTGAAAAAGGAACAGCAGGAAGCTGAAAGAAAAAAGAGCGAATTAAATTCGAATATCAATGAAAAAGCGAATGCAATCAGCGAAAATCAATCTACACTTGAAAAAATCGTTGCACAAATCAATGAGTTGGAAAATAAGATTACTGAAACCGAGGATAAAATCAATTCAGTACAAGCTGAAATTGACCAAACGATTGTAGAAATCGAAGAGTTGAAAGCCTCGATCGAAGAATTAGAGCATAAAATTGCTGAACGCGAAGAATTGCTTAAGGAACGCGCACGCGCTATCCAATTAAGCGGTGGTTCAGTTGACTATATTGATGTATTGCTTGGAGCAAACAGCTTCGTGGATTTCATCGACCGTTTCTCAGCAGTAAATATGCTGATCGAAGCAGATCGTGATATTATGCGCGAACAGGCAGAGGACAAAAAACTTCTTGCTGAACAAAAAGCTGAAGTGGAAAGCAAATTGGCGGAGCAAGAACAACGCCGTGCAGAATTGGAAGATTTAAAAGCATCCCTTGACAGCAAAAAGAAAGAACAGGCAGGCTTGAAAGCGGACTTGGAAGCAGAGCAGAAACGCCTTGCTAAAGAAAAATCCGATTTGGAAAAAGAGCATGCTGAAGTAATTGGCGTAAGCAATGCCTTAGCGAAAAAAATCGCTGATGAACAGGCACGTTTACAGGAAATTGCAAGAAAAGCTGAAGAAGAACGCAAACGCAAAGAAGCGGCTGAAAGAGCTGCAGCCCAAAAAGCGGCAGCAAGCAACCAGTCTTCAAGCTCATCAGTTACAACATACAGCGCACCGGTTCAAAACAGTGGTGGTTTCATCCGTCCAGCAGCTGGCCGTTTATCATCCAACTACGGTGGCCGTAATATTGGAGCGGGCCACGAGAATCACTTGGGTATTGACATCGCAAATGGAATAGGAACTTCAATCAATGCAGCAGCTTCAGGTTATGTATCTTACGCTGGCGCTATGGGAACCTACGGCAATGTCATCATGATTACACATTCGATCAATGGCCAGGCTTATACAACTGTATATGCACACCTTAGCTCGATTGGCGTATCTGTTGGACAAGGTGTATCTCAAGGACAACGCATTGGTGGAATGGGCAGCACAGGCCGTTCGACTGGATCGCACTTGCATTTTGAAATCCACATTGGATCTTGGAATGGTGCTCGTTCAAATGCAGTTAACCCTATCAATTATATCGGCGGATAAATTATTGACCGGCATCGTCACAGATGCCGGTTTTTTTACGGATTTTTATGCTTTTGCTGTCTGGACAGTAGCATACTGAATGGATTTTATCGTATGATGATATCCGAATGGAGTGAAAACTTTATGAAGAGAACATTGGGCTTATTGCTGGTTGGAGTTTTGATTGTCATACTGGTAGGAGGAATTGTACAAAAGAATGTTGAGGAGAGGCAGGCAACTGACCGTTTGAATACGGGCAGCGTTGTGGATTTTCTCCCGACAGATGAAGGTTTGGCAAAAGGAGAGAGAGCTCCAGACTTTGAACTGACCACACTCGCCGGGGAGGCTGTAAGGCTTTCTGATTATAAAGGGAAAAAAGTCATTTTAAATTTTTGGGCTACCTGGTGCCCGCCTTGCCGGGCAGAAATGCCTGATATGCAGAAGTACTATGATGAGCAGGCTGATGGTGAAAATGTTGAAATTTTGGCTGTCAATCTGACAACTGTTGATAAAGGGATGGATAAGATAAATGCATTTGTAGAGGAGTTCAGTCTAACTTTTCCTATACCGATGGACACAGAAGGTGAAATCGGTGATCTTTATCAGGCGGCAAGCATCCCGACTTCCTATATGATCGATACTGTGGGCCGGGTTCAACAAAAAATTGTTGGTCCAATGAATGAAGAAATGATGGAAGAATTTATTGCAGAGATGGAATAGGGGGAAATGAAAATGACATCAATCGAAACAAAATCTGTTCATACAGCACAAATGAAAGAACGGACGATACAGCCGAAAGTTATGCCGGTTTACCAAACTTCCGCTTTCGCTTTTTCTTCACTGGAAGAATTGGAAGGCTATTATGAGGGGAATGGCACTTATCTTTATTCCAGAACAGCCAATCCGAATACGGATGCACTTGGACAGACAGTTGCCGACCTTGAGGGTGCACCAAAAGGGGTAGCTGCTTCTTCAGGAACTTCAGCAATTCTCGCAGGTATCCTAGCAGTTGTGAAAAGCGGGGATCATATTCTGGCAGCGGAAGATGTTTACGGTGGCACGTTTCTTCTATTGAAAGAAGAACTTTCTTTAATGGGGATCAAGGTCCATTTTGCGGATTTCTCCGATATTAGTGCGATTGAACAAATCCTCATCGATTATCCTGAGGTAAAGATGATATTCAGTGAGTCCATCACCAATCCGTTTTTACGCTTGGAAGATATGGAAGTGCTTGACCAGCTGAAAAAACATTATGGTTTAAAGGTGATGATCGATAATACGTTTGCCACACCTTATACGATGACGCCGTACAATAGTGGCGCAGACCTGGTCGCCCACAGTGCCACAAAATACCTTGGCGGCCACAGCGATGTAACGGCTGGTGTATTGGTTGGAGATGAGGAGCTTGTTGCGCTTGCTGAAAAGCGCATCGTCAATATGGGATTCAATCTCAGCCCTTTTGAAGCATGGCTGACTATCCGCGGAATCAAAACATTGGCGCTGCGAATGAAAGCACAAACTGAAAATGCCCGGGCAGTCGCAAATTTCCTCAATGAAAAAACAAAAGTCTGGTATCCGGGGAAAGGTGCAATTGTCAGCTTTGAAGTTCCTGAAGCAATCGATGTGTCCGTTTTCTTCTCATCACTGGGATGGATAAAAATCGTACCGACGCTTGCAGGTGTTGAAACCACGGTTTCCTATCCTTATGGCACTTCCCACCGGGCATTGTCAGAAGAAGAAAAGGCAAAAGTCGGTGTGACTCGCCGGATAATCAGATTATCAGCAGGCATCGAAGGAATTGAAGATATTTTGGAACAACTGGGTGTCGCATTTAAATAGAAGCAATTTTTTAAGTTATATTGGTAACCCTTGCTCTTGTCCATGTCCCTGTCCCTGTCCCTGCATCGCTGCGCTAGCTTCGGGACATGAAAGTGCGTTGCATCGCTGCGCTAGCTTCGTCGCAAAGCGCCTGCCGAAAAACCTTCGGCCACGCTTGGCTCAAAAAGAAGTACAGTATGCAGGGGTTCTTTGGTACAATGAAAGATAACGTCAATAGCCGGTGAATGGATGGTGAACAAGGATGGTCATGGAAGCTTTAATGGATATCGGCAGATTTTTTGTCAATCCACTTTTATACATAGCGCTGCTTGCAGCAATTTTACTTGGTTATTTCAGGGTCAAAAAGGAAAGGAAGCTATTCCGCACCCGAATTGTTTGGGGTTGGAGAGAATTCGGCCACTTGCTGAAGGATGGCATCCTCTATGCGCTAATTTTTTCTGTCTTGTTCTCAGCAATCGGCTTGACGGTTTCATTGGAATGGCTCGTGGCATTAAGTCTAGTCAGTGCTCTGATAGTAATTTCAGGAATATACTACCTGGCTTCATTTGCCTATCTGGCTTTGGGAGCAATCGGACTCGGATGGCTACTTGCGAATTATGGATGGACGATTCCATTTGGCCTTTTCGCTTTCGGAGGTTATGCGGCAGCCTGGAATTGGCTATTGCCTGTAGCGCTGATCACTGGGGCAATGGTTTTTCTGGAGGGCCGCCTTGTTGTGCGGCGAGGAGAGGAAGCTTCTTCTCCAAGGCTCGAAAAAACTTCTCGCGGACTGACTGCTATCTTCTATAAAGCGAAAAGGTTATGGCTGATTCCACTGCTTTTAGTGGTACCCGGCGACTTGCTGGATGCCTATCTGCCTTATTGGCCACAGTTTACAATCGGCAGCAGCAGCTTTTCGCTTATCTTGTTTCCCGCTGTAATCGGTTTCCAAAGCAAAGCGCGCAAATCATTGCCTGTGCATCTTTATCCGAAGCTCGGCAAGCAAATTTGGGCTCTGGGACTTGTCATTATTGTCCTCGCTTTGTTTGCCTATCTTTGGGAACCGATGGCTTTAATCGCATTAGTAGCAGGCGCAGCCGGACGTGCAGGCATTTCACTTTATTCTTTGCTCAATGAAAATAAAGGCAATCATGCAGTAGCTCCGCAATCGACGGGCGTTATGATTGTGGATGTTCTTGCCGGCTCGCCTGCAGAGAAAATGGGGCTTGTTCGTGGAGAAGTCATCCGTAAAGTGAACGGAGTGACTGTTACAAACGAAACTGAACTTTATGAAGCAATCCAGATAAACGCTGCCCATTGCCGCCTGGAAGTGCTGGATCACAATAAGGAAATGCGCCTTAGACAGCATGTTATTTTCAGGCAGGATCATTATCGTCTTGGATTGATCGTTGTCTGATCTTACAGGCCAGTTTGCACATTTTAACAGTTTGTATAGGAGGAGATGATTCCATGGAGTCGATGGTTACTAAATTCTTTTTGTCGCTGCTGGTTCCAGGGCTTCTCGTTATCCTGTTCACCCGAGTGACTTTCAATCATATTGTCGGTCTGATACTGACGGTAGCGCTGATTGCGGCCGCTGTCTACGCCGGCTACAACAATACATGGTTTCTTTATGTTGTCAATGCAGCTTCATTGACCGCAGGATTCTGGTATGCCACAACAATGTATAACCGCAGCAAAAAAGCCGACATTCATGAAGATGAATGACGGCTTTTCTTAATTATAGGAATAGACTGTAGACGGCAAGAACGGCAATTGAGCCCAAAACAACTATCATGACATTGGCACCCAGCAGAGCGATGCCGAATGCCGCTGCTGCACCGATAACACCGAACCAGATATTGTCCTGGATGAAAAAAATCGCAGGGAAAATCAATGCACCGAGAACTGCAAAAGGGATGTTGCGTAAAATATTCTGGATTGAAGGGGGGAGTTCCCGGCCCTCCAGAAAAGTCAGCGGAATGGCCCGCGGAATATATGTAACGATGGCCATGCCGAGTATTGTCCACCAAATCCATGAGCCCATTACGATCGTCCTCCTTTCGAAGCTATCAATTCAATGATGATGGCGGAAGCTAACGTAGAGACAAGGATTGCCCAGCCCGTCGATAGCCAGCCGGTAAAAAAGAAAAATGAATTCAATAAGGCGGCAATGACGGCGAGGCTGACAACTTTTCGATTGCCCCTCATCGAAGGCACCAGCAGCCCGACAAACATAGCGTAAAGCGCAATGGACATTGCAGCTTGCAGAAATTCGGGAAGGTTGGCTCCAATAAGATGGCCGAGTGCTGTGAAAACGACCCAGCTGCCATAGGAAATGGCAATAACGCCGGCTGCAAAAGTTGTGCGAAGATTATCTTCTTTCTGGATTGCCAGAACGGAGAAAGATTCATCTGTAATGCCGAAGGCGTAAAGCGCCTTTTTCCATCTCGCATCAGGCTGCATCTTTTCATTGAGTGAAGCCGTCATAAGAAAATGGCGGATATTCACGATGAATGTGTTCAGGATGATCACCGCAGGTGCAACTCCAGCTGTAATCAGAGATAACGATATGTATTGGGCTGCTCCTGCAAATACAAAAATGCTCATGGCAGTAGCTTCCACCAGTGAAAGCCCTGTGGTCTTTGCTAAAAGTCCGAAAGTCAAAGCCACCGGAAAGTAGCCGATGGCGATACTGACTCCAGCTTTTAGCCCCGCAGAAAATCCGCGTTGTTCCATCTTCCTCTCTCCTTATGTAAAAGTATTTCTCTTTTCCAAATACGGGTAAAGAGTGTAAAGTAGTTATAATAGCATATCATAATAATATTCGAATTTTGAATCAAAAATTGAAAAATCTTATAAGCAGAAGGAATGAGCATATGTCGGATTTCTTTTCTCAGGAAAACATTACAGCATTATATGAATCCTACAGGTCGATCGGGCCATTCATCGGATTTTTGCTTCCTTTCATCGAAGCGTTCCTTCCATTTCTTCCGCTTTTTGTATTTGTATTTGCCAATGGCGGAGCATACGGTCTGCTTTTCGGCTTTCTAATATCCCTAGCCGGTTCAGTTGTCGGTTCATACAGCGTTTTTCTGATTATCCGCAAATACGGCCGGGCTAAATTTTTGAACTTCATGACCAAACACCAGAAAGTTGAAAAGCTGATCCTTTGGGTGGAACGAAATGGCTTTGGTCCTTTATTTCTGTTGCTGTGTTTTCCATTCACTCCATCAGCATTGGTGAATCTGGTGGCGGGATTATCCAATATCAGCAAGCATTATTATTTATGGACTTTGATTGCGGGCAAGTCGGTAATGGTCTTCATGATTACATATGTAGGCTACGATATACGGGCATTATTCAATAATCCGGTGAGAACCATAATAGTAATTACCGTAATAGTTCTTCTTTATATAGTAGGAAAAATTATTGAAAAAAGGTTGAACAGGAAAGTGGAGGAAGATTTCAAAAAAGCAGCAGAAAAAAATCGTCATAAAAAAAAATGAAGAAAAAGCTAAAACTGGCTGGATGAGGAAAGATACGATAAAATAAGAACAAACGTTCTATTGGAAAGGGTGTTCGTATGTCATTAAGAGTTATCTATGGGCGCGCAGGTTCGGGTAAAACTCGTTTTATAATAGATGAAATTGTTGAAACCTTGAAGGGGCAGCCAGATGGCGATCCAATATTTTTCATTGTCCCGGATCAAATGTCCTTCTCAACAGAGTACCGACTCTCTTCGGCAGATGATATGAAAGGGATGATCCGCGCGCAGGCAGTTACCTTCAAACGGCTGGCCTGGAGGGTATTGCAGGAGGCTGGAGGCATCAGCCGAAAGGAAGTGGACAGCTTTGGCTACCGGATGCTGATCCGCAGCTTGCTTGAGGAACATAAAGAGGAATTTCAGCTTTTTCGCCGTGCAGCAGGAAAACGAGGTTTTACCGATCAGGTTGAACAATTGATCAAAGAGTTTTCAAGATATTGCGTGGACTGCGGCGAGCTTACGGAAATTCGTTCCTCGTTGGCTGAAGCAGGAGCACCAAGAACTTTACTGGATAAAGCTGCGGATCTTGAATTGATACTGGCCGAGATTGAAAGTCGTTTGGGTTCAGTATTTGTAGATTCCGAAGGCCACCTGGCTTTATTGTCCGAAAAAATCCGGTTCTCTGACCAGGTAAAAAAATCCGATATCTATATCGACGGATTTGTTACATTTACAGCACGTGAATATGAAATTATCTTTGAGTTGATGAGAAATGCAAAATCTGTGACCATCGCATTGCCGATGGACGGAGCAGCTAATGCAAACGACGAGCAAGCCTTGTTTTTCCAATCCGCCAGTACGGCACGCCGCCTGGTCGACCAGGCAAAAAAAGAAGGCCTGCAAGTTGAAAATGCGGTCCATATGCCATCGCCGCGCCGATTCTCGAACCGTGAGCTGGCGCATGTTGAAAGGCATTTTGATGATTATCCATTGCAAAAAATGGATACTGAAGGACATGTCCACCTGATCGAAGCTTCCAGCCGACGGGCGGAAGTCCACGCAATGGCCCGTTCTATACGGGAACAGGTGCGAAATGGTATGCGTTATAAGGATATTGCTGTGCTTTACCGCCAGCCGGAAGTTTATGATGAATTGATCAATACCATTTTCCCACAATATGAACTGCCCTACTTCATCAGCCAGAAAAAATCCATGCTTCATCATCCGTTGATTGAGTTCTGCCGTTCCGTACTTGAAGCGGTGCAGTCGAATTATTCCTATGAACCGGTCTTTCGCGCTATTAAGACCGATCTTTTCTTTCCGCAAGGGAGTGTAGGGAAATGGCGGGAACGCAGTGATGTTCTGGAAAATTTCGTAATAGCAAATGGGATTTACGGAGAACGTTGGTTTGATGAAAAACGCTGGTTCTACAAAAAATATCGCGGGATGGAATTCCATACTGGAATCCAGACCGACGAAGAACTGTCGTTCCAGACAGAACTCCATGCAGTCCGCAATCTGGTTCGCGAACCTTTGGCATTGTTGAAGGAGAAATTGGATAATTGTGTGACAGGCAGGGAAATGGCAGAAGCTTTATTTCTTTTCGTTGAAGATATGGAAATCTATGATAAAATACTCGATTTGAAAGAACGTGAAGAATCGGAACACCGGTTACTCGCTGCAGCGGAACATGAACAGGCATGGAAACAATGGATAGAAGTGTTGGATCAATTTGTAATGATGTTCGGTGATAAAGAACTCGAATTGGCTTCAGCTGTGAAGATTCTTGATGAAGGTTTTGAAACGTTGGAATTTTCACGGATTCCTCCGTCACTTGATGAAATTACTGTGTCAACAATCGATTTGGCGAGGTTGATGGATATTAAGTCGGTGTTTGTGATCGGCGTCAATGATGGCGTACTGCCGAAGCGGATTGAGCAGGAAGGCTTGCTCACAGATATTGACCGCGAGTGGTTTGCGAAAATTGGCTTCGAGCTCGCTCCAAGTACGAAAACAAGGCTTCTTGATGAGACATTCATGGCATATCGCGCCTTCACTTCTGCTTCTGATTTTTTGACAATATCGTATCCGATTGCTGACGAGGAAGGCAAAGCGCTGCTGCCTTCCATTTACATTCAGAAGTTTATCGATATGCTCGGCGTCAGCCTGACGCCGGCCGTAGTTGATCCTGAAGAACTCAAACAGGCTCATCATTTAAGTTATATTTCCCATCCCCGAGCAGCACTGGCTTATCTGTCATCGCAAATCCGCAGCGGCTCGCTGACGCCGGAATGGCAGGCAGTTCTTTCTTATTATCAGGAAGATCCGTTTTGGTCATCTGTGGTAGAGCGGATTATGGAACCGGCGAAACCAAACATAGCCGATCAGCTCAGGGAAGAAATTGCGGAACCGTTATACGGATCCCCTATTTCTTCAAGTGTGTCGCGGGTTGAAACTTTTTACGGCTGTCCCTATGCACATTTTACAGCTTACGGATTGCGTCTTGAAGAGCGAAGCCAGTATAAATTGGCGCCGCCAGCGATGGGAGATCTTTTCCATGCTGCTATCAAATGGATTTCAGATGAAGTCAGCAGACTGGGCGTTTCCTGGTCTTCACTCAGCAATAAAGATTGCCGGGAGCTGGCGAAACAGGCGATGGACCAATTATCCCCTTATTTCGTCAATCACATCCTGATCAGTTCACATCGTTATCGCTATATTCAGCATAAACTTGAAGCAATCATCAGGCAGACAGCCTTTATGCTCAGCAAGCACGCCAAAGTCACAGGATTCGCACCCGTTGCTTTGGATGTCGGCTTCGGCACAAAAGAGGCGATTCCTCCGCTTGACTTTCCCTTGAAGCGCGGACGCAAGATGAATATCCGTGGTAGGATTGACCGCATCGATTCTACGGATATTAACGGCAAACCTTATATCCGTGTAGTTGACTATAAATCTTCCAAACAAGGCTTGGATCTTGGTGAAGTTTATCACGGCATAGCGCTGCAGACATTCACCTATCTTGATGTTGCATTGACACATTCCGACCGCTGGCTGGGAGAGCAGGCCGAACCGGCAGGTGTGCTGTATTTCCATATGCATAACCCGATGCTTAAATCGACAAAACTGATGACTGCGGAAGAAGTGGAAGAAGAAATGGCACGATCATTTAAGATGAATGGACTGGTTGTTGAAGATGAAGAAGTCATCAAGGCGATGGACAGTGAAATTGATGGCTATTCGAATATCATACCGGTGCGCATGAATAAGAATGGCAGCATTTCTAAATCCCAATCACGCACTGTCAGCAAAGAAGATATGAATATCATCCGCCGATTTGTGCGGAATAAACACCAGGATGCAGGCAACGGCATTTTAGACGGGGTTACTTCTATTACTCCTTATAAAGTAAAAGATGATACACCTTGCCAATTCTGTTCTTATCGGTCGATTTGCCAATTTGACCCGTCCGACCCAGAACAGACATACCGAAAACTGCCTTCTTTGTCATCAGATAAGGCAGTTGAACTGATTCGAAAGGAGACTGGCGAACATGATTCCGATAAAACCGAATGATGCTACGTGGACAGATGAACAGTGGCAGGCAATTTGGGCTAAAGGGCAGGATATGCTGGTCTCAGCAGCAGCCGGTTCAGGCAAGACCGCTGTTTTGATCAATCGAATGATTGAAAAGGTGCTTGATGAAAACGAGCCCATTTCTGTCGACGAACTGCTGGTAGTGACTTTTACCAATGCTTCTGCTGCTGAGATGCGCCATCGGATGTCAAAAGCTTTGGAAAAAGCAGTGACTGAAAATCCAGAATCAAAACATCTGAGGCAGCAATTGCGTTTGATCAATAAAGCCCAGATATCGACATTGCATTCATTTTGTCTGTCTGTAGTAAAACAATACGCTTATCTCCTTGAAATAGATCCAGGCTTCCGCATTGCAGGGGATACAGAAGCTGCACTTCTTCGGGACGATGTGCTCGAGGCGGTGCTCGAAACTGCGTACGAAGGCGAAAAAGCGGATGAGGTTTACCGGCTTGCTGACAGCTTCACTTCAGATCGCAGCGACCAGGCGATGGAAGTGCTGGTCAGCAAACTATATGATTATTCAAGGGTTCACCCAAATCCAGGATATTGGCTTCAACAGGTGCCGGCACTATACAATGTGCCTGACGAAGTGTCGATTGATGAATTGCCATTTATCGGTGATTTGAAAATGACGATTCGCCATGCTTTTGAAGAAGCGCTGCAGTTAACAAGGGACGGACATGATATCGCCCTGCAGCCGGACGGTCCGGCAATATTAGCGGATACTTTTGAAATGGATGCAGAATTGATCAAAGCAGCAATAGATGCACTTGATCGTTCATGGAACAGCATTTATGAACTAGCGCAAAACTTCGTCTGGCCAAAAGCAGGGAGTGTCAAGAAGGATTCATGTGATCCTTTGCTTGCAGAAGAAGCAAAAGCGCTGCGCAATGAAGCGAAGAAAATAGTGAAAGGAATTACGGATGCCTATTTTATCCGGAAGCCATCCAGATTATTGGATGAAATGCGTGAAATGGCTCCATTGATGCAGACGTTGGTGGAGTTGACCAATCGTTTTGCGGAACAATATAAAGCACTTAAAGTGGACCGGGCAATCGTGGACTTTTCTGATTTGGAGCATTATGCACTCGAAATTCTAAGTGAGGACGGAGAGCCTTCTGCGATTGCTAAAGAATACCGCAGCCGTTTCAAGGAAATTCTTGTTGATGAATACCAGGATACGAATATGCTGCAGGAAACGATATTGGGCCTCGTCAAATCCGGCGGAGAAACCGATGGCAATCTGTTTATGGTTGGAGATGTAAAACAGTCGATCTACAGGTTCCGTTTGGCAGAGCCAATGCTGTTTTTGGGGAAATATGGCCGTTTTACAAAAGATGCGAAAGGGACAGGCATGAGCATTGACCTCAACGCCAACTTCCGCAGCCGAAAAGAGATTCTCGACGGCACGAATTACATCTTTTCACAAATAATGGGAGAGCGGGTCGGTGAAATTGAATATGATGAAGCTGCCGCGTTGAAACATAAAGCTCCATATCCTGAAAAAGATATACCGATCGAATTGGCATTGATCCATGAACCGGAGATGGAAGAAGAACAATCGGAAGAAACGGAAGACTTGTCGAAATCCCAATGGGAAGCAAGATATATCGCTGGGAAAATTCATGAATTGATGGAACAGGAAACATATGTGCATGACCCATGGACAAACGAAAAGCGCCAACTGGAATATCGGGATATCGTTGTGCTTATGCGGTCGATGACTTGGTCAGCTGATTTTGATGACGAATTTAAAATGGCCGGTATACCGTTGTATACAGAGTTGGCCGGTGGTTATTTTGATGCTCTGGAAGTGATGATCATGATGAATACACTGCGCGTCATTGATAATCCATACCAGGATGTGCCACTCGTATCCATGCTGCGTGCGCCGTTTATCGGATTGCGCGAAAACGAGCTGGCTGAAATAAGGCTGGCTGCTCCACAGGCGACATTTTATGATGCCGTAAAAACATTCATCCGGGGCGGCACGGGAATCGACCGGAAAGCTGCAGAGAAATTGCAGCGTTTTATGCTGCAGCTGGAAGATTGGCGAAATCTTGCCCGTCGCGGTTCTCTTGCAGAACTGATATGGCAGGTATACCTGGATACGAATTATTATGAGATGGTCGGCTCCATGTCAAACGGCAAACAGCGGCAGGCTAACCTTCGCGCACTGCATGACCGCGCTTTGGAGTATGAAAAAACTTCTTTCCGTGGCCTGTTCCGCTTCCTGCGGTTTATCGATCGTATGAGAGAACGGGGAGATGATCTGGGAACAGCCCGTTCGCTAAGCGAGAAAGAAAATGTCGTAAGGCTGATGACGGTCCATAAATCGAAAGGACTTGAATTCCCTGTTGTCTTTTTTGCGGGAACCGGAAGATCCTTCAATGAAATGGATTTCCGAAAATCCTATATGTTTGATCAGGATTATGGCCTGGCTGTAAAAGCGGTCAATCCCGATACAAGGGTCGAATACACATCTTTGCCGTTTCTTGCAGTGAAGGAAAGAAAGCAGCTGCAGATGAAAGCGGAAGAAATGAGAGTACTCTATGTAGCGATGACCCGTGCCAAAGAGCGTTTGTTCCTGACAGCATCTGTCAAAGATCCGGAATCTCTTTTTGAACGCTGGAAGACAGCGGCACCGGATGTCCGGCTGCCTGATTTCGTCCGGTCTCGTGCCAAAGGCTATCTGGATTGGATCGGTCCTGCGATTGCACGTCATCCGGATGCGGAAGAATTGATGAATCGGTCAGGGCTATTGCTGCCGCATCATTCAAAATTCCAGGTGGAATTGATCGAAAGCCATTCTCTTCTGCCTGCCCCGTTGGTGTTAGAGGAATTAGAGCCGTTGCAGGGTGAAATGCAGGATCTTAAAACTGAAATTAAAAACAGGTTTGATTTCCGATATCCGCATCAGCAATCTGTCGAAAAACGTTCAAAACAATCTGTCTCGGAAATGAAGCGCCTGCAGATGCTGCGGCGCCTTGATGAACCGGAATCGTTCATCCAAAGTATCGGACCATCCAAGCGGACACTTCATAACCGGCCGGATTTTCTGCAGGAAAAACGCTTGGCAGCTGCTGACGTCGGAACGGCAGTCCATTCGCTTATGCAACATATTCCACTGGATAGACAGTTGTCAGCCGGAGAAATAAAAGAACAAATCGACACGTTGATTGGTATGGAGATTCTGTCGCCGGAAGAAGGCAAAGCAATAAGAGTTCAGGAAATTGCAGCCTTCTATTCAAGTGAAACTGCGCACCGCCTGTTAAATGCCAAACAAATTAAACGGGAAGTTCCGTTTACCTATGCCAAAGAGGATGCGGAAGGCGATTATCAGATCATCCAGGGGATTGTCGACTGCCTTTTTGAAGAGGAAGATGGCTGGGTGTTGCTGGACTATAAAACTGACCGGCTGTATCAGATAGATGACATAGAAACGGAAATGTCAGCACGCTACGAAGTCCAATTGTCGGTTTATACCGAAGCAGTAGAAGCAATTTTAAAGGTTCAAATTAAAGAAAAGCTGCTGTACTTGTTCTCAGCAGAAAAAGAGGTAACAGTCTAGGGGGATTTTTGTGAAATTACAACCGGTTGCTTTGGATGAACGGGTGGAAGCGATTGATTTGATGAGGGGATTTGCCTTATTAGGCATTCTACTTATCAATATGCTTGCTTTCCATTCGCCGCTTTACTATATAGACCCTTATACGTGGTTTGATGCCCCTGGTGATCCGCAAACTTTTACGTTTCTTGATATTTTTATCCAGGCCAGCTTTTACCCGTTATTTGCCATGCTTTTCGGCTATGGGTTAGGAATACAGTTTTTGAGAGCGGAAGCAAGAAAAAAAGCTTTTGCTCCACTGGCGGTAAAACGCTTGGCAGTGCTATTGGTTTTTGGGACTCTGCATGCATTCCTTATCTGGTATGGGGACATCCTGATTACGTATGCGATTATGGGCTTTTTGCTTATCGGCATGATGCGCCTTGAGTCAAAATGGTTACTGTGGCTGGGCATCATCATTTATGTGATTCCTCAGACTTTATTGCTTACTGTAATGTTTGCTGCTGTGGCACTGGATTCAAGTTTTTATGTCGGTATCCAGGAAGTGCAGAATTCGATTGCAGCATATGGCGGAGGATCCTTTGCAGAGATTTTCAGACAGCGCTTTGATGACTGGATGTATGGCAATAACCCATTGAATTATATCATTCTGGTCGTCACTATCCTGCCGTTTACCATGGTGGGGGCAGCTGCAGCCAAATGGCGGTTAATCGAACGCACAAAAGAATTGAAGAAAGTTTGGCTGGTTCTTGCAGCAGGAGGATTTTTAGCTGGGCTTTTGCTGAAAATTGCACCTTATATCTTTGAACCGAATATTGCGATGACTTATTTGCAGGAGATTTTCGGGGGGCCGTTGCTTGCAGTAAGTTATGCTGCTGTTATAACGCTTATTGTCCAGAATGCCAATGTGGCCAGGCTGTTTCGACCATTGTCCAAAGTGGGCAGAATGTCGTTGACTACTTACATCACACAGTCCATCATAGCAACAACAATCTTTTATTCGTATGGACTGGGCCTATATGGACAGGTCAGCCTTTTGACCGGCACTTTGCTGGCGCTCGGCATCTTCGCGGTTCAATTGATATTTGCTGAAATCTGGTTGACTAAGTTCAGCCAAGGGCCACTGGAAATGATATGGCGAAAGATTACGTACGGATTAAATTTTGAAAAAAGCAACAAATCCAATAATTAATGTGTATAATTAATGGAACCAAAGAAAAGGAGTGTTTACTAAATGAAGCTGTTATCATTTCGCTATGAAGGAAAAGAAGCGTTTGGACCGAAAGTGAAAAAAGAAGAAGCCGTTTGGGACGTTTTAAAAATCCAGAATGAATTAGGGGTTCTTCCATTTTTTCCGGCACAGCTGATTGAAGGATTATCACAGGGAGTAGAATTTGTTGAGCAAATCCGCAAGTTGGCGGATGCTGCAGCCCATTCGGAAAATCCCGATGATTACAAACACTCTTTTTCGGATATTGAGTGGCTGGCACCAGTTCCAAGAACTCCGAAAAATGTAATATGCATTGGAAGAAATTATTCTGAACATGCCAAGGAAATGGGCGGGGATGCGCCTGTAGACCTTGTCGTCTTTACAAAATCCCCTGCATCGATTACTGGCGATGACGCTACGGTACCTGTTCATAGCGAGCTGACAGATTCCTATGATTATGAGGGAGAGCTCGCAGTCATAATTGGGAAAGGGGGCAGTTCCATTCCGAAACGGATGGCTTATGACCATGTTTTCGGATATACGATTGCCAACGATCTGACAGCACGTGATCTTCAGTCAAAACACCAGCAGTATTTTCTTGGTAAAAGCCTGGAGAAATCTTGCCCAATGGGCCCGTACATCGTAACAAAAGATGAAATACCTCAGGCACAGAACCTGTCGATTGTCACAAAAGTAAACGAAGAAATACGCCAAAACGGCAATACAAAAGATATGATTCGACGAGTGGACGACCTTATCTCGGAAATTTCCAAATATACACCACTTGAACCGGGAGATGTAATTTTAACTGGTACTCCAGCTGGTGTAGGAAAAGGGTTCAACCCGCCAAAATACCTGAAAGCCGGAGATACGGTAAAGGTATCGATCGAATCGATTGGCACTCTGGTCACACATTTGTCATAGTAACTGCCTGCTACCTGGATAGTAAGTTATGGTAGACTGGAATAGAACTATATCAAAAGAGGTGACGATTTGGAATTTTTAACTGATTCTACGCATTTACACATCACGACTTGGGTCATTGCAATCCTGCTGTTTGTAATAGCAGCATTTATGGCTCCTGAAAGCAAAGGACGCAAAATTGTCCACATGGTTCTGCGCTTGTTCTACATTTTGGTAATCATTACCGGATTGACGCTGTTTATCGCTCATTCTTCGTATGATGCCATGCAGTACGGGCTCAAGTTCCTGTTCGGTTTATTGACCATCGGTATGATGGAGATGGTATTGGTCCGCGGCAAGAAAGGGAAATCCGTGACTTTGTTCTGGATTCTGTTTGCAGTATTCCTGGTGGTAACAATGTTCTACGGCTTTAAATTGCCGATTGGCTTTAATTTCCTGGCTTAATAATGAAAAAGGGATGTCCTTGGGGCATCCCTTTTTTTATGGCTGTTTTTGCCTTTGTATTCACAGTTTAGACGAAACTGGCAGGAGGTTAGCGCCTTTAATCCATCTTTAAATAGCAGCCAGGTCTGGAGTTTGTTAAAATAGACCGAGTGGTAAGCAATAAACCCTCATTGAAGGAGGATACAGGATTGAAAGCAAAATGGATTTCCGGCATCTTGAGTGCGATGCTGCTGCTGAGCTTGGCCGCTCCTGCGTCGGCTGATGAAACAAGAGAGCTGAAAGATGAAAGTATATACGATGTTCTGGTTGATCGATATTTCAATAAGCTGGTTTCAAATGATATTGAAGTAATTGCAACAGATCAGTCGGCATTCAATGGCGGCGATTTCGCAGGACTGACAAGTGAGATCCTGCATGTAAAAGAGATGGGCTTTACGGTATTATCGATAGGGCCGGTTTTTGCTTCAGCTACATATGATGGCAAGGAAGTAATCGATTACACTCAATTTGAGCGGCACTTTGGAACGGAAGAAGAATTCACAGAATTAGTGGGAACTGTCCACGATAATGATATGAAGTTGATGATCGATATTCCGACACAGCAGATAAGCAGCCAGCATTTCTGGGTAAAAGATAATCCCGAGTGGTTCACTGAAAATGAAGACGGGACTTTCGCTTTGGATACAGCAAATCCTGTTGCTCAGGACGCTTTGATCGAAGTGGTCAGCGGCTTTATCCAACAATATGAAATAGATGGATTAAGGCTCCAGGAAACAGAAAAATTGGACCCTGCCTTTATCAATCGTTTCTCAGAAGAAATTAAGGAAGTACGTGATATTTACCTGATCAGCGACGCAGAAATGGAAACGGTTGAAGGCCTTGATGCAGTTGTATTGCCTGGGGTAGAGGAAAAGCTTCGCAGCAGTTATAAGAACTTTGACCAGGATACATCCGGTTTGCCCGAGTTGATGGAAAACGCCGAAGGGAAATTGATTCAGGCTGATTCCCTCCGAAGTTCACGCGTCACCTCGGATATTGTCAGTGCACAAGGGTTTCCTCCGACCCGCATGCGCTTATTGTTTACACAATTACTGACAATGCCTGGAATTCCGGTAGTCCAGTATGGCTCGGAAATTGCCATGAATGGGGCAACTTTGCCCGAGTCCCACCAATTGCTGAATATGGGCGTTGAAAAGGAATTAATAGACCATATCAACAATTTGAATTCCCTGCGCAACTCTTCAGAAGCATTGCGCACAGGTGATTTGAAAGTTCTTCATGAAGAAGATGGCTGGCTGATTTACAAAAGGTCAAACGATGAGGAAACGTGGATAGTTGCCATCAATAACTCTTCAAGCACAAGAAACTTCTCGTTGTCCGTTGAAGAAATTGGCAGTGACAAGGAGCTGCAAGGATTGTTTGAAAATGATATTGTTCGACAGGAAACGAATGGTGATTACAAAATTACGCTTGACCGCGAAATTGCCGAGACTTTCCATGTTATTGACGAGCGTGGATTCAATAAAGCTTATATAGCAGCTTTGATAATTCTTTATGTTGTTTTCATGATTTTCCTTTGGATTGTGTGGAAAAAAGGGCGTCAGCGCAAAGCTGATGAAGCCGCTAAATCAAAAAACGAAAATAAACAGTGACTAAAATTAGATGAATAAAAAAGGCAAAGAAAATATCCTTTTCTTTGCCTTTTTTTCATATTTTATGGATAAGAAAGTATAACTTTTTAGTGTGAAGATTATTTAAGAAAAGAGCTTCTGTGCCCAGACTCCGGTGACCCAGCTCTTCGAGTCATAAGCCAGCTCGTGTCTAGACTCCAACGGCCAACTCCTCGGACTTAAGCTGCTCTTCCTTTACGGCAAAGAACGCCGCTTCGGAAGTTCATCTTAAGCCTGTCGGAGCTGAACGGCCGTTTTCGCTTTTCAAGTCTGCGTGGCCAAGGCCACTACGCTGATCCGTCTTATGCTTTTCAGAGCTAAACGGGTACCGTCGCTTTTCTTAATTTTTATCCGCTTTATAGCCTGCCATGTTCACCGGGTCCTTTGGTGAAGAATAAGGCGGGGCATAGCACAGTTCAAGCGCCTGGAGGTCATCGACAGTGAGGCCTGCATACATCGCAGTTGCAATGACATCAATGCGCTTATCAACACCTTTTGTACCAAGGCACTGGGCGCCAAAGATTTCTCTGGTATTTGGATCATAATGTATTTTCAGTTTTAGTTTACCGTGATCCGGATAGTAACCGGCATTTGAATTGCCGTTATGGATCAAGGAAACCGAAGGGATTTCAAGCTCACGCAATTTATTTTCATTCAAACCGGTCATAGCAGCAGTCAAGGTGAAAATCTTCACTATTGAGGTGCCAAGAAGACCTTTTTTCGCAATCGGTTCGCCGTTTATATGTTTGGCGACGATATAAGCTTGGCGATGTGCAGGCCAGGCAAGCGGGACACGTTTCGGTTCTCCGGTGACAAGGTCGAAATTCTCCGAAGCATCCCCAATGGTATAAATGTCCGGGTCATTGGTCTGCATATAGTCATTGGTGACGATACCGCCTGTTACACCGATTTTCAGGTCCGCATTTTTTGCCAGGCTGACATTGGGCGCCAGTCCGACGCTCATAATGATGAAATCCGTTTCCAACACATCACCGTTCGACAGCGTTTGTGAACGTCCATCGATTTCCGTGATATATGCATTGGTCTGCAAGTGGACTTCGTTCAACAGTAATTCTTTTTCAATTTCCCGGGATATGTCTTCATCCAGGATTGACATGATGTAATCTGATTTGTGTACTAAGTGTACATCGATGCCGAGCTCTTTTAAATTTTCAGCCATTTCAAGTCCTATAAATCCACCACCTGATATAGTGCAGCTTTGTGGATTGCGCGATTCGATATATTGCTTAATGGCCAGCATGTCGTTGTAGCTCCGCAAGCTGAAGATGTCAGCCGTTTCACTGCCTTTAATCGCTGGGACCACAGCAGTTCCTCCAGGAGAAAGAATCAGTTTGTCATAACTTTCGAGAAATTCTTCACCAGTCATAAGGTTTTTCACCTGGATATTTTTCTTTTCGCGGTCAATGCCCATCACTTCATGTCTCAGATAGACTTCGATATTTCTTTTTTCCTTGAATTGCTCAGGGTCCGCCATCAACAGAGTTTCTTCATCTTCAATGACTTCACCGATGGCATAAGGCGTGCCGCAGGCAGCATAAGACATGACAGAATCGCGGTCAAATAACTTAATAACAGCATCTTTGTTATAAAAACGCAGCTGTCCCGCCGCTGTGGCTCCGCCGCCAACTGCTCCGATGATGAGAATCTTTTCCATAGCAAGGCACCTCTTCAGGAATTTAATTTATTTTGAAAGAATACCGCAAGGGTACCAGGTCCTGTGTGGGCCGCGATAACCGAACCAATCATATATATTTCCACGCTTTTTGGATGGAATTGCTCTTCGATCGCTTCTTTCATTAAGTTGGCGAATTCTTCATCGTCTCCGTGGCTGATGGAGATAATTTGTTTTTCGAGCTGTTCGCCGCGTTCTTCCATTAATTCCACAATCCTTTTAATGACTTTTTTCCGCCCGCGCAATTTTTCAATCGGCACCAGTTTTCCATTTTCCACGTGCAGCAATGGCTTGATGTTCAATAGACCGCCGACAAAAGCGCTGCCTTTTGAGATACGGCCGCCTTTCGCCATGTAATCGAGATCTTCAACTGTGAACAGGGACTCTGTATGTTCAGCCATAAAACGGACGCGTTCAATGATTTCTTTCAAGGGATGCCCTTGTGAACGAAGTTTAACCGCTTCTTTAACAAGCATGCCATATCCTAGGGAAGCCAGCTTTGAATCCAGCACTGTGAGCTTCAAATCCGGATACTCTTCACGAATTTGCTCGGATGCCATCATTGCGGTTCCATAAGTACCCGACAGCTCGGAAGAGAAGGCGATATAAAATCCTTCTTCACCGTCTTTCGCCAATTGCTCAAAGGCATTCAACATTTCATCCGGTGAAACCTGCGACGTTTTTGGCCGGATATCATTACGGATTGCATCAAAAACTTTCAGCGAATGGATGGTCCGGATATCTTCGAACTCTTCATTGCCGATATGGACACGCAGCGGAAATAATTCCACATTTTCTTTCTCAAAAAATTCTTTTGGCAAATCTGAAGCACTGTCTGCGAATAATCTCATTCCAATCCCCCATTTCTTATTTTAAATGTAAGCGGTCAATCAATAATTCTGCTATTCCATCTTCATTATTGCTCAAAGTGATTTCGTTGGCTATATTTTTTAATGGTGCAATGGCATTTCCCATCGCTACACCGACTCCTGCAAAGTCGATCATCTCGAGATCGTTGTCTTCATCGCCGAAAGCAATGATGTTTTCTTTTGCAATGCCCAGTGACTTGGAGACCTGGTCAAGGCCCACAGCTTTACTGAGACCGCTTTTCACAATTTCGATAACGTGCCACGGGGCACCCCATCTCCTATGGTCAATAACTTCAGCATGCACCTGATTCAAGTGGTCATGAATCTCACCAACTTTTTCGTAAGGCGCATGAATCAGCATCGATGTAGGGTCGACTTTCAAGTAATTGCGCAAATCTCCTGTTGTGATATAAGGGTTTCCGAACTTGAAGATATCCATCAGCTTCTCATCGTGATGATGGACATAGACATCATCCAATACTTCGGCGACAATATTGTGGAAATTATAATCATGCATGGACTCCACCACTTCGTGGACTGTTTCCAAACCAATCGGGGTATGGAACCTTCCCCAGCTATTATCGATTGGATGGTGTACAAATGCACCGTTAAAATTGACGATAGGGGTCTTTAACCCCAATTCTTTATAATATGGTTCACTGGAACGATAAGGGCGGCCGGTTGCAATCATTACTTGATGGCCCTGTTCCATCGCTTTTGCCAGCGTTTTTTTTGTTTTTTCGGAAATGACTTTTTGGTCTGTCAATAAAGTTCCGTCCAAGTCGAGAACGATCAAATGCTGTTTCATGTAAAACGGCTCCTTTCTATATATATACAGTTTAGCGATAATGAGAAGGGTTAGTCAAAAAATCTTGAGTTCAAGCAATTCAATAAATTCGTAAATGGATACATATTATATGAAAAAAGGTTCGAATATTGGTAGGATTAAACAAAAAGGAGGTAAGCGGCAAGTGAAAATTATTCAGGAAATATGGGAAGGCATTCCGTTGCTGCATGTCACTCCAGATGATGCTGCAGAGAAAAAGCTTCCAACGGTCGTTTTTTTACATGGCCATATGAGTGCAAAAGAACATAATCTCCATTATGCTTACCAGCTGGCGGATAAAGGCATCCGTGTTTTATTGCCTGATGCCCATCTTCATGGCGAAAGGGAAGAAGACCAGGATGCAATTCAGCTGAGTTTAAGGTTTTGGGAAATTGTTTTGACTTCTATAGAAGAAGTAGGGCTGATACATAAAATTGCGACAGAAAAACAATTGGTGGAAGGAGAACCTGCTTTGGCAGGGACTTCTATGGGAGGGATTACAACTCTCGGGGCTTTGACAGTATATCCATGGATACCGGCGGCTGCTATTATGATGGGAGCAGCAAATTATGTCGAGCTGGCAAATGCACAGATGTCCCAATTTGAATCGCGCGGTTTCACTTTGCCGGTTACGGAAGAAGAGCGCGCCAATATGCTGACGACGCTTGGGCAATTCGATGGAACGAAAAAAATGGCTGCTTTCAAAGAGCGCCCGCTGTTTTTCTGGCACGGAGAACAGGACGTGATCGTGCCGTTCGGACCAACTTATGATTTTTATAAAAAATTAAAGCTGTCTTACGGTGAAGCGAAGGACAGGCTGCAGTTTCTGCGTGAAAAAGAGACAGGCCATGCAGTAAGCCGTCCTGGAATGCTTGCGGCGACTGAATGGCTGGCCGAACATATAAAGACATAAGCTTGTCGATTTCATTCTATCCTGAAATTTGTTAAGATGGGTTTAATAGAAAAAGGAGGGATTGTCATGGATCAAGAGATGAAAGACAGCATGATGGGAGCACTCGAGACTGTAATTGACCCGGAACTGGGTGTTGATATTGTAAACTTGGGCCTTGTATATGATGTTGAGTTATCAGAAGACGGATTTGCAGTGGTCACAATGACTTTAACTTCAATGGGTTGTCCAATGGGACCTCAAATTGTTCAAATGGTCAAACAAGCTTTGTATGAATTGCCGGAAGTCGAAGAAGTCGATGTAAAAATCGTCTGGCAGCCGGTATGGGGCAAAGAACATATGTCAAGATACGCAAAAATGGCGCTTGGCGTAAGATAAGCAGTATAGAAACCTTTTCGGAATAGCTATTCCGAAAAGGTTTTTTTATGGGTGCAGAAAGTTGCATACCTGCAGGGAATTTCCTATAATATAATTAGTCAAAGAAGGTCAAATTATTTAAAGGGGGATTAATATGGTTCAATTTGCTGCTAATAATGAAGAACAAAAGTCGCCTTTGGAACAATTCGGACGCAATATGGTGGAACAGGCACAATCCGGAAAAGCGGATCCGGTCATCGGCCGGGACGAGGAAATCCGCAATGTAATCCGTATTCTGTCCCGCAAAACGAAAAATAACCCGGTCTTAATCGGAGAACCAGGTGTTGGTAAAACAGCAATTGTCGAAGGTCTGGCGCAAAGAATCGTCCGGAATGATGTTCCTGAAGGCTTAAAGGATCGTGTCATATATGAACTCGACATGAGTGCACTGATAGCAGGAGCCAAATATCGCGGAGAATTCGAGGAACGGCTGAAGGCCGTGCTAAAACAAGTCAAAGACAGTGATGGACAAATCATTTTATTTATTGATGAAATCCATACAATCGTGGGTGCAGGTAAAACAGAAGGGGCAATGGATGCCGGCAATATGCTGAAGCCGATGCTTGCCCGTGGAGAGTTATATTGCATAGGTGCCACAACACTTGATGAATACCGCATGAACATCGAAAAAGATCCCGCTCTCGAAAGACGCTTCCAACAGGTGCTGGTGCGTGAGCCTTCTGTCGAAGATACGGTTTCGATTTTGCGCGGATTAAAAGAACGGTTTGAGCTGCATCATGCTGTGCGCATTCATGACCGTGCGATTGTCGCAGCGGCTGCGATGTCGGATCGTTATATCACTGAGCGTTTTCTGCCGGACAAAGCGATTGACTTGATCGATGAAGCATGTGCAATGATACGCACAGAAATCGATTCAATGCCGCAGGAACTTGACCAGGTGACTCGCCGGCTGATGCAATTGGAAATTGAAGAACAGGCTTTGATGAAAGAAAAAGACGCCGCGAGCAAAACGCGTTTGGAAACGCTGCGCGAAGAAATCAAGGAATTAAAAGATTCATCTTCCGACATGAAAAATCAGTGGATAGAAGAAAAAGAATCGCTGCAAAAAATTCAGGGAAAACGGGAGCAGCTTGATCAATTGCGGCGCAAGCTGGAAGAAGCCGAAAATAATTATGATTTAAATGCTGCTGCCGTGCTGCGGCACGGACAGATTCCGGAACTTGAAAAAGAGTTGGCCGTTCTTGAAGCTGATTTGGCTGCCGGAGGTGCTGAAAGACTCCTGCGTGAAGAAGTGACGGAAGAAGAAATCGCTGGCATCGTTGCCCGTTGGACAGGAATCCCGGTTACGAAACTCGTGGAAGGTGAGCGCGAAAAACTGTTGCGTCTGGATGAAACGCTTAAAGAAAGAGTCATCGGCCAGGACAAAGCGGTTGCACTTGTGACCGAAGCGGTTTGGCGAGCACGTGCAGGGATAAAAGATGAAAGAAAACCGATTGGTTCGTTTATATTCCTCGGTCCGACCGGAGTCGGAAAGACTGAATTGGCCAAGTCTCTGGCGGCGAACCTGTTTGACTCGGAAGATCACTTTATCCGAATCGATATGTCGGAGTACATGGAGAAACACAGCGTATCCCGTTTGGTGGGCGCTCCTCCAGGCTATATCGGTTACGAGGAAGGCGGACAATTGACAGAAGCGGTCAGAAGAAACCCGTATTCGGTTGTGCTGTTGGACGAAATCGAAAAAGCGCATCCCGATGTGGCGAATATACTTTTGCAGATTCTGGATGATGGGCGCATTACGGACAGCCAGGGACGTCTTGTCAACTTCTCGAATACAGTAGTCATTATGACCTCGAATATTGGATCATCCCATATTCAAGCCAACGACGAAGAACATGAAATTGAGGATATCGTCATGATGGAGCTGCGTAAACACTTCAAGCCCGAGCTTTTAAACCGAATAGATGACATTGTAATTTTCCATGCATTGGATAACAGCCATTTCTATCACATTGCCAAGAAAATGATAAACGAGCTGGCTGAGCGGCTAAAGCAGCAGGAAATTGCACTCGAAGTTGATGATTCAGTCATCAATTACGTTTTGGAGGCGGGAACTGATCCGTTATTCGGAGCAAGACCGCTGAAAAGGTTTATCCAGCGTGAGATTGAAACAAAAATTGCCCGTGAATTGATCAAAGGCGATATTATGCCACATACCACACTCTTTTTGGAGATGGGCGAAGACAATCAAATGAAAATAATGAAAAAAGAAGCGTAGGCCATGTCGGCCTGCGCTTCTTTTTTATTAATGTTTTTCTGGAGCTGGTGATTCAGGAATGATTGAACCAATGATGAAAATTAGCACGGAAACAACAAGTGACATGTAGATTCCCGACATAAAGTTAAAGTCTACGTTCTGAACAGCACTGACAACGTAGTTTAGTGTTGTGATCAATAAAGCTGACCAGAATAAAGTTCCGATAAATTGCATCTGTTTCACCTCTGCATAAAATGTCTAGCTTAATAATAGCATAGCTTCCGCTTTCCAGAAAGAAAGTTTCTTCATTCTTAAAAGATTTTGTCTGAAATATGTCGGTCACTTGAAAAAGTCGAATCAATGACGTATTATTAATACCAGGTACTAAACATTTAAAGCAAGTTGAAATGAGGGAATTAAAATGAATGCTGGCATATTAGGAATTGGCCGTTGTTTACCTAAAACGAAATTAACGAATTTCGAATTGGAGCAGCGTATGGATACGTCTGACGAATGGATCCGCACAATGACGGGAATTGAAGAGCGCCGCATTGCCGGAGACGAGCAGGATACATCCCATATGGCTCGGGAAGCCGCACAAAAGGCGATAGATGATGCTGGAATCGACCCAACAGAAATCGGACTGATACTGGTGGCGACTGTTACAGGGGATCAGCCGTTTCCTTCCATGTCATGTGTAATCCAACAGGAAATTGGAGCGGTCAATGCAGCAGCAATGGATATATCTGCAGCGTGTGCCGGATTTATGTACGGTGTAGTAACAGCTAAACAATTCATCGATTCAGATGTTTATAAATATGTACTTGTGGTTGGCGTGGAAAAACTTTCTAAAATCACAAATTGGGAAGACCGGAATACAGCCGTTCTTTTCGGTGATGGTGCCGGAGCGGCAGTTATCGGTAAAGTCTCTGAAGGCCGGGGCATCCTGTCGTTTGAGCTTGGTGCTGATGGAAGCGGCGGTAAACATTTGTGTCAGGATGATTACCTCGTCATGAACGGACGGGAAGTTTTCAAATTTGCAGTACGCCAAATGGGTGAATCAGCAGTAAATGTTATCGAAAAAGCTGGTCTTGTTAAAGAAGATGTCGATTTTTTAATACCTCATCAGGCAAATATCCGGATTATGGAAGCCTCCAGGCAGCGTTTGGAATTGCCTGTTGAAAAAATGTCCAAAACAGTTCATAAATACGGCAATACCTCAGCGGCTTCCATACCGATTTCACTTGTCGAAGACGTGGAAGAGGGAAGGATCAATGATGATGATGTGATAGTGATGGTCGGATTTGGCGGAGGATTGACTTGGGGCGCCATTGCGATGCGATGGGGCAAATAATCAGGAATGCGAAAGGACAGATCAGAATGGCGAATCGTCGTGTAGTTATAACGGGAATAGGAGCGGTTACACCGCTTGGCAATAATATTGAAACAACATGGGAAGCTATAAAAGAAGGAAAGTCAGGCGTCGGTCCGTTGACCAGACTGAATCCTGATGATTACAGTGCCAAAATTGCTGCTGAAGTAAAAGATTTTTCTATAGAAGATTACATTGAGAAAAAAGAAGCCAGAAAAATGGATCGCTTTACACATTATGCACTTGCAGCGTCCATTATGGCGATGAAGGATTCCGGTATGGAACTCGATGAAAAAACGGCATTGCGCACGGGTGTCTGGATCGGTTCAGGCATCGGAGGTATGGAAACTATTGAAAATCAGATGAACGTTTTAAATACAAGAGGCGTACGCCGGATCAGCCCATTTTTGATTCCGATGATTATTCCGGACATGGCTTCGGGACAAGTGTCGATCTATTTTGGGGCAAAAGGCATCAATTCCTGTTCGGTGACAGCCTGTGCTTCCGGAACCAACTCGATCGGAGACGCGTTCCGTGTAATTCAGCGCGGTGATGCGGATGCAATGATTTCAGGCGGAGCAGAAGCGCCGATCACACAATTATCAGTTGCAGGGTTTACTGCAAATACGGCTTTGACAACTAACACAGATGTGAATACTGCATCAAGGCCATTTGATAAAAATCGAGATGGCTTTGTTATTGGTGAAGGAGCGGGAATTGTAATTCTCGAAGAATATGAGCACGCAAAATCGCGCGGAGCTAAGATTTATGCGGAACTTGTCGGTTATGGTTCAACAGGAGACGCGCATCATATTACTGCACCTGCTCCTGGAGGAGAAGGTGCTGCCCGTGCAATGGACCAGGCACTAGCTGATGGAGGCGTTGATAAAACGTCGATCGGTTACATTAATGCCCACGGCACAAGCACACCTTACAACGATCTATTTGAGACGATGGCGGTTAAATCCGTGTTTGGAGAGCACGCCTACAAGCTTGGTATGAGTTCGACGAAATCGATGACTGGTCATTTGCTTGGTGCTGCCGGCGGGATAGAAGCCATTTTCACTGCGCTGGCGCTGAAAGAAGGCATCATGCCACCTACTACTAATTACGGGACACCTGATGAGGAATGCGATTTGGATTATGTTCCAAATGAAGCCAGAAAAGCGGACTTCACTTATGCCATGAGTAACTCTTTAGGCTTTGGTGGACATAACGCGTCACTGGTATTTAAGAAATATGAATAGTTAAATGATGCTCTGCAATTTATTGCAGGGCATTTTTTTATGCCTTTTTACTGCTTTCCAACAAATAAATAAATTTGTCAAAGTCAATGTTTACAAGGAAATATTCCCTTTTCTGTTTTTAAATTAACAAAAAATTTTTTAAATTACAAAAAAGACATTGCTTATGTAATGTTTTTGTAATAAACTTTATAAAAGTTGAATTAACAGAAAAAAAAGAATTTTGAGGTGTTCGCATGTCAGCTAAAAATACATCATTTACACAGACACCGCTTTTGCAGGTTGAGAACCTCCAAACCGGCTTTAAAATTGATGGCGACTTCTTTAATGCTGTTGAAGGAGTGTCGTTTGAAGTTAAACGCAAGCAAATAGTCGGTGTAGTGGGAGAGTCGGGTTGCGGAAAAAGCGTTATGTCACTGTCAATTATGCAGCTATTGCCAACTGGAATCGGAAAAATCCGCGGTGGCGAAGTGAAATTTGAAGGAGAGAACATTTCCAAACTATCTGATAAAAAAATGAACAATATACGCGGAAAAGATATATCGATGATCTTTCAGGAACCGATGACGTCTTTGAATCCGGTTTTCACTATTGGTTATCAAATAGAAGAAGTCATCCTGAACCATGAAAAAATATCGAAAAAAGAGGCTCGCCTCCGTTCAGTATCCTTGCTGAAAAGTGTAGGCATACCCCGCGCGGATAAAATTGTCGATGAATATCCTCACCAATTATCAGGTGGAATGAGACAGCGGGTTATGATCGCAATGGCCATTGCCTGCCAGCCGAAACTTCTGATTGCAGATGAACCGACAACCGCACTCGATGTAACGGTACAGGCCCAGATCCTTGATTTGCTGAAAGGCATACAGGAAGCGAATGATATGGCAATTATTTTAATCACTCACGATTTGGGTGTCGTTGCCGAAATCTGTGATGAAGTCCTAGTCATGTATGCAGGGAAAATTGTGGAAAAAGCTACAGTTGATGAACTGTTTAATAACCCGAAACATCCTTATACGGACCTGTTGATGAAGGCTATTCCGAGAATGGATGAAGATGTTGAAGTTCTGGCAACGATAGATGGCCTGGTGCCTTCAGTAATGAACATGCCTGAAGTTGGCTGCCGCTTCGCGAACCGCTGCCCATCAGCAATGCCCGAATGTTTGACAGTGACTCCTGGACTCGGAGAAGTAGCTGCGCACCATGAAGCGGCGTGTCTGCTATATGACGAGAGCTGGCCAGAAGGCACAAAACCTTATAGAGAAGGAGCGTCCATGGCATGACAACAAGAGACTTTATACAAGACAGAATCGACAGCCTAGAGAATCGGGACGTGCTTCTCGAAGTCCAGAACCTTAAAACCTACTATCCAGTAAGAGGCGGTTTTTTTAAAAGGACCATTGGGCATGTAAAAGCAGTGGATGATGTTTCATTCACCATCCGTAAGGGCGAGACACTCGGTCTTGTTGGTGAATCCGGATGCGGCAAGTCGACAACCGGAAGAACAATTCTCCGGCTGCTGAAACCGACAGAGGGCCAAATACTTTTTGAAGGAAAAGAAATCACGAAAATTTCGGGAGCAAAGCTTCAAAAGGCCCGCCGTGATTTCCAAATGGTTTTCCAGGATCCATATGCTTCTCTCAATCCGACGCAGATGGTCGGCGACATAATCGCTGAACCGATTCTCAATTATGAGAAGCGCAACAAGAAAGAGTTGGAGCAGGAAATTAAATCTTTATTATCCAAGGTTGGACTGCCGGAAGCGGCATATTATAAATACGCCCATGAATTTTCAGGCGGCCAGCGTCAACGCATCGGTATAGCCCGGGCACTAGCGTTGAATCCAAAATTGATTGTGGCAGATGAGCCGGTTTCGGCACTGGATGTTTCTGTTCAGTCGCAAGTTTTGAATCTGCTTAAGGAATTGCAGATTGAGTTCGATCTCACTTACTTGTTTATCGCGCATGATCTCAGCGTCGTAAAACATATGAGCGATCGAATTGGTGTTATGTATTTGGGCAATCTCGTCGAGGTTGCTTCAAATAGAGATTTATATAAGGAGCCGCTGCATCCTTATACACAAGCCCTGATTTCTGCGATCCCGGAACCAAATACGGCGATCAAGAAAGAAAGGATTGTGCTTGAAGGAGATGTTCCAAGTCCGCAAAATCCGCCAACCGGCTGCCCGTTCCATACGCGCTGCCCGATGGCAATGGAAGTCTGTTCAAAAGAAAAGCCTCCATTGAAAGAAGTGCGGCCTGGCCATCACGTTGCCTGCGTCTTGTATTGATCAAAAAAACAGTAGGGGGAAAATCATGAAAAAGAACAAATCGTTATTATGGCTTTTCGCTTTGATTCTTGTCCTGTCTGCGTTCCTTGCAGCATGTGGCGGAGATGATAGCGGGTCGTCCTCGGATGATGCAGACAAAAAAGAAGAAACAGAAACAGAAACGGAAGGCACTGCTGAAGGAGAGCCCCAAGCAGGCGGAACTTTGGTGTACGGTATTGACGCTCCGCCAGAAGGATTATTCTCATCTGCTTTTTACGGTATCGCAACGGATGCTGAAGTAATTGATCTTTATGATGAACCATTAATTGATTATAACGAAAACCTGGAACCAATTCCTAACGTAGCTTCGTGGGAAACTGAAGACAATAAAGTCTTTACTTTCACATTCAAAGAAGGCGTTAAATGGCATAACGGCGAAGAACTGACAGTTAATGACTGGGTATTCGCACTAGAAACAATTGCAAACAAAGATTATGATGGTCCGCGTTACACGAACGTTCAAACAATTGAAGGAGCAGAAGCTTTCCGTAACGGTGAAGCTGACACTATTTCAGGGATTGAAGTTGTAAGTGATTATGAAATCAAAATCACTTTCGACCAAGCTCGTGTAAACAACTTAACAAACCTTTGGGTATATGCACTTCCTGAATCAGTAATGGGCGACGTGCCAGTTGCTGAAATGTCAGGATCTGAATGGGTTCGTTCCACTCCAATCGGAATTGGGCCATTTAAAATTGAAAATATTGTAGCTGGTGAATCTGTAGAACTTTCTAAAAATGAAGATTACTGGAACGGCGACGTCAACTTGGACAAAATTGTAGTCCGCGTTATCGACAACTCTTCTGTTGTTGGTGCATTGCAAAATGGCGATGTTGACATGCTTTCCCTTCAGCCGGTTTCTGGGCCAGAAGTAGAACCATTGGAAAATGTTGAAATCATCACTTACCCTGGACTGTCTTACTATTATGTAGGATTCAAACTTGGTAAATTCGACAACGATTCTCAAACGATCGTAGAAGAAAACCCTAAATATCAGGACAAGCAGCTTCGCCAGGCGATGATGTATGCACTGAACCGCCAAGAGTGGGTTGATGCATTCTTCTTCGGCTATGCAAACGTAGTAAACGCTCCAGTACCGAGCTCTCACTGGAATGCTGCTGATAACAGCGAATTGAACACTTATGAATACGACCCTGAAAAAGCGAAAACTTTGCTTGATGAAGCGGGTTATGTAGACCAAAACGGAGATGGTTTCCGTGAAGATCCAAATGGTGATGAGTTTATCGTTAAATTCTCACATTATGCTACTGGAAACCCTACATTCGAGTCACGCGCACAAGCAATCACTCAATATTTTGAGGAAGTAGGACTTCAATCAGAACTTGAGATGGTAGAAGTTAACTTGTACTATGACATGATCGAAAAAGATGATCCAGCAATCGAAACATTCTTTGGCGGCTGGGGAACTGGAGCAGATCCGGATCCTTCAGGTCTATGGAAAGCAGATCAGCTTTGGAACTATCCGCGTTACAACAATCCTGAAGCCGACAAATTGCTTGACGACGCTCTTGACATTGAAGTCGTTGGCACAGATCAAGCGAAACGTGCTGAACTGTACATTGAATGGCAGAAGATTCTAAACGAAGATTTGCCAATGCTTTATATCGCTGAACTTGAAGAAATCGTTGCTTTGAACAATCGTGTAGGCGGAGTTGAGTATGACGTATCTGGTCAAAACAACCCTGCTGAATGGTTTGTAACAGAATAATACAGGTAAGAAACCTTCAACGATGGGCTGGCATTAGCTAGCTCATCGTTGAAAAATTATATGATGCTCTTATGCACGGTAAGGGACGTTTGAAAGCAAATAACTCTTACCGTGCCGGAGAGCGGCAACAGAGAACTTTACAGACAAGGAGAGTATAAATGCTAAAATATACGATTAAAAGATTGCTCGGAACGATTCCTATGCTCATCCTTATTTCCATCGTAGTATTTTCATTGGCAAAATTAATGCCGGGGGATTCCCTGAGCGGAGAAATTGATCCACTGAATACAAATCCGGAATATATTGAGGAAATGAGAGAAAAACTGGGTTACAACGAACCGCTGCCAGTGCAGTATTTTAATTGGATTACTGGCTTTGTGCAGGGGGATTTCGGTAAATCGACAAAATATAAAACAGATGTCTTTGATATTATTATGGAAAAAGTGCCGAATACTTTGTTGCTGGGTGTCATATCTCTTATCATCACCTATATCCTGGCTTTTGCGATGGGGATGTATTCAGGCAGAAGGCCTTATACCATCGGGGATAATGCCATTGCGGGGATAAACTATATCATGCTTGCGATTCCGTCTTTCGTAGCTGCTGTAGTTGCCATTTATTTCTTTTCTTTCCATTTGAACTGGTTTCCGTTTGGCGGATCGGTGGACATTCTAATTGAAAAAGGAAGTTTTGAATATTATTTAAGCAAATTACATCATGTTCTCTTACCGGCATTAGTTCTTGGGGCGATGGGAACAGCTTCTTATACGCAGTTTCTGCGGAATGATATTATTGAGAATTCACGGAAAGATTTCGTTCGTACAGCCCGTGCAAAAGGAACGCCAATAAGAAAAATTTATAATGTACATATTTTAAGAAATTCCATCATTCCTTTAGTGACATTTTTAGGGTTTGATTTTGCTGCATTGATCGGCGGAGCGATTATCACTGAATCAATTTTTACATATCCGGGAATCGGTATGCTATTTCTTGATTCGGTGACCAGCAGGGATTACCCGACATTGATGGCTCTCACTATGCTTTTGTCATTCCTGACATTAGCCGGAAATTTAATAGCAGATTTATTATACGGCGTCGTGGATCCACGAATCCGCCTGGATTGAGGAGGAAGCAGAATGGCATCATCAACAACTTTAACTCAGCAAAAGAAGCCGGAACGAAGCTTGTCTCCTTGGCAGATTGCTAGAAAAAAGTTTTTAAAGAACAAATTGGCAATGATCAGTTCGGTGTTCATCATTATAGTGACTTTGCTGTCTATTGCAGCACCTTTTTTGGCTCAATATTTATCGCCGCTGCCTGATATTGCAAAAGTGAATATCGGATCGATGAATATACCACCCAATAGTGAGCATATTCTTGGGACGGATAAAAGCGGCAGAGATGTATTGACTCGTCTGTTTTACGGTGGCAGGATCTCTCTGTTGGTCGGTTTCAGTGCAACATTAATGGTAATTGTTTTAGGGACTATTGTGGGCTCGATTGCAGGTTTCTTTGGAGGACTTGTTGACAACATTCTGATGCGGTTTACTGATTTAGTATTGACGTTCCCTTTTTTAGTATTTGTTATTGTCTTAAACACAATTCTCTACGGCATAGTTGATGGGTTATGGGTCCTGATCATTGTCATCGGAATATTGAGCTGGGGAGGGGTAGCCCGCCTGGTGCGCAGTAAAGTCCTAGCTGAAAAGGAAAATGAATATATTCTGGCCGCTCTGTCAATCGGCTGTTCACCGTTCAAAGTAATTGTGAGACATTTACTGCCGAACGTAGCTTCAACGATTATTGTTCAGGCAACATTGATTTTTGCAAGCATGATCGTGGTTGAATCGGCATTAAGCTATCTTGGGTTCGGAGTGCCCCAAGCGACTCCAAGCTGGGGAATCATGTTGTCTTCCGCTAATGAACCGGATGTGCTGCAAGGCAAGCCATGGATCTGGATGCCGCCAGCGTTAATTCTGACATTGACGATTCTTTCCATTAACTTCATAGGAGAAGGATTGAAGGATGCATTAAATCCTAAATCTTTGAGATGATAGGAAAAGGACGGGTGTCCAACTAAAAAAGTTCCGCACAATTTAATGTGCGGAACTTTTTTGTGCTTTGATAAAATGGGAAAGTGCTTGGGAAGGGGAGCCTTCTTGTCCAGACTCCAGCAGCCCAGCTCTTCGGGTCATAAGCCACTTTGCCTGCGCGGCTGAAAGACGCCGCTTCGCCAAATCGTCTTATGCCTTTCAGAGCTTAACGGGCGCAGTCGCTTTTCGTGATTTTCTCCCAAGACCCATCGCGTTTTCCATTTTCTTAAGTGTTTTATTCGCAAGGCGCGCTGCTTTCTCTGCGCCTTCATCCAGAATATAGTCAAGTTCATCTGACTCCACTAGTTGTGCATAGCGTTCCTGGATAGGCGCCAGGTGATCAGTGACAGCTCTGGCTACAGAAGCTTTAAAGTCCCCGTAACCGGCTCCGTCGTACTTGGCAGTAAGTTCATCAATTGATGAGCCGGTCAGGGCTGCTTCAATCGTAAGAAGATTTGAAACACCAGGCTTGTTGACTGGATCGAAACGTACGATGCCCTCGGAATCCGTTACGGCACTTTTGATTTTTTTCTCGATTGTTTTCAAATCATCCAGCAATGTGATGATGGATTTCTTGTTGGTATCTGATTTACTCATTTTTTTAGTTGGATCCTGTAGCGACATGATTCGCGCGCCGTGTTTCGGAATTCGGATTTCCGGGATGGTCAGAACATCGTTGTATTTCTTATTGAAACGTTCCGCCAAGTCCCGTGTCAATTCGATATGCTGTTTCTGGTCATCGCCGACTGGAACGATATTGGTTTGATACAGGAGAATATCCGCAGCCATCAATGGGGGATAGGTTAGCAGTCCTGCAGAGACCGAAACATTCTTCAATGACTTATCTTTATACTGTGTCATCCGCTCGAGTTCACCGATCGTAGCGATGCACTGAAGCATCCAACCGGCCTGAGCGTGTGCAGGCACTTCCGATTGAATAAACAATGTAACCTTTTCTGGATCAATTCCCACAGCAAGATAAAGTGCAGCGAGAGCTTTGATATTCTTCCGCAGCTCAAGCCGGTCTTGCGGCATTGTTATTGCGTGTTGATCTACGATGCAAAAGATGCAATCATACTCGTCTTGAAGCTCTGTAAATTGTTTGAAAGCTCCGATGTAATTTCCGAGTGTTACTGTTCCTGTAGGCTGGACGCCTGAAAAAATTCTGTTCATCCCTAATTCCTCCTCAAAATAAAAAAACACAGCAAGCATCCCTGCAAAGGGACGAAGCTGTGTTTCCGTGGTACCACCCTAGTTGCCGTTTCCGGCCACTCTTCTTCATAACGTGAAGATAACGGAGCGGGCTACTGCCAATTTCACCTGCTCAGCTCGAAAGCCCATTCAATGCATTCCTACATCTGTTTTCACCAGCCACAGACTCTCTATTATAGAAGGAAACGCATTTACTCTTCTTTCTCAACGCCTGATATATTGTTCTTATTATAGTATAAGCAAGAAATGATTTGCAATATTATAATTCGTATACAAGCAAGGAAATGCTCATCACCAAAATTGTAACTATCCCGATTATAAGCAGTGGAGCAGCTGAAAAGGGAATAACCTCGGATGGGAGACGCATTTCATCATCTTCCATTGTACTTTTTCGACGATAAAATTTCCGCATGCTCATTGTAAAAATATCGAAGGCCCCTGTTTGGACAACAAAGATCCAAGCACCGAAGAAAACCAGAACTCCACCATAAACAAATGATGTATTGATGTAGGACAAAAGTGATAAGTCTTCTGAACGAATAAAGATGGTCAGGAAGATTATCGCTTGAACTATTAAAATCCATATAAGTATTTTTTTCAATTTTGCACTCTCCTCTAGATGATTGTAGTAGGAAAAGGGAAAAAAATCAAAAAAAACCTCTGGGAATTTCTGAGAAGAAAACGCTTACAAACGTAATATTCACGCGATTTTTTCTGTAATAAATGTCACACTATTATTATAATGACCGATAAAATATAAAAAAAAGCCTGTACAAGGTTAAAAGAATATGTATAATTAACAGTGTACCAATTTTTCAGAAAATTTAAGGGGGTCACCTAAGTGAAGAACAGCAAGCTATTTTGGCTACTTGGCCTAGTTCTTGTTCTCAGCATCTTCCTAGCTGCATGTGGCGGCGGAGAAGAAACTGACGGCGGAACTGAAACACCAGATTCATCAGAAACAGATACTAGCAATACAGATGATGGCGGAGACGACTCAGCATCAACAGAAGGCGGCGAGCCTGACGCAGAACAAGTACTTAACCTAGTTGAAGGTGCAGAAATTCCATCTATGGACTCAGCAATCGCTGAAGATTCTGTAGCATTCAACATCTTGAACAACGTAAATGAAGGTCTATTCCGCTTAAACGAAGAGAATATTGCAGTACCTGCTTTAGCTGAAAGCGAGCCGGAAATCTCTGAAGATGGCTTGACTTACACATTCAAATTGCGTGATGCTAATTGGTCAAATGGTACACCGATTACAGCACAAGATTTCGTGTTTGCTTGGCAGCGTGCGCTAGACCCTGAAGTTGGATCTCCTTATGGTCCATACATGATGGCTGGCACTATCAAAGGCGCTAAAGAAGTATCAGAAGGCGCGGATCCATCAGAACTTGGTGTTGTAGCAGAAGACGAAAAAACTCTAGTGGTTACACTTGAGCGTCCAACTCCATACTTCATGTCATTGATGGCATTCGGAACTTTTTATCCACAGAACGAAGAGTTCGTTACTGAAAAAGGCGACGACTACGCTTCTAACTCTGACAACTTGCTTTATAACGGTCCATTCGTATTAACTAACTGGGATGGAACTGGCTTGACTTGGACAATGGAGAAAAACGAAGAGTACTGGGATGCTGAAACAGTGACACTTGAAACTATCAATGTTGACGTTGTTAAAGAGACATCTACAGCTCTTAACCTTTACCAATCTGGCGAGAAAGACCGCGTTGGATTATCTGGTGAGTTCGCAATGCAATATGCTGACGACCCGGAAGTTGTAAAAGAACTTGAACCAACTTTGTTCTACTTGAAATTTAACCAAGAACGCAATGGTGAAGAAACACCACTTGCTAACGAAAACATCCGTAAAGCGATTTCTATGGCTTTCAACAAGCAAGATCTAGTTGACGTAGTATTGGCTAACGGTTCACTTCCAGCTAACTATCTTGTACCTACAGAGTTCACTTTCTCTGAAGACGGAGAAGATTTCCGTGAAATCAACGGAGACTTGACTGGTTTTGATGCTACTAAAGCACAAGAGTTCTGGCAGACTGGCCTAGAAGAAATCGGCCAAACTGAAGTAACTCTTGAACTACTAGGTGGCGACAGCGAATTGGCTGGTAAAATGGACGCTTACTTGAAAGAGCAGCTTGAAACTAACCTTGAAGGTTTGACTGTAAACTTGAAAGCTGTACCATTTGGCGTTCGTCTTGAACTAGACGAAGCACAGGACTATGACATCCAAAACTCTGGATGGGGCCCTGATTACCAGGATCCAATGACTTTCATTGACTTGTTCGTTACTGGAGCTTCACACAACTTGATGTCTTATTCTAACGAAGAATTCGACAGCTTGGTTGAACAAGCTAAAGGCGAACTAGCTCAAGATCCTGCAGCTCGCTGGGAAGCTATGGCTGAAGCAGAAAGAATCCTGATTGAAGAAGATGCAGCAATCGCACCGATTTACCAACGTGCAGTAATGGCTCTTCAAAAACCATATGTTAATGGTATCGTTTCTCACCCATTCGGTGGAGACTATAGCTACAAATGGGCTTACATTTCAGGTAAAGAATAATATAAACTGAAGCCACGGTTCTAAAACCAAATAGAAAGAGAGTATATCGCTACTTTAGCTCGATATACTCTCTTTTCTAATGTAGGAAAGTTCACCGAAAATTAAACCTTTTCTGCTAAATTTGAAAAAAATAAGTTTTTGTTTTCATACATAAACAGAGCTTATATAATAGAAGTATTCTATTTTGGAGGTGCAACATGGCAAGATACATTGGCAAACGGATAATATATATGGTGATTACATTGGCGTTGATTGCCACATTCACTTTTTTCTTGATGAAGATACTACCAGGTTCCCCTATCGCTTCCGCAGATAAATTATCTCCAGAACAAAGGGCAGTCGTAGAAGCAAGGTACGGTCTAGACCGACCCCTTCCAGTTCAGTATTTCGACTATATGTTTGGCCTGTTACAAGGTGATTTAGGAGTTTCGATCAACCAGTTCAAAGGCGCAGATGTAACGGATGTTATTTTGAGTCGTATGGGTCCATCAGCACAAATTGGTTTCCAAGGTATGGTACTGGGGACTGTGTTAGGCATTTTACTCGGAATGGTAGCCGCTTTAAGGCAGAATACTTGGGTCGATTATTCGAGCACAGTTGTTGCGATTATCGGAATCTCTATTCCATCCTTCGTATTTGCATCCATGCTCCAGTATTCCCTTGGTCTAAAACTAGGCTGGTTCCCGGTCGCTTTGTGGAAAGACGGATTTATGTCCAGTGTCCTTCCATCGATTGCTTTAGCGATGTTCCCGCTTGCAACAGCAGCGAGATTCATCAGAACAGAAATGATTGAAGTATTAGGATCCGATTACATTACTCTTGCCAAAGCCAAAGGGGCGAGCGGTGCTGAAATCGCTTTCAAACATGCATTCAGAAATGCCTTGATTCCGTTGATTACAGTTCTAGGGCCAATGGCTGTTGCAATTTTAACCGGTTCATTGGTTGTTGAGCAGATTTTCGCAATTCCTGGAATCGGTGAACAGTTTGTTAAATCAATCATGGTAAGTGATTTCTCAATTATCATGGGCACAACAATTTTCTTTTCTGTGTTTTTGATATTAGTAATTTTAATAGTGGATATTTTGTACGGTATAATAGATCCTCGTATCCGTCTTTCAGGAGGTAAGGGTTAATGACACAAAACTATGATAATCTGCCTCAAGGATCTTTTGACAGAATCACAAGAGATACTGAAAAGGCTGAACGTATTTCAAAACCGAGTGTAAGCTTTTGGCAAGATGCCTGGCGAAGACTTAAAAAGAATAAAGGTGCCATTTTCAGTTTAATCCTCTTTGGATTGATCGTAATAATGGCGTTACTGGGTCCAGTTATTAGCCCGTATTCACCTAATTCTCAGACTATTACACACGCAAACCTGCCGCCTAAAATTCCGGTAATTGAAAATCTGGGTATTTTTGATGGTGTCGGTACACTTGGCGGTAAAGAAGTGGATTTATACGAAATGAAAAATGTTGAACAGAACTATTGGTTCGGAACTGATGGTCTTGGCCGCGATATGTTCTCACGTGTTTGGAAAGGTACTCAAGTATCGCTGTTCATTGCATTTGCCGCAGCGGCTATTGATATGCTGATTGGTGTAATTTATGGCGGTATCTCCGGTTACTTCGGCGGACGCGTCGACGATATCATGCAGCGTATCGTCGAGATTTTGACAGGTATTCCAAACCTTGTAGTGGTAATTCTTTTCATCATGATTATGGATCCAGGTATACTGGCTATTATCATCGCACTGACCATAACCGGTTGGACCGGTATGTCGCGGGTTGTCCGTGGACAGGTACTCAAATACAAATCTCAGGAATTCGTTTTGGCTGCACGTACTTTAGGTGCGACTGATGGACGGATAATCTGGAAGCATTTAATGCCAAACGTATTGGGTGTAATCATTATTAATACAATGTTCACGATTCCTGGAGCTATTTTCTTTGAAGCTTTCTTGAGTTTCATCGGGCTGGGGCTCCAGGCGCCGGACGCTTCACTTGGAACGCTCATTAACGATGGTTATAAATTAATCCAGTATCAACCGCACATCATTGCGATTCCGGCATTTGTGTTGAGTTTGATCATGATTGCATTCAACTTGATCGGTGATGGATTGCGCGATGCCCTCGATCCTAAGATGAAAGATTAAGGAGGAAAGCCGAAGATGGAGAAAATTCTACAAGTTAAAGACCTCGAACTTTCCTTTAACACTTTTGGCGGGGAAGTAAAAGCTATACGAGGTGTAAATTTTGATTTATATAAAGGTGAAACTTTGGCAATCGTAGGGGAGTCGGGTTCAGGTAAATCTGTAACGACGAAATCGATCATGCGTTTATTGCCTGAGAGTTCAGCAGAATTTAAAAACGGAGAAATTTTATTCGGTGGAAGAGACCTGACTAAATTGTCCGATAAAGAAATGCAGAAAATTCGCGGGAAAGATATCTCGATGATTTTTCAGGATCCGATGACATCTTTGAATCCGACGATGCCAATCGGCCGCCAAATTACAGAACCGTTGCTGAAGCACCAAAAAATCAGCAAAACCGAAGCACGCAAAGTGGCTATCGATTTACTTCGCCTTGTAGGTATGCCAAAACCGGAATTGCGGATGAAGCAATATCCTCACCAATTCTCCGGTGGACAGCGCCAGCGTATTGTTATAGCGATTTCTCTTGCTTGTAATCCGCAGATTCTGATTGCAGATGAGCCCACTACAGCACTTGATGTTACAATTCAGGCTCAAATTCTTGAGTTGATGAAAGACCTTCAGAAAAAAATTGACACTTCGATTATCTTCATTACACACGACCTTGGGGTTGTTGCCAATGTTGCGGATCGTGTGGCAGTAATGTATGGAGGCAAAATCGTTGAAATTGGAACTGTAGATGAAATATTCTACAATCCTCAGCATCCTTATACATGGGGCCTATTAAGTTCAATGCCATCTTTGGATACTGAAGATGCAAAACTATATGCTATTCCAGGAACACCTCCTGACCTTTTGGATCCTCCGAAAGGGGACGCATTTGCTCTGCGCAGTGAATATGCGATGAAGATTGATATGGAAATGGATCCTCCATTCTTTAAAATCTCTGACACTCACATGGCAGCGACTTGGCTGCTGCATCCGGACGCGCCGCAAGTTGAGCCGCCATTGAGTGTTATCGAAAGAATGAAAAAGTTCCCTGGTAGCCGTTATTATGAAGGGAGCGTTAATTGATGGCTGAGAAATTACTTGAAATCAAAAACTTGAAGCAGCATTTCAATGTTGGTAAAGCCAATGAAGTGAAAGCAGTCGATGGCATCTCTTTTGATATTTATAAAGGAGAAACTTTGGGTCTTGTTGGAGAGTCAGGCTGTGGGAAATCCACTACCGGACGTTCTATTATCCGTTTATATGATGCGACTGATGGAGAAGTATTGTATGAAGGTGAAAGTGTTCACGGCAAGAAGTCCAAAAAAGATCTGAAGAAATTCAACCGCAAAATGCAAATGATTTTCCAGGATCCTTATGCTTCATTGAACCAACGGATGAAAGTCATGGATATTATTGCAGAAGGCATTGATATCCACGGATTGGCCAAAAGCTCGAAAGAACGTGAGCAAATGGTTTTCGATCTGCTGGAAACTGTTGGATTGAATAAAGAACATGCAAACCGTTATCCACACGAATTCTCTGGTGGACAAAGACAGCGTTTGGGAATTGCCCGTGCACTTGCGGTAGATCCTGATTTCATCATTGCCGATGAGCCGATTTCCGCATTGGACGTTTCAATCCAGGCGCAAGTCGTCAATCTGTTGAAGGATTTGCAGAAAGAAAAAGGGCTCACATACTTGTTTATCGCCCATGACCTTTCAATGGTCAAATATATATCTGACCGCATCGCTGTTATGTACTTCGGTAAAATGGTGGAACTTGCACCAGCTGAAGATCTTTATAACAATCCAATGCACCCTTACACGCAATCATTGCTTTCAGCGATACCGCTTCCAGATCCTAACTACGAGCGCAATCGCGTGCGTAAATCCTATGACCCGGCTTCCCATAACTACACGGAAGGCGAGGATGTCCGTATGAGAGAAATCACTCCTGGGCATTTTGTGGATTGTTCTGAACGTGAATTTGAAGCTTTGAAAGCTGGTTCTTTAAAAGTGTAAAAATTTTAGCAATGCCACATCGTGGTATTGCTATTTTTTTGTTTCAATTTGTCAAAATGATGATAAAATGGAATGAGAAAGACAACTGAGAGGATGTTAAGGTGAATATGAAAAAAATAAAATTAGCAGCAGCAACCGCTTTATTATTCAGTGGACTAGCTACGGCACCGGCTATGGCAGCAGATGAGAAAGCACAGGATTTCACTACACGTACATACAATGCAATTGAAATAAATTCGGAAGTTCTGTCCAGCTCCCAGTTATTCAAATACAACTCGGGTCTTACATTTGAATACCCAGACGCAGTCCGTGGGATATTCGTTACAGGACATTCTGCTGGGGGGGCGCGTTTTGACAGCCTGATTGATTTAGTCGGTTCAACTGATTTGAATGCAATGGTCATTGATGTTAAAGAAGATTTCGGTTATCTGACTTATGTACCTGAAGAAGGTTCCCAGATAGCTGAATATGAAATTGGCCAACCTTATATCAAAGATCCTCGAGCAATGCTTGAGCGTTTAGAACAAGAGGAAATCTATCCGATAGCGCGTGTGGTCGTATTTAAAGATTCAGCGCTGGCAGAAAACAAGCCAGAGTGGTCCTTCCAGGAGGGCGGTCAGGTATGGAAGAACCGCAGAGGGGAAGCTTTCGTCAATCCTTATATGAAAGAAGTATGGGATTATAATGTGGACATCGCCATTGAAGCTGCAAAACTGGGCTTCAAGGAAATCCAATTCGACTATGTCCGTTTCCCTGAAGGCTTTGAGAACCGTGCAGATACATTGCAGTATTCTAAAGGTGAATACGGGGGCGATGAGTATGATGGAGTACAAAGCCGTGTTGCTGCAGTCACAGATTTTGTAGCGTATGCCCATGAACAATTAAAACCTTATGATGTAGAAGTTTCCGTCGATATCTTCGGTTATTCTGCGACTTTGCCTGAAGCACCAGGAATTGGCCAGAACTTCTCTAAAATCTCGGAAAACGTTGATGTTATCTCTTCTATGATTTATCCAAGTCACTGGACTTCGTATTTCGGAATTGCGAAGCCGGATCTGGAACCATATAAATTAGTGGCTGAATATGCAAAAGTGGAAAATGCAAAGTTGGGCGAGCTTGAGAACCCACCGGTTTCACGTCCATGGCTGCAGGATTTCACGGCGTCTTATCTTGGATCTGGAAATTACCTGAACTACGGAAAAGCTGAAGTTGAAGCCCAGATCAAGGCACTGAACGATAATGGCATAGAAGAATTTCTTCTCTGGAATGCAGGCAATACGTATTCTTCGGGCGTAGATTATACCCCAAACAATTAATTGATGAAAAGAGGCTGATTTTTTAAAAATCAGCTTCTTTTTTATGAAACTTTTTATAGTTTGAATCGTACTATTAAGTGTAGGATTTATTTTCAAAAAGAAACTGCTAATTGAGAATAAAAAAAATAATATTTTGGGTTTAACTGTTAAAAGAAGCGGGTAAAATTATAATGTAGCAGTTTACGATAAAGCAGAATTATAGCGATTGTGTGACAAGTATTATGCATTTCCTATATTAATTTGTGATTTCTATATTCAATTTAAGTGAGTTATTGTATAATGAATGTAAAGCTTCTAAATTATATTCATTCTAATTTAGTAAGATATAAATGGAATTCCCGAATCCGAAAGGAAGTGTTCAATTATGATGGTAACGCTATTTACTTCCCCAAGTTGCACATCTTGCCGAAAAGCAAAAGCATGGTTGGAAGAGCATGATATTCCATATACAGAACGCAACATATTTTCTGAACCTCTTACAATCAGTGAAATTAAAGAGATTTTACGAATGACGGAAGATGGAACAGATGAAATTATCTCAACACGTTCGAAAATTTTCCAGAAATTGAACGTAGATGTTGAAAGTCTTCCACTTCAGCGATTATATGAGTTAATCCAGGAACATCCTGGCCTGTTGCGCCGGCCGATTATCATGGACGAAAAAAGACTGCAAGTCGGTTATAACGAAGATGAAATCCGCCGGTTCCTCCCTCGTAAAGTGAGAGCATATCAATTGCTTGAAGCCCAACGAATGGTGAACTGAAAATAAGCTAAAAGCTGTCCGGCCTTTATGTCAATTCATAATGGATCTTTGGACAGCTTTTCTGTATTTAAATCAGTTATATATCTTGCAATTTTTGTTTAATTGGCATAAACTCTAAAATAATTATCCGCCGCCTGACTTATGGATATAGGCATTAACTTTCTCATACAGTTCAAAACGCGATATAATAAAGGAAGCAACACCGCACGGCTTATGAGGAAGATCCTCTTGGTCCAATTCGAAAGGAGAGGTGTAAAATGGAAATAGAACGCATTAATGATAACACAGTTAAATTTTACATTTCCTATCTCGACGTTGAAGAACGTGGGTTCAGCCGTGATGAAATATGGTTCAACAGAGATAAAAGTGAAGAGCTTTTTTGGGAAATGATGGATGAAGTCAATGAAGAAGCCGATTTTGTTATGGAAGGTCCGCTATGGATTCAAGTCCAGGCAATGGACAAAGGACTGGAAGTTACAGTAACACGTGCCCAACTGACTAAAGACGGCCAAAAGCTCGATATGCCGGATGATATAGAAGAACGCCGCAGAATGTTTTCAAATGAGGACGGTGCATCAGCTGCTACAGAATTTGATGAATTCGAGCCTGTTTTCAACGAACCGGATACCAAAAATCTTGAATATAGTTATGTAGTTACTGAAGTTGATGAATTGATCCCATTGTCCCGCCGTTTGCAATATGTACCAATCGAAACGGCGTTATACCATTTTGAAGGCAAGTATTTCCTTCATGTCAGCTTTGACGAAATCCTGCATTCAGATGATGATATCAAAGACCACATCAGTGTCTTTACTGAATATCTTCAAGGTTCTCCTGTAACGATTCATCGTTTAGAAGAATACGGTAAGGAAATTTTCAAAAAAGATGCATTAGCTAACGTACTGCATTATTTCGGCTAATGAAAACTTATAAATCTATATAAAGCCCGAAAGAAAAAGTGATTCTTTTTCTTTCGGGCTTTTTTATATGGTTTATTGAACTCTGTCCGTGCCCTCTTTGACTATGTTGAATATTGTTTATATTCAGTCTTAATTCTATAATTGAGAAAAGGAGCGTGACAGACATATTAGTCGCTAAAACAGCTGAACAAAATCTGTTCTATTTAACGGAGGAGCTTAACCGACAAGACTTGCTCATCTTGAGAAAGCATCAAAAGTTTTACTGTCCCGATTGTGGAAGCAGCATGCTCCTGAAAATGGGTGACATTAAAATTCCTCACTTTGCCCATAAGTCTCTATCAGTTTGCGGTTCCAGCGAACAGGAATCTTCCTTGCACCTTCAGGGCAAAGTTTTGCTTCAACAATTCTTCATTACCAAAGGCGTTCCAGTGGAAATTGAATCGTATTTACCGGACATCCGGCAAAGGGCCGATGTATTTGTTGCTAGGCATACTGTAATCGAATATCAATGCAGCCCCATATCGGCATCAGATATAATAAGGCGATCTGCTGCATATTCGAGGCGTGGACTTGAATTCATCTGGATTGCCGGCAGCAAAAAAAGTATGGAAAACAGAATTCAAATACTCAGAATCAGGGAGTATCAGCGAGAAATGCTGTTGAATTATAATCATGCAAATTATTTAATGCTTTTAAATCCTGAAATAAAGCAATTTCAATACTTTTCAAACCTATTCCATATCAGTGGCAGCAAGTGGGCCGGGAAAGTTGTGACTTTGCCGTTGGACAGGCAGACCCATCCTTTTGCGAAACCCAAACCCCTTTCTAAAAAAGAATTTGATTCTATCTGTACAATTTTTATAAACGCACGCGCCAGCTTTGTCCAATCCGAGCTCTACGCCAAAAGAAGATTTCAGAATCCGTTTTGGCTTCTTTGCTACGAACTTCGATTGGATATGCGAAATCTCCCTGAATCGATCGGCGTGCCTATTTTAGGAGCCGATTGCATTGCAGGCCATGTGGTTCTATGGCAATTGAAAATGCTCCGTGCATACCGCGAGGGAATTCCAAATGAAATAGTAATATCTTCTGGTATTATCAAGATTCAGGGCACGTCAGATGCAAGAAAAGCAGAGGCAGTTCTAAACGACTATGCAGACTATTTGAAAGAAGTGGAAGAGGCAGAAGGGGAACTGTTGAAGCAAAGAGGTGTATTATATGATATCTATTGCAAAAGCGTACGAAAATTGAGAAAATAAGGTGTAGTTCGACTCCCGAAAGAGAAGGACAAAGGAGGAAAATAAATGGCTAATAAACTATTGAAACGTGAAGAAGTACCGGTTGAGTTAACCTGGAAGCTGGAAGATATATTTCCGACAGACGAGGCATGGGAAAGTGAGTTTAAAGAAGTGGCTGCACTCGCTGAAAAAGCAGGTTCATACGAAGGGAAATTGAAAGAGGGAGCAGAATCCCTCTTTGAAGTTTTGATTTATAAGGATGAGTTATCGGAACGTTTGAGAAGATTATATACGTATTCTCATATGCGCTACGATCAGGATACGACCAATTCGAAATATCAGGCAATGGATAGCCGGATTAAGGCCTTGTATGCAAAGATTGCGGCAGGGTTGTCATTCTTGACCCCGGAAATCCTTGAGCTCGATGAAGAAGTTTTAAATGGGTATGTGGAAGAACATGAAGGGCTCAAACTTTATAAGCATGCTCTGGAAGAATTGAACGCCATGCGTCCGCATGTTTTGCCGGCGGAGCAGGAATCACTGCTTGCTCAATTATCGGAAGTTGTCAGCGCATCTTCCGAAACATTCGGCATGTTGAATAATGCAGATTTGGAATTTCCGGTGATTAAAGATGAAGACGGGGAAACGGTCCAGATTACACACGGCAACTATATCCGCTTCCTGGAAAGCAAAGACCGCCGTGTCCGTGAAGATGCCTTTAAAGCGGTTTACGCCACTTATGGTAAATTCCTTAATACTTTTGCGTCAACATTAGCCGGCACTGTCAAACGTGATAATGTGAACGCACGAGTACGTAAATACGATTCAGCACGGCACGCAGCTTTATCGGATGACCATATTCCGGAAAGTGTCTATGATAACCTTGTGGAAACCGTAAATAATAATTTGCATTTATTGCATCGCTATGCGGCTCTGCGCAAAGAAGTACTCGGCATCGATAAAGTCCATATGTGGGATATGCACACGCCGCTTGTTAAAGAAGTGAAGATGGAAATCCCTTATGAAAAAGCGACAGACATCATGCTGAAAGGTTTATCTGCACTTGGTGAGGAATATACAGGAATTGTTGCAGAAGGCATTCAGAACAGATGGGTGGACGTTCTGGAGAACAAAGGGAAGAGGAGCGGAGCCTATTCATCAGGTGCTTATGGAACAAATCCCTATATCCTGATGAACTGGCAGGATAATGTCGATAATCTCTTCACTCTGGCTCATGAATTCGGCCACAGCGTACACAGTCACTATACGCGCGTTTCACAGCCTTACGTTTATGGTGATTATTCTATTTTCGTCGCTGAAGTTGCTTCTACTACAAATGAGGCTTTGCTGAACGAATATATGGTGAAAGCAACGGAAGACGACCAGGAGCGTATTTACTTGCTTAACCACTGGCTTGATGGTTTCCGCGGTACCGTATTCCGCCAGACAATGTTTGCGGAATTTGAACATACTATCCACAAAATGGATCAGGAAGGGGAAGCTTTGACAGCTGACCGCCTGACGGAAGTTTATTATCAACTGAATAAAAAATATTTTGGTGAAGATGTGGCAGTGGATGAAGAGATTGGTATGGAGTGGGCAAGAATCCCGCATTTCTACTATAACTACTATGTCTTCCAATATGCTACGGGCTTTAGTGCCGCCACAGCATTAAGCAAAGGCATTCTGGAAGAAGGACAGCCGGCTGTCGATCGTTTCATCAATGAATTCCTGAAAGCTGGAAGCTCGGATTACCCGATTGAAGTCCTCAAAAAAGCAGGTGTAGATATGACTTCTTCATCTCCGGTAGAAGAGGCATGCAAAGTATTTGAGGAAAAACTAATTGAACTGGAGAAGTTATTGCTGAAAAAATAATATTGTTTGCGAGAGGCTCTTTCATAAGGGGTCTCTCTTTTTTTCGTTATCTTAATATAATTAAATAAATCTCATTCTGCTTACTAATATGACAAATTTGTGAATTAGCTTGTGAATTATTGCATAAACAATTATTCCATGATAAAGTTAAGTTGTGAAATAAATCACATACAAACATACACCCCTTTGTTTGAGCGTGAACATTTCTCCCATCCCCTTTGTGTAATGAAAAACGCCTGCCGGACGTGGCAGGCGTTTTTCTATAGTTAAAATAAAATAAGCACGGCGCCAATTGGCGCCGTGCTTATTTTATTTTCCATAAAGTTTCATCGGGCAGGCTGATGCGTTCAACTTTTTGCTGGAGCATCTGCTTTTTCATTTCCCGCTCTGCTGTTTCAAACGAGATGTTATATATAGATGCGATTTCTTTTGTCGCGATTGTTGTGTATTTAGTGAAAAGCTGTTCGAGCGGCGGTGGTGCCTGTCGGTTCAATGTGTCGCTGCCAAGCATTTCCTGAAGGATAGTCAGATAAGTATCATATGAATGCAGTCCAGAAATTTTTACACCCTCATCTTCAATACATTCATTGAAAAAGACGATGCTCGGAACTTCCGTGATTTCCATCTCTCTAGTAATCTGCAGGTCACATTGAAAAGCTTTTGCAGTATGGACGGAGTGGAAATCTTTTTTGAATTCTTCCTGATCAAGGTTTGCTTCTTCCGCGATTTCCAATAATACCTTATAGGAAGAGACATCTTGCGTATTCAGGAAAAGCTGTTCCTGTAATTTATGCAGGAATTGGTTGCCTGCACGTTTACCCTGCAATTCCGCTGCTTTGACTGCGACTGACGCCAGGACCGGATGGGTAAGGCTGTCGGTGGCAACCGAAGAGGTTTTTTGCTGGCTGTTCAAATTGAATAATTTTGTGCTGAGCACAACACGCATTGAAAAATAATGGCCATATTCGATTTGGAGCTTCCTCATGACGGATTGGAGTTCCCAGCATTCCGTATTGAGGGGATCTAAGAAAACATACAATTCCATGGGCTTTACAGGGTTCGGGTTGTCGTAGATCTCTTTTGCCAAGTCGAGGTTGTTCAAACCATTTCCTCCTCACTGTCGGGCTCATTGACCATATGGTGAGCAGTCAAGACCAGCCGGTTATAGAAGGTTTCACGGAACTTCCCTGTCAATCCGATTTCATCCATTGCTTCGCTCATGCATTCAAGCCAGGCCTGCGCCCGTTCTGGTGTTATGGGGAAGGGATTGTGCCTTGCTTTGAGCCTGGGATGTCCGTGTTCTTCCGAATATATATTGGGTCCGCCGAGATATTGCGTCATAAATTGCTTTTGTTTTCTGGCGGTTTCTGTTAAGTCGTCAGGAAATATGGGCTTAAGCTTTGGATGCATAGCAACGCGTGCATAAAATGCGTCCACTAATTGAGACAGTCGTTCCGCGCCGAGTTCATCGTACGGAAGTATAGGTTTTCCAGTCATCATTATGTCTCCTTTGCTGTAGCTGTAAATTCATTCTAACAACGGAACAGGATTTTCTCAAATAAATCGATTAAGCAATTTACATAATTTGGTATAATAATGTTTTGATTAAATAACTTTTTATTATTATTAGTCTTTTTTTGATGCTTTCATGAAACGGGCTATTTTTTTGTCTGTCTTACGGGAAGGGATATTGTGTTCAATCAGCAAGTCATGAAACTTCCGTTTGCCGTCATGAAAATCATCCACTTCAAACTCCAGCTCGAAGTCTTCTATGCCATGATACTCGGAATGATCAAGCACCAGCAAACCGTTCCTGTAAGGAAATTCAATGCGATGGGTAGCCAGGGTGCCCAGAATATCAAGGTTTTTAGGGGAGACACCGATTTCTTTTAAGGCATCCGCAACTTCTTCAGCAGCGAAATTACTCTTTTTAAGGATGTCTTCGGCCTGCTGTTGATCAAGGGTATCGGTAATCTCGTAATTGCCATTTTCAGCCGGCACTTTCAGCGTACATTCATAGGCTTCACCTTTTTGCCGTATACGAAGCGCAGATTTTTGGGCGCGTAATTTATAATCCGCTGTATCAAAATAATGATTGATTTGGGTATGTGCGTCAGTTGGTTTATATCCGAAGGAATCCAGCAGTTTTATGTATTCTTCCTGAGTCAATAAATTCTTGAACTCTATCTCAAGTTCTCTAGTCATTTTTCAGCACCTCACTTGATTTTATTATGGGATAATTCCAGTCAAACTGCAACGAATGACAGTGCTGTGTTAAAATATCACTATACAAGGTGAAGTAAAAAGCCGATATTGCGCAAAACTGCTTCGAAGACATTAGCCGACGTTAGCGAGGCTAAGTCTTTGCGACGAAGCAGCGCAGCGATGCAGGAGCACATGTTTTTCTCTATCTCCCCAAGGCGTCTTCGCTGTTTTGCTCCATATCTAGAAGCGGATTGTACAAAATAATGTGATTTAAAAAATGGAAAAGATGCGTGCACATGGAAGCGGGGGACCGGTTATGGGACAATGGGATCGATTTTTAGCGCCTTATAAACAGGCAGTCGATGAACTCAAGATAAAGTTTAAAGGCATGCGGAGACTATATGAAACGGATAATATCAACTCGCCTATCGAGTTTGTAACAGGCAGGGTTAAACCGATTGCCAGTATTTATGACAAGTCGCTCGAAAAAGGCATACCGTTTGAGCCGTCCGATGAGCTTGCGAGGGAACTGCAGGATATTGCCGGGCTGCGGATGATGTGCCAATTTGTCGGGGATATTGAAACGGTTGTCGACTTGCTCAGGAACCGCAACGACCTTCGCATTGTCGAGGAAAAGGATTATATTTCACGAGAAAAGCAAAGCGGCTACCGGTCGTATCATGTAATTGTCGAGTATCCCGTTCAGACCATCAACGGGGAACAATTGATATTGGCTGAAATACAGATCAGGACACTGGCGATGAATTTTTGGGCATCCATCGAGCATTCATTGAATTATAAATACAAGGGAGTTTTCCCGGACGAAATAAAACTGAGGCTCCAACGGGCCGCAGAAGCAGCGTTTCAACTTGATGAGGAGATGTCGCAAATCCGTGATGAAATCCAGGAAGCACAGGCTTATTTCACGGAATTCAAAGATTCGCCAAGAACACATTTTCCCGGGGACCAAGAAGGAGGCAGAACAAAGAGATGAAGTATTTCATAATGTCGAGAAGTGATGATTTATCAAATGAATTAATGGACAAAGCACGTGCGTATTTGACTGACTTCGGAATGGAGTGGAATGAGGAGCAGCCGGATATTGTCCTGTCGATTGGCGGCGATGGAACAATGCTGCATGCTTTCCATAAATATTCGAACCAGTTGGACTCCGTAGCATTTGTCGGAATACATACAGGGCATCTCGGCTTTTACGCTGACTGGAAACCGATTGAAATTGAAAAATTGGTGCTGTCGATTGCCAAAAAAGAATATGAAGTCATCGAATATCCGCTGCTTGAGACAAGTATCCATTACCGCAATAAAGAAGAACCTGCGGTATACCTGGCGATGAATGAATCGACTGTAAAGTCACCGGATGTAACGCTGGTTATGGATGTGCTTTTGAATGAGAGCCATTTTGAACGGTTCCGGGGAGACGGCCTCTGCATGTCTACGCCTTCAGGAAGCACAGCCTATAACAAAGCACTTGGGGGTGCAATCATCCACCCATCACTTGAAGCGATGCAATTGACTGAAATGGCCTCCATCAATAACCGGGTTTTCCGGACGGTCGGTTCTCCGCTCGTGCTGCCGTCGCATCATCGTTGTGCGCTTCGTCCGGTAAAAGCGCCGGACTTTATGGTGACGGTCGACCATCTTCAATTGCTTCATAAAGATGTGCGTTCGATCGAATACAAAGTGGCTGACCAAAAAGTAAGATTTGCACGATTCCGTCCGTTCCCATTCTGGAGACGGGTCCATGATTCCTTTATCGACAGCGAGGAAGCTCGATGAAACCATTTGAATTGAAATATGTTGCCGATGAAAAAGGCCTGCTTCGTGAAGCTTTGCATAATTGGGGCATTTCGAAGCGGACGCTTGCTTCTGTAAAATATGGCGGCGGACAGATATTGGTCAACGGCAATGAAGTGACGGTCAGGCATCCCTTGGAATCTGGAGATGCGGTGACCGTTGTTTTTCCGTTGGAGGAGCTTGGAAAAGGACTGCAGGCAGAGAGTGGTGACTTGAAGATAGTCTTCGAAGACGATTCTCTTCTTATTGTTGACAAGCCGCCTTTGCAAAACACCATCCCTTCCCGCGAACACCCTTCCGGCAGCCTGGCGAATATAGTGGCCAAACATTTTGAAGACAATGAAATTCCAGCGACTTTGCATATTGCAACAAGATTGGACCGTGACACCAGCGGACTTGTCTGTATTGCAAAAAATCGCCATATCCATCATATGCTGTCAATACAGCAACAGGAGAAAAAAATGTCGCGTCGCTATGAGGCTTTGGTCCACGGAAAAATAGATCAGGAACGATTTACAATTACTGCACCAATAGGAAGAAAGAATTCCAGTATCATCGAACGGGAAGTACGTGCCGATGGGCAGTTCGCAGAAACTGAAGTCAAATTGCTGAAAGCCTATCCGGAATTCAGCCATATTCAACTGAAACTGAACACCGGACGAACCCATCAGATACGTGTACACCTCGCTCACATCAATCATCCTCTTGTTGGAGATGACTTATACGGCGGAACAAGGAACTTAATCAGCCGCCAGGCTCTTCATTGCCGCGAATTGGAACTGATCCATCCGGTCACAGGCGAAGGCCTCTTGTTCGAGTCGCCAAACCGGGAAGATATGGCAGCGCTCATCAGATGAAACGGTGAAAGCGGTCAGGTTGGTAAGGTTGTTTTGATGGGACGGAAACCAGTTCTTTTTCCGGAAAACGGAATGCAGTTAATGTGCCGCCGAAAACACATCCTGTGTCGATATTGGCGGTTCTGTTGATAATATATGGCTCTTCGGTAGGCGTGTGGCCATAAACGATCCACGGTTCACCTTTATAGGATTTCGCCCAATCCCGGCGAACTGGACGGCCATCTGCATGGAACTTCCCGGTGATATCTCCATATAGGGTGAACACCCTAATGTTTTTGCTCATGGGTTCGCCAATCATGCCTTGTTTCAATCCGGCATGCGCCACAATCAAATCCTCACGCAGCACCAGATATTGAGGCAATTCCTCGTAAAAACGGATATAGCGTTTGCGGAACTTTTGCTGCTCTTTTTTTGGCAGCGCCTGCCATTCGGCAATTGTGATTTCCAGACCATGCGCCAGTTGAACGGAATTCCCTTTCATGAAACGGTAGAGTTTATTGCAATGGTTGCCCGGGGCATATAGAAGGGTGCCTTTGTCCTGTCTTGTGAACAATAATTCCAATACCTTGAGCGAATAGGGGCCTCTGTCCATAGCATCCCCAACGAATGCGGGAAGCCTGCCTTCAGGATGGATATGAATTCCGTTTTCAAAGGTATAGCCCAGTTTTTCAAGCAATTCCATCAGCTCATCAAAACAACCATGGATGTCGCCAATAATGTCATATTTCATAAAAACACCTCATTATTAAATATTTCACTATACATAATTATAGTGTAACGTATAGACTACTAAAGCGGAGTGTCGCAAATTCGAAAGGAGGGAGCCATGATGCTGGAAGAACAAACAGTACGTGATGAAGAATTGAATGAAGAAATGCTGATGCAGTTGTTGGAAGAAGGGGAATTGGAGCAATTCAGGGAAGAATTCCTTTCCCACCATCCATATGACCAAGCAGGCTTTTATGAAAAGGCGGAACTTGAAACCCGCCAAAAGCTTTACGAGTATCTCTCTCCTAAGGAAATGGCGGATATTTTCGAGGCAATCGAATTGGATGATGATGAATACGAAAATCTCTTTAAAGAAATGAACTCCATGTATGCCGCAGATCTTCTGTCCTTTATGTACCGGGATGATGCGGTAGACGTTTTGAATAATCTTACCAAAGACCAGGTGGCAAGCTACCTGACCATTATGCCCAAAGATTCAGCCAGGGAAATCAAAGACCTGTTGCATTATGAAGAATATACAGCAGGTTCTATAATGACCACTGAATTTGTCGCGATACCGAAGAATTCCACCGTGCGGTCTGCGATGAATATTTTGCGGAACGCCGCACCGGATGCAGAAACCATCTATTATGTCTTTGTCATAGACGAAGCGAAACGGCTTGCAGGGATTGTTACCTTGCGCGACCTGATCATCGCTGAGGAAGACACCTTGATAGAATCGATCATGAATGACCGGGTAGTGAGTGTTTCGGTCGGTGAAGACCAGGAAGAAGTAGCACGCATGATCAAGGATTATGATTTCCTGGCGATGCCGGTCGTGGACTTTCAGAATCATCTCCTCGGCATCATTACGGTCGATGATATTATCGATGTACTGGATGAGGAAGCTTCTGATGACTATTCCAAATTGGCAGCTGTTTCCGATATGGATAATTTCGACAGAGGCCCTTTCAGCGCTGCGAAAAAAAGGCTCCCTTGGCTGATCCTTTTGACTTTCCTTGGTATGCTTACCGCAAACCTGATGGGAATGTTTGAATCCACTTTGGATCAAGTGGCTCTGCTGGCGGTATTTATTCCGCTGATTGCCGGAATGGCCGGGAATAGCGGTACCCAGGCACTGGCTGTTGCGGTGCGCGGGATTGCAACTGGAGATATAGAAGAAGAAAGCAAGATGAAGCTGCTGTTCCGTGAAGCAGGCACCGGTTTGATCACCGGGCTTGTCTGTGGTGTAGTGGTCGTTGGTTTGGTGTATTTCTGGAAAGGTGAATTACTGATCGGGTTATTAGTCGGAACTGCTGTGGCAGGTTCCATTTTCGTCGCCACTCTCGCGGGATCTTTCATTCCTTTATTGATACACCGTTTAAAAATTGATCCAGCCGTTGCATCGGGTCCATTTATCACTACGCTGAATGACATTATTTCAATCTTGATATACTTGGGGCTGGCAACAACTTTCCTGAGCAACCTTTAGAAAAGTGCAAATTGCACTTTTCTTTTTTATGATGTAATATTAGTACCAGGTGATAAACAGAAATCAGGAGGAATGACAATGTCTATATCATTAAAAGACAAAACGTATGTGATTATGGGAGTGGCCAATAAACGCAGTATCGCTTGGGGGATTGCCCGTTCGCTGGACCAGGCTGGCGCCAATTTAATTTTTACATACGCCGGGGAACGTTTTGAAAAATCTGTCCGTGACTTGGTTGCGACGCTCGAAGGCAATCACGAACTGATTCTTCCTTGTGATGTTACAAGTGACGAAGATGTTGAAAAATGTTTTGGCACCATCAAGGAACAAGCCGGTAAAATCGATGGACTGGCACATTGTATCGCTTTCGCCAAGACGGAAGAATTGTCAGGGGATTTTTCAGAAACATCCCGGGAAGGCTATTTGCTTGCACAGAATATCAGTTCCTACTCACTTACCATCATTTCCAAATATGCTAAACCCTTAATGACTGAAGGAGGCAGTATTGTCGCCCTTACATATATCGGCGGGGAGCGGGTACTGCCTAATTACAATGTAATGGGTGTGGCGAAAGCCGCCCTTGAAATGTCCGTCCGTTATTTGGCAGCGGATCTTGGCAAGCACAATATTCGTGTCAACGCCATCTCTTCAGGCCCTATCCGCACTTTGTCATCCAAAGGAGTCAGCGATTTCAACTCGATTTTGCATGAAATTGAAGAGAAAGCTCCTCTGCACCGCAATACGACACCTGAAGAAGTCGGCGATACAGCTGTATTCCTGTTCAGCGAAATGTCACGCGGTATTACCGGTGAGACAATCCATGTGGACAGCGGCTATCACGTACTATAATTCTGCAGGATTGAAAATTAGAAACTGGTTACTGTATAAAATAAAAAAACCAGCCCCTATTTAAAAGGGGCTGGTTTTTTAAAGTTGAGAAAAGCTTTAATTTTGTATATTTGCAATTATTCTAAGAGAGAGTATAGCTGTCCAGACTCCAGCGGCACAACTCTTCGGGACATAAGCCAGCCAAATGCTGCTCCTGTATCGCTGCGCTGCTTCGTCGCAAAGAGATGGCCCGAGGTTTGTGGGCCATCTCTTTGCAGTCGCTTTTCTTTTAAGCATGTAGATTCTTCTCCATCGTTCTGTGCGGGATTCCTGCGTCGAGGAATTCCGGAGAAGTTACGGTGTAGTTCAATTTTTCATAGAATGGAATGGCGTATGACTGTGAGTTGAGTTTCAGGCTCGACATTCCAACGGAGCGTGCATGTTTTTCCATCGCATCCATCATCAGAACACCAACATGCTGTCCCCGGAATTCGGGCAATACAGAAACCCGTTCGACTTTTCCGATGCCATTTTCAATTTCACGGATACGTCCTGCAGCAATCGGCTGTTGGAGGTTATATCCAACGAAATGAGTGGCATCATCGTCATACTCGTCCATTTCAATATGCAGAGGCACTTGCTGCTCGTCTACAAATACTTTGCGCCGGATTTCAAAGGCCTGTTCTTTTTCGAGTTCGCTTTCAGCGATTTTGACTTTCTGCAATTATTATTCAGCTCCAGTCAGACGGAATGTGTCATAGACTGTCCACGAACCATCTTCAAGTTTATATAGGAGGTGGATACGGTCAATTATTTCTTCATGGTCGATTCCCGCCATTTTTAATTGGCCAAAGATATCTGAATGCTCAGAGTCAGACAATTTTTGGGCAATAGTAATATGCGGAACGAATGAATAATCCGGCATGCCGCCGAAGAAATCAGAATGCAAATCTTCATGCAAAGCCAATAATTCTTCATTCGGTTCCACTTTAAAGTAAAGCGTGTTTGTAACCGGTGAAAAAGAACTGACGCGAGTTGCGTGAAGCTTGAAAGGCTTTTGGCGTTTAGCGATTTTCGCCATTTCTTCCACGACTTCTTTGATTTCTGCGCCATCCGCTTCAAACGGTTCCTTCAAAGTGATATGAGGTGTAATCAACTCATAATGAGGATCATAGCGTTTGCGGTAAGAATTGGCGAGATCCTGTAATTCTTTTGACGGAAATGCTGCAACACCATATTTCATAAATATGCCTCCTCTAAAATATATATCTTAACTTATTACAGTATAACAAAAGAAAGCTGGAAATTGCGAATTCGATTTACACGCCGAAGTTTTGCACCAATGCCCGCTTTAAATCAGGCTGCCAGTATTTCCATGTGTGTTCACCATCGAATTCCTCATAGAATACAGGGAAAGATTTCTCTTTCATCAATTGATGGAGTTCCCGGTTCGGCTCCAGGAAATCGGCTGTTTCACCATTTGTCAATTTGACTGCCGTTTCTTCTTTTCCGATTACATGGTAGACAGTGAAAGCGTTGGCCGAATTGAAGTTGGATACGTTTTCCAATATTTCAGGCCCTACTTTTGGCGATTGGAGAATGACGCGTCCGAAAATGTTCGGATATTTCAACGCAGCCATCAGGCTGACTGTTGCAGCGAGGGAATCTCCGATCAATGTACGGCCCATACCGACTTGATAAGTTGGATACTTCTCATCCAGGAAAGGTACGAGTTCGTGCGCCAGGAATCGCAGATAGGCAGCGTGCTGTTCACCGGTCGGTTCGTATTTTCTATTCCGGTCATCAACGTTCTTATACGGCACACCTACAAAAATGATATTTTCGATTTCGCGGTTTTCCAGTAATTCATCGACGACCCGCGGCACTCTTCCCAATTGGAAATAATCCTTGCCATCTGAAGCGATAACCAGGCTGTATTTGTATAAAGGTGAATAATTATAAGGGAGATAGACTAATAATTGCATGTCTTCCTGTAGCTCTTTACTGAAAATGGTGATATCTTCTACATTTCCTCTGTTCATGATGAAGCCTCCTTGCTGGATTTTGTATAAAAATTGTATCATATTCGGGCTGCAAGGTATAATGAGGGAGCAAGCATCAAATACAGAGAGGGGTTTTTGATATGGCAGGAATGGATGGCGGAAAATTCCGTGTACATTCAGACGAAGTGACGAAAGCAGCGCACGAAGCGCTGGAAAGACGCGGGGTCTCAATTGAAGAAATTGCTAAAATCGTATTTGAAATGCAGGAACCATTTAATGAAGGGTTGCAACTATCACATTGCATAGAATCAGTGGAAAGCGTTTTACTGAAAAGGGAAATGCAGCATGCGCTTCTTGTAGGTGTGGAATTGGATGAATTGGCGGAGCAGGGAAAACTTTCAAAACCCCTCCAGCAAATTGTCGATACGGATGAAGGACTTTTTGGCGTCGATGAAATGATTGGCCTTGGTGCAGTGCTGACTTATGGCAGTATTGCAGTAACGACTTTCGGACACCTCGACCGCAATAAAATCGGAGTCATTCGTGAACTCGATACAAAAGTAGGCGGACAAGTCCATACATTTCTTGATGATCTGGTATCAAGCATTGCAGCCTGTGCAAGCGCAAGAATTGCCCATCGGCAGCGCGACCTCGAGGAAAAAGGTAAAGGTTTCAATGATATTTCACCTGAGGAAACAGCTCCTGAATCGCATGTGGAAGGCGCAGACACATAATAAAAAATTCAACACACCTGTGAAAACGGTTACTGAATCTGAATTTCGTTGACACTTGAACATAAAGTCATGGTATTATGAGGATAGAAACATGTAAAAATTATAACAAGGGGAGGTCAAATTATGGTAAACAAGAAATTTGGTTTATTCGCAGGAATTGCTTTGGCTGGTTCAGTATTTCTTGCTGGATGCGGCGATGACTCTGCAGACACTGACTCAGGAAGCGGTGGAGAAGGCGGCGGTTCATCAGATCCGGAATTCATCAGTATTCTGACTGGTGGAACAACGGGAACTTATTATCCGCTTGGCGGAGCAATGGCTCAGATTATTGAAGAGGAAACAGGCATTGATACAACTGCTGAAGTTTCACAGGCCTCTGCAGCAAACATGACGTCACTTGCTGATGGCACAGGAGAAATTGCATTCGTTCAAACGGATACAGCTTTCTATGCTTCTGAAGGTACGAATATGTTTGACGGCGAAGTAATCGATTCTGTTTCTGCAATCGGAGCTTTGTATCCTGAGACTATCCAGCTGGTAACGACTGCGAATTCAGGAATTACTTCTTTTGATGACCTTGCAGGGAAATCAATTTCTGTTGGAGCACCTGGATCAGGTACTTACATCAACGCTGAGCAATTGCTTGAAATTCATGGCATGACGATGGAAGATATCGATGCTCAGAATCTTGACTTCGGTGAATCACAGGAAAGCCTTCAATCAGGCCAGATCGATGCTGCGTTCATTACAGCAGGTACACCGACTGGAGCTGTTGAAAGTTTGAGTGCAACTTCCGATGTAGTCATCGTGCCGGTTGCTGAAGACAAAGCGAACGAATTGATCGAAAAATATCCTTATTACGCACATGACACTGTACCAGAAGGCGTTTATGGTTTGACTGAAGATGTTCCGACTGTATCAGTATTGGCTATGCTCGTAGCACAAAACGACTTGTCTGAAGATACCGTTTACAACATTACAAAAGCCATCTATGAAAACACAGATCAAATCCAGCACGCTAAAGCTGATTTCATCAAATCTGAAACTGCTCTTGATGGTATCGGAATCGATATCCACCCGGGTGCACAAAGATACTTTGATGAAGTGAACGAATAAGGTATTGTTGAATAATTGACGATAAAGCGCAAGCTTTATCGTCGTTATTTGTTTAGACACACCGGAGGAGAATGAACTATGCGAATAGATACCAAGCAGCGTTTTCTTCTGATTCTGATTGTCCTCATCTTAATCAGCTCCGCATCCATATTTATCCCACTAAAACGAAGTATCACATTCATCAATAACGAGACAGAGAGCCTCGCAGCTTATTCACTATTGACTCAGCCCCGTTTTCAGATAAAATATACACATTCCATCCATTTATCCGAAGTTATAGAAAGTTTTGAGGTTCTTCCTGATAACACTTTGAAAATGACAGAACTGGAATATGAGGATTTTAATATTGGAATGCCTTCCAATGCAGGAGAAGGGGAAGTATTTGTCGAAAAAGACGGTAAGTATTTTATTAAAAATATGGATAGGCGAATACCGGAATTCAGCATACTGATCGGTGATGTCGATGCCGGCCTGTCTTTGATCAAAGACGGAAAAGAATACGATTTAAAAAAGACGCTCGCTAGAGGAAAGACGTATACGTTCCGTATTCAGCGGCTGTCATTTTTCCAGCAATTAAAAGGAGTGAATATTGATGACCAATAAATTACCGCCGGATGAAAGAGAAGAAAAGAAATTGCCTCCGGAAGATGATACATACATCTCAGCAGAAAAGCAGAAAGAAATACTGCAGAAATATGACCCTGAATCGAACACGCGTGATTTGTCCGGTATAATGAAGCATGTTGTATTTTATGGCTTGCTGGCATTTGCGTTATTCCAATTATATACAGCGATTTTCGGTCAATATACAGCTTATATTCAGCGTTCCATTCACTTAGGGTTCGCACTTTCCTTGATCTTTATCCTGTTTCCTGCACGTAAACGTAAAGGGATTCGCCATAAGGTTGCCTGGTATGATTACATCCTTGCGTTATTGTCTGTAGGGGTCGGTGCTTATTGGCCGATTATGTATGAAGACTTGGTTTTCCGTATCGGACGGGTTACAGAACTTGACTTTATCGTCGGTGTCCTCGCTGTTCTGCTGGTGCTTGAAGCCACGCGAAGAGCTGTTGGTATGCCGATTACGGTCATTTCAGCATTATTCCTCACATATGCATTTTTTGGTCCATATTTTCCGGGATTCTTACGGCACAGAGGACAGGATCTAGATTCGCTGATCCAGTTAATGTTCTATACAACAGATGGGATTCTCGGAACTCCAATCGGAGTTTCGGCAACATTCATCTTTACGTTCCTACTCTTCGGCTCCTTCCTGGTTAAAACAGGAGTAGGACAATACTTCAATGACCTGGCTGTATCTCTAGCCGGTAATCTAACAGGGGGACCCGCGAAAGTGGCCATCTTCTCCAGTGCATTACAGGGGACGATTTCAGGAAGCTCGGTAGCCAACGTTGTAACTTCCGGATCTTATACGATTCCGATGATGAAAAAATTGGGGTATAAAAAGGAATTTGCCGGCGGGGTCGAAGCGGCAGCTTCGACAGGCGGACAATTGATGCCGCCGATCATGGGTGCTGCAGCCTTCCTGATGGTTGAATTCATCGGAGGCGTCACTTATTGGGAGATTGCCAAAGCGGCTGCGATTCCTGCGCTTCTCTACTTCACAGGTGTTTGGATCATGACACATTTTGAAGCGAAACGGATTGGCTTGAAAGGCTTATCGAAAGAAGAGATGCCGGACCGTAAAGAAGTGTTGAAGAAAATCTATTTGCTGACACCGATTTTTGCCATCATTATTTTCCTGTTGATCGGAATTCCGACAATGCAGGCTGCATTATGGGGTATTGTTCTGACAATTGTTGTTAGTTCATTTGATAAAGAAACACGTTTGAATTTTAAAGATATGATCCATGCACTGGTTGATGGTGCGCGGACAGCGCTGGCTGTTGCAGCTGCCACGGCAGCTGCAGGGATAATCGTCGGAGTTGTCGTCAAGACCGGCCTGGGCTTAAGTCTTGCCAACGGGCTGGTATCTGCGTCTGGCGGAAACGTCCTGCTGACATTATTCTTTACTATGCTTGCAGCCATTGTTCTTGGGATGGGCTCGCCGACTACGGCAAACTATGTTATCACATCTACAATCGCAGCTCCGGCAATCATTACATTGCTGATGCTTGAATATCCTGAAGGGGCAGCGACACCGTTAGTTGTAGCTTTATCCGCCCATTTGTTCGTGTTCTATTTCGGTATTATTGCCGATATAACCCCGCCGGTTGCCCTTGCCGCCTTTGCTGCCGCCGGTATATCAGGCGGAGAACCGATCAAAACAGGTTTCAATGCTGCCAAACTGGCCATTGCCGCGTTTATCATTCCTTACATGTTCGTATTGTCCCCATCCTTACTGATGATCGATACGACGTGGCCTGAACTGATATGGGTGCTCATAACCGCCATTTCCGGAATGATTGCAATCGGTGCCGGTTTAATCGGTTACTGGTATCGCAAGCTGTACTGGTTTGAACGGATTATCACATTCGCGACAGGTCTTGCACTGATTTATCCGGAAGGTTTATCCGATACAATCGGCGCAGCACTCTTTATCGTATTGTTCGCTATTCAATGGTTGGCACGCGATAAAAAAGCGCCAAAAACAACTGAAGCATAAAACGACCCCCGGGAATCTTTCTATGAGAGATTTCCGGGGGTTATTTTTTTAAAAAAACGCAATAAAAAAACCGGCACCCGAAGGTGACGGTTTTTTTCAAGCAGATTCTGTTCCTAAAATCTGCTGCGGGTTTGGCACCCAATGATTCCTACTGGGCTCGAACCAGCGACCTCTACCCTGTCAAGGTAGCGCTCTCCCAGCTGAGCTAAGGAATCGCAATTACAAGGACATTTCTAATTATAGCGCGCCCTTGGAAAAAGTCAATACTCCCAGCAGTAAATTATATTTTAAAATAATAGATTCGTACTTTTGGTTTTAATCGAGGAAGATGCTCCAGTCATTTTCAGTTTTTTCATTAATAACGCTCCAGCACTCAATCGCGGTCACTGTGGCAGTGAAAGGCTGAAATTCCATTGAAAGGCGGGAAAAAAGTGGACCCCAGAACTGAGCAGCTGTACTATTTGCGACAGTGGTGTGGGGAACCCATTGATCCGGTTCGTATAAAGCGCCTGAGCCGCTAAATTCACGGGTTGCCAGCCGGATGGACTGATGGAGATTGGTTAAAGTTTCTGTTTGGGTCGGTGCAAGAAAAAAAGTTCCTTTTTGTTTAAAAAAACCTATTGAAGAAAAATTGATCATCAGCTGGTTAGTTTTCTTTGCACATGGCTGGATGACCTTCTTCAAATCGGCCGGATTGGTCTGTGTAAAGGATTGCAAAGTAAGGTGAGGGGGCAGCGATGTAACCTTTTTTAAGCTGCCTGCATTAATCTGTTTCTGCAACTCTTCAATTTTTGCAGAAGATTGGTAATCAAAGCGAAGAACGATTGTCTGCATGGTTATTCTCCTTTTCTACTGGCCAGCGCTTCGAAATCCATTGTCCCGCGCTTCTTGTTCTGAACAGAACCATTCTTCAGGATTTGTGTGTTCATAGGAAGAACTGCCAGGCATGTGATAGATTTTATCGACTTTCCTGTTGATGTTTCCTTTGATGTTGCATTCATCTGTAGAGATATCAGGATCTGTTTTTTCATTTTCTGAGACTGCCTTGCTGTCAAAGCCTCGTGCTGTGGCATAGTTTTCATATTTCCATATCCCGCGTTCCTGCTCTTGGGCCGATTGTTCAGCTTCTTCAAAATCCTCGAGATAACGCGTGTTCGGCGGGGAAATATAGGCTACACGGGCATATCCTGATTCCAGGAGTTGCTGCTGCACGTTTTCACCATCAACATAAATATAGGCCAAAAGCCGTCCGTAATCATCCAATCGATCACCAACATCGAATTCGATTGTAACATCACCAGACTCAATCAAGTGTCGATTTTTTGCTGTCGCTTCTTTTCCAAGGGGCTGTTCACCGAGTCGGGGATGATTGGTTTCAGGTGTATCTACCAGCAAATACCTGACAGTCGTCTCTTTGCCCTCGTAAAGTATACGTATGGTGTCGCCATCTATGACAGAAAGGACTTCCACCGGTATTTGGCTGGTGCTTCCGCCGGTATCAATGGAATCGGACAAGCCACATCCTGCTAAAAAGAGGATAAACAGTAAAGCGGTTATTTTTTTCATTTTGGATATCGCCTCTTTCGTTAACTCATAGTATTTTGGGAAAGTGAGGCTTGCAATAAGATTTGATTGTCCCTATCCATTTTATATCGGTATCGACGGTGAAGTACAGAACAGCGGTAAACAGCAAAACGCCTTTCTCAATAAAATCATTGAAAAAGGCGTTTTTATGTAGGCTTCCGACGGGATACGAACGGTCCATTCACTTACAGCTGGGACTCCATTTCCTGGTTTGGCTGTGCATAATAAAGAAATGATTCTTCCTCAAAGTCTTCCAGTTTTTCCTTATTCAATCCGATTTCCAATTCTCCGCTGAATACAGGTTCCCACCAATTAGTATTTTCTTTCATAATTAACTTCCTCCTTTAATAATAGCTGGTTTAATTGTTTGACTATTCCATACCCTTAAAGGGTACACTAATAAACAGGGAGACTGAAAATAAGCCTTTTGGCCTTAGAGAGAGGGATTTCATGATTTCGATTGGAATTATCGGCGCCGGAATAGTAGGCGAGCGGATTATTAAGCAAATTCAGCAGGAAGATGGAGTGGAAATCGTAGCAGTTTTCGATGAAAATTCCGAGCGGCTGCAAAAATTGAAGCAAACGTACGGTGTGCCATTGGCCTCCAGCCTCGACGAAATTCTTTACTCCAAAGCGGACTGGGTTTATATTGGAACCCCGCCGGCTTCGCATGCGGCTATAGCAAAAAAAGCTGCCGACGCGGGATTGAATGTTTTAAGCGAAAAACCGTTGGCCCACAATGCTCAAGCAGGTGAACAGATGGTAGAGGCAGTGACTGAAAATCGTGTTAGCTCTGCCATGCATTTTCCGTTGATGTACAGCCCGGTTGTGCATGAGATGGCCAAGCGAGCGAAGAATGGCAGTATCGGTGATGTTGTCCGAATTGAATTGCAGACCTTCTTTCCTGAATGGCCGAGGGCGTGGCAACAGACGCCCTGGATTGGTTCGAGGCTAGAAGGAGGCTTTATCAGGGAAGTTTTCCCGCATTATTTGCAATTGATCCAACGGATTTTCGGTGATATTTCATTGAAGGATCATCAAATCAGCTACCCGGAACAACCGGAACTTTGTGAAACCGGCCTCCTTGCCCACGGTCTGGTGAACGGCAAAACACCGTTATTATTAACCGGCTTGAGCGGAGTGGCCCAACAGGAATTACTGCAATTTAAAGTCTATGGCACGAAAGGCGTTCTGACGCTGGAAAATTGGTCTCAGCTTTATGTGGCCGAAAAACAGCAGGAACGTATTCAATTGACAGATTTTGAAAAAGTGCCAGGATTATTTGAAGAAATGAAAGCGATGTCTACAGCCCTTGTTCCTTTTGAGGAAGGCTTGGCCATCCAGCGTTATATTGATCAGCTTGTGAAGAATTGATACGAGGAGGAAATTGGATGAACTTTACTGCTAATGATGTAGAACGCATGATACAGGAGCAACGCAATTTTTATTATACAGGAGCGACCCGCTCCGCGGATTTCCGGAAAGCGCAATTGGAGAATTTAAAACAGGCCATTCTGGCAAATGAAGAAATTATTACACAGGCATTAGAGCATGATTTAGGAAAAGGTGAATTCGAAGCTTATGCCACGGAAATCGGGTTTGTACTCGACAGCATCGGTAATATGCAGAAGAACCTCGACGAATGGATGGAACCTGAAAAAGTGAAAACGCCTCTTCATCTTCAGCCGTCGAAGAGCTTTGTCATCCGCGAGCCTTACGGTTCCGTTCTGATTATTGGACCGTTCAATTATCCGTTCCAATTGGTGATGGAACCATTGATCGGTTCAATTATCGGAGGCAACTGTTCAATCGTTAAACCTTCAGAAACAACGCCTCACGTAGCACGCGCGATCCGCAATGTGCTCGAAGAAGCATTCCCATCTTATTATGTGCGTGTTGTGGAAGGGGAACGCGAAGAAGTGACTGCTTTGATCCATGCTTCATTCGATTATATTTTCTTCACCGGCAGTGTCAAAGTCGGAAAAGTTGTCATGAAAGCAGCTTCGGAAAGATTGACTCCGATTACTTTGGAGCTTGGAGGCAAAAGCCCGGCAATAGTTGACCAGACTGCGGATATCGATTTGGCGGCCAAGCGGATTGCATGGGGCAAATTGATGAATACGGGCCAAACCTGTGTTGCACCGGATTATGTCTGCGTCCATGAATCCGTGAAAGATGAATTCGTGAAGAAACTGACTAAAGCCATCAGCGGTTTTTACGGAAAAAATGCTCAGTCAAGCCCGGATTACGGCCGAATCGTTTCAACTTCACACTTTGACAGACTTGCTGAGCTGATCGAAGCGGAATCCGGAAATATCTTATACGGCGGCAAAACAGACCGTTCCAACCGCTATATCGAGCCGACGGTGCTTGATAATATCAGCTGGGACAGCCCATCCATGGAAGATGAAATTTTCGGGCCGATTCTGCCAATCATCACTTATCAGGACCTGCCGCTGCTGCTAAGACAAATCCGCCAGCTGCCGAAGCCGCTGTCGGCGTATATGTTCTCGGAAAATGAACGCGCCATCAATTTCTTCCTTGAAGAATTGCCATTCGGCGGTGGCTGCATTAATGACACCGTGTCTCACGTGGGAAGCCCATACTTGCCGTTTGGCGGAGTTGGCCCTTCAGGGATGAACTCTTACCACGGAAAAACGAGTTTCGAAAACTTTACCCATGCAAAATCGATTTTGAAAAAGTCAACAAAAATTTCTACCAATGTCCTATTCCCGCCTTATAAGAATAAAGCGAAGTATATCAGAGGAGTATTGAAATAAGCGGCCTGCGGGTCGCTTTTTTCTTTTTATTACTGCTAATATAAATTCAAGAGGTGGTTGGAATGGCCAATCGGATTTTAATAGTTGAAGACGAGAAAAATATTGCCCGGGTTCTGGAACTGGAACTGAAGTACGAAGGTTATGAAACCGGAGTGGCACATTCAGGATCGGAAGGGCTGATCCAATTCAGGGAGCAGGAAAGGGATCTTGTGCTGCTGGATTTGACGCTGCCCGAAATTCACGGATTGGATGTATTGAAGAGAATAAGATCATCGGATGAGAAGCTGCCGGGCCGAACACAGCAAATAACAATTCAGAGGACACAAACAACACTTCAACAGGAGAGATGATCGGATTTGAGAAAGCTTCATCAGTTGCGCTTGCCATTTCCGTGGGGCAAGTAACAGATATTGAATTGAGCAATGACGATGGCAGACAGCAATATGAAGTGGATATTCGGGAAAAGGAATATGAATATGATTATGAAATTGATGCATTCACAGGTGATGTACTTGAGCAGGACCGTGACCGTCTCGGTGATGACGACCGGGAAATGAACCAGGGCGGCGTTGATGGAACTCAAGCTGTGCCAGAAGATTTGATTGCCGCTGAGGAGGCACCTGAAATCGCCTTGCAACAATCGAACGGCGGTACAATTGTAGAACTTGATCTGGATGATGATGACGGGTAAAATGTAATGATGTGGAAGTTGTAAACGGCGATAAGGAATTCGAAGTTGAAATTAACGCAGCAGATGGGCAAGTCCTCAAATTCGAGCAGGATGAGAAGGGGAAAGACGATGACCGGGATGATGATTGATCAAACCAGTGCAATAATAAAACGGAGCCTGCTGGCTCCGTTTTATTTTATTTGCAATATTACTTCGGCGGTCGTGCCTGTTCCAGCTTCGCTTGATATATTTAAAGCCCCTCCATGTTCCTGAACGATTTTCTGTGAAATGAGGAGACCTAGCCCTGTACCGTTTTCTTTGGTGGTGTAAAACGGTTCGAAAATTCTATTCAAGCTTTCTGCTGAAATTCCGTAGCCGCTGTCAGCAATCTTAATGGATATCATTTTATCAGAAGAAAGAGCTACAGAAAGTTTAATGGATCCACCGGGTTCTATGGCTTCTGCAGCATTTTTGAAAAGATTGATGAACACCTGCTTCAACGAGTGCTCTTCACCGCTAAGAATATAATCCTGATCGTCATTCCATTTTTCTTTATAGATTATGCCTTTCAAATTGAATTCAGAGCTGAATAACAATGTGACATTGTCAATCAGTCTGCGTAATCTGAATTCTTTTACGGACGGGGCTTGTGGTTTCGCCAGCACCAGGAATTCACTGATGATTAAATTGATCCTTTCCAATTCTGAGTGTATTAGCTCGGTATATTGCGGATAAGGGTGCTTGGGATCCTGCTGAATCAGCTGGATAAAACCGGAAATGACAGTCATGGGGTTTCTTATTTCATGCGCAACGCCCGCGGCAATTTCACCTGCAAGCTTCAACTTTTCACTCTGTAATATCAGTTGCTCGGATTCTTTCTGATAGGTGATATCCCGTGAGATTACGGAGGTCGCTATCACTTTTCCTTGCTTGTCAAAGATAGGCGACAAAGTGATTTGAGCATGGAATTTTGTGCCGTCTTTTTTCATATCGACGGTATCGAGCAAAGTGAAACTTTTGCCTTTCAGCAATTCAAGTGCCTGGAGATCTGCAATTTCCTCTTTTTCTTCCGGGTAGGGATTAATTTTTTTGCCGTAGGAATCTTCAGCTGACCAGCCGTATAATTCTTCGAATGCAGGGTTGATGGCAATCACGCGGTTGTCGGTATCAAATACGGCCATAGCATCTTTGGCTGTTTCGAAAAATAATTGCAGATAGCCTTCGCGGGAAATGAGCGCTTCCTCCATAGACTTGTTTCGATCCTGCATTTGCTGCCATACACGGCTAAAATAGAAGGTATGGAAGAAAGTCAGCAGCATGACAATGGTTAAAAAAGTAAGTATGGAAAGATGATTGTATTGGTAGCTCGGTGTTCTTTCCAACAGTCCGAAAAATAATATCAATACCAGCACTTCAAGAATTGTAGCTACTGTGAGAACCGACATTGACTTAAGCTCATTTGATAATGCGGCAGCCATCAAGGGAATAGCAAAGTAAACGAGTGTCACAGCTGACAAGGATTCTATATTCAAAATGAAGAGATATAAATTCATTGCGTACAGCAGCAGCGATCGGAGTGTATTTTCCGACAAGCGCGCTCTGGCAAGAAAAAGAGTAGAATAGATTAGCAGGCCGGTTAAGGGTGCATAAACGGCAGCATTGAAACTGAAAAGGATATTCAATAGAATATGCAAAATACCGGCAAAGCCATAAATATGAAGGAATAATAAGTTTTTCTGGCGGCTTGCGTTTAATTGTTTCATCTTACACCTCAGGTTTCACGTAGATTCATTAATAATACTACAGTCGGGACTGTGCGAAAACGCCTGATTTTGATATGATTAATCTATTAAGGGGGCGTCATGTATGACATATCAATGGAATTCGAAAGAAACGATTGGGCTTTTGGGTGAATTGACAGGGATTCCGAGTCCTTCTGGCTATACAATGGATATAATGAAAAAGATAGAAAAAATGATGGGCAGCTGGAACGTCGAATATACTACAACTCATAAAGGCGGCGTTATTGCTACTATCAAAGGCGAGAATGAAGAACGCCACAGATTATTGACCGCGCATGTGGATACGCTTGGTGCGATGGTAAAGGAAATAAAACCTTCCGGCCGGTTAAAATTATCCCTGGTTGGCGGATTTAAGTTCAATTCAATTGAAGGCGAAAATTGTTTGATACATATGGCTTCAGGGAAAACCGTGAGCGGCACGATCCTGCTTCATCAGACGACGGTCCATGTTTATAAAGATGCAGGGACAGCGGAACGAAATGCTGATAATATGGAAGTTAGGATTGATGAAAAAGCGTTTTCGGAAGATGCAGTTAGGGAACTTGGTATTGAGGTGGGCGATTTTGTATCTTTTGATCCAAGATTCAGTGCTACAGAATCAGGATTTATAAAGAGCCGTCATTTAGATGATAAGGCAAGTACGGCTTTATTGCTCCAATTAGTGAAGCATTTCAGTTCCGGTTCTGAAAAACTGCCCTACACAACCCATTTCTACATTTCAAATAACGAGGAAATCGGTTATGGCGGCAACTCGAATATACCAGCACAAACAGAAGAATATATTGCCGTGGATATGGGAGCGATTGGAGATGGCCAATCTTCTGATGAATACACGGTTTCAATTTGCGCCAAGGATTCAAGCGGCCCATATCATTATGGATTAACCCGTCATTTAGTGGATTTGGCCAAAAAGAACAACATAGATTATAAATTGGATATTTATCCGTATTATGGTTCAGACGCATCAGCGGCGATCAGTGCGGGTTATGATGTAAAACACGCATTATTCGGTCCCGGGATAGAAGCTTCACATTCCTATGAGCGGACCCATACAGATTCACTGAAAGCCTCGGCTGCATTGCTTTATGCTTATGTAATGTCACCGTTGGTTTCCTGATTAGGAGGATTTTCATGAATAGCAGGGAGTTACTCGAAAATATTCCTTATAAATTGATTTCAGGTGTGCTGCCTGAAAAAATAGAATATATCACAATGGATTCCAGAGAAGCAGTCCCTGGGTCACTATTCGTCTGCATAGAAGGCTACACGGTAGATGGACATGACTTCGCAGAACAGGCGACAAAATGCGGTGCCACACTTATCCTTTCTGAAAAACCGGTTGAAGTTGAAGGGCCGGCTGTGCTGATAGTTGAGGACACGGTACGTGCATTGGGGCAGTTAGCTTCGAAGTTCTACAATTATCCTTCCAAAGATATTCAGATGATTGGTGTAACCGGAACAAACGGAAAAACCAGTGTTGCCGGAATGCTCCATTCAATGCTGATGAAGTTGGGAGAGAAATCGGCTCTGACAGGAACAATCGGTTTTAATCTCAACGGGGAAATGCATCCTTCCGCTAATACAACCAGCGATGCCCTGACAACTCAAAAAATGATTGCGCAGGCAAAAGAGGCTGGCTGTTCCCATATGACGATGGAAGTTTCTTCCCATGGCCTCGTGCTGGGACGTTTGGCTGGAGTCGAGTTCAATACGGCCATTTTTACGAATCTGACTCATGATCACCTGGATTTCCATGGAACGATGGAAGAATATGGCCATGCCAAAGGATTGCTGTTCGCACAACTTGGACAAGACCTTCGTGAAAAGAAACGGGCTGTCCTAAACGCAGACGATCCTTGGTCGGAACAATTTGCAAAAATGACTTCTCATCCGATCTTCACTTACGGCTTGGAAAAAAATGCCCAGTTTAAAGCGGATGAAATTTCCATGGATCAGCACGGGACGACCTTCAGGCTGAGATGCCCTGAAGGTGAATATCAGGTATCAATGAAATTACTGGGGCACTTTAATGTTTCCAATGCATTGGCAGCTACCACTGCTTTATATGCGGAAGGCTTTAAACTGAGTAATGTTCTGGAAGCCTTGGCGGCAATCGATCCTGTAGAGGGGCGGATGCAGAAAGTGGCGGTCGATGCACCTGTCACCGTTTTCATCGATTATGCCCATACACCTGATGCCATTGAAAAAGCTTTGGCAGCAGTGGTTGGTTTTAAAAAGAATAAAATCATTTTCCTGGTCGGCACCGGAGGCAACCGGGATAAATCGAAAAGGCCGAATATGGCTAAAAAAGCATCAGTTGCCGATTACGTAGTGCTGACAACTGATGATCCAAGAGATGAGTCGTATGACAGCATTCTGAAAGATTTGGAAATTGGAATGGCACATCCGAACTATGCCTGCATCGGCGACCGGGAAGAAGCAGTTAAACATGCAGTTCAGCAATCGGAACCGGGTGATATAATCATCCTTGCCGGAAAAGGGCACGAGGATTATCAAATAATAGGAGCAACAAAATATCCACATAGCGACAAAGAAATTGCGAAGATGGAAGCGCTGAAAAAATATAGCTGAAAAGAGGCCGCCAGCGGCTTCTTTTTTGTGATATAGGTTATTATTTCTTGTTTTTTCACATTTCCTTCTCTAATATGAAGAGAGTAGATTAAAGGAGCGTAAAACATGTCAGCCCAAATTAAAAATGAAATTGAAAATAGAAGAACCTTCGCCATCATTTCCCACCCGGATGCCGGGAAAACGACTTTAACCGAAAAGCTTTTGCTGTTCGGCGGAGCTATCCGGGATGCAGGTACAGTCAAAGGGAAAAAGAGCGGGAAATTTGCTACGTCCGACTGGATGGAAATCGAAAAACAACGTGGAATTTCCGTCACATCATCTGTCATGCAGTTTGACTATGACGGCAATCGCGTCAACATTCTTGATACACCGGGTCACCAGGATTTCAGTGAAGACACCTACCGCACATTAATGGCGGTGGACAGCGCCGTCATGATCATCGACGTCGCAAAAGGTATCGAAGCACAGACAGTTAAATTGTTTAAAGTTTGTAAAATGCGCGGCATTCCGATTTTTACTTTTATCAACAAAATGGACCGCCAAGGGAAAGAACCTTTGGAATTGATGGAAGAACTGGAAGAAGTATTGGGCATCCAGTCATACGCAATGAATTGGCCAATCGGCATGGGGAAAGAATTTCTTGGTATTTACGACCGCTTCAACAAACGGGTTGAACCTTTCCGCAGTGAAGGCGACAGATTTTTGCCAATTGATGAAGACGGCGAACTGGCTGTCGACCATGAGATGAAGAAATCGTCGTATTATACGCAAGCTTTGGAAGATATTCAGCTTTTGGACGAAGCCGGCAACGAGTTTTCATTTGATCGTGTGAAAAGAGGAGAATTGACACCGGTTTTCTTCGGCAGTGCGCTTGCCAACTTCGGTGTCCAGACGTTTTTGGAGACTTATCTTCAGTTTGCGCCATCACCTCAACCGCGAATGACGCAGGAAGAAGATATCATCGATCCGGTGGAAACACCGTTTTCCGGTTTCGTCTTTAAAATTCAAGCCAATATGAACCCGGCTCACCGTGACCGCATCGCTTTTGTCCGTATCGTCTCAGGCAAATTTGAAAAAGGGATGAATGTCACCCTGGCACGGACCGGAAAGTCGTTCCGCCTTTCTCAGACTACACAATTTTTGGCTGATGACCGGGAAATGGTTGCTGAAGCAGTTGCCGGAGATATTATCGGCCTGCATGATGTCGGAAATTATCAAATTGGGGATACGATTACTAGCGGTAAGAAATTCCAATTTGAAAGCCTTCCTCAGTTTACACCTGAATTATTTGTTAAAGTGACCGCAAAAAACGTCATGAAACAAAAGCATTTTCATAAAGGGATCCTTCAGCTCGTGCAGGAAGGTGCTATCCAATATTATAAAACCCTTCATATGGAAGAAGTCATTCTTGGGGCTGTAGGCCAATTGCAGTTTGAAGTTTTTGAACACCGCATGAAAAATGAGTACAATGTGGAAGTTCGGATGGAGCCGATCGGTTCCAAAATTGCCCGTTGGATCGAAAACGAAGAAGACGTTAAAGAGTCCATGTCCAGCAGTCGTTCTATGCTGGTGAAAGACCGTTTTGATAATTATGTATTCCTGTTCGAAAATGAATTTGCCACACGCTGGTTCCAGGATAAAAATCCGGGAATCCGGCTTTACAGTTTATTATAAAAGGATAGCCTAAAGAACCTATCCATCTAATTAAAAAGAAATTTCAGAACCTGCCAAAAGGCAGGTTTTTTTTGTGAATCACATAAGAATATCCTATACACAGTTTACTTATATCCAAATTCATTCCAAAGGTTTAAGTTTGCGGTGGCTGTCAGTTTTTCTTATGATAAAAGAACGAAGTAACAGAGAGGGTTTGACACGATGAAACTAAGTGATTTCTCGATAAGAAGACCGGTTTTGACTACTGTCACCATGCTATTGGTCATTATATTGGGTGCAGTATCATTTCTAAGAATTCCGGTGACCTTAATACCTGAATTGAATCCACCTATAGGGGTGGTTGTAACCAGCTACAGCGGAGCAAGTCCGACAGAAGTTAATGAAAAAGTGACAAAGCCGCTGGAGGCGAATCTTTCGACACTGCCTGGTATCGAATCGATCCAGTCGACTTCACAGGAAGGTTCGAATTTCATTCTTCTGGAGTTTGACTGGTCCACCGATATTGATGATGTGCAAAGCGACATTCTGCAGCGCATCGACCAAACATTCTTGCCAGATGATGCAGGAACACCTCAATTCCTTAAGTTCGACCCTTCACAGTTTCCGATTTTGCAATTATCGTTGCGGGCAACCGAATCAGATGTCGATATCAGGGTTCTTGCGGAAGAATTGGAGACTGAGTTGTTGCAGACAGAAGGTGTGGCAAACGTAAACATTTCGGGAACTTTAATAGAAGATGTATTAATTTCATTGGATCAGGAATTGCTGGAAGAGAATGGACTGCAGCAATCGGATATTGTACAGGTCATACAGGGAAGCAATGTTTCCATGCCTGGTGAACCGATTGAAAGTAAAGATGGCCGTAATCTTACAACGCGGATCATCAGCACGTTGACAAGCTCTGAAGAAATAGCGAATCTTGTCGTAACAGTGAATCCTCTTAATGGTGACAATCTGACAATCGGTGACGTTGCAGATGTCTCACTGGCTGAACGCGATCGCAACAGCGAAACACGGGCCAATCAGGAGCCGGCTGTTCTTCTCGCAGCTCTTCAGGAATCTGGAGCGAATACAGCGGATGTTTCGACAGCTTTCCAGGAACGCCTGGATGAACTGTTGGAAGAAGAGCGTTTTAGCGCGGTAAAAGCCGATATTCTTTTTGACCAGGGGGATTATGTAAAAATTGCCGTTGGAAATATCGGGCAGACTTTAATCTTTGGCGGTATTTTTGCGATGCTTGTACTGTTTTTCTTCTTGTGGGGAGTTAAAAGCCCGGTTATTATCGGTATCGCTATTCCATATTCCGTCATTGTTACATTTGTTTTGATGTATTTTGCTGATTTTGCATTAAATATTATGACACTTGGCGCATTGGCGCTTGGCATCGGAATGCTGGTCGATAATGCCATTGTCGTCATTGAAAATATTGAACGGCATTTGGCAATGGGCAAGCCTTCGAAAAAGGCGGCAGCTGAAGGAGCGAGGGAAGTGGCTGGAGCCATAACCGCTTCCACATTGACTACTGTTGCCGTATTTGTGCCGGTAATTTTCATTTCAGGGCTGATAGGTGAGATATTCTTTGAGTTTGCCCTGACGATTTCATTCAGTTTGTTTGCATCATTGGCGGTAGCATTGACTGTCATTCCAATGCTCGCTTCCAGGATGCTGAAAAAACCGAAAGGCAATATGGAAGCGAGGAAACGAAGGTCAAAAGGGCTCAAGAATTTTGAACGCACCATCAAATGGGCATTACGCCACCGCATACTTGTGTTATTGATTACTTTATTGTTTCTTGTAATCGGGGCGTTTGGCGTTTCCCAAGTCGGCACTGAATTCTTGCCGGCTACGGATGAAGGATTCGTAAGTGTTTCAGTCGAACTTGAAAACGGCGCATCGAGAACTGCAACAGATGAAGTGGTTACGATAATTGAAGAAGAGCTGGAAGCAGCAGAAGATGTGGACGTGTATGTGAGCCTTGTGGGAACTACCCAGCAAGGGCAGGCACAAGGTTCTTCGGAGGCCAATGTAGCCGAAATTTATATCAAGCTGGTTCCGTTGGATGATCGTGAACGTTCCGTATTCGAATTTGTTGACGACGTCCAACCAAAAATTCTCGAAAAAGTGGGTGACCGCGCCGAAGTCGGATTTAACCTTCAAACAGCGGCAGGTTCCACTCCGAATACATTGTCGTTCACTGTCACTGATACAGATCCTGTCAGACTTGATGAAGCTGTGGAAAGAATCAGCGAGTCACTGAGCAGTTTGTCTTCTGTTACCGAATTGACAAATGACCGTGATGAAACAATCGATGAAATTCAAATGACGATTGATCGTGAAGCTGCTACTGAATATGGTATGGCTCCTGCTCAGATTGCTCAGGCAGTGAATAATATTACCCGAGGGGTACAGGCGACCCAGTTGATAAATGAGCAGGATGAAGTTATTGCCGTGTTTGTGGAAATTGAAGAGGAAGACCGTAACAGTTATGAGAAACTGCAGGAACTGAGTCTCCGGACGCCATCCGGTACTTTTGTTGAATTGCAGGAACTTGCGGAAATCGAAATTGCACAGGGACCGGTAAGCATACAGCGTGTCGATCAGGCAGGAAGTGTGTCGTTCACATTGCAGCACCAGTCGGATGTCACCATGGGTGATATGTCTAATGACGTGGATGCAGCGCTTGAGGATCTGAATCTCGACGACGGAACCATGATTACCTTTGGCGGAGACCGGGAACTGTTCGATAACGCTATCAATGACATGATTATGGCTGTACTATTGGCAGTTGTTCTTGTTTATATGGTTATGGCGGCTCAATTTGAATCGTTCAAATATCCCTTCGTTATCATGTTCACTGTACCGCTGATGGTAATCGGTGTTGCAATTGCCCTGTTTGTGACTCAGACACCAATCAGTATTACCGCTGTCATAGGGATACTGGTGCTGGTCGGAATCGTTGTAAATAACGGGATTGTTCTTGTGGACTATATTAACAAACGCAAAGAAAGCGGAATGGAGTCTTATGATGCCATTATCACATCGGTAAGAGATAGAATGCGTCCAATACTAATGACTGCATTGACTACAATTCTCGGGTTGGCACCGCTTGCCGTCGGTATTGGAGAGGGTACGGAAATCAACCAGCCGATGGGGATAGCTGTAATTGGCGGTTTAATCAGCTCCACATTCCTTACTTTATATGTAGTGCCGATTGTCTATAGTCTTTTTGATAAAGAAACAAGATTGATGAATAAAAAATGAGCAAAGAGCCAGTTGAATGAGGTTCAGCCGATTCTCTGTGATGAAGCTAGCGCAGCGATGCAGGAGCACAAGTTCCTGCAAGCGGCTTGCTTTTTATTTTTTCGTTTTTTATTGGAATATTTAGTATAATTTGAAGAGGAGATATAAGTGGGCTCCATTAACTGGAACCGAGAGCCGCTTTTTAATTTACCAGTCATATCGCAGGGGGAATTGAATTGACAGAAGCAGTGTTTACAGGATTTCCGGGTTTTATAGCGAGCCAGCTTATCCGCAAATCGATTGAGCAGAATCCGGAATCAGGAATCACAGCGATTATACTAGAATCAGAGCGTGATAAGGCGGAAAAGGAAGCTTTGCGCATTCAGAAAGAGACAGGGTGCAGAGCCCTGCGCATTATGGAAGGCGATATTACAAAACAGGGGCTTGGACTTGCGGCAGAAGATCAAACCTTTCTGGAAAATAAAAAGATCATCTTTTGGCATCTTGCCGCAATTTATGATTTGGCTGTGCCTCGTGATTTGGCATGGAAAGTGAATGTGGAAGGGACAAAATCAGTGAATGAATTTGTTTCCAAGCTGCCTGGGCTGGAGCGATATATGTACTTCAGTACAGCTTACGTAGCAGGAAACCGTGAAGGGATCCTGCGGGAAGATGAACTGATCCGACCGGAAAAGTTTAAGAATTTTTATGAGGAAACAAAGTTTGAAGCGGAAGTGCTGGTCGAAGAACTGAAAAAAGATTATCCGGTCACTATTATCCGCCCGGGAATTGTACGCGGCCATTCCAAAACTGGGGAGACCATCAAATTTGATGGACCATATTTTTTTCTGAATATGATTAATCGAATCCGGAAAATGCCGGTCATACCGTACGTTGGAAAATCGTCTGCCTATATTAATGTTGTTCCAGTCGATTATATACTTGAAGCTTCTGTATATTTGAGTAAATTGGCTGAAGCTGAGGGTGAGACGGTCCATTTGACAGATCCTTACCCACATCCGGTAGAGGAAGTTTATCGTTCCATGGTATTCCATCTTGCCGGAAAAACTCCGAAAGGAAGGCTGCCGAAAAAGATGGCTGTTATCGGATTGAAAAATAAACCTATCAGAAAATTTCTCGGAGTTGAAATGGAAACTTTGGATTATATGGATTGGCCAGCTTCTTTTGATACAACAAGAGCAGAGAAACTCCTAAAAGGAAGCGGAATCCAATGTGCAGATTTCCTGGAAACCATGCCGGAAATGGTGGCTTTTTATAAATTGCATAAAAATGACAAAAAATATCATATCCCGATTCAATGATATTTACATTAAATAAAAAGATGATATACTCAAAGTACAACTAAATTTACTTTGACATATGTCAAAGGGGAGTAGCTGTAGGGGAACCTATTTCACAGTCGTCAGTACATGGTTAGTAACCATCGGTTGTGATAGCGATTTTAATTGCTTAGCGAGACCTTTGCCTTTTATTAGGTGAGGGTCTTTTTTGCTGGCAAAAAATAGGAGGAAAAAAGATGGATAGTGCAATATTATTGGAGTATGCCTGGGTCCTGCTGGTTTTAATCGGTCTGGAAGGCTTACTTGCTGCGGATAACGCAGTGGTAATGGCGGTAATGGTAAAACATTTACCGAAAGCGCAACAAAAGAAAGCTTTGTTCTATGGTTTGGCGGGAGCGTTTGTTTTCCGTTTCGCCGCTTTATTTATGATCACTTTATTGGTGAATATCTGGCAGATTCAGGCATTGGGTGCAGCTTACCTGCTGTTCATATCTGTTAAACATATTTATGATCAGCGAAAAGGTGAAGACCATTCCATTGAACCGGAAGCAACGAAAGGATCAGGTTTCTGGATGACAGTTCTGAAAATTGAGTTGGCGGATATCGCATTTGCGATTGACTCGATGTTAGCTGCGGTTGCTTTAGCAGTAACTCTTCCGCACCTTGATATATTTGGCCTTGAAGATATAGGAGGTATTAACTCCGGTCAATTCATGGTAATGCTTGCCGGTGGTTTGATCGGTGTTATCATCATGCGTTTTGCTGCACATAAATTCGTTCAGTTGCTGGAAAAATACCCTCAATTGGAAACAGCTGCATTTGTTGTAGTCGGCTGGGTCGGCGTGAAGTTACTTGTGATGACTTTGTCACACGAAAAGCTTGGCATTTTGCCGCATGACTTCCCGCATTCAACACCGTGGACAATTACATTCTGGATCGTCCTGGTAGGAATTGTTGTAGTTGGCGCGCTTGTCGGTTTGAAAAAGAATAAAGAAGCTGAAAACAAGTGAGATATTAAAAGAGGGCATCTTCGAGAGAAGACGCCCTTTTTTTCTTTGGAATAAACTGAGGTATTATTGTTTAGACCCCCATAAAACGGTGTACTCCTGGCGAATCATTATTATAGAAGGAATTGTTCATTCTTTTCAATTTTTCCAATTCTCGTTACAATCAATAGTAATGAGAAAGTATGAAAAGAGGTGAACCGCATGCTGCTGTCAGTATTGGCTGGTTATTTTGGCCGCGGTGAGAAAAATAATGCTGAAATATTGGCAGTTCAAGCCCAAAATGGAGACAAGCAGGCAATGGAAGATTTGCTGGTGTCATATTCGCCATTTATGAAAAAAACGGCAGGGCAAGTTTGCAAGAGGTTCATTAATGACCACGATGAAGAGTTCAGTATTGCACTCTCAGCTTTCCACGAAGCGGTTAATGGCTTCAATCAGGAAAAGAATGCATCTTTTTTGACGTTTGCACACATGGTCATCAGAAGAAGAGTTATTGATTTCATTCGCAAGGAAGCCGGCAGGAAAGAGTTCGTGCATGATTTTCAAGGATTATCTGAAGCAGATGATTTTCGCAGCGGCATTGATACTTCAGCTTCGATACAAGATTTTTCCGAGCAGCAGCAAGCGGCTGTCCGCAGGGAAGAAATTGCTGAATATGAAAACTTACTTTCCGGTTACGGAATGTCCTTCCAGGATCTGGTGAAAGTGTCGCCTTCCCATGAAGACGCCAGGACGACAGCGATACAAATTGCACAATTGGTTGCAGAAACAGAAGAATATAAGCAGTATCTGCTTCAAAAAAGAAAATTGCCGGTTAAAGAGATAGAGCAACTGGTGGAGGTATCGCGAAAAACGATCGAGCGCAATAGAAAATACATAATTGCGGTCGCTTTATTGTTGATGAGTGATTTGCATTATTTAAAGGACTATCTAAAGGGGCGGTTGCGTTGATGAGAATGCAAAAAGGACTGTGTATCGAATTGAATGAAGAGTTTGCCATTTTTATGGGGCAAAACGGGGAGTTTGTCCAAGGCCGGCCCGCAGGGAAAATAGCTGTGGGTGAGGAAGGTTTATTCTATCCCGCACAGCTTGCTTCAACGAATAAGCATAAGACCAGGAAACCGGTTTGGGCGCCTGTTATCGCTGCTTTGGCAGTCGCTGTTTTGTTCCTGTCCGTACTGTTGCCAAGACAGGAAGCTTTTGCTTATGTCCAGATTCAGGTGAACCCGGGGATTGAGTTGGGAATCGACGAGGAATATGAAGTTGTATCCGTTCGTGACTTAAACGCAGACGGACGTGAATTGATAGGAGAACTTGGAGATTGGAAGAATCATCCGCTCGAAGAGGTGCTTGATGAAGTGATTGCCTTGTCGATGAAGGAAACTACTGATGAAATCGTTATTACCACGGTGGCTGACGAAGAAGACGAAGTTGCTGATGAGGCGGTCGTAGATTCTGTTATGGCAATCTCCGCTAAAGCGATGGCTAAAAATGTAACAGTAAAGCTGAAAGAAGCTTCGAAAAAGCAATGGAGAACTTCCGTGGAAAAAAGTGTTCCGGTCGGGCAATTGATCAGCAACTCACAAAAGCTGAAGAGTGAAAAAGCTGAAGACAACCCCGCAAAAGAAAAAAATGGTCAGCTATTTAACGAAAAAGAAAACCAACCGGCTAACGATAAGCAAATGGAAAAAGATCTGAAATCAGCTGAGAAAGCCGAGAAGAAGGAAGAACAAGTTAAAGTTAAAGAAGATAAAGAAAAAGCAGACGCCCAAGCTAAAAATAGTCCTTCTGGAAAAGAAAAAGAAGTACCGCGGGGTCAGGAAAAACGCCAAGAAACACCAGCTGCTGAAAAAGGGAACCCTAATCCACCAGGACAGGAGAAGCGCCATGAAGCTCCTGGCCAAATTAAAAAAGAAGCCAATACTAAAACAGATGGAGCTCCTGTAAAAAAAGAAGTTAAAGAGGCTCCTGGCCAGCAAAAAAAGAAGGATAACAAAGGGGACAACAAAGAAAAATCTTCAAAAGCGCAGGATAACAAAGAAAAATCAAAACCTGCAGTTTCCGGACAGCAAGATTCAAAAGTGAAAAGTAATTCTGCACAGCCGAATGGTACATTGGACAAGCCACAGAATGACAATAAAAAGAAAAATATGAAAGAGTGAAATCATTACAGCAGAAAGTACTTTTCTGCTGTTTTTTGAATGCATAAAAGGGGAATTTCGGATTTCCCTTTCTTTTTTCAAGTAGTTTACTTAGAATAGGTAGATAACCGAAGTCGAAAGGATTTCCAGCATATGAATAAATCGTTCCAAAAAATTCGTAATCTAACACCAGCACAGGCAATAGCGGCTTATTATTTTGCCGCAATCGCCATGTCTTTCCTTTTACTGAGGCTTCCAGGGGTTCATCAGGATGGAGTCAGCATTCCTTTGATCGATACACTCTTTACGGCCATAAGTGCCGTTAGTGTCACAGGCCTGACAGTAATTAATATTTCGGAGACCTACACAGTTTTTGGCATTGTGCTGCTGATGATCATACTTCAGCTGGGTGGCATCGGCATCATGTCGATCGGAACTTTCTTCTGGCTATTGGTAGGAAAGCGGATCGGGCTCCGCGAGCGCCAATTGATCATGGTTGACCATAACCAATTGAGCATGGCTGGGGTTGTCAAGCTGATTCGCAATATCATCTCAATTCTGTTATTGATTGAACTGATTGGTGCAATTATCCTTACGCTTTATTTCATGCAATTTTACGATACATTTGGAGAAGCTTTGCTGCAGGGGGTTTTTGCATCAGTCACTGCAACGACAAATGGTGGATTTGACATTACCGGTGCATCGCTTGTGCCGTATTTCAATGATTATTTTGTCCAGGTGATCAATATGATTCTTATCATACTCGGGGCAATCGGTTTTCCTGTATTGATAGAGCTAAAGGAGTTTCTATCGAACCAGGATAAGAACTTCCGCTTTTCCTTATTTACAAAAATCACAGTCAGCACATTTGGAATCCTGCTAGCAATTGGTACGTTGGGGATACTGGCCCTTGAATCATTCAGAGCATTCAAGGATTTATCGTGGCATGAAACCTTATTCGCAGCTATTTTCCACTCTGTCTCATCAAGATCCGGAGGTCTGGTAACATTTGATATTACCCAGTTTGACGAGGCTACCAATGTATTCATGAGTGTCCTGATGTTCATTGGAGCTTCGCCGAGCTCTGCCGGTGGCGGTATTCGGACAACCACCTTGGCAATCGCCATCTTGTTCCTGATTAACTTTGCAAGAAGCAAGAATACGATTCAAATCTTCAAAAGGGAAATTCAGCTGATTGATGTATTCCGTTCATATGCAGTGATTATCCTTGCTGTCTTTATGGTCATTGTTTCCACAATGATTTTGTTCATCACTGAACCGGAAGCATCGGCAATTGAAATCATTTTTGAGATAACAAGTGCATTCGGAACTTGTGGAATGTCTCTTGGTATTACAGATGATCTTTCTTCTTTCGGCAAGTTGACGATTATGGTATTGATGTTCATAGGACGTGTCGGGCTAATTTCCTTCCTGTTTACTATCGGAGGCAAAACCGATCCGACGAAATTCCATTATCCGAAGGAACGTGTCATTATTGGTTAATACTCGACGTAAAACTCTGGGGATGCCATTTGCTTGGAAAAAGGCTATAATCTAATTTATAGCGTTTAATAAGTGGAAAAGAGTGGATAGTATGAATGAAGAAATAAGGAGATCTTTAAAATTATTTATTGTCATGTCCCGAGCACATAAAGCAATTTCCGAACAGGCCAATCTATTTTTTCAAGCCAATGGGGTAAATCCTACAGAATTTGCCGTAATGGAATTGCTTTACCATAAAGGAAAACAGCCTCTTCAGAAAATCGGCGGAAAAATACTGCTTGCGAGTGGATCAATTACGTATGTAATTGATAAATTGGAAAAACGTGGGTATATTGCCCGGGTTAACTGCCCGACAGATCGTCGGGTTACCTATGCCGAAATTTCCGAAGAGGGAAAAGAGTTTATGGCACGTATATTTCCGGAACATGAAAAACATCTTCATGAATTAACAGATGCGTTGTCACCGGAAGAAAAAGACACAGCTATCGAATTGATGAAAAAACTGGGGCTTTCCATTAAAGATTTGTCCTATTGATTGAAAAAACCGGTTATCCTGGAATTCCAGGATAGCCGGTTTTCTTTTGCTTATACCTAATTTGCTGCGCCTAGCGAGGTAAACCAATTGCTCGTTATTCAGCAGTAATCGTTTTGCCCATATTAAGGAATTCTTCTGTAACTCCAGCGTCGGTGTGGTCAAAGATTGTAAGTTTAACGATCAAACCTTCTTTTTCAAAAACTGCCCCCGTAACTTTACCGTTTTCTGTTGGGATTTCATAAACAGTGGAACTTTTGAATTCAGCTTCTTCAAAAGCCGGCAATTCTGTCAGCTCGGCACCTTCGTTCGCAGCTTTCAAAGTTTGTTGAATGGAATCGTCGGCGAATGCAAAATCTGCTTCTTCCGGTTTGAAAGTTTCTACCCGCATAAACAACTCGTCATTTTCAGATGAAAAGATTACATCTTTGTTGGGCTCTTCAGCAGTCAGTTCGTAACCTGGCAATAAATAAAATTCATATGATTGCGATTCACTGACAGTCAATGTGCCTTCAGTTGCAGCAGAATTTTCCTGTGCAGGCTCTGCGCTCTCTTCGGCAGGTTCTTCTGTGGCTTCTTCCTGATCAGCACTTTCAGCTTCAGTGCTTTCTTCCGGTGCAGTTTCTTCTGAAGTTGCTGTTTCGTTTTGATTTTGTACAGTTTCAGTAGCTGTGTCCTGAGTGGTGCTTTCAGATGTTTCATCCGACCCGCAGGCAGCCATTAAACCACTAAGTGTCAATACAGATGCTGCAAAAAATAATTTTTTATTCATATTAAATTCACTCCCTTTATAAAGTAGACGCATGAAAATGGAAATCGTTTCATTATTATTTAAAAATAAGTAAATTTTTTTGTTTAATAAAGCTAAGAAAGAAATATTTCTCTTTCCAGACTGCCCAGCTGAACGGGCGCCTGCGCTTTTCTATCGTCCAGACTCCAGCGCCCAGCCCCTCGAGTCGCTTCAGCCTTACCGTTAGTGGCAAAGAACGCAATTACCGTCAAGGCTTCCAGCGCTTGTCGGGGCTAAACGGGCGCTTCCGCTTTTAATATCAAAAAGGAAAAACAATAAAAATTAACACCATTAATATTAGATGGGCGATGATAAGAGCGGGCATGCTTTTTTTCTTTTCGTAGAGATAACCGAGTACTAAGCCGACTGCCGTTCCTGCAAAAATGCCCGGCCAGAAATCCGCCAGCAATAAGGTCAGGCCAAAAAGAACTGATGCGACCGGAATAGCTATAGAAGCAGGTACATATTGCTTAAGCTGCTGCTGAACAAAGCCTCGCCAAAATAATTCCTCACCCGGCACAACGATGAACATCAATAATAACAGATGCCAGACCGATGCCGGAGTGAAAATTTCAAGGAAGTCAGCGGTGGAAGAAGCTGAGCCTACACCCAGCATTTGCAGCAGATGGTAGCCGGCAAACAGTATTAGATACATGGCAGCAGCTGCAGCAATCCCGTAAGCAAAGGATTTCCAGGTCCGCATTTCTTCATGGATTTCACCAAACAGAATGGCGGCTGACATTAATATCAATAACGCAAAAGTATACATATACCAAAAAATAGAGATATCCTTAAACGCCAGATTGTATAATCCATAAGCGATTGGGAGCATGTATAAAAGTTTGTGTTTCATTAAAAAGCGCAGCATAAAATATCCTCCTAAAATGTCAAAGACAAGTTTTGCCGTTTTATGGTAAAACAATCACTGTCTGAAAACTATGCATGTTGTATAATAAATGGAAGAGGTCTGCCGGATAACGGCAAACTCTTTGTCCGTTAAGTATTATAACAGACTTGAAGCGTTGGAAATATTGGAAAAGGAGAATTAAAAAATGACAGATTACAATGAATTGTTAGACCAGTTAAAATCAGGTGAAATCGAATCTTTAACTGTTGAAAAAGAGGATTTCCTAGACTTCCGTACGGTATTGATCGCCAGGGAAGATTTCAAGCATTTCCGCGGAGAAGCTTTTCACCATGGAAAAACAATCTATAAATATACGCAGGAACCAAGTAAATAATAAACATACATAATTCAAAGGGGTGCGTTAAATGGGGAAGTTAAACGAAGTGAAAGAGCATTTGAATCATTTGGTTGTAGGCCGTGAAAAAGAAGTCGACTTTATGTTGATTGCATTGATCCAACAAGGCCACGTATTGCTTGAAAGCGTTCCGGGATCAGGAAAAACATGGATGGCAAAAGCTTTTGCCGGCTCCTTCAGCGGTATGTTCCGCCGGCTTCAGTTTACGCCGGATGTGTTGCCGTCAGACGTGACGGGCATCAGGTTCTTCAATCCAAAGAATCAGGAGTTCGAACTTCGCCCCGGCGCAGTAATGGCAAATATTTTACTGGCTGACGAAATTAACCGGGCCACCCCGCGGACGCAGTCAAGCTTGCTTGAGTCCATGGAAGAAAAACAGGCGACAATCGATGGTGAGACTTTGCAGCTGCCACAGCCGTTCATGGTCATTGCTACACAAAATCCGGTTGAATCCCAGCAAGGGACTTTTCCATTACCGGCTGCGCAATTGGACCGTTTTCTGTTCCGACTGGAAATCGGCTATCCAAATTATGATGAAGAAATGTCGATTATCCGAAACTTCCGGGATAACGTCTCCCATAAAAAGGAGATAATGAGCATTGCATCAGTTGATGATGTGGCGGCTTGGTCCAAGGGTGCAAGTGAAGTCAGTGTCCACGAAGATATCGAAAAATATATCCTCAATTTGGTGCGCGCAACCCGTGAACATCCATCAATCGAACTTGGTCTCAGTTCCCGTGCAGCGCTCGCCCTGGTCCACGCTGCCCAAGGAAAAGCTTATTTGGATGGCCGCGATTTTGTAACACCTGATGACGTCAAGTACATACTTGAACCAGTAGCTGTCCATCGTCTTCTGTTGACGGTCGAAGGAATGCTGGTCCAGGATCCAGAGACATTGCTCAAAGAGATTTCCTCGTCAGTGGCATCCCCGGTTGAGGCTTACTGACATGAATTGGATCCGCCATGATTACGGAATAAAAAGCACTAAAACAGCTCTCGGCTTCACTGTCGTTCTATTCGTTATGTCTATGGTGTTTCTTCAATTTACAGCTGCTGCGATTACGGCATTCATCGGCTTTATTGCAGCACTGCAATTAGCTTATTTTTCGAGACTGGGAGATAAACTCGTTTTTAAGAATACAAAAATCCGAAAAAGAGTCTTGAATGGCGGAAATTCGCATTGGGAGCTGTCCTTTGAAAATAAAGGATTGCCTGTTTGGGGCGCTAACCTGAAAATCTGGTTTATTGACACAGTTATACCAGTAGGCCAGGAAGCAGGCAATTATACGGAGCTTGTTGAACTTGATATCCCTTTTACGGTGGGATATAAAGAGACGATGGTTTTAAAAGTGCCGGTTACAGGGCATCGCCGAGGCTTGTCCCGCATTAAGAAAATGGAATTATCGATTCCTCATCCGTTCGGCCAGGGGAGCCTGATGCTCGAATACGGTGGAATGATTCTGCAAGAACATCTTGTTTATCCGAAACTGCGCAAATATCAATTCCGCTATGCACCATCAAAACAAAAACCGGGCCAATTCAATTTGCGGCATTCGTTGTTTGAAGATCCCTTCCAGCCGATCGGCACACGTGATTACGTCTCGACAGACCAATTCAATCAGATACACTGGAAGGCAAGTGCCAGAATGCAGACTTATCAGACGAAAGTCTACAACCATGTGGCGAATGAAGCGATGTTTTTTGTACTGAATGTCGCTGACCGCTATGCGACGATATCGAATCTGGAAGAAAGAATCGAAGAATTGGCCTCTTATATTGAAAACTGCTTCAGTGAAGGTGTGCCTTATGCTATAGCAATCAACGTCCGGTCCGCCGGCAAGATTCCTTATCTCTATTTGGCTTCTGGTGAAGGAAGCAGGCAAAGACAGCACGCACTTGAACTGCTGTCGGTGATTTCGAAAAACAATTCAACAATGCCTTTCGCTTCGATGATTGCCCATTTGGACCTTCATACGGAATTGCCTTATACGACTTACCTTATGACAGACAACCTTGAAAGCGTCAAAAAATATATACCGAAGTGGAGCAGAAAAACAGAATTGAAAATTCTGCGCACAAGCGAAGGGCGGGTGATTGCATGACTGCAAGATTTTCTTCGGTCACCGCGTATATTCAGGATGCTTTCCTCATCTCATTTGTATTTCTCTTTATCGACGCTGGAGCCAGATTTCCTTTGGTGTTGATCTGGCTGGGATTAGTGCTGGCATCAGCATTGACAGCCGCAGCCGTCAGCTGGCGGAAGCCTTATAATCCGGCACCTGTTCTGATTGCAGCCGGACTGGTAATGGCATTATCCTTGTTTGCCGGGGTGGCGGTCGGTACGTTCATCGTCTTAACAATCATTTCTTTATATCGCCTGCATGCCAGATTTTCTGAGATAGAAGACAAAAGCAGCGGAGAAAGTTTCTTTCTGATACTGTTCCTGGTGATATTCACCATCGCGTTGGTGCTAAGCATTTTCAATCCGCTGGGCAGTTCGCATGATTTATTATTTCCGGTCGCAGCCGCAGCTATTATTTTCTATACTGTATCGCGTCTATTCTATCGCTATTTGAATGCACGCCAGGAAGGCGCTAAATTCTGGCAGGCCCTTATCGCTTCAACCGGTATCATCGCAATTTCAGGTTTAGCATCATTCCTGGTTTATCTTCTTGCTGAAGAAACACGGCAACTTGCTGGATCGATTTTTGGGGGCATTCTGGCAGTGGTGCTCTGGCCGTTTGCGGGTGTGCTGAATTGGCTGGTGAATTTAGTCAATGGAATTTCCAGTGAAGAGGAGATGCTGGATAATCTGAGTAATATGGAAGAACAGGCCGAACAGACTGAAGATCCTCCTTATTCGGGAGGAATGGAGTTCGATTATACAATCATTGCAGGAATAGGAATTGTGCTTGCGGTGATTATCGGGATTCTGCTGATCCGGAAGATAAAACCGGATCTGGCCAATCAACAAGAGGAATCTATTGCTGAAGTCATCCGTTTGACTGAAGTTGAGAATAAAGCTGAAGAACTTGAACCGGCCAGAGGCTACAATCTAGTCGATATCCATGAAATCCGGAAAGCATTCAGGGAGTTTGAAACACAGGCTACCGAAGCAGAGAAAGGCCGCATGGAACATGAAACGGTCAGGGAGTGGGCTCACCGTGAAGAATTGCCGTTTACAGAGTTCTTTTTTAGAACCTACGATAAAGTGCGATACAGCGACGGATCAATAGCCGCCAGTGAAGCGTCTCCTTTCGTTGAAGAGCTGGAAAAAATAAATAAAGTTTTTTTTAGGGAAAATGTTTAAAGCCATATTTATCTGGGCATACTATTAAAGAACACAGCAACATTCTCATTTCCCCCTTTTGTGGTCGGTCCTTAACTGGATCGGCTTCTTTTTTTGGGGTTTTTTTGTCCAGACTCCCGCGGCCCAGCTCTTCGGGTCATAAGCCAGCCCAGCTGCCGTGGCTAAAGCCACTCTGCTATTCTGTCTTATGCCTTTCAGAGCTTAACGGTCGCGGTAGCTTTTCTACTGTCCAGACTCCCGCGGCCCAGCTCTTCGGGTCATAAGCCAGCCCAGCTGCCGTGGCTAAAGCCACTCTGTTATTCTGTCTTATGCCTTTCAGAGCTTAACGGTCGCGGTCGCTTTTCTACTGTCCAGACTCCCGCCGCCCAGCCCCTCGAGTCGCTTCGGATTTACCCTTCATGGCAAAAAACGCCATGCCGGTCAAATCCTCCAGCGCTTGTCGGGGCTAAACGGGCGCGGTAGCTTTTCTTTACTAAATAGTGAATATACAGAAGATTTTTGCTAAACTGAAGATAGCTTGAAAAAGGAGGATACATATGAAGATTGGATTTATCGGAACTGGAGTTATGGGAAATAGCCTGGTCAAGCATCTTCTTGAAGAGGGGCACGAAGTTTCAATCTATACGCGGACTTCTTCAAAGGCCCAGAATTTATTGGAAGCCGGAGCAAAATGGCAGGATTCCCCAAAATTGGTTGCTGCAGATTCTGAAGTTATTTTTACAATGGTCGGATATCCTTCAGACGTGAAAGAAATCTATTTTGGTGATGAAGGAATCATTAACAATGCCAAAGAAGGAACCGTGCTGGTCGATATGACCACATCCAAGCCAGAACTTGCAAGGGCTATTTTCAAGGCAGCTCTGCAAAAGGGTCTGGCAGCTTTGGACGCGCCTGTTTCAGGCGGAGATATTGGAGCAAGGAATGGATTACTGTCCATTATGGTCGGCGGAGAAAAAAGTACATTTAAACAAGTTCAGCCATTACTGGATCTGTTCGGTGGAAATATTGTCTATCAGGGGCCGGCGGGGTCAGGACAGCATACTAAAATGTGCAATCAGATCATTATCGCTTCAAATATGATGGGTGTGAGCGAATCATTGATTTATGCGTTGAAAGCCGGACTGGATCCTGAAAATGTACTGCTGTCGATTTCATCCGGAGCTGCAGGTTCCTGGTCGCTGTCGAATCTGGCACCAAAAATGATTTCGCGCAACTTTGAACCTGGTTTTTATATTAAACATTTCATAAAAGATATGCGAATTGCGACAGAAGAAGCAGAAGCCATGGGACTTGAACTTCCCGCGCTCCAGCTCTCACTCAGGCTGTTTGAAAGTTTGTCGGAAAAAGGATACCAGGATAAAGGGACTCAGGCATTGATTGTACAGTATGAAGACAGCAATTATAAAGAGCCGAAGACAATTTAGTCCCGGCTCTCTGTGTCAGTCGAAATATGACTTTTTAGGTGAATAGAATCTGTTCATTTCCCGTGGCTGATAGGCCTTTCCCAGATTGGAAACGCTTGTTTCTTTTTTTACAGGCTGCAGACCGGTCAATTCACTCAGAATTTCTTTGGCTGAACGAAGATTCATCCTGCTTGCCGGGTTTCGGTAAGATTCATCAAGGTGGCCGAGATGGTCTAGATTCTCAAAGTCTTCTTTTTTCGGCAGCATGTGAAAATAATAATCTCCACACTTTACGAGGACAGAAGATTGCTGTTGGCTTTTACGGGGGTTTTTACTGAAGTGCAGCCCTATTTTCTGAGCGCGGTCCTGAAGAATCATTTTATTTAAGGCCTCTTTTTTTAAGGCATATAAATAATGATTGTCTGAAGCGGTCTTTGCGTGCCTGTTGACAGTGAATATTGCTTGAGCAATTTCAGTATCCATTCTGGAGTTAGACATAGGCTCATTCCTTTCATCGGGTTTTTATTCATAAAACATCTTCATTATATCAAAATTTTCTTGCAATGTGTATAACAAGTATCAGGAATATTGGTTCATTTAAGGAAATAGGCGTAATTCGACGAAGTTACATACAAAAACCAAAGAAGGACAAAAGGAGGAATTTGGGATGTTTCAAGATCAAACAATTATCGTAACGGGCGGATCAAGCGGAATGGGATACCATATGGCGGAAAAGTTCGCTTCCGAAGGAGCGAATGTAATAATTACAGGTAGAGACATGGAAAAACTGAATGAAGCTGTTAAAAACATGGCGGACTCAAAAGGAACTGTAGAAGTTTTTCAAATGGATGTACGTGAACCTGAGCATGCAAAAGCTATGGTTAAATTCGCCCATGAAAAATTCGGCCGAATTGATGGACTTGTGAATAATGCTGCCGGAAACTTCATTGTACATGCTGAAAAACTATCGCCGAATGGCTGGAAGTCGGTTGTTGATATTGTATTGAACGGAACATTTTTCTGTTCACATGCCGTCGGAAATTATTGGATCGAAAATGGCACGAAAGGCAATATCCTGAACATGCTTGCTACGTATGCCTGGAATGCCGGAGCTGGAGTAGCACACTCAGCTGCCGCAAAAGCAGGGGTCATGTCATTGACCCGCACTCTTGCTGTGGAATGGGGAACACAATTTGGAATTCGCGTAAACGGCATTGCACCGGGTCCGATTGAACGAACTGGCGGAGCAGACAAGTTGTGGGAATCGGAAAAAGCGGCGAAGCGTACAATTGAATCGATTCCACTCGGCCGCTTGGGCAAGCCGGAAGAAATAGCAGAATTAGCTGCTTTTATCATGTCAGATAAAGCTTCATATATGAACGGGGAAATCGTGACCCTGGACGGTGGGCAATGGCTGAACAAATTTCCTTTTTAAGTAAATAATACTCTCTTTTAAATAGTTTCAAATTTAGTGATGTGTTATGATGTACTCGGAGTGATTAGCATCAATATATGATGCAAAAGGAGTAGAGCGCATGATTTCATTACCTAGCAAAGACTTTCTTGAAACTCAAATAGAAGATTATATTATTTCCTCAGAAAAGGTTGCACACGTCCAATTGGGCAATAGTGCTGAACACGCATTGCTTGTTTTAACAAAAACAGGTTATTCGGCGATTCCGGTCTTAGATATGAAATACCGTTTTCAAGGGTTGATCAATACACAGCGGATTACAGAATCCATCCTCGGGCTCGACCATATTGAATATGAAAAATTGCCGGAGATAAAAGTCCAGGATATTATGCAGACGGATATCAATTTGATAAAAATAACTGAACGCTTTCAAAAAGCACTTGATCTTTTAATTGACCAAAACTTCCTTTGTGTAGTCGATGATGAAGGAATGTTCATGGGCATTCTGACTAGGCGCGTTATATTGAAACAATTAAAAAAGCAGATTTACCAGATCCGAAATAATCACTGAATGAAAGGCCTCAAAGAAAGAGGCCTTTTTTGTTGTGTAGTTTGAAAAGAGGGCCTTATCTTATGAAGACGACAAATCGTCCACTCGTGCTGGCTTCTGTCATGCTGGCGATGTTCGTAGGTGCAGTAGAGGCGACTATTGTGGCCACTGCCATGCCAAGCATTGCAGCTGATTTAGGTGGATTTTCAAAATACAGCTGGGTATTTTCAGCATATCTGCTGATGAATACTGTGACCGTTCTTATCTATGGAAAACTTTCCGATATCTTTGGCCGAAAACCGATTTTCGCTTTTGGCATCATATTATTTCTTGCCGGTTCATTGATGTGCGGCCTCGCCAATTCGATGGATCAATTGATCATTTACCGTCTGATACAGGGAATGGGAGCTGGAGCAGTCTTGCCGATTGCCACGACTATTGTGGGAGATATCTATTCAGCTGAAGAACGGGCTAAAATACAAGGATACCTATCAAGCGTCTGGGGCATTTCCGCGGTTTCAGGTCCTGCCATTGGCGGAGTCCTGGTGGCTACTGTCGGTTGGGAGTATGTATTTTGGGTAAATATCCCGCTTGGGATTCTGGCACTCGCCGGGGTACTTCTCTTTTTGAAGGAACCGAAGAAAAGCGGGAAGCCATCCATCGATTATGCCGGTGCTGTGCTCCTGACAATCGGCTTGGTAAGCTTATTATACTTATTGGTTGAAGGTGGGGTCGGCTTCGACTGGCTTTCAGCTTCGACAGGAATTCTTATTGCAGTCGCAGTGACCGCAATTACCTTATTCGTTTATGTTGAACGAAAAGTGAAGGACCCGATCATGCCTTTTGAAATATGGAAAAATAACACTATTCTTTATGCCAATCTTGTTTCCCTCACTACAGGCATCATTTTGATCTCTGTTTCGAGTTATCTGCCGACCTACGTTACAGGGGTCATGGAACAGCCTGCTGCGATTGCCGGTTTTACGTTGACTGCCATGTCGATTGGCTGGCCAATTGCTGCAACATTATCCGGGAGATTGCTGATCAGATTCGGATATTTCCGGACATCGCTTGCCGGTGGAATGTTCCTGGTGGCAGGAGCTGCCTTATTCGTTCTTATGCGTCCCGAAGCAGGACCATGGTGGGCGGCTTTATCAAGTTTTGTCATCGGCATCGGAATGGGGTTGACAAGCACCGCTTTCATCGTTTCGATTCAAAGTGCTGTCACTTATGAAAAACGCGGAGTTGCGACCGCATCAAACATGTTTATGCGGAACCTTGGCAGCACCATTGGGGTAGCACTTCTGGGTACAGTTCTCAACACATCGCTTTTGAAGTATTTCTCAAACAGCGAAGAAGGTTACGACCTCGATTCCATCAATACGCTGCTGACTGTTGAAAGCAGGGAAGGGATGCCCGCTGAAACATTGCGTTATTTACAGGAAGGATTGTCAATGGCATTGCAGAATGTTTATGCAGTGATGGCTGTTTTTGCTGTCATCAGTTTACTGCTGATTTTTGGCCTGCCGCGGGATAAAGGAGTGAAGAAAAATGTCCAATGAAGAAATGATTATAAAAATCCTGGCTGAAGAAGGGAATATGAGGAAAGCCTCTGAACGGCTCTTTCTTTCCCAGCCCGCTTTGTCCCAAAGGCTGCAATCCATTGAAAAAGAATGGGGCCAGCAATTATTCATCCGCTCACAAAAAGGGCTGACGCCAACGCCGGCAGGAGAATTGGTCATTAATTATGCAAATGAGATGCTGCAGCGCAAAGAAGAGGTTTTCGAAGTGCTTCATACGCTGACGTCAAAAGTGCATGGCACATTGAAAATAGCCTGTGCTTCCATCATCGGCCAAAATTGGCTGCCAAAAGTGCTGAAGGATTTTGTAACTTTATATCCCCAGGCAAAAATCCAGCTGATTACGGGGTGGAGTTCAGAAATTACCAGGGCTTTGTATGAAGGGGAAGCCCACATTGGAATAGTGAGGGGACATACGGATTGGAAAGGGAAGAAGATTCATTTGTTCCGGGATACCTTGTACCTGGTCGATAAAGAAATTGATTCATTAGAGCAGGTGATGGAAACTGAACGGCCTTTCATCCAATTTAAAAGCGATTCCAATTATTACGAAGAAATTCAGCAATGGTGGCAAAAACATTTTGCTTCCAATCCGAAAAGGCAAATTACAGTGGATCAAATAGAAACTTGTAAGCAAATGGCAGTCAATGGCATCGGTTACGCAATTCTCCCAGCCATAACTTTGAATGGAACAGAAGATGTCCATACAGTTGCTTTGGCAAGCAACGCAGAAGAGCTCGAGTTGACTAGGGATACCTGGCTCATCGGTTATGATTCGGCCTTTGAATTGCGACAAGTCTCCGCTTTTGTTGAAATTGTGCAAAAACATGCCGCTTTATTAGACTAGAGTAATGAAATCTCCTCCTGTTTCCGTTATAATTACACCATCAACTATAGAAAGAGGTTTTTATTGATGAAGCAAATGGATGCAAATGAAATTATTTCGTACATACAGAATGCAAAGAAGTCAACACCTGTAAAAGTTTATGTTAAAGGTGAAGACGTTGCCACATTGAATTTCGGAGAGTCTGCAAAAGTTTTCGGCGAAGGTTCTCATGCCACCGTATTCGGTGAATGGTCAGATATTGAAAAAGCATTAAAAGAAAACGAAGCTGCGATTGAAGACTATGTTGTAGAAAATGATCGCCGCAATTCAGCGATTCCGATGCTGGACCTGAAAAACATCAACAGCCGCATTGAACCTGGCGCATTTATCCGTGAAAATGTAGAAATCGGAAATAATTGCATCATCATGATGGGCGCAGTCATCAATATCGGATCGGTAATCGGTGACGGTACCATGATTGATATGGGCGTAATCATGGGTGGCCGTGCTACTGTCGGCAAGAATTGCCACATCGGCGCAGGCGCAGTGCTTGCAGGCGTTATCGAACCGGCTTCTGCAACTCCGGTTATTGTTGAAGACAATGTAATGATCGGCGCTAATGCAGTAGTTCTGGAAGGCGTTCGTATCGGACAAGGAGCAGTTGTTGCCGCTGGAGCAATTGTTATCGAAGATGTACCGGAAAATTCAGTAGTGGGCGGCACACCGGCCCGCGTATTGAAATTGATGGATGAAAAAACACGCTCGAAAACGGAAATCAAACAAGAACTTCGTCAATTATAAGGGGCGAGATATGAACCTTATACAAATCAGAAGAGATTTGCATAGAATACCGGAAATCGGTTTCCGTGAATTTAAAACGCAGCAATATCTGCTCGAACAGATTCGCTCGCTGCCTCAGGAAAGATTGGAAATTGCAGAATGGCAAACGGGCATCGCTGTAAAAGTAAGCGGATTGGATGCGAATAAGCTAATCGCTTGGCGCACTGACATCGATGGCTTGCCGATAGAAGAAAAGACAGGACTTGCTTTCAGTTCAGAGCATACAGGTTATATGCATGCCTGCGGACACGATATTCATATGGCCAATGCGGTCGGATTGCTCGAACGTCTTATAGAAAATCCGATAAAACAGGATGTGCTATTGCTTTTTCAACCGGCGGAAGAAGGGCCGGGAGGAGCTTTGCCGTTCAGAAACTGGCTGAAAAGCGAGCGGCCGGATTTATGGCCTGACGAAATTTATGCCATGCACGTGGCTCCGGAACTGCCGGTCGGCACGGTTTCAACAAAACCCGGCATGCTGTTTGCCAATACGTCGGAACTGTTCATTGATTTGCACGGAAAAGGAGGTCATGCTGCGTTTCCCCATTTCACTGATGATATGGCAGTGGCAGGAGCTTCACTTTTAATGCAGCTTCAGACGATTGTCAGCCGCAGCATCGATCCAATGGATTCAGCGGTTTTGACGGTAGGCAAGTTTACAGCGGGCACCGTTCAGAATATCATTGCTGAAAATGCCCGCTTGGAAGGCACCATCAGGACCTTGAATAATACTTCCATGATGAAAATGAAAGAGCGCATAGAAGCAATCTGTAAAGCGGTTGAAACAGGTTATAATTGCCGCATATCGATAGATTACGGAGCTTCCTACAGGGAAGTTGATAACAACGCGCAATTGGCTGAACATTTTCTGGAGTTTGCCTCATCGGCCGATGGCATCACAGCTGTCCGCGCAGATGCCGCAATGACCGGAGAAGATTTTGGCTATTTCACTGAACAGATACCAGGATTGATGTTCTGGGCTGGTGTTAACTCGGAATTCGGACTTCATCATTCAAAAATAAATCCCGATGAAAAGATCCTGGATTTCATGCCTGGCTTTATCCATCGTTATTTCAGTGAGCTATAGAAAGCGGACAGCATTTTGCTGTCCGTTTTATTTTTAGCTAAAGGAACTATTTTACAGTTGGAGCGTACTAATTAGTAGAGATAAAAAGGGGGGACGATATGAAAAGATCAATATCATTTGCATTCATACTTTTTTCAGCCTGGGTGCTGTTTAACATTTCACCGGTACAGACTTCGGCAGAAGCTGATATCACAATTGATGCGGAAGCAGGTTTCCAAAATAAGGTGAAGTACAACAGGGGGCTGCCTTTACAAATTACCGCCTCCAATAATGGTACGGCATTTTCAGGAGACCTGGTCATTGATTATTCCGAAAGCTATAACATTGGGGCAGGTCTTTCGGTGCCACTCGAGCTGGCAGCCGGAGAAACAAAAACATTCAATTTATCGTTGCCTGGGATGATGGATGACAGTTACTCAGGTGGCATGACGAACCAAACAATCTATCTTTATGAAGGGGGATGGGAAAAAGGGGATGCCATCGATTTTCGGGGAAGTAAATCACTGCGCCCGAATTATTTCGTGCCAGAAATCCCTTTTATCGCAACATTGACTGAAAATGCTGATCGTTTACGTGGTTTGGGTGAATATTTGCCTGCGAATGGTACAAGTGCCCAAGTGTTTCATTTTAATATGGAGAGTGAAAATTCTCTGCCTTCTGATCCGCTTGCCTGGGATACGCTGGATTACCTGGTCATCGATGAATTTTCTTATAGTGATCTCCCGGCTGAAACGCAACAGGCCACTATGGAATGGCTCAGGCAGGGAGGGAAAATCCTTGTTGGCGCTGACAGCAATTTGGCGGCTGCCACTGGAAATCTGTCTGACTTGCTGCCTATGCAGCTTAATTCTTCAGAAGAGGTAGACGTTACTGGACTTGAAAACCCGATTTCAGTTAACCAGGCTGATGTCGCAGAAGACGCCCAAGTGGTACTTGAAGAACAAGGCCGGGTTCTGGCTGTGAAAAGAACGGTCGGAGCGGGTACGATTATTCAAACCGCTTTTTCACTTGGCGACGAGCCCGTTATTTCTCAGGAAGGATACGAAGAATTGCTGGTGAATTTATTTGAAGCAGATCGGATGTCATCTGCTTATCAGCAGGATCAGTCGATTAAAGAGAGAATATCGTATGAAATCGGAATGGTTAATGAATTGTTTGAAAGTTTTGCTGTATCCAAAACGACAATGTTCCTGATTATTCTTTTGTACATCATCATTGTTGTTCCGGTGCTTTATATATTTCTTATTAAAAAAGACAAACGGGAATATGCATGGCTGGCAATTCCCTTAATAGCTGTGCTTGCCTCTATAGGAATTTTTGCCGCTGGTGCCAAAGACAGGATAGCCAATCCCCAAATCCAGCAAACCGGTTTTTATGAAGTGGATGGCGACGGAGGACTGAATGGTTATTATATGAACACCTTGTTATCGAACCGCAGCGGTGATTATCGATTTACTGCTCCTGAGAACACGACTATGACTGCTACCACAGGGGACCAATTCTCAGCAAGCAATGCACATCAAAATGCCATATTGGAAAAAGGGGCAGCAGGCTCCACGTTGACCGTAAGGGATATGCGCTATTGGTCAGTGGCTTCTGTAATTGGGGAATCCTATATCAGCGAAAGTGGCCAATTTGATATTCAGTTGGCAATGGAAGATGGAAACCTGACAGGCACAGTCCGAAATTCATTCCCCTTCTCTGTCAAGGACGCCGCAATTTGGACAGGAACCAGGCTGATAACACTGGGGGATTTCAATCCTGATGAAGAGAAACAGATTACTGAAGCTGTCCAGTCAGATTTGTTGCAGCCGATATCTCCTATTGCCCAATACCAGGTGCCGCAAACGATTGGCAGCGGCGGTGAAGAGGAATTAATAGAAGCGAGAAAACAAAGTGCTTTGGCAATGTCATACGAACATCTTGGAAGAGACGCTACAACTCCTTATTTGATCGCTTATGCAGATGCAGCTATCGCACCAGTGGCACTGGAGAAGCAGGATGCGAACGTATCAGCGGTTCATTTGCTTGCACAAAGTTTTGAACCGAACGTGAATTTTGATGGGGAAGTCGCCATCAGTTCTGAAAATTTGAGAATTGATGTGCAACCACAAAGTGCTATGGCACATGTCGAGAAGTATCCGGATAATCCCCATTTTTACGGCTTGGAACCTGGAGAATATCGGGTACTTTATGAATTGCCGTCTGCATTAACGGAAAAGGATGCTGAATGGTCCCGATTTGAAACACAATCAGCTTCAACAGATGTGGAATTTTCAATCTTACGGACAGATACTGGCGAATTTGAACCTTTAGCTACCGGGTCCAATGATTTATCCGAAAACAGTGAGAATTATATTTCCGATGGGGGAAATATTGAAATCCGAATCACAAAAAATGAAATGACCGGCTATTCGGAAATCACTATACCCAAAATCGAACTGGAAGGAGTGGTGGGCCAATGATCGAAATTAAGGGATTGACGAAAAAATACGGATCCTTTTATGCGTTGAAAGATTTGAACCTGACAATAGAAGAAGGAACGGTCTTCGGTTTTGTCGGTGCCAACGGAGCAGGCAAATCCACAACCTTTTCAATATTGGCGACACTCCTCCAGCCGACTTCCGGAGAAGCCTGGATAAATGGCATCAGCATTTCACAAAATCCTCATGAAATACGGAAGCAAATTGGTTATATGCCCGACTTCTTTGGCGTTTATGACCAATTAAAAACAGATGAATATCTTGATTTTTACGGGGCGAGCTATGGTTTGGATGCCCAGCAAAGAGTTGTATTAATCCCAAAATTACTTGAATTGGTTAATCTTTCCGCCAAACGGCATGATTATGTCGATTTGCTGTCCAGAGGGATGAAACAGAGGCTTTGTCTTGCCAGGGCTTTAATCCATGATCCGAAAGTTTTGATACTCGATGAACCGGCATCAGGACTGGATCCTCGTGCAAGAGTTGAAATGAGGGAAATCTTGAGAGAGTTGAAAGCGATGGGGAAAACGATTTTGATTTCTTCCCATATCCTGCCGGAGCTGGCTGAAATGTGTGACACACTGGGCGTCATCGACTCGGGTGAATTGATTGCTCATGGATCGGTTCAGAGCATTCAGGAAAAATTGCAAAGCGAAAAAGTCATAAGCGTCAAATTGACAGGAGGTTTTACGGAAGCGATCCGGTTTTTCGAAAATGATCCACTGGTTTCCCAAATTACTGAAATTCATGAACGCGGTATTCTTCAATTCCTCTACAAAGGCACAGAAGAGGATCAATTGGATTTGCTGAGAAAAGCGATTACCGCTGGATTGCCGGTATTGGCATTTTCTGAAGAAGAAACGGACCTTGAAGATATCTTTATGGAAATTACGAAAGGAGCTGGCACGTTATGAAGGAGCTCCTCGCTAATCCCGTCCTGGTAAAGGAAATAAAATTGCGTTTTCGGAATATGAAGAGTTTTACAGGGCTTTTCTTCTATCTGTTGATCATGGGAATCTTCGTCTTCGGTTTTATTAACCTGACAAGTTCAATATCCGGCAGTGGATTTTTCCGGCCGGAAGAAAGTTTTATGCTGTTCAGTATGCTGAGTTATATCCAATTGGGTTTAATCCTTTTCATTACGCCAGGACTCACCGCTGGAAGCGTCAGCAGTGAACGCGAAAAACAAACCTTGAATATCCTGCTGACAACTGCACAAAGCAGTTTCCAGATTATATTCGGCAAATTGCTGTCTTCCATCGCATTCTTGTTGCTGCTGCTTGTCTCGGGGTTGCCGATCTACAGTATGGTATTTTTATATGGAGGCGTATCCCCGGGCCAGATTGCAATCATTTTTCTGTTCTATTTCTTAACATTACTGGTCATCGGCGGTTTAGGAGTTATGTATTCAACGTTGACCCGCCGAACAATCGTATCCATGATTGTTACCTATGGTACGATGATTTTCCTGACAGCGGTCACGGGATTTTTTCTGATTCTGTCTGTTTCCCTATCGTCAGCTGCCATGGGGACCGGGGTTTCTCCGCTCAGTTACTTTTGGGCAAGCATCAATCCTGCAGTGGTTTTGCTGACTTTGCTTGAACCAGGATTCAATGACGAAATCGGTCAAATGACTGGCATACCGCTGCCGTTATGGGTGAGTTATACGATTTTCTATGCATTTATCTTTGTAGGGTCGATATGGCTTTCGGTAAGTAAATTACGGGTGAATATGAATAAATACAAATAAGGAGGATGCGTTATGGACAGCCAAAAAATCATATTGTTTATCAAAAAGGCCAATCGGCGCCTGAAGCTGCAATATATAGTAAGAATTCTTCAAATCGCATTGTGTTTGGGTCTGGCTGCGGCATTGTTGATTACAGTGATTGCCCGGCTGTCCGTAATTCCTTATTATGCATTTTATTCGTTTATAGCATCAGCTCTTACCATACTTATCGCGGTGCTGCTGACTATTCCGAAAATACCACGCCGTCAGCAGGCAATCAGTGAGTTGGACCAATTTACTCCGCATAACCAATTGCTTACTTTGAGCCAAATACCGGTTGGCAACCGGTTGGCGGATGATTTGGCAAACCGGACCGAAAAGGATATCCATCTCAGTTATCAATTATTCAAAAAAGAGAAAAATGAATGGTTTTCACCAAAATGGCTCCTTACAGCTGTTGGCCTAATGATTTTACTCGCACTTTCAGGATTATTTCCAGCTTCAGCCCAGCTCGAAGCGAAAGATCATGAGCAGGAGCAGGAGTTAGTGGAAGAGATGATTGAAAAGGTGGAAAAGCAAAAAGAACTGGCAGATTTACCTGACGTAAAAAAAGAACTCGAAAGCCTTGAGGAAAAGTTAAATGACAGCGATACACCTGAACAGGCTCTGCGCGAATTGGTGAAAAAGCAGAAAGAACTGGCTTTGAAACAGCGGGAGAAAGAACGGGAAGGCACTGAGCAGGCAAGCGAAGAAGCGGAAGACCTGGGAGAAGCATCTCAACAATTGGCCCAGCAAGCAGGGAATACGCAAACTGCTCTCAGTGAAATGGGAAAACCGGTGTCATTTGATCTGCAGCAGTCAATTGCGGCGAATGACCGTTCAGAACCGGAAGAAAGCGCTGGATCAGAAGATGGCACGAGTGGTGAATCCGGAAGCGAAGGGTTAGCGTCCAATGACAAAACGGATGGCGAACAAGCTGGCGGAGACAACGGTGAAAATACGGGAGCTTCAAGTGAAGGAGAAACTGCGGGGCAAGCTGGCAGCGGGAATGGAACCGAGGGCGATGGAGCGGCACAAGAAAGTGAAGGCTCAGAAGAATCTGCAGCAGGCGGTGATGAAGGTACTGGCGGAGGACAGAGCGGCGGTGAAGGCACCGGCGCGACTCCCAGCCAAGGAGCGGGTACAGGCCAAGGCAGCAGGGAAATGCTGAGTATACCTTCAAGAATCGGCGGCAGCGGTGAAACAACCGTCGATGACGGGGAATTATCAGAAGGAGAAGCTGGGTCCTTTGAAGAAGGAGCTGTTGACGCAGAGCGCGGGACCATCCGCCCTTATCGTGAAGTGGTGGGGTCTTACAGCGATTCCTATTTCTCCAGCGCCAATCGCATGAAATTGCCGCCTGACCTTCAAAATATAGTGGAACAATATTTTTCATCAATTGACAGCCAATAATTGAAAGCAGGGATTATGATGACAGTGACAGCGGAACAATTTACGGAAATGAGTTTAAAACTTCAGCAGGTCAAAGAAGAAATCGGCCGCTTTATCGTGGGCCAGGAAGAAGCTGTCGAGTTTTCGCTTTATTCCATCCTTTCCGATGGCCACGCATTGCTTGAAGGCTTGCCTGGCCTCGGTAAAACGATGCTGATCCGCACAATAGCGGAAGTGCTGGATCTGTCGTTTTCTAGAATCCAATTCACTCCTGATTTGATGCCATCTGATATTACCGGTACCAGTTTAATTGAAAGAGACGCTGCGGGCAAACAACAATTCACTTTTCGCGAAGGGCCGATTTTCAGCCAGATGGTACTGGCTGACGAAATTAACCGGGCTACACCGAAAACGCAAAGTGCCTTATTGGAAGCCATGGGGGAAAAAACCGTCACCGTACTTGGCGACACCAAAAACATGGCCCGGCCGTTTTTCGTTCTGGCAACCCAGAACCCGATTGAGATGGAAGGAACTTATCCGCTGCCCGAAGCTCAGATGGACCGTTTTTTATGCAAAATAAAAATTCCTTCGCCATCCCGGGACGAACTGGCTGAAATTGTGCGGCGGACAACGGGCACCGAGGAAATATTGTTAGTGAAAAAAATGGACACAAGTGATCTGCTGGCAGCTCAGCAGCTTGCCAAAGAAGTGCTGATAGCTGATGACATTCTGCTGGTTGCTGTCGATATTATCCAAAGCACTGATCCTTTGCAGACAGAAATAGAAGACATTATCCGATTTGTGCAATATGGCAGCGGACCACGCGGCCTGCAAAGTTTAATCAGGACTGCAAAAGCGCGTGCATTGACTGAAGGGCGGTATCACGTTTCAATCGGTGATTTGAAATATGTCGCAAAACCGGTGTTGCGTCATCGGCTGCTGCTGAATTATGAAGGTGAGGCCGACGGGGCGGATATCGATTTATTGATCGACCAGGTGCTGGAAGCTGCCGGGCGAGGGAGAAGCAGATGAATTTCCTTCAATTGCCTGAACACTGGGTTTCCGGCCTTGGACGTTACTCGATTGGCACCAAATCGAAAATCAGAGGGCATCACAAAGGATCCAGCCGCTCACGGCGTTTTGGTTCGTCAATGGATTTTTCCGATTTCCGGGAATACCATCCAGGCGATGACGTCCGCCATATTGATTGGAATGTCTTTGCCAGAACGGAAAGAGTTTATATCAAAAGGTTTCTGGACGAACAGGAAATGCGTGTCCACATCATGGTCGATGGTTCAAAGTCGATGAAAGGCAAATGGCTATTTACAAAACAGCTGGCTTTTTCACTGGGATCCATTGTGTTATTGAATGATGATAAATTGACTCTTTCGATTGGACAAGGCACAAATCCGCCGCTGAAAAGAAAAGGGAAGTCGGCCCAGAAATTATTCAACCACTTCATCATGTCCCTTCCGGAAGCTGATGAAAAAAGATTTGCGGAAGTTGCGGACTTTCAGCCGGCGCAAGGATCAACTGTTTTGTTCGTCTTGTCGGATGCTTTGGAAACACTGGATGAGTGGCAACGGTTTTTCAGCAGAGCAGTTAAATATTCAAAAGATGTCCGTTTTATGCATGTATCCGATCAACAGGAGCGACAGCCACTGTTCGCGGGAGATCTGCGTTTGATCGATGATGAAAGTTCAGATGCCTTCAATGTTACGATGTCTTCGCAAACTGCTGAGAATTATAACCGGAAGCGGCTTGAACACATTGATGGCCTGCAGGCTTTATGCCGCAGATACGGCGTCCAGTATATGCCGGTCCATGTGGAAGATGGTATCCAGCACGTATTTTTGCACCAATTGCTTAAACAAAAATGGATCAGGTGAGGTGAAAGGGAATGGGGATTTCGAATTGGGGGCTGATCTGGACAATTGTTATGCCCATTGCTCTCATCATTTATTATCTGTATCGCAAAAAATATAAGGATCAGCAAGTTTCCTCTATATTATATTGGCAGCAAGTGATGAAAGAGATGCAAGCATCGCCCTACCTGAAAAAATTGCAGCACCACGCACTTTTTTATCTGCAGCTGGCGGCACTTTTACTGCTTGTGCTGGCACTTCTTAATCCGTATCTCAAGTCAGACAGTCTCGATGGAGGTGAATTCATCTTCGTCATCGATACCTCTGCTTCGATGCTGGCAGGTTCTCCAAGCCAGCTGGAACAGCAAAAAGAGCGGATGAAAGAGTTGGCCGCCCAAGCGGAAGGAAAACCGGTGACAATCATTAACGCCGGCAGTACGCCTGAAATTCTTGTCAGGAAAGAAGAGTCGGGGCGTAAGTTGCAGCAGGAAATTGATGAGATTGCTGTAAGTTATGAATCGTCCCAACTGGAAAAAACGATTCTCTTCGCTGAAACCTTGACTGACAATGACTCTACCGTTATTCACATTTTCACGGATTCTCTTGACCGCACCATTCTGGCCAATAAAACCGGGACAGCATATGAAATCCATGCGAATACAGAAAAGCCAGCCAATGTTTCGATTCGCCAATTCGGTGTGGCAGAAGGGGATGGGGAAGACCGTGCAATCGTAAAGGTTGTCAATGACAGTGAAGAGGCTATGGCAGGAACCCTTGAACTAACTGGTGGAGATTATGAAGCACGCGCAGAAATTGAGCTGGCATCCGGAGAGGAGAAGCTGGTACCTTTTGAAAATTTGCCGAACGCTGAATTATGGCAGGCAAATCTGAACGTCAATGATGATTACATATTGGATAATCGGGCATTCGCCTATATCAATCGCCCCACTGGCACCGTCATTATTGATAATACATTGCACGGCTTGGTGTCAAGAGGCGTGGAATCACTTGGAATCCGGGTGAATGCCGCATCACCGGACCAGCTCGGAAATTTTGCAGGGTTACCGCTTATCACCAACCAAAGCAGTCTGCTTGGCGGAGAGGCGCCAATCCTTCTGATTGGCCGGAATGATGAATCTTCTTTTGAAGCAACAGGACAAATTGACACTGCTGATCACCCCTTGTTTGCTTTTGCTCCTATGGAGGATGTTTATATCGCTGAAATCTATCCCGGTTTTGAAGGTTATGAAACACTTGCGGCTATCGGCGGCGAACCGCTCATTCAATTATCGCCTGAAGGGGATATTATTGTACTGGCCGATATACAGGCCACCGACTGGCCATTGAATCCGTCCTTTCCTTTATTTCTTTGGAGCGCTATCAATGAATTATCGGGAAGCGAAAATTACCTTGGAACTTTTTCGCCGAATGAACAGCGGGCCGTCACTTTGACCTCTGCAGCTGGTGAATGGGAAATCTTCAAGGAAGAAGAATATCAGTTTTCATATATTGAAGGACAAAGCAGTTTTCGGGCGCCCGCAGAACCGGGGATCTACCGTGCGGTGAGTGATGGTGAAACGAAAAATTTCATAGTTCAATTGAACACTGAAGAAAAGATATTAACTGCTGGACAAAGTTTCACAGCAGGAAATGCGGCAGAAACAGAAGCCACAACACAGCGTTCTGTCATCCCTCTGCTTCTGCTGTTGATTTTACTGCTGATGCTGGCTGAATGGGAGGTGTACCGGCGTGGAACTTCGTATCGATGAACCCCTATGGCTGTTGCTGGTCATTCCTGCAGCGATCTATTTGTTCATGACAGGGTGGAAACAATATAACAAAGCTTCATCCCTTTTTCGCACTTCGTTCGTGCTCAGACTGCTGAGTATCTTCTTTTTAATCGTCGCCCTTGCTTCGCCGGCCATTCATCAGCCGATTGAAGAAGAACAAATCGTCTTCCTATGGGACCGTTCGGCGTCGATGGCACAAGCGGGAAATGGCATAGCGGAACAGCTGAATCAGGTATTGGCTGAAAAAGAAAATCATCAAAGGGTGGGAGTATATACATTTGCAGAGGATTTTCAGTCCCTGCTGCCCTTGTCATCCGACACGGCGGAATTGCCAGGCGACAGGCCAGTGAGTGAGCAAGATCATACCGACATAGCACAAGCGCTTGAATTGGCAGCCAACAGTGGTGAGCAGGAACTTGCTACACGAGTTATTCTGCTGAGCGACGGTAACGAAACCACAGCCTCCGCCTTGGAAAGTCTCGCCCGTATCGATGTTGAAAGAGTGACAATCGATGTTTTTCCGATTGAAGCTCCTTCCGGCAATGAAACAGCATTAACAGAATTTCAAACACCGGCACAGGCATTTTCTGGGGAAGAGCTGAATTTTTCGATGATCATCGAAGCAGACCTGCAAAGTGAAGGAGAGCTTATCCTGTCTGCCAACGATGCTGAGATTGAACGGATTCCAGTGAATCTGGAAGAAGGCAGGAACATCCTGTCCTACAGCTATGAAGCACAGAGTGAAGGTTTGCTGAAATTTGAAGCTTCCATTGAGATAGAAGGGGACGAATTTCTGCAGAACAATCAATTGACGAGTCTGACTGAAGTTGAAGGGCCCCCGGAGTTATTGATTGTCAGCAGCGAAGGCGCAAGCCCGATTACGGGTTTATTGGATAATGAAAATCTGAACCTGGAGGAAATTTCACCCTCTGGTGTGCCGCAAAATTTATCTTCAATTCTGGCTTATGATGGCATCATTTTCGATAATGTCCCGGGCACCCAAGTCGGTGAACAAACCATGGCTGTCATCGAACAGGCAGTCAAAGAATTCGGAATGGGTTTCATGATGGTCGGGGGAGACCAAAGTTTCGGGCTTGGCGGTTATTTCAAAACGCCGATAGAAAATCTTTTGCCGGTGGAAATGGAAGTCAAAGGCAAACATGAGCTGCCTTCACTGGGGCTCGTGATTGTGATGGACCGCTCGGGCAGTATGGCGGGGCAAAAGATGGAGCTGGCCAAGGAAGCCGCTGCACGGTCAGTTGAATTGTTGAGGGAAGATGATGTTGTCGGCGTCATCGCCTTTGATGATAAGCCGTGGCAGATTGTGCCGACAGAGAAGCTGGAGGACCGTCAGCAGGCAATCGACGATATCCTTACGGTGAGCCCTGGAGGCGGCACGGAAATCTATTCTTCATTGGCGGAAGCTTATGGCCAATTGGAGGAGCTGGATCTTCAACGCAAACATATCATTCTGCTGACTGACGGCCAGTCGGCAACACAAAATGATTATGCGAGCCTCATAGATGGAGGAGTAGAAAATAATATCACGCTATCCACTGTTGCAGTTGGGCAGGATGCAGACAGGGCATTGCTCGAATCTCTTGCAGAGACTGGCAGCGGGCGTTTTTACGACGTAACGGACGCAACGACGATTCCCGCGATCCTGTCACGTGAAACCGTTATGATGTCACGCACTTATATTGTGGATGAACCTTTTTATCCGATTATTTACGACAGTGCATGGAGTCCGCTGTTCGGGGATGGAGTTCCACAATTGAACAGCTATATAGCGACTACCGCAAAAGATACAGCAAGGGTTGTGGCAGAAAGCGAACAGGAAGATCCGGTACTCGCAGAGTGGAATTACGGGCTGGGGAAAACGGTTGCCTTTACTTCAGGCAGCGGAGCGTGGAGCGGTGATTTTCAAAGCTGGAGCAATTGGCCGGCATTTTGGAACCGCAGCGTTTCTCAGATTTTGCCATCTTTCACAGAAGCCCCTTTTTCAGTAAGCAGAAAGCAACAGGGGTTATATACAATCGAAGATCCGTCACAGTCCTCTGCAATTCTGAATGTCACGGTAATTAATGAAGCGGGAGAAGAGATCCCCGTCCAGACAGAGCCGGTTGCACCCGGAGTGATTGACGTCCACATGGAGGAAGAGCCCGGGCTGGTATTTTTCAGTGTTTCGAACGAATCCGGTGCAGCGTACAGAACAGGACTTACGATTCCATATGGTGAGGAATACCGGAGCGAACCTGCGGATATGGAGCTTTTGACTACAATTGCCGAAAGAAGCGGGGGCCAGGTGCTGGACAACTTGGAAGATGCTTTCAGGGATATACCCTATAGCAGCTCTTCCACACAAACCATTACAATACCGCTTATACTGCTGGCAATGCTTCTGTTTTTTGCAGATATCACAATTCGCCGATTTGGATTGAGACTGCCTGCAATGCCGAAAAGAACTGCGGCACAACCACAAACTGATAACAATGAAGGCATTGAACAATTACTGAAGGCGAAACAACGGAATAAAAAATAAAACCCCGTCCGCAATTTGTGGACAGGGTTTTATCAGTTTCATATTAGAATTTTGGATTTTACCCTTTCCCTGCTGGCGCAACTGAACGTGTTTCCTGCAGCAGCTGCTGCTTTCTGGCAGACCAGCTGGAAGCGATGAAGAAACAGATCAGCAGGATGGCAGTACCCACAATATAAGGGAATATCATATTGACGTCGAAAAGGATACCGGCTAATGCAGGGCCAATCATATTGCCAAGGCTCATATAAGCATTGTTCATACCAGCGGCATAACCCTGCTCATCACCAGCCAGTTTGGAAATAAGCGTATTGATCGCCGGACGGAGCAGAGACGCTGCGGTAAAGAAGACGGCTGAAACAAGCAAAATGGTCCAGAAAGTATCGACGAACAGGATACCGATCATGGCTGCTGCCGATACGATAAGGTTCACCAGAATCACTTTCATTTCACCATAGCGCTTGAACAGGCGGTCAATGACGAAAGTCTGGATTATCACGCCAACAAAACCACCGACCGTGATGAGAATCGAAATTTCCTTTGGCGTAAAGCCATGCTCTTTATCGACATATAAAGCAATGGTCGACTGGAAATTCGATAAACCGAAAGCAAAGATGAACATGACAATCAGCATGACGAAATATGGCATATAAACAGAGCGTCTCATCTGCTGCCAGAGATTCTCTTTTTTATTCTCTGCCTGTTGGATGGTTGGAGCGACATCCGGCAGAGCGATATAAGACATGATAGCGGCTAAAGTAGCAACCAGCGCTGCAATATAAAATGGGAATTCCAGGCTGACTTCTGCAAGGAATCCACCAAAACCGGGTCCGATCATGAATCCGAGTGACATGGAAGCACCAAGCAGTCCCATCCCTTTGCCCCGTTCTTCATAAGTCGTAATATCGGCAACAAATGCCATCATCGGCGGAATCAGGAATGCAGCCCCAAGGCCACTGAAGAATCTGGCCAGGTACAAAACCCAAAGCTCGGTAGCCAAACCGAAAACAAGCTGGGACATACCAAAAACAACGAGGCCAAAAATGATCAATTTTTTTCTTCCGTATTTATCGGATAATTGACCGGAAAGCGGGGAGAATAAGAATTGAGCAAAGGCGAAAGTGGCAATCAATGTTCCGAGCACCTGTCCTGCCACTCCGAACGTATCCAGATAAGCCGGCATGATTGGAATAATGAGTCCGATTCCACTCATGGCGATGAACATATTGAACATGAGGATATATAATGCGAATTTATTTGATCTTACTGCCATAGGGCGTCCTTCTTTCATCTATTACTTCGTGTGACTAAATTTCGCTGCATTAACTTTGTTACTATACCCCATTTCAATAAAAAATAACAGGGAATGATACCGGCAAAAACACTTTTTGCCGGTATCATTTGCGACGAAGCTAGCGAAGCGATGCAGGGACAGAAACAGGAGCAAGAGGTTAGAAGGTATCTAAAGGGTGAAGAAATTTTAAATGAGATAAAAAAATGAGCCGGGCAAAATACCTTCGCCCGGCTCATTTCCTGTTATTTTTCCATATCCATTTTAAATTCCAAAAACAATTCATTATAAACGCCAAGCATTTCAAGTCCGAGATTTTCGTAGACTTCCAGCCGCTCACGCATTTCTTCTGTTGGGTAGAAGCGTTCATCACCTGTTACTTCTGGGTCCATTAATTCCAGAGCTGCCTGGTTCGGAGTGGAATAGCCTACGTAATCGGCGTTTTGCGCCGCCACTTCTGCGTCCAGCATGAAGTTGATGAATTCATGTGCACCGTCCACATTGTCGGCAGTTTTTGGGATGATCATATTATCAAACCATAAATTAGAACCTTCTTCGGGTACGGAGTAATCGATGTTTTCATTGATCCACATCATATCCGCAGCTTGCCCGGACCAAGTGAGCGCAACAGCAGCTTCTTCGCGCCGCATCATCTCGACAATTTCATCGCCGATAATCGCTTTTACATTCGGACCCAGCGTTTTCAGTTTATCAGTTGCTTCACGCAATTCACCCATGTCAGTAGAGTTCAGTGAATAGCCGAGGCTGTTCAGTCCCATGCCGATTACTTCTCGTGCAGAATCCACCAGAATGACTTCCTGTTCGAGCGTTGGATCCCAGAGGTCATCCCAAGTCTCGAATGTCTGTCCTTCGAGCAGGGAAGGGTTGAAGGCGATGCCTACTGTTCCCCAGAAGTAAGGGATGGAATATTCATTGCCTGGATCGAATGGCAGATTCAGAAAATATGGATCGATATTTTCAAGATTGGTGACTTTATTCAGATCAATCGGGTGGAGCAGATCTGATTCTTTCATCTTTTCGATTGCGTATTCAGAAGGCATGGCAACGTCATAAGTGGTGCCGCCTTGTTCAATCTTGGTCATCATCGCTTCATTTGAGTCGAATGTTTCGTAAATGACCGTGATGCCGGTTTCTTCTTCAAATTGGCTTACGAGTTCAGGGTCAATGTATTCTCCCCAGTTATACACGTTGATGGTACCGCCTCCTCCAGCAGAAGAGGTATCTTCAAGCAATGAAACAGCGTACATCAAAACACCCGAAATGACAATAATCGCCAGACTTGCGCGTATGAGATCTTTCATGGTCAGTTGCCCCCTCCTGGTGGTCGGATGGTCAGCCGGGTCCGATTATTAAAGAAGTAATAGCCGAGTACAAGGCCAAGGGTTACAAGGAAGATCAAAGCGGAAAGCGCATTGATGGTCAGTGTGATGCCGGCCCGGGCCATCGAATAGATTTCAACGGATAACGTGGCAAATCCGTTGCCGGTTACAAAGAAAGTGACGGCAAAGTCATCCAATGAATAGGTCAGCGCCAAAAAGAAACCTGCAAAAATGCCGGGTTTGATATACGGCAGAATAACACGCGTCAAAATATCCCTTTTCGAAGCGCCGAGATCAGTGGCGGCATCAATCAGCGAGTCGCTCATTTCCATCAGCTTCGGCAGCACCATGATTACGACAATCGGAATACTGAAGGCGATATGGGAAATCAGTACAGATGCAAAACCGAGCTTGATGCCAATCATTGTGAACAGAATCAGAAACGAAGCACCAATGATGACGTCAGGACTGACAATCAGAATCGTATTCAATGATAATACGGCATTGCGCATTTTGCGGTTGCGGATAAAGACGATGCCGATTGCACCCAGGACGCCAATCGCAGTAGAAATCAGTGCAGAAAGCAATGCGATTATGACAGTGTTCAGCACGATGATGATAAGCCGTGTGTCGTTGAATACGGCTGCGTAATGTTCAAGCGTGAAACCTTCGAAACTGGACATCGTGCCGCCGCTGTTGAATGAATAGAAAATCAGATAGAAAATAGGTGCGTAAAGGATGACAAAAACAATGGCTAAATAGATTCGTGCTGTCTTACTTAATTTTTCCATTGATCGTACCTCCTTTTTCACCGGTGACCATCATGACGATAATCATGAACAGAATCAGGAAAACTGCTATAGTCGAGCCCATTCCCCAGTTTTGGGTCACAAGGAATTGCTGTTCAATCGCTGTACCGAGTGTTATGACTTTATTGCCCGCGATAAGCCGGGTGATAACGAACAGCGACAGGGCAGGGATGAACACGACCTGGATACCGGCCTTAACCCCATTGATGGCCAATGGAAAGATGACACGGGTGAAAGTCGTCCAGGACGAGGCGCCAAGGTCGCGCGAAGCATCGATCAACGCCGGATTGATGCGATCCAGTGAATTGAATATCGGCAGCACCATGAACGGTATGAAAATATAAACCGATACAAAGATGAAACTGAAATCTGTAAACAGTATCTGCAGCCGTTCAGAGCCGATTGCAGCCAATAGATTATTGGCAGGGCCGTACAAGCCAAAAATTCCGATGAAAGCGTAAGCCTTCAATAGAAGATTGATCCACGAAGGGATGATGATCATTAACAGCCATAGGTGTTTATGTTTCGTCTTGGTCAGCCAATAGGCCGTCGGGTATGCCACCAAAAGGGAGATTAAAGTAATCAGGAAAGCATACCAGAAAGAACTCAAAGTCAGCCGCAGGTATACGGATGAGAAGAAGTTCCGGTAATTATCGAGTGTCAGATTGCCGGCTATATCGAAAAATGAAAAATAAAGGACCAGAGCGATAGGGGCGATGACAAACAGCACAATCCATAAGTAATAAGGAATAAGGTAAAAAGGATTGGTCCGATTACTTTTCATAGCCTGCTGCTCCATAAGCTTCAAGTCTGGCATCAAAAGCCTCTTCAGATTCATTCAACCTCATGACATGGATGGCTTCCGGCTCAAAATCCAAACCGATTTTAGATCCAACATCCACTTTTTTTGTGGAGTGCACAAGCCATTCATTGCCCACTTCATCAATTGTGGCGATTTCGTAATGGACACCGCGGAATAATTGGCTGTCCACAGTCACAGTAATTTTTCCTCTATGAAGGCGCGTGATATGCAAATCTTCGGGACGAATGACAATTTCCACTTTTTCATTTTTATTTAAGCCCTGATCAACGCATTCAAATTCCTGGTTGGCAAAACGGACACGATAATCATCGATCATTACCGCATCTACAATATTCGATTCCCCGATAAAATCCGCAACAAATCGGTTGATGGGTTCATCATAAATGTCCATGGGTGTACCGCTCTGTTGGATTTCGCCGGCATTCATGACAAAGATCTCATCAGACATGGCAAGTGCTTCTTCCTGGTCGTGGGTGACAAACACAAAAGTTTTACCCAGGCGCTGCTGAAGTTCGCGAAGTTCGTATTGCATTTCTGTCCGCAATTTCAGATCCAGCGCAGAAAGCGGCTCATCCAGCAGAATGACTTCCGGGTCATTGACGATGGCACGGGCAATGGCCACGCGCTGGCGTTGGCCGCCTGACATTTCATCGATGTTCCGTTTCTCGTAACCATGCAGATTTACGAATTCAAGTGCTTCATGTACCCGTTGATCGATTTCTGCTTTTTTCAGTTTTTTGACGCGGAGGCCGAATGCAACATTCTCAAAAACATTAAGATGCGGGAATAGTGCATAATCCTGAAACACTGTATTTACCTGGCGTTCATTGGCAGGGAAGTCGTTGACAATTTCGCCTTCAATATAGATATCGCCTTTTGTGGGCTTTATAAAACCGGCGATTAACCGCAAGATGGTCGTCTTGCCGCATCCTGAAGGGCCGAGAAGTGTATAGAATTTTCCTCGCTGCAACTCAAAGCTGACATTATTCAATACATTTCCTGCACCTTCATATGTTTGTGTAACGTTATCAAATCGTATTATTGAACTTCCGGACATTTTATTACCTCCTGATTAAATATATGAGTGGGTGGCGCTGATGATCATTTCACATTTGCCTTTCCCTGCATTCGATAATTGATGGTGCTGTGAAGCTTCGTAATAGATGGAATCACCAGCAACGGCTATATATTCCTCATCGCCAAGAACAAGCCGTACTTTGCCTTCAAGAACATAGATGAAGGTTTCCGCTTGGGATGGTTCGAACTTTTTATATTGGCCTTCCTCGAACAAGGTCAGATAAATCGGTTCCATTTCCTTCTTATAGGAAGTAGGGATAAGCCAGTCGACTTCATAACCGGATTCCTCATCTTTATGGACACGATGGTCCTTGGAAGAATAGATCACCTGCGGAGAGGCAGCATCTTCAAAAAACTCCTTCGGTGTTGTACCCAATACCTCCAACAAGGTGAAAAATGTTTCGATGGAAGGGGAGTTCATATCCCGTTCCAGCTGGGAAATAAACCCTTTGCTCAAATCCGTTCGCTCGCCTAATTCTTCCTGGGTCAATCCGTTTTTCAAACGCAGACTTTTGATTTTTGAACCAATATTCATTCGGGTTCCTCCCTTATTTGGGCAGTTATGTATGTTTATTAATAGCAAACTTCTAGTTACTAAAGTTTATTAATAATATACTTACAGTTTACTATCATGATTGAAAGCAATGCAAACACTTTATGGAAAATTAATGCGAAAATAAATTAAATTAATTGGTTCGAATCTATTGCAATGTTCCATGTGAATTTACTATTATAAAGAAAGTGCAAAAAGATTATTTTATTATAATGTAAACATCAGTTATAAATAGGACTATCTCGTTCGCAGAAAATAGCCTGTCCACTAATTTAGGAGTGACCAAAATGAATGACAAAATGAATTTTTTCCTGGATCCGAAACATCGGGCAGTGCAAAAATCATCAATTATGAATTATAAACAAGACCAGCAAGGACTTTACCTCGTAGCCAACAAGAAAGTCATCAATTGGATGGAAGTACATACATACTGCCACCACTGCTTGTCGCCTTTGACATTCGATGACGAATTTGATGCAAGCTATTGTGCAAGCTGCAATGAATGGCGAGAAGAAGCCTGCAGTGATATTGACTGTGAATACTGTGAAAACCGCCCGACAAGACCGTTGGACCCCCGCCGTTAAGCGGGGTTTTTTTGTGGTTTAGCGAAGCGGAAATTGTATGGTAAACTATAGCTACGGCAACTATTTGGAGGATGGATATGAAAAAGGAATTTGTAGTGATCGGGCTGGGAAGATTCGGAGGCAGCATCGTCCGGGAATTAATCGAACAGGATGCTGACGTTATGGCAATCGATAAAGATACGGAGAGAGTGGATGAATTTGCGAGCATCGCGACACAGGCGGTAGTTGCTGATACGACCGATGAGTCTGTTCTGAAGTCACTTGGTATCCGTAATTTTGAACACGTTATCGTCGCCATTGGCGAGAATATTCAGGCCAGTATTTTAACAACTCTGATGCTGAAGGAAATTGGCGTCAAAAAAATAACCGTAAAAGCACAGAACGATTATCACGCGAAAGTGCTTGATAAGATAGGCGCCGATAAAGTAGTGCATCCGGAGCGGGACATGGGAATCCGTATTGCGCATAATATGCTTTCAAATAACGTTCTGGACTATCTTGAACTGTCAGATGAGCATTCGATCATGGAAGTAAAGGCCAATGAAAGATTGGCCGGCTTTACACTGATCGGACTGGATATCCGTGCAAATTACGGTATTAACATCGTGGCCATCAAACGGGGCAAGGATATCATTGTCTCACCTCAAGCGGATATGGAGATCCAATTGCAGGATATTCTGATCATCATTGGGTCAGATGCAGATATCAACCGTTTTGAGAAGAAGATGTTGAATTAGTATTTTCATATGAACGAGAAAAAAGGAGGTCCTGTATTGGGACCTCCTTTTCAATTTTGTTTAGAAAGAAATAAAGATATGTAATCGATATTACGCAAAACAGCTTCGCTTTCCTGAAACCCGTGCTCCTGCATCGCTGCGCTAGCTTCGTCGCAAAGCGCCGGCCGGAAGGTCTTCGGCCACGCTTGGCTCGCGCTGAGCTAACTCGGTCTTGGTCCCCTTCGCCCGAGTGGATCTCAGCACTTCGCTCGAAACGGAGTTGGAAAGCCAACTCCATTTCTGCTCCCTTGGGAGTCTCACTGTTTTGCTCCATATCTCAGAATCGCTTTCTATAAAGAAGAAAGCTAACTAGTTTGGTTTTTCGAGAAAAATATTCATATGTTTCTACAGATATAAAATGTAGCAGCAGGCGGCGAAGGGCAAAGATGTGCTCCTGTATCGCTGCGCTGCAGGAGCATCGGTTTTCGAAGCGATCGAGGAGGCTCAGACCCGCTCCCCGCGGAAAGCATCCTTCTAGAAAGAAATGATTACAGAAGTTGAAGTTTTTTTGCCAGTATAAAAAGGAGGTCCCATATCGGGACCTCCTTTTTAATGTCTTCTTAGACTTCCATTATCACCGGAAGAATCATCGGACGGCGTTTTGTTTTTTCGTACAGGTATGGTCCAAGAACATCTGAAATGTCATTCTTCAGTTCAGGCCAATCTGTATCTTTGCCGTGGATTTTCTTTTTCAAATGGCGGTTCAGCATTTGCTGGGCTTCATAAATCATCGTTCCGGATTCTCTCATGTAGACAAAACCGCGGGAGATGATGTCCGGGCCAGATACCATTTTATTATTTTTCATGTCAACGCTGACTACTACAATGACCAATCCCTCTTCGGAAAGTACACGGCGGTCGCGAAGAACGATATTGCCGATGTCGCCAATGCCGCTGCCGTCGATATAAACGTCTCCGGAAGGGATGCGTCCCGCAACCGAAGCTTCATCAGCTCCAAGAGCCAGGACATCACCATTTTCCATGATGAATGTATTTTCAGCTGGAACGTCACAATCAATAGCCAATTGTGCGTGCTGCTTCTGCATACGGTATTCACCGTGGATCGGCATGAAGTATTTCGGTTTGATCAATCGCAGCATCAACATATTCTCTGGTTGTGAACCGTGTCCGGATGTATGGACGCTATTCAATGAACCATGGATTACATTGGCGCCAGCACGGAACAACAGGTTGATTGTTCGGTTGACGCTGCTCGTATTCCCCGGAATTGGAGAAGAAGAAAAGACGACTGTATCATTTGGCTGAATATGGATTTGGCGGTGTGTGCCGCTGGCAATGCGTGAAAGTGCAGCCATTGGTTCGCCTTGTGAGCCTGTGCAGAGAATAAGCGCTTCATTTGCAGGCAGGCGGTTTAAAGTCTGGGTATCGATAAAAGCATCTTCCGGTGCATTGATATAGCCAAGTTCACGGCCGATTGTCATGGCATTTTCCATGCTGCGTCCGAAAACAGCAATTTTCCGGCCTTGTGCAACAGCTTCATCAGTAACCTGTTGAAGTCGGTAGATATTGGAGGCAAAAGTTGCAAAAATTAGACGACCTTCAACTTTGCGCATAATATCTTTGATTGTTTCGCCGACTTTGCGTTCAGACATAGTGAAATCCGGAAGTTCAGCATTTGTGCTGTCGGATAATAAGCAAAGAACACCTTCACTGCCGATTTGTGCCATTTTCAAAAGGTTAGCCGGTTCGCCGACAGGAGTAAAGTCGAACTTGAAATCTCCTGTGTGGACGATGTTGCCCGGTGGCGTTTTCACAACGATACCGAAAGAATCCGGAATACTGTGGGTGACGCGGAAAAAACTGACAGAAGTCTTACGGAATTTAATAACGTCATCTTCTTCAATTTCAATCATTTTTGTCTGGCGAAGAAGGCCGTGCTCTTCCAGTTTTTTGCGCAGGAGCCCTAAAGCGAGCTTGCCGCCGTATACCGGGATATTAATTTTCTTTAATAGATAGGCTACGCCGCCGATATGGTCTTCGTGGCCATGCGTGATGAAAAGGCCTTTGATCTTATCAGCGTTTTTTACTAAATAAGTGTAATCCGGAATAACATAATCGATTCCGAGCAAATCGTCTTCCGGGAATTTGATGCCGGCATCAATTAGGATGATTTCATCCTGGAATTGGACACCGTACGTATTTTTACCGATTTCGCCCAGTCCGCCGAGCGCGAAAACGGCTGTCTGATCATTTTTAACGAACTTCATAATCAGTCGATGCTCTCAACTTCATAGTTTTGGCTGCCTTGTTCGTATTCAAGATGGCTGCCTTCGAGCAATTGGACAAGCTCGATATTATAATTACGGTCTTTCAGGTGGTTTCTAACTTCACGCTCGGATGAAGCTTCAACATAGAGACTCTTGGTATTTTCGCGAACTGGTACCTCATTGCGGTTCTCTTGGTAATAAACTTTAAAAATCATAGTTTGCTCTCCTTTTTCCACGTTCAAAATAAATTCACTTTCTTTATATTATCATGTCATTGTTTTAAAATAAAGAATAGCCCTTCTTTTTTAGGAAGAAGGACCATAATCGCTATGCTATTTTCTTTTTGTTCATGATACCATTAAGCCTTCTGAGTAGTTTTCTTTTCAAACGCTTCAGCATGGCTGCTCACTCCTTATGTAAATAATACTGTAAATTCTGACAAATGTAAAGAAATGAAATGACCGGCGGACACCGCCAGGCAATGGATTGGAGACTGAAATTATGGGAAAATTATTATTGCTGGATATTGATGGGACTTTATTGAATTCAAAAAAGGAATTGCCGGCCTCGGCTTTTGAGGCTCTTCAAAAAGCTCGGACAAATGGCCATGAACTGGCGATCGCCACTGGTCGCGCACCTTTTATGATTACCAGCATTTTGGAGAAATTGAATATCGATACATTCATCACTTTTAACGGCCAGTATATCGTCCACAGTGGAAAAGTGATACATACCGAGGCGTTGGACCCTGCAATGCTTGAAGAAGTTGTACACTTTGCCGAGGAAAGAGACCATCCGCTGGTTTTCATGAACAGCCAAAAAATGATTTCTTCCATTGACTACCATCCTGATATCGACGAAAGCTTGAAAAGTTTAAAATTTCCTCATCCAGTGACGGAGCGGAATTTTCACTTGGACAATGATATCTATCAATCGCTCGTTTTTTGTACAAAAGAAGAAGAAGCCCAATATCATGAAAAATTCAAAGACTTCCAGTTTGTGCGCTGGCACCGGGTCTCTTGCGACATTCTTCCAAAAGGCGGGTCAAAGGCAAGCGGCATAAGAAAGCTGATTGCCGCTACCGGACATTCCATCGAAGAAACGATCGCTTTTGGTGATGGCCTTAATGATCTGCAGATGATGCAAGTGGCAGGATACAGTGTTGCGATGGATAACGGCCATCCGGAAACGAAAGGAGTCGCTTCCTACATTACAGATCATGTGGATGAAGATGGTTTGGCAAAAGCGTTTTCCCATCTGGGCTTAATATAATTTTATACACAAAAGGCTGGCGGATAAATTCCGCCAGCCTTTCAGCTTGTTGAAAAGAAAAATAAGAAACCGATATTACGCAATACAGCTCCGAAGGCATTAGCCGACGCCTGCGAGGATATGCCTTTGCGACGAAGTGCGCAGCACTGCAGGAGCACTTTTTTATTCGCGCTTCTGCAGTGCTGCGCTAGCTTCGAGACACGGAAAGGCGTTGCTCACCTGGGAGTCTTCGCTGTTTTGCTCCATATCTCAAGATCATTTTCAATATAAGATATACGCATCAGCTTGTTTCTAGTGTAGAAGTTGATGATTTCTCGACAGCCTGTTTTTTTATTATTCTTCTATATCCCTCGAGATGGCTATAGCATTTTCAATTTCTGCGAATGGATTTTCGGGATTGATATGGTCAAAGAACATGACGCCGTTCAAATGATCCAATTCATGCTGGAATGCAATCGCCGGCAGACCTTTTAGACGCATTTTATATTCTTTGCCTTCAAGATCGTAGGCTTTGACGGTTATTCTCGCATAGCGCGGGACATAGCCGGGAATAGACCGGTCTACAGACAAGCAGCCTTCTCCTGAAGCCAAATATGCTTTTTCGACGGAATGGCTTACGATTTTCGGATTGATGGCAATGATGCTCAGATTTTCACCGGAATCCTCATCAAAATGAATGGCAAAAATCCGTTTGGCCACGTTTACTTGTGGTGCAGCTATTCCGACACCAGGGCGAAGGTCGTATTTTTCAATCATTTCTTCGTCCTGGCTGTTAACAACATATTCCATCAACTCTTCTGCCAATTTTTTATCCTCGGCGGACAGCGGGAATTTAACTTCTTCTGCCCTCTGGCGAAGAGTCGGATGCCCTTCACGTACGATATCTTTCATTAAAATCACTTAACTCAATCCTTTCAATCAACTTTCATATGCCTATCAGTATAACGCACTGCAAGTATTCCGTGAAAGAAAAATTGCTTACATTGGCAGTTGTATTTTTTTGAGCATCATAATATAGTTAAGTCATGTTATAAGGAGGGTTTCGATTGAAAAGATACATATTGGCAACAGGAATATCAAGTGCGTTACTTTTAAGCGCGTGTTCAGGTCCTTCGACAGAAGAGCAGCTGGATTCAGTGCTGAAAGAAACATTTGAAGCAGAGAGTGATTATCGCGATACTCAAAGTGAAATGGAGGAACTTGAAGCTGCAGAGCAGGAGAAATTCGAGTCCATCATGGCTTTGACCCAGGAGCAGCAGGAAGATGTTAAAGCAAATGCTGAAGAAGCCCTTGCTTCTGTGGAGCAGCGGCTTGAACTGCTGGAGACTGAAAAAGCATCAATGGATTCAGCTGAAGAAGCCTTCCAGGAAATTGATACTGTAATCGAAGAGACAGAAGACGAAGATCTGAAAAGCGATCTGACAGCTTTGAAAACTAAAATGCATGAACGTTTCGATGCCCATGAACAATTTGTCACAGCATATGAAGAATTAGCAGCTGAGCAAAAAGAACTTTATGAAATGCTGTCGAACGAAGAAACTGAACTGCAGGTTCTCCAAGAGAAGACTGTAACAGTAAATGACAAGAACAAAGAAGTCCAAAACGCTGTTACAGCATTCAACGAGCAAACTGAACAGTTCAATGAAATGAAAAATAATCTTATTGAAAAAATGAATGCAGACAACGAATAAAGCGGCCTAAGGGCCGCTTTTTCTGTGCTATAAAAGATGGGACAAAAGGGTCTGTTATATAGTACAGGAGGTAGTGGGCTTATGGTACAGATTTACGGGTTATGAATATTCTGCGTATTTTAGATGCTTGCTGTATAAAGGTTCCTCATGATTGACCGTACAAATCAAGTAACGTATACTGAATAGGAATATGCGCTTGTATTACTAAAAATTGTTAAGAATTTTAATACAGATTAAAAGGAGAGTTGCTTTTATGGCTGCGAAAAAATCACAGCAGTTCGATCCAGTGAAGACACTGAACGAAATCGAAGAAAAGTTTGAGATGTTCCAAATTCTGAATGAAGAAGGCGAAATCGTAAATGAAGAAGCGAATCCGAATCTATCGGATGAAGATTTGCAGGAATTGATGAGAAGAATGGTATATACCCGTATTCTGGACCAGCGATCCATTTCCCTTAACCGTCAGGGAAGACTCGGGTTTTATGCACCGACTGCAGGGCAGGAAGCATCGCAGATCGCTTCCCACTTTGCATTGAAAAAAGAAGATTTCATTTTACCGGGATATCGTGATGTCCCTCAATTGATCTGGCACGGATGGCCGCTTGAGCAGGCATTCCTATTCTCCCGAGGACATTTCATGGGGAACCAGATGCCTGAAGGTTTGAATGTATTGCCGCCGCAAATCATTATCGGTGCTCAGTATATCCAGGCTACCGGGGTAGCACTTGGCATGCAGAAACGCAAAAAAGAAGCTGTAGCTATCACATACACGGGTGAAGGCGGTTCTTCACAGGGTGATTTCTATGAAGGCATCAACTTCGCCGGATCTTTCCGTGCACCGGCTATTTTCATTGTCCAGAACAATCAGTATGCAATCTCTACGCCTCGTGAAGTCCAGACTGCTGCTAAAACTGTTGCACAAAAAGCAGTAGCAGCCGGTATTCCAGGAATTTTCGTCGATGGAATGGATCCGCTTGCTGTTTATGCAGTAACTCGCGATGCCCGTGAGCGCGCGATAAAAGGGGAAGGACCGACGTTGATCGAAACATTCTGCTATCGTTATGGCCCTCACACAATGGCTGGGGACGATCCGACCCGCTACCGTACTTCAGATATTGACAGCGAGTGGGAAAAGAAAGATCCTCTTGTGCGCTTCCGCAAATATCTTGAAAGCAAAAACTTGTGGAGTGAAGAAAAGGAAAACGAAGTAATGGAACAGGCTAAAGAAGAAATTAAAGCAGCGATTAAAAAAGCTGATGCAGCTCCGAAGCAGAAAGTGACTGACTTGCTCGGTATCATGTATGAAGAAATGCCTTTCAATGTAAAAGAGCAGATGGATATTTATAAAGCAAAGGAGTCGAAGTAAGCCATGGCACAGTTAACAATGATCCAAGCTATTACTGAAGCCCTGAAAACAGAGCTGAAAAATGATGAAAATGTTCTTGTTTTTGGCGAGGACGTCGGAAATAACGGTGGTGTATTCCGTGCGACTGAAGGTCTGCAAAAAGAATTTGGTGAAGATCGCGTCTTCGATACACCTTTAGCGGAATCAGGAATAGGAGGTCTGGCAATCGGTTTGGCTTTGCAGGGCTACCGTCCAGTTCCCGAAATTCAGTTTTTCGGATTCGTGTTTGAAGTGATGGATTCCATCAGTGGCCAAATGGCACGTATGCGCTATCGCAGCGGCGGAAGCCAACATGCACCTGTAACAATCCGCTCACCTTTCGGCGGCGGTGTACACACACCTGAAATGCATGCGGATTCCCTTGAAGGGTTGATGGCAGCATCACCAGGCCTGAAAGTTGTAATTCCATCAAATCCTTATGATGCGAAAGGCTTGCTCCTTTCTGCGATTCGTGACAATGACCCGGTTATTTTCCTAGAGCACATGAAGTTATATCGTTCATTCCGCCAGGAAGTGCCTGAAGAAGAATACACAATTCCTCTAGGGAAAGCAGACGTAAAGCGCGAAGGAAAAGATCTGTCAATCATCACTTATGGAGCAATGGTGCAGGAAAGCATCAAAGCTGCCGAAGAACTTGAAAAAGAAAACTATTCGGTAGAAGTTATCGATTTGCGGACAATCCAGCCACTTGATATTGAAACAATTATTGCATCTGTTGAGAAAACTGGTCGTGCAATGGTCGTTCAAGAAGCTCAAAAGCAAGCCGGTATTGCTGCAAACGTTGTTGCAGAAATCACAGATCGCGCAATTTTAAGCCTTGATGCTCCTGTTCTGCGTGTAACAGCTCCAGATACTGTATTTGCATTCTCGCAGGCAGAGGAAGTTTGGCTTCCTAATGCGAAGGATATAGTAGAAACAGCGAAAAAAGTGCTTACTTTTTAAATAGATAGAGAAGAAAGGGTGAAACTGATGGCTTATGAATTTCGTTTGCCGGATATCGGAGAAGGTATCCATGAAGGTGAAATCGTAAAATGGTTCGTCAAAGCCGGCGACAAGATCGAAGAAGATGATGTACTGGTAGAAGTCCAAAACGATAAAGCAGTCGTTGAAATTCCATCACCGGTTTCCGGTACAGTTGAAGAAGTACTGGTGGAAGAAGGAACAGTGGCAGTAGTCGGTGACGTACTGGTACGCATTGATTCTCCGGATGAAGATGGCGGAGAAGCCGAAACAGAAAAACAGGAAACAGCCCCTGAAGTGGAAGAAGAAACAGAAGAGCAAGTTCAGGCAGCCACAGCTGAATCCGGCCAGGATGTTGAGAAGGAGCCTGCACAAGAGCAGAAACCTGAAGGTGACACTGGCGCCGGCAAACAGCCGCAGGCAGACGCAGAAGCGGAAACTGATCCGAATGCACGGATCATCGCTATGCCGTCGGTCCGCAAATTTGCACGTGATAAAGATGTAGACATCAAAAAAGTCAATGGTTCCGGAACTAACGGCCGGATCATGAAAGAAGATGTGGAAGCATTCCTAAGCGGAGACCAAAAAGCTGCTGAACCTGCTAAAGAAGCGGCAGCTGAAAAAACTGCTCCAACTGAAGAAGCGGCGCCTAAAGCTGAAGCAGCTGCGGCAACGCCTGCAGTTCCAGAAGGCGAATTCCCTGAAACCCGTGAAAAAATGTCCGGAATGCGCAAAGCTATTGCAAAAGCGATGGTTCATTCTAAACACACAGCACCGCATGTTGCTTTGATGGATGAAGTGGATGTAACAGAACTTGTTGCACACCGCAAAAAATTCAAGGACATTGCAGCTGAAAAAGAGATTAAATTGACTTATCTTCCATACGTAGTAAAAGCGCTGGTCAGCACATTGCGTGAATTCCCGGCACTTAATACATCGTTTGATGATGAAACAAGCGAAGTGATCCAGAAGCATTATTACAATATCGGAATTGCAGCTGACACCGAAAAAGGCTTGCTGGTTCCTGTTATCAAAAATGCAGACCGCAAATCGGTATTCGCGATTTCTGATGAAATCAACACCCTTGCAACCAAAGCACGCGAAGGGAAATTGACTTCAGCAGAGATGAAAGGTGCGTCGTGCTCAATCACCAATATCGGCTCAGCTGGTGGCCAGTGGTTCACACCGGTCATCAACCATCCGGAGGTGGCGATTCTTGGAATCGGCCGCATCGCAGAAAAGCCTGTAGTTAAAAATGGTGAAATTGTAGCTGCTCCTGTGTTAGCATTATCATTGAGCTTCGATCACCGAATGATCGACGGAGCGACAGCGCAACATGCGCTGAACCATATCAAACGTTTGTTAAGTGAACCAGAATTACTATTAATGGAGGCGTAAAATTATGGTAGTAGGAGATTTCCCAATCGAAACAGATACGCTCGTCATCGGCTCAGGCCCTGGCGGATATGTAGCAGCAATCCGTGCAGCGCAAACTGGCCAAAAAGTTACAATCGTTGAGAAAGAATATATTGGCGGCGTTTGCCTGAATGTCGGATGTATTCCTTCTAAAGCGATGATCTCTGTAGGTCACCGTTTTGAAGAAGCAAAACACTCAGAAGATATGGGTGTAATTGCCAATGAAGTAACACTTAACTTTGAAAAAGCACAGGCTTTCAAAGATGGTGTAGTTAAAAAATTGACTGGCGGCGTTGAGTCTTTATTGAAAGGCAATAAAGTTGAGATTGCCCGTGGAGAAGCTTATTTCGTTGATGAAAACACTGTAAAAGTGATGGATGATAAATCTTCGCAAACTTATAAATTCAAGAATGCGATCATCGCTACAGGTTCTCGTCCAGTTGAAATTCCAACATTCAAATTTTCAAAACGTGTGATTAACTCCACTGGTGCTCTATCGCTTACTGAACTTCCAGGTAAGCTTGTAGTTATCGGCGGCGGTTATATCGGTACTGAGCTTGGAACTGCTTATGCAAACATGGGCTCAGAAGTAACAATTCTTGAAGGCGCACCTGATATCCTTGCTGGATTCGAAAAACAGATGACAGCCATCGTTAAAAAAGGATTGAAGAAAAAAGGCGTTGAAGTTATCACGAAAGCGTCTGCAAAAGGCGTTGAAGAAACAGATAACGGCGTAACTGTAACTTATGAGGCAGGCGGAGAAGAAAAAACCGTCGAAGCTGATTATGTATTAGTAACAGTTGGCCGTCGTCCGAACACGGATGAAATGGGTCTTGAAGAGCTTAACATCAAAATGGGCGAGCGTGGACTTATTGAAGTCGACAAACAATGCCGTACAAGCATTTCAAACATCTATGCTATCGGTGATGTAGTACCTGGCCTTCAATTGGCACATAAAGCATCGTATGAAGGCAAAATTGCTGCTGAGGCAATTGCAGGTGAAAAATCAGAAGTTGATTACCTGGCTATTCCAGCTGTATGCTTTACAGATCCGGAACTTGCGAGTGTCGGTTTGTCTGAAGAACAGGCAAAAGAAGAAGGATTCGAAGCTGCGGCTGCGAAATTCCCATTCGGTGCCAACGGCCGTGCTCTTTCCTTGAATTCGGCTGATGGTTTTGTAAAACTTGTGTCACGTAAATCTGACGGCTTGCTGTTGGGTGCTCAAATCGTGGGCGCTGGCGCATCGGATATGATTGCTGAATTAGGTTTGGCAATTGAAGCAGGGATGACTGTGGAAGATATTGCTATGACTATCCATGCTCACCCAACATTGGCTGAGATTACGATGGAAGCAGCAGAAGTTGCTCTCGGCACACCAATCCACATAATCAAATAAAATCTGCAATTAAGTCGAACACTCCTCAAACCGACATTTTCTTTGTCGGATGAGGAGTGTTTTTTATGATTTGTTTTGGTAAGACTTGTAGAAATGTGGTAATATTATGTGCGAAAGGGCTAAGGTGATACTAAAGATGATACATGCAAAATGGATGCTAATGGCAGCAGGATTGGCTCTTTTGACCGCTTGTTCAAGCGGCGAAGACAACCCGGCTGCGACTGATACAAATAATGAGGTTGAAGAAACAACTTCTGAAACGACCTCAGAAACAAAAGAAGAATCCAGCAAGGACTCTGATGAAGAAGATGCAGAAGCAGAAGTTACCGAAGAAGAGGATGAAGAAGAAACAGCGGCAGAAGAGGAACCAGCACAAGCTGAACCACTTTACCGTGTGAATCCTGCCAACTCTGCAGTCGAACCGATTGCAGGCGCAAATCCGCAGGCAGTTTTGATCACCATTGATGATGCACCTGATAAGCAAGGTGTAGCAATGGCTGAAACACTGAAGGAATTGAATGTACCAGCAATCTTTTTTGTGAATGGCCACTTCATTGATACAGATGAAGAAGAAGAAAACTTGAAGAAAATTCATGATATGGGATTTGCCATTGGCAATCATACATATTCACATCCAAACTTGAAAACAATTCCTGAAGATCAGCAGCGCGAAGAAATAGTTTCATTGAATGATCGTATTGAGGAAATTATCGGTGAACGCCCAGAATTCTTCCGGGCGCCTCATGGCGTCAACACCGATTTCAGCAGAGCTTTGGTGGAAGAAGAAGGAATGGTTCTGATGAACTGGACTTTCGGCTATGACTGGGAGAAACAGTATATGGACGCTGCAGCATTGGCTGATATCATGGTGAACACTGAATTTATGCGCGATGGTGCAAATCTGCTTATGCACGACCGCGTCTGGACGGCTGAAGCTTTGCCGGCAATCGTTCAGGGACTTGAAGACAAAGGATACGGATTTATCGATCCGGATACCATTGAAGGTGTAGAATAACAAAAATCCGGAAGTGCAGAGTTCTGCACTTCCGGATTTTTTTAATGGACAAGAAAGTATAACTTTTTTAGTATGAAGATTCTTAGAAAAAAGTGTTTCCGTGTCGAGACTCCGGCGACCCAGCTCTTCGAGTCATAAGCCAGCTCAGCTGCGTGGCCAAAGCCACTACGCTGATCCGTCTTATGCTTTTCAGAGCTAAACCGGTGCCGTCGCTTTTCTACTGTCCAGACTCCAGCGCCCAGCCCCTCGAGTCGCTTCAGCCTTACCGTTAATGGCAAAGAACGCTATTATCGTCAAGGCTTCCAGCGCTTTTCGGGGCTAAAGGGGCGCTTGCGCTTTTCTTTATCTAATTGCGAGCTGTTCTTTAATAACACGCAGCATTTTTAATGTATCGTCTTCAGGTCCCTGGACGGGCAGGCCTGCTTCAACGTTCATATGGATATACTCGATATTTTCCTGTGTAATGATTTCCCCCGGAATGAAAATAGGAATGCCGGGTGGATACACCATTATGAATTCTGCAGAAATGCGGCCCACGGCATCATCAATCTTCACTACTTCTGTAGTTGCATAGAAAGCGTCGCGCGGTGTCATGGCCAGTCTAGGGATATCCGGCAGCAGGACTGTCGGTTCTATGACAGCAGCTTCATTGTCATAAGCTTCACTCATACGCTGCAGCGCGTTTACAAGCAAATTCAATTCTTTGCGGGTATCACCGATAGTGACCAGACAAAGAATATTGTAGAGGTCGGAAAGCTCAATCTCGATATTGGCATTTTCCCGCAGCCATTCTTCAGCCTGATGCCCGGTGATGCCGAGGTTTTTTACGCTTATCAATAGTTTTGTTGGATCCATATCATACGTTGCGGAAGTCTTCAGCAATTCTTTGCCGACACAATGAAGATGTGCAATTTTATTGACTCGCTTGCGTGCATCGTTTGCCAGGCGTATAGTTTGATCAATCAGATCAGCTCCGTGAACAGCCAATTGTCTCCTGGCCGTGTCTAAAGAAGCAAGTATTGGATAGGATGTAGACGTAGTTGTTAGCATCGACAAAGTCGACTGCACCCGTTTCGCAGAAACCAATCCTTCACGAACATTCAAGACAGAGCTTTGTGTCATGGAACCTCCGAGTTTATGGACGGATGTCGCTGCCATATCGGCACCTGCGGCCATGGCCGACACAGGCAGACCTTTATGGAAATGGATATGGACACCGTGAGCTTCGTCAACCAACACAGGAATTTCACGGCCATGAGCTATGTCGACGATACGTTTCAAGTCAGCGGCCACACCGAAATAAGTTGGGTTAATGACCAGGACGGCTTTTGCATCAGGATATTCGTTCAGCGCCTTTTCTACGGCTTCGGCTGATATCCCGTGGGAAATGCCAAGCTCTGGATCAACTTCAGGATGGATGAATATCGGAACTGCCCCTGCAAAAACGATGGCCGACATAATTGATTTATGGACGTTACGGGGAACGAGAATTTTGTCGTTTGGACCTACAACACTAAGAATCATGGTCATGATGGCGCCGCTTGTACCTTGAACAGAGAAAAATGTATGGTCAGCACCAAATGCCTGTGCAGCCAACTCCTGCGCTTTTTTTATTGCGCCTTTCGGTGAATGCAGGTCGTCAAGAGGTGCAATATTAATCAAATCTATGGAAAGAATATTGTCGCCGACAAATTCGCGGAATGCGGGATCGACGCCCTGCCCCTTTTTATGGCCAGGAATATGGAATTGTATCGGATGCCGGTTACGGTGCTTCAGTAAAGCATCAAATAATGGAGTTTCTAATTGTGACAATGGATTACCACCTCGCTTATAAAAATGAAAACAAAATGAATTATAGCATGTAGATGCAAGCTATTCTATAAAAATAAAAGGATTTTGCATTCCAGCATCGAATACTTGATATGCGGAAAGAAAGGAGTGGCAATATGCAATTCTCTACACGCATAACAGATTTACTCGATATTCGGATACCGATTATACAGGGAGGCCTTGCTTATTTGGCATACGCGGATTTGGCCGCTGCCGTTTCCAACGCCGGTGGGCTGGGCCAAATAACAGCAATGAGCCTAAGTTCCCCTGACAAATTGAGAGAAGAGATTCAGAAAGTAAGAAAGCTGACTGATAAACCGTTTGGAGTTAATTTCGCCATCGGGGAGCATGGCAGGAAATTTGCCCATATGCTGGATGTAGCGATAGAAGAAAATGTGCCGGTTGTTTCCATGACAGGAGGAAATCCGACACCGATCTTCGAACAGCTGGAGGGTACTTCAATCCGGAAGCTGGTTCTTGTAGCCGCCCGTAAACAGGCGGTAAAAGCTGAAAAACTGGGAGCAGATGCCGTCATGGTAGTCGGCCACGAAGGAGGAGGACATTTGGGCCGGGACGATGTCGGCACGATGGTATTGATACCTCAAGTTGTAGATGCAGTGTCGATTCCGGTCATCGCGTCGGGCGGTATTGGCGATGGCCGTGGCTTAATGGCGGCCTTAGCACTTGGAGCCGAAGGCGTAGAAATGGGAACCCGTTTTATCGCAACCAAAGAATGCGTCCATGCATCAGAAGCCTATAAGAATTCTTTGATCAACAGTACTGAAAACGATACTGTTATTATTAAACGAAGTATCGGTGCCCCGGCCAGGACTCTAAAAAACAGCTGGACTGATAGGATTCTTGAAATTGAACATGAAACCCCGACATATGACTCGCTGAAGGATTACATCAGTGGTGAAGCGAATAAACGGTTTATTTATGATGGCCAAAATGAACGCGGATTCGGATGGGCAGGACAGGTGACAGGTATGATACATGACGTGCCGACTGTAGAGGAATTATTTGATAGAATGATGGGTGAGGCTGAAGGGATTCGTCGTAAATGGGCAGCGTTTGAGTAAAGGAGGAGAGAAGGAATGGATTATTCATATCCTTTTTCAATTGATTGGAGCACGGAAGAGATCGTGGAGGTAGTAAAATTTTTTGAAGGAATCGAAATGGCTTATGAAAAAGGGATCAGCCGCGATGAAATGATGGCGAGATACCGAAAATTCAAGCAAGTGGTTCCCGCTATTTCAGAGGAAAAAACCTATTTCAGGGAATTTGAAGAAGAAAGCGGGTATGCCAGTTTTCCTGTTATCAAAGAATTGAAAGCATCGGCAATTGGTCCGATGATCAAAATGAGCAGATAATTTAAAAACCGCAGCAGGCATTTTGCCGCTGCGGTTTTGTGTTTCTTCTATTTATTCAGCATGGTATTGTATACCGGCAGCAATTCGTCAAACGTCTTTTCGACAAGTTCGTCAAATTGGGATTTGTTCAAGGCATCGGCTTCTTCCCGGTGCAGGTGACGGCCAATTACGAATTCCCCTTTTTTTACGTCGCGCAGGCGCTGAAGAAGCTTGTTCACTCCTTCATCACCCAATTCCGCAATTGAAGATGCCTCTGGTTTCATATGGTCACCGGATACAACCATATCTCCAGGCAAGTTTTCAATTACATCCGAATTCAGCAGGCGTTCCGCCATAGCGGTCTTTCCGTTTGCTTCATAGATTACAGCAAGGATGATGAATACATGGCTTTCCCAAAGTCCGATCTGGAAATGGGGAACAGCTTTATATCCGCGTTTATTGGGAGCGAAGGCTACCCAGCTGTCATTTGGGGGATTTACAGTACGGCGCATATGTTTCGCTACATGCGGGTGAAATTCTTCACCGGTTTTACCGGAGAAATAAGCTGAATACTGCTCGCCCAGTTCCTCGAACTTCGGGCGGACTTTTTCGATAAGGGCTGACATTCTGGCTTCCAGGCCAGGAGTTGCGAATACTTTGAAATGTTTTTCGTTCCAATAAGACATACGGTGAATTTCCTCCTTAATAATGCACATAAAAAACATTTTACAGGACTTTGATAAAAAATTATAGAAAGACGTTTTTGATTCTGTGCAATCGGGTAAAAGATTGATAACTACCTTAATTTTTCGGAATTATTGGAATCAAAAAGGGGAAGGGGTGCTAAAGATGAAACAGATGATCCAAATAATCCGTAAAGCAGACGTCGAAAAAGAATATATCCACGTATTGAAGCTTGAATTAGATTATGAGCTTGCTTCCCTATTTGATGCAATGCAGCAAGAAGATAATCATGAAATTGATAAGAGCAAGAAACGGCTTCAGGAAATTCACGTGGAACTGGAGGCACTTCATGCGCTTTAATATCATCCATTTATAAAGGCACCTGCTGAAGTATGACAGTAGGTGCCTTTTGACGTTATAATGGTGGAAACAGAGGAGGCTTTTTTATGGATTTGCACGCAATGGACCGATACATCAAGTCACTTATCAAAGAAGCAGGACATAAAATACGGAACTCTTTCCTGTCTGATATTTCAATTGAGTCAAAATCTGATGCAAATGATCTTGTTACTAATATCGATAAAGAAATAGAGCAATTTTTCATTTCCCGCATCAATCGCGATTTCCCGGGGCACCGGATTTTCGGAGAAGAAGGTTTTGGCGACGATATTGAGGATCAAAATGGGGTGATCTGGTTGCTTGACCCAATTGATGGAACGATGAATTTTGTCCATCAGAAACGAAATTTCGCCATTTCGCTCGGGATTTATGATGATGGCGTCGGCAAATTGGGCTACATATACGATGTGGTAAATGACGATCTTTACCACGGAGTGCAGGAGGGCGGAGCCTATTATAATGATGAGAGGCTCAGACCCTTGGGTACTACAACCATAGAAGAGTCGATTCTTGCTATGAATGCAACTTGGGCTGTGCCAAACCGCCACTTTGACCATAGCGGAACATTAAAGTTAATCCAGGATGTCCGCGGCATCAGGTCATATGGTTCCGCAGCACTGGAGTTGGCATATTTGGCAAGTGGACGAATTGATGCCTACATCTCCATGAGGCTGTCGCCATGGGACATTGCCGGAGGAATGGTGATTGCAAGGGAAGTTGGAGCGATCGCTACCAACTTTAGAGGGGAACCCGGAAATTTGCTGGAGCAGGACACATTTCTTGTAGCCAACCCTTCGATCCATTCCCGGATACTTAAGGATTACATTCATGAAAAATAAAAAAAAAGGATGCGCCGGCGCATCCTTTTAATTTTCTTCAATAATGGGATTGAAATTATTGAAGACTTAACATAAAAATGTTATTTTTTTGTTAAGTATAATATTTATATCCGAACTACATTAAACCGGCTTCAATCATTGCACGCTTTTTCTTGAAACCCATAACCATAATTGCACCTAGTAATAGTATCGCTAGAAAAATCATTGGGAAACTGCGGAACGCTACTGCAACGCCGATTCCGACCATAGCCAACAATGCAGCAAACGAGTAGAGAACGAAGATCCATTTTACATTTTTCATTAATTTTCCTCCTGCTAGTGGATGTGGAAATAAAATCTTAGGGTTTTTTCCCTATATGTGCTATACTAGCACAGTTATAGACATGAAAAAAGAATATTGGAGTGAAATTATGACTAACTTACGTAACGACCTAAGAAACATTGCTATAATTGCCCACGTTGACCATGGTAAAACAACTTTAGTGGATCAACTTCTGCAGCAATCTGGAATTTTCCGTTCAAATGAACATATGGATGAACGAGCTATGGACTCAAATGATATCGAGAGAGAACGTGGAATTACAATTCTGGCAAAAAACACTGCGATTCAATATAAAGACGCTAAAATCAACATTTTGGATACTCCAGGCCACGCCGATTTCGGTGGAGAAGTGGAACGTATCATGAAAATGGTTGATGGTGTTTTATTAGTAGTGGACGCTTATGAAGGCTGTATGCCGCAAACACGTTTCGTGTTGAAAAAAGCACTTGAGCAAAACTTGAAACCAATCGTAGTAGTAAACAAAATCGACCGTGATTTCGCGCGCCCTGAAGAAGTAGTTGACGAAGTCATCGAATTATTCATTGAACTTGAAGCTAATGATGAACAATTGGAGTTCCCGGTTATTTTTGCATCAGCTATGAATGGTACTGCAAGTCTTTCTCCAGATCCTTCGGATCAAGAAGAGACAATGCAGGTTCTTTACGATTCAATTCTGGATAACGTCCCTGCTCCAATCGATAACAGAGATGAGCCACTTCAGTTCCAGGTAGCACTTCTTGACTACAATGACTATGTTGGACGTATCGGTATCGGCCGTGTATTCCGCGGAACAATCGAAGTCGGACAATCAGTAGCATTGATGAAACTTGACGGTTCAGTGAAGAATTTCCGTGTAACAAAAATCCATGGTTTCATGGGTCTTAAACGGATTGAAATTCAAAAAGCTGAAGCAGGCGACTTAATCGCTATTTCAGGTATGGAAGATATCAACGTTGGAGAAACTGTATGTCCTCAGGACCATCAGGAAGCTTTACCGATTCTGCGTATCGATGAACCGACTCTTCAAATGACTTTCCTTGTTAACAACAGCCCATTTGCAGGTAAAGAAGGTAAATTCATTACATCAAGAAAAATTCAGGAACGTTTAGATGCTCAATTGGAAACAGATGTTTCTTTGCGTGTAGATCCGACAGATTCACCTGACGCTTGGGTTGTTTCAGGACGCGGAGAATTGCATTTGTCGATCCTTATCGAGAACATGCGCCGTGAAGGATTTGAAATCCAGGTTTCAAAACCGGAAGTTATCGTACGTATGATAGATGGCGTACGCTGCGAACCGGTTGAACGTGTACAAGTTGATGTGCCGGAAGAATACACGGGTGCAATCATTGAATCACTTGGTGAACGTAAAGGTGAAATGCTGGATATGGTCAATAACGGAAATGGACAGGTCCGTTTGGTATTTAACGTACCAGCACGTGGCTTGATCGGTTATACGACTGAATTCCTGACACAGACTCGCGGATACGGAATCATCAACCACACATTCGACAGCTATCAGCCAGTGGTTTCAGGCCGCGTAGGCGGACGCCGTCAAGGTGTATTGGTATCCATGGAACGCGGTAAAGTTTCGACTTACGGCCTAATGGGAATCGAAGATCGCGGAACTGCCTTTGTTGAAGTTGGTGCTGAAATTTATGAAGGCATGATCGTCGGCGAACACAACCGCGACAGCGATTTGACTGTTAACATCGTTAAGATCAAAGCTGCAACAAACATCCGTTCAGCAAATAAAGATCAGACAACGACTATGAAAAAAGCACGTCTGATGAGCCTTGAAGAAGCACTTGAGTACTTGAATGACGATGAGTACTGTGAAATCACGCCACAAACGATCCGTTTGCGCAAGAAAATTCTTGATAAAAACGAACGTGAGCGTATGGCGAAGAAGAAAAAAGTGGCCATCGAAGAATAATAGAATGGAAGGATGTATAATCCGTGGACGATCAATCGTTTGTCTATGACAGTATGTATCCGGTAGCCCGAGTGCTATATCAGAATTTGCCAAACTTCGAAGTGGCTGGGTACGCATTATTTGCGGTAATCCTTCTTTTGTCGGCGTTGGTTTATAAACTGGGCTTTGCTAAAAGGCTGCCGCTCGGAAAAAACATCGTAATTGGTCTTTTCTTGGCAGCCGGCAGTTTGGGGCTAACATTTTTAGCTTTCTTTCTACCGGTTGTCGAGGGCTTGGTCATTGCCGCGCTTATCCTGATTCTTTATAAAATCCGCTTATGGCGCGAAAAACGCGAAAACGCTGCATCTCATTGAGATGCAGCGTTTTTTCTTTCAAATGTTTTATAGAGTATAGGCAGCAGCAAGGAATATGCCAGGTGGCCGAATACCCAATAAGTAATAGCTTCCCAGTCAGTGAGCCCAGGAACCTGATCGGTGATCGCCAACGATGATAATAGGAAATAGAGAATGTAAGTAGGCGAACAAAGAACCAGGCTAAGAACGGTCAATTGCCCGAAAGTATAGGGACGGCGTTTGGCGAAATAGACATAGACGATGCCGATGACAACAGAAACAGCTGTATGAAATAAAAATTCAGTCATCTCGGACCATTCGACTTTGCCGATAACAGGGATGAAATCGACATTCAGCAATAATAAATATACATTGACGCCGGTTACTGCTTGTATCCATTTAAATAACAATCCCAGAATCAGTCCGCTCCAAAAGCCGATCCAAACACCTTTCAGGAACTTCATCAAAAGTCTTCCTCAATTTTTCTTGAACTGCGATAAAAATGAAACTTTCCGGTTGCCAGCCGTTCTTTCGTCCGCTGCTCAATACGCTGATAGCAATTGTTGCACATATGGGTATGGATTGGACGGTTTCTAAGGCGTTTTGCCTCAAGCGTGTCATCCACCAGTTCTTCGATGGTGTCACACATTACACATTTAACACGCATGCTGTTTCACTCCTATTCTACCCGGATGGCTGTTATATTTGTTATCGGATTGTCCAGGTTGCTTCCATCAGGCAGAAGGACATGGACGGGTCCATCTTCACGGAGCGGTTTGCCTTCCTGGCTGAATTTCAGGACCAATTCCTTTGAATCCTCAAGTGGAAAGCTGAAGTCTCCATTATCTGTTTCAAAAACGACCGTCTTGGCAGTTTCATACGGTTCAGCGTTTTCAATGAAAGGTCTAAACAGAATACCGAATGTGCCGGTAAGCATATCCTTTTTCTCCTGCTTTTTATATTTCTTTTCAGAATTCAAAGTAGGTGGCACTGTTGCGCCTTCCATGATTTCGCGTGACCAGTGTTCACCCATTCCGCGTTTGTATTCTTCCAGTTCATCGCGTTCGATTCGTTCCTCTGTAAAATATTTCTCAAGATCCAATTTTCGATCATCAAAAATCCATACTGTCGGATCAAGAGTCAGTTTAAATTTCACTTCGCCTTTAAATTGAATAATAAATTCCATTAGTAAAACCCTCCATCTAGATAATCACTCTTCTATCAGTATACCTGTCTTTGTCAAGTTCCTAAAGTGATTGCTTCCATGGAAGAGGAGGCTTGCAATTTCGCTGTTTAAAAGATACACTTTAAACAGGTTGAACAGAAGAAATTTCAGTAAATGGGGGAGTCCTCATGGAGCATACAGAAGAACAAACTTATCAGCATAAAGCATTGGACCTCCTTAAAGCCGATGCGCTGAAAATAGAGCAATTGATTAAAGTCCAAATGGACAATCTGACTTTGCCGTCATGCCCGTTATATGAAGAAGTCCTTGATACGCAAATGTTTGGTCTTTCGCGTGAAATTGATTTCGCAGTAAAGCTAGGTTTGATCGAAAAGGAAGACGGGAAAAATTTAATGGATACGCTCGAAAAGAAATTATCTATCCTTCATGAAGCGTATACGAATAAATAAAGCAAACTCAAACGATTTTTGTTTGAGTTTTTTTACTAACAAAAAATATAAATGAGGTTTGAATATATGAAACAATACATAAAGCGGTACGCCGCTAATTTTGATTATCCTCTTCTTTTTACCTATCTCGCGTTAACCCTCTTCGGCTTGGTCATGATTTACAGTGCAAGCATGGCCTGGTCCGTCTATAGGTATGGCTGGGAGCCAAACCACTTCTTCAATCAGCAGCTTATAAACTTGGCACTTGCTTTGCCGGCCTTTGTGCTCGGTGCCATTTTCCCTTATAAGCATTTCAGCAAGAAATGGGTGATGATGTCGATTCTCTTTGTCGTTTTCAGTGGCCTGATTCTGGTGCATTTTATCGGTTATGCAGGCGGTGGCGCACAAAGTTGGATTTACATCGGTTTTGCCAGCATCCAGCCTTCGGAAATTGCGAAAGTAGGGTTAATCTTTTATCTGTCTGGTGTATTTTCAAATAAATACAAAAAAGGTACCATCAATCAATTGAATGAATCAATTATTCCGCCGGTTATCGTTCTTGCATTTGCATTGTTCCTTGTTTTTCGTGAACCGGACATTGGTTCGATGGGAATCATTGCATTGGTAGGGCTCAGTGTTATGGCTGCCAGCGGAATTCGGTTTGGGATGTTCCTCAAGTTGGCGGGCATCGTAGCAGCGGCTGCTGCCATTTTCATTGTTCCTTTTCTCATTTTTGCACAGGATATGATTTTGACGGAAAAACGGCTTGGCCGTCTTGAAGCATTTTTAAATCCCTTTGTGGATGAGCTAGGTTTTGGCATGCAAATCGTCAATGGTTATCTGGCTATTGGATCAGGTGGAATCAGTGGTTTGGGGCTGGGACAGTCAATTCAGAAATTGGGGTATCTGCCGGAACCCCATACGGATTTTATCATGTCCATTGTAGCTGAAGAGCTTGGTATTCTGGGAGTGCTCTTTGTGATCGGGGGTCTTGGATTTATTGTATTGAAAGGACTGTCGATTGCTATGACCACGAAAGATCCATTGGCGCGTATGCTGTCAGCGGGTATAGCGAGCATGATCGGCATACAGACTTTCGTCAATCTGGGTGGATTATCTGGGCTTATTCCTTTAACAGGGGTCACCCTTCCATTTATAAGTTATGGCGGAACTTCCGTAATTTTGTTATCGTTAGCTATGGGAGTATTAATGAATGTCTCCATGTTCCACAAATATGAAAACACAAAAAAATAAAAGGGTGTGCTGCATTGTGAAAAAGATCAATAAGATTTTGGTGGCAAACCGCGGAGAAATCGCTATAAGGGTTTTCCGCGCCTGTACAGAACTGAAAATTCCAACAGTTGCAATTTATTCACAAGAAGACAGCGGTTCATATCATCGTTATAAAGCAGACGAATCGTATTTGGTAGGAAAAGGAAAGAAACCGATTGATGCTTATCTGGATATTGAAGACATCATCCGTATCGCAAAAGACACAGATACTGATGCAATCCATCCGGGTTACGGCTTTTTATCCGAGAATGTTCATTTTGCCCGCAGATGTGAAGAGGAAGGCATCCTGTTTATCGGACCAACTTCAGCGCATCTGGATATGTTCGGCGATAAAGTGAAAGCGCGTTCACAAGCGATCGCTGCCGGAATCCCTGTAATCCCTGGAACTGATGGACCTGTAGAATCTCTTCAGGAAGTGGAAGATTTCGCTAAGACAGCCGGCTTCCCGCTAATGATCAAAGCGTCTCTTGGAGGCGGCGGCCGCGGTATGCGGATTGTCCGTAAAGAGGAAGAACTGGCATCAGCGTATGAAAGAGCGAAGTCTGAAGCGAAAGCGGCTTTCGGTTCAGATGAAATGTATGTAGAAAAATTTGTTGAAAAACCGAAGCATATCGAAGTCCAGATTCTCGGGGACCAATACGGCAATATCGTACACCTTTATGAACGCGACTGCTCGATTCAGCGCCGCCACCAAAAAGTGGTGGAGATAGCACCTTCAAATTCAATCAGCAATGAACTGCGCAATGAAATCTGTGAAGCGGCAGTGAAGCTGATGAAAAATATTGATTACATAAATGCAGGAACAGTAGAATTCCTTGTATCAAATGATGAATTCTACTTCATAGAAGTAAACCCGCGTATTCAAGTGGAGCATACCATTACGGAAATGATTACCGGAATTGATATCGTCCATTCCCAAATCCATATCGCTAGAGGACATGACCTTCATGGAGATGTGATTTCAATTCCTTCACAGGATAAAATTCCGTTATTCGGTTTTGCAATCCAATCACGTGTTACAACGGAAGATCCGGTCAATGACTTTATGCCGGATGCAGGAAGATTGATGGTATATCGTTCGGGTGGCGGTTTCGGTGTTCGTCTGGATACCGGAAATGCCTTCCAGGGGGCAGTAATTTCCCCATATTATGACTCTCTATTGGTGAAATTATCGACTTGGGCATTGACGTTCAAGGAAGCGGCAGGCAAGATGGACCGCAACTTACAGGAATTCCGGATCCGTGGAATTAAAACAAATATCCCATTTTTGGAGAATGTAGTTAAGCACCCGAGCTTTATCAAAGGTGATTTTGATACAAGTTTTATCGATTCAACGCCGGAACTGTTTATGTTCCCAGTCCGACAAGACCGTGGAACCAAGCTTTTGAGCTATATCGGCAATGTTACGGTTAATGGATTCCCGGGAATTGAAAAGAAAAAGAAACCGATCCACGCAGCAGCGAGAAAACCGGAGATTGATTTGAGCACAACTTTGCCTCCGGGTACCAAGCAAATTTTTGACGAAAGAGGAGCCGAGGGATTGGCTAAGTGGATACATGAGCAGGAAGATGTCCTTCTAACGGACACGACTTTCAGGGATGCCCACCAGTCTTTATTGGCAACGCGCGTTCGTTCGTTTGATATGTTTGCTGTGGCAAAAGAGACGGCACACTTACAGAAAGATCTGTTTTCAATGGAGATGTGGGGAGGGGCGACATTTGATGTCTCTTACCGTTTCCTGAAAGAAGATCCTTGGCAGCGTTTGATCAAATTGCGTGAACAGATGCCAAATGTCTTGTTCCAGATGCTTTTCCGCGGAGCGAATGCAGTAGGTTATAAAAACTATCCGGATAATGTAATCCGTGATTTTGTTCGTAAATCCGGAGAAGCGGGAATAGATGTATTCCGTATTTTTGACAGCCTTAACTGGATCAAAGGCATGGAAGTGGCCATCGATGAAGTGAGGCAGAGCGGTAAAATTGCAGAAGCGGCAATTTGTTACACAGGAGATATCCTGGATCCGAGCCGTGATAAATACACTGTCCAATATTATAAGGATATGGCAAAAGAGCTGGAAGCTTCAGGTGCACATATTCTGGCCATTAAAGATATGGCAGGTCTTCTCAAACCGGAAGCGGCTTACCGTCTGGTTTCCGAACTGAAAGATACGGTATCGATGCCGATCCATCTCCATACGCATGATACGAGCGGCAACGGTATTTATATGTATTCGAAAGCCATCCAGGCAGGTGTTGATATCGTCGATACTGCACTAGGTTCCATGGCGGGTCTTACTTCGCAGCCAAGCTCGAATTCTCTGTATTACGCGATGAACGGAAGCGGCCGTGAAGTCCGGATGGATATTCAGGCCCAAGAAAAACTTTCGCATTACTGGGAAGATGTCCGTAAATATTACAGTGATTTCGAAAGCGGTATGAACAGTCCGCATTCAGAAATATACGTACACGAAATGCCAGGCGGCCAATACAGCAATCTGCAGCAGCAAGCGAAAGCGGTTGGCCTTGGGATGCGCTGGGAAAATGTGAAGGAAATGTATTCCCGCGTCAACATGCTGTTCGGTGATGTTGTAAAAGTGACACCTTCATCGAAAGTCGTAGGAGATATGGCGCTGTTCATGGTACAGAATGATTTGGATGAGGAAACGGTCATCACTCGCGGTGAAACAATCGATTTCCCTGAGTCGGTCATCGAATTCTTCGAAGGTTATATCGGACAGCCGCATGGCGGATTCCCTGAAGAATTGCAAAAAGTGATCTTGAAAGAGCGCAAACCGATTACAGTTCGCCCTGGAGAGTTGCTTGAGCCGGCTGATTTTGAAGAAATCAGCAAAACGCTGTATGAAAAATTGGATCGTCCGGTTACAAGCCATGAAGTGTTGGCATATGCATTGTATCCTAAAGTTTTCGATGAATATTCATTAACCAATAAAACATTCGGCGACGTTTCGGTTCTCGACACGCTGACTTTCCTCTATGGAATGCGGCTTGGGGAAGAAATTGAAGTTGAAATCCAAAAAGGGAAAACATTGATCATCAAGCTGGTGTCAATTGGAGAACCGCAAAAAGACGGAACCCGTTCGATTTACTTTGAGTTGAATGGCCAGCCGCGTGAAGTGAGCATTACGGATATGACAGTTGAAACCGACAGTGCTGCAAAACCGAAAGCTGATCCTACGCAGGAAAGCCATATTGCAGCAACAATGCCGGGAACTGTTTTGAAAGTTGTTGCAGAGAAAGGCGCCAAAGTAAAACGCGGCGACCACCTGCTTGTAACAGAAGCCATGAAAATGGAAACGACCGTGCAAGCTCCTTTTGATGGAACAATTACAGAAATCCATGTGAATGCCGCAGACGGTATTTCCACTGGAGACTTACTGATTGAAATGGAAAGGATTTAAAAAAACAGCAGGCGCAAATTTGCGCCTGCTGTTTTTTATGGTTAAAAAGTATAATTCTTTTTAAAAAGAAGGTTCTTTAAAAGAGTGTTGGACTGTCCAGACTTCAGCGCCCAGATTCTCGGGTCATAAGTCACTCTTGTCTAGTCTCCAGTGCCTAGCTCTTCGGGACGTAAGCCGAAACAGCTATGCGGCAAAGATCGCCGCTCCGCTGTTTCAGCTTACGCCTGTCAGAGCTGAACAGGCCCTTTCGCTTTTCTTAAGATTTCATATAACTTCTTGAAACAAGAAGTACCATATAACACAAAAGCCCGAATAATAAACTGATGAAAAGGGAATGCAATAAAGCAACAGCGAGATTTAATTTTGTCAGCACAACCAGCATTCCTGTCGTAGCTTGCATCATTACAATTGTGAAAGCAATGATCCAGCCCCAGTAAATTGCCCGTTGGTCTTTATAATGCTTGATTGCGTGCCACATGATGATGCCAATCCAGATGACGATCAAACCGGCTGCGGCGCGATGCCCCATTTGCACCCATTCATACATATTGGAAGGAAGTGCAAAAGAGTCGTTGCGGCACAACGGCCAATCAGAACATATCAGGCTGGAGTTCGTATGCCGTACGAGCGCGCCGGTGTAAATGACGATATAAGAATATAAAGTTACGCCGATCGTGTGAAACTTCATTGTTCTGCCAATCTTCAGTTTCTCTGTATCGAATTTCCGATCCACTTCAAAAACGAGAAGCGTCAGCAATAATACAGATGCAAATGAAATGAGGGAGATGCCGAAATGCAAGGCGAGGATAAAATCACCTTGGCCCCACAGAACCTGCGCGGCTCCGATTAATGCTTGAAGAACAAGGAAGAAAACAGAAGTGATAGCCAAGAATTTGGTCTCGCGGATATGGCCGAATTTTCTCCAGGCCCATATTGCGAGAATCAGGATGAAGAAACTGACAGCTCCGGTAACCAGACGATGGGAAAATTCAATCAGCACTTCTGCTGTTATGACATCGGGTATCAATTGGCCATTACAACCAGGCCAGTGACGGCCGCAACCCATTCCGCTTTCAGTTTTGGTGACGAGCGCACCGCCTAACAGAATAAGAAGCATTCCGACCGATGCTGCCACTGCAAACCACTTTATATATTTATTTTGCTGCAAGAATGCCACCTACTTTTTCTATATGAAAATACATTTATCCGTCCATAACCTGCATACTCGATAATAGCGAAAGTCGACCTAAAATACAACGGAAAATCAGCAATAGCGGAAACTTTCGATATTTGGACATATTACTCTGAGCCTTCACAAACTGTTCAAAAACTATTATTTTTCATTATTAAAAATAGCCCTGCAGTGATGTATGATAGGGTGAGTGCAATTTGAGGCTAACTCACTATATTCATAGCTTTTATCGGTAAATTTCAGTTATATGTAGAAAAACGACTGGAATTTAGATATAGTTATGGTTAGCGGACTATGCTTACAACTTTGAAAGGAGGAGGTTTAATGTCAAACGGCCGGTCTTTGTCTGCGCAAGCACACGGGACACCTGAAACAACCACCTTTGTCCAGGACTTTTTGGCACTTATAAAAATCGGGATTGTCAATTCAAACCTGATTACAGTTTTCACTGGGCTGTGGCTGGCGTTTCAGTTTTCTGGCAGGCATTTTCTACAGCATTTGGACATCCTCGTCTACACCTTGGTCGGATCAGCATTGATCATAGCAGGTTCTGCTGCCATGAATAATTACATTGATACAGATATCGATCCGTTGATGGCGAGCAAAAAAGCACGGCCAACGGTAACAGGAAGGTTTAAACCATCTGCTGTTTTGGCACTCGCTGTTTCTTTCATAGTTCTAGGCGAAATCTTTTTGTTTTCCGCGTCTGTTTCAGCAGGTGTTCTGGGAATAGCAGGCATTCTTGCTTATGTGGTCCTGTATTCCATGTGGTCCAAGAGAAGGCACGTCAGCAATACGATTGTTGGCAGTATCTCGGGAGCAATCCCGCCGCTTATCGGATGGGCCGCAGTAGAACCGACACTGGGTGCCGGTGCCTGGGCGTTGTTCCTGATTATGTTCATTTGGCAGCCGCCGCATTTTTACGCGCTTGCCATGAAACGGACGGAAGAGTACCGGGCTGCAAATATCCCGATGCTGCCGGTGGTGAAAGGCTTCCACCGGACAAAAAAATCTATGCTGGCATGGGTTTTGATGCTGTTTCCACTACCATTCCTTTTACCGGAATTGGGAATCGGCTTCTTCATCTTAGCAACACTTTTGAATCTCGGCTGGCTGTTCCTCGCTATCCGCGGCTTTAAAGTGGAAGATGATCTGAAATGGGCGAAGAATATGTTCATCTATTCATTGAACTACATGACGATTTTATTCGTTGCGATGATCATATTTGCTGTATTCGTCTGATTTCCTATACTTAAAAACTTTTAAATGAGAGAGGGGTAAGAAAAGCTATGATGAAAGGACTTACTAACTGGCGTCTTTTCGCATTGATGACAGCATTGCTCGTCTTTCTGTCGGGCTGTGGGCGTGAAGAGATTTCGACTCTGATCCCTGCTGGCAAGGTTGCGCAGGACCAATTCAACCTACTGATTTTATCTACTATTGTTATGACTTTCATAATTTTAGTTGTATCAGTCATCTATGTATTGGCTATCGTTAAGTTCCGCCGTTCAAAACTTGGGGATGATATGATTCCTGAACAAGTGGAAGGGAGCGCGAAACTTGAGTTTATCTGGACAGCAGTTCCGATTGTACTACTACTAATTCTTGCTGTTCCAACAGTCTATTCAACATTTGACTTGGCTGATGTGACTGCTATGGATATTGAAAACGAAGAAGGCGTAAAAGAGAATCTCACAGTCAACGTGACAGCCAAATTGTATTGGTGGGAATTTGAATATCCTGAACAAGGTGTCGTAACTGCACAGGAATTGGTTGTTCCAACTGATGAACGCGTTTACTTCAATTTGATTTCTGCCGATATCAAGCATTCCTTCTGGATTCCTTCAGTCGGCGGTAAGTTGGACGTTAACCCGGAAAACGTAAACAAATTCTATCTGGAATTTGATAAGGAGTCTTCAGAACTCGAAGATGGCGTATTTTACGGTAAATGCGCTGAGCTTTGCGGACCTTCACACGCGTTGATGGATTTTAAAGTCAAGTCTGTTGACCGTGAAGAATTTGACCAATGGATTGCGGCAATGCAGGAAGAACCTGAACCTGCAGCTGAAGCTGTTGCTCAAGAAGGCGAAGAAATATTCGCAAACAGCTGTATCGGATGCCACGCTGTTTCTGGCAGCGGCGGTGCAGGCATGGCTGGGCCAAACCTCGCTACTTTCGGTGACCGCAATCGCGTAGCCGGATTCTTGGAACACAATGAAGAAAACTTGAAAAAATGGATCCAGGATCCACAAGAATATAAACCAGGAAACTTGATGCCTGACGGTGAAACTAACAACGGTGGAGAACCTTTCTCCGAACAGCAATTGGATGCGCTTGCTGCGTACCTGATGAGCCTGACTGTTGAAGAGTAACAGCGTCAGAGTGTAAAAAAGGAGGTATACAGTGTGAGTTCTTTAGCTCAAAAAAAGGGATTCGGCGCAGTCATATGGGATTATCTTACAACAGTAGACCATAAGAAAATCGCTATCCTCTATCTAATCTCAGGCGGCTTTTTCTTCCTTGTAGGTGGACTGGAAGCTATGATGATCCGGATCCAGCTGATGAAGGCAGGAAATGATTTTCTAAGTGCTGGATTATACAACGAAATTATAACAATGCACGGTACTACTATGATTTTCTTGGCAGCAATGCCGTTGTTATTGGCGTTTATGAACGCCGTTATGCCTCTTCAAATTGGAGCGCGTGACGTAGCTTTCCCATTTTTGAACTCTTTGGGATTCTGGCTTTTCTTCTTCGGGGGAATCTTCCTGAACCTTTCATGGTTCATGGGCGGCGCACCTGATGCCGGCTGGACAAACTATGCATCACTCGCTTTGGCTTCAGAAGGGCACGGAATTGATTTTTACTCTCTAGGACTGACAATTTCCGGTTTCGGTACATTGATAGCGGGGATTAACTTCCTTGTAACAATCATCAATATGCGTGCACCGGGTATGACTTATATGAGAATGCCATTGTTCACTTGGACGACTTTCGTCGCTTCAGCGTTGATCCTCTTGGCTTTCCCGCCACTTACTATCGGCTTATTCTTTATGGTATTTGACCGTTTGTTCGGCGCGAATTTCTTCGCAGTCAACATGGGCGGTAACACGATTATCTGGGAGCACTTATTCTGGATTTTCGGTCACCCGGAAGTTTACATCCTGATATTGCCGGCATTCGGTATCTTCTCTGAAATCTTCGCGATTTTCTCGAGAAAACGCCTATTCGGTTATACAGCTTTAGTATTTGCAACAATCCTTATCGGTTTCTATGGATTCATGGTTTGGGCTCACCACATGTTCACTGTCGGCCTTGGACCAACTGCCAATGCAGTATTTGCTTTGGCGACAATGATCATTGCGGTTCCAACAGGTATCAAGATCTTTAACTGGCTCCTCACAATTTGGGGAGGAAGCATTTCATTTACTGTACCAATGGTTTATGCTGTAGCTTTCATTCCGTCGTTCGTTGCTGGTGGAGTTACTGGTGTTATGCAAGCCATGGCGCCGCTTGATTACCAATTGCACGATTCTTACTTTATCGTTGCTCACTTCCATTATGTAATTGTTGGTGGGGTAGTATTGGGTATTTTGGCGGGTACGCATTTATACTGGCCAAAAATGTTCGGCACAATGTTGAGCGAAAAACTTGGAATGATAACATTCTGGTTCTTCTTCATCGGGTTCCACTTGACATTCTTCATCCAGCATTTCCTTGGATTAATGGGTATGCCACGCCGTGTTTACACATTCGGCGCTGACCAGGGCTGGGACCTGTTCAATATGATCAGTTCCGTCGGTGCTTTGTTCATGGCAATCGGTGTGCTTGTATTGTTGGTGAACGTAGTATTGACCACAGTTAAAAATGTCCGTGTCGGCAATGACCCATGGGGCGATGGCCGTACACTTGAATGGGCAATTCCTTCACCACCGCCATTCTACAACTTTGCTCAGACTCCATTGGTTCGCGGTTTGGATACTTACTGGATCGAAAAAATGGAAGGCAATAAAGAAGGTATGGTCTACGCGGAGCCACTTGGCGACGTTCACATGCCAAACGGTTCGATCATTCCATTAATCATGTCATTCGGAATGTTCGTTGCAGCATTTGGTGCACTTTACTTCCTTGATGATACAAAACCTTGGGCACTTGCTGTATTGATTATCGGTCTTGGAATCACTTTCGGTTCGATGCTTGTCCGTTCATTGAAAGATGATTTAGGCTTCCACATCACGAAAGAAGAATTGATTGAAGACGCTAAGAGAGGAGGCAACACCGATGGACTTAAATAAGAGATATACCGCTCAATCCTGGCCGGATCATCCCGAAACGGCGACATTGGAAGGTAAAAACAAGTTCGTCGGATTCTGGTTGCTTCTGGCTGCTGAAACTGTAACCTTCGCGTCTCTTTTCGCCACTTATCTGGCATTGAAAGACAGAGGTCCGGATGGTTCTGAATTTACAGCTGCAGGATTATTCGAACTTCCACTGGTTTTTGCGATGACAATGATTCTATTGACATCATCATTAACGAGTGTGTATGCAATGTATCATATGAAAAACCATAACTTTAAAGCCATGCAAGCTTGGTTAGGCATAACCGTTTTACTTGGACTTACATTCCTTGGTTTGGAAATCTATGAGTTCAATCACTATGTCCACCTTGGCTTCGGCTATACGACCAGCGCTTTCAGTTCCGCATTCTTCACCCTTGTGGGAACTCACGGTGCCCACGTGTTGTTCGGTCTTAGCTGGTTCATCGCGTTGATGATCCGTAACTCAAAACGCGGATTGAATATGTATAACGCACCTAAATTCTACCTTGCAGCATTATACTGGCATTTCATCGACGTAGTATGGGTATTCATCTTTACTGTAGTCTATTTGATGGGAGTGATCGGTTAATATGGCACACGATACACCTGAAAAAATCAGATCACACGCTGAGCACGAATATTTAAAGAAAAAGAGATCCACTGAAATGCGCCACCAGCTAACATCGTTTGCAATCATGATTTTCCTTACATTGATTGCATTCACGATGGTGGCAGCTGGATTCTCGGCTTACCTGATCGTTCCGATTATCTTGTTATTGGCTGCAGTTCAAGTAGTCCTTCAGCTATATCATTTCATGCACTTAAGCAATAAAGGCCACGGAACAGTTGCATTCTTCATGTTCAGTGGAATGTTTGTCGCCTTCATTACGGTCCTGGCACTTGTCACTATCGTTTGGTGGTAAACAGCATTAGTAAATCCCCCTTCACTTTAATGTGAAGGGGGATTTTTTTCGCAGTAAAGTGTATATTTGATAATTAAGTAAAATGTGTAAGTTGAACTAATGTTTTGCAATAGTCGATATTCCGCAAAACAGCTTCGAAGACATTAGCCGATGCTAGCGAGGCTAAGTCATTGCGACGAAGCAGCACGGTTTTTACGCCCGGCTTACTTTATGTACCAATCGAGTGGATTTTGCCCTTCGTCGAAACCGAGTTGGAAAGACAACTCCGTTTCTGTTTCTGTCTCTGCATCGCTACGCTAGCTTCGAGATATGGAAGTGCGTTGTTCCCCAAGGCGTCTTCGCTGTTTTGCTCCATATCTCTAGAGATTTCTCTCAGCAAAGGCTTGTCCATAGCGCCGAAGCGTTATATAAAAGGAAATTCCTTCGTTCAATTTATATAATGTATTATTACAGTAACTCTGAAATAGAAAGCGTACAGGAAATGTCATGATTCGTTCATTGATATACGGGGGCTTCCGCTATATAATGGGGGTACTTGAGGAAAAGGAGGTATGTTAGGCATGCCAATCAGTATTTTCGGATTTCAGGCTCTATGGAGTCCGTTTTACTTAGGGATCCTTGTCTTGATTACTCTCTTCTATTTTTTAATCACTACCAAATGGAGAGGTAAGTTTAAGGACAGTGAACCTTTGAAGCAAAGAGAAGCGCTGCTGTTCGTCTCAGGAATGGCCTTGTTATATATTATTAAAGGATCACCAGTCGATCTATTGGGACACATTACATTTACGATGCACATGGTTCAGATGGCATTCCTTTTGCTGCTGGCACCCCCTTTATTGATAATGGGAATACCAACGTGGCTTTGGAGATGGTTCATCGATCTTCCGGTTATTAGACCTTTGTTCATGTTCTTCACTAAGCCGATGCTGGCGCTGATCTTATTCGGATTATTTTTCTCAGTCTATCATTTGCCGCTCGTGTTCGATTTCGTTAAACAGGATATGATGCTCCATGCAGTGGTCAGCAGTCTATTATTCATTTTTGCGATTTTCTACTGGTGGCCGGTGGTCAATAATCTTGAAGGAATGCATAAATTCCATGGTTTGAAAAAACTCGGGTTTCTGTTTGGGCTCAGTGTGTTGATGACTCCTGCCTGTGCATTAATTATCTTCAGCAGCTCGCCGTTCTATGCGACTTATACAGATGCGGACGCCTGGCTGCAGGCGATGGCCCTTTGTGTGCCAGTCGGAACTTTATCGCAGCTGAATCTGTCAGGCCCTGAATTGTTTACTTCAATGAGTTTAATTGAAGACCAACGGACTGGCGGAATTACGATGAAAATTCTTCAGGAATTGGTTTTTACTGTTTTCATTTGGCTGGTTTTTTATGAATGGCTGCGCAATGAAAACGACAATGCAGACGAAATTACTGCAAAAGTATTGCAGGACCGAAAAGAGATGGCTTATCACCGACATAATGGTTAAAGCAAAAAAGGGGATTAATTGAGATGGAATTACCGCTATTGCCAACTATCAGTACATTCTTTATCGTTTTAAGCGCTATTTTGGTAGCGATCGGCTGGAACTTGATCCGGCAACGTAAAATCGAAGCTCATAAAAAGGTGATGATTGCAGCAGGTGCTTCAGCTCTGACATTCTTCATCATTTATGCTTCACGAACTATTTTTGTCGGCAACACCGCTTTCGGTGGACCGGAAGAATATAAAATCTTCTACACGATCTTCCTGATATTCCATATCACCCTCGCAACAACGGGCGGTGTTATGGGACTAATCACAATTTGGTGGGGATATAAGAACCGTTTGGATAAACACCGTAAAATCGGGCCTTATACAAGCGTGATCTGGTTCTTTACAGCAATCACAGGTGTGATGGTTTATCTTCTGTTATATGTAATCTATAAAGGCGGACCGACTACTTCCGTCATTAAAGCAATTCTTGGTGGAGAATAAAAAAAGTGAAGGGGCGCGTTAAGCCCTGGAATACATAAGACAGCTCAATGAAGTGGGGGTTTTTGCCACGTAATTGAGATGGCTTATAACCCGAAGAGCTGGGCAGCTGGAGGTTGAGCAATAGAAAAAGGAGAACCTCGATGGGTTCTCCTCTTTCAGGCTGTCGAGAAACATCAACTTCTTCAATCATTTCGCTGCATATCTTTTAATGTCTCGAAGCTAGCGCAGCGATGCAGGAGCACGGTTCTTGGAAAGCGAAGCTGTTTTGCGCAATATCGATTGCTTACCTTTATCTTTATCTTAACAAGCTAGAAAAGGAGAACCTCAATAGGTTCTCCTTTTTTCTATGGAAATATTTTATTGTTATATCTTAAAGTCTATTTTAATGATGCCGGCTTCGCGGGCTGATGTGAACAGGATAACGATCAGCGGGCCGATAAAGAATCCGAGGAAGCCGATCAACTGTAAACCGATAAACATGGCGATCAATGTGGCCAGTGGTGACAAGCCTATGTGTGACCCCATAACTTTCGGTTCGACGGTACGGCGAATGATCAACAGCACGAGTGCCAGCACAGCCAATTGAGTGCCTTGGACTACATCGCCAGTAATGAATTCATAGATAAACCACGGTGTCAGAATAATGATAGAGCCAAGAATCGGGATAAAATCTATGATCCATATAATCAGGGACATGACAATCGCCACTTCAGGTGCTATAAACAGTAAAGCTATCAACGAAACAAGGAAGATTATTACACTGACTAGAAACTGGGCTTTCAGAAAGCCGAAAATGACATTGTTCAAGCGTGCAGCCATAAACTGTACTTTTTCAGCAGTTGTATCTTTTAATCTGCTGAACAGGATGCGTTTCAAGTCGTCTAGGTCCAGCATGAACAGGAATAGTGCAATCAGGAAAACAATAAAACTGACGAGGAAAGATGGAATACCAGTTAAAAGATTGGTGACTGTGTCATAGTTGACGATGGTCAGTATCCAGTCGCGAATCCCTTCAAGAAAAAGGGCCAATTCTGTTTCAAATGAATTGACGACTTCAACTGGAAATTCTTCAGAAGAACGCAGGAAGAAGTCCTGCATTTCTTCCCAGATAGAAGACAGGCTGTTGATGTATGCCGGCATATTTTGTGAAACCTGAATCAGTTTGCCTATTAGGTATGTAACGGTCCAATAGAGAAATGAAGAGACCAGCAACAGGAAAACGATAAAGGCAGTAATTACAGCAGATTTCCTTTGCCATTTAAAGCGCTGTTTGATAAAGGCGACAAATGGTTCCAGGAAAATGGCTGTCAGTAAAGCCAAGATAAGTGGTATGGCAATTGGAATTATGTATATCGAAAATAAAATTAATAACGAAATAACAAGTACTGCGGTTAAAATCTTTTTATTCCACCATTTTGCCACGATAAACCTCCCGAAAACATTATATTATAATTATATCAATACCACTAAAAAATGAAAACTTTTAAAAAAAATCCGCAGTTCAATGTTGAACTGCGGTTTTTTCAGTGTACAGATTCCAGCAGCTCAACTCTTCGGGTCATAAGCATACTCAATTACGTGGCAAAAACCGCCACTTCATTGAGCCGTCTTACGCCTTTCAGAGCTTAACGGGCGCTGTCGCTTTTCTACACTTGGATTTCAAATGCTTTTAATTCGGATTTAATGGTCGCTAAAATATCAGCGCAAGTTTTCAGAAGGTGCTCTGGAAAATGCTCATCTTCGCCGTATTCAACGCCGAATGGATAATAATATTTGCCGATAACAGGTTTCATGACCTTAACGGTTGCATCGCCTGCATCAATATCGCCATCAACCGCATAAGCGAATACGCGCAAGTAGTAGCGTCCTTCACGAACATCGAATTTACGGTCGAATGTTACACGCTCATAATCCCATTGCCCTTCTTTAGTCATACCGTGTTTGCCCATAATATGCTGGAGCAAATTGAAATCTACCAGAATGTCCTCAAGTCCTGTATTTTCAAAATACATAGGATCTCCTCCTCTATCTCAAAACTGACTCAATGCTCCTTTAATAATAGATGAAATTTGCGCTTGTTGCAATGGCTAGATTGTGTCAGTATAGAGGCGGCTGTTATAATTGATGAAAATAGCAGGAGAGGGTGGAAGGCGGTTGAAGAATTTATTGCGTATCATGATATTTCTGTCAATCATCCTCATTACATTTTTTTACTTTGACTCTTCGATAAATGAGAATGACATATTGGAAGCTCCGCAAAAAGCAGATCCGCTGCCCGCGCAGGAAATTATTGAAAATCCATTAGCGATAGAACGTCCCGGTGAGGGGATATCCATTTATATCGGAGAATCTTCAGAGGAATGGATTGATGATTACGGACAGCCGGCAAGGATTGAGCCTTCAGCATTCGGCTATGAATGGTGGATTTATAACCAATCCTATTCCAATTATAAAATGGTCGGTGTCAAAGACCAAAAAGTAGTACAAGTTTACACGGCAGGAACTGCGACGGACGCAGCGCCTTACAGCATCGGACAAACAATTGAGGATTTGTACCGTTTTACAATCATTGAAGATGAAGTGACCGTAAAATACGGTACGAATATTTATACGTTCAGCCTCAGTGCCGAAGACCGTGAAACCCGGCTGCTGGTAAGTTTTGAAGATATTTATGCGCAATTGTATATTGATGAAGAAGACGGGATGCTTGAAGCGGTCCGGTTCATGGACGCAGAAACGCTGATCCGCCATCAGCCTTACGATATGATGTATGTCGGGAATTTACTGGTTCCAATCACTCCTTCATCCGCTCTTCAGGCATCCATTGATAAAGCAAACGCCAAACAGGTTGTTGACCTGACAAATGTCTACCGCCTGCATCATCAGCAAAAACCGTTGACTGTCAACGCGGCCGTCACAATGCTTGCTGAAAAGCACAGCCGCAATGTAGCCCGCCAGAATTTTTCGTCGGAGGACATTGAGGTTGAAAGCCTGCAAGAAAGACTCGAAAATTCAAGAATCGTCTATGAACAGGCTGCAGAAAATACCGCTTCACAGTATTATGATGCTGCTGAAGCGGTCCATGGCTGGATCAACTCAGAAGATCATAGAGATACATTATATTCGAGCCAATTCAACCAGATAGGGGTAGGCGTTTTCGGCAAGTATTATACCCAAAGCTTTTTAAAGCAGGAGCCGACAAAAGCGGAAAAACAATAGATTCCATTAAGGCTTGGGAACGATAAAGAATGAGCCGGTGGATGTGGCGATATGCTTTCCGCCGGTTTCGTATATATTTCCTTCAATGACCATCGTGTGGCGGCCTTGGCGGATAATTTCAGCTTCTGCAGTGATGGTTTCTTCAGTGGCGACTGTCAGGTAATGGATGGCCAAATTCGTCGTTACTGCGCCGAAACCTTCGGGGCATTTGCTGTTGGCAAGGGTACCCATTGCTGTATCGAGAAGAACCGCTAAAATCCCGCCGTGGGGGATGTCGATATTATTATGGATGAACGGTGTATTCGGTATGCTGACACTCCAGCTGTCGTCTTTCTGCTGTCTGTGCATGCCAAGTGCGGCACTTAAATATGTAGTGAATTCGCCTGACTGTTTCTTTTCCAGGTTATCGAGAAACTGGGAAAGGATCTGTATATCCTCAGGAGTGCCATTATTAACGGTTCTTTTAAATTGTTCAAGTAAGTCCTTCATGGTGACAACCCCTTCTTTCTGTATTAATATATTTGTATGTTTGATATAATTGAACCGTAGAGGAGGTAATAGTTGTGATCATGACCTACGAATGGGTTCAAATTGCTGACTCTGCCGAAGAGTTAAGTAGAATGATACTACAATCTGAGCAGGCTGAGCAATATCGACAAGCTTACCATGCTGTTTACGATAATAAAGAGCTGGCGGCTGAAATCACCGCTTTCGCACGTTTAAAAGAATTATATGAAGAGGTGCAGCGTTTCGGGAAATATCATCCGGATTATAAGGATGTCATGAAACGGATCCGCGTGGACAAACGGAAATTGGATCTCAATGAGAAGGTCGCTGAATTGCGGTTGGCTGAAAATGAATTGCAGGACCTGATCGATCAGGTAAGCTTCATTATTGGCCGATCAGTTTCCGAGGCGGTAAAAATACCATCAAGCAATCCGTTCTTTTCCTCAGACTCCTCATGTGGAGGAAGCTGTGGCACAGGCGGCGGCTGTTCCTGCTCAGCGTAAGAAAAGCGCAAGCGCCCGTTCAAGGGCCGCTGGAGTCTGGACAAAAAACCGCTCCTCGAAAGCCATTGGTAACTTAAGAATTCTATCCTTTCTTAACCATAAAAAAACCGGCGAGAAAAAGCATTGCTTTTTCTCGCCGGTTTTTTCTTTTGTTGAGTAATATCATTCGATTTCTTTGATGATTTCAACTGCCAGATCAGGGCGGTCAGTGATGATTCCTTTTGCTCCAGCGCCGACTAACGCGCGCATCGCTTCAGGATCGTTAATTGTCCAGTAATGGACCGGTATATTCAATTCACCCAAAAACGCGATAAATCGGGGAGATACCAGGTTGAACACAGAAGAGCGGATCGGAATCTGCAGCATGTCTGCACGGGGCTTATACAGATGGCCGAATTGGCTGTTGAATGCTGCATAGGCTTTTTTGATTTCGTTTTCTCCGGCTCCGACTACTACGCGGTTTTGTGCGTACAGGTTGAAACGGTCAATTTGTTCATCGTAAAAACTTGTTACGCCAACGCGGTCTTCTGCCCCTGCAGATTCTAACAGGCGCCACAGTTTCGATGGCATAAGGCTGCCTTCATAAGTTTCGGGTGAATCTTTCATATCGATGTTGATATACATTTCCGGAAATTCTTCCAACAATTCGCGAAGAGTGACAACTTTTTCGTTCGCTCCGCGATACGAATTTTCTCCTTCAAGGTCTTCGAAATGGTAGCCAAGATCAAATGTACGAAGTTTTTCGAGAGTCAAATCCGATACTTTACCGGCTCCATCCGTTGTACGATCAACGAATTCGTCGTGGAAAACAATCAGTTCTTCGTCGCTGGTAAGGCGAATATCGATTTCAAAACCGTCTACGCCGAACGATGCAGCTTTCTTGAATGCCGCCATCGTATTTTCCGGCGCTAACAGGGAACCTCCGCGATGTGCAAGAATCATCGGGCGATCGTATTCAAGTGCAACTTTTTTAGGGCGTGGCTGAGCTGTAACCAAAGCTTTTGAACCTGCCCAGGCCGCTGCGCCGACTGCTACTGCAGCTATGCCTATTTTCGTCTTTTTACCCATGGCTATGTAATACCCCCTCATAAATAGTGACGCTAGATTCATTATATCGAATTCTGAAAAGCAATGTCAGTTAATATACTGCAATGGCTGGAAGTTCCAGTAATGGCGGTTGCGGCTTTTTTCTTTCCTATGGTATTCTAGAAGCTAAGAAAAGAGGGATGGCTATGCGTGATCGCCAAGGACTTATTGTCTATGTGCATCATTTGAAACAGGCAAAATCATTGCGTAAGTATGGACATGTTCATTTCATTTCACGGAAATTGAAATATGTCGTTTTATATATGGACCAGGAAGTAATCGAATCCACGAAAGCAAAACTGCTGAAGTTGCCTTATGTCAAACAAGTGCTCGAATCCCAGCGCCCTTTCGTCAAAACCGAATATGAAAACGCTAAACCCGACAAAGCAAAGGAATACGATTATAAAATCGGCCTTTGATCATTGCATCGGTGGGATATAGTGATTCAGCCGCAGGACTGATATAAGATGGCTGAAGTAAAATTGGCGGTCGGCATAGACCCTGGAGTGCTTAACATCCATATGAATGGGCAGGCCACCAAGTTCTTTCACCGTTTCTTCAAATAAATCAAGGCGTTTCGAATTTTCGGGAATTCCTTCCCGGCAAATATAAATTGGCATAAAGTTGCCCTGTTCTGCAGGTTTGAATGCGGCTGCTACAGACAACACTGGTTTTCCATCCATATCTTTTGTGATGAATACAAAACCGTGCATAAAACGGCTGCGGTTGGTCATCATCAACTCACGGAGTTCGTATATATCTCCGTAACCTTCTCCAAGCTCGATAAAACGCTGGATCATTTTAACACGTCCTTTCCAGTACCCATTCTACCATTTACAAGGTGGATTGCATCAATAATTTCATTAACTGGGAGGCAGAAACATGCGCGTAATTGCAGGCAAGGCCAAAGGGCTGCCTTTAAAGGCGGTTCCAGGCAATACAACAAGACCTACTACAGATAAAGTAAAAGAATCGGTTTTTAATATGATCGGCCCATTTTTTGATGGAGGCAATGCACTGGATTTATTTGCGGGAAGCGGGGGCCTTGGCATTGAAGCGTTGAGCCGGGGAATCGAAAAGGCTGTATTTATCGATAAAGACAGCAAAGCCATAGAAACCATTCGGGCAAACCTTGAAAAAACCCGGCTCAACCAGCAGGCGGAAGTTTATCGCAACGATGCGAAGCGGGCGATCAAGGTATTAAAGAAAAATGATTTCCAGGCCAGGCTGCTGTTCCTGGATCCGCCGTACCACATTACGGAGTCTTACGGCCTGATGGATTTTGCAGCAGAGACTGGTATTCTTACGGAAGATTCAATCGTAGTCTGCGAGCATGAAAAAGGGGTTGAACTTGCAGACCGGACAAAGTACTTTGAGCGTTTTAAAAATGAGAATTACGGCGCCATCGCCATTTCAATTTATCGCTATATAGGGGAAGAGGGAGAAATTATTGAGTAAGGTTGCTGTAGTACCGGGAAGTTTTGATCCTATTACAATGGGCCATTTGGATATCATTAAAAGAGCATCGAAGATTTTTGATGAAGTGAAAGTCGTTGTCATGAATAATTCTTCAAAAAATCCACTCTTTAATGTAGAAGAAAGAATTGCGCTTATCGCTGAAGTGACAAGTGCCATTCCGAATGTAACGGTGGATTCCTTTGGCGGGTTATTGATCGATTATGCAGTGGAAGTCAAAGCCAATGCTATTATCCGAGGGCTTCGGGCAGTATCGGATTTCGAATACGAAATGCAGATTACATCGATGAACCGTTTTTTGAATGAAGACATCGAAACATTATTTATGGTGTCCAATAATCAGTATTCTTTCCTCAGCTCAAGCATTGTGAAGGAAGTTGCCAAATACAGCGGCAATATTTCCGGATTGGTACCTGAAGCTGTTGAAAAAGCCTTGAAGAAAAAATTCGATTAAGTCACGGTTCTCGTGGCTTTTTTGTTATTCTTTTTTGAATAGAGAGGGTTAGTCGATGAAAAATAAACGAATGGTCTTGTATTTAATTTTAATCGCAGCCGCTGTCTTTGTTTCCTTTTACCGGATGGACAGCTATATTACGCGTCCGGGAAGCGCCTATGAACTGTCGCCGCTTGTGGAAGTCGAAAACGGCGATGAAGATGACGAAGGAAGTTTCAGTTTGATGACAGTATCGATGCTAAATGCCACTCCGGCACTCTATGTATATGCCCAGTTCCAGGATGGCTATAAAGTGCTGCAGCCTGAGCAGGTGCGCAGTCCGCACGAGTCTGAAGAGGAATATAATGTCCGCCAGCTGAAATTGATGTCGGATTCGCAGGTTAACGCGTTGAAAGCGGCATTTGAAACTGCCGGTATGCCTTACGAAGTCGAAACGGCAGGTGTTTTTGTTTTAAACGTTCTGGAAGGCGGAGCGGCTGATGATATTCTGAAACCGGGTGACCGGGTACTGTCGATAGACGGCAATAATTTCGAAAATCAGCAGGACTTTATCGATTATCTGGCTGAAAAACAAGTCGGGGACACTGTGGAACTGATAATAGAACGCAAGGAGCGGGAAGTAATCGAGACCATTACATTGGCTCCGCTGCCGACTGATCCTGAGCGTGCTGGACTTGGTATTTCTTTTGTCGAAGATAAAACGATTACTACCGATCCCAAAGTTTCGATTGATTCTAAGGAGATTGGAGGCCCATCAGCCGGCCTGATGTTCACGTTGGAGATCATCAACCAGCTGCTTGAGGAAGATATCACTCAAGGTTACGATGTAGCCGGTACAGGTACCATGGAAAGCGAAGGTGAAGTGGGGCGCATCGGTGGAATTGACCAAAAAGTGATCGCAGCTGACAACGGGGGCATGGAAATATTCTTTGCGCCGGATGACGAGGTAGCAGCAGATGGTGAAAGCAATTATGACGTGGCTTTGGAAACTGCAGAAGAAATCGGCACAGATATGGAAATCGTGCCGGTTAAAACACTGCAGGATGCACTCGACTATCTGGAACAGCTTCAACCGAAATAAATCGGCGGTGTTGTAAATTCTTTTTTCAGATTACTGCTGCCAAGACCCAGCAGATAAAGGCTGCTGGCTTGAATATCAATTTTGCCCATTCTGTTGTCCGCCAAGTCGGCGGCGCGGCTGATAATGGGCAGGCTGATATTCTTTTTTTGTGCATTCAGATACTGGCGGCCGGCCTGTGTCATGCCGAGCAATCGCAAATAAGACGGCTGCTTGAAGGATTTCAGCATCTCCCAGGTAAAGCCGGTGAAAATGTGAGTCAGCATCCGCTGAATGCGGGTTCTGGTGAAACGTTTGGATTTTATCCGGCCGATAAAAGCTTCGAAATCCTTTTCTTTTCGTGCAGCTTCATAGATAAGGTGTTCGATGCCTTCTGTCACTTCTGCAAATTGGCGGAGATTTTCGGGCTTCTCCCTTAAAATGGTGAAACGCAGCATCGGGTAAAATGCTTCCCAGCTGCCAAAGCGCCCATACTCTGTTTCAAAGTTCTGAAGTGCTTCGATTGAATAGGCAGGCAGATAACTGGAAAGTTCCTCAAGAGAGCCGCCCTCGAAAAAGGCTTTCCGGATGCCTGTGGCACTGGCAATCGATAACCCTTCAGTTATGGGGTCGTGGTAATTTGCGCCAATTCGCTGGATAGTCAACGGCTGCATGGAAGACGATATTCGCTCTGCCGCTTCTATGTAATGGTAACCCAGAATATTATTGGGTTTTGTAAGGTCGGCAAAGCCTTCCTGACCGCCTGTAACATCATGGTAGGCCTCATTCATCGCTTTAGGGTAACTGATGCCTGACTGGACCATTTCGTGGATCTTTTGCTGGTAAGCCAGGTTTTCCTTATTAAGCAGTTGCCGCGATTTCAGGAAAGGTTCGATGGCCCCCTGTTCGCTTCCGAAACAAAAAGCTTCACAGCCGATGGCATCGAGCAGCGTAATGGAGCCTCTCGCAAAATCAGAAGCCTGGGCAGTTGCGTAGACATAAGGCAATTCGATGACAAGGTCGACACCATTTGCCAGAGCCATTTCTGTACGTCTCCATTTATCCGCAAATGCCGGTTCGCCGCGCTGGAGAAATTGGCCGCTCATAACGGCAACGAGAATGTCGGCACCGGCACTTTCTTTTGCACTTCTCGCATGATGGAGATGGCCATTATGAAACGGGTTATATTCGACTACAATGCCTGCAGCTTTCATTCGATCAGCTCCTTTGGTAAACTTAAGTCTAAGTATAACGATGTAAGGAATTGTGTGACAAGATTTTTTCTTGACATCTTTTTCTGCTCATTATATAATCAACTTTGTTGTCTTGAGGTGATTACTTATGAAAATAGCGATTCAACAGCTTCAAAAGCATCGCAGAGACGGGATGAAGATCGACCAGATGGTCAATCTTGATGAAGTGAAAAAACGCAATAGCGATATTCGTGATGTTTCACCCATCCATGTCACAGGACATTGCACAATTGGTTCGCAACAACTCACGTGCCAGCTTCAACTCAAAGGCATGCTCATATTGCCTTGCGCACGAACTTGGGAAGATGTCGAGTTTCCTATAGATATTGAATCGGTTGAAATCTTTGATTGGTCGGAACATGGCCTAGGGGATACAGACGATAATGTTCACGCGGTCGATACGGAGACGATTGATTTCCAGCCGGTCCTCGAAGAACTTATCCTTCTGGAAATACCGATGCAAGTCTTCAAGGAAGATGCCGATCAAGCCGTTATTAAAGGCGGCGAAGAATGGTCTTATTCGACAGACGAAGAAGTTCAGGCGGAGAAAGAAGAAGCACAACCAAAACCGGATCCAAGACTTGCTGATTTAGCAAAGTATTTCGATCAGTCAGATGAATAGAATCACTGTAAGGAGGTGTCACCAATGGCTGTACCGTTCAGAAGAACGTCCAAAACCGTTAAAAGAAAACGCCGTACGCATTTCAAATTGTCCGTGCCGGGCATGGTAACTTGCCCAAGCTGTGGCGAATCGAAATTGGCTCACCACGTCTGCAAAGCATGTGGATCATACAAAGGGAAAGAAGTTGTAGCAAGCAAATAAAACAGTATTTGCTGCTAAAAGGCTATTGAGAGGCCATGGCTCTCGATAGCCTTTTTCTCTGTACATAAAATGATATGAAATAACTATAAAACAGATATTCCGCAAAACAGCTGCGCTTTCCTGGCTGCTTGCGCTGAGCTAACTCGTGCTCGTTACACGTCGCCCGAGTGGATCTCAGCACTTCGCTTGGTCGCCTGGGAGTCTCCGCTGTTTTGCTCCATATCTTTAGAGACTTTTCTTAGCAAAGGCGCGCCTATGGACTGGCCGGAGCAATAAGACGAGTGGTCTTCTCGGCTTATTGCGGGAGGCTTGTCCTAAGCGCCGAAGCGGTATATATTGTTTCAAAAGTAAAGCGTTAAATTTACATACTCACACTCACGAGGTGAATCGGAATGGCCTATAAAATCGAAACAGCCGAAGGTATTATGACATTTACAATCGACCGGCCGGAAATCCGCAACGCAATAAACGCGGAAGTGATGGAAGGTCTGGAAGAACTGATTGAACGGGCATCAACAGAGCTGCCACGTCTGGTCATCATTACAGCTGCCGGTGAAAAAGCATTCTGCTCCGGAGGAGATCTGTCGGTTTTTCACGCTTTGGAGACAGAAGAACAAGCCTTTCCCATGCTTAAACGGATGGGCGATGTGCTATACAAGATTAAAACTTTGCCAGTGCCTGTCGCGGCTCTCGTCAACGGAACAGCAGTCGGGGGAGGCTGTGAAATAGCAACCGCCTGTGACTACCGGCTCGTCCAAAGCCATGTGAAAGCTGGCTTTATCCAGGGCACACTGGCGATCACCAGCGGCTGGGGAGGCGGAACCTATCTTTTTGAAGCGCTTCAGCATGACCGTGCTTTGAAGATGCTCGGCGAGGCCCGCCTTTATACGGCCGAAGAACTGCTGGAAAACGGCTGGGCAACTGCCATTATCCGGGAAGAAGGAGATATAGAAGATTTTATCGCGTCATTCCGCAATGTACTTCCTGAAGTTCATCGCGCCTATAAGGAAATGGCGGTCAGAAACTGGCGCGCATCGAACCTTAAGGAACGTGTGGAAGCTGAAATCCGTCGCTGTGCCCAGTTGTGGGCAAGCACAGCCCATCATGAAGCTGTAGCGAGATTCCTCGAAAAATCCAAAAAGTAACAATCAAGGAACCTGCTGCTCACTGAGTGGCAGGTTTTTATTTGTTTAATTTTTACAATAATAAATTAGGCTATTACTAATATTAAAGGATGTTCGATGCCCATATATTCAGAAATTTTTTCAGCCAATAGTTGAAATCGCTTACAAACTTCATATATGCTATAGAAGGGAGAAAACATAGGGGGTATTTCAAATATGAAAAAAATCCTGATTGCGAACCGGGGAGAAATTGCACGACGCATTATTCGTACATGCGAACGCCTCGGTATCGAAACGATTGCTATCCATTCTGAGGCAGATGGGGATCTGCCATATGTAAGTGAAGCAACGGAAGCTGTGCTGATCGGTCCGAATCCGGTGGTGCAGTCATATTTACAGGCAGAAAAAATCATTGAAACGGCTAAAAAACATAATGCGGATGCAATTCATCCAGGTTATGGCCTATTATCCGAAAACGCTGGATTTGCCCGCAAAGTGCAGGAAGCCGGATTGATCTTTATTGGTCCGGACAGCGGCATCATTGATATGATGGGTGACAAAATCGAATCCCGCCGTGCGATGATCAAAGCTGGAGTTCCAGTTGTTCCTGGAACGGAAGAAGGCGTAGCTTCACTTGATGAAGCAATTGAAGAAGCCAGTAAAATCGGCTACCCGCTGATGCTGAAAGCAAGCGGGGGCGGAGGCGGCATCGGGATGGTGCGCTGTGAAAGTGAGCAAGCGCTCAGTCAGCAATTTGATTCCGTCAAAAATCGCGCAAAAGCTTATTTTGGCAACGATGTCGTGTATCTGGAGAAATTCATCTCGGATGCCCGCCATATCGAAGTCCAGATATTCGGTGATTCTCATGGCAATATCGTTCATTTATACGAACGCAATTGTTCCGTGCAGCGCCGCAACCAAAAAGTGATTGAAGAGTCACCATCGCCTCATCTTCCGCAGGATGTGCGCGAACAATTGTGTGAAGCCGCAATCCGTGCGGGTGAAGCGGTAGGTTACAGCAATGCCGGAACAGTCGAATTCATCGTCGATCAGTCTAATGAGTTTTACTTCCTTGAGATGAATACTCGTTTGCAGGTGGAGCATCCGGTTACGGAAGAAGTGACAGGGCTTGATCTGGTTGAATGGCAGATTGATGTGGCAAGAGGCGGCAAGCTGCCGGCGCAGGATGAGATTACGACGAAAGGCCATGCAATCGAATACCGGATTTATGCGGAAGATCCAAAAACCTTCTTCCCATCACCGGGCAAGCTGGAGAAAATCGAGTGGGGCGAAGGTGCCCGAATTGAAACCGGCTATGAACAGGGAAATGCCGTCACACCATTTTATGACCCGATGATTTCTAAAGTGATTATCACTGGGACAGACCGGATGGAAGCATTATCGAAATCACAGAAATTTTTTAGTCATACTACAATTGACGGGGTAAAAACGAATATTCCATTATTTAAGGAATTCATCGAATCACAGGAATTCATCTCAGGGGAATACGCGACAGCTGTATTGCCGCAATGGATGGAAAAATCGAAGGAGGAAAAAACAGTATGAAAGAATTAAAAGCGACAATGGCAGGTACAGTATTGAATGTATTGGTAGGAGAAGGTGACGCAGTAACAGCTGGCCAGGCGATTTTGACAATCGAATCCATGAAAATGGAAATTCCTGTGGAAGCCGAGTTTGCAGGTTCTGTTGAAAAAGTGAATGTGGAAGTGGGCGGCTTCGTCAACGAAGGCGACACATTGGTAACATTAGCGGAATAATCGTGTTCTACCAGCAAAGGGGGCAGGCAAAATGACTAAAACTACTGAAACAACGGGGTATAATGAACGTCTTGAAGAAAAGCTGGCAAAAATATTTGCTGGCGGAGCGCCGAAATATCATGAAAAAATGAAAGAAAGCAATAAACTTTTCGTCCGTGATCGTTTGAAATTACTATTCGATGATGAAAATTATGCTGAAGATGGCCGTTTCGCCAACGTGGAAGCTGAAGGTCTTCCGGCTGACGGCGTTGTAACCGCAATCGGTAAAGTTAATGGTCAGACAGTTTGCGTCATGGCAAACGACTCGACGGTAAAAGCGGGTTCATGGGGTTCCCGCACAGTAGAGAAAATCATCCGCATCCAGGAAACAGCTGAAAAAATGCAGGTTCCGATGCTGTATTTGGTCGACTCTGCAGGAGCGCGCATTACAGATCAATTGGATATGTTCCCGAACCGCAGAGGAGCAGGGAAGATTTTTCACAACCAGGTAAGAATGTCCGGCATGGTGCCGCAGGTTTGCTTATTGTTTGGACCTTCGGCTGCAGGCGGAGCCTACATACCGGCCTTCTGTGACATCGTCATTATGGTCGAAGGAAACGCTTCGATGTATCTAGGTTCTCCACGTATGGCTGAAAAAGTCATCGGTGAAAAAGTGACGCTCGAAGAAATGGGTGGAGCCCGCATGCACTGCACAGTCAGCGGTGTAGGAGACGTCCTTGTTTCTTCCGAAGAAGAAGCGATTTCAGAAGCCCGCCGTTATTTGACGAACTTCCCTGCGAATTTCGCAATCAAACCTGAAAAGATTGAAGCGAAGGCTGCAAAAGCTGGTCGTACGCTGGAAGCGATTATTCCTGAAAACCAGAATGCGCCTTTTGATATGTATGAATTGATCGATCAACTGATCGATGAAGGTTCATTCTTCGATATCAAAAAGCTTTTCGCACCGGAATTGATTACAGGGCTTGCCCGTATTGACGGTCAGGTTGTCGGCATTCTGGCCAACCAGCCGAAAGTGAAGGGCGGCGTATTATTCGGTGATTCAGCGGATAAAGGAGCGAAATTCATCAACCTTTGTGACGCCTTCTCGATTCCTCTTTTATTCCTTGCTGATGTGCCCGGCTTCATGATCGGAACAAAAGTTGAACGTGCGGGGATTATCCGCCACGGCGCTAAATTTATCGCTGCAATGAGTTCAGCTACTGTGCCGAAGATTTCCGTTATCGTCCGTAAGGCTTACGGAGCAGGCTTGTATGCAATGGCTGGCCCGGCATTTGAACCGGATGTCTGCATCGCATTGCCTACTGCACAGATTGCGGTAATGGGACCTGAAGCTGCTGTCAACGCGGTTTATTCGAATAAAATCGAAGCGATTGAAGATCCAAAAGAACGCTTGAAATATGTTCAGGAAAAACATCAGGAATACAAAGAAGAGATTGACATCTACCGTCTGGCTTCCGAACTCATCGTCGATGAAATTGTAGCGCCATCCGACCTTCGTCAGGTGTTGGCTCAGAGGCTGTCGATTTATGGGACAAAAGATTTGCCGATGCCTTATCGAAAACATGCAATCACTCCTGTATAATGGAATATATGAATGTGGAGTCTGCCTTGTAGGCAGGCTTCTTTTTAAAAAGATCAGATTTCGCTGGTGGGGGGATTATCATGAATTTTGCTGTTATTGGGGCAGGGGCAGTTGGGATGCTTACAGCTTCGCTGCTGAAAGAGGCAGGATGCGGTGTGCAATTGATCACAAGGAGAGCAGAACAGGCAGAAAAGATCAATGCTAACGGCATCAAGAGGGATGGGAAAGTTTATTTTGTCGAGGCTTCCTCGGAATGGCACCGTTTACCTCCCAATGCCTTTATATTGGTAGCGGTAAAATACAGCCATTTGCCGGACATCATCAAAAAGCTTAAAAGCTGTTGTTTGGATAATCCGCTTGTCTTCATGCAAAACGGCATGATGCACATTGAACTGATCAGAAATTTACCGCAACAAAATATTGCCGCCGGTATTGTGGAACACGGCGCATTGAAAATATCCGAAACAGAAGTCAGGCATACCGGAAAGGGCATATTCAAGTTCGCCTTACTAAGCGGAGGTGAAAAACGTTTCCTTCCTTTACTCAATATAAATGGAGTAAAAGCCGAATGGCATAAAGATGCTGACAAAATGCTGTTCCGAAAAGTACTGCTGAACACGATGATCAATCCTCTTACTGCACTTTTATCCTTAAAGAACGGGGAATTACTGAGTAATCCCCATGCCTACGAATTGCTGAAGAATGTATATACTGAATTATATTCAGCGTTTCCCGAAATCGAAACACTGCTGCCCTTTGAGCAGGTTACGGCTTTATGTGCCTCGACAGCTGAAAATACTTCTTCGATGTTGGCCGATAAACTTGCTGGGCGCCAACTGGAAGTAGATACCATTCTGTTGTATACCATCAGGCGTTCTCCTTATGCCTTGCCAATTTTGCAGACATTCTATCATTTATTGAAGGCGGCTGAAAAAGAGTGATGACATTCCTACATACGATTGGTGCAATTTTCATCTTTGCCCCGTTTCTTGCATTTATAATGTTTGTATTACTCAGCCGCAAAAAGTTGAAAAGAAGGTCTATCGGCTTTTCTGCTGATCTGACAACATTTTTGCTGTTCATCTCTGTTCCGGTTTCAGTGGAATCGTTATGGGGACTGGAAATTTCATTCACTGTAGCTATAACAGCAATACTTATCGCTATTTTTTTGCTGGTAATCGAGTGGAAGAAATCAAAGGAAATTGAAGTGCTGAAGTATATCAGAAAGACCTGGCGCTTGTATTTTCTCTTGCTGTCAGTAAGCTACATCCTTATATGGGCAACAGGTTTGGCATTGACGGTCATCAGTTTCGCCTGATGCAGACGTCGATGTCTTTTTTTTATTCCATATAGGCTGATTTTTTTTCAAGCACTGCTGGGTCTGATATAGTAGGTGGTATGTAATGGAAAAGGGGATTCGCAAGATGAAATTAATGGAGCAATTTGTACCACCTTCAAGCAGCTTAATGAATGATTACATAAACGGTGAAGAAAATCTGAGCCGTTATTTTTCTTACAAACCGGACCTGTCATCATTTGAAAGCAGACAACAGAAGCTTCAGGAGCATCAAGTTAATCGTCGCCAGCTTAGTTCTGTAATCCGCAATTACATGGAACCTTATGGGATTTCCGAAAAGGCTGAACAGAACCTGCAGGAATTCGAGGAAGGAGCATCTGTGGTTATAACCGGTCAGCAGGCGGGCTTGTTGACGGGACCGCTCTATACTATACACAAAGCGATTTCCACCATTGTCCTTGCAAAGCAGGCAAAGGAACGCTTGAACACCAGCGTGGTGCCGGTTTTTTGGATTGCCGGCGAAGACCATGATTTGGCTGAAGTCAGCCATTTATATCGGGAAATTAACGGACGGGTTGAAAAGCTGAATTTCCCCCATATGGAGTATGGCAAGAAAACAGCTTCCACGGCTCTATTGAATAAAGAGAAAATCAATGATTTCCTGAAGGAATATTTTAGAAGCCTGCCAGAGACGGCGCATTCGAAAGAGTTACAGGAGTTAGTGTTTGGTTTCCTTGAAACAACGGAAACATATACTGAATTCTTTTCTTCGTTGCTGAATTACTTCTTTAATGAAGAAGGCCTTCTGCTTATCGATGCAGCCAATCCTGCATTGAGAACATATGAATCGAAATATTTTAAACGCCTTATCAGTTTATCTCCAGCCATTGCAAAAGAAGTTTACGACACAGAGCAGGAGCTGGTAGCTGCAGGTTATACCGCCCCCTTGGAGACTGAAGAAGATGCCGCCCATATTTTTATCACAGTCAAAGGGGAACGCATCCTGCTGAAGCGTGAAGGCGATGATTTTACCGGCAATAATGGCAAAGTCCGCTTCAGTAAAGAAGAGTTGTTAAAAATTGCAGAACAGGAGCCTGAAGTGCTCAGCAATAATGTTGTGACGCGTCCATTGATGCAGGAAATGGTTTTCCCGGTTCTTGCCTTTGTCGGGGGGCCTGGGGAAATCGCTTATTGGAGCCTGTTTAAAAAAGCATTTGAAATTCTCGAAATGGAAATGCCGGTCATTATGCCGCGTCTGGGAATGACACTGATTAACCGCAAAGTACAGATGCTGCTGGAGAAATACGGATTGAATTTTGAAGATGTGGTAATCGAACGGAAGAGCCAGGTTTTAAAAGCAGATCTGCTCGATGCTGTAAGGGAAAAAGACGCTGAGAACTTGATAGATGAGCTGGAATCCAAGATTCAGGAAGATTACAGTTTGATTAAGAAGAAAATTACGGATGTCAGCAATGGATTGGCTCCACTTGTTGAAAAAAATCTGCAATTTCATTTGAAGCAACTCGATTTCCTCAAAACTAAACTGGAAGATGAAGTGATTCTGCAAAATAGTGTTCAGTTCGGACATTTTGATTTGATTGAAAACGAACTCCTGCCGAACGGCTCGTTGCAGGAAAGAATTTATAATCCATTCCCTTATTTGAACGAGTACGGTTTGGATTTTGTTGGGCAACTCTTAAGCCAGAATTTCAAATATGACAAAAATCACAAGATTATCTACTTTTAAAGCGAAAAAGTCTGCTGCGGCAGGCTTTTTTTCGTCTCAAGAAGCATATTTGAGATTTTAATCTGTAACATTCATGAAATATTTCAAAAACAAGTGGTGGGAAGTGGGGGATTGTGGTACATTAATTACAATAAGTGGGGTGAAGGGTATGTTCATGGGCGAATATCAACATAGCGTTGATTCAAAGGGACGTTTAATCGTGCCTGCTAAATTTCGTGAACTGCTTGGTGAGAATTTTGTTATCACCAGGGGCCTGGACCAATGCTTATTTGGTTACACAATGGATGAGTGGCAGAAGATTGAAGAGAAATTGAAAGAACTTCCTGTCACGAAAAAAGACGCACGGGCATTCACCCGATTCTTTTTCTCGGGAGCCACAGAAGTGGAACTCGATAAACAAGGGCGCGTCAATATCCCCTCAACTTTGGTATCATACGCAAAATTGGAAAAGGAATGCATCATTCTGGGTGTCTCCAATCGATTCGAAATTTGGGCAAAAGACTCTTGGGAAGAATACTTTGCAGAATCTGAAGACTCATTTAACGACATCGCAGAAAACCTGGTGGATTTCGACTTTTAAATTAGAAACGGAGGGAATGGATTGTTCAACCACACCACGGTTTTACTCCATGAGACTGTCGATGGACTGAACATTCGTCCTGACGGCATATATGTGGATTGCACTCTTGGAGGCGCAGGACACAGCGAGTATTTGGTCCAACAGCTTTCCGATGAAGGCCATCTCTTCTGTTTCGATCAGGATGAAACAGCTCTTGAGCACGCTAAGGAAAAGCTGAAAGATTATGTACATAGAATCACTTTTATACACGCAAACTTCAAGGACATTAAAATTGAGCTTGAAGAGCGGGGAATCGAAAAAGTCGACGGCATCCTTTACGACCTCGGCGTTTCATCTCCGCAACTGGATACGCCCGAACGCGGATTCAGCTATCATAATGACGCCCCGCTGGATATGCGGATGGATCAAAGCGCTTCACTAAGTGCCTATGAAGTAGTAAATGACTGGTCTTTTGAAGATTTGGTCCGCATTTTCTACCGGTACGGAGAAGAGAAATTCTCCAAACAAATCGCACGTAAAATCGAAGCTGCCAGAAACAAGGCGCCAATCGAGACTACCGGCCAGCTAGTGGAATGCATAAAAGACGGAATTCCAGCGTTTGCACGAAGAACAGGCGGCCATCCGGCCAAACGTATATTCCAGGCAATCCGTATTGCGGTCAATGACGAACTTGGAGCTGCTGAAACTTCCTTGCAGGATGCCATCACTTTATTGGCGCCAAAAGGGCGTATCAGCGTCATTACCTTCCATTCATTGGAAGATCGATTATGCAAGACGATTTTCAAGGAAGCTTCATCGCTTCCTGAATTGCCGCCTAATTTCCCTGTTATACCATCAGGCCAGGAGCCTGTACTGAAGCTGATCACTCGAAAACCAATCCTCGCTTCAGAAGAGGAATTGGAACATAACAATCGGTCACGGTCAGCGAAGTTAAGAATCGCAGAAAAAATCAGAGATTAAGGACGTGTTTTTATGGCGTTGAATGCAAGAAAAGAAACCTATATCCAACAGCCGGCCGTTCCTCACATTCCGAACCAACAGCCGGTCAGAAAAAAAGGCCTGATCACAAAAGGCGAAAAAGTATTATATCTATCTTTCCTGGCTGTATTCGTTATGTGCGCATTGCTGGTTCTTCAAAATCAAGCCACGATTCAGGCGACCACCCATGAAATTCAAACAATTGAAAATGATATTAGTGAAATCCAGAAACAAAATACGGATTTGACAGTGCAAGTAAGTGAACTTTCTACATATGAGCGCGTTTGGGCAAAAGCGAAAGAGCTTGGGCTAAAATTGGATGAGCGAAATGTAAAGGTAGTGCCTGGACAATGAAGAAGAAGTTTCGATTTCAATGGGGAGCCTTTCTGCTGTTTTTAGTTTTCGCAGGGCTCTTTTTCCTTTTATTGGCAAGAATTGTCACTATTCAGGCGACTGGCCAGGTCGAAGGTCAGGAGTTGGCTGCTAAAGCGGCAGCGAAATATAGCCAGGAAGAAGTGCTTACTGCGGAACGGGGAAAAATCCTCGACCGCAGCGGAGAAATAATTGCAGAAGATACGCTATCTTATAAACTTGTTGCTGTATTGGACGAGACGGCTACCCAAAAAGCCAGCGATCCACGCCATGTGACGGACATCGGGAAAACAGCCGATGTCCTCTCTGGATATATTGAAACACCCAGAGAAAAAATTTATGAAACATTGATACAAGGCCAGGAAGCGGGCCGGTACCAGGTTGAATTCGGGTCTGCAGGCCGAGAAATCAGCCATACCCAAATGCTCGAGATGAAAGAAGAAGGATTGCCGGGCATCCTGTTTATCCAAAACCTGAAGCGTTTATATCCGAACGGGATATTTGCTTCCCACTTAATCGGCTTTGCTATGAAAGAGGAGCTGGAAAGTGGGGATATGGTGACAAAAGGAAAAATGGGCCTCGAATTGATTTATGATGATATACTGACCGGCGAAAACGGCAAAGTGGAATTCGACACTGATAAATGGGGCTTTTTGCTTCCGAACAGTGAATCAGCAGTCACTCCGGCAGTGGACGGCTCTGATATCAAACTGACATTGGATAAGACATTGGAGAATTTTTTGGAAGATGCAATGTCATCAGTGCAGGAAGAATATAATCCGAAACGGATGATCGCTCTGATCGCCAATCCGAAAACGGGTGAAATCCTGGCAATGTCCCAACGGCCTTCATTCAATCCGAATACACGAGAAGGCCTGTCAGAGAACTGGCTAAACGAGAGTATCCAATTGACCATTGAACCGGGTTCACCGATGAAGATGTTCACATTGGCAGCAGCGGTCGAAGAGGGTAAATGGAATCCAAACGCTACTTATCAATCCGGATCCTATCAATTCGGCAACACAACCATTGGTGACCATAATGGAAGAAAAGGCTGGGGAACCATCAGTTATTTGGAAGGTTTCCAGCGTTCGTCCAACGTTTCCATGGCTTATCTGCTTGAACGCATCGGACCGGATACTTTCATGAACTATGTTGACGCATTTGGTTTCGGCAAAAAAACAGGCATCGATCTTCCTGGAGAAGCACCTGGGAAAATCCTTGATGAACGGGAAATCAATAAACTAACATTGACTTTCGGTCAGGGATCCACCGTTACGCCAATCCAAATGATTCAGGCAACGACGGCTTTTGCCAATGATGGTGTCATGATGAAACCTTATATAATAGACGAGATAAAAAATCCGGATACGGGTGAAGTCACTCTGAAAGGTGAACCCGAGCAGGCAGGCCAGCCAATTTCAGCTGAAACAGCGAAAATTGTCCGTGATGTCATGGCATCTACGGTAACCGCTGAAGATGGATCCGGTAAACGGTTCGCTTTACAGGATTACACCGTTGCAGGCAAAACAGGCACCGCCCAAATTCCTGGCGATGATGGCCGCTATATGACCGGAAAAGACAATTACCTTTTCTCATTTGTGGGCATGGCACCAGCTGAAGATCCTGAACTGGTTATGTATGTCGGTGTTCAGCAGCCGAATATGGACGTGACTGAACATGGGTCACAACCAGTTGCAGAAATATTCACTTCTGTAATGGAAAACGGTTTGAAGTATTTAAATATTGAACCGGAAGATATCGAAGAAACGCCAGTCGTGGAAATCGGTGATTATTCCGGCAAGACATCTGATGAAGTTGCCGCGGAATTAGGTTCCAAAGATATTAAAATTGTCACAACCGGCAGTGCTGGAGAAGTCAGTGGGCAATACCCGGAAAAAGGGGAGATGCTGCTGGCCGGTGGAACGGTAATTCTGCAAACAACAGGAAACCCCGTATTACCGGATTTCAAAGGCTGGTCCAAACGGGAATTGCTTGCTTTTCAAGCTCTCAGCGGATTATCATTGGAAATTGTGGGGCAGGGCTACGCGGTGAACCAAAGCCTTTCAGCAGGAGCAACACTTACTGCAGGAGACCCCGTTGTCGTACGTCTTCAGACACCTGAAGATTCCTATAAAGTTCAAATGACAGACGGACCGGAGGGCATACCGGCAGAAGATGCCGAAGAAATAATTACAGAAGATACATCTGAATAGGAAGATGTTTAAAGGAGAAAACTAATGGACGCTTATTTATTACTCGGATTTGGAATTGCTTTATTGCTTACTGCTGGATTGATGCCGGTTTTCATTCCGTTGCTTCAACGGATGAAATTCGGGCAAAGCATCCGCGAAGAAGGCCCGGAATCACATATGAAAAAAACGGGCACACCGACAATGGGGGGGCTGGTTTTCCTCATTGCCATCATTCTGACGGCATTTGGCACAGCCTTCTTTACGGATTTACTGACGGTGGAATTGATGATCCTGCTGCTGGTATTGTTCGGATATGGATTGATCGGATTCCTGGATGACTTTATCAAAGTCGTGCTGAAACGGAATCTGGGTCTGACTTCCTTGCAAAAGCTCATCGCCCAGATCCTTATAGCTGTCGTATCATTCCTGCTATTGGGTATGGTTGAGTTTGACACAGGATTGGTAATCCCGTTCACATCCATTTCGATTGAATTATCGGGGCTTTATGTCCTGTTTATCGTTTTTTGGCTCGTCGGTTTCTCGAATGCAGTCAATTTGACAGATGGCCTTGACGGTTTGGTGGCAGGTACAGCTTCAATCGCTTTTGCAGCTTTTGGGGTTTTGGCTATCAGACAGGACGAAGGCGCAATCGCTTTGTTCACTTTCATCGTTGCAGGCGCATTGATCGGTTTCCTTATTTTCAATAAATACCCGGCTAAAGTCTTTATGGGTGATACAGGATCCCTTGCACTGGGCGGCGCACTGGCAATGGTATCAATTCTTTTGAAACAGGAATTGCTGCTTTTGCTGATCGGGTTGGTATTTGTAATTGAAACGGCTTCAGTCATACTGCAGGTCGGCAGCTTCAAATTAAGAAAAAAACGGATATTCAAAATGAGTCCGATCCATCACCATTTCGAATTGAGCGGATGGTCTGAATGGAAAGTCGTATCGGTATTTTGGCTGGTGGGCTTGATTGCCGCTGTAATTGCCGTTGTTTTGGAGGTAATGTAAATGAGAGATTTAGCACAGGTCCATCAAAAAAAAGTATTGGTTCTTGGATTGGCAAAAAGCGGTTTTACAGCTGCCCGGCTTTTACATAAACTCGGAGCCTTTGTAACAGTAAATGATGCCAAGCCGTTTGAAGAGAATCCCGAAGCGCAGGAATTATTGAATCTGGGTGTAACGGTCATTTGCGGCCGGCATCCTGAGGATTTGCTTGAAGAAGGATTTGAGCTTCTTGTAAAAAACCCGGGCATTCCTTATTCGAATCCTATGATTCAAGCAGCACAGGAAAAAGGCATCCCGGTTTGGACGGAAATAGAGTTGGCTTATAAAATCAGTGAAGCTCCGTTTATCGGAATTACCGGATCGAACGGCAAAACGACAACTACAACCTTATTGTTCCATATGCTGAATCAGGATGAGAAAAAACCGTTGATAGCGGGAAATATCGGAACAGTGGCAAGCGGGGTCGCAGAACATGCCGAGTCTGATAATATCATCGTTACTGAGTTATCGTCATTTCAGTTGAAAGGCACAGAAACATTCCGCCCGCGCATCGCTATCATAACGAACCTTTATGAAGCTCATCTTGATTACCATGGCTCTATAGAGGATTACGAAGCGTCCAAGATGAAATTGACCCAAAACCAGACTGCTGAAGATTATTTCATCTATAATGCCGATCAGCCGCATCTTGCGGCTTATGCACAAAAATGTAAAGCGCAGCTTATTCCTTTTACCTTAAAGGGGAAGACTGAAGACAGCATCAGTGCGGATGATGACTATGTTTATTGGCAGGGGAAAGAATTGATCGAACGCTCAAAAATCATGCTGGGCGGCCAGCACAATTTAGAGAACATATTAGCTGCAGCGGCAGCGGCACTCCTTTGGGGGGGAACGGAAGAAACTATTATCCGTGTACTTTCGTCCTTTACAGGAGTCAAACACCGTTCGCAATTCGTCGTTAACTGGAAAGGCCGTAAATTCTACAATGATTCAAAAGCAACCAACGCCTTAGCAACAAAAAGTGCATTGGAAGCATTCCCCGGAAACATCGTATTATTAGCCGGTGGACTCGAACGCAACCATTCCCTTGAAGAGCTAAGACCATATATGAACAGAGTAAAAGCTCTGGTGACATTTGGTGAAACTTCCGACCGGTTCGGGGATTTCGCAGCCGACTGTGGAGTACGGGAAGTGGAAAAAGTATCGGATATGCTCAGTGCTGTCGAAAAAGCCGTCAGCCATTCATCAGACGGTGATACGATTCTGTTATCTCCGGCATGTGCAAGCTGGGATCAATATGAAAACTTCGAAATTCGCGGAGATGCTTTCATCGAAGCGGTGAGGAAAGTAACTGAAGCGGAAGATTAAGAAAAGCGACAGCGCCCGTTCATCTCTGACAGGCATAAGACAGAACAGCAGAGTGGCGTCCTTTGCCACGGCAGACTCGAAAAGCGAAAACGGCCGTTCAGCTCTGGAAGACATGAGACATCAAGATAATAAAGAAAGGAGCAGCAATTATGGAGAAAGTGATTGATATAGAAGAACGCATCCCCACGCTCCGTGAGCGTCGGCGAAAAAGAACCAATCGCAAATTCCTCGCATTGCTGTTCATTTTTCTGATTATATTGGCTGTCCTTATCTATAGCCAGACAAATTACAGTAAGATCCAATCCATTACAGTCGATGGGGAAAATTTATATGCAGAAGCTGAGTATGTCAAAGCGAGCCAGTTGGCTATTGGCGATTCAATGTGGTCTTTCAATACTGAGGAAATAGAGGAAGCCGTCACGAAGCTTGACTGGGTACAAGAAGCGTCTGCAGATAAAAATTGGCTGACAGGTGTGGAAATTACAGTAGATGAATACCCGGCAATCGGCTATCTCGAAAAAGAAACAGGTTACCAGAAGTTGTTGTCGAACGGCTATGCAGTGGAACTGCCGGTTGATAAAGTAGATGGTCCGGTTTTCACCAATTTCGAAAATCCCGAAACACGGGGGGAACTGTCTGCGCAATTGGAGCAGCTCGATCCCGAAGTTTCAAATATGCTTTCACAGCTCATTTTGACGGAAGGCGAAACGGCGTCCGCCAATGTCACTTTATATATGACAGATGGCAATGAAATTCGGGCGAAGTTGAATACCCTGGCAGAAAAGCTGGATTACTATCCATCTTTGATAGCGCAATTGGAAGATGGCCAAAAAGGTGTTTTCGATATGGAAGTAGGCATTACTTTCCGTTCCTTTGATGACTTATACGGTCCGCCGAAGGAGGTTGTGGAAGATGAAGAAACCGAACAACCATAAACGGGGGAAGGTCAGCAAGTCGATAGTCTTCTCCATTGTATTTCTGGTTCTGGGTTTTATTCTCGCTTATTCCTACAGCCTTTCGCAGTCAGATGACGGCAGTGATAATTTCACTGCAAATTCGCAATTTGAAAAAGAAGAAAGTTTTCGGGAAGAACTGATCGAACAGCAGGAGCGCAATAAAACCTTGCGTGAAGAAATGCTGGCCAAGCAAGAAGCGCTCCAGGAATTTGAAAGCGCATTTTCTGCTGGCCAGGAAGATTACAGTGAAATTGCCACAGAGGCAGAAAAGCTTCGCCGCTATGTCGGTTTGATGCCTGTCGAAGGCGAAGGATTGAAAGTTATTCTTGAAGACGGGGAATACGGCACGCAAGCGGTTAATCCGAATGAGTATATTGTCCATGAAAGCCACGTATTCCAAGTGATTCATGAAATGTACATTTCCGGTGCGGAAGCGGTCGCAATAAACGGGCAAAGGATCCATTCGAATTCGACCATTGTTTGCACCGGTCCGGTCATAGAAGTGGATGGCATACAACATCCAGCACCTTTTACGATTGAAGCAATTGGCAAACCCGATGTCCTCGCTGCGTCTCTTGAGCTGCCTGGCGGAGTTCTCGATCAGCTGGTCAATGACAATGTTGTCGTTACCATGGCTGAAGGGTTGGAAATAACGATGCCTGCCCTGTTGTCGGAATCATGATTGAGGGGGGAGTTGCATGAAAAAGAAAGTCGTTTCCCGGTTCACGATGATATTGTTTGTCATCGGCCTGATGACCGCCATCCAGTTTAATACGATCAACGAACCTGATTCACGCGATACACGGGATGTATGGGAAATCAGACAGGAACTTTCAAGGGAAAAGCAGCTTCACTCTGAATTATTATCAGAAATCGGTACGCTGGATGAAACCTTGGCAAAATATGAAGAAGCTTCTGACGACAGTCCTGAACAGGCCTTAAAAGAAACCGTACAAGAGCTGCAGCAAGAAGCGGGATTGACCGAAATTTCAGGACCTGGCCTCCAGGTGAATATCGAACCTTCACAGGAAGCAATAGTAACAGGCCAGAACATTGAACAGATCTCGCCTGCTCTGCTGATCCGATTTGTCAACGAGATAAACAGGTTCAAGGGAATCGATTTATCTATTGATGGCAAACGAATTATTAATACAACCCCCATACGCGATATAAATGGAAGGACAACAATCAATGGCAAGCCGATCGGAACTCCGCCGGTTGAAGTGAAAATAGCCGCGGGTTCAATGGAAAATGCAGAAAAACTTTATAATTATTTAAAAGCATCTCCGATTCTTGATAATTTCTATATTGATAATCTTTCAGTCGATGTAATGCAGCCCCAGGAAGAAATCACTGTTGAAGCATACAGTGAGGAGCTTATGCTCGAACATTTAGAAGCGGCGGAGGAGGAATAGCGATGTGGCTTTCAATTTTAGGGCTGATTCTCGGAGTGTCACTTGGCCTCCTGACAGATATCCGAATTCCACCGGAATATGCCAATTACCTGTCAATCGCAGTTCTTGCCGCTTTGGATACCCTTTTCGGAGGAATAAGAGCGCATCTGCAGCAAGTTTACGATGATAAAGTATTTGTTTCAGGGTTTTTCTTCAATATCCTGCTGGCAGCCGGGCTGGCATTTCTCGGAGTCCATCTGGGAGTTGATCTATACCTAGCAGCAATTTTTGCTTTTGGGGTCAGATTATTTCAAAATATCGCAGTTATCCGGCGCATTTTGATAAGTAAATGGTCAGATAAAAAGGAAGTTCGGGAATCAGTTTGAATTTTCAGATGAAAAGAAAAATTATTGCATCAAATTACTTAGACAAGGTGTATAATTTACAATAGAATAAGAATAATTGGGATAAAATAAGGAGGTGCCACGAATTGAGCCAATCAGAATTATATGTAAGTTTAGATATCGGGTCGTCGTCGGTTAAAGTTTTAATCGGAGAAATGGCAAATAAATCGTTGCACGTCATCGGTGTCGGCAATGTGAAATCAAATGGTATAAAAAAAGGTGCTATCGTTGATATAGATGCGACCGTGCAATCCATTAAGAAAGCAGTTGACCAAGCTGAACGGATGATCGGCAAATCTATTCATGAAGTAGTTTTAGGTATTCCGGCCAATAAGATGATGCTGCAGCCTGTAAAAGGAGTAGTCGCAGTAAACAGTGAGAACCGTGAAATAACAGACGATGATATGGATCGAGTACTTGAAGCGGCACAAGTTATGTCCATTCCACCAGAGCGGGAATTGGTAAACATAATTCCTGAGCAATATATCGTAGACCATTTGGATGAAATTAAAGATCCGCGGGGTATGATTGGGATTCGACTTGAGATGGATGGTACAATGGTGACGACATCCAAAACAATATTACATAATGTTCTTCGCTGTGTGGAAAGAGCCGGTCTGCAAATCCGGGATATTTATCCTCAACCGCTGGCGGCTGGATATTATGCACTTACAGAGGATGAGAAAAATCATGGTACAGCCTGTATTGATATAGGCGGAGGATCAACTTCGATAGCCATTTTCCAGGACGGCCATCTGACGGCGTCAACGGTCATACCTGTCGGAGGCGACCATGTAACAAAAGATTTGTCCATTGTCCTTAAAACACCGACTGATCAAGCAGAAAAGATCAAACTGGAATACGGACATGCTTTCTATGATAATGCTTCTGAAGATGAATTGTTCGAAGTTCCTGTAATCGGATCAGATACGAAAGAACAATACAGCCAAAAATACATATCTGAAATAATCGGAGTTCGCCTGGAAGAACTTTTCGAATTGATTTTAGATGAGTTTTACCGCCTTGGTGTACAGGACCTTCCAGGAGGTGTCGTTTTAACGGGTGGCATGGCCAAGCTAGAAGGCCTTCCTGAATTGGCGCGCAACATCCTACAGACGCGTGTCCGGTTATTTACTCCGGAATACATCGGGGTAAGAGAACCACAGTACACAACTTCTGTAGGCCTTATCCAATATGCTTACATGGATGATGTATTCTACGGTCGTATTGGCAGCGGCGCGGCTCTCGGCAATCCTCAAAAAGTCGAACAGGAACCCAAACCGCAAAAACAAAGACAGCAGAAACAGCCAAAAGAAGAAGGCGAAGGTGTCGTAACAAAAGCCAAAAAAATGTTTGATAGATTTTTTGAGTAAAGAAAAGCGGAAGCGCCCGTTAAGCTCTGAAAGGCATAAGACAGAACGGCAGAGTGGCGTCCTTTGCCACGGCAGCTGGGCTGACTTATGACCCGAAGAGCTGGGCCGCTGGAGTCTGGACAATGAAAAGCGAGAGTCTATTTCAGAAATTAAAGTAGCCAAACAGCTAAATCTAAAAACGCATACTTTCTTGAACGTAAAAAAATATTGCATCATGCTTAGTCACAGAGCAGAGCAATTCTAGGAGGAAAAAGAATGTTGGAATTTGATACAACAGTTGATGCTATGGCAGTAATTAAAGTTATCGGTGTCGGCGGTGGCGGGAATAACGCAGTCAACCGTATGATCGAACACGGAGTAAAAGGTGTCGAGTTTATCGCCGTTAACACGGATGCTCAGGCATTGAACCTTTCAAAAGCTGAAGTTCGCCTTCAAATCGGCGGCAAGCTGACTCGCGGACTTGGTGCAGGCGCCAACCCTGAAGTCGGCAAAAAAGCGGCGGAAGAAAGCAAGGAACAAATCGAAGAAGCATTGCGCGGAGCCGATATGGTATTCGTAACTGCAGGTATGGGTGGCGGAACCGGTACCGGTGCAGCACCTGTAATTGCAGGAATCGCCAAAGAACTTGGGGCTTTGACTGTCGGGGTTGTTACTCGTCCGTTTACATTTGAAGGCCGCAAACGTTCAACGCAGGCAATCGGAGGAATTGGCCAGATGAAAGAATCGGTCGATACATTGATTGTTATTCCAAACGACCGCCTTCTTGAAATCGTTGATAAAAATACACCAATGCTTGAAGCCTTCAGAGAAGCGGATAATGTTCTTCGCCAGGGTGTTCAAGGTATTTCAGACCTGATCGCTGTTCCTGGACTTATTAACCTTGACTTTGCAGACGTTAAAACGATCATGTCCAATAAAGGGTCTGCTTTGATGGGAATCGGTGTTTCTTCAGGGGAAAACCGTGCTTCAGAAGCTGCAAAAAAAGCTGTCTCAAGCCCATTGCTTGAAGTTTCAGTTGACGGTGCTAAAGGTGTACTTATGAACATCACTGGTGGATCGAACTTGAGCCTTTATGAAGTTCAGGAAGCTGCGGATATCGTCGCTTCAGCATCTGACGAAGATGTGAATATGATCTTCGGTTCGGTAATCAATGATAATTTGAAAGATGAAATCATCGTTACGGTTATCGCAACAGGATTCAACGAAGAACAACTTCAGCCAAAAACACCAAGAGGTTCAGGTTTGAATACGAGCCGTGTCCAGTCGATTCAGCAGCAGCAAGCTCCACAGCCGACGTTGCGTGAAGCGCGTCGCGAGGACCAACGGCGTGAAGAGCAAGCGCCAGTTTATCAGCAGGAGCCTGTACGCCAGGAAAAACCTCAGGATGATGCACTTGATATCCCTACTTTCCTGCGCAACAGACAAAAACGACGTTAATTCAGACAGCTGCCGATCCGGCAGCTGTTTTTTTCGGGAAAAGTAATGTTAAGTTTTAAATTGCTTAATAAGAGCGGATCTTTGTCTAGACTCCAACGGCCAACTCCTCGGACTTAAGCTGCCCTTCCTGTGCGGCAAAGAACGCCGCTTCGGAAGTTCATCAAAAACCAAATGCTCCTGTTTCTGCATCGCTATCGCTAGCTTCGAGACATAAAAGTACGTTGCAGCGCTTTGCGCTTCGTCGCAAAGAGATATCCCAAATTAAATTTGGTCTATCTCTTGCCTGTCGGAGCTGAGCGGCCGTTTCCGCTTTTCTCTGTCCAGACTCCAGCGCCCAGCCCCCTCGAGTCACTTCAGCCTTGCCATTAATGGCAAAGACCGTCAAGTAATTTATTGAGCTATAGGGCTGCTCCTGCATCGCTGCGCTGCTTCGTCGCAAATAGATGGCTCAAACTACCTTTGAGCCATCTATTGCTTGTCGGGGCTAAACGGGCGCTTGCGCTTTTCTTAGCTTGGTGCGATTGATAAATAACCGCATACTTGGTACAATTAACTGAACATCCAGGAAAAGTTGTGAATATATGAAACCCATTAAACCAGTATATGAAAATATAAAAAATGAGTTGGATTCCATCAGGGAAGGAATCAATCTTATTGCTGTCACAAAACAAGTCGGTGTCGAACGGACTAAAGAAGCGGTGGAAGCCGGAATTGAACATCTGGGAGAAAACCGTCCGGAAGGCCTTCTGAAGAAGTTCGAAGCGATTCAGGATGGAGCCAAATGGCATTTCATCGGAAACCTTCAAAGCCGTAAGGTAAAAGACATCATCAACCATATCGATTATCTGCATTCCCTGGATCGGTTAAGTTTGGCAAAAGAAATCCAAAAACGGGCTGATCGTATCATTGATTGTTTTGTTCAGGTGAATGTGTCTAGAGAAGAAAGTAAAAGCGGGATCCTTCCTGAAGAAACACTCGATTTCATCAAAACATTGGAACAATATGATAAAATTAATATAATAGGATTAATGACAATGGCTCCTAATGTTGAAGATGAAGAAGTATTGAGAAGAGTGTTCCAGGACTTGAAGGCTTTACAGCTGGATGTCGCTGAAAGAGAATGGCCCCATGCCCCGTGTACAGAAACCTCAATGGGCATGTCGAATGATTATTTGATAGCAGCGCAGGAAGGGGCGACTTTTGTTCGCATCGGGACTGCATTAATAGGTTCAGAAAGTGAGGCAGAGTGATGAGCATTAAAAATTCATTCAAGAATTTCTTTTATCTAGAGGAATATGAAGAAGATCAGCCGCAGCAGCAGACCCAGCAGGCTCCCCGGTATGAAAAGCAGTCTGCCAGTCCTGAAATCCGCAAATCACCTAAAGAGCGCCGCCAGAAAGCTACGGAGGCAAGCGTTCCTAACCTTGTGAGCCTTCAGACAGCCGCTTCGAAATCATCCAAAGTACATTTGGCGGAACCGCGTGTTTATGCAGAAGCACAGGATATAGCAGAGCATTTGAAGAGCAAACGTGCTGTAGTCGTAAATCTGCAGCGAATTGAGAAAAGCCAGGGACTTCGCATCATCGATTTTCTGAGTGGCACAGTTTATGCACTTGGCGGCGATATCCAGCGGATCGGAACGGATATTTTCCTTTGTGTGCCTGATACAGTTGAAGTTGATGGTGCCATTTCCGATTTCTACTACGATGAAGAACAATAAAAGAGGTGCATAATTAACTGATGGCATATATTGAACTGTTTATTTTAACTGCTGTAAATATCTACTTTTATCTGATAATCGCCAGCGTCCTGATGAGCTGGATTCCAAGTATCAAAGAATCCCGGGTCGGACAATTCATCACAAGTTTGACGGATCCCTATCTGGATATTTTCAGAAAGTTCATCCCGCCGCTTGGCATGATTGACATTTCGCCTATCATCGCCATTTACACATTGTTATTAGCGAGCAGAGGGATTTCAGTATTATTCGGAATGCTTTAACCATAACCTCACGTAAAGTGGGGTTTTTTTCTTGATAAAACATCAATCCGGAAAGGAGCGGTACTATGGACTCCATATTTCAGCATTTCAGAAAAGAAGAACAGCAATTCATCGAGCAGGTTTCTGGCTGGATGAACGAAGTTGAAGACCGCTATACACCTAAACTGACGGACTTTCTGGATCCACGTGAAAGATTCATCGTAAAATCGGTGCTTGGATCGAACGAGATTCAGATGGAATCACGCGGCTTGTTTCCCGACGCAGAACGGCAACGGGTTTTATTGTACCCGTCGTATTACGAACCGACTGATGATGATTTTGATATCACCGTTTTTGAATTAAAATATCCGGTGAAATTCGTCACGCTGCGCCACCCGGATATCTTGGGATCACTGATGTCTGTGGGACTTGACCGCAGCAAGTTCGGCGACATCCGGATCGACGGTGAAAGAATTCAGTTCGCAGTGGCTGATGAAGTGAGTTTGTATCTGCAAACCAATTTCGTTTCAGCGGCAAAAGTGAAAGTGCAATTGATCGAAGTGGACGATGTTGCCGAGATGATCACCGCTACTGAAGAATGGCATGAAGAGTCGCATACCGTCAGTTCGATGCGGCTCGATACGGTGATGAGTTCCGTCTATAATATTTCGCGCCAAAAAGCTGCTGCCTTGATTCACGGTGGCAAGGTGAAAGTGAATTGGACGGTGCAGGAACAACCGTCGTTTGAATTGCATGAGTCAGATATGATTTCGTCTAGAGGCTTCGGCCGGATCAAGGTCCTGATGATTGAAGGAAGAACGAAGAAAGACAAAGTACGGTTGCAGATCGGACGTTTGGAACAACGGAAATAGCCCGCGCATGGAATATAAAAAATTATACTGATATTTCATGCAATGGGCGGTATAATGGAAAGTAACAAACATAATTTAAGGAGAGTGCACTGAATGCCATTGTCCCCGTTGGATATACATAATAAAGAATTCAGCAAGGCGTTTCGCGGATACCAGGAAGATGAAGTGAACGAATTCCTGGATCAGATCATAAAGGATTACGAAATCCTGCTGAAAGAGAAAAAAGACCTTGAAGAACGCTTGAAACAGACTGACGAACGTGTCGGCCATTTCACGACAATTGAAGGAACTTTGCAGAAATCGATTGTTATCGCACAGGAGGCAGCGGAAGAAGTTCGCCGCAATTCACAAAAAGAAGCGAAGCTCATCGTCCGCGAAGCAGAAAAAAATGCAGATCGCATCGTCAACGAGTCATTGACAAAAGCACGACGCATCGCGATGGAAATCGAAGAGTTGAAGAAACAGTCAAAAGTTTTCCGCAACCGTTTCAAAATGATCGTGGAAGCGCAGCTTGACCTGATTGACACAGACGATTGGGAATCATTGATGGAATATGACGTCGATACGACGACACTCGATAAACTGGAAGACAACAACGAAGACTACCGTCCTTGACTAAGGAAGCAACACTCTTTATAATTACGGCATACTAGAAACAGCAATTATATGATCCAATGCGTTGACGGAGACAGTAAGCATAGTCGATTCAGGAAAGCGAACCGGGGACAGTGGAAGCCCGGTGCTGAAAACTATGAAGAAAATCACTCCTGAGCAGAACCGGGGAAACCCAGTAGCCGGTTCCGTTTCACCACGATACGGTGTTCGAGTGGCAGCTATTTAGCTGCAACAAGGGTGGTACCGCGAGTCTGGCTTCTCGTCCCTTTCCAGGGATGAGGGGCTTTTTATTATGCTTACAGGAGGAATTTTGATGGATTACAAAGACACATTATTGATGCCGAAAACAGATTTTCCGATGCGCGGCAATTTGCCGAACCGGGAACCCGAAATGCAAGCTAAATGGGAAGATATGCAAATTTATAAAAAAGTGCAGGAACGGACAAAAGATCTGCCGTTCTTCGTACTCCATGATGGACCGCCATACGCCAATGGCGACTTGCATATGGGCCATGCACTGAACAAAGTGCTGAAAGACATGATTGTCCGTTCACGTTCAATGATGGGCTTTAACGCACCTTACGTTCCGGGCTGGGACACACATGGTCTGCCGATCGAACAGGCTTTGACCAATAAAGGCGTTAACCGCAAAGAAATGACATTGGCGGAATTCCGCAAATTATGTGAAGAATACGCATATGAGCAAATCGACAGCCAGCGCAGCCAGTTCAAACGCATTGGTGTACGCGGCGACTGGGAAAATCCATATGTCACATTGAAACCTTCCTATGAAGCACGCCAGATTGAAGTGTTTGGTGCGATGGCGAATAAAGGCTATATCTATAAAGGCCTAAAACCGGTCTACTGGTCTCCTTCAAGTGAATCGTCGCTTGCGGAAGCGGAAATCGAATATCACGATAAGAAATCTCCATCCATCTATGTTTCATTCGCGGTGACGGACGGAAAAGGCGTTCTTGCTGAAGGAACGAAATTGATCATCTGGACAACGACTCCATGGACGATTCCTGCAAATCTCGGAATTACGGTCCATGAGAAATTGGATTATGTAGAAGTGGAAGTTAAAGGATCTCTTTACGTGATTGCACGTGAATTATTGGATGAAGTAGCTTCTGAACTAGGCTGGGAAGATCATAAAGTCGTGCGCGAAATGAAAGGTGCGGAACTTGAAAATATTCTTACGAAGCATCCTTTATATGACCGTACATCGCTTGTTATGCTCGGAGACCATGTTACTGTCGATTCAGGGACAGGCTGCGTTCATACAGCACCTGGCCACGGGGAAGATGACTTTTTGGTCGGTAAAAAATATGGCCTTGATGTTCTTTGCCCGGTTGACGAAAAAGGGGTCTTTACAGAAGAAGCTCCAGGATTCGAAGGCCAGTTCTACGACAAAGCCAATAAAGCGATCACAGAAGCATTGGACGCTGCAGGAGCTTTAGAAGCTTTGACGTTCATCACGCACTCGTATCCGCATGACTGGCGCACGAAAAAGCCTGTTATCTACCGTGCAACTGCACAATGGTTCGTATCGATTGATGCATTCCGCGATAATATCCTGAAAGCAATCAATGAAACGACGTTCACACCTGCTTGGGGCGAAACGCGCCTGTTCAATATGCTGCGCGACCGCGGTGACTGGAACATTTCACGCCAACGCGTTTGGGGAGTGCCGATTCCGGTATTCTATGCCGAAAATGGCGACCCGATCATCACAGAAGAAACGATTGCCCATATTGCAGACCTGTTCCGCGAACATGGATCGAATGTATGGTTCGAACGCCCGGCTGCAGAACTATTGCCGTCAGGTTTCGAACATCCGAGCAGCCCGAACGGCATCTTCACAAAAGAATTGGACATCATGGACGTTTGGTTCGATTCTGGATCATCCCATCAGGCAGTGCTGGATGAGCGCGACGATCTTCAATACCCGGCAGATCTTTATCTTGAAGGCTCTGACCAATACCGCGGCTGGTTCAACTCTTCGTTGACAACAAGTGTTGCGATCAACGGAATCGCTCCTTATAAAGGCGTATTGAGCCACGGCTTTACACTCGATGTTAAAGGTAAAAAAATGAGTAAATCGCTTGGCAATGTAATTCTGCCATCAAAAGTGATGAACCAGATGGGTGCTGACATTCTGCGCCTATGGGTTGCGTCAGTTGACTATACGGCTGATGTCCGCGTATCCGATGAGAACTTCAAACAAGTTTCTGAAGTATACCGTAAAATCCGCAACACGCTGAAATTCCTTCACGGAAATCTTGCTGATTTCAATGAAAAAGAGGATCGCATCGCTTACGAAGATATGCGTGAAATGGACCAGTATATGGCAATGAAACTTCAAAAAATGATTGAGACAGCCCGAAAAGGTTACGAAAACTACGAGTTTGCGACAATCTATAATGCTTTAAATAATTATTGTGCGAACGATTTGAGTTCTTTCTATCTGGATGTTGCAAAAGATGTCGTTTATATTGAAGCGGCAGACCATCCGCATCGCCGTGCAATGCAGACGGTCATGTTCGATTCATTGATGGCCATCCTGAAACTGGCGTCACCAATCATTCCGCATACGGCTGATGAAATGTGGTCGTATCTTGGATTTGTAGAAGAAGACAGTGTCCAATTGACGGACTTCCCGGAAGTTGTGGAAAACAGCAGCTTCAAAGATCTTGAAGTGAAATGGGAGAAATTCATGGATGTCCGCGATGATGTCCTGAAAGCATTGGAAGAAGCGCGTGCAGCGAAGACAATCGGTAAATCGCTGGAAGCGAAAGTTACAGTTTACGGTTCAGAAGAAACGAACAATCTTCTGGCGTCTGTCGATGACAACGTAGCGCAGCTATTAATCGTGTCCAATTATGAATTTGGCGGGTCGCCTGACAATGCGCCGGCTGATGCTCTTGTCTTGAACAACGTAACTGTAGCAGTTGAAAAATCACAGGGTGAAAAATGTGAACGCTGCTGGACGATCTCTGACAAGATCGGTGAAAGCGAAGCCCATCCGACACTATGCCCGAGATGTGCGGATGTTGTGGAGAAACATTATAGTTAATTGGAATTAAACCGATATTCCGCAAAACAGCTTGCTTCTTAAAAGCAGTGCTCCTGCATCGCTGCGCTGCTTCGTCGAAAAGAGTTGCCCTCGCAGGCGTCGGTCAACTCTTCGCTGTTTTGCTTCATATCTCTAGAGAACTCCCTAGCGAAGGCGCGTCGCCGGACTGGTCGGAGAAATAAGACGAGTGATTTTCTCGGCTTATTTCGGGAGCCAAGGTGAGCCATACGAAGATGGCCCTCCTTTGCGACGAGCTTGCGCAGGAGTATAATCTTTGCACTGTCCTAAGCGCCGAAGCGGCATTACCAAATTTGTTTGTATTAACAAATATAATTAATTGTTGAGGTCTGGAGAACCGGAAAGCCGGCTCTCCGGACCTTCACTTTTTTATAGCGGATTGTGTTAAAATAGAATGACAGATGATTTGACGGGGGAAACATATGTTTATTTATTATGCAATTGCAGCGGTAATTATTGCAGCAGACCAATTCACGAAATGGCTGGTCCTGCAGAACATGGAAATCGGGGAAAGAATTCCCGTCATTGAGCCTTATCTCGGCTGGCTATCACATCGCAACAGAGGCGCAGCCTGGGGAATGCTTGAAGGGCAGATGTGGCTTTTTGCCATCATTACAATTGCGGTGATTGTAGGAATCCTCTATTATTTCCATAAGCACGCCAAAGGGCAGCCGTTGTTTCAGCTGAGCCTGATGGTTATCCTCGGCGGAGCAATCGGAAATTTCATCGATAGAATGCTTCGGGGCGAAGTCGTCGATTTTGTGGACGTACTGATTCCAGTCATTAATTACGACTTTCCGATTTTTAATATTGCCGATGCTGCACTGACAATCGGGGTTATCCTGATGATCATATTCGTGATCTATGACGAAAAACAAGAAAAGAAAAAGGTGTCTTAATGGAAGATTTAACTATACAAGTAACAGAAGAAATGGCGGGCCAACGAATCGACAAAGCAGTTTCTGCTATGGACGAAGACTGGTCGCGTTCACAAATTGCCAATTGGGTAAAAGACGGGGCAGTCCGGGTCAACGGCCAAATAGTCAAACCGAATTATAAAGTGCGTCTAGAAGACGTCATCATCGCTACACCGCCGGTTCTTGAAGAATTGGATGTTGTACCGGAAGATTTGGAACTTGAGATCGTTTATGAAGATGCCGATGTACTTGTCGTCAACAAACCGAAAGGCATGGTCGTCCATCCGGCGCCCGGCCATTCACACGGCACGCTGGTCAACGGTCTTATGCATCATTGCACCGATTTGTCCGGCATCAACGGAATTGTCCGTCCCGGTATCGTCCACCGGATCGATAAAGATACATCCGGTTTGCTGATGGTCGCAAAAAATGACGCGGCACATACTTCACTGGTCAATCAATTGGTCAGAAAAAGTGTGACACGTAAATATATTGCGCTGGTACATGGCCATATTCCACATGACAAAGGAACAATCGAAGCACCGATTGCACGCGATCCGAAAGAACGACAAAACATGTCGGTTGTGGATAAAGGCAAGCATGCGGTTACGCATTTCCGCGTTCTTGAACGTTTCGGTGATTTTACATTGGTCGAATGCCGTCTTGAAACAGGGCGTACGCACCAAATTCGTGTGCATATGAAATATATCGGCTATCCATTAGTCGGCGATCCGAAATACGGACCGAAGAAAACAATGGATATCGGGGGCCAGGCGCTTCACGCGGAAGTGATCGGTTTCGATCATCCGAAAACAGGAGAATACATGGAATACTCGGCAGAAATGCCTGAGGAATTTGCAGAACTTCTGGAATCTCTTCGCAAGAAGGATTGACAAAACCCGAAGTTGTTCTTTATACTTGAAAAAACCAATCGAATAACAACACCTTTAAAAACAGTCCAGAGAGGCTGAGAAGGTATTTACGCAAGCCGGAAGTCTGTCTTCCGTGCTGGAATTTTCTGCGCATATATCCTCCTGCCCTCTGGCAGGAGGTTTTTTATTTGTCCAAAAGGAGTGAAAGAAATGGTAGAAAAAGCGGATATTCTGGATGAGCAGGCAATGGCAAGAGCCATTACACGAATCGCCCATGAGATTATCGAACGCAATAAAGGAATCGACGATATCATCCTCGTCGGCATCAAAACAAGAGGCGCATTCATCGCCAAGCGGCTTGCAGAAAAAGTGGAGAAGATTGAAGGCAAGGCGATTAAAACGGGAGAGCTTGATATCACGTTGTACCGGGACGACCTGAGCGTCAAAAATACAAACAACGAACCACTGGTACAGCAAGTTGATATCAACCACAGCATTGAAGGACAGAAAGTGGTTCTGATTGACGACGTTCTTTATACGGGCCGGACAGTTCGGGCCGCGATGGACGCGGTCATGGACCTCGGCAGGCCGGCACAGATTCAATTGGCGGTGCTGATTGACCGGGGACACCGGGAGCTTCCGATCCGTTCGGATTATGTCGGAAAGAACATCCCGACTTCAAGCAACGAACGCATCGTAGTCGAGATGAAAGAAAGCGACGGCAAAGACCGCGTAGCAATACACGAATAGTAGAGAGAGACGGGGGAGAAAGACTTGAGCGAAGCAGTACTCGATATTCAGGATAAACCAAAAACCGGCCAGTGGATTTCACTGAGCCTGCAGCATATGTTCGCCATGTTCGGGGCAACGATTCTTGTCCCACAGCTGGTCGGCTTGAGTCCGGCGATTGCGCTGTTAACAAGCGGCATCGCCACCATCATTTTTGTTTTGATCACCCAATTTAAAGTGCCGGCATATCTGGGATCGTCATTCGCCTTTATCGTGCCGATACAGGTTGCAACCGAGTCAGGGGGCATCGGCTCAGCGATGATCGGTGCCATGTTCGTTTCCGCTGTGTACGCACTCGTATCACTGATTATCTGGAAAACCGGTTACCTTTGGCTGATGAAAATTTTACCGCCAATCGTAGTCGGACCGGTCATCATCGTTATTGGGTTGGCTTTGGCGGGAACTGCGGTTGATATGGCAATGACCATTCCCGCAGCAAATAATACTTCGGAATACAGCCTGCTGCACTTTTCAGCAGCAATCGTCACTTTGCTGACTGCAATCATCTGCACGATTTACTTTAAGAACATTATCTCCCTGATGCCAATCCTGATCGGTCTGCTTGCAGGCTATGCCTACTCGGCAGCAATCGGCATCATTGATTTTACAAGAATCGGGGAAGCAAGCTGGTTTGCGGTGCCGGACTTTTTGATACCCGGTGTGGATTATTCTTTCCAGGTAACACCGACATTATTGTTCATCATGGTGCCGATCGCCATAGTAACGATATCGGAACACATCGGCCACCAATTGGTGCTTGGCAAAATTGTAGACCGGAATTACATAATAGACCCGGGACTTCATCGCTCGATTCTCGGTGACGGCATCGGAACATTTATTTCTTCATTAATCGGCGGACCGCCGAAAACGACATACGGCGAAAACATCGGTGTCCTGGCTATTACCCGCGTATTCAGTGTTTACGTCATCCTTGGAGCGGCCGTCTTCGCCATCGTCTTTTCCTTCGCCGGAAAATTGATGGCAGCCATTGAAACGATTCCGACTGCTGTGCTTGGCGGAATTTCAATCCTGCTGTTCGGGATCATCGCTTCATCCGGTTTGCGGATGCTGGTGGACAACAACATCGACTTCGGCAATAAACGCAATCTGGTCATTTCATCGGTCATCCTGGTTATCGGGATCGGCGGGGCAAGACTGGAATTCAGCGAAACCTTCGTTATCGAAGGGATGGCGCTGGCGGCTATCATCGGAGTGATCCTGAACCTGGTGCTGCCGGGACTGGATAAAGAAGAACTTGACGACGGAACTGAATAAACACCTTTTAATGAATGTCCAGAGAGGCATGGAAAGGGTTGAATAATAAGGGCGAAGTTTGCCCTTGTTTCCTCACACCTTCCTGCTCTCGGGAAGGTGTTTTTTTATGGAAGGAGACATTGGCATGCCGAATTTATTGACCATGAACAACTTGACGAATGAAACCATACTGAACTTGATCGAACGAGCCGCTGCTTTTGAAAATGGTGAGCAGCTGGAGCTTGGGAGGACAATCGCCAATCTGTTTTTTGAACCGAGCACCCGTACGAAAATGAGTTTTGAAATGGCGGAACATAAGCTGGGGGTTACAGCTCTGCCTTTTGAAACCGGCTTTTCCTCTGTGCTGAAAGGGGAAACACTTTACGATACCGTGAAGACGCTGGAAGCGATCGGAGTGGATGCGGTAGTTATCCGCCACAGCGAAGAAGAATATTATCGTCAGCTTAAAGGAATCAACCTGGCAGTAATCAACGGCGGCGACGGCTCTGGACAGCATCCAACACAATCGCTTCTCGACTTGTATACGATTTGGCAGGAATTCGGTCGATTTGAAGGGATACACGTAACAATTGCTGGAGATATTGCACATAGCCGGGTCGCAAAATCCAATGCCGCAGCTCTTGCCCAGTTGGGTGCTAAAGTGAAATTTGTCTGTCCCCCGGAATGGAGTGGCGATTTTGAAAGCACGGAACGGCTAGAAGATTATATAGAAACCACTGATGTTGTCATGATGCTGCGGGTTCAGCACGAACGCCACGCAGACAGTGAATTGTTGCGGGTTCAGCATAAACGCCATGCAATCAGTGAGCTGCTGACGAAAGATCAATATCATGAGAGATATGGCCTAACCGTCGAACTCGAAAAGAAAATGAAGGATTCCGCAATCATTATGCATCCGGCGCCGATCAACCGCGGCGTTGAAATTGCCGACAGCTTGGTCGAATGTGAACGTTCACGAATTTTCAAACAAATGGCAAATGGAGTATTTATCCGAATGGCAGTTCTTGAATACGCAATGAAAGGGAGAGATTGAGATATGAATTTATTCATAAAAAATGTAAACATGCTGCAGGACGGGGAATTAACTCCGGTAAATATTCGCGTCGCTGAAGGAAAGATCCAGGAGATCGGAGCGGAACTAACCGCACAGGGAGAAAAAGAAATTGACGGCAAAGGCCGGATGGTCGCACCAGGATTCGTTGATGTCCATGTTCACTTGCGTGAACCGGGCGGCGAACAGAAAGAGACGATTGAAAGCGGGACGAAATCGGCGGCAAAAGGCGGCTACACGACAATATGCGCAATGCCGAATACGCGTCCGGTGCCGGACACGAAAGAAAACCTCCAGCACGTCAACGGGCTGATCGAAAAGAATGCGCACATCCGGGTTTTGCCGTATGCCTCCATCACGATACGGGAAGCAGGAAAAGAACGGACCAATTTGAAAGAACTGAAAGAAAACGGCGCCTTCGCGTTCACAGATGATGGAGTCGGGATTCAGGAAGCGGGCATGATGTTTGAAGCGATGAAAGAGGCTGCAGTCATCGACATGCCGATTGTTGCCCATTGTGAAGACAATAGCCTGATCTACTCTGGTGTTATGCATGACGGCAAGCGCAGCCGTGAACTGGACTTAAAAGGCATCCCGGCAATCGCAGAATCGGTTCACATCGCACGCGACATCCTGCTGACGGAAGCGGCAGGCGCACATTACCATGTCTGCCACGTCTCCACAAAAGAATCGGTCCGTGTGATACGCGACGCAAAACGGGCTGGTATCAAAGTGACGGCAGAAGTGACGCCGCATCACCTCTTGCTGACGGAAGATGATATTCCGGGAGATGACGCTAACTACAAGATGAATCCACCGCTGCGCGCAAAAGAAGATTATGAAGCGCTGCACGAAGGATTGCTTGACGGCACACTCGATTTTATTGCTACGGATCATGCGCCTCACACGGCAGAAGAAAAATCGAACGGCATGGACAAGGCGCCGTTCGGCATCGTCGGATTCGAAACAGCGTTCCCGCTGCTTTACACAAATTTTGTGGAGACCGAAAAATGGACGCTTGAGCAATTGATCGACTGGATGACGCGGAAACCGGCGGAAGTCTTCGGTTTGCCATACGGCACCATGAAAAAAGGGCAGGCAGCTGATCTTGTGCTAATCGACCTCGAAAAAGAACAGGCAATCGATGTTGAACAATTTTTATCAAAAGGGAAGAACACACCATTTGGCGGCTGGCAGTGCAAGGCTTGGCCGGCAATGACCATATTCGGCGGTAAAATCGTTTGGCAGGAGGGGGCTCATCAATGAAACGTTATTTGATCTTGGAAGATGGCACAGTATTTGAAGGTACAGCATTCGGAAGCGAAGATGCATCGGTCGGGGAAATCGTTTTTAACACAAGCATGACAGGCTATCAGGAAATATTATCGGATCCATCCTACTGCGGACAGATTGTCACGATGACGTATCCGCTGATCGGCAATTACGGCATCAACAGCGACGACTTTGAATCGATCGAACCGGCAGTCAAAGGAATGGTCGTCCGTGAACTGGCTGAGTTCCCATCGAATTTCAGAAGCAAATCGACGCTTTGTGAGCTGTTCAAAATGAAAGGTATCCCAGGAATCTCGGGGATCGATACACGGAAACTGACGCGTCTCATCCGGTCAAAAGGGTCCATCAAAGGCATCCTGACGGCAGCCGGAGAAGAAGTGGATGTTGAGGAAGTCGTAAGCAAGCTGAAAGTGATGCCTCTTCAGACGGACCAGGTCGCTCAAGTGTCGACAGCCCGCCCTTATCCTAGTCCGGGCCGCGGCAAACGTGTCGTTCTGATCGATTACGGAATGAAACATGGCATTCTGCGCGAACTCAATAACCGCGATTGTGATGTCATCGTCGTCCCGTATAATACGAGTTCACAGGAGATCTTAGCCTGGGGACCGGACGGCGTCATGCTGTCGAACGGGCCGGGAGACCCGAAAGACGTGGAAGAATGCGTCCAAGTGGTGGGAGAATTGATCGGCCAGGTGCCGCTTTTTGGAATCTGCCTGGGCCACCAATTATTCGCACGTGCGTGTGGAGCGGATACATTCAAACTGAAATTCGGCCACCGCGGCGGCAACCATCCGGTACGCAACCTGGAAACTGGCAAAATTGAAATCACTTCCCAGAACCACGGCTACGCAGTGGATGAAGATACACTTCAAGGCACTCGTTTGAAAGTGACACACCAAGCATTGAACGACGGCACGAATGAAGGGCTGTCCCATTTGGATCACCCGGCTTTCACCGTCCAATACCATCCGGAGTCATCACCAGGACCGGAAGATTCCAATTACCTGTTTGACAGTTTTATTGAAATGATGAGTGCAAATCGAAAGGAGCAGCAATATGCCTAAAAGACAAGACATCCAAAGTATCCTCGTAATCGGGTCCGGTCCGATCGTTATCGGACAAGCTGCTGAATTTGACTATGCCGGCACACAGGCGTGTCTGGCCCTTAAAGAAGAAGGCTACCGCGTCATCCTGATCAACTCGAATCCGGCGACCATCATGACGGACACGGAAATTGCCGATAAAGTGTATATCGAACCGATCACCTTGGAATTTGTCAGCCGCATACTGCGCAAAGAACGTCCGGACGCAGTACTTGCAACGCTTGGAGGCCAAACAGGTCTTAATATGGCGATTGAACTGGATGAATCCGGAATCCTCGATGAACTCGGAATCGAAATTCTCGGTACGAAACTGGAAGCAATCCACAAAGCGGAAGACCGTGATTTGTTTCGTACTTTGATGAATGAACTTGGTGAGCCGGTTCCTGATTCCGATATCATCCACAACTTGGATGAAGCGAAACGATTTGTCGAACGCATCGGCTACCCGGTAATCGTCCGCCCCGCTTTCACAATGGGTGGAACAGGCGGAGGGATCTGCCATAACGACGAACAATTAAAGGAAATCGTCTCAAGCGGCTTGAAATACAGCCCTGTGACACAATGTCTTCTTGAAAAATCAATCGCTGGTTTCAAAGAGATCGAGTATGAAGTGATGCGCGATGCCAACGACACAGCCATTGTGGTCTGCAATATGGAAAACATCGACCCGGTCGGCATCCATACCGGAGATTCCATTGTTACAGCGCCGAGCCAGACCTTATCCGACCGCGAATACCAAATGCTGCGCAATGTTTCATTGAAAATCATCCGCGCGTTGAAAATCGAAGGAGGCTGTAACGTACAGCTGGCACTCGACCCTGACAGCTTCAATTACTACATCATCGAAGTGAATCCTAGGGTAAGCCGGTCATCGGCGCTCGCATCAAAAGCGACGGGTTATCCGATCGCCAAACTGGCGGCGAAGATTGCTGTCGGATTGACACTTGATGAAATGATGAATCCGGTGACGGGCCGCACATATGCAGCGTTCGAACCGGCACTCGATTACGTCGTAACCAAAATTCCGCGCTGGCCGTTTGATAAATTCGAAGCGGCAAAACGCAACCTGGGTACGCAAATGAAAGCGACCGGAGAAGTTATGGCAATGGGACGTACTTTTGAAGAGTCAATCCTGAAAGCGGTCCGTTCACTCGAGACCGGCCAATTCCATCTCGACTTGAAAAATGCGGATGCCATGAGCGATGAGTGGATTGAAAAACGGATTCGCCGGGCAGGCGATGAGCGCTTGTTCTTTATCGGCGAAGCACTCCGCCGTGGTGTGACGATCGAAACAATTCACGACTGGAGCAAAATCGACCTGTTCTTCCTGACAAAGTTCCAGAACATCGTTCAGTACGAACAGGTGCTGGCAGAAAATCCATATGATTTCGATACGGCGAAAAAGGCGAAACGCATGGGCTTTGCAGACCGCACAATCTCTAAACTGTGGAACACGACTGAACAGCAGGTCTATAACTGGCGCAAAGAACAGAAATTGATGCCGGTCTACAAAATGGTCGATACATGTGCAGCGGAATTCGAATCGGAAACTCCTTATTTCTACGGCACTTTCGAAGACGAAAACGAATCCATCCGCACCGACAAGGAAAGTGTCATCGTGCTGGGCTCAGGTCCCATCCGCATCGGACAGGGAGTGGAATTCGATTACGCAACTGTGCATTCCGTCTGGGCCATCAAAGAAGCGGGGTATGAAGCTATTATCATCAATAACAATCCCGAAACGGTCAGTACGGATTTCTCGATCTCCGACAAACTGTATTTTGAACCTTTGACGATAGAAGATGTCATGCATATCGTCGACCTCGAACAGCCAAAAGGCGTCGTGGTCCAATTTGGCGGACAGACAGCCATCAATCTTGCTGAAAAGCTGGAACAGAACGGCGTCAAAATTCTCGGCACAACGCTTGAAGATACAGACCGCGCTGAGAACCGCAATAAATTCGAAGCGGCATTGAATGAAATCGGCATCCCGCAGCCACTTGGCAAAACGGCGGTATCAAAAGAAGAAGCGGTCGTCATCGCCAATAATATCGGCTACCCGGTATTGGTGCGGCCATCTTATGTGCTCGGCGGCAGGGCAATGGAAATTGTCTACAACGAAAAAGACTTGAACCATTATATGGAGCATGCAGTGGAAGCGAGCCCGGAGTATCCGGTGCTGGTTGACCGCTACCTGACAGGCATTGAAGTTGAAGTCGACGCCATTTCAGACGGTGAAAATGTGCTGATACCAGGAATCATGGAACATATCGAACGCGCAGGCGTCCATTCTGGCGATTCAATCGCGGTGTATCCGACTCAGAATATTTCACAGGAACTGCTGGATACACTGGTGGATTACACAACCCGACTGGCAAAAGGCTTCAATATTGTCGGCTTGCTGAATATCCAGTATGTCATTTCAAAAGGCGATGTGTTCGTCATCGAAGTCAATCCTCGTTCGAGCCGTACGGTGCCGTTCATGAGTAAAATCATGTCGATTCCGATGGCTAATATCGCCACTAAAGCGATTCTAGGGCAAAGCATCATCGACCAGGGCTATACGCCAGGTCTGGCGCCTCGCGTAAATGGTGTCTTTGTAAAAGTGCCGGTCTTTTCATTTGCGAAGCTGCGCCGGGTGGACATTACACTCGGGCCTGAAATGAAATCGACGGGTGAAGTCATGGGCAAGGATACGACGCTGGAAAAAGCGCTGTATAAAGGATTGGCGGCAGCCGGAATGGAAGTTAAGGATCACGGCACAGTGCTGTTGACGGTCGCGGATAAAGATAAAACGGAAGCGGTCGGTCTCGCTAAGCGCTTCAAATCAATCGGCTACCAGATCATGGCGACCGGCGGAACAGCGGCGGTTTTCGAAGAAGCAGGAATTGCGGTTGAGCCAATCGGCAAAATCGGGGCTGAAGGCAGAACATTGCTTGACGTTATCCAAAGCGGAGATGCACAGATTGTCATCAACACGCTGACCAAGGGCAAACAGCCGGAACGCGATGGGTTCCGCATTCGCAGGGAATCAGTGGAAAACGGCATTCCGTGCCTGACTTCACTTGATACAGCAGCTGCCATGCTCCGGGTCATCGAATCGATGACATTTTCTGCAGAAGAGATGGGGGCGGGCAGATGATCAAACAAGAACGGATGAAAGTGGTTGCCCAGCAACCCATTGCCCGGCATATTTTCGAATTGACGGTAGAAGGCGGTTTGGTCGATGAAATGGCTGAACCGGGGCAATTTGTCCACGTCCGTGTGGCGGACAGTTTTGAGCCATTGCTGCGCCGGCCGATTTCAGTCGCTTCCATCGACAAGGAAAACAACCGGTTCACGATGATTTACCGGGCAGAAGGACGCGGCACACAAATCCTGGCTGATAAGAAAGCCGGGGACGAAATTGATGTGCTGGGCCCGCTCGGCCACGGTTTCCCAGTAGAACAAGCAGAGAAAAAAGCCTTTTTGATTGGCGGAGGCATCGGTGTGCCTCCCCTCTACGAATTGGCTAAGCAATTGAACAGCCGGGGAATCGAGACCGTTCATATTTTGGGTTTTGAAAGCAAACAGGCGATATTCTATGAAGAACAATTCAAAGCGCTGGGTGATACCCATATAGCAACAGTTGACGGTTCGCATGGCACTGAAGGATTTGTGACGCATATCCTGAACGAATTGCCGCACGACTTCGATACGTATTTCAGCTGCGGGCCGACCGCCATGCTCGAAGCGGTGCAATGGGCATATCCGCAGAAGAGAGGATATCTCTCCTATGAACAGCGTATGGGCTGCGGCATTGGCGCGTGTTTTGCCTGTGTCTGCCGGACAACAAAATCAGAAACGGATTATATCAAAGTCTGCTCGGACGGACCTGTATTTCCAGCGGGAGTGGTGATTTCATGATCGATTTGACAGTAAAGATTCCTGGACTCGAGTTAAAAAATCCGATCATGCCGGCATCCGGCTGCTTCGGGTTCGGCAAAGAATACGCCCAGCTGTATGACCTTTCCCAGCTCGGCGCCATCATGATCAAAGCGACAACCGTCGAAACACGTCTAGGAAATCCGACGCCGCGTGTAGCGGAAACTTCTTCCGGGATGCTGAATGCCATCGGGCTTCAAAACCCGGGGCTGGAAGGCGTCTATCATTCTGAACTGCCATGGCTCGAACAATTCGATGTGCCGATCATCGCCAATGTAGCGGGTACGACGACAGAGGATTACGTGGATGTGGCGCAGGAAATTTCAAAAGCGCCGAATGTCCATGCACTTGAAATCAATATTTCCTGTCCGAATGTCAAAAAAGGCGGCATCACCTTTGGCACCGATCCTGCGGTCGCAAGAGAATTGACAAGAGCTGTGAAAGAAGTTTCATCCGTTCCGGTCTACATCAAATTGTCGCCAAACGTGACGGACATCGTATCGATTGCGAAAGCAGTCGAAGAAGGCGGAGCGGACGGCATCACGATGATCAATACGCTGCTCGGGATGCGCTTGGATCCAAAAACCGGGCGTCCGGTCATTGCCAATATCACTGGCGGCTTGTCAGGTCCTGCCATCAAACCGGTGGCTTTACGAATGGTCTACGAAGTCAGTAAGCAAACGAATTTGCCGATCATCGGCATGGGCGGCGTCACGGACGTGGATGACGTCATCGATTTCCTGTCCGCCGGCGCCAGTGCGGTAGCAGTTGGAACAGCCAATTTCGTCAATCCGTTCGTGTGCCCGGAAATCATCGGTAAATTGCCGGAGCGGCTGCATGAACTAGGATACGATTCTTTAGAGGAACTTATCGGAAGGAGCCACCGTCTATGAGAAATGAAAGACCAATCATCGCTTTGGATTTTGCAACGAAAGAACAGGCATTGGAATTTTTAACGCAGTTTGATGAAAGTCTGTTCGTGAAAGTCGGAATGGAATTGTTCTATCAAGAAGGACCGGAGCTGGTACGTGAAATCAACCGCCTCGGACACGATATCTTCCTGGATTTAAAATTGCACGACATTCCTAATACCGTGGAATCCGCCATGCGCGGGATCGCTAAATTGAATGTTGCCATGGTCAATGTCCATGCGGCAGGGGGCCTTGAAATGATGCGGGCAGCCAAACGAGGACTCAAAGACAGTGATACTCAATTGATCGCTGTGACGCAATTGACGTCAACCAGTGAAGAAGGAATGCAGAAAGAGCAATTGATCCCTGTGACTCTGGAAGAAACCGTTGTTCATTATGCAAGGTTGGCAGATGATGCAGGACTGGACGGAGTAGTGTGCTCTGTACATGAAGCGGAAGCAATTGGCGACGCATGTGGTGAAGAATTCCTGCGTGTAACGCCGGGTATTCGCCCGTCACAAGTTTCTGCAAACGATCAAAAAAGAGTAGCGACGCCAGCAGAAGCTAGCAGACAAGGATCTACACATATCGTAGTAGGGCGTGCCATCACGAAAGCGGCAAATCCGAAAGACAGTTACCAGCAAATACGAGCGGAATGGAGTGGTCAATGATGAAGAGGGAAACAGCCAAGCATTTATTGGATATCGGCGCAGTCGAATTGCGTCCCCAGGATCCTTTCACATGGGCATCCGGCATCAAATCACCGATTTACTGTGACAACCGCCTGACGATGTCCTATCCGAAAGTGCGCAAAGAAATCGCCAAAGGATTGGCTGCCAAGATCAATGAATTCTACCCTCAATGCGAAATCGTGGCAGGTACGGCAACGGCCGGCATTCCGCACGCGGCCTGGGTCAGTGATCTGTTGGAGTTGCCGATGGTCTACGTAAGGTCCAAGCCGAAAGAACACGGCCAAGGCAATATGGTCGAAGGCAAAGTTGAACCCGGCAAAAAAGTCGTCGTGGTAGAAGACCTTATTTCCAAAGGCGGCTCGGTGATTCAAGCTGCACAGGGATTGCAGCAGGCAGGATTCGAAGTGCTCGGCATCGTCGCTATTTTTACATACGATTTACCGCAATCCGTCGAAGCGATCGAAGCGGCAGGCTACACATTCCACACGCTCACCGACTTCCCGGCCCTTGTCGAACAAGCGGCAAGTACAGGAGCAATCGAGCAGGCAGATTTGCCGATGCTGCGTGAATGGCATGAAGGATTAAAGGCAGGAACATTGAAGGGCTGACCATGTGGTCGGCTTTTTCTTTTTGGGAAGAAGTTGGGAGGGGAAATAGCAAAGAACTGAGTTCAATCGTAATTAAAAGCCGCATTTTTTGTTCGTAAATGTCTGTGATGTGTGGCGAACGTTCGTAAAGTGTTTTGACATGTTTACGAACGCTCATTTTGCCGTATTTAAGCTGGTTTTAAAGCGTTCGGAAATGTGTACTTTTACGAACGGTTAATATAGTATCTTATTTGAATAAATTAGGTCTCTCAATAAATTTTGATAAATGTTAATATTAGGAATAGAGAGAATGAAGTTAATGTGTTTTCGGAAAATGTAAATAAGATTGGGAGAGAGAATCATGAGCTGTCTCCAGAAGAGGTAGAAGAATTTAATAAGCAAGCTGAATGTATCGAAGAAATGGATCTGGACTGATAAAAGCATAAGGGGTGGAAGAATGCGGACTTACGAAATGTTTTCTAGAAGAAACAAAACTTTCCAGTATGATGTGTTAGAATACCGTGATTTACCCGAAAAATTGCGAACACAAATATATTATATTTAGAAGTATGCGTTAATAATTGAACACGCAAAAGGGAATAGTTCGTCAGCAGCAGCTAGAAATTTTAGTGCTATTCGTGATGCTGTTTGTATGGAACATGGATTGCAGAGACTTCACAGTAATGGTCATACTCCGGCGGCGGAATGTGAATATTATTTAGCACTTGGTGATGATATAGACATATTATTGGATTTAATTGAATTGTCTTTGAGGGCTGTTCCACAGTTATCGGTTCAATATGACAGTAGCTCCAAAAGACAATATGGATTAAGTTTGAATCCTGAAGATGCTCAAAAAGCATTGAATCAGCGATTTAGAGAAAATGGTGTTGGCTACGAATTTACAGATGGAATTTTAATTCAAAAGGATTCCGAAATCCTTCATGAAGAAGTTACGAAACCAGCTCTGTTTCTGTTGCAAGAACAGCAGTTTAAAGGGGCATTAGAAGAATTTTTGCAAGCACATGACCATTATCGAAAAGGGCATTATGGTGATTCCATCCTCAATGCAGGGAAAGCTTTTGAAAGTACAATGAAAACAATAGCTGATAAAGAGGCGTGGGGGTTAACAGGTAGAGAAAATGCTTCGAATTTGGTTGCTTTACTGATAACCAATGGGATAATACCTGATTATTTACAGACTACATTACTGGCATTAGCGACTTTGCGGAATAAAGTTGCAGGTCACGGCCAAGGGGCAGAACCTGTAGCTGTGCCGGAGCATCTTGTAAACTATGCTCTGCATTTATGTGGGACGAATATTGTAATGCTGATTGAAGCGTATAAAGAGTATTCGAAATAAGACGGAGTTAATCCAGCCTTATTTTTTTGATTTCTTTTTCGGGGAATGGAAAGATTTAAGATAGGTGTCCACGGTAAAAGTCTGACTGGAACTAAACGGAAGGAATTTAAGGAGTGGATACGTGAAGCTGTTTCAATAAAGAGCGAGAAAAGAGACTAATCGAAACGCATCTTCTCTCGTTTTTCGTTTGCAAAAGTGTATTTTTACGAAGGGTTTTTATTCTGTATCTCATATTTAAAAAAGAGGAAGTATCTAAACTTAGGAGAATAAAAATGGAAATAGCAACTGATTAATTTAATTTGGTATTTTTGTAAAAGCATAAAGCGAAGTCTGAGAAAAGGAGGTGTTTCATGAGAAGGATTGCTTTGATTGGATCGGGAGGATCGGGTAAGTCAACTCTTGCTCGTGAACTGGGTTCGAAGTTGAATATAGAAGTATATCACTTAGATGCCCTTTTTTGGAAACCGAACTGGCAACCAACTTCTAAAGAAGAACAACGAAAAGTGCAACACCAATTAGTAAAGAAAGAAGAATGGATTATTGACGGTAATTATAACGGAACCACGGATATTCGATTAAGTGCGGCAGGCACTGTCATATTCTTAGATTTTCATCGTGCCCTTTGTACATATCGGGCTTTGAAACGAATGGTACAATACCGTAACAGAAAAAGACCAGATATGGCAGAAGGTGTAGAAGAAAGGTTCGATTTGAACTTTATTAAATGGATTTGGAATTACCCTAAATCAATAAAACCAATTGTTCTGCAGAGACTAGAAGATTTGCCAAAAGATAAAACAATCGTTATTTTGAAGTCACCGAAAGAAGCTCAGCGTTTTTTAGAAAATATTTTCGTGCCGAATGAAGAAGTATAAGAATCCGACAGCAGTTTTCATATGAGAGACTATCATAAGTAGTAATTCTATAATAGAACGTAAATAGTAAGAAGGGGGGGATTGCCCACTTCTTCCTATTTTGTCTGTGAAAGTGTACTTTTACGCACAGGTTTTACTAAAATATATCTATTTATTTTTAATACACCAGAGGTACTTTTTGGATAGTAAGTAAATGACCTTCAGGCAAAAATAATTCTTCTGAAGACTTGAGTTTATGTAAAAGTACTTGTTTTTTCTCTAAGACTTTGAATGGCACTCTATTAGAATTAACCAGCTTGGCGACTTGAAAAGTGCATCTTTTGTAGTTTTCCGCTTTTTTATGAATGTACTCAAGCAGAATATCTCCTTCTTCTTTTGTATTAATGCCATTATCAATTTCAAGCTGGATAGGAAAGTCGAATCCTTTAATCCGTTCATTAGATCTTTCAAAATATAATTCATTTTCTTTATAGGTTTCTATGGTCATCACGATATCGGAGGCAATGTAATAAAAATAGGTCATAAATAAATCTTCTTTCAATAATTATGAATAGTAAGGGTGAATTCTTTTTAGAATATTAGAACATATATAACCTATTAGAACATATATAACCTATTGGATCATATTTTTTTAGTTTATAATGGGGTGAGAATAAAATGATGGGGAGGTTATGTAATGGGTAAATATCCGTCTTTAAAAATTTTTTCAATTAAATAGCAAAGACTGCTATTTGATTGAAAAGTGTTAGCTTCCGAATTATTATAAATAGGAGTCTTTGCTTATACCTTATATTAAAATCTAGAAGGGGCAAAGACATGAGATACATTAATGCAAAAAGTATATTACCTAAGGAAGTTCTAAAATTGATACAGAAATACGCGGATGGAGAATATCTCTATATTCCAAGAATAGAAGGTAAAGAAAAATCGTGGGGAGAAAAAAACGGAACCAAAAGTAGACTAATAAAAAGAGATAGAGAAATCTATAAAGAGTATCAAAAAGGGCGAACTTATGCAGATTTATCAACAGCTTATTTCTTATCTGATAAAAGCATTCAAAGAATTGTTAACAAGGAAAAAAATAGGGACTAAGAAGAAGGATATCAAATTCACATTTGATATCCTTCTCTTTTTTGCTCAAGTATAATTCATAATTGATTTTTAGATAGGTATTAAAAGAATATTAGATTAAAGTTAAAGTATACAAATCAGTTTCAATAGGGGGAAGTAAGATTGGATTTTTATTTAAGGTCGAGAATAGAAGAACATACAAAGGAATTTCTAGGCTGGAAGTATGAAGGTATATATTCTTTTTATGATAACGATATTCAAGAAGAAAAGATTGATGCTATCGAAAAAGCGACTAATTCTGACTATGCATTTACAATAATTAATGAAGTTGATGAGATTGTTGGTAACTGTGAATTTTTCTATGTAAATGAAGAAGATGAAGAAGAAATTTTAGCGGTAAGTGTTCAAATGAAACCATCATTGACAGGTGAAGGTTATGGTACGGAATTCTTTAATGCAATTGTAGAGCAAGGAAGAGAGCATTTTCATTACAACTACTTAGAGCTGATGGTTGTCGAATTTAATAAACGGGCAATCCGTGTTTATGAAAAATTAGGTTTTCTTATAAAAGAGGAATTTGAAAATGAAATAAGAGGGGAAAAGTATAGATTCTTAATAATGGGTAAACAAATGGATTGATGTTTTGTCCTCATGTAACGGGTAGTGACCCGTTAAAGTTAGAGTTTTATTGCAGCTAATTGGCTGGCATGTGTCCGGTATTGCACTGGACTCATGCCGGCCAATTTTTGTTTGATGCGTTCGTTGTTGTAGTAGGTTATGTATTGTTCGATCCGCTGTTTTAATTCTTCGTACGTTACCAATGCTTCTCCGTAATATATCTCCTGCTTCAGGAGCCCAAAGAAATTTTCCATGGCCGCGTTGTCGGCACAGGTCCCTTTCCGGGACATGCTTTTGAAGATCGGTTGCTGTTTCAACGCCTTTACACAGTCAGAGTATTGGTAATGCTAGCCCTGATTAGAATGGATGGTTGTCCGGTTGACAGCCTGCCGCTCGATGATTGGCAGGACTTGGTGAAGCAAAATCATATCTAAAAAACTAAATAGAGTGCTGTTTTAAACGGAGATCGTTTAACATATGAGGGATTGTAGTAAGTTGCTTAAATAAAAGGAAGGCAAGGATGATTAAAGGAACTGTTCTCTTCCTGCTTATTCGTAAAAGTGTACTTTTACAAACGGTTTTTTAAACTTTCCTCATATACAGAATTTTTGATAGAAGTAAGAATTTTAAATGTTAAAATTAGTTAGAGAACTGATATTCCATAACTTGCTAAAAAATCGAAAACGTGTGAGGAGATGCCTTTTTGAAAAAGACGATTGTACTGTTATATCCGGAATTCAGCGAATACGAACTCAGTATCGCTTTGTCTGTACTGATGCAAGGACGAAAACCGATTGTTACTGTAGGTCTCACAAAAGACCCCATTAAAGGAGAGTCGGGATTATCATGTATAGCTGACGCTACTGTAGGAGAAGTTAATTTAAATGAAGTCGATAGCCTTTTGCTGCCAGGCTGTATGGATATTATTGATTTAATAAATGAAGAAGCACTGCTTGATTTGATAAAGGGTGCAGCTTCAAAAGATATGGTCATTGCTGCAATTTCTAGTTCTCCTACTCTATTAGCAAAAGCTGGAATTTTGAAGGGCCGGAAATTTACTGTTGGAATGCCAGAGGAAGGCAGAACAAAGTTAGGCATCTTTGAGGAACAGAATTATTCTGATGAAGTAGTGATCCGAGATAGAAATATTATTACAGCTAGAGGAAAAGGTTTTATCCGTTTCGGAATTTTTCTAGGGGAAATATTAAAGCTTGAGTTTAATGAGAATTGGTATATTGAACAACCTCAAAAGAAGATATTTAGTTAGTATATTATCTAACCCAAGAAGCAATTGCAGTTTACATATCAGTAGATTATCAGAAGCTGAGAAAACAGAAAGGAGAAAAGAGGCTGGCTACAGCAACTCTTTTCTCCTTTTTTGTCTGCAAACTTATACCTATGAGAACTAGCGAAATTCTCTTTATGAGTCGTTTTTAACCTCTTTGATTTTCGTTGGATAGAGCAATTGGAAAGCCGGGCGGCTATCTGCCAAATTCACTTCGTGAAGGTTAATCTCTTTTTCAGGCACGACTTGATCCTCCTCAGCCAAGACGTTCTCAATACTGAGCATCATGAATTTCACCGCGACGATCAGCAACGTTAACAGGATTAACGGATAGGCGGCCAGCCAAGGATAAGTAGTATAGAGGAAACTCCACCACATGCCGAGGATGCCGCCCCATTCATTGGAGACAGAAATAATTTGTTTAAAATCGAATAAATCCTTTGTTACAACAGATCCGCCGATAAAGACAAGAAATACACCGAGATGCGCCATCAGGATGAGCGTTTGAATGAATTCCCGCATCCCCATCAGAAAAATTTGTGGAGTGAGATAAGGTTTAATATGTTTAGTCAGGATGCGCCATTTCCCGGCGCCCAGCGTCATCGAAGAAGCGATGAATTCCTTCCGGTAAACGGTTTTTATTTCATTCGCTATGAGCACTGAATTCGCTGGAATAAAGACGAACGACAAAACCGAAATGTAAGCCAGAAGAGCTGGCCAGATGCCGATCCTTTCTTCCGTTTCAAATGAGCCTGTCGATGGATTCCAGGTGGTGGACGGTTCGATCCAGAGAAGCAATAGGTACGCGAACAAGGTGATCGGAAAATAATTGACGGCGTCCGCAATGTTCTTCAAGATGCGCTGCAGGAACGGAGCGAAGTAATGAAGGGCAATTCCAATCGCAATTGCCGGCACGACGCGCAGAAAGGCGATTGCCACCCCCGCAAGGATGGTATATTTCGCCCCGACCAGCAGCACAAACGCGACATTTCGTCCGAAATTGTCCGTACCTAGCGGCGGAAAATCAGCTCCGCTATACGGGGCATGCAACGGGCGGCCGTTCTCGAATTGCAGAGGCACTTTTGGTATGTAATCATCAAAAAAGAGATAGTAGCCCATGCTGGTGAGAAACAGCAGAGAGATAAACATGAACCCTACAACAAATAGTTTTTTTCTGAATAGCCGTTTGACTAAACTCATCTCACCACTCCATTCGCTGGCCGGTCGTCCGCGCAATCAGTGCGGAGAACAGCATGTATAGAAGGAATATCGGAACATAGAACAGGATGAGCGCGAACGCAATCACATCCGGTTCCGGATAACGGATCAAGTAAGTGAAAAGTCCGGAAATATTGAAGATGCGCTCGAACACGAACATAGAAGACAGCAGGATGAGTAGGATCGCTTTGCTGTGTGAAAAGAGGCTCGGCGTGATATTCCGGAAGATGTGCCTGAAAAAAATCGTACTCCAGGTAAAACCCTTGCCTTTGGCCAAGTCGACATACGGTTTCTTCAATTCATCATTCACCAGAAACAAAGTTACTTTATAAAACATGAGTGCTGGAATAAGAGACAAGGCTACAATCGGCAGGACATAGGATGGATTTTGCGTAGTTGCGGCAACGGAAAATAACAGAATACCAGTACTTTCCATTAGAGCTAAGATGCTTGCTTGAATCACCAGGATGATCAGCAAGTCGGGTGTAGACTCCAAAAGTGCAGCAGCTTGGGTAACGCGCAGCCGAATTTTTTCCGGCAACAGAATGGTTAAATAAGATAAGAGGATGCTCAACAAAATAGATAAGAACAAAGCAGGGAGAAAAATCAGTAAAGAATACTTATACAAGGGCCAGAAGCTCTCGAATATTTGGTGTTCATGGCCGGTTATCGCGGTTACAGTAAGCAGTTCCGGATGAATGAAGGATTGGATGATGTTTAAGACGATTTCTATGTATAATTGCCAGTCCATTTGAGGGTCATCCCTGAACAACCCCGTAAATGCGCTAAGCAGAATGAGGCCGATGGAAACAAAGAGAAATTTGCTGAGTATCACCATCATCCATTTCATAACTTTCCCCCTAACAAAAATACTAAGTTCATTATATCGCAAGCGCTTACAAAAATGGATGATAATTACATTGTTTGGCTATCTAATACTAAAAACCAACATAAACTAAGCTTTTACAAAAGTAAAAAATTTTAAAAGTTACTCTTTTTTTGTTCGCATAAGTGTACTTTTACGAACGGTTTAAAATTTTATATGTATATATTCGTATCTGTTTTTCTCTCTTTTATAAAAATCTTTCTAATGGATATATATGTTAAAGTGAAATAAAGACAGTAATACAGGCTAGGGTATGACAATTTATTTAAAACCAAAAGTGAGGGCATTATAAAAATGAACATTCAGCCATCAGAAACCCAGCTTAAAAAGTGGGCTGAACAATATGTACCCGACAAAGATTTATTCTTCATCCAAGAAGAGGACCTGGCTTTATTTGAAGAAGAGATAAGGCCAGTCTTACTTATACCGAAAGATGAGTTTTTCAATCATGCATCCTACAGGCAAATCCAGCTTGCAAATAGCTTCGAATATTGGAACTTGTCCAAAGAAGCCAACTTCGTAATTGTAGCCAGTGAGAACTGGATCAAAGAATTGCCCCCATCAAAAAAAGAAAGGCTTTTGCAGACTCAGCTAAAGATGAATCGAGGGCTAATTTTTCCCTTATCCTATTTTTCAGAGGTACCTCTCTTTCTGAATGAAAATGCAGTGAACGAAAAAGAGGTTGAATGGATTGTTTTGACTGCTGATTTCTGGAAAAGACTATCAGTGCCTATAAAGGAAAATTTGATGAAGAAGTATGCTCAACAATGGGATGAGTGGACGAGCGAGGAAACGCCAGAGGATCTTCCGTTGATAATCAAAAAATATGCGAATACTTTTCCAACCGAAGGGGGAAGCAATTGTTTAGCTGCGACTCTTTTTGCTGTTTCCGGTCAAGAGTGGATCATACATGAGTGGGTGCATCCCCAAACCTTTAAAGAAAAATTGCGCAGAACACATCAGCTTGTGGAAACAGCAGATCTGATTGAAGGAGATGTGGCTGTATGGGAAAGTGCAGACGGACAAATTCAACACGCCTCTTATCATATAGGAAATCAACTGTTCTTTAATAAGAATGGCCAAACCTTTTTCAACCCTTGGAAAATTATCCATTTCCGTGAACTTCAACCGGAATGGAGCCAGTATGCTATAAACATATATCGTAAGAAATGAGTGGTAATTGCTATGTTCAAGTCAAGACTACTTATATTTTCTAAACTGAGTGATTAATTATTAGTTGTAAATTTTCGCGAAAGTGAATGTAACTTAACTGCAGTTAAGTTACATTCAGTTTTATTAGAAAAAAATAAGAAGGAGGGATATTTTGCTTAAAAAAGTCTTTTCTGTTCTCTCAGCATTTTGCTTTATATTATTAATTTTACCATTGGTACTTCCGTATTCTCCAGATGGCTTCGATCTCTTAGAAGCTATCTTAAATATCACTGTATTTTTGCCGGTTATTCTTGGGGTGGCTGGAATCGTTCTGGCCTTAATCGGAATGAAAGGACAAGTAAAATTGTATTTAGTATTATTTAATGCTTTTGGTTTAGGCTTTTATTTACTAGCTACTTTCATGGGACTTTTTGGATTTAAGGAGCGTTAAACGAATTTTAAATGTAACTTATTGTGAAGTAAGTTACATTCAGTACCCCCAATCCATTAGCTTTTCCAAAAATCTCAACATAACTGAGTTTACTAAAAGAAATGATACATTCAAATATAACTCTGTAAGGCTCTAACGCTGGAATCTCTGCGAGATCTAGTTCTATATATGATTAATTTATTGGAAGGGAAGGGAGACTGGATGTGAAGAAAAAAGGGGTGCAAGATCAATTAAATAGTCTATGGGGAACCGTCATTACGGACCTACAAGTGGATCTGCTGAATGATTCTCTTTTCATTAAGCTGGAAATCCATGAAAATAGCCGTATTGATTTTCAAACGTTAAAATTTATTGATGTTTCAGCTTTTTATTACGTTAAAGACAATTTGGATAATCGCTTTAATTTCTATGATCGAGAAAAAGCTTATTACTTGGAACTGACATCCATCAATCATGTAGAAAACAAGAACTACGATTTTCAAATTAAATCTAACAGTGATACGGAATGGAGCGAACACTATAAAACTGACGCAAATATCGTCATTGAAATATGGGATTCCGTTATATTTATAGAAGCCAGAAGCATACAAGTAGGGAATCAGGTTTTCGAATTAAAAAATATATAAAATCTTTTCATTTGAAAAAGTAGCTATGCGAATTGGCAATCAAATATGATTGAATATATACCTTGTGGCCACCCTTTTAAAGCTTACATATCAGCAGTTATCAGAAGTTATCAGAATTTACTTGAATACGAAGGGAGAGAAGAGGGAACAACCACATCTTCTCTCCCTTTTCCGTTATATCTGGACTTCTTTGAATGTTTCTTTATGGATGAATACAAGGCTTTTATAAAAAAATTTAAAAAGCTGTGACGGAAGGGCGCACTTATGTGTCTAATTAGATAAGAGGACGGTGATCACATGGAAACAGAATCGTGGTTCGAAGACTATGCGGAAGAGATGTACAAATACATTTTGTTTATGGTAAAGGACCGCGGAACGGCAGAAGACCTGACGCAGGATACCTTTATTAAAGCTTTTATTCACTCAAGGAAATTCAAGGGAGATTCCGCAGTCCGGACATGGCTTTACCGGATTGCCTATACGACAACGATGAATCATTTCCGGAAGAAGCACCCGGTTTCCGCCCTGTTCGACTCACCCATCAACATGAAAAGTGCAGAAGCCACTTATCTGGAACAAGATGATCTGAAGGAATTGTACCGAACGATTTCCACGTTGAAGATGAGCCATCAAAAAGTGATCATTCTCCGGAAAATCCAATTGCTGTCTGTCAAAGAAACGGCGGAAGTTCTCGGATGGAGCGAAAGCAAAGTGAAGATGCAGCTTTCCCGAGCTTTGGTGTCATTGAAGGATTCCATGAAGAAGCAAGGAGGGGTGAATTATGAACAATCGACAAGATGAGGATTTCCAGCGGCTGTCGAACGCTGTTTCACTGTCCAAGGAATCGAAGGAAAAAATGCGACGTGCCGTTTTTAATGCTCCGCGAAGACAAATGAATACGTTTCGGTTTGCTGCCATTTTTGCACTCCTGTTGATTGCAGTCGCGTCATTCCTCGCTGTAACCCTTATCCAAGAAGGACAGGAGTCCTCGGTTGGATCATTGGGACAAGGGGACAGGGCTGTGATGAATTTTTCCGATGAGAGCAACAGCTGGAAAGTAACCTATACCCAAAAGGGGATAGAGGAAGATGGGCGGGAAGCGTTTATGACCATCGAGTATATCGGGGAAGGCACGAAGCCTGAGGAAGCCACCTACCGATTTGTATACAAGAAGGACCAAGAATCGTTCGGGGGTGGTCTTTTATTAAGTGAAGACGGCAGTTATCCGGACGTAGATTTTGGAACCTGTACGACCTGTAAGTTGTATTCGGAAGAGGATGAAATCGCTGGAACGATCGAATGGGGAGATCAACAGGAAAGCTTGGTCCTAACTAAAACCGATGAGTCGAAATGGCAAGAAAGCCCTTTATTTGAATCAGGCAGTTATACAATGATCGGTGAAGAAGAAAAAGCAGGCTTTATTTATGATGGCGGTGAAGTGGTCCGCTTCTATGAAAATAAATCACAAAAGTACATGTGGCATTTCTGGGGAAGCCAGACAGAGCTTACCGGTCCGTTCAAAGTGGTTGGAACCCATGAGAACAGCAGCGAGCAAATTGTGGTGGTTCCTGAAGGGGAGGTATTGATTCCAAGCCCGAATAATGGCGCCGATCACCATATCCCAACCCTGATATCCCTGCCGGAAACGGGCATGTGGAAGTTAGAGGCGGTTATAAATGACAAGGTCATGGGCACGGTATATGTGGAAGTGCATGAGCAGTAGCTGGAAAAGTAATGGCTTCAGCTCGTTCATATTACAGAAACAGACACCACATATCAGCACTTATTGGAAGGGAAGGAGCTAGAAAAAGCTTCTTCCTTTTTTGTCTATAAAAGTGTACATTTACGAACGATTTATCTTTATATAAAAAGGCCAAAAGTCTCCGGATTAACTATGATATACTTATCAATAAATTGGAGTCTGAAAATTAAAACTTCTTAAGTTGCTATGAGGTGGTAAAAATGAGCGGAAAAGAAGTGCTTTTCATTTTTAAAAATGAGCTTAGCATATATTCGCCTGACCAGCTGCGTCATGTTTCTGGAGAAGGTGTCTGGTCTATTGGACAGATGTATGACCATATTATTCTAGTGGCCCATGAGTATCTCGATAATGTGGAGATTTGTGCTGCATCATATGAAATTCAATTAGTTGGAAAAACCCTAAAGGGTGAGCAATTGTTTAAAGACGGTGGATTCCCGCCAAATAAAATTAGACTTCCAGATGAAATGAATGCTCCCCCCAACAATTCAGATAGTAAGGAAAAATTGGAAGAAAGAATGAAAGAAGTCATTGAGAGATTGGAGCACTGGGAATCAAAATTACCTTCAATAAATCCGAATCATAAAGCAAAACATGGTGGATTCGGCTGGCTGAATGCGAAGGAATGGTGCGAACTGGTTGAAATGCATACTCGTCATCACTTGCGTCAGAAAGAAGAGCTGAAAAGTTATCTGAAAGCGGATTTGTAGTCATTGTTTAGCTTGTTAAGCTAAATTTTTTAATGAATTTAAGGGAAATTTAAAAAAATTCACGTGAGCGATACGACATTACACGGAAGAACGTATTCAAAAAGGAGGTTCTTAGTTGAAATACTTGTGCTTGGGTTACTTGAATAAGGAGAAGATGGAAGCATTACCACAGAAAGAAATTGATGCCATTATGCTGGAGTGCCAGCCTCATCTCGAGGAATTGCACAAAAGTGGTCATGTGCTGGTAGATGCTGGCGTTGCACAAGAAGTGAAGAGCTTGCAGCTGGTTGGCGGAGAGGTACAAGTAAGTTTAGGTTATTTAAACCAGTCTGAAAAAGTGATTGGCAGTGCATTCATACTGGAAGCACGGAACATTGAAGAAGCAATCCAAGTGGCTTCTCTACACCCAACCGTGCAGGTCAGTCATGCAGAACAGCTTGGATGGGAAATTGAAATCCGTAAGATCGACTCCTTCGACATGAAAACCTAAAGGGATTGCCTTTGCAATCCCTTTGTTCATGTTTACTATTTTAATTTTAAATCAAAAATGCCTTTTTCCGTTTCAAAATCTATCGGCATCGAAGAATGTTCGTGGACAATTGCCCAGGAATCCAGCACTTTCTTCAGTCCATAAGTGAACCGGTTAGTCGTCTGGTGAAGCTGTACACCTGTTCCTTCTTGATATCCCGTATAAGTTACCATGCAATATATAAATGCCAAGGTTGAAGTTTTTTCAATGACAACATCATTAAAAGTAACTTCAAGGAGAACGTTTTCTTCACGTAAGGCACTGAACCATTCGAATACATTCGCTTTCCATGACGGAATCCCTTTGATTTCCCAGGTTTCCCAACAATCATAAACGTGAATTTCAGAAGCATACAGGGACAAAAATTTTTCGACATCTTTTTCTTGGATTGCCGACCTGTAGCTTTCAAGGAAATCGTGCACATCAGAAAAATTCTGTGTCATGAATGTATTCCCCTTTCCCGACTTCGAAATAAAGATACATGGTTCAGCTTTCAGGTTACCTAATCTTAATTCGGGGTTCAGCTCGTTTCTCCTGCTTCGAAATTGCAAAGTTATTCCTTATTAGAAATACTAATTAAAGTTATAGAAGGGATGGATATTTGTGTTAGTGAAGACAGAGCGCTTGGTTGTTAGGCCATATAATGTAGGGGATATGCAAGACGTGTTTGAGATTTACAAGGACAAAGAGGTTTGTAAGTACTTACTGCATGATGAATGGACAGATGATGATGTACAAGAAAAATTCAATAAAAAGTTAGTGAACAGTTCACTCATCCAAAATGCCGCCATAAGCTTAGCTGTAGAAGTTGATGAACAAGTAATTGGTGACTTATCGGCATGGTATACAAGTATGAAGGATACGGTGGAGATCGGATATAGTTTCTCTGCAGCATCTGGTGGAAAAGGATATGCCACAGAAGCAGTCGGAAGTTTAATTACGAACTTATTTAATGAGTACAATGTGCACCGTATACAAGCGACTCTTGATGCCAGAAACACTGCCTCTCAAAGGCTGTGTGAACGTATAGGAATGAGGAAAGAAGGACACTTCATACAAGATTATTGGAATAAGAATGAGTGGACTGACAGTATTATTTATGGAATGTTAAACCCTGAGTCAGAGGAGGTAATTAAATCGAAAGTATAATTTCATTTGGAAAATATAGTTCATTTATTTTCAATTAACTTTATCACTTACTTTACATATGAGGGATTGAAGGAAGGAAAGAAGTGATAGATAAAGCTTCTTTCCTTCCTTCTGTTCGTTAAAGCGGAATTTTACGAACACAATAGAGCAGTTACTTGATGCTAGTTAAGTAGAAAGAGATAAAATTGCTGCCAGTCTGTTACTTGCGAACTTACTTTTATAAGGACACCTGTCATGACAGTACTGTTCCTAAATCGACTTGAGAGGTTTAACATTTTGCCCAGTGTGTTAGGGAGATGGGTGTTTCGTTAACCTTGCGGCTGTAAGGTTTAAGAATTATTTTGTAAGGGAATAGGGGATTTGCAGTGTTCTACCATTTTTAAGTCTAAAAGTTTATTCATTAATTCATCTTTTACTTTATAGATAAGTTTTTGATATCCTCTTGTATTTTCCTCACAGCCTCACTTCTTTCCATTGTCGATTGGAGATTAAATTCTACAACATTAATTTCTATTGCTGTTCCTGTTCCTCAATTGCTTCATCAATGATCTTTCCATAAGGTAACAAATAACCAAAAAATAGGAGGGAAACATGTGGAGAAGAAAAATCAAAAATTGCTAAAAACCTCTTTAGCTGTCGCTTTAGCGTCTGGAATCGGCATAGCCGCCTTGAGGAAAAAGGGAGTTAAAGGTGTAATGAAGGCTGGTATGACTGAGAATATCAGTATGACTAACACCATGGTCAAAGAGAAAATGTTTGGTGTAAAACAGGAAATCGCTAGCCGGAAATTAAAGCCGTCTTCCAATTTTCCACTGATCCACCTTCCTAAAGGCTATGAAATCGAAAAAGTGATTGATGGACTTACTTACCCGACGTCTGTGGCATGGGATGACGAAGGGAATCTGTATGTTGCGGAAGCAGGCGGTGCCTTTAAGGATGAAGAGGGTGCCGAGGCAAGGATCCTCCGAATCGAAAACGGACAGGCAACCGAAGTTGTTAATCTGACGGGCAAAATCTACCCAGCCATTTCCGGTATGACTTGGCATGATGGCGCCTTCTATATTACACACAGGGAAATGGACTTATCCGGAGCAGTTTCCAAGGTGACAATGGACGGTGAGGTGACGCAGTTAATCGGTGGCATTGTTGACGCCAAGTCCGACCACCAGCCAAACGATCTTCGGGTAGGGAGAGACGGGAAGATGTATGTCTGTTCCGGCATCGGCGGAAACTCGGGCTTCATGGATCAAAACGTGATGGCGGCCGTGAAACAATCTCCGGACGGGCACCCTACCGTGGCCAAAGACATTGTGTTGACCGGTGTGAACATTGAACTTCCCAATTTCTTGAAAGATTCCCCGGATTTAATTCAGACGGGTGCTTTTGTGCCATTTGGTACCGTCACAACACCTGGCCAAGTGATCGAAGGACGCAATAAATGCGGAGGAGCGATTTTAGCTTTTGACCTGGATGATCCCGAAGGTACAGTCAAACCTTACGCTTGGGGGTTCCGCAATATTATCGGTATCGCTTGGAATAAAGCGGGCGACATGTTTGCCTCCGTCAATGGTTATGATAATGCGCCAGGACGACCGATTAAGGATGTGTATGACGGGACTTACCGTGTGAAAAAAGATTCTTGGTATGGCTGGCCGGATTTCTTGGCAAACTTTGATCCCGTTACCGATGAAAAATACAGACCCATCAGCTCATCAATCGCCCCTGTCTACATAGACGGGAAGAGACAGGAACGGAAGCTTTATTTTTTGATCGACCATGAAGCCAGTGGTCTGAAGCAGCCCGATAAGTCACTTATTGCCGGGCTGCATGAAGTCAACTCCTCCCCTTCAAAGGTTGATATTGCACCTGAGTCTTGGGGGGAATATGCCGATCAGTTATTTGTGGCTGAATTTGGGAATATGGAATGGTTGACGAATCCGGCGAGAGACAAACCGGCAGGCAGTCGAATCTCAGTCATCAATACGAAGAAAAACGGCCCACAAAAAGTACAACCCTTTATTCAAAATGAAGAGCCAGCACCTGCATCACATTTAGGGAAACAGGGCGAGGGAATCGAACGACCGTACGATGTGAAGTTCGGACCGGACGGATCCATGTATATCGTTGATTTTTCTTCGCTTCTCGTGAACCTTAACCGATTAGTTCGGGACAAGGGAGCATTTCCGGTTGATTTTCATATGAAAACGGGAATTGTTTGGAAAGTAACAAAAAAATAGTGGAAGTTATGCAAGGACAATTTCCATCATTTTCACTGACTCTCTCTTTCAGTAGCTGGAATTACGGACTAATACGGACTAAAATACGGCAAAGGTAAAAAGGCAGGCCCTTGTGGTCTGCCCTTTTACCTAGTGAATATAACTTATATGTAGAAAAGCTGAATTCAGTTCCAAGTGATATTCTAATAGGCGATTCTTTGGAGGGCGGTGTGATGGTTTTGAACGAAATAATTTGGGAGAATAAAGAAACGTTTGGCTGTGAATACTTAAAAATTTTCAGTAAAGAAAATACCATTCATGTCGAAAGTTCAGTGATTTACTTGGAGTCTGGTTCTCCCATACAAATTGATTATCAGCTTGAACTGGATAGTTCATGGAGAACGATAAAAGTGAAAATCCAAAATAGAGGAGGAGAGGGTTTACTTCTCACATCTTTGCGTGAAGGAGAATGGTTTGATCAGCAGGAAACCCGTATGGATGAGTTGGATGGCGCGATAGATTTGGATATCTCAGCCACACCTTTTTCTAATTCTTTGCCAATTAACCGATATGACTGGAAAGTTGATCAAAAAAGAGAATTCGAGATGGTCTATGTTTCTGTTCCGTCACTGGAAGTACAGAAAGTGAAACAGACATATACATATATTGAAGGTAATAAAAAGATGCGAATTTTTAATTATCAATGTCAAGGTTTTGAATCCCTCATCTCGGTCGACGCAAACGGTTTTGTTATAGATTATCCTCAACTATTCGTCAGAAGATATTAGCATTTTGATATCTGCAATAACTTACGAATTGAAAGGTTCTATCAAAAAAACAGATCACATATCATCAAGTTATCAGAAGTTGTTTCATTAATTAAATTAATGGCAACCTCGGTGTTTCCAATGCTTCTCTTGCTTGTGCAATCTCTTTGTGAAAAAAACTATAATCTAAAAAGAACAGTTTATACCCAAAAGTCATGTTAGACTGATTATATATAGATTATTATGACAATTTAACAATCGCTCAATGCCATAGGTTTAGGGAGACAAAAAGAGAAAGGATGGGAATCATGAAGAAAAAAATAGGCATCGGGGCTCTCATTCTCCTGACTGGAATAGGAGGTGCTTTCGTGTATCTCCAAACAGATGGATACCAAACAAATCAAGCGGCTAAAGGTGTCTTGGATAACGTAATCGATGAAGATTATGCCACAGCAGCTGACTATGTTTATTTCTTTAATGGAGAGACTGATCTCGAACCGACCATCAGTCAAGAGAAGGGCAAAGATATCTGGATTGATCGAATTAAAGACCTGGACGGGAAGGGGATTTCTTTAATAGACTATAAAAACCTGGTGGTTAAACGTGATGACGGCATTCTGAGAGGGAGAGTCGATTTAATTCTCGATATGGATGGGGAATCGGTTGTACGAGAAGATGTGGGGGTGACGTTTACAGAGAAAAACGGAGACTGGAAGGTTCAACATTTGGAAGAACTGAAAATAGATGAAGTGGAAGCATGGGAGAAAGCGCTAAGTGGATACGTTTCTACTGCAGGATCTCCATCGTGACTCTATTGTAAAGAAGAAGTTTAAGTTGGTGGAACAACTCCAGCTCAAACTTCTTCTTTTTTTGTATAAGTTCCTTTTATGAATGCCAGCCGATTAGCTGCATAATTGAAACTCTAACTTTAAGGGGTCACTACCTAATCTTTTCTCTATTTTTTATTGGGGAGAGTATGAGTTTAGGAATGGTTATTTTCAAAAAAATTATTAAGATATTTGATAGGACACTAGTATGAGCTGAAACCCAATAGACAGACACTATAAAGTGACATTGTTTTGGGTACGTTTAATATAAAAGTAACAAAAGCTCTCTTGGATTGAGGTTTTGCCTTACTCCAAAAACTCTGTATACAGGCCATGAATCCATTGGTCAAATATACCAGGGAATAAATGGAAAAAAACAACTTTTATCCGTAGAGATATCTTGCTGAAAGTATAAGTTCAACTTCATACTTTCTACAAACTTTTCGCTTAACATGAAGAAGTCAAAAATGTTAATAAGTTGGTGAATTCTATTGTATGAATTTTTCAGTCAAGTGAGCAATATTATGATGCAACCTTTTATCACTCTTTCAAATAGTTTTATGAGTGCCCCTCTGTTATTTGCATTTTTACTCGGCATCGTAGGAGCAATGGCGCCTTGTCAATTTACAGGTAATATTGGTGCTATTACCCTGTATGGCAACAAATCGCTCCAAAAAGAACTGGCATGGATGGAAGTCTTCTTTTTTGCATTAGGAAAAATTACAGTGTTTACAGGTCTGGGACTGCTGGTTTGGATGTTAGGAAATGAATTCGAATCCCGTCTCACACTTTACTTTCCTTGGTTCAGAAAAGTGGTTGGACCCTTGTTTATATTTGTGGGCATCTTCATGCTAGGGATATTTAAGGTAAAAGGAACTTTAACATTCCTGGAGTTGCCTAAGAAGTTTTTCAAGAAAGGGAAATTGGGGTCCTTTTTATTGGGCGTCAGCTTTTCATTAGGATTTTGTCCGACAATGTTTGTGCTGTTCTTTGTGACATTAATGCCCGTTGTTCTTTCTACATCCTACGGAGTGGTCTTGCCGAGTTTGTTTGCGATTGGAACTTCCGTGCCGTTGTTCATTGCAATTTTTCTGATTTGGTATTTCGGAGCTGGCGGGGTTGTGATGAAAAAGGGAAGGAAAATTGGATGGTATATGCAAAAAGGTTCCGGAGTGATTTTAATCGCTTTAGGGATATTTGACACGATTACTTACTGGAGTATCTAAGGTAGTAGAGAAAACTTTTTGTTTTACCGGAATGGTTTGAGGCAGTCGATACAACAGGCTTTAGCATCCATAGACCTCACTTCGTTCTCACAGGATCCAATCAATCGGTGGTAGCTGGTAAGGCGTCATTTCAGCAACAGGAATACTCATTGCTTTTTTCTTGGGACCAGCAGGAGATGGTCGAAAGGGTCATCACTTCAGAACCGTAGAAGAATCTTCTGATTTCGGTTTTGCAATACGCCATTTTAAAAGTGGATACTATTTTAGCACCGAGTATTTTAATCGTTCAGGCAATGCGCCGCTGGGCTAATTTAAGCTATCAGGACAAGTAGAAAGAAGTGAAAAAGATAGTGAAGATAATCGGGGTATTGTTCAGTGTTCTGCTAATGTTATTTATCAATCCTATAAAAAGTGCCTTAGCGCATAATGGCGGTGATGAAGCAACTGAAGCTGCCAATTTAGTTTTGCAATGGAATCTGTGGATGGCAGTAGTTTTGTTTGCCATCTTAGTGGTCTATGTTTATCGATTCAAAACGGAACAAGACTTTTTCAAAAAGTTCGGTTTTTTCTTTTCGGCTTTATCGGTGCTCTATCTGTCACTTGGAAGCCCGTTGCATGTACTGGGAGATCATTATTTATTCAGCGCCCATATGCTGGAGCAATCCTTAATATATACGCTCTTGCCACCATTATTGTTGCTGGGTCTTCCGAAACGATTTGTTGCACCCTTAATCCGAGTCGGTTTACGGACTAAAGGATTAAGCTTCTTGAAACGTCCGCTGATTCCGTTGCTTTTGTTTAATGTATTATTTTCATTTTATCATCTTCCCCTCATATTTAACTTGGTTGTAGGGAATAGTATGCTGCATAATTTAATGCATCTTATTCTAACGGTGACAGCTTTCTTTATGTGGATCCCGCTCATCCCTATGGTAAAAGAATTGGATAGATTATCCGAAATCCATAAAATCGGATACATTTTTGCTGCAGGAATGCTGCTGACACCAGCATGTGCCCTTATCATCTTCTCCGACCAATCGTTTTATACGGTATACTCAGATGCTCCACAGCTGTTTGCTTCTCTTCCGCCGCTGGAAGATCAGAGAACAGGTGGTATTGTCATGAAAGTCGTCCAGGAAATTGTGTACAGTACTGTGATCGGTTATATTTTCTTTAAATGGGCACGGAAAGAAAAGTTGGATGAAGTAGACGAAGTGCCGAGTAAATTTACTGTTGGGGGAGTGAATCAATGAGAAATATAAAATGTGCCATAGGGAAAGAGGGCGGTAGCGATTATCTGAGCGGACTCATTCAGGTTAATCGCAGTGAAGGGAAAAAGGTTCGCATGTTTCAACTTTTGGATGAAGAACAATGATAGGAAATAGCATTGTAGTTAAATTAGGGGCCAGCATTTTGCTGCTCGTGTTGGTTATTTTACTGCCGCTGGGGTTTGTAGTGAATCAAATTTTCTCCGGCTTTTATTTCAGCAAGGTACAAGAAGAAGTGGAAGAAGCATCGGACCGTTATGCAACTTCAATCGACTCACTTGATGAGCAGCAGCTGGAACTGTTCGAGTTGCTTGCCTCGGTAACTGAACAAGAGATCATCATTGTTAATGAGCAGGGAACTGTCGTTGCAAATTCTGGTATTCCAAGTTTGCCTGCAGGAAAGGGCATCCGTTCTGAAGACCTTGCTGTGATGGCAAATAACGCTGATATTCGAAGTGAATATTATGATGACATTACCAACAGACGTTATCTTCAAGTTGGAAAGCCTATATACTCTGACGATGAGCAGCTAATCGGTGGAATTTTTGTTTTGGCTTCTGTCGAAGACTTGTATCAGTCGCTGGAGTTAGTTAAAAGATCGATAATCCTAGCGGGAATAGGGGCAGTTTTCTTGGCGGTCGGTTTTACCTACATTTTATCGCGTAAATTATCCAGTCCTCTTCTGGAAATGGAGAAAGCGACTCGGAAAATAGCTGCAGGCGATTTGAATACAAGAGTCTCTCGCAGTTCAATGGATGAAATCGGTACGCTGGCCGCAGCTATAAATGATCTGGCGATTGAACTTCATCGGTATCGTTCCAATCGACGGGAATTTTTTGCCAATATATCGCATGAGTTGCAAACGCCAATCACATATTTGGAGGGTTATACAAGCGCATTGAGGAATCACCTTTATGAAACAGAAGACGAAAAAGAACAATATTTGCAGATCATCCAACTGGAAGCTGGCCGGATGTCGAATCTGGTCTCGGATTTATTTGAGCTCTCTAAAATGGAAGATGGAAAGATAGCGTTGGTTTTCGAAGAAGTGGATTTGGTGGAAGTGGTGGAAAATGCTCTTCTCAAAACTAAAATGACGGCGCAAGCGAAAGGGCTTCAGTTGGAGTTTAATCCACCTTATGATTTCCCGAATATAAACGCTGATGGATTAAGAATGGAACAAATTATCAGCAATTTACTTGAAAATGCTATCCGCTATACAGAAAGTGGCTTCATAAAAGTGAAACTCTCCAGTGACTCCGCTAAGGTGGGAGTATTTGTTGAAGACTCAGGGATTGGCATTCCACAAGAAGATATTCCATTTTTGTTTGAACGTTTTTATAGAGTAGAAAAATCAAGGTCGAGAGAGTTCGGGGGAACAGGACTTGGATTGGCGATTGTCAAACAGCTTGTCGAACTGCAGGGAGGGACCATTACAGTGGAAAGCCGGATTGGAAAGGGCACATGTTTTGAGCTTGCTTTCCCAATCACAAGGGGGAATTTCCATGAGAGGGATTGAGGTTTTTTTAGTCGTTTTATTGGTTGTTATTGGAATACTCTGCTTAACGATGTCTGGAACATTGATGCTGGAAACTGGAATGACGGTTTTCTTAACAACATTTTTCCAAGTATGTTTATGGATGGGCATTCCCTTAATACTGACAGGGATAATTTATTGGCGTTATACAAGAAAGAGGAGGTAACTAAATGAAGAAGTTGACATTTGCGCTCCTGATAGCACTTTTGGCAGGAAGTATCGTCGCGTGCTCGGGAGAAGAAGCTATGGATAATGAGGCAATTAAAGAAGTGGCTGAAGACCAGTCAGAGAAAGAGGAGAAAAACGAAACAGGGACGACAACTGCCGAAGAAAACACACCAGAACTGAGCGATATTGAACTGATGCACATACATGGTCTTGGGTTCTCAGGAGACGGCGCCGGATTATATGTCCCTTCCCATGATGGATTGAAAGTGTTCGAAAATGGTCTCTGGGATGAAGCGTCAGCTGAGCCGCATGATTACATGGGCTTTGTCATGGTTGATGATGGATTTTACAGCAGTGGCCATCCGGGTCCAGGTTCTTCACTGAAAAATCCATTCGGGGTGGTAAAAACAACTGATATGGGAAAAACTCTGGAGATGTTGGATTTGTATCAGGAAGTGGATTTTCATGGAATGGCAGTCGGCTATAAATCGCATGCCATTTATGTGATTAATCCACAGGCGAATTCAAGAATGGATGACATTGGTTTATATTATTCCACCAATGATACAGAGACTTGGACGAAAAGTGAGATGACGGGCTTGCAAGGCCCGATATTTTCAATAGCCGTTCACCCGACAGATAATGGAACTGTCGCTTTGGGGACAAGCGAAGGAGTCTTTCTGTCAAACGATTTTGGAGAGACCTTTGAATCAGTATCAGACTCTCCCACTACAGCAGTCACTTTTTCTGCCGCAGGTGATTTAATTGCAGGGAGTGTTTCTGCTGAAGTGATTTTAACAATATTTGATAGTGAAACAAACGAGCCGCAACTCATTTCAATCCCTGAATTGAATGAAGAAAACACAATCGGCTATATCGCGGTCAATCCGCAGGACAATAACCAAGTCACTTTTACAACGGCTGAAAAAGATATGTACATGACCGAAGATTCCGGCGGTACCTGGATTCAGATAGCTGAAAAAGGAACAGGCATTAACTTAGGAACAGCTGCAAAAAAGTAGTTTTTTACTACTGTGAAAAAAGAAAATTTCAAGGTTAATCAAAAGCTGCAGGAAGTGGTAACCGCAATTAGGTTGCCATTTTTTTCTGGAACTGTTCCAGCGTATCAACTTTAAATTTAGGAGTGTCAGGATTTGGGAGACAAAAAACGATCGATTTTAAAAACAAGTTTCTTAGTCGGGATTGCCGCCCTTATCATCTACGTTCTGTACACCAATCTCTCTGACATCAAAAAGAGTGGGGCAGCCCTTTCCATTGGAGACGATGCTCCCGATTTTCAACTTATTAATCTTGAAGGAGAAACTGTGAAGTTGAGTGATTACAGGGGCCAGGGTGTATTTTTGAATTTTTGGGCCACATATTGCCCCCCGTGCAAAAAGGAAATGCCATTCATGCAAAATCAATATGAACTGTTTAAAGAAAAAGGGGTGACAATTTTAACGGTAGATATTGCAGAGCCACACCCAGTAGTCGAAAAGTTTGCAGTGAAATACGGATTGACTTTTCCAATCTTGCTTGATTTGAACCAGGAAACGATGGATTTATATGATGTAGCGGCAATTCCTGTGAGTTTTCTGATAGATGAAAACGGCAAAGTGGTGGACCGGATCTCTTCCAGTTTAACGGAATCCCAAATTGCTGACTATATGGAACAGATAATGCCAGATTCGGAAATCGATAAAACTGCTTCCAATCAATAAGTTAAAAGACGTAAGGAGGAGAATGTTGTGTGGTTTGCCTATAAATTTATTGTTTTATTCGTCTCTTTGCTCTTGATGCACGCTGCTTCTCCGCCAATCACGGGTCTTGCTCATTCCACTATGGAAGAGACCTTTCCATCGGAAGGGGAAAGACTAACTGAGGGTCCTTCGACGCTGGAATTTTGGTTTCAGGATCCTGTTGTCCTGCACGCTGAATCCATCCAGTTAAAGAGTCAAACTGGAACTAAAATTAAATTAGAGGATACACAAATTGATCCTGATGATAAGACGCATCTTATCAGTAACTTGATTGATGAATTACCGCCTGGCAGTTATGCGGTCAAGATAAGTGTCATCGCTTTGGATGGCGATGTATTGGAAGAGAGCCTGAATTTCCAAGTAGTTGAAAAAGGAAAAACAAAGCACCAGCCGGTTTTCAAAATTATTCAAAATTACCCTGAAGATGGAGAAATTACAGATGGTTCTCCCCAGAAATTGGATCTTTGGTTTAATCAGCCCCCTAATATAACCGCTATTGGGGTTTTCGATGACAGGCAACAATCGATCAGTATCAAAGAACCTGTTATGGATCCTAACAATCCCAATCATGTAGTTATCGAGTTCAACGAAGTACTGCCGAAAGGATCCTATCAAGTCACCTGGTATGCTCGGCCCGCGGCATCAGATGATATAAGCCTCCCAGATACCATTGATGTGTTTTATTTTGCGGTCGATGAATTTACTGCAATCCAACAGCCGAGCGAAGGGGAGCCAGTCGGGTCTGCCTGGTTTGCCAGTATGGGATTAAAACAAGTGGGATACTGGTTGTTTTTCATCGGTATTATGGCTTTATTTGGCTTAGCGTTTTTTCAGAATGTCATACATAGAGAACCCATTTTGCTGAAACGGAGTACACTTTCTTTTTTCCTGCTGTTTTTTGTGTTCACTGGGGTGATTCTCGTTCTTGTCGCTCAAAAAAGCGAATTGGATAGCCTGTCATTCATTCAGTTTCTTTCGCTGAAATTTGTTTGGATTCCGCTATTGCAGCTTGGTTTATTGCTGCTTGGCATCTTCTTAACAAAAGGGAGACTGCTGTTCTTTGCAGCTGCGCTGTTGCTGATTCCCTTGATAACCGGTCATGCGGCATATCCTCGGTACGGCGGCTACCTTTCATTGTTTATGAATGCGCTGCATTTACTGGCGGTATCCATTTGGGTTGGCGGGTTACTGGCAATACTGACCTTTCCCAAGAAAGAAGAGATGAAGAAATTTTTACGAAGCACGCTGCCGGCTTTTTCGAATTGGGCATTCGGCAGTTTAACGGTCATTATTGTAACCGGGTTATATATGACAATGAAATATGTTCCTTCTTATACATTTGAGAGCTTCTGGAAAAGTGAGTGGGGGAAAGCAATCGTTTTGAAAATGGTGCTAACCTTGGCTGTTTTGCTGATTGGATTATTCCAAAGGAGATTAATCAAACAAGTAACAGAAAAAGCTTTGTGTAAAGTGGTCAACCGTGTACGGGTCGAGATAATCTATGCGGCGTTGCTTTTGCTGTTTGCGTCTGTGTTGGTGGTTTCAACCCCGGGATCAGCTGAACAAGGCGTCTATCCTTCAACAGTAGAAAAAGAAGACATCGAGTTGGATGTCAATTTCTCCCCTTTGAAGTTAGGGTTAAATGTTTTAACGATGGAGTTTGAGGGCGAAAAAGTTGAAGACGTGCAAGTAACGTTATCCATGCCGCCGAATTACCAGGTGAACTACAAAGCATTCAAAGTTGAAGAAGGTGTGTTTAAACTCACCGGCAATCTGCTTCATGGAGCTGGAACAATGGATATGACTGTGAAGGCAGAAACGTCGCAAGGTGAAGAAGTGGAATTTGCTTTTCGAGTCGTTATACCGGGAGAAATGAGGTTTAATGAATAGCGGTTTTAAATGAACACAAAAAAATTCGGAAAACTAACTGAGAAAGGTGGGACGAGAATGGGTGATGTAAATTTACTATTAGCTTTTGCGGCTGGGGTGTTATCTTTTGTATCCCCCTGCTGCCTGCCTCTGTATCCTGCGTTTTTGTCATATATAACTGGAATGTCTGTTGATGAATTACAGAACGGCAAAGGGATACTGAGAAAACGGGCATTGCTGCATACCACGTTCTTTCTGCTTGGGTTCTCCCTTATCTTTATTGCTCTTGGTTTCTCAACTTCATTATTCGGAAACTTGTTCAGTTATTATGGTGATCTGATTCGACAGATGGGAGCCATCTTAATCGTCTTGCTGGGGCTGGTCATACTGGGAGTTTTCAAACCCCAATTCCTGATGCAGGAAAAAAGAATGACGTTTAAAGACCGGCCAAGCGGCTACTTTGGCTCAAGTGTTATTGGTATTGCCTTTGCCGCAGGGTGGACTCCGTGTACCGGTCCGATATTGGCAGGTGTTATTGCGTTGGGAGTTTCAAATCCGAACCAGGCGTTGGTCTACATGATTGCCTATATCCTCGGTTTCTCAATTCCTTTTTTCTTTATGTCTTTTTTTATCGGAAGGATGAAGTGGGTAAAGACATATAGCGGACTCATTGTGAAGATGGGCGGAGTTACGATGATTACCATGGGGATATTCCTCTATTTTGACTGGATGACAAAGATGATTTCATTCCTCTCTAACAATTTCTTTAATGGCTTCACCGGGTTATGAGTAATTGAGCCACATAGTTTTGGCTCCCTTCATTGAAATGAAAAGAATCGGCATCGAAAAACTTCACAGTAACTACAAATATTAAAGATAAAGTTAGAATAAGCAGTCAAAAAGTGAGGGCTTAAAATGAAAAACAAAATTTTAATAGTCGATGATGAATTTAATATGAGAAATCTTGTGAAGATTTATTTGTCCAAAGAGCACTTCGAGGTGGATGAGGCCAGAGGGGGCCATGAAGCCATACAGATGGCCAGGCAAAACTCTTACGACTTACTGATATTGGATATTATGCTGCCGGATATTGATGGATGGGAAGTTTGTTCAGCTGTGCGTCAGACAAAGCAAATGCCGATTCTGATGTTAACCGCCCGGAACGATGTGCAGGACCGGGTCCGCGGATTAAATCTTGGAGCCGATGATTATCTGGTTAAACCGTTCGCCCCAGAAGAACTGGTTGCCCGTATCAATGCGCTGCTTCGCCGGGAAAACGTGAAAAAAGAAGGGGCTCAAGGCTTTCTGTTAACTTTTGAAGACTTGGTTATCGATAGTGAAAGCAGAGAAGTAAAGGTGAAGGAAGTCGCCGTCGAGTTGACACCGAAAGAGTTTGACATACTTTATATAGCCGCAAGCCAGCCTAAAAGAGTTTTCACCCGGGACATTTTATTGGATACCATTTGGGAGCCGGAAGACTTTCGCGACCTGCGAACAATTGATACTCATGTAAAAAATGTACGGGAAAAGCTTCGGAAAGCCGGGTTGGCTTATAATCCCATCAAAACAGTGTGGGGTGTTGGATATAAATTTAATATACAGGATTGAACTGACAGAAATATTTTAGAAAAGGGATCGAGAATATATTTCAAAATGATTGGAGTTTGTGAAATTGCTGTCAATGATGGGTGAAGGCATGATTCTGAGTATGATTTTTTGGTAACTGCAGTCGGGTTAATCATCTATGGAATCTTATTATTTACCATGAAGCAGGCCACAAAGAAAGAAAATTCTTCGCCGGTTCATAAGCGTGAAGATTCTTCACTGGAAATCCTTCGTGAAAGATTTGCGCGAGGAGAAATAGATGAACAGGAATTTGATGAAAGAAAAGTGTTTTTGCAAAATAAAGAGTAATACTTTAGTATCTTCACAAATTCAACAAATTTATTGTCTATACTCTAATTGTTCAGTCATAACAAAAGGAGTGGAAGCAATGCAACTTAAAAAAACGCCTTATATCGTGTCTTTTGCTTTGTCCGCCTTGCTGGTAGCAGGGACAACCGGATTTGCCAGTGAAACTGACAATGATAAAACCAATAGTATGATGAATGCCCATGAAAATGGAATGATGAAAATGATGGCTAATGGCAATATGTCACATATGATGGGTGCAATGAATTCAGCTGAAGCACAGGAAATGATGAATACCTGTGCAAGTTTTGTAAAAACTAACGTGGATGCAAAAGAAGCTGAATAATATCAATTTCGAATAAGGTCTCTGGATGAGACCTTATTTTAATCTATAAAAAAAGGAGCTAAGACTAGATGGCCAAGAAAAAGAAAAACCGACTTTTAATGAGAACAGCCATTTTGCTTGTTATGATAGGAGCTATTACTTTTACGATTTACAACGGAGTAACTAAGGAAAAAAGTGAATTGCTGGAGGTCGGAGATCAGGCACCTGATTTTGCCCTGACAGATTTGAACGGCAAACGGCATCAGCTATCTGATTACAGGGGACAAGGGGTATTCGTGAACTTTTGGGGAACTTGGTGCAAACCGTGTGAAAAAGAGTTTCCTTTGATGGAAAAGCAGTATCAAGTATACAAAGAAAAAGGAGTGCAGATACTGGCTGTTAACATCGCCCAGTCGGATTATGAAGTGGAACAATATGCCGAACGGAAAAATCTAACATTCCCGATTGTTATCGACAAAAACAAAAGTGTTATGGAAGCTTACAACATTCGGCCACTGCCGACAACCATTCTGGTCAATCCGGATGGGGAAATCGAGAAAATCGTTACAGGTGAGATGTCCGAGGAGGACATCCGAAGCTACATGGAACAGATTAAGCCGGCAGGCTTTTAAGTGGTATTATGATGTTGATGGATGGACTATCATCACAAGGTTTCTGGGAAAAAAGCCTGTTTGACACGAATTTTGCTTATAACAATATTGTTGTAAAAACTAAGGATTTTTTATTAACAGTAAACATTATGGAGAGCAATCGTAGTAATTATTCTGTTAGCTAAACAGATACAAAGGGAAGAGCAGTGCAAATCAGCACTGCTCTTCCTCTTTTGTCTATATAAGTGCATTTATTTCCTAACTTTAATAATCATCGTGACGCGAAACTTTTGCCGATTTTGAATTTATAGAAAGCGAATGTCCTCCGCTTTCTAGCGTATACCCCTAATCTCTCTGTGCTCTTTGTTATAATGGAAGAAACTTCTTGATTAGGAGTGAGCGTGTGAAGAGAATACTGGTGATTATGGCTTTAGCAGGGTCCTTCTTGGCTGCAGGGTGTTCGCCTCAGGAGTCGGCTGCACCTCCCGCCCTGCTTTCAGCTGAAGAGGGGCGGTACTCGATCCTGTTCATTTTTGAGGAATCCACTCCAATTGAAGAGACAAGTGCTTATACAAACGAAGTTCTCGATAAGGCAATGAAGAAAGATTTGCTCTATGGCTCTGCCATTACGACGCAAGCTGAGAAATTTGGACTTGAAGTGGAATCGTATCCGGTCATTGTCATCATGGATTCGAGAGAAATCGTCTTAAAAGCTTACAGCGAAAAAGAGGCCCTTGCTTTCCTGGAAGAGCAGTAAGCAAACACGGGAACTGTTACCAAAAGAAATGAGAGAAATGGCAACAAACTGTTTAGTGACCATTTATTCAAAGGGAGGGATGATACTATCAAAAAAGGAAAAGTGGGCTTAATTTTACTGATATTGACGCTGGTAACAGGTTGTATGGGCAACGATGATCATGAAATCCATGTAAGTAGAGGGGAAACCGATAATTGGCAGGTAACGATTCAAACCACTTTCTCCATTGATTCTGGAAAAGAAGAGGTCCATACCGAAGGCGGTTTGGTGTTCAAGCAAGATTACTCGCCTAAGGAGGTCCGGTACAAAGTCACTTATCCCTCTGGTGAATCGGGTGGTTCCATGCGAAGAGGCAAGAAAATCAACATACAATCTACAGGAGGCAGTCGTTCCAATTTCGCGGAAAGTGATATTGAAAAGTTTGCGGATGAAATGACCTTTTACGTTTCTTGGGAAAGTGAGGAAGGGGAAATAATAGAGGAAATGATTCCGTTGGAATAACGTATCCATTCACTTCTTCAGAAAAGTGTAAGTCCGGATTACTTCCGTAGAACCAAAAGGTGCGTCATACTTTGTGAAAACAACTGATTATAACTGTATTGAAAAAGAAGAAGTTTAAGTTGCTAGAGCACCGACTTACATTTCTTCTTTTTTGTCTGTATAGTTTTCTTTTTATGAAAGCTTTCCTGCTTTTATGAATAAGTATTTTTCATGCACACGTATAAGTGAGGAATGGAAAAAAGGAGTTTAAGAGAGTTCAGCGAAGTAAGTAGAGATGGATATATCTGGTTATAAAAGCATGGGATATAAATATAAATGTGACTTGATTCTTATTTTGTCTTAAACAATATATAAAGAAAGGGAGTGAAGGAAATGAAAAGAATAGTTGTCTTACTTCTTTTAATTGTTCTCCTTTTTGGCTGTAGCACAACTCAGGATGGGAATGATACAAAAACGACTGTCGCTGTACCGCATCAAAATTTAAAGGCGAATGCCACGTACCTTGATGCCGAAATTCTAGAGACTTGGGAGGAAGATGATCAATTTTTCATTACGTTCAGTGCCTGGCTTCATGACGGTATGATTGAAGCAGAAGTGACTGCTTCCGAAAGCCTGTATAATTCATTAACAGAATTTCAGGACAGTCATCGAGACGAAGAGTTGAAGTTTGATCTCAGTATTGATGGTGACGATGCTTATATGCTGGGAATAGCGCCGGCTACCAAACGTGAGTTTCAACCGTGATTTCAAAATCGCCAGTTGGTCATTTCGAAATATGAAGAAGAAAGCTTACTTTTAGATTACTCCATGGTTAACGGAACAAAATAAACTATTAATGTACAAAGGAGATGAGTGGTATATGGGATTCAAAAAAGAGTCGCCAGAAACAAGAGAGCATTTAAGACAAGAAGAGGTGAAAAAGAACCCTGCCGGTTCTTTGCGCGATGGACTTGATAGAGGAATGGGGCTCGGGAATTTAACTGATGTAGCCGGTGACATGGGGTGGAAAGGGACGGGTCTATTCATTTTAGTGCTTTTTGGGGGATACATTATATACCAGCTCTTTTTTGGTTAATTGAAAGCGTGGTGGCATAATGAAGAATTCTTGGAAATCCATTTCGGTTTTTTCCGTTATTCTGTTGCTGGCTGGTGGTTGCACCTTTGCGCCACATACGTTTCAGCATAAGGTAGTTGGCACAATTGAAGAGATTGAAATAGAGAAAAATTTTTTTGATGATGATGAATTTTTAGTTATTGAAGAACAAAATCGTCAGCCAGATAATAGTTTGTATACGATCCCGGTAAGCGACAGTGATGAATATGAAGTGGGCCAAAAAGTAAAAGTTGATATTTATTCAAATACAGATGCTGATGTATGGGATTTGGATCATATGAAATTCGAAATCGAAGTGATGGACGAGTAGGGAATATATAAATCTGCCACTTCCAAGCAAACTTTGGCCGGCATTAGTCTGGTATGCTAACGAATGCATACCAGCCAATTAGCTGCATAGCTGAAACTCTAACTTTAAGGGGTCACTACCTACTTAATTTTTTTGTGACTGTATTGGCAACGGAGGGGAAAATATTATGGTCGTCCTTATTTTTCTCATAATTGGTGTAGCAGGTCTTCTAATCGCTGCAAATTTAAAAGGAAAGCCATTAGTGTATGAAAACCGTTATGGTACTGAATTTAGTGAAACAGCAGCAGAAAAGAACAGGAGAATAAAAGTTGGGTTAGTCTGCGGTCTGATCGGCACAATTTCATTGGGCAGTGCTGTTTACTTGCTTTTCGTTTTATCAATTTAATATGGCAATCCAGGGAGTGCGGGATAAAAATAGAAGTGGTACTTCCTTTTGTGAATTTAACAATAGTTTGATTATCCCTTCAATTTGAAGTCGCTATAAGTCGTAGAAGTCGAAGGCGAGAAAACAGGCTTATTAAAGCCTGTTTTCTCTTTTTTTCTGTAAAAGTGTGCTTTTACAAACGGTTTTATCTTTGTTGTTGTGTAGTTACCTAATCCTTAATTGACTATAATTAAGAAAAAGCTATGGAATTTAATACAAGGAGTTGAATAACCCCATGTATCAAAAAGTAACTGTTGAACATGTAGAAGAAATTGATAAGGATTTATGTTTTTCTCTTATTAATTTCGATACGGCATACTACTGTAATTTTGATGATAGAGTTGATGTTAGAGGATTATTAAAACAGATAAAATGCGATAATCTAGTAATTGGAATAGAAACACATAATTTTTTCCTGGAAAGTCTAAATTCAGTTGTTGCTAGTTCTCATTACAGGATTAGAAAAATCAATAGCAGAGTGTCGTATATTGAGATTTACGTGAAGAAAGAGGAGGCGGTTGAAAATCAAGTATTGCTAGCTTTTTTAATGATGGTTGCGGAGACCAACGATTTTGTCTTTATTGCAATAGATCCATATATAGGGGTAGATCTATATGATATAAAAAACAGAAAATTACAAGTGAATACAAAATGGGCGGACATTTTTATAGTTTATAATTACGACGCGGATAGCTTAATAATATTTGAATAAGCTTTTTTTAAGTTTAAAATCATGAAGTTATCGGAAGAATAAAGGAAGACTGAATGCAAGGTTATAAGCATCCGGTCTTCCTTTACTAATGGAGATAATTTTGTTTTTGAAAAATATCCTGTATTTATTGAATTACACAATAAATTTCGTGAACCAAGCTATGTATCTTGCCCCAGGTAAAAAGAATAACTGAGCAAGTATCGTACCCAGTAATCGGGAAGCAATCATCATGACAGCGATGCTTTTAAGATTCAGGTAACTGCCGCGGCGATTGAGGACATCATCGGCTAACACAGATATTTTCGGATCGACGAAAACAATGAGGAGGATAGTGGCCAAACCATTGATCAGGCCAGAAGCCATGATTGCTGTAGCAGCTCTTTCGGGAACAATGATGGCTGCATAAAGCGCAGAAAGAACGCCGATTGTGTAAACAGCGGTAATGATCATATTGATGAAAAATAACTGGACCGGAATATCTTTTAAACGGACGCCTTTTAAGTAAGAAGGCTTTGGCAGGTGAATGTGTCCGATTCCTCTTCTGATATAGCCAATACTCATCCCTTTTTTGACCAGTCCGGGAATAGATCCTCTTTCGGCTGATAGGTGAATGATTGCACGCGAAAATATAGAGATGAAAGTGGGGAGCAAAAGGATTCCTATAATCGTTCCAATAGTAGAAGAACCGATGATAATCCGGTATTGTGCTTCGACGAATTCAAATGTATTCGTCTCTGGAGCAGAGTCAATTAAACTTCCGGTAAATGGCTGCTGCATCATATTTGCCAAACGAGAAACCATTACCATGACATTGAACAAGGAAAGAGCAGATGCCAGCAGGCGCACCCTTACTCCAGATAAGCGAACGGCATAGGCCAATGTTTCGATGGAGTGAATGATTAAAACGAATAGAGCAATCATAATTAATTTCTCAGTAAAAAGTTCCAAAAGAAAACCTACTTTTATTTTTATCCTTATATTACCATAGCCATATAGTTTAAAAATGAAAAGTGAAAATATTGATTGCTAATTTGAGGTTTTAGTTGATGTTTGGTATTTCAAGGAAAGAATGTTTTTAGAAGACTGTCTTGATAACACTTGAGGGGTTATCGGAAGGAATGAATCGGAACTTTGGTTTCTTTCCTTCCTTTTGTTCGTATAAGTGTACTTCTATAAGTGGTGGTATTTAATTAACAATATTTAGAAAGAACTGGATAAATTTCGAGAGAGATGATACGCTTACTTTAGATATTCCAAAAAACTGAATATAAAAACACTAGGGGAGTCTTTTAAGACTGAGATGGAGAAATCCGGACCCTTTGAACCTGATCTAGTTGAAACTAGCGTAGGGAAGTGGTTGCTATGTATTTTATCTATTCCTAAAATATAACCTAAACCACTCCATCGCTGGAGTGGTTTTTTTATATGGTAAGTATTTTTTTATGCACTAGAGAAGGATCGAAGGAGAACATATATGAAAACTAAAAAGTTGCATATTATATCAACAGGAAAACAAAAGCCGGAACAATTAGCAGAGATTATCGGTGTGATTCATCCTTACATCGATTTCATACATCTTCGCGAGAAAACGAAAAGAGCAAAAGAAGTATATGAAATGGTGGAGCTATTAGCGGACAAAAAAGTTCCCCTTTCAAAAATAATGATTAATGACAGGGTGGATGTTGCCTGCGCTTCGAATGTAAAAGGAGTTCAATTAGCCTATCATTCATTGCCTGTTGAAATTGTAAAACGAAAATTTATGGATTTGACAGTTGGTTGTTCTGTCCATTCCATCGAGGAAGCACAAATTGCCGAGCAACAAGGTGCTGATTATGTTATTTTCGGCCATGTATATTCAACTCAATCAAAACCAGGACTGATTCCGAAAGGGATAGAACAGTTATGGTCCGTTTCTGAATCAGTTTCTATCCCAGTTATTGCAATTGGGGGAATAACACCGACAAATAGTAGGGAAGTTATCGAAGCGGGAGCACAAGGAGTCGCTGTAATGTCGGGCATATTGGAAGCGGAAGACCCTTTGGAGGCGGTAAAGCAATACCGTAGTTATTTATCTGAATAATATTTTGCTTGCAACGGTTAAGGGGGATTTTTAATGAATAAAACTTATGATGCCATTGTAATCGGTGGCGGAGTCAATGGCGGGGCGATAGCTTTTAATTTGGCGAAAAGAGGGATGAAGGTTTTGCTGTTGGAAAAAGACCGGCTTGCAAGTAAAGCATCTGGAGCGGCAGCTGGAATGTTGGCCGCACAAGCGGAGTTGGACGGAGAGGGGGCGCTTTTTCAATTAGCCAGAATTAGCAGGGGAATGTTTAGCAACTTAGCAGATGAACTGAAAATGAACAGTGGAATTGATATTGAACTTGTGAATAAGGGGGTGCTAAGACTTTCCTTAACTGACTGGGAACAGCAGGAGCACCGTCGGATCATTGAAGTCCACAAACAGAACGGGGAATTGGCCGAGTTACTTACAGGTGAAGAAGCAAGAGAAAGAGAGGCGGCATTGTCTTGTGAGGTGACGGGTGCCATGTACCTCGAAAAAGATGGCCAAGTAGCAGCTCCTCAGCTGACTTTAGGATTTTTAAAATCTGCATCAGCACTTGGATCCGAAATTAAAGAATATGTAGAAGTTCATTCTTTTTATTTTTCAAACGGGAAAATCACTGGGGTCTCTACGAATGAAGGCGATTTTATGAGTGCCAATGTTGTAGTGACAGGAGGGGCTTGGAGCGAAAAGCTGCTAAGAAAGACGGGGTTACAGCTTGAAACCTATCCAGTGAAAGGTGAATGTTTTTCTGTGCTTGCCGAGTCCCCTTTGTTGACCAACACCATTTTCACGCACAGCTGCTATCTTGTTCCTAAAAAAGGCGGAAGAATCATTGTAGGAGCAACCGTTATACCGAATACATTCAATCAGCAAGTCACTGTAGAGGGAATTTCTTTATTGATGGAAAATGCAAAAAAACTGGTGCCTTCTATAGTTCAAGCCGAGTGGGAAGGAGCTTGGACAGGGATTAGGCCTCAAACTGCCGATGGCTTGCCTTATTTAGGCGAACATCCTGAGTATAAAGGTTTATTTATAGCGACAGGTCATTATAGAAATGGTATTTTACTGTCGCCGATAACCGGAGAGGTGATGGCAGATTTGGTTGAAGGAAAAACTCCTTCAATTGATATATCCCCTTTCCGTGTCGATCGATCAATCAAAAAATTAATCCGATAAGGGAGTAAAAAAATGAAATTAACAGTTAATGGAGATCATGTAGAAGTACCCAACAGCGTAAAAACTGTCGCCGGATTATTAGTTCATTTTGAGTTGCACCATAAAGTAGTCATTGTTGAAAGAAATGCTGAAATATTGGAACAGGCGAAACATACAGAAACCTTGATTTTTGATAAAGATAAAATCGAATTAGTACATTTTGTAGGAGGCGGATGAATATGTTGAAAATAGGAAATCACGAATTCTCATCAAGATTGTTATTGGGTACTGGTAAATATCCGAATTTTGATATACAAAAAGAAGCTGTAGATGTGTCCGCCACAGAGATTCTGACATTCTCAGTCCGACGAATGAATATATTTGAAGCAAGCCAGCCGAATTTTCTGGAAAAATTGAATGTTTCAAAGTACACCTTACTTCCGAATACAGCCGGTGCCAAGACTGCCAAAGAAGCGGTCCGTATTGCAAAACTGGCTAAAGCATCAGGTCTTTGTGACATGATCAAAGTGGAAGTGATCGGTTGCCAAAAAACGTTGCTGCCGGACCCGGTTGGAACGTTAAAAGCATCAGAAGAGCTCTTAAAAGAAGGGTTTACTGTCCTGCCGTATACATCAGACGATGTTCTGCTGGCGAGACGCCTCGAAGAATTAGGCTGCCACGCTATAATGCCCGGCGCATCTCCCATTGGCTCAGGCCAGGGAATCATCAATCCATTAAATCTTTCTTTTATCATTGAACAGACGAGGGTCCCTGTTATTGTCGATGCCGGAATTGGAACTCCTTCTGACGCTGCTATTGCAATGGAAATGGGAGCGGCTGGCGTCTTGTTGAATACAGCAGTATCAGGAGCGAAAGATCCCGTGATAATGGCAAATGCTATGAGACTTGCAATCGAAGCAGGAAGACTCGGATTTGAAGCAGGAAGAATACCGAAAAAACGATACGCAACGGCCAGCAGTCCCCTTGATGGGATGAGCATCAGTTGAATGGACGTTACTCACGACAGGAGCTTTTTGCACCGATAGGGACAGAAGGACAAGCGAAATTGAGGAACAAGCATGTTTTAATCATCGGTGCTGGTGCATTGGGAACTGGCAGTGCCGAAATGTTGGTTCGGGCAGGTATAGGTAAAATAAGCATCGCGGACCGGGATTATGTAGAGTGGAGCAACCTTCAGCGCCAGCAGCTTTATACCGAAGAGGAAGCGGAACAGCGAACCCCAAAAGCAATAGCGGCTAAAAAACGGTTAAAGGCCATTAATTCTGAAGTAGAAATTCGCTGTCATGTCATGGATGTCTCGGTTGAAGAAATGGAACGGCTTGTGGAGAATGTCGATTTGATTCTCGATGCAAGCGATAATTTTGATATCCGGATGATCATCAATGACATTTCTCAAAAACATCGGATTCCTTGGATTTACAGTGCATGTGTTGGAAGTTATGGCATCAGTTATACGATTATTCCAGGTGAAACACCATGTCTGAATTGCCTGCTTGAGAATGTGCCAATGGGAGGCGTTACATGTGATACCGTTGGAATCATCAGCCCAGCTGTCCAAATGGTTATATCTTTTCAAATGTCAGAGGCGTTAAAGATTTTAGTCGAGGATTCACTTCATTTAAGAAATAAGCTAGTCTCATTCGATCTCTGGAAAAACCACCATTCATCTATTAACGTCGACAAGATTAAAAAAGCGGATTGCCCTTCTTGCGGAACGGACCGTTCTTACCCTTATCTTTCTTTCTCAAAACAAACAAAAACTGCTGTTTTATGCGGAAGGGATACGGTTCAGATTCGTCCTTCCCAACCGATGGAAAGAGACTTGGAAAGCTTGGATAAAGATTTGTCCAGACAGCAAGGAAAGGTTTTACGTAATCCATACCTGCTATCTTTCTCGACTGCGGAACATCGCCTTGTCATTTTTAAGGATGGCCGTGTTTTAATTCATGGAACGAAAAGCATTTCTGAAGCAAAAACTTTATACCACCGTTATTTAGGTTAATATGCCTTTATCGTAATGTTTAAATTTGCATATATATTTAATACTTTATTATTTAAGTTTTAGGAAGACTAAAAATTAGGAGTGGTCACTATGAAGAGAACAGTATTGGTAACAGGGAGCAGTAGAGGTTTAGGAGCCTCTATTGTAAAAACGTTGGCACAACAAGGGTTTAAAGTGGTTATAAACTATTATAAGAGCGAAGGTGCCGCTGAAGAGCTTGTTTCTGAGCTAGGTAAAGAGAATGCTATTGCAATTCGAGCTGATGTCACAAATCGTAAAGAAGTTGATGCCATGGTAAAGAAAGCAACGGAATATTTTGGTCAAATAGATGTTGTAGTTAACAACGCATTGGTAGACTTCAAATTCGATCCAAACAAACAGAAATCCTTTACAGACCTTAATTGGGAAGATTATCAAAAACAGCTAGATGGTACTTTGAAAGCAGCATTTAATGTAGTTCAAAGCGTTATGCCGCAATTTATAGAACGACAAAATGGAAGTATTATCAGCATCGGAACCAATTTATATCAAAATCCGGTAGTGCCGTACCATGAATATACAACAGCTAAAGCTGGATTAATTGGTTTTACACGTAATATCGCTTCTGAACTTGGACAATACGGCATCAAAGCAAATGTAGTTTCAGGTGGATTATTAAAAACGACGGATGCCAGTTCTGTAACAACCCCTGAAGTATTCGATTTAATTGCGCAATCAACGCCATTGAAAAAAGTAACGACACCGGAAGATGTAGCTAATATGGTCGCTTATTTATCTTCAGAAAATGCTGACGGTATTACAGGACAGAATATTACAGTCGATGGCGGTTTGACAATGAACTAATGAATTCATTTGCAATAGATAGTTTTTATTAAAAAAGATTATTGAAACGGTCAATCATGAATTAGGGAGTGACGCAGCAAATGAAAGCAGTTCAAAGGAAGCAACTCCACTTAGGGGTTTTGTTGTATGGATGCGGACATCATCAGGCCGCCTGGTTAATGCCTGATTCTAGCGTTGAATGCATTGGAGAAATTTCTTACTACCAATCCTTGGCACAGCTAGCTGAAACGGGTTATTTTGACGCTGTATTCTTTGCCGATAATCAATCATTTCTCGCTAATACCCCAACTGAAATGCCAGCTTTTTGGCTAGATCCATTGGTCAATTTAACCGCTATTTCGCAAGTGACAAATTATGTAGGACTAGTTTCAACCATCTCAAGCACTTTTTCAAATCCCTTCACAGCTTCACGCCAACTATTAAGCCTGGACCACATTACCAAGGGCCGTGTTGGATGGAACCTCGTTACTTCGATGAAGGATGAGGAAGCATTGAATCATAGCATGAGCGAACTGCCTCCCCGCGATGAAAGGTATGAGAAGGCTGATGAATTTGCTGCATTAATGCATAAGCTATTTCTCTCCTGGGACAGCACCGAGGTGCTAAATAATCGGGAAGATGGACAGCTGATCAATCCTGTAAACATACGGCCCTTTAACCATATCGGTAGCTATTTTAAAGTGAAGGGTCCTTCAACAACACCCAAAAGTCCGCAAGGAAGACCAGTCGCCATGCAAGCAGGGGCATCTGAACAAGGGATAGCTTTGGCCGCAAAATATGCAGATGCAGTCTATTCAGTGTCGTGGAATTTAAATCAAGCAATAAAGTACCGCAAAAAGTTAGATGAACAGCTTAAGCAAAACGGATCCTGTAATCGACATATTAAAGTATTTCCCGGCTTGGTCACTTATGTAGGAACTACTCATGAAGAAGCTCTTGCCAAAAAATCCGCTTTAGATGAGAAGTTGCCTATAGAAACGGCTTTAAAGCAGTTGAGTTTCTTTCTTCAACAAGATTGTACTAATTGGGAAATCAATCAGATAGTACCTTCATTGCCACCAGTAGAAGAATTTACAGGTCCAGTTGGGCGGTATGAAACAATACTGGAAATCATCAATGATACTCAACCCACAGTAAAAGAACTGTTGGGATATCTTAATGCAGGTGGGGGTCATTTTACGCTGATCGGCACTCCCGAAGAAATAGTGGACAGGATGGAGGCTTGGCTTGAAGCGGGTGTGGCTGACGGATTTAATCTTATGCCTCCTACATTACCTGGCAGTTTAGAAGATTTTGTTGAACTAATTGTGCCTGAAATGCAAAAAAGAGAGATTTTTAGAAAACGATATACAGAATCTACTTTACGCGGGCATTTAGGATTAAAATAATGAATTTGTTTAAAGTGACTGATCTAGAGAGAGAAATCGCTTTAAAAAGCCATGGCCAGGGCATCGGATGAAATAGTCTTTGCTATGAAATGAAACAAGTAGAAAAAGGTGCTTGGCAAACGACATCTTTAAATACCAATCACTGCATTTTTTATTTGCCAAGACAATTTTTTAATGAGGAGATTGGCTTATAAATCATGTGGTTATCGGAAGCTAAACATATAAAAGGGAGAGAGGCGCTGACCAAAGCGTACCTTCTCTCCCTTTCTATTTGAAAAAGTGGACCTTCATAGAGTCCCTGATAGAAATCTCAGCTGCGAATTTCAGGCTCGAATGGGGCAAGAATTTTCTTTAATTGGCTTAACTTAAACCAGCGTGGAAGAAATTGACGAATGTCTTCATCATTATATCCAACTTGAAGTCGTCTTTCATCATGTATAATCGGTAACTGAAGTACTCCTGGGTTTTTAATTATCACTTCATATAATTGGGGGAGCGATAAAGAATCCATGTCGAGTTTCAATTTATTTAATATATTGGACTTTGATGAAATAATTTCATCTGTGCCATCATTTGTGAGAGCTAGAATTTCTTGAATTTCTTCTGCGGTAATCGGTGTTGTTGTAAGGTTTTTTTCCTCATATGAGATATTGTTTTCGTCAAGCCACTTTATCGCTTTTCTGCAAGATAAGTTACTGGTTACAAAAAACAGTTTCAAGTTCATATGAGCACATCCCTTTCAAATGATTTTCACGTATACATTTTCTGACTCCAAAAACGGAATTAATGCTTTGGTCAATGTCTGTAGACTGTAAATCCTAAAACAAATCTACCCCAACTAGTCGATTAATAATTTATTTATTAGATTATATACCGCACATGACAGCGTGTCACTTTTGTAGCTTTATAGATTATTTTTATGTATAGTCTACTTAGGAAGTGACACGTTGTCATGAAAGAAAAAATTGAAGAAAAGGGGATTTAGTTATGGAGAGTGAATTATCAACCGAGATCAACCGAATGAAATTAATTAAAAAAGAATTGATGCGGTTCTTGATGAGGTATAAATTCGCCTTGGATGAAATCAACACAAAAGTAGATATTTTAAAGCAGGAATTTCATTTAATCCATGATTATAATCCAATTGAAAACGTTAATTCCCGTATAAAATCTCCTGAAAGTATCTTCAGAAAAATAGAGAAAAAAAACCTGGAACTATCTATACCTACTATTAAAGAACATATTCGGGATATTGCTGGTATCCGAATCATCTGTTCTTTTGAAACAGATATCTATGAATTGAGTGAAATGTTGAAAAATCAGCAGGACATGAAGGTTTTAGCAGAAAAAGATTATATTAAAAATCCGAAAAGGAACGGTTATCGAAGTCTTCATTTATTGCTGGAGGTGCCGGTCTATATGTCGGATGGGGTAGAAGATGTTTGCGTGGAAGTACAAATTCGGACCATTGCCATGGACTTTTGGGCCAGTCTAGAACATAAAATATATTATAAATATAATAAGGAAGTTCCGGCCGAGATTTTACAAGAGCTAAGGGAAGCTGCAGATTCTGCTGCTCATCTGGACAAAAAAATGGAGAATATCCATAAAGAAATGGATAAGTTGAAGGACAAAGTCGGAGCAGATGAAGACTTTCGGGAATTGCTGATAAGCAATGAACGTTTCCATCTGCCAGAAAGTTTTTCATTGAAAAACTTTAAATTCTAAGTTAATGGGAAGAGAGATGAAGTATGCCGAAAGTGACGTTCTACAATTTAAAAAAAGAAAAGAAGCAAAAATTGATTGAGGCAGCACAAGGTGAATTTTCAGCAGTTCCTTTCTATGACGTTTCCATAGCGAATATTGTAAAGAATGCTGGTATTCCAAGAGGTAGTTTCTATCAGTATTTTGAGGACAAAGAAGATTTATATATATTTCTACTGAACGGATTGGCTCAAAAAAGAAGGGATGAGTTTGCCGCTATTTTAAAACGGAATAACGGGGAAATGTTCGATTCAATTACGGAATTTTATATTTCGGTATTAAAAATGCCGGACATGTCAGGTTTCACAAAGAATATCTTCCTTAATATGACCGACAAAACTGAACTGGCTTTAGCTCAAGTATTAGAGGAAGGGGAAAACGGAGAAAGTTTTGAACAATTGAAAAGCTTGATTGATCGGTCGGCACTTAATATTCAAAACGAAAATGAGTTCAATCACTTGCTGAAAATCCTTTTCGCTGTGACGATGCGCAACTGGATTGGAAAGTTTGCAAAAGACTTAGCGCTGGAAGAAGCGGTTGCCCAATACAAAATAGAGTTGGAACTGCTTAAAAAAGGTTTAGCAAAATAATTTTCTTCTAAAGCCTATACAAGCAGGTATATTCTGTCGAGTTGTTTCAGTATTCTTGGTATGCTACATTAAGTTAAATTTCCAAAAGGAGAAGAAACTACATGTATCAGCAATATGAGCAGATAAATTATCAAAGCGATGTCCCCATTAAAGTATTCACTCAGACCGTAGAAAGTTTCCCTTATCATTGGCACGAAGATATTGAAATTCTTTTCGTTTTGGAAGGCTCCCTGGAAATCAGGATAAACCGCGACAGCTATTCGCTTGAAAAGGGAGATATTTTTCTAGTTAATGAAAATGAACTCCATTTTATTGACTCGAGAACAGATTTTGGCAGTACACAAGTACTGGCTTTTCAAATGGACATTGAGTATTTCAAAAAGTATAACGTTAACTTAAAAGGTAAAAAGTTTTATTTGAATTCCAGTCAAGCAAACGAGGCGACAGAGTTTGCCTTGGATGAGATTAAATATATCCTGGCAAATCTCATGGATCTAATTTTGAATAAAAAGAACTTGTATCAGTTGAAAACAGAGAAGTTGTTAATCGATTTAATCGTGATTCTTATGGAGTATTTCGAGGTAGCCACGAATAAAGGCGACAAGTCGGCGGGGAATGATTCCCGTATGCTGGAAATTTTAAAATATATGAATAGCCACTGCATGGACTCGCAACTGGGTTTACAGGACATTGCGGAAGAATTTGCTTTGAATCCTCAATATTTATCGAGGTATTTCAAAGCGAATACCGGTGAAACACTGAAGAAAAAATTGGATAGTATGCGTTTAAATAAGTCGCTAATGACTTTGCGTACAACAGATGACACAATTATCGAAACCGCACTTAAGTCCGGTTTTCCTGACAGCAAGGCTTATTATCGAGTTTTCAAGGAAGTATTAGGAATAACACCATTGCAGTATCGTGAACAATACAAATTCAGTGTTGAGAAAAGTGTGCCGAAAGATTATTTAAGTATTAACAGTAAAGAATCTCTTGCAACATTATTTACATACTTGGAACCAAAAGGTAAAGCAGGAATGTTGATGGTGGCTGACCGAACAGTTAGCGTGGAGTTCAATCAAGTTGCAAATCCTCTTCATTACTCCTTCACTAAGCTCATTACTTTCGGTTTTGCTGCACATGCACTTAGAAAGGATTTCACGGAGCAGTTAATGCAAATCCAAAACGAAATCAATTTTGAGTTTATCCGATTCCATGGAATTTTTGCAGATCAACTCCTTGTATATAATGAAAAACCCGACGGGTCTTATTATTTTAACTTCAATCATACAGACGGAATTATTGATAATCTCTTAGGAGCCGACATAAAACCTTTTGTCGAAATCGGCTTCATGCCAACAGATTTGGCAGCAGCGCCAGACAAAATTTTTTGGTGGAATGCAGTTATTTCACCTCCAAAGGATATGGGACGCTGGCTGGAAATGCTGGAAGCCTTTTTTAAGCATTTGATCAACCGTTATGGATTGATGGAAATAAGGTCCTGGTACTTTGAATTTTGGAACGAACCGGAAGTGAAAAGTTTTTGGAGTGGAACGAAAGAGGAGTTTTTTGAATTATATACTGAAAGCTATAAAGTTATTAAAGCAATTGATCAAGATATAAAGCTCGGCGGATTTGGTATCATGAATATTTCGGATACTTCCTGGCTGACAGGGCTCGAAGCTTTTCTTAAAGAAAAAGAGATTGGTCTGGATTTCTTCTCTTTTCATGTATATAACTTGGACCGGAATACCGAGCCAGATAACAAACTGCTGTCAGCACTAGAAAATGTAAATATTGCAGAAAATCCGATTGGGATTTTTTCAAAAAATGGCACCATTATGTTGGGGGATCAAAACCATATTTCAAAAAGCATTGATCATGCCATCATGAAAAGCAAAAGCTTTTCATTTGTTCCCGATGAACTGTGGATTACTGAATGGAACGGCAATATAAACAGTAGGGACTTATTGCAAGATACTTGCTACATGGCTGCTTTTATCGTCAAGACAGCAGTAGAGAACGCCTCTAAAGTAACCGGCATGGGTTATTGGACCTTTACAGATATTTTTGAAGAATTTCAACTTGAACAACCAATGTTCCATGGCGGATTTGGATTAATGACTTACAATGGGGTTAAGAAGGCTGGATATCATGCATACTACTTCTTGAATAAACTTGGAGATGAGTTGGTCTTACAGGAAGAAGACTTGATTGTCACTAAAAGAGGCAACAATTATCAGATTTTGCTGTACAACTACAGTCATCCCAATAAGTTATATAGGACATTCGATTCTTCGCAATTATCTTCGACAAGCCGATATACTGTATTTGAAAATGAGAGAATAAAATCTTATCAATTGAAACTGCGCGGACTTGAAGGTGAATTCACGATGAAGAAACAGATTGTAAACAGAGATCAAGGTTCTTCGTTTGATGCCTGGGTTAAGATGGGCGCTCCGGATGAGATGGATGCCAGTTCTGTCAATTATCTCAAAAGCCGGGCTGAACCGGGAGTACACGTACAACCGTTAATTATTAATAATGAGATACTGCTTCACACGGAATTACATCCACATGAGATTCAGTTGATAGAAATCAAGAAGAAATACTAAAGAAATTATTCTATTACTGCAGACAAAACATTTTCGTAAAAATGGAACGACATCCAAACGAATGAAATAAAAAAACGGATTAGGCATTCTTCATTAACATAGAAGGGTGCTATTTTTAATGATGTCAAAAATCGGAACAGAAAATCTATTATATTGGAATGCTATTATTGTCGAATAATTCTATATTTACTAAGAAGACTGTTAAGAATATGTCAATCGAGGAAATAGAATGATTTTTCTTACTTGGAATTGTAAAAAATAATAAAGGGTGTGAATTGAACATGGAAAGACCAAAGTATAAATTGCTTGTAAAACAATACAAGGCAGAGGGTAAAGAAAAAGTAAAGAAATTCAAGGCAGATAAAAAACACAGAAGAGACTTGCCTAAAGAGGAAAAGGCAGCCAGTAAACAGGATAATAAGAATGAGATTAAGCGGTGGAAACAAGATATCAAGTCAACTCCTGATAAAAAAGAAAGAAAGGCAAAGAAAAAAGGATATAAAAAATTCAAAAAGATTAAAAGACGCCCTTATATAGTAGGCGCAGTTGCGGCAATCGTCCTTCTTATCAGTGGCACTTTCTTCAGTTGGTACAGCAGCGCAACGGCTCCGATGACTGAGGAACAGGAAAGCGCAGCGGATTATTCTAGGGAAATTGCAGAAAATGTCATGGCTGAAAGTATTGTCTTACTGGAAAATGAAAACGCTTTACTTCCACTTGAAAACGATAAAAAAATTAACGTATTTGGCTCAGGTGCCGCAAAGCCGATATTCGGTGGAGGTGGAGCGGGCGCAATCGACAGTTCAACTGTAGATGATTTATTCACGGCTTTTGATCAAGAGGGAATTGCTTATAATGAAACACTCTTCAAACTCTACAGTAATTCCGCTTATGAAGATGAAGCGAGCACAGAAGAATTTACCAAGCCTGACAAGTCGATGCTTGGGACGTTATTGCCAAACGCACTTTCATTTTTCCCAAGCTCGACTGATGAAATGCCGGTAAGTGAACTTTCTGATGAAGTGATGGAAGAGGCATTGAATTTTTCCGATACGGCCCTATATGTCATTTCGAGAACAGGTTCAGAAGCCATTGATCTAACGGTTGATAAAGTCAGGTTGACAGAAGATGAGAAAGCGACAATTGAATTGTTGAATGAAAACTTTGAACATATCATCTTGATGGCCAATACGGTAAATGCATTTGAGCTTGGATTTATTGAGGACTATGAAAATATTGAAAGTGTTTTATGGATCGGTGCACCGGGTAAATACGGCACCCATGCCATTGCCAGAACCCTTACTGGAGAAAACTCGCCGTCAGGCCGATTGGTTGATACTTATGCATACAATGTTGAGAGCAACCCGGCAGTTTTAAATACAGGGGATTTTCAATATGTAAATGAAAATGGCGAGCCGGCAAGCCGTTATTTCACCAATAACCTGGAAGGAATCTATGTTGGTTATCGTTATTATGAAACTTTCTTAAGCGAAGAAGAATATGAAGAAACTGTCCAATTCCCATTTGGTTATGGGTTGTCGTACACAACTTTCGATTGGGAAGTGGTGTCAAATGATTTCAATGAAGAGGAAATGTCAGTTGATGTAGAAGTTACAAATACTGGAGACTCCAAAGCAAAAGAAGTCGTCCAAGTTTATTTCACGGCCCCATACACGGAAGGCGGCATTGAAAAATCAAGTATTGAATTGGCGGGTTATGCAAAAACGAGTGAGCTGGAACCGGGACAATCAGAAACGGTAACGGTGAATTTTGCAACGAGAGATATGTCTTCTTATGACCAGATGGAAGCGCAAGCATGGGTACTTGAAGAAGGTAATTATCAAGTCAAGGTGGCGCGGAACATTCGTGAAATCGAAGAAGAACTTGCATTCGAGGTAGAAGAAACAATAGTGTATGATGTGGATGAAACCACAGGAGTGGAAATCGCCAACCGATTCGACGGGGCTGATGGCAGACTGGAGTACTTATCAAGAGCCAATCCAGAAGAGACGTTTCCAACAGAACCGTCGGGAGATGACTTCCTGATTCCTGACGCAGTCGTAGAAACAGCGGAGTATGAGCATGTCCCATCTACGCAGAAAATGCCTGCGACAGACGCGGACAACGGAATAATGCTTGAAGATCTGAAAGGTTTGGATTATTCCGATCCGCTATGGCATGAATTTTTGGATCAGTTGACCGCGGAAGAAATGATACAACTTGCGGGCGACGGAGGGTATTGGACAACTCCGATAAAACGGATCGGCGTGCCTGCAACAAGTATATATGACGGACCAGCCAGTATCCGTAATTTTTTTGAAGCTTGGTCATCGGTCGCATTCCCAGTGGGGGTAAATGCCGCTTCGACCTTTAATGATGAACTGATCGAAGAAATGGGTGTGGCAATGGGACAAGAAGCGGTAGCCTACGATGTAGACGCTGTATATGCACCTTCCATGAATATGCACCGTTCTCCGCTTGGCGGAAGAAACTTTGAGTACTATTCAGAAGACCCCTACATTTCGGGTAAAATGGCAGCAGCCTACACTAGAGGTCTGCAAAGTACAGGAACTGTAGCAGTATTCAAGCATTTTGCTGCAAACGATCAGGAGACAAACCGCGCAAACAATGGTTTATATGTATGGGCTACTGAACAGTCGCTGCGTGAAATTTATTTGGAGCCGTTCGAAATAACGGTTAAAGAAGGAGATCCACACGGAGCGATGTCCGCCTTTAATCGCATCGGCACTACTTGGGCCGGAGGCAGTTATGCGCTGCTGACAGAAATCTTGCGCGAAGAATGGGGCTTTGAAGGATTTGTGATCACCGATGCTGGAATTGGGCCGCAAGGCAATCACTTTAACGCACTTCAAGCTGTTGAGGCCGGTAACGACTTGATGCTAGCAGGTCCTTTCAATTTCCCTATGCAGAACAAATATGAAAAAGAACTGGCAAGTTATATGGAGCAAGATAGAGCAGGAACCACTATTGCTTTGCGAAATGCTGCCCATAATATTTTCTACTATATCCTACAGACGAATAAGGTGGAGTAAATGATAAATTATCAGGAATTAATCAATAAAATGACGCTGGAAGAAAAAGCATCTTTAATGTCCGGCGGAAACTTTTGGAATACCAAGTCGATTGAAAGGCTGGACATTCCATCCATAATGCTGACGGATGGCCCCCATGGTCTGCGGAAGCAAGGTGGGAAGGCTGACCATCTTGGACTGAATAAAAGTTTGCCGGCGACCTGCTTTCCGCCTGCAGCGACACTGGCTAATAGTTGGGATGTCGATTTGCTCCACGAAGTGGGCAGGTTAATAGGAAAAGAGGCTGCTGCAGAAAAAGTCAGCGTATTGCTTGGCCCAGGTTTGAACATCAAAAGAAATCCACTGGCTGGCAGGAATTTTGAATATTTCTCAGAAGATCCTTTCCTGAGCGGTAAACTTGCCGCCAATATGGTGGGCGGCATTCAATCGAACGGCATCGCGGCAAGCCCGAAGCATTATGCAGTCAATAGCCAGGAGCATATGAGAATGACAATCGACGAAGTAGTAGATGAGCGGGCATTGCGGGAATTATACCTTGAAGCATTTCGTTATGTAGTAGAAGAAAGCAAACCGAAAACAATCATGTCTTCGTACAATAAGGTGAACGGTGAATTCGCCAATGAAAATACCCATTTAATGAATGATATCCTTTATGGTGAATGGGACTTTGAAGGGATATTAGTGACAGATTGGGGAGGCAATAATGATCGTGTAAAAGGTCTGATAGCCGGAAACCAGCTGGAAATGCCTTCCTCTGGCGGAATAACAGATCAGGAGATAGTAGAAGCGGTGAAATCCGGTGAACTCGCAGAAGAAATCCTGGATGAAAGTGTAGCGCGAGTGCTGGCCTTAGTTTTTGAAACCCGGAAATCGCTGGAACAAACAGAAGAAATTGACTGGGAAGAACATCACCAAAAAGCGATAGAGGCAGCAAGAAGGTCTCTCGTACTACTTAAAAATGATGAAAACATTCTTCCCTTGGATAAACAGCAGAAAATAGCGATCATTGGAGATTTCGCGAAGACGCCACGATATCAGGGAGCGGGAAGCTCTCTGATCAACCCGACAAAGCTGGACAATGCACTTGAACTATTGAATGAGTCCCCTTTGAACGTTATCGGTTATGAGCAAGGTTTCAAGCGTTACGGCAAGAAGAACGCAGAGTTGGAGAACAAGGCGTTGAGACTTGCGGAAAAGGCGGACACAGTGCTGTTATTCCTAGGACTTGACGAGGGCAGCGAAGCGGAAGGCATCGATAGAAAAGATATGAAACTTCGTGATAACCAGGTTTCATTGGTCAATGAACTCTCTCTGATTCATGATAATATCGTTGTTGTTCTGTCTGGAGGCGCGGCTATTGAAATGCCTTTTGTCAAAGAGGTAAAAGGTATTTTGCATAGTTATCTCGGCGGACAGGGAGGCGCGTCAGCAATCAGGGATGTACTGCTTGGTGATTGCAATCCAAGCGGGAAACTGGCTGAAACCTATCCGATTGCCTATGAAGATGTGTCATCTGCACCGTATTTTCCGGGTTTAGAAGCTACTGCAGAACACAGAGAAAGTATTTATATCGGATATCGTTATTTTGACACGGTCAATCTACCGGTTCTGTTTCCTTTTGGACATGGACTTTCATACACCAAATTTGAATACGGCAACATGCACATAACCGATAATCAGGTATCTTTCACCGTTAAAAATGTAGGGAATGCAGCTGGGGAAGAGATTGCCCAACTGTATATGAAACCATTATCATCAAATGTTTTTCGTGCCAACAAGGAATTGAAGGGGTTCGCAAAAGTTCATTTAGAGCCTGATGAAGAAAAACAGGTGAAGATTGATTTCGATAACCATGCCTTCGCTTATTTTAATCCATCAATTAATGATTGGTCAGTTGAAAGCGGCAAATATGAACTTCAAGTAGGAAGCTCTATTGAAGATATCCGTTTGATAGACAGGATTGATATAGAAGGTGATGATGCAGCGCATCCTTTCGATAAAAATCTATTCGAGCATTATTATGAGGCGAATGTCCATCAAGTTGGAGACGGGGAATTCCATCGGCTGCTCGGATATACACCGACTCCCCCTTTATGGGATAGAAAGAAAAAGCTTGGTTTTAATGACACGATAGCACAAGGCCGATACAAAAAAGGGGCAGGTAAGTGGTTATACCATCTGGTTCTGCTGGTCCAGAAGAATTTGTTCCTGGCAGGACAGCCCTTGAAAGCTAATAACGTTATGTTTGTCATGAATATGCCTTTCCGGCAGATTCCTGGGTTTACACAAGGAAAAATCAGTAGAAAAATGGTGGAACGATTTTTAAAACTGATCAACTTGGGATAAAGTGGATCTACATTTTGATAAAGTACGTAAATCGGGCGGATTTACGTACTTTTTCATTTGATATTTTCTATAGTGCAGAAAATTTATTCAGTTAAAAATTATAAGTGCTTTTAAAAGTATGTTTGGATAAAATAAAGGGCAGTTTTTTAGGAGGACTTATGGAAAAAGTACTGGGAGTAGATATAGGCGGAACTAAAATCCGTTTGGGAATTATAGATAATGCTGGAAATATTCTTTTTGAAAAAACGGTCCCGACCCAAGTCCCGTTATATTCATATTTGGAAAATCTGGTACAGCGGGTATTGGGAGATTTCCCGGAAGTGACAGCAATTGGGATTGGGACACATGGCTTTGTGGAACCGGAGGCTGGTCGTATCATCTATGCGACAGATATCTTGCCTGGATGGACAGGGACAGAAGTAAAGGAACAATTACAAAAAGCGACCGGCAGACGGGTGGAAGTTGAAAATGATGCTAATTGTGCCGCTTTAGCAGAAGTGAAGTTTGGAGCAGCTAAAGGTATCGACCGAGTGGTCTGTTTAACACTTGGAACAGGATTAGGAGGCGGTATCGTATGGGATGGCAAGTTATTGAGCGGAGGAACACATGGAGGAGCCGCTGAAATAGGGCATATGGTTCTTTATCCGAAAGGCGTCCATTGTGTTTGTGGAAGAAAGGGCTGTCTGGAACAATATATTTCCGGAACCGCTTTGAGAAGGCGAATCGAAGAGGCAGGACTTACTATTGAACCGGAGGAGTTGTTCAAAGAAGCTCTATTCAGTGATTCTGCTAAGCGCGTAGTCGACTCTTTTATAGAGGATTTGGCTGTTGCTGTTAGCAGTCTGCAGGCAATATTTGATATGGAAATGCTTGTGATTGGCGGAGGTGTGTCTGAGTCGGCTGAACTTTGGTGGAAGCAATTTGAACAGCACCTGGAACCGATATTACTTAATCCATTGGCAGTCAAAACTGCAAAATTCGAGAACGATGCAGGGATTTTGGGCGCAGCTTTGTTGGTGTTAGATTAAAGCTATAAGTTTTAATTAATTAAGTAACAAGTTAGAATATTTAATAGAATGAATTGAAGATATATTTGCTTTTTAACTGATTTATAAAAACAAAGGTGTTGTAAGTGGATAAAATATGATCACTTATCAGAACTACTTACATTTCAATAGCAAAACACAAAGGGAAGAGCAGTGCAATTCAGCACTGCTCTTCTTTCGTCTATATAAGTGAATTTATTTCCTCGCTTTAATGATCATCGTGGTGGGAAACTTTTGCGCTTTGTAAAGTGAATAATAGCGGTCGGATACTTCCGGCTCAATGTTCCTTAATTGGAGCGGAACGTCCGTCTCAACCACTTCTTCAATGGTAAAACCTGATTTAATCAATGAATTCAAATATGTACTGAACTTACGCTGTGGAATAACAACGGGAGCGTCTTCCCCTTTAAAATTCTCATAACGTGTCATGCCTTCTGCCTGATAAGAACCATTCAACGAAATAAACCCATTTTCACTGTGCAGATGAGCATAAAGCGGATGATCCCAGCTAAACAGGAAATAGCCGCCGGGTTTTAAGTAGGAATAAATCAAATTAAAAGTACTGTCCAAATCAGTTGTCCACCCAATGGCATAAATAGAGTAAACAATGTCGAAATAATCTTTCGGAATACCGACATCTTCTTCCATAGCCGCACAGTGCAAGTTTGCCTGCAGCCCTTTTAAGGTTTCATTCGAGGTGTTAATTTGCTTCTCGGAAAAATCGACACCCCATAGTTCGGCAGCTCCCTGTTCTTTCATATAAGCTAGGGAATGGCCGCTGCCACAGCCGATATCCAGCACCTTTTTATCTCGAATTGCTTCAAACAATTGCAGTTCTTCGTCGGTTTGGGCGAAGGGACCGAAGCTGGGCAAAGCATCGATGCCGTTAAAGTGGCCGGCAACTGTATTCCAGCTTTTTTGGTTCTGAGTTAAAATCTCCGTTTTCATTTTTCTGCCTCCATTCACTAGTTAGATTCTCCAAAAGAGAATTAAATCCTGCCAATTTTTTCTTTGCTGTTTAATAGGCTGGATAAAGCTTCTCTGTAATTTTGTAAGTTCTGTTAATAAGAATCAGTATAACTACCTAAATCAATATAAATCGAAGCTTGAGTGTTACGATTTCCGTTATGCTGGTCATTCTTTAATAACCGGCTTCACCCAAAGAGTTGAAAAATCCACATAACCGAAATGACTTATTTTAATGTTCATCAAGTCTGCGGAAAAAGGGATTTGGCGCTTTTCATAATAGAGGGGAACCATAATGGATGACTCCAAAAGCATCTTTTCAATTTGTAAATTCAGAGAATTCCAATCCTCGAAAGGGGTCTGTGAGTACTGATTGAGCCATGCAAGAATTTGCTTGTTTTTGGCCAGGTTGGCAGCCAAAGGAGAATTACTATTCTTGAAAAAATAATAAAATGAGAAGTCCTGATTTATTTCGAGTACTTCTCCATGTATAAATAAATCCGCTTGTTGATCTTCCCCGTGATCTAAAAGTTTATCAGCATAAGACATCCACTGCATTTTAACGGGAACACCTTCTTCCTCTAGGGCATCTTTCAACCAGATCGCTGCTTTGTCGACATCTTCTACTGCTTTTAGAACGAGGGGTTCTTCAATATGCGGACGCTTAACTTCCTGCACGGTATACTCCTGGCTGTGACCAATCAAGCAGCTTTTCGAGTTTGGCAAAGCGCGTTTGTGGTAATGGCCTATATCCTTTCGGTGTTTTGTTATAACGTAGTGCACATAATCTCGTACTTCTTGGCGTTGGATAGGTGAAGGGCGGAATGCATTCATAATAACGACGCCAAATCCAGTATCACTTTCCACTTGAAATGTGGTTTCTTCTTTCTCTTGGCTGGCAGAACGATAGACGATATCAAAGTCTTTTGGCACCTGGACGAAATCAATCACATCGAGTAAGGGCCTTTTTTGAAAATAATCACTGAAAGCTTTTAAAGATGTTTTATTCTCCACATTTTCCGCTTCATAGAAGCCTCCAGTGCCAAATACTTTTCCTTTGCTTTCTTTGTAGATACTGGTATTCATCATCCCGAGCATTTGAAGACAGTAACTGCAGCCGCCGGGAAAGTGAAAGTCAACCACAAGCGGAGCAACAGCTTTCACTAACATTACTGGCTCCCAGAGAGTTTTAAAATAGGGATGATTTCTCAACCGATTCATACATGTTACTACATCCTCGGCGGTCAACAGAGAGCCATCGTGGAATTTTACGTCTTTATGTAAATAGAATCGAAGCCGTGTATCCTGCACGTCCCATGCATGGGCAAGTTCTGGTGTAATTACACCATTCTCATCAACTGCAACCAGTCGATTAAAGACATTGGCGACCATGTGGGCGCTTTGTATATCAAGCGCTTCAATCGGGTGCAAGGTCAGCAGCGGATACTTCCTCGGGATGATCAACTTATCAACTTCTTCGGCACTTTGAAAATAACCGAATTTCGAACGGAATTGATTAAGTAACCGCAATTTGCTTTCACTCGTCCAATCGTACAGCAAATACTTGCTGCTCTCTTCAACAGCTTCTTGCTCAATTATCTTCATTAATTGCTCTTCATAAATTTCTTCAACATTCTTTAACCATAGCAATTTAGAAAAATTCCCTCTGCCGCGACCAGCTGTATAACTAAACCAGCCTTGCGCTGTCCACTTTTTTATATAGCGAGTTGTTTGTTTGGTACTGAAACCAAGGATGCTGGCTATTTCTTTGTGTTTCACATTTCCTGAAGGGATGGTTTTCCATAACGTTAATAAGTGTTTCTCCAATATTTTCCCTCCTTTAAAAGTGGACATTTTTATAAATATTGTCCATTTTTCTTCTCTTGAGTCTGGTTTAATATACAGAATATGGAGGGGGAATACAATATGAAATGGAAAGACTATCCACGCAACATTAAAGTCCGCTTGATTACTTCGTTTTTTAATAGAGGAGTATCGTCGGCGGTCATGCCATTCATGGCCTTGTTTTTTGCACAGGAAATAGGAAAAGTGGCAGCAGGTTTATTTTTAATAGGAACTGTCTTTGTCGGATTTTTTGTTAATCTGATTGGTGGGTATATTTCAGATCGTTTCCCTAGAAAAAAAGTTTTGATTATGACTTCTTCGCTGAGTGCACTCTTTTTCTTATTTATGACTGCCAGTTTAGTGCCAGCAGATAATTGGATTTGGCTGTTTGCGGCAGCCTATACGGCTTATATCGTCGCAAGTAGTTTGGGAAGACCGGCAATGCGGGCGATTATTATTGACTCCACAAGTCCGGAGAACCGGAAAGCGGTCTATGCCATAGATTATTGGTTAATAAATCTATCCTTGGCTGTTGGGGCGGCATTAGGCGGGTTATTATACATCAATCATCAAATAGAATTGTTTCTATTATTGTCTGTAACTTCGGCCTGCTTGCCTGCTGCTTATGCCATATGGCTGGATGATCAACAGGAATACCAATTGAAAAAGCAGCATGAAAACGTCCTGCTTGATGTATTTCACAATTATAAAGTGGCATTTCAGGATCGACCCTTTGTGAAAGTCGTCATAGGATCAATGTTTATCTTTGCTGCTGAATTCTCACTGAACAGCTACATCGGAGTCCGGCTAGCGGAAAGCTTTGATCCTGTATCGATTGGAAGTTTTGAAATCGGCGGGGTCCGGATGCTGAGTATACTCAATATCCAGAATATGCTTTTGGTAGTATTCTTTACATTCTTCATCAGTAAGATCACTGACCGATTTAACAATAAAAAAGTCCTTTTTTGGGGGCTTGTCATCTATAGTGCCGGTTATGTTGTAATGACTTCTGCAGACACCTGGTACCTGCTTCTTCTCTTCAGTATTGTTGCGACCTTGGGTGAATTGATGTATTCCCCGATTCGCAACGCTGAGCAGGCTAATATGATGCCGATTGACAAGAGAGGTTCTTACTCCGCATTTTCCAATATTTCTTTTAGCGGTGCAGACTTAATTGCGCGTTCCACGATTATTCTAGGCGCATATTTAATTCCCAGCATGATGTCTGTTTATATAGGAATTATACTGATGCTGGGTACATTACTTGTCTATACCGGTTTATTCGGTAAAAAAGCTGATACCAAAAATATAGTAGTTACTAATGCAACTTAATCACTCAGAAGGAAGAACGATTGCTTATAATGAGTAATCATTCTTCCTTCTGTAAAGGTGAGTTTTTCGAATGCTCCTAATTATTAATAATACATAATGTAAGAATATTTTAAGTATTTTTTAAAGCAACAAAATCATAATTTTTATAAGGAATAAAATGGTATTATTACTAATAGATATAAAATTAAAAATCTTAAGTTTTATAAATCAATTAGTTGAATAGAGTATAGATTTTACATAGAAGGGAAAGAGAAAATGGTAACTAATAAAGAACGTATGCTGAGTTACAGGAGTTCTACTGCTGAAATTGAAGCAAGTGGAACAGAAACCGCCATCTTATCGGTAGGGGCAACAGAACAATTCGGTCCTTATCTTCCCATGCACCTGGACACGTTGATAGCAGAAAAATATGCAGAGGCTTTTGGAAAAACATTAAATGCGTATATACTGCCGACGCTTCCTTTTAATACTTCTGAAGAACATGCAAACTGCAAAGGGACCATTACCGTCAGTCCGGCTGTTCTAAGCGCTATGCTGGAGGAAATCATCGTTAATTTAGCCCGGCAAGGATTTAATAAGTTTGTGTTATGCAACGGTCACGGCGGAGCGTACTGGGAATCGGCATTTGTAAAGCAGATCAACTACAAGTATCCTGATTTGGTTCTAATCACGACCCACCGCCATCTGGCTTGGGAAGAAGCTTTGCAGCACTCGGGATTGCAAGGTCTAGATGAAATGCATGCCGGCTTATTGTCTGTAAGTACAGCGATGTGGCTTTGCCCGAATATAGTTGAAATGAAATCCATGGGGTCTGATGTGCCACGAGAGAACAAAAAATTTGCAGATTATATCTTCTGGGATAAATTAACGGAAGATGGGTGTTGGGGTAAGTTTGAAGATGACAAATTTACCTCAGCGCAGCTGGCTGAAGTAGGAGAAAAGTTTTGGACTTTTTATATTGGCAAGAGAAGCGAAAATTTAAAAACCATACTTGACGATGCATTTAGAATGAAAATGTCTTGATAGCAGTTGGGTACTAATAGTTCATAATATAAATTATACAATTTTACATATCATGACGTTATCAGAAGGGAAGAAGCTTAGTTAAAAGTTTCTTTTCTTTTTTAGTTAATAAAAATTTAGGAAAATTTGAACCGCGAGACTTACCTATTTCGTCTTTAAGGTAACAACCCACAGCCATGTCTAATTCAACGTTTGGAGAAAAGAGGTGAACTCAATGCTTACGGATTATCAAAACGATGACATACATGAATCGGCTCGAGAAGAATGGCTGAGAGAAATCGCTAATACATATGGAGATCAGATTACAAAATTGGCTTACAGTTATTTAAAAGATTGGAACCAGGCCCAAGACGTTGCGCAGGATGTTCTGCTGACCTGCTTTAAAAACTATGAGGATCGCTTGGCTATAACTTCTTATAAAGCATGGATCTACCGGGTCACCATCAATCGGTCCAAGGATATATTAAAGAGTTCATTCTTGAAGAAAGTGGTCCTGAGTAATGGTTTGGTGAAATTAATTCACGCAATAGATCATAGACCTGAAGTTGTAGCCTTGCGAAATGAAGAGAATAACCAGTTGATTGAGGCCGTTTTTGCGCTTCCGATAAAGTACCGGGAAGTGATTTTACTTTATTACTACGAGGAAATGGACACAAAAGGGATCAGTGAGATTATCCGGATAAACGAAAATACCGTGCGAACCCGTTTGAGAAGAGGCAGGGGCCGACTGGGAGAATTGCTGAAAGGAGAGAGCCTGTATGAGTTATGACCTTGAGAAATTACGTGAACAAATAGATGGATCGGTATACAAGGAACGGAAATTTACAGAAAAAGAAATGAAAAAGCTTTTCCGGACTGTCCGTTCCAAGGAAAAACGGATTTCATGGATTCCCCAAACATTGACCGTTATCTTTACATCGGCTTTTCTCGGAATCGGTGGCTTGTATTTGCATGATCACTTACTGGAGGATGAAGGTGAGGCGGTGGAACAAGCCGCTACTGCAGACTTCGTCGCACCCTCCGAAGCTATAAATTCTCCTGAATGGAAGACCATTCTGCCAACCGAAATTCAAATGGCAGATTTTATAAATGTAGAATACATGGAAGATGCAGTGTTTCTTGTGGATTTACGCGGCCCAGTCATGACTTCCAAGAGTAATGGGGAAGACACACTGAGGGTTCATCGCTACACATCCGGTACAGATCCTTCAAGTCATCTTCTTATTGAACAGTGGCAGACCGCTTCGGGTTCTCCTGAATGGTTGAAAAAGCAGATGGAACAGCTGGGAACGAAAGAAGTTGTGAAAGTAGGAGAAACGACGGTTTATCTCCAAAACGATAGCAATATGAATATCGGCTTTTTCAGCGCTGGGAAATTCGCTTTCTTTGTTTCGGGGGATGCAGACATCATAAGCTTATCGGAGGTAGAACAGATTCTTGAACATACGATTAAAGGCGAAGATTTCAGCAAGATGATGGAATTTGAAGGGGGAGCACAGTGAGCATTCCAATTACCTTAGACAGATTATCAAAATCCTTTCAAGCAGGTAGAACTGAAAATCAGGTATTGAAAGATATAACACTGAAATTTACTTCTGATGAGTCAACGGCCATTGTGGGTACCTCCGGATCCGGCAAATCGACGCTGCTGAGTATCATCGGAATACTGGACAGGCAGACGGACGGATTGTTCTTTTTAGGGGAACGGAATGTATCGAAGATGAAAGCGGGAGAATTATCGGAAGTGCGATTCAATGATATGGGCTTCATCTTTCAGCAATATCATCTGGTCTGTTCACTGACCGTGCTCGAAAATGTGTTAAGTCCCCTGATGATGCGAAAAGTGGAGTTTAACAAGAAAGAACGGGCCGTTTCTCTTTTGGAACGGGTAGGCTTAAAAGATCATTTACATAAACTGCCCTCTCAACTGTCAGGAGGGCAACAACAGCGTGTCGCCGTTGCAAGGGCTTTAATCAACCAGCCTGCGTGGATTCTGGCGGATGAACCCACAGGAAATCTGGATTCGGCTGCGGGTGAAACCATACTGGCTCTGTTACTTGAGCTGAAAGAAGAGTCGGGTTGTGGACTGATTATTGTTACGCACGACATGCAGCTTGCCCAAAAAATGGAGCGTCAAATCCTGATTCAGGATGGTGAGATTCTGACGGATGAGAGGAGAGCAATTGCATGATCTCCTTTATGCTGAAGCAATGGATCCGCCATAAAGAGCGATTCCTTCTATCGCTGATCGGTGTTGCATTGATAAGTGGGGTGCTGATTTACCTGTTCAATTTGACGGAAACAACCAAAGGGACAGTCGAAACCAATCTGCAGAAACAATGGAAAAGCGCCTATGATCTAGTGGTACTCCCTCCCGGACAGGTATTCAATGATGCGGAGCTACTAGAGCCAAACTACCTGAACGGTATTTACGGTGGAATATCCACGGAACAATACGAACGGATTAAAGCGCTCGCTGATATTGAAGTGGCAGCTCCTGTTTCCATTTTGGGCTATATGCCGTTGGCCTTGAACTTCAAAAATCCGTTTGAAATCGCTGGTGATGAAACAGCACTTTATAAAACCGAGATAACCGAAACGTACAACGATGGATTTTCCGAAAAAACACTGCAGAAGGTGGAAACCTACGGGGCAGCGAACTGGTTCGGCGCTACCGATGGAATGGGTTTCTTTGCAGGTTATGAAGGAGGAGTTTCCCTCCGTCAAAACCAGTTGATTGTCGGCATCGATCCAGTTGAGGAAGCGGAATTGGTTGGATTGGATCAAGCAACTAACGCTTCGGAAACCAGCCGGTATCTGGAGACGGACGAAGAGATCCAAGCACTGGGCGAAGATGGGAAGCCGGTACCCGAAGGTTCTCCAGCGTCAGCCAACCGCATATTTGAAATTCCGGTACTGTTGAATGAACAAAGTTTTTCAGCCAGCACTTTTGATATTTCACTCGAAAAGCTGGATATTCCCTTTGAGTCGGCTGAAGAACAACAAGAGGCCATAACAGTAATTCGCGAGGGGGGCGGAAGAGCTTATCTGAAAGCCGCTGAAAAGACAGAAGTCGATTCATTACGACTAACGGGAAGCGAATTTGAAGAAACTTTTTTCGGAAAACTAATGGAACCGGATACTGATTCCAGCATTGAAGTCAGCGGAACGCAGCTCGTTTATAAAAGCAGCAGTCTGGACTACGCCAAAGTAGGAAGTCCATTTCCGTCCCGTTGGGGGGAGAGCTTCAGTGTCTCCAGCCAGCCTGTGAAACTGGAAAATCCGATTTTTGCAGATGGCTTGCCTGTGAACGGCTTCCGAGTGCCTGAGATGATTCCGCATGAAACGAATGAGATGGGGGTCCCATTGCTGCCCATTCTGAAATTGGACATCGTAGGTACTTATTCACCAGGTAAATTGAACATTAGCAATGATCCTTTAACAGAATTGCCGCTTGAGACGTACCGTCCGGCAACAGCGGATATCGTTCTCGGTTCTGATAAAGAACCGCTCAATCCAATCGGCCAATTTAAAGGCGCTCCAGGGCCAACCGGCTTGCTGACAAGTCCGCCAAACCTCTTGACGACGATAGAAGCGGCCGAAGAGATTACGGGTGGAAACAGCATTTCTTCAATCCGTGTAAAAGTAGCGGGCATCGAGGAGATGGGCGAATCCGCGCAGCAAAAATTGGATGAGCTGAAAGCTGAAATCGAAGCAATGACCGGTCTGGACGTCTTCATCACGCGTGGTTCTTCTCCGCAATCAACCATTATTGAAGTGAAAGAAGAAGGCGCATCACTGGGATGGATCGAGCAGCCATGGATCCACGTTGGCGCGGCCATCACCATTTTCCGGGAAGCTTCGTTGGGTTACTCAAGTGTACTTTTGGCAGTCCTATTGATTGGAGCAATGTATATTCTGGCCACTACCTACGTCTCCTATCTGACACGGAAACGTGAATACAGTATCCTTCTGGCACTTGGCTGGAAAACTGGGATGCTGCGGAGAATGATCATCATGGAAGCTGTTTTTTTCCTCTTGATTATTATTTTTGCAGCATTCGCCGTCGAGATTTTATTAGCAGCTAATGGTCAAAATTTCAATGTGTTGAAAATCGGTTGGATCAGCGTTACGGCAGTGGCGATTTACTGTTTAGGGATTTTACTGCCACTGATTCAAGTGGGAAGAATCCAACCTTATCAAGGAATCAAAAATGGTGAAATCAACCGTCGTTCAAAGCGGATTATGAGCAATAACTTCTTGGGAGGTTTTGTCCTGAACCATATCATTCAACGGCCGGGAAGAAATCTACTATCTATCTTAGCAATAGCCATTCCTTCCACGTTATTGTCCTTTTATTTGTTTGTCACGATCCGCCTGGACGGAATTCTGTTCACTTCTTATCTGGGTGAATTTGTAGCAGTGGAAATTAATCAATCGCATTATTTCATCATTGGCGCAGCTCTTCTAGTTGGCGCACTGACAACTGCCGAAATGCTTTGGCAGAATGTCATGGAACGGCAGGATGAACTGGCGCTATTCAAATCTGTCGGCTGGAAAAATGGGACCGTCGGCAGTGCGATTATCCTGGAAGGCGCCATCATCGGATTCTTAGCCGGTCTTCTCGGGGTAGTTTTATCTATGGCCTATATCGGATTCATGTATGATATTTTCCCGTGGGACTCGTTGACCGTATTAGCGCTGACTATCAGCATACCGGTCTTGATTGGAATCATTGGGGCTTTGATTCCGGCGATAAAAGCTCTTAAAACCGCGCCATATAAGCTGTTGAAAGAAAGTTCATAAAAAGATTTGTTGTGGCAAAAATGTTAGTTAATATATGATGACTTATTGGAAGGGAAGGAGCTTATAAGCTTCTTTCTTTTTTTGTGTCTGCATAAGTGCACTTTTAAGAATGGTATTATTTCCAGAATTATCTATCTATTGATTTGAATTTTAATTATAATAGAAACAAACATATAATGGGATATCCAATTATTTCCCAACATCTTGAATATAACTACACTCACGCTATAGCATAAAAACAAAAAAGGGGTGGCAATGTGTTAGAAAGTATTAAGCAAAATATTTCTAAAGTAATGATTGATAAAGATCAGGAAATTGAGCTGATGATTATTGCTTTATTAAGTGATGGACATGTTTTATTGGAGGACGTTCCCGGAACGGGCAAGACGACAATGGCTAAATGTTTTTCTAAAAGCATTGAGGGTACATTTAATCGATTACAATTCACACCGGACACTTTACCATCTGACATCATTGGGCAAGAGTATTTTGATGTCAAAACAAGTGATTTTAAGGTTAGAAAAGGTCCTGTTTTTAGTAATGTTCTCTTAATTGATGAAATAAACCGGGCAGTACCAAGGTCGCAGTCTGCCCTATTAGAGTTAATGGAAGAGAAGAATGTCACCCTAGGCGGGGAATCATACCCTTTACCAAAACCGTTCATTGTTATAGGTACTCAAAACCCCTTTGAATTGATCGGTACATTCCCATTACCAGAAGCTCAACTCGATCGTTTCTTATTAACGATTAAACAGGGTTATCCTTCTTATGAAAACGAGAAAAAAATGATCAGGAGATTTAGATCCGCCAATCCCATTGAAACAATTGAAAGTGTCATATCAATTGAAGAGATTATTAGTTTGAAAGAAGAAGTAAAGCGAGTGTTCATTTCAGATGATATTGAGGATTATCTATTGAAAATCATTTATAGCACGAGAAATCATAAATACGTTGAAATTGGAGTCAGCCCTAGGGGTTCTCTGGCCTTTATGAGAGCAATTCAATCGCGTGCATTTATTCATGGGAGGGATTACTGCATTCCTGATGATGTAAAAGTATTGGCTCATCCTTTATTAGCCCATAGAATCTCCTTAAATGTGGAAGGCGAAGTGAAAACTACCAAACAGCATATTGTGCAGGAAATAATAGACCTGACGCCTGTAGCTGTAGAGTCAAGATGATCGTAGCAAAAGAAAAGACCTACTTCTCATCGCCTATTACCTTAAGTTTTTTGGCTGTACTTTTTTTCGTATTTAATTTCTTGGAAAGCTATACATTCGTGGTCCTCATCGCCTTCTTCTTCAGTTTAATCTTGTTATCCTTTCTGTATCTTAAAACTGTGCACAGGAAGGTTTCATGGACATTTAAAAAGTACAGTCTTTCTTCAAGTGTAGATGACTGGGAGGAATGTTTTATTGAGATTACAAACGACTCGATGCTCCCTCTTTTCAACTTGGAAGTTCGTATTGAAAGTGAGAATGACAAAAATATTGTTTTTCTGAATTCAACGAACATGGAAAGTTCTATGAAAAAGATTATTGTAGACGTGCAGCCTAAATCAAAAAAGACGGTGAAAGTTCTCATTAAGGGTAAAAGCCGTGGACATCATAGCTGGTCAAATTTTGAAATTTTCATTAAAGACCCCTTTCAATTACAAGCCTTTCGTTTAGAATACTCTCGAAAAATTTTCCCTACATTTATCGTGTTACCAAGAATTCTAAAGATAAATGAGATTAAATTGAAAGCAATTATTCATGGAGCTAGAATGACCAATCATTCTTTCTATATGGATGAAACCAAAATAATAGGGACCAAAAACTACGAGAATGAAAGTTTTCGCCATATTCATTGGTTAGCAACTGCTAAAGAAAATAAGGTAGTGGCAAAAAAATATGAAAAAGTGAATGGAAATGAGTACTCGATTTTTTTAAATTTGGTTGGCAATTTGAGTTTTCAATTGCGCCATGATATGGAAGAACTCATTGAATATGCCGTGGCAGCTTATCATGTCCTTTCTAAGGAAGGATGCAAGGTGGAATTAGTGGTGAATTACACGACATTAGAAGAAGGAGTTCTTAAAGTAGATAGTCATTCGAGTAGATCTCAACTTAAAAAAATGATTGAAACCGTCACGTTAATCAATACAAATGGCATTTTTCTATCCACTATCAGTTTTTATAATTATGTTTTTAGATTGAAGGATAGAAACTCTTTGGCACTTGTCATCGGAACGCCTCCTGACCCTACTCTTTTCAAAGACTGGTTCCAAATAAAACAGTAATGGGGGATTTTAGATATATGAAACAGAAAGTTCTTCTCATGTCCCTTTTTCTGGTTTTTAGTCTATTTCTCAGTGGTTTAGTCGCAACTACTTCTCTTTCCGTAACGAATCAGATTAAGTCTGCATTTGAGAAAAATGGAAATGAAGAATCAGCCGGACCTGCAAGGCCGCCTTCTGGAGAAATGACTGTATTAGAAGATAAAGTTGGTGTGGATGAAGGGATTCCTGTCTTACTGTTGTTTAAGGACAAAATTACACCATTCATAACTGCAAGTCCTGGGAATATGAATAAAATAGTAACCTTTTATCTCCCTTTAATCATTTTATTGCTTCTGATCACCTTTTTTTTCATCAAGCATTATAGAAAGAAAAGAAAAAAGAGCAACCAGAACCGTTACGAAATTGCAGAAGCAAAAAAACAACCAGTCACATTAAAAAATAAAAGTGAAAATGATGTCCCTTCATCTACTAAGGAAAAAAAGTTAGCTGCAAATATCCAAACAAATGAAACACGTAGGTTGTTACAAAGATGGGAAGCTCAACTAAGTATGCGGGAAACGAAAAAAGAAGCAGAGACCATTAATGAATGGTTTGCTCGAATTAATGGACCAATGGAAATTATCCCTTTCTATGAAAAGGTTCGTTACGGGGAAAAGACGTGTACCGAAGATGAACTAAAATTTATTGAAATTGCTCTAAAGTTATAAGAAGTTTTTACAAACAATAAATTTTAATGAATTCAAATTTCTAAATAAAAGGATGCTTCATAATTAAATAAGAGTATCCTTTTTATCAGAATCATGAAAGGGAGGGAAGGAATGTAATGAAAGAAGTCGTAGGTTATATACTCATCGCTCAAGCCGTTTTAACAGGAATTATCGCATATTCCATTTTCAGATTAGGAGACTCGATTATAGAAGCGGCAGCTTTTGTCGGAAGTGGCGAAGGAACTTTAGGCTGGGGTGGCAACTTACCAATCTTCATTTGGGTTCTATTGATAGTAGTTACGGTAATCGGGCTACTTCTCATCATCAGAAATAAATAGAGAGATTCCTTTGTTAAATATCAAAAAGGTTATTAAAATATAACTACAATTCAGCTTCACTTTATGATTACTTAGAAAAGATAGAACTACATTTTAAAATTTATATCAAGAGAAATATAAAAGTTTACATATTAATAATTATCAGTAGGGAAGAGACTTCATAGAAAGCTTCTTCCCTATTATCGTTTGTATACTTTTACACACGGTCTCTTTGCGAAGATTTTTTGAATTGCAAAAATCTACTTAATAGTTAATTGTAAAATGTGTATGAGAAAAATTTAGATTTTTATAAAAGATATTCTATTGAGTTTACTTTCTAAGCCAAAGAATTATATTCTTTAAATTTAGTCATGAAGGGTAAGGGGATGAAAGAAGTGATAGCTGCTTTTTTAGATAGAGATGGAACGATAGGTGGAACGGGTGGAGGAATACACCCTTTTGAATTTAAGCTATATGACTTTGCTCCTGCAGCTATTAAAAAACTAAACAACTTGAAGATTAAAGTCTTTTTATTTACCAACCAAACTCGTGTAGGAAGAGGCTTTTTTACCGAAGAGGAATTATTAAAAGGATTTGAAATGATGAAAGAAGAGTTGGCAAAACATGATGCTTATCTTGACGGTATATATTATTGTCCCCATAAACCAGAAGATAATTGTGTATGTCAAAAGCCTAAAGTGGGTTTACTACTCCGAGCTAAAGAGGAACATGATCTAATCCTAGAAGAATGCTATGTTGTTGGAGATACTGGCGGTTCAGATATGCTGGCTGCAAGTAAAGCAGGAACAAAAATGGTGCTGGTAAGAACTGGGTGGGGCGAAGGGTCAATAACGAAGTACCGCAATCACTGGGCAGATATTGAACCAGATTATATCGCTAAGGATTTGGTGGAAGCAGTAGGATGGATTTCAGTGGATTTAAGGAATAAAAGAGAGTAAAAGACTTTTTCCTTAAAAAATATTAGTATTTAATAAATTTTTTTCACACACAGTACTCACAAAAAAGAGGTAAGAAAATTGATTAGGCTCTTCCTTTAATACCGACAATGAAGTAAAGGGTTCTTTTTAAATTACATACGGTCAGATTATAAGAACTTCTATATATGAGAATGGAGTAGAAGTTGTTCGAAGATGGAAAACAAAAGAGAGGTGATAAGATTGAGAACTGATTATAGTAATTGGGAACCTCTGCCGGTTCAAGAAGTGAATAGTATATTTTCTGGCATATCTATTGATTGGGGAATTGCTGGTGGGTGGGCATTGGATATCCACTTAGGCAGAAAAACGCGAAATCACAGCGACACGGATATTGTAGTTTTTCGTGAGGATCAGCACGTCGTTTATCAGCACTTGAAAAATGACTGGACATTGTTCAAGGCGAAAGATGGAAAGCTATCCCTTTGGTCTGCTGATGAATATCTCGATTCAATAAACAGTGTATGGGTAAGTAGAGATAGCCAGTCCCCTTGGGCATTCGAAATCATGTTTATGGATAGTGAGCAAGACAACTGGATTTATCGGCGAGAAAAGACTGTTCAAGAAGCGAGAGTAGAATTGTTCTCCACTGACGAAAACAATGTTCCTTATCTAAATCCTGCAATTCAACTCCTTTATAAAGGGGGAGCTGTCCTTTATAAAGGGGGAGCTGCACAAATAAGAGAAAAAGATTCTCAGGACTTTCTAGCTGTCTTACCGACCTTATCAGTAAAAGAAAAGATATGGCTTAAGGAATCATTGAAAAGACAGTTTTCAATGGGACACAGTTGGATTCCGCATCTGGAATAATATATTGAACAGAAATACTTTTAAAAAATCCTGTTTTCGTGTTGCTAGCCGTCAGAAGAAGCTTACTTGGAGAATGGGTTTAACAATAAGGAGTGAGAAAGTGATTGAAATCTTAGCAAGACAAATTCCGTACATAAGTAATTTTGAGAAGATCATCCAAATCAAAAAAGGTTATTCATCTGATGAAAAGTACCTCATACATATGCTGGGTGATCAGGATAAGTTGTTTCTGCGAATTTTTAAGCCAGAACAGTTGGAAGCCAAAAAAATTGAATACGCGATTCTGAAAAAGATGCAAGACTATGGTGTTGCCAGTTTAAAACCACTAGCGATTGGAAAGACGATGGAAAAGGGATATATGATTACGTCTTATATAGAAGGTAATGATGCAGGAGAGGAAATCTCCACTTACAGTGAGCAAGAACAATATGACCTGGGGATAGCGGCAGGAAAAGAACTGAAGAAAATGCATCAATATGCGGCACCTGATACGATCGCTCCCTGGCATTTTAGAAAAATCGAGAAACATCGGAAGTACTTGGATGCTTACTTATCCTGTGGCATAAAGGTGAAAAACGATAAACAAATCATGGACTTTATCGACGAGAATTTTCAACTGATGGAACAGCGGCCGAACCTGTTACAACATGATGACTTTCATCTTGGAAATCTCATTGTGAAGAATAAAAAGCTGGCGGGCGTTATTGATTTTGACAGATACGATTGGGGAGATCCCATTCATGAATTCCTGAAGATCGGCATTTTTAGCAGAGGAATCAGCGTTCCTTTTTCAAGTGGTCAAATAAAGGGGTATTTTCAGGGCGATGAACCCGGCGAAGAATTTTGGCGGCTGTATTCGCTTTATATGGCGATGTGTGTTTTCTCATCCGTCATTTGGACCTTGAATACCATACCAGAAGATATGGATAACATGCTGCAGAAAATCGAGTTATTTTTGGATGATCATGATTATTTCAATCGGTTGCAGCCGAAATGGTTCAACTAATTAAGCGGTTATGAATGAGTGATAGATTAGTAAAAGGTTTAAATTAGTTGGGATCAAAAACTTTGAAAGTGAAAAAGGGGATTTATATGACCACTCACATCATCTATCGAAAAGCAGTTGAGAGCGACAGGCAAGCGGTATACCCATTAGCAAAGAGCTTAGCCACCAGCTTTGAAGTGAACGAAGCGGACTTTTCCTCAGTTTTCAAATCTGTAGTTGAGGATCCAAATGCAGACATGTTGGTTGCGGAAAAGGATCAACAACCGATCGGATATGTTTTTGTCTTGCATCACCCGGCTTTTTATGCGAATGGCATCATCAGTTGGGTAGAAGAGTTGTTCGTATTGGAAGAATATAGAGGACAATCTATCGGAAAGCACTTGATGGAAGAAGCAGAGAAACAGTCGAAAGCCCGAGGAGCAAAATTAATCGCTTTAGCCACTAGAAGAGCAGACCAATTCTATAAAGCAATCGGATATAGCGAATCAGCCACTTATTTCAAAAAGAATTTTGTATGAAGCACTTCCAGCATATTTCAGTTACATTCTCGTGAAGCGCTAATTTTCGAAGACCGGTATACATGTTAGAGAGTTATTATAACTTTTAACATGAGAAGTATAAAAAATTCTTAAAAAATGAAGTATTAGTTTGGAGGCTTAAATGACTAGAATCGCGATAATCTCAGATATACACGGGAACATCTATGCACTGGAAGCTGTTTTAGAGGATATGAAAGAGAAAGCGATTGATTCTGTATACTGCCTTGGAGACATGATTGGAATAGGTCCTTTTTCGAATGAAGTTCTGGAAGCATTATTTGCAATGGATAATATGCAAATGATTACAGGAAACCACGAGGAATCCATTTTAGCTGTTCTTACTAACGAACCTTATCCTAAAAGCAGAGTCAACGTTAAACCGCATCATGAGTGGATTGCGAGTAGACTAAAGGACGAATTTATAGAGGGATTATTAAAATTACCTCGTCAACTAAATAAAACCTTTGATGAACATAATATACAATTCATTCATTATCCGATGAATCCGTCTTCATCTAACGACCCAATTAGCCAAGATCCTTTTGATCAACTGGGGGTGCCTTCAGTAGAAAATTTCGCTCATCTTCAGGGGTTGGAAAACACTGAGTTGGTTTGCTTTGGGCATGATCATAGCCATCATCTATTTACCTGTAACAATACAACTTTCTATAATACAGGCTCTCTCGGGTATTCCAGCAAAGCATTTGCTCGTTATGGAATAATTGAGATTAATAAAAACGGTTATCACATTTCTCAAATAAATGTCCCTTACGATTTAGAGAAATATGTTCATGGCTTAACCAATAGTTCAGTACCGAGGAAAGAAATCATCCTTCGAATGTATTCATAACGATAAGGTGTCTGCGTCATTTGATTGTTTTTATAAAGTCAGACAGCAAGTTATCAAATTTTACTGGTTTTTAAGGATAGAAATTAAAAACGAAAGAGAGGAAAGCTTCATGGAGTATGTAAAAGAACTAAGAGCTTTGGTTGGCCATAGACCTCTGATTCTGCCTGGATCGGTTGTCTTAATCGTCAATCAAAAGAATGAACTGCTTCTGCAGCATCGAAATGATGGCGGGTGGGGTTTGCCAGGTGGTTTGATGGAGTTAGGGGAAAGCTTAGAAGACACGGCAAGAAGAGAAGTGAAAGAAGAGACTGGCCTAGACATTGGAGAATTGAGACAGTTAGGTGTGTTTTCAGGACCGGACTATTTCTTTAGAGTTGCGAACGGGGATGAACTGTATTCTGTAACGGCTGTTTTTTTATCGAATGACATAACAGGAGAAATTCAAGTAGATGAATCAGAATCCGTTGAAATGCAATTTTTTAATTTGGATTCACTTCCTGTGGGATTGACGGATGAGTATCGTAGTTACATAACACCATTTATCGATCAATTAATTAAGAGAACAGTCGGTTGAGTCTACATATCATAAGGCTGTCAGAAGAGAAGAAGCTCAAATATGAGTTTCTTTTTTTGTTTGGGCAATTGTACTTTTACGAAAGCTTTAATAGTTAATTATTGTTAACAACAAAATACGTTCTTTTATTATATCGTATGTTACGATATAATTATCACATGAGATGTAATAGAAGGGGTGCAACTGATGAGCAGTAATGTAAAAAGATTAAATGAGTATTGGACGGATATTTATTTTCACATGCATTACCCGCATAAAGAAAAGATTTCCCACCAAGTGATTCGTATTCTGCAGCTTGTCGAGAAAAAAGAAGAAGTCGGAGTAAATGAAGTGGCAACTTATCTTCAAATTTCTCATAATACAGCTTCCGAACATGTGAAACGAATGGTAGAGAAAAACCTTCTATTTAAAGAAAGGGATTTGCTGGATGAAAGAAGAGTCCTATTGCACCTAACACAGCCAGGAAAAGATGTGTTGCATCGAAATACAAGCCTAGACGAAGGGAAATTGGAACAAGTCATGAATCAGTTAGCGGACGAGGAAAGAGCAGTTGTAGAACAGGCTTTCAAACTATTAAGTGAGCAGGCCAAAACATGTTTGTAATTATGAAGATCATTGCTTCAGCAATTGTAATAGCTATTGTAACTGAAATTTCCAGAAGATTTCCGTCATATGGAGGAATCGTGGCAGCTCTGCCACTGGTGAGTTTGCTGAGCATTATCTGGCTTTACGTTCAAGGGGAACAAGCTGCCACTTTGAGTAAGTTTGCTTTAGGGGTATTATGGGGATTTCCAGCAACTGCTGTCTTATTAATTATAGTTTATATCGCACTGCAAAATTCCGTTCATCTTTTTCTTTCTATAGCCTTAGGTGGATGTGGCTGGCTGCTGTTTTTAGTTCTTCAAAATTTTTTAGTAGACTATGCTAGAGATATTTTCAGCTAAAGGATTTAATCTGCTGCATCTTAAAGAAGTAAGGTAGTTGCTCTGCGAGTAGAGAAAAACCAGACTTATGGATGAAACAATTTAGTCTGATTTGAGCGTATAGTTACATTCAGTAAAGATAAGGGAGATGGAATTGATAACATCATCAGTTTCTATGGCCTTACTCCCAAAGGGGAAACGTTCCAATAAAAAGTTCATATTTGTTTTATGATTACCAAATTGACACTTTGGCCAGCATTCCTGTGCCGCCTAACACAAGTGCAAGTTTCATTTAAATCATTCCTTTGCTGAGTGAAATGGTTTTCCCTCATATAATTCTATTTTCTGATGAAACTGCTGGAAAGGATTGAATAGATGAAAACTTTAGTGGAAGCGTCTAATTGTTTATTGTTATCTACCGATCAAAAGAAATCGGAAGGTCTTTGGCGGAATGATCCCTGCTATAAATTCCTGTTTTCGCTGAAAGGCTCCATGAACTACCAGAGCAGCCGAAACGCTTTTTCGTTAACGGAAAATGTGTTTATGGTATTCAATCCCCATGACGAACATCGTCAGCTTGCTGTAGACGATCATAAATTCTTGGTTGAACTGGATGTGGCTTTTCTCAACGAAGCGACTGCCGCGATTTCGAGCATTCAAGAAGATTTTTTCTTTGCACAAACGACGCAAAAAAATCCGCTTGTAGCGCAATGGGTTCATTTTGTTCAGCAATACATGCTATTGGAAGGAGAAGCTGGGAGCCAGTCTTCTGAAATCTTCTTGGAGCACAGCTTTGCCCAACTCAGTCTATTGTTGGCTAAGTCCGCTATTGGAACACATACTTCTGACTTGATTACGGACCCATTTCATGCGGTGCAGCCTGCCCTTGTTCAAGTGATGGCATCTTTAAAAGACGATTATCAACATGCCTGGACCTTGGAAGAAATGGCGGCGCTGCTGGGTGTCAGCAAATTTCAATTCGCCCATCTGTTTAAGGAAAAGATCGGTGTTTCCCCGTATTCCTGGCTTCAGCTCTACCGGTTGGTCCGAAGCCAGGAACTGCTTTTGCATACAGAGCGAACCATCACGGATATCGCTCATAGCTGCGGCTTTTCTTCCGTTGGGGTTTACAACCAATTATTTAAACGCCTCTACGGATTTCCGCCGATCTTTTTCCGTGTGCGTTATTCGAATTAAATAAAAGAAAGCGCAAACGACCATCATGCTGCCACAGAAGACAAAGATTGCCCTGATTTCGATAAAAGAAGCGAGTGAGCCAAACAACATGAGGGAAATGACATTGGATCCATAGAGAAGGACCGCATTAAAACTGAATGCCCTGCCCAGCTTTTGAGCTGGAACCAATGTCTGAATCAAGTAAACACGGGAAAGACTGGAGATCGGCAAGCCGGCTGCCGCAATCAGTACACCCAGAAAGTAAAAAGGCAGGTGGGTGGCGAACCCCAATACTAAGATTCCTATTCCCCATACAACAGAGCCAGCCAAATAAAGGCTGAACGTCAATTTTTTCAAGAAGAACGGAATGATTACATTGATGAGGATGACCCCAATGCCATACCAACCCAATAAGAGACTGTAAAATTCTTCTCCTTGGCTCGGGTAGTGTTGCAGAAGAAGCAAGAGCAAACCGATTTGCCATACCCAGGTGTTGAAAAAGACCATCAGAAACGTCACCAGAAACAATCTTTTTATTGTTCCTTCATCTTTTACCCACAGAAAGAACCCCACAATGGACTGGAAAACTCCTTCTTTTTTGTTTTCTAATGCATGCTCCTCGCTCAGCGGTTCAGTCCAATGGATTTTTAAGATGAAAAGCGCGCTCAGCATATACGTCAGCGCATCAATTGAATAAAAATGGATGGTTTGTCCGGCACTCAACAGACTGATACTGAAAATAGGAGTAAGTACCTGAACGCCTCTTGTCACCGTATCAAGGAGACTATTGACCGCCGTTCGATTATCAACGGGGGTGACGAGGGGCAAAACAGCACGGTATGCAGGATTATAAAAGCATCCCAGACTCTGAATTACGAAACTGACAATCAGTAAATGCCAGAAAGCTAACATTTCAAATTGATAGAAGACAACCAGTGAGAGAATTATGGGAACGCGAATAAGATCGATCCTTAACAGCAGCCTTTTTTTCTGCACACGGTCCGCAACTGCACCACCAATTAATCCGAACAACAGATAAGGGACCGCCTGTGAAATGGCAATCACCGTTGTCAGGCTAACTGATTGCGTCAAATCATAGGAGATAAAAAGAAAGGCCAACCCTGCGAGGACATTTCCCAGCTGTGAAATGCCAGCGCCTGCCAAGTAATAGAGAACATTTTTATTTTTTAATACATTTCGATACATCGTAACCACCTCATGTTCAGGTTACGCCGTATTTTTGGAGGCATCTATATGAATCTTGCTGATATCACTAACAAGATTCAATCGATTGGTTATCAAAGATAATTTTAGCAGTTTGATTGGTTTCAAGTTTAAATTTTCATATAAGGTACTATCAGAAGTACAAGTACTCTAAAATACATAAATATAGAAAAAGGGAGAGGATACTTTGATAAGTACCTCTTCCTTTTGGTATTGGTTGTATATCTCAGAAAATGCGGGGAGTAACGCTTACTTCTAGTCTACATTTTTGATAACTTTAGAGCGCAAAAGATAAATAGCGGCGATTGCAAAAATTAGTATACCGCACAGCAACATGACATCGGAAATGGAGAACTGCATGACGAGAGCCAGCGATACAAACGCGTAAGACAGGGGAACGAGCCCATTGGAAGATGCGTTGACCAAACTCATTACGCGACCAATTTTATTGGAATCGGACTGTGCCTGGATTGTGGAAATAAGTGAGACATTGATAAAAGAAGAAAGAATGCCCATCAGTGAAAGCAAAAGAATCCCATGCCACAGGAAACCAATTTGACCCAGGAAAGTTAAACAAATCCCCAATACGCCAATCATCACCAGCATGGTTAATCCGCGGTTTTTTTGTAAATTCAAAATACCTACCAGAATGGCGCCGGCCAGCATCCCTCCTTGATAAGAACTTTGCAGGAAACTTAAATCCAATACTTCTCCTTTAAGAACACTGTCCACCAGCAACGGAATTCCCATTAGCAACGGACCGAAAAAGAAGAAGTTGATGATGATTAAGATCAGAAGCATGTTCTTTAGAAAAGGCATCCCCCATACATAGGAGAATCCTTCCTTTAGCTCCGATTTCGTAGAAGATTTGGTAACAGCTGCAGTTCTATTTTCCTCTTTGATGAGCGCAGAGAACAAAAATGTCAGCAATAAGAAGCCGGCAATCACTGCAAACAGTAAACTGAACGAGCCGAATGAAAGAATCCAGCCGCCCAGCATCGGACCGGAAAAAAGTGCTATTTGGTTAGAACTTTGAATAAAGGAATTCGACCGGGGAAGAACCTCTTTCGCTACGACCGATGGCAAAAGAGAGGTATTTGCCGGAGAGAAAAAAGCATCAACGATACCGAAACACAGGGCAAAAAGAATGAGAGGCCAAAGGTCGAGCAAGCTGAGCTGCAACAGGAAGATCATGCCGAGTACCAAAAGGCAGCGAACCAAGCTGGAGATCAGCATGATGCGTGACCGCCGAAATCGGTCTGCCCAAACCCCGCCAATCGTCATAAACAAGACCCTCGGCACCATCGTCACCATCATGACGATACCCAAGGCGCTCTCTTTCTCCAATACGGTGATGATGTACCACTGTTCTGCAAACAAATACGTCGATAAGGCGAGAAAAGAAGCAGTACTGGAAAGCCAGAGAAAAATAAACGAACGGTTGTTAAACAAGCTTGGAACAGATTTTTCCTGCACGCTCGCTTCTGCTACTTGGTCAATTGCCATGGGAGTTCTCCTTTCACCAGCCTACTTCTCCTTCTTGAACAGCAGCTCTTCGATCTGGAAGGCAGTAGTCATCAGGTAATAATGTTGTTTAGCAGATTCATCGTCCTCTTCTTTCAGCGTATCCAAGAGTTCCCTGTATTTTCGGGTGAACTCTACGAACTTTTTCTCGCTTACGGTAAATTCGGTTTGAAGCGACAAGTTCTTCCATTCTTCTACATTAGAGGTGTGGAGTTCAAATGATTCATCAGGAGCCGTGAGCACTCGTGTTTTTGCTCGATCGATGACTTCCAGGTACGATTGGCGGGTGGCTTCTTTGGACTCGACATAGGTAAGCAGATGATCTGCCGGAATAAACCCTCTGGCGACGGCCTGATAGAATTTCAGGATATTTCCCCCTCGTTCTTCTTTTCGGACCAGCTGAATAATGCCGTATTTCTCTAACTCCCGGAGATGGTAGAGGACTTTGGCTCGCGAAAGATTGAGTTCCTGGGCCAGCATCTGCCCGGTATGAGGTTGTTCCACCAGGTGAATCAGCATTTTAGTGCGCAGCGGATCACTGATGACTTTCAATTGTTCGTACGTTTCGAGAATGAAGATTGATTGTTGATTCATTATTAAAACCCCTTTCTTAACCGGTTAACTTTTATTAACCTGATTATATACATAGCTGCTTTAAAAGTGCAACTTTTCTGACAGTAGAAATTGGAACTCCAGAATATTTTATATAAAAGTATTCTTCCTAGGAGGAATCATTAGAATAGAGGAAGCTCATAAGTGAGCTTCCTCTATTTGAAGCAGGGAAATGTATGTTAGGAATGACTACTTTTATGCATTATCACAGTTTATTCTAAGTTAGCTTAAACATGAGTCATATTATGGCTTTTTTTCTTTTTTTATTTGGCTTCAAAAAGACCGGAAGACTTCGTAATGGCGATAAATCCCTTATTGTCTTTCTTTTTTTGTTCAAGATGCATCTTGAATTCTTCTAATGTCTCGCCTGTAAGCTGATTTTTCAAGTCGGTATGAGTGGAAAGCAGGTAGTCGACAATCGGCTGAACCGTTGGAACTTTTAATCCATCCGAAAATAGTTTTAATTCGACCGTTGAGAAATAAGAAGCCAGTTGCTCAGCTCCATTTTCCAGACCGAACTTTTTGGCGTGGACCGCAGCAGAAGAATAAACGAGGTTCGAATCGAACTCGCTGACCAATTCGCCAAATTCTTTAAGGTGGGTTTTTCCAATAGTAGCAGCGTACAGTTTGCCGCCTGGTTTTAATACCCTTCGTATTTCTTGTAGAGCCTGGCTTCTATCCATAACATGATAGAGCATATAATGAGCTATAACTATGTCAAAACTATCGTCTGGATAAGGGATGTTTTCGACGTTGATTTGTTTATATTGAAAGTGGGGCAAATTTTTTAATTTCTTTTCTGCGTCGGCAATCATACCGGAAGAAAAATCAGAAAGGGTGACCTGCCAATGTGGGGGGATACGGGCTTCATTTTTTGCCCAAAACGTTCCATCGCCACAACCCAATTCCAATATCGTGCTCTCTTTTTCAATTTCATACTGGTCAAATAGCCATAAAAACCAATCGTTCTTATTTGTACTGTAGTAATCATGAATCTTGATGCGTGCGCCTAAGTTGGTAGCGTCCTGATACTGATCGATTAACTTTTCCAAAGCTTTGCCCCTTTCATGGAAATCAACTTACTCCATAAATTCTAAATGAAGTATTTGTAAAATTATAGCACTACACTTCAATTTAACAATTTATTACAAAATGAATAATTACGAAAATTATAGAAATATGTGATTGCCGCTTTTTTCACTAAGGTTATTTGATATATTGAACACAAGAAAGAAGCAGAAATTAAAATAAGAATTATCAGGGTTCGTGCGAAAAGAAGAATTAATATAGTTTCAAATAAATCTTAGCAAGGGGGTGGTGGTATGGAAGAGTTGAGAAATAGAATAAAACAATCTGGATGGAGATTAATGGAAGTAGAATCTCTTCAAGGCATGCATGCAGGACAAATTCTCAAGATTCGCGTACTTGATAAAGAAAACAGACCGATAAAGTTAATTTATAAAGTATTTGCCAAGGATCGAAATAACGAAATAGACATATACAAAAAGATTTTTCCTTATATTAAGACCTTGACCCCAATCATTAAAATTTGGACTACTGAGCCAGAAGCAGTACTCATGACAGATCTTAATGATCCTCTGAAAAAGAGTTTTGAGGAATTGTCGTTGTCTTTAAAAGAAGATGTGTTGACCAAAATCATATATGAACTGATTGAACTGCATGCCTTACCTAATTTAGATTTTTTGAATAGAGGCGTGCCATTACATACAAGCAGCACTGAATGGTACGAATGGTGCATCGGACAATTTGAAAAGTTGAGTACCTTAATATGGTACGAGACAGATTGGGTTGAAGCAATACGTCACTCATTTCAGACCTGTGGAATGAATAGTTATGAAATTAAAGGCCCCGTGGTTTTAACACATGGTGATCCTCATTTAGATAATATCTTCATAAAGGAGAACGGCACTATCTCTTTTATCGACTGGGAGTGGGCAGCCTTGGGTTCCCCGTTGAGAGACAGCTCGATTTTACTGCAAGATCTTTATGATAGTGAACTGGTTAATTTCGTTAAAGATATCCAACATGCCTTGTTACAAGAAAGAGGATTCTATCAAGATGAAAAGATATATATTGAAGATTTTAATCATTTATATATTGAACATTCCTATATGATGCTGGCATGGGAAATTGAAAAATTCATAGAGGGATATATCTCTGAAGAGAAAATAAAGAATATAATTAAGTTCAAAATAGCTCAGATACAAAATGGCTCTAAAGAACTTCAAAAGTTATTAAAATAGCAGCAGACATTAAAGTACATTAAAAGTATTTTAGAAAGACAGTTTATATATCTGCAGTTATTAGAAGCTGTAGGAACAGGAAGAGAGGACTAGGTTGTTTAGACCGCATCTTTCTTCCTTTTTTGTCTGCAATAATGTACTTTCAAGAACGGTTTCATTTTTAAAAAATAGTAATCAAATAATATGAAAAGGAAAAAGAAAATAAAGGTATATTTACATAATTATAGAATTTATTCTTAATAGAAATTTTATTAAAGAAATACAGGGGGACATTATGGGATACATTGAAAATTTACGGAAAGTGGTTGGTCATCAGCCGCTAATATTAGTAGGTGTTGCAGTGGCAGTAGTGAATGAAAAGGGACAATTTTTATTGCAGAAACGGATGGATGGAAAATGGGGGGGTCCTAGTGGATTTATCGAACTCGGAGAATCCACTGAAGAGGCTGGTAGAAGAGAAGTACTTGAAGAAACAGGAATTAAAGTTGGCAACTTAAAATTAGTTGGAGTTTTTTCAGGAAAAGAACATTATGTTAAATTGCCCAACGGAGATGAATTTTTTCCTGTAACTACTGCATATGTGACAAATGAAATAATAGGCGGTACTTTGGAGGCGGATGGTATAGAAACGACAGAAGCTAGGTTTTTCCAAGCAAATGAACTACCTACTGAACTGAATCCATTGATTAAAAATCTTATTAAACAGTATTCACTTTCTTTTTCTTCTAATTAGTAAACAGTTATATCCTTCAAAATAATATGCGCAGATTAATGCTATGCACTATAACAAAGATAGGAAAAAGTTCAATACTAACGAGAGTTCACATAACATCAAATTAGCAGAACCTTTTTGAATACGAAGTCAGAGAAAAGGCAATAGCCATATTTTCTAACGGGTTCCGTTTTCTATTGCAAACACTAAAAATACAAGCTAAAAAGATCATCAATTTGTATGCAAGAAGAAAATTGCTATTCGACTAAAAGGGCAGTCAAGTTGTAGAAGGGAGGAAAATGCTTTGGAAAAGTTTATTTTTATATTTGGTCCACAAGCTGTCGGTAAAATGACAGTAGGACAAGAATTATCAGCTACAACAAAGTTAAAGTTGTTCCATAACCATATGACCATTGATTTGTTAGAGCCGCTATATGGATTCAGTCCTGAAATGTGGCGCTTGGCCAAATTATTTCGAAGAGAAATTTTTCAATCCTTTTCAAAGAGTGTTCAGTACGGAATGATATTTACAAAGATATGGTATTTTGACCAACAAGAAGATTGGGACGAGATTGAATACATATGCAACATTTTTAGTTCTCAAGGTGTAGAAATATACTTTGTGGAATTGGAAGCGGATGTAGAAGAAAGGATTGTTCGGAATAAAACAAACCATCGTCTGGAACATAAACCTACAAAGCGTAATATTGAGCAATCTGAACAACACTTACTTAATTCACTCAGAAGTCAAAGGTTGAATTCAAAAGAAGGAGAGATCAAAACAAAAAACTATTTACGAATTAATAATACCAACTTGGATTCAGCTGAAGTGGCTTTAAGAATAAAAAGAGAGTTTAGTTTATAACGTTCTACATAAGAAGGTAATAAAATACTTTTTACTTATTGCACTAACGACGGCTTTAGTTAAAGAAGAAATATTAAAAATAGACTTGGCTCATGTTTGAAATGAGCTTTTTTTGCGTTAAAAAACACCGCAAAATGCGGTGCATTTGTAATTATACTTTAGGTTGCAAATTGAAACGAAAAAAATCAGTGTTTTGCGATAGCAAACTGAATCCGTTATAATAACAGTCTTTTACTTATAAAAAATGCCGATCAGCATAACGGCATTAAACTTCAACATTCCCTAGAATAGTTTTTATTCTTTCTTGTTCTTCGGTTTTGTCCAGGTATTCAAACAAACCAAGATGATTTCCCCAAGGATCAGTAAAAGTGCCCCATTTAACTGGAACTTCTGATCTTGAAGGTATTTCGAAGCTGTCAATATTGAGTTCTTTAATAAGTCTTGCTTTTTCAGCTTCAATATTTGTAACGCCTAACCGAATAGGTCCATTTCCTTCTTTTGGATTACCTTCTGCTACCTGTAACCAACAACCTGGTATAAGCTCCCATTCTGCAAATCCTTCGTGTGGTATGAAATCAGGTTGTTTATTTAATAATATTTCATACCACTTTTGTCCTTCTGCAATATTAGAAACCCTTATTTGTGTAGTTAGTTCAAAAATCATTTTTATCCCCTCCAAAATGTGCACTGTTATACAGTTCGATAACGTTGTTTATTTCCCTTTTTGTTGTGATACCCTAATTTCATGAAAGATTTTAATATCTGCAATGACCTTTTTTCTAAAATATCACCCTACTTCAATCACGGTAAAAGTCTTTTTCATTAGAAAAAATAGCAGAAACTCTTCTCGCCCAGCCACTCTTTATCTCAAATCTTACTATGTATACTTTCAAATAAGCTCAAAGCGTTTGGTGAGTTCTGATTTTCATTGATTTCCTCAATCAAATACGGTTTCCTTTGTCGGGTTGCGTTCAAATTCGAAAAGCAGTTTAAGCTGTGAATCGATATTTCGATTCAATGATAATTCCGGCAATCCATTTTCCGGAAAGAATTCAACTGCCTTTGTCTCTATGCCGGTTTTAGCTGCACCACCTACAATTTCACATTGAATGAAAAGCTTATAGTAGTGAAATGGCTGGGGCGGATGCGGGTGCTTATTCATGTCGAGCAGGGCAAGTACTTTTGTTGGAACAACAACATAGCCGGATTCTTCTTGGATTTCTTTGGCGATATTTTCACCAGGAGACAGGCCGATGTCACAAAACCCTCCGGGCAAGGACCAGTTATTATCGCTATTTTCACAAACCATCAAGATTTTCCCTCTCTGGAATACCGCCCCTCGTACATCCATTTTAGGCGTCTGGTAACCTTTTTCATTTGCGAATAACTCTTTGATTTTTTGCATTTCAGTGCCTGTATGTTCTTCCATAATTTCCACACTGATTTTCCGCAGTTCTTCAAAACGTTCCAGATCAAAAGCATCTTTAGAAAACGTCAGTCCGGATTGGGAAAGTGATTGAATTCGCTTGGCCCAGTCCAACCATTTAAGACTCATGTTTTACCTCAGTCTGCAATGCCATCAAAAAATCGGAAACTGTTTTATAAGAAGAATTTGGAGCAGCTGCAAATGCTAAGGTTTGATAGTCAGGCAGCCAATGCACACCGACTGTAAAAACACCTGCTTGGATTCCGGCTTGTATATCGGCATCGCTGTCTCCAACGAACATGGCTTCCTGAGGGCTAGCATCCAATAAAGCTAAGACCTTAAACACACCTTCTGGATCTGGTTTCGGATGTTTCACATCATCCCCAGTTATGATGGCATCGAAGAAATGCTCCATTTGAAGGGCTTTTAATGAGATATCCAGGCTTCTTCTGGCTTTTCCGGTGACAATCCCCAGTTTGAGTCCTTGCTCTTTTAAGTACAGCAGCAACTCATGAATCTCGTGGTTGTGCCCGACTAATTGGGTATGTTGTTCCAGATATTTCGCATAATACAGTTCAATGGCTTCTTCTGTATCGTCATGCAGCAGGTTCTTCCGGATGATTCCGGTTTCCGATGGGCCAAACATGGAGCGGATTTCTGTGGAAGAAAGTTCGCGATGGTCGAATTCCCTAAAAACATGTTGGAAAGCATAGTCGCAGACCGGCAATGTATTTGCCAATGTGCCGTCAAAATCAAAAATAATCGTTTTTATTGTAACCACCAACCTTCAAGTATTGATAATCAAAGATAAGCAGAGATTTATTTCCACTAGATTGAATTATCTGCTTTTGTTTATACTATATGTCTTCTCCTGATTTTTCCAGTGGATATTATTTATTACAACTTTTAGAAAAATATTGAAAATTGAATTGACAATTTTTGTGTATTAACCATATAATCATCATAGAGTGTATGAACTACTTAATACATACACATTTACATCAAAAGATGTATAGGAGTTGTTTCGATGGATAGGAATAATAATCGTGATCCAGTATATTTACAGATCATCCGCTACTTTAAAGAGAAAATTGCAATTGGTGAATTGCAGCCGGGAGAAGAAGTACCATCCAGACGCGAGTTGGCTCATAGGATGAAAGTGAATCCAAACACCGTACAACGGGCTTATAAAGAAATGGAGCAGCAAGGGTTGATTTATACAGAACGCAATCATCCCAGCAAAATTACTACAGATATAAATGCGTTAGGCAAAGTGAGAGATGAGTTGATCGTTGAAGCTGTCGATAATTTTGTTTTATCTGTTCGTTCCATTAATGTGCCTGTTGAGGAATTGCTTGAATTAGTCAGGGCAAAGTATATAGTTCAGGACGATGAGGAGGTAAAAGCATGATTGAAGTGATTGAGGTTGAAAAGAGTTATGGGCGAAAAAAAATATTGAAAGGCATTTCTTTTACAGCGAAAAAAGGGGAAATCACTTGTTTAATTGGTATGAATGGAGTCGGAAAGACAACGGTTTTAAATGCCATTATGGCTCTAACGCCTATCAATAAAGGAAAGATTTTAATAGATGGGTCACCATTGGATAAAACGGCACTCGAAAAAATAACTTTTATTCCTGACACCATTACAATGCTTCCCAAAATGACAATAGCAGAAGCTATGGAGTTTATGAATGATTTTTATACATACTGGAACCAGGAACGTGCCAATGAGTTATTAGGTTTCTTTAGATTGAATAGGAAGGACCGGATCTCAAGTTTGTCTAAAGGAAATGCTGCAAAGGTTAATCTATTGCTTGGTTTGGCACTTGATGTGGATTATGTATTAATGGACGAACCCTTTTCAGGCATCGATATGTTCAGCAGAGAAGAGATAACAAATGTTTTCACGAGTCATTTGATTGAAAATCGCGCTGTTATCATTACAACCCACGAGGTGGGAGATATTGAACATTTAATCGATAAGGTTGTCCTGCTGGATGATGGATTGGTCACAAAGGAATTCAGCGCGGAAGAAGCTCGTGAAAACGAAGGGAAGTCTGTCATTGATGTGATGAGAGAGGTGTACCAATAATGAAAAATTATTTGAAACTCGTTAATTTTGAATTTAACCGTATTGCAAAACTGTTTGCAGTTTTACTGGGAATCACATTCGTTATGCAGATGATCGGAGTAATTGTGAAATCCAGGCAGTATCTAAATATAATAAACGAGAATGTTTTTGAAGCAATGATGTCCAAAGCCCAGTTTCTGGAACAAGTCGGTCAACTGAGTTTCATAGACATAGCTAGAAGTATATGGTTTATTGCGCCAATCGCAATCTGCGCTGCTGGAATCGGTTTCTATATTTTCCTTATTTGGTACAGGGATTGGATTGGGAAAAACACCTTTGCTTACCGGTTGTTAATGCTTCCAACAAGCAGGTTGAATATATTTTATGCCAAGATTACTACAATCTTAATGATGATAATTGGTCTGGTCGCTTTTCAACTATTCTTGATTCCAATCGAAATGTCGGTTATGAAAGCCATGGTGCCAGACGAATTCCGTCATGATTTGACTGTGAACGATTTGCTGGCCAGCTGGCCAGAATTAAGTATTATTATCGGCAGCAGTATCGGTGAATTTTTCTTGTATTATGGTTCTGGATTTTTGGTTGTTTCCATTCTGTTCACATCGATTATTTTAGAAAGATCTTTCGGATGGAAAGGCATTATGGCAGGAGTTTCCTACAGTGTCCTTGCAATAGCGGTATGGTTATTGCCACTGTTTTTACAAGAGTTTGTATTACACGGCTTTTTCTATCCAATAGAATTATTAATCCTTGAAATCATTATGGGTTTGATCGTTCTCACAGCATCAATTTGGTTCAGCAGATTCTTATTAATGAAAAAGATCACGATATAAGGGAGGGAATATAATGAAGAAATACTGGAAATCTATTGCAGTCGTCACCGGTATTATCCTTAGCATCGGTACTTTCTATGTGAATTCTGCTATATCAGCTGAAAACTACCCGGAGCTAACTGTCCAAACAGTAAATGGAAATGCGCAGGAAATGGAATCATTGATTATTGAGGGAGCTTATAGAACTCTTTCATCTATGAATTATTTAGGAACTGATTTAAAAATAACAGCACAAGGTTCTTCATATAACAGTCCGTCTTTATTAGATCGGGTGACAGGATATTATCCAACTGTAATCAAGGAATTAAAAGAAGCAAATCGCAGCTTCATGAGAGGGAAGAATTTAGCGGCAAACCAATATTTTGAAGACAATCAGTTTCTTGCTTATGCAAATATTGATCAAAAAATCAGTTCGTTTGGATCGAATAAGTTCAATTTTGAAATAGCAGTGTTGAACAAAGCAGATGATGAAGTGAACTCCTTCACGCTGAAAGTGCCAGCGGAAGAAGGGCTGGATCATGTTTTTCTTGAAGACGTGCAAATGCTGGAGGATAAGATCTATCTCATTACTCGAAACATGCTGATAAAAAACGATGACTATAATGATGAAAAGCATGTCTATGAGATTGATAGAGTTAGTAAAAAACTAACGAACCATGAAGCTCTAGTGGAAATTACTCCGTTTAAAGCAAACTTACATACCCATATACAGTTGGTGGAAGGCAGCCCGACAGCGGCGACTGAACAAATAATTATGGTGAAAACAGAAGATACAGTGATGGAGGATACAGAATCCACTAGAGTAACAGACTCAAAGAAAGAAATAGTTGCTTATAATCTTGCAACAAAAGAAATTGAAACAATTAATGTTCCAAATTTGAATTTTGAGGAAAACCAACTTAGCTTCGTTAAAGATTCAACTATCTATTTCACAAGAGTTGAAGGACAGGAACTGGTAATAACTCCGTATCGTTTAGGGGCAAGTCAGGTTGAGAAAGATTTTAAAATCCAACTCCATTCGACAACAGAGAATGACCATCCCGAGTCTCTAATGATAAGCGTTAAAGAAGATAGACTTTATGCAGTCAGCCGTCAAATCGATTCAAATTCCAATGGAGAGGTTGCAGTTGTAGACATACAGACAGGAAAGCTGCTCTTTCAAGGTCAAATTACATTGGGAAATTCATCTGAAAAACACGAGGATTTCGAAATATACATGCATGAAATATATGTGAAGCAATGATGCTTTGGATATTGTTCGGGTAGCGGTGTGCGGTGTCACCAGAGATCTCTTAATCAGTATAAGGAACATATTTGTTTAAAATGAAAAGGCAGGTGCAGCTTGAAAATGAATAAGGATAATTTACAAACAAGCAGCACTCTGTCTATCGAAGAGGAGTTGCTGACGAAGGAAAAGCGTTACAAGCTATTAAGACTGATGAGTGAATTAGGCGTATTAGACCGCGATGTTTTAGTGATGAAGTTCATTCAAGGGAATACGGATAAAGAGATAGCCTCAAAAACAGGATTGGTACAAGGAACAGTTGAGGATCGAGTATATCAAGCTTTAAGGAAATTGAGTCTAACATAATAACAAGAAAAGAAGTGGGAAATTCAGCTTCTTTTCTTCCTTTTGTTTCAAAGCCATACTTTTGTCATTATCAAAGTGGGCTACGGCAGCATTGGTGTACCTTAATATTCCTGAAGTCCATTTTGTTCGCCACCTATCGGCGGAAATATAGGGTTGGCTATCTCCAAAATGCAGCCCATAAATCATTGACTCTTCTGGATGGTGTTTACATTAAATCATACTGTATCCCAAGTAGTTCCCTTCAAGAAGTGCGAATGGGAGAACAGCATTGGGAGAGCTAAGTTTTTTTCTTCGTGGGAACAGTTCGAAACTGAGTTAATTGATGGAGGATAGTCTAAGGCATAGTTAATCTGAACTTCCATAAACTAAGTAATATCGATAACAACACCATAGTGGTCACTAGGCAGTATGCGTGCTTTTGTTACTGGCAAATTTCCGAACACTTCTACACTATTTAAGGATGGCAGATTTAAACTTTCGCGTTTTTTCATTAAAACCCAATCATATCTCAACTGTGTCGTTAAATTCCTCATATCTTTCAAATGGGGATTATTATCATAATCCAATGTAGCTTGAGCTTTAATCTTATTTTTCTTCTCATTAAGAATTGCTGTATCCAACCACATACTATTTCTTAGATATCTATGTATGTTCGAGTCAGGTTCATCATTAAAATCCCCGCAAAGAATTTCATATGGTTTGGCATTTTCGGCAATCCACGTGTTTACAGAGATGACTTGCTCTTCTCTTATTTCAGGTGACTTCCAATTCAAATGGACATTAGTGATTCCATAAACATAATTGTTGTATGTAAAAGTAATTCTAATAGCGCAGTAATTTGATTCCTTTGTCTCTTTGTACCAAATTGCATCTGTATCAGAAACGGGAGTTTTACTTAGAAAAGCCAGGCCTTCATCCGGTGAATCAGGATATTCTTTAAAAATACAGAATGGGTAACCTGTGTTCGCGGCAATATAGTGTGCAACGCTTAAACTTCCTTCTTCGTCAATAAAAGACTTTACTTCCTGTAAAGCAATAATATCGGGATTCACTTTTTTTACTTCTTCGCAGATAGCCGTTAATCTTTCTGTCCACATAGTTTGCTTATTCCAAATATTAAAGGTTGCTATTCTCATTATTTTTCCCCACTTTATTAAAGAAAATTACTCGTCCACTTGAATTTTAATAATCTGAAAATATCTTCTGCTAATTTAAAAAGTTAAAACGTGTTAATTTTCTTCGAGATCTGAATTCATAATCCACTGTTCACCAATGGGTCCCATTTTCCTTTTTCCTGTATCTCGGAAACCGGTTTTTAAATATAGCTGTTGAGCGGCTGTATTTTTATGGTTAACAGCCAATACGACTTCATTACAGTTTGGAAATTCTTCCTGAACGAATTTGTTTACCAGTAACATCGCTTTTTTTGCATAGCCTTTTCCTTGTTCCTTTTGGTTAATTGATAGCGAAGTCAGCAGCATGGCTTTTGGATTGTTCGAATAGTCTTTTACTCTGTCTGTTGAGTTCAATAGAAAGAATCCTACTGGGTCCATATCACGGAGTATCACAATCCGATGCTGTCCTTCTGTTACTTCTATAAAATTGGTCGGCAAAGCAGTGAATTGTATTTGGTCTTTAGAAAGTACAAAAGTATTTAATATGGCCATATACTTATCTGAAAAATGTTCTAATTTAAGGTCGATGCTTTGCTTCATTTTTAATCCCTCCAACTATTAAGCTACGGTAGATCTGATTGTTTGTAACCTCCGTGTAATTTTAAAGTATATTGAATCTATATATAAACAAAGCGTCTAAACAATAATGAGTTCTGTAAAGTTTTTTTAATCGAACATAAATGAATTTTGAAGTAATTAAAGCTCGGATTAAAAATGGCTCTCAACAAATATATAGTATACTTGTGAATATTCAGTTATTAAACTAAGGAAATTAAAACTTAGGTTATTGAGTGAAAGTTTTATCCGCATTTATAAGTGTAATTCTCGTAGCCCGTCATGCCTTCCCCTTGAAAGGAATCTTTTCTAATAAGGGAAGATTATTTATCGTTAAAAACTAAGGTTTTAAGGAGTTGAAGAATTGATAACCTATGCAGGAACATTAAAAATAGAAACCGATCGTTTAATTTTGAGGAAAATGGATCATGAAGATACACAAAGTATCTTTGACCACTGGCTTTCAGATGAACGTGTTACTGATAATAGAGTCAGTGCAGCTCATAAGTCTATGTCAGAAACTTCTGAGAGACTAGCAAGGATTATCAAAGGATATTATAAAAATGATTTCTGTTATTGGGGAATTGAATTGAAAAGCACTAAGGAATTAATTGGCGAAATTGATTTATATGACTTCGACAATTCCACAGGAAATTGTGAAGTGAGTTATTCATTGGGGTATCGCTGGTGGAACCAAGGATACGGTACTGAAGCTTTGAGAGCGGTAGTGGATTTTGGTTTTAGCCAAATGAACATTCATAAAATTTCTGCAGCCCATAATACCGATAATCCTGCTTCAGGAAGAATCATGAGCAAAGTTGGAATGCAGCAAGAAGGCATCATTAGGGACATGATACGGAATTCAAAGAATCAATATAAGGACTGTGCGGTTTGGGGGATTCTCCAAGAAGATTATTTAAAACAATAGCTATGAATTTTAGTAGTATTATTTATATTGTTTATAGTAACAACATTATACATAAGTATGAAGTATTGGAAGTTGTACAAATCGACAGGTAGAGAAGAAGCTGGGTTCAGCACAGCTTCTCTCCTTTTCTTTTTTGAGAAAGGTGTTATGAACTCTGCGGTTGTATGAACTAGTCGATTTGGGGAGTGTCTTTAAATTTTTTGATTAAGGCATCGATGGCCAATCCATAAAGCAACGCTAAAAGAAAATGGAGGATCATGAGAAAGATGAGCGAGTTCATAGCTTCTGGCAAGAAGGATTGAATATAGCCGAATAAAGGATCTATCGCTGTGAAAACAAGCGATTTCGCCGGCTGTGCAACCAGTTCAAACAATATCAACAAAATGCTGAGAAACGGAAGCCAAAAAGCGAACTTTGAAAACAGCTTCATACTCATCCTCCTCTAATAACTAATTTATGGATTAATACATGGGAATTTTTAAAGCGGATGACATCTGAGAAGTACTTAATTATAGCATTAGAAGAAGGGACAGAAAGAAGAAGTTTCGTAAGAAAAGCTATATCCTGCTGGGATTTATTGTTAATATTAAAGAGAGAATATTATAAGCCTATCGAGGAGATGCTTTATTGATTTTAAATACAGAGATATTTGATTTAACAGGAGAAACAGAGAGACTGATTATCAGGCCATTAAAGAAACAGGATTATGCGGGATGGTTGAGCGGATTTTCCGGGCGTTTGGAATCTCAGCATAAGCATGATCCAGGTAAATTGGACTTGGAGGAATGTACGGAGGAATGGTTTGAAGAACTAGTACGCAAACACCAGGAATTAGCAGGAAATGAAATTGCTCACGTGTTCGGTGTTTTCCGAAAAGGGGATGGAAAGCACATAGGGATGGTTGATTTTTCGACATTGGCCAGAAATGAATTTCAATGGGGAAGGATTGGATACACGATCCATAATCAGTTTTGGAACAAAGGCTACGGCAAAGAAGCGGTGAAAAAAGCGTTGTATATGGCTTTTGAAGGTCTAGGATTTCACCGCATCGAAGCACACATCAACTTGGATAATTTCCCTTCAACGAAATTGGCAGAGAGTGCTGGAATGAAATTTGAGTGCAAGAGGGAAGGATTCCTTTTTGAAGACGAGAAGTGGACCGATCACTTGGTTTATTATGCGACAGGGAGTAACTTTAGGTTTTCTGATCTTTAAGTTTATAGAGGAATATTGCCAGTAAGTTTCTAGGAGTTTTTTAGAAATCTTATAGCAGGTATTTAAAACAGGAGGCGGACAATGAAGACATTTGGTGAACGTGATATTAAATTGAATTATTGGAAGAGAACTGGAGCATATGCTGTTATTCAGAATGATCAACAGCAATTTTTATGTGTCAAAGATTTGGATGGTCTTTTATTTTTAGTAGGAGGTGGGATTGATGAAGGTGAATCTCCTGAAAGTGCCTTACTAAGAGAGAGTATAGAAGAAACAGGCCATGAAATTCAAATCGTTAAGAGCATAGGCAAAGCTGAAAGACATTGGGTTTCATCAAAATATCCTAATGATTCTCAGCACAATATCGGATTTTTATACGCAGCTGAACTATTGGAGAAGGTAGCTGAACCAGTTGAAAAAGAAGTAATGTGCTGGGTTGATTACAATGAGTTGGAAAAGAATCTTTTGCATGAGCATCATTTGTACTTAATAAAGCAGCATTTAAATATTTTATAAACAGTTGCCATAAAGTTTTATACATACAATGTTCAAAAGAAGATTGCTATAAAAAATATTCGGAAATTAATACTTAGAAAAGTTTTAGTGATTATAGAAATACAGAGGGAGTTAGGGGGATTACATGTTAATCGGTTTATTGCAAAACATCGCTATTTTCTATTATTGAACATGGTTTATATGGCCATTTGTTTTTATTTTTTCATTAGTTTATGCAATCACTTCATTAGTGAAAGATGATGCAGCAACAATGAGACCGATCCTGATTGCTTCTGTTTCATTGTTAATAATTGTTGCCGGAATCACTGGACCTGCATTGGAATAAATCTTTTAGTACATTCTGTTGCAAGAATCAGGTCCATCACATTATGAAGGAGAAGTCCGATGCCTACATACAATATGCACTTTGAGATTACCACTTATAGTGAGTCAGATATTGGTATGCGTTACGCTGAAGACTACTTGTTTTGGAGTCCGCTTATCGAGTATTTCCTCAGTGGAATGGATGCTTTCGAAATCCACTGCTGGGAAGACGAGCAAACTGTGGTTGATGAAATTATCCATGAACTAAGTAGCGTTGAAAGCCGAAAAGAAGGAAAAGTTCTAATCGTGAAAGGAGAGCTGACTGAAATTGTTAAGGATTTTCTCCTTACCAATCCGTTGAATGCTGCTGGACAGTTAAAATGGTTTTCAGTCTTTCTCTACCGCAAAGGAACTGTTTTGTTTTCCTCTGAGCATTATGGAACTGAGTTTACGGGGAGCGGCTTAAACGTTGCCCAAAAAGAGTTTTTTATAAGAACACTTCCGGAAGATATCAGTATTTTGGAATGGTAGTTGAAAAAAGGTCCATGCATATCGATTATTTCGTTCTAGATTTTCCTTCTCTATTACATTTACTTTGGCAATTAACAAATACAAATTCAACTTATATCCTAAATCATGTAACTTCTTGTTACCAAGCCTGTCTAATGAAAGTAAAGGGGGGAGAAGCACAATGAATAAATTTCCCAAACTAATTATTTTTGCAGTATTGATTTTAGCCATTTTAATTATTGAACCCTTTCGAATGGAACCACCTACTCCAGAAGTAACAGTGAATGGAAAAGAGATTCCGACTACACAAGGATCATATTGCTGGCATGGAATCATAATCTCTCAATGTGTGGATTTCATTCATACGACTCCTTTAGATATGGCAAAAGAACATAATTCCACTTTGGTTTCTCCACAAGAAAAAATCGGAATTGATTTTCGCAAGGAACCTCTTTCTGGAACATTGGTAATCGAGCAATGGATTGATGAAAATAATATCAAAGAAATCGAACTTATAAATGAATCCATCTCAACGCCGCAAGAAAAAGGCATCTATGTTTATCATATAAAGGCACTTTGGAAAGAAGGGGACGGCAACTATGCTTTCTCGGTAGTAGTTGATTGAGTACCATTCCTGCTATTATCAGTGCTTAGAAATTCTATGCTTTATAGAATACAATCAGCCTTATTCTGTTGGTTTTCGAATTGAAGAAGGTTACAATTAAAATAATGATTGATTATTCTGTCTAATTACAGGAGGCGAAGGAATGCCGCATTGTCCAAACTGTAACCAGAAATGGAATTTGAAAAAAACACTTAAAGCCCATGGGGAGCATAATCTAGGGACTGCATGCCCGAACTGTAAGGAAGTTCAGTATGTCTCCAGAAAAACAAAACAGTTACAGGGTTTTATTACAATGGGGTATATGATCATTACATTTCTGGCATGGAGAGAATTTGAATTAGCTGCTGTTCCTTTCTTTACCGTCGCCATATTGACAATCGTGCTCGGAATATTCATTCTCATTTCTGCAACTGAGCTATCCGAAGAAGTGGAATCGGGTTGGTGACTAATAGAAGACAGGAAAAATTTTAGAAGACATAAATGAAGGAGGGGCAGCTGATCTTAGCTGTCCCTCCTTCAAACATAAAGACTATCCTAATTGATTCCTTTCCGTTAATCTGGCGAAATTTGAAGATTCCAAGTCAGTCGACTCTTGAGTACTTTTAACTTCCTCATTTTTACTGACTGAAGGAACCGGCTTGTTCTCTGCCATTCCTTCGGCCATTGTGTTGAAGCAATATATCAGCAGCATGAAGACAAAAATTGGTGGGAGGATCATCCAGAACTGCTGTGTCAGAAACGCCTCTCTGGAAATAGCAATCATACCGGATAACTCATATATTTCCGGAATGAGCCGTGGAGAATCTGCTTGAGCATTTGCACCGCCAACGAAAATCGATAAAATACCCAAATGTATAAATATTTGAAGCACCTGCACGACATGCTGTGTCCAGTTCAGCACAAGCTTTGGCCACAGCTGTGGATTGATGTGCTTAACCAAAATCCATATCAGAGAACCTCCCATCAGGACTGAACTCTGCACATAATCTTTCTTCAGCGTTTCGTTCATTTCATTGCCGATCGAACTCATAGTAATCGGCAGCACAATTAATGCCATAATCAGTACTTGGATAGCGAGACGCTCGGTTAAAGTGGTGGTCCATTCACCATGGCCGATGAGTATCGGCACGAGCAGTACATAGACCAGCAGACTTAATGGCAGAAAATGCATTCCATCGGCTATTGACGTCACGGCTTTTCTGAATTTATTGTTCAAATAAAAGACATAGATGAAGCCGAATACATAACCTGCAACAACGCGGACCGTTGCAATAATGAGCGTAATAGCAATGGTGTATTTGATGCCCACAAGCAATTGCTGAAAAATCGAATAACCATAAGGATCCGTACCGAATGGAAGTTCGGAAGAAGGAGGATGCGGTGCACCGCTCAGCAAGCCCCCATCATCTGCATATAAGTACTGCGTTTGCCCAACCTGGTCATCGAAAAAGAGATAGTAGCCGACACTGATAGAAAAGAGTCCCAGAACAATTAAAAAAGGAATAGTGATTTTCAAGCGTTTATCGAAAAAAGATAGGAATCTTCGTATTGGATTCGAAACCTCTTTTTTCCTGAAAAGCCTGGAAATGAGAGAACGCAGCTGAGTAACATCCAAAAAGGCTAAATTAAACTTACCGAATATAGCATTTCTTTCGGTTCCTTCTTTATTAATCAAAAGTTCAGCAAGACTATAAAATAGAAAGAACGGAGTAAAAACAGTCACGAGTATAAATGTGATTCCTATTGGTGAAAAATCGCTTCTTAGATAGTAAAGGATTCCGTTTATCCCAAACAGGTGCTCAATGATGAGCAAAGAGGAGATGGTGAGCCATACAATGGATTTGGATTGAAAGAACAAGCTCTTTAAAACATTGGATGTGCAATGTTTCAGTAATATCTCTGCATTGCCTAATCCCTTGGCTTTAGCCAGGTCAACATATGGTCTTTTCCATTCAGCCTCAAACAGCAAAATAAAGAGCTTGAAAAACAATAGGGTAGGCAACACCGACAAGCAAAGGATCGGAGCCAAGTAGACCAGCGCATCTCCTAAGCTGTAGAAATTAAGAACTAGTAAGCCGGTTACCGTGTAGAATTGGACAACCGCGATTTGAATCAGGAATATGTATGAAAAATCCGGGAACGACTCCAACACTTTTGTAGTTTGCAGAAAGAGTGGTTTTGCGTGTCCTTTCGACAGCATAGCCATGACGGCCAGGATATATGACAGCAAAAGTGCAAGAAGAAGCGAAGCTATCAAAATTGGCATCGAATATAGATAAGGACCGGTAAAATAGTCGTAAAATGACACGTCAATTGTATCGAATGTGCCCGGGACGCGGTAATTGAGCTGCCAAGCTGCAGGATTCAACAATTCTTTCAGCACTTGCCAGCACGTCAGGAAAAAGAGCCGGAAGTCGAATAATTGACCAGGTGTAAAAAGAATAGGGGCACAGCTGATCAACAGGATTCCGAGTAAACCAAGCAAGTACTTCAATGGCAGAAGTAAGAGATTTTTCAAGCAAAGCCCTCCTTTCGGTAAATGTTTTTTAAACAGCTGTGATTATCCTATGAAATATTCCCTGTAAAAAAAGAGCGTCAAAATGAGTGCAAACAGAAAGTAAGCAAGAGAACCGAAAAAGATAAATGAAGTGCGTGCTGCTTTATTCATGAATGGCATTCGAATGCCGGTTTCGCCCCGCGTTTCCATATCTGATTGCCGCATATAAGGACTGGTTCCTCCTGTGAAACTATGGGCAAAACCAACACAGACCACGCCTAACGGAATGGAGACATCGCCGAAATTCAAGTCGAACAGGATCGAGATCAATGAATTTAAGATTCCAAGCACCAGGAAAGTTAAAGTGAAAATAATTGCTTGCTTCATCTTTTTTTCTCCCTTTAGTTATGAATTTTTATTGCAGAATTAAAGAGGAATAATAGATGAAATGGATGAAAATATAAATGTCTACTTAAGTGTATACGTTAAAGGATACTGATAGTTTCAACTATTTGGAAAATGGGGGGTTTGCAGATATTCTCATTTAAGTAAAAACGTTGATTAAAATTCTAAAGTGCAGCTCCCATTCCGTGAAAGAATATTATAAAAGCTGAAGTCGATATTAAAATAAGATCCAACTAGTATCAAAACTTTATTCAGTAAGCACATATTGAATGTGGAAATAGTGTAATATGTGTTCTTAAGGAAATAGGCGGTGAAGTAATCCGTTTAATGCTTTTGGTTTAAAGTTGTATAATATAAAAAATGATAAAAAATATTTTAGATTAAATAGTCAATTCTAATTGATTTGAAGTCGTTAATATTTCAACAGAGAATATATAGGAAGAGTAGTGCAGCCTAATTTCCACTACTCTTCCTTTTTCTGTGCAAGCAAGTTCTGCCTATAGCCTATGCAAAAGTCACAGTAGATTCTCCTGATTCAGGATTTTTCTATGCCAGTCCTTCTCCTGCTTCAATTAATTAAACGAATTCTCATTCAATTTTCAGCACTGCTTTTTGTAGTGTTAGAGAGGTTTATAAGATTTATACTATAATAAATCCACCATATATTTTACCGTTCAGTATTTATTGAGTAATTTTAAGTTACATAAATTCCAACTCTTTAAGGGTAGCCTGGAATACGATATTCCAAATGCCTATAACAAAAATTGTTATCTCCCAAAAAGCCATAAAGCAGCTGCATTATATTAAGAAGAAAGGAGGACGCCAATTTGAAAAATAAATTAATTTTTGTATTTCTCATCGTAACAACGACAAGTTTAATGGGGTCTTCCTTTGCAGTAGGAAAAATTGGTTTGTCCTATTTTTCCCCTTTGTTGCTTGTTGGTCTGCGTTTTACTTTGGCTGGAATTTTAATGGCAGCTTTTATCTTATTGTTTAAAAGAACACATCCAAAGAGTTTAGCGGACTGGCTTCGGATGGCCACAATAGGGGCTGTACAGACAGCGGGAGTTATGGGGGCTATCTTCCTGAGTTTGCGTACAATTACTGCGGGTGAATCTGCAATTTTGACGTTTACAAACCCTTTGCTTGTGGTCATTTTCGGCACATTCCTAATGGGTATCCATTACCGGCTGATTCAATGGGGAGGAGTTCTGATTGGCTTTGCAGGTGTTTTTATTACGATGGGAAGCCATTTGAATCTGGAGATAGGAACTCTTCTGGGATTTGTCAGTGCGATATCGTGGGCGATCGGCACATTGCTGATTAAGAAATGGGGCGTATTATTCGATACGTGGGTATTAACGGCTTATCAGATGCTATTCGGCGGTTTGATTTTGCTGGCAGGCAGTGCATTGCTGGAAGATCCTCTGCTGGTGATTAATGCGACTTCAATATCCATCCTGTTATGGCTTTCGATTCCCGCATCCATCGTTCAATTTGCCATCTGGTTCTTCTTGCTGAAAAAAGAACATCCGGGAAAAGTCAGTGCATTTTTGTTTCTTGCCCCATTTTTTGGTGTAATATCAGGCTGGTTGTTGCTGGATGAACAAGTGGGGTGGTCACTGGCAATCGGAGGGGCGCTAATTTTCTCAGGCATTTTCCTGGTGAACTGGCCCGAAAAACCAGCAAAACAAGCACTGCCAGAAAAAGTTCTGCCCTAGAGGAATGTGGGGGATTTAGGGTATGGCAACTTAAATGCAGGGAACTTAATTGCAGTAGCCTGACCAAGTAAACCTGAGTAGTATGCAAGTTATTTAAGCTAAACTATTAGATAAAGATAATTGTAAGGGAATAGGTTAGGATAGGAGGCTCTTTTATGAAAAGAATTATACTGGGGATCGCAATTTTTGTTTTGATAACCGGATTATTCATGCTGCAAAATAATCTGGAAATTGCTATGAATGTGACCGGAATAATAGGGCTCGTCGGCATCTTAATAGGAGGCTTCTTAAAAACAGGTTTCATCAGCTCTTCTGCGCCAGTGCTGGGAAATTTAGCCGTTATAAAATTAGATAACACGATTAATGCATCGAACACTATATTACTGATCGCTTTACCTAGTTTTATCGGGGCCGTCTTGTTGTATTTTATAATTTAATGATATTAATAAATGATTAACTAGTGAACCGGAAACTTAGCAATTAAGTTTCTGGTTTTTTTGAACTTACATATTATTTATATGGGTTGTTAATTATTGTGTAAATTTTTGAATGATGAATTTGTGATTAACCATTAATCTTCGCTTTGCGAGTAATGTCAGGAAGGAAATCGAAGAATATTTATAGAATGTATTTCGTATTGTTTCGATTTCTTGGCTGACTCCGGTTCTTCATTTATATAAAAGGGGTGTTTAAGCGTGGTCATTAAAGTTTGTTTGAACGGAGGACGGACCAAACGGGAGCATGCTGGAATCCCCGTTACGCTCGATGAGATAATAGTTGACATTCATGCACTGAGAAAGCTTGGAGTGGAGCATTTTCATGTGCATTTAAGGGACAACGAGGGAATGGAGACATTCGACAACCGTATCCTTGCTCCGCAACTGCAGATTTTGAAGCGACGCTTTCCGGATATAAAAATCGGCTTAAGTTCCAATTTGTTCAACGGGATGACTCCGGAGAGGCGATACCAGAATGTCAGGGACTGGGAATTCCAACCGGATTATATTTCAGTGAATCTCTCAGAGCCGGGAAGCATCGAACTTTGGAATTTGCTGAAGAATAAAGGGATAAAACCGGAAGCGGGGATATGGAGTCTCACCGACGCCAAAATTTTTGTGGAGCATAATCTGGATCAATTTTGCGAACGAGTGTTAATTGAGATGTTCTTCGAAGAAACAGAGGAAGCAATTCGACAAGCTAATCAGGTCAGCGCATTTATAGCCGAACATAATCATTCAGTGGAGCAGGTGCATCACGGAGAAGGGATAAATACGTGGGCGGTAATTGATAATGCTCTGGCCAAAAATTACGGAGTGCGAATCGGCTTGGAGGATACATGGGTTTTAAGGAGTGGGATAAGGGCATCGGGAAATGCCGAACTATACAGAGAGTTAAAGATGAGGCAAACTGCATTGTAAATCTAAATATGGATTCCCCAAAATGCATTCAGAACAGAAAATGAAATCAGCAATATTTTCATGTATGATGAGGAGAGAAGCAGTCACTCAGCAGAAAGGATGATTCCAATGGCAGTTACGCAACAGCAACTCAACGATTGGCAGCAGAAGTACCCTTTATTATCCGATGTGATGGATTTTCGGCCGGTGTTATGGCTGAATCCGAATGATAGAAAGAGTTCGGATCTCAGGCAACTGGCCGTAACGAAAGAGGATATGCAGGGAGCGGAGGAGCTGTGGCAGCGGTTTGCGCCTTTTTTGGCAACAGCGTTTCCTGAAACGGCAGAAGCTGGAGGAATCATCGAGTCACCATTGAAAGAAATTTCCTCTACTAAAAATATTATAGAAACCACTTACAGCACAAAAATTCCCGGCAGACTGTTCCTGAAATGTGACAATGAACTCGCAGTCGCAGGGTCAATCAAAGCGCGCGGCGGCTTTTATGAAGTGCTTCATCACGCCGAGCAATTGGCGCTGGACAATGGCATGATTACTGATGGTGGTGATTACAGCAAGTTTGCATCCAAGGAATTTAAGGATTTCTTCAGCCGATATTCAATCGGCGTAGGTTCTACAGGCAATTTAGGACTCAGCATCGGCATTATCAGTGCAGAGCTCGGTTTTTCCGTTTCAGTTTATATGTCGGCTGATGCGAAAGCGTGGAAGAAGGACTTGCTGCGGGCTAAAGGCGCCATCGTCCATGAATTCGAAGGCGATTTCGGCGAAGCCATCTTAGAGGGCCGCCAACAGACAAAAGAGAACCCGATGGCATATTTTGTCGATGATGAAAACTCGAAGCATCTGTTCCTTGGCTACAGCACTGCAGCTTTCCGGCTGAAAAAACAAATAGATGATCTGGGTATAACTATTGATGCGGAACATCCTCTGATCGTTTATTTACCATGCGGTGTTGGCGGGTCGCCGGGCGGCATCACGTTCGGGCTCAAGCAGATTTATGGGGATGCCGTCCATTGTTTCTTTGTGGAACCGACGCATTCGCCGTCCGTCCTGATCGGTTTGATGACGGGAGAAAAGGAAAAAGTATGCGTCCAGGATTTCGGAATCGATAATTTGACCGAAGGCGACGGCCTTGCAGTTGGCAGGCCATCGAGTTTCGCTTCGTCAATCAGTGAAAAATTGATCAGCGGCATTTACACTCTTGAAGACGAGGAATTGTACCGGCTATTGGCGATTCTGGCTGACGGTGATGACATTTTTGTCGAGCCATCTGCGGCATCGTCTTTACTTGGACCGGTTAAATTGAGCCAAGAGGAATATCTGTCTGCTCGCGGAGTGGACCCAGATAAGGCTGTGCACATTGCCTGGTCAACCGGAGGCGCATTGGTGCCTGAAGAAAACATGCAGGCGATGTACCAAAGAGGCAAGAATTTACGCGAATAAAAGATTTGTTTTTTTAAGCAAAAAGGAGCCGGAAAGATGCAGAAATGTGCAGAATGCAACGAAGCTTTCAAATGGAATCAGCTTTATAAATCATCATGGTTCGCTTTTCAGCCAGTACGGTGCCGGAATTGTGGAACAGTGCATAAAGTTGCGAGTGCTTCCCGGCTATTGACGGTTTTATTGCTGCTGATGCCCATGGTTTATATTTCGATTATTATGCAGAATCTTGGATTACTGGAGGTTATTTTGCCGATAGCAGCTGTAATTGTTCTGGTTTCATTGGGCCTGCCATTTCTCCTCAAATACGAAAAAGCCTCAACAAACATTGACACAAATTATGGAAATCGGTAAGATAACAAAAATACATTAAATTCTGGGAAGATAAGAGTAGGTATATGGAGTGTCCAAGCGAGCCGGGGATGGTGGAAGCCTGGTGGCCGAAGTATTCCGAACCGCATATCTGAGAAACCGCTTGAACTCGAGTAGGGCAGGTCGGCTGGCGCCGTTATCGCTTTAAGCAGGTCCATTTACCGGGCAATCAGAGTGGTACCGCGGGAATCCCGTCTCTAATTTACATTAGAGACGGGATTTTTCTATTTTACCGGAAAATTGGAGGAGTGAAATGATGGATTATAACAAGTTATTTGCCGAGGAAATTGTGAAGAATCTGGCTGGCAGCCTGTCTTTGGAAAACATAATGGGCTTAGTCGAAAAGCCGAAATTTGATGGCCAGGGTGATTTGGCGTTTCCTTGTTTTTCATTGGCGAAAATCCAAGGCAAGTCACCGCATCTAATTGCCGGCGAGCTGGCGAAGCGAATAAAGCATCCTGTCTTCGAGAAAGTAGCTGCCGTAGGATCATATGTGAATTGCTTCCTGAAGAAATCCGACGTCAGTAAAGAGACCTTGCAAACGATACTGAAAGAAAGGGCAGCGTATGGCGCGAGCGATATCGGGCAAGGCAGAAATATCACCATCGACTTTTCATCTCCCAATATTGCCAAACCTTTTTCGATGGGACATCTGAGATCCACAGTCATCGGGAATTCATTGGCGAAAATCGTTGAAAAGGTCGGATATAAAGCTGTAGGGATCAATCATCTGGGAGATTGGGGTACGCAGTTCGGAAAGTTGATCGTCGCGTATAAGAAATGGGGCGATGAAGCTGCCGTAAAAGAAAATCCCATTCCGGAATTATTGGCTCTGTATGTCAAATTTCACGAGGAAGCCAAGGATGCCCCCGGTCTGGAAGACGATGCCAGAAAGTGGTTTTGGCAACTGGAGAATGGCGATTTGGAAGCGGAAGAATTATGGACATGGTTTAAAGATGAATCGTTGAAGGAATTCAGCAAAATTTATGAACTGCTGGAAGTGGATTTCGACTCGTATGCCGGTGAAGCCTTCTATAACGATAAAATGGCTACGACCATTGAATTGCTGAAGTCGAAGGATTTGCTTACGGAGTCTCAAGGCGCAGAAGTGGTGGATTTGACCGAAGAAGGGCTTCCCCCGTTTCTGATCAGGAAAAGTGATGGCGCAACGCTCTACGGCACACGGGATTTGACGGCCGCTTTATACAGAAAAGAGAATTATCATTTTGAGAAATCGCTGTACGTGGTCGGGCAGGAACAGACGCTGCATTTCAGGCAATTGAAGCTGGTGCTGAAAAAGATGGGATATGGCTGGTCGGATGATATGGAACATATTCCATTCGGATTCATATTGAAAGACGGGAAAAAGATGTCGACACGTAAAGGTAAAGTGGTTTTATTGGATCAGGTATTAAAAGAAGTGATTGAGCTAGCGGAAAAAAACATTGAAGAGCGGAATCCGGCACTGGCAAATAAAGCGGCAACTGCCCAAATGGTGGGCGTCGGTGCAGTGATTTTCCATGATTTGAAGACAGAGCGGCAGAATAACGTCGAGTTTTCATTGGAAGCAATGCTGCGTTTTGAAGGTACGACGGGACCCTATGTGCAGTATACCCATGCCAGAGCCTGCTCGATTTTGCGGAAATCGGGAATGGCGGAGGAAGAGATTACGGCTGTCGGACTGGACGACAGCTACAGTTGGGAAGTCATCAAGGATTTGATGGCATTTCAGGAGACGATTCTAAAAAGTTTCGAGCAAAGCGAACCATCGGTCATAGCCAGGTACGCGATTGAGCTGGCGCAGGATTTCAATAAATACTATAGCCATGTGAAAGTATTGGAGGAAGATGAACAACTGAATGGAAGATTGGCGTTGGTTTTCGCCGTTACTGTGGTGCTGAAGGAAAGCCTCCGTTTGCTTGGGATCCATGCGCCGGACGAAATGTAAAATTTGCCGGCTCTTGCAGGACACTTTCACTTTCCCTCGAATATTATAGGCAACAGAGGAAAATGAAAGGAGATAACCATGGCAATTCAATCCAATCATATTTTTATTAATTTACCCGTTAAAGACCTGGACAGATCCATGCAGTTTTTTGGTGATATCGGATTTGAATTCAACGAACAGATGACGGACAAAAACACTGCGTGCATGATAGTTGGCCGCAATATATATGTAATGCTGCTGGTTGAAGAATTTTTCAAAAGCTTCACTGGAAAAGAATTATGCGACTCAGCCGCCAGTACAGAAGTAATCGTTTCCATCACTGCCGACAGCCGGGCGGGCGTTGATGAAATCGTTCAAAATGCACTGGCGGCAGGCGGTTCCGCCTCCAATGATAAAATGGATAACGAATTCATGTACGGCTGGAGTTTCGAAGACATCGACGGACATTTATGGGAAGTCATGTATATGCCGGAGAGTGACGAAGACAGTGATGATGAGTTTTATGGTTGAGAGTTGTTGAGTGGGTTGGAATTTGGTGATTTTGTAAGTGGTGTGGAGCCAGTATTTAACAGAAAAAGTTCTCTATTTCATGGCGGTGAAATAGAGGGCTTTTTCTTTGTGTTTTATATTGCTGGAATTAAGGAATCGACGATAAACTTAAAAAAATCGACGATAAAAGTTTAAAAATCGACGATAAACACTCAAAAATCGACGATAAACTCCGAAAAATCGAAGATAAATTGGAGCGGCTCTTGGAGATTTTGATTTAGAAATTAATAATGGGAAATATTGAGATTTAGCCAGAACCTTTATTCAAATTTAGATTATCTTTCTGAGTATCTCAATTCAAAAGCTGAAATTAAAAAGAGCAATTTCCCGTTTGATCATACTTTTTTAGTCATTTCACTGCGGTGAATTTATTATCTGCCTATCTAATTGCTCTTGAAGCATTCCAAAAACTTCTGAAACCTCCATTTGAAGAGGGGAATCCAGTTTTCTTTCTGCAAACCATTTTTCAGCCACTTTTGCTTCAGCCGGATAATCTTCTTTCCAACTATTGGTGACTGCTGTGTCTTTTCCGAAGTGGATCATATACTCAAAATAAATATTTAAAACAATGGACAACTGCTCCAGACTATATATTGTTTGTTCTATTTTTATCGCTTTTAAACTCATATAAGGTGTGGCATCTTTCAAGTTTGTGCTGCCCGCCCATTTATCTTTTGCCGCAAATTTCAAATTACGGATGCCGCTCATATAAAATGCGCCAAAACACAAGGGGCATGGCTCCATCGTGGAGTAAAGAGTAAATATGCTCCTTTTTGTATAAACCCTATTATCCAATTGAAGCATGGCATTTATTTCAGCGTGAGCCAGTTCATTGTTTGAAATGACGCTATCCTTCAATCTATTGAAGGCTGCGCTTTTTCCGCGTGCAATAATTTTGCCGTCTCCATCTGTAATAAGAGCTCCAATTGGTTGGGAGCCTTCCTGAAATGATTTCCAAGCTTCTTCAAAACATTCTTGCCTTATAAATGGTATTGTTGACCAATTCATTTATATGTCTCCTCAGCAATATTTTGCGTTTCTAAAATTGTATTCGCTTAACTTCTTCTAATTCCTGCAAATAATAAAGCACAGAGGAATTTTATGATTGAAGGAAATGAAAATAAAGAAGTATGGGTATTTCTTTAAAGAGATGGATCCAATATTTAACAGAAAAATTTTCTTTTTGACGGGGTGGATATAGAGAACTTTTTCCATTGTGTTTTTGATGCTGTATTTAAAGAATCGCTGATAAACATTGAAAAATCGCTGATAAACATAAAAAAATCGCCGATAAAACTCCAAAAATCGCTGATATACTCATGAAACTCGCTGATAAAATTTAAATGTCCCACGCAGCCGCCACTGCATAAAAAATATTGGTAATTATAGGGCAATACCAGCAGTTTTTATTCAACACTAACAAACTTATCACTACATAAAAAAGACGGCCGCTAATTCACGCGACCGCCTCTTTATTCTATAAATAATCCGCATAACGCTTCTCGAGATAATTCTGCAGCACCGTCATGATGGAACAGATTGCCCAGTAGATCAATGCCACCAGTATCAGCAGCGTGAGCAAATCGTATTCACGGGCTCCGACAGTACGTGCTTTTTGGAAGATTTCCGGAACGGTGATCATCGCGGCTAAAGAAGATGCTTTGATCAGATCCAGGTAAACGTTGGACAGCGGCGGCACTGCAATCCGCACAGATTGCGGAAGGATAATTCGCCGCATCGTCTGCCAGTAAGTGAGCCCGAGCGCGGTGGAAGATTCCCATTGGCCTTTATCGACTGAAGCGAGTGATGACCGGAATACTTCCGCGATATAAGCGGCACTGTTGATGCTGAAGCCAATCAAGGCTGCCTGTACTGCTGTAAATTCGATGCCGATGACCGGCAAGGCAAAATACAGAAGAAATAAAATCACGAGTATCGGCACGCCGCGCATGAAGGAGATGTATAGTCTCGCCGGATATTGCATGATCTTGATCGGAGATGTCCGGGCAAGCGACAGGAAAAATCCGATGATCAATCCGCAGAGCATGCTGACGACCGAAATGAGTAGTGTATACCAGATTCCTTCCAGCACATAGGGGAGGGATTCGATCGCCAAAGCCGGATCGAACAACAATCCCCATTCAATTTCATTCATCGAACCCCTCCGTTTGATTTATCTTGTTTCTAAGTGTCCAGTCTCCAACGGCCAACTCCTCGAGTCAAGTCCCGCTGCCTAGGCGGCTGAAAGTTTACTCTGCCGGTTTACCTGGACTTACAATACTCCTGAATCGCTACGCTAGCTTCGTAGCAAAGAGACGTCCCAAATTACATTTGGTCCATCTCTTGCCTTACAGACCTTAACGGATGCAGTCGCATTCTTTACTCCTCAATATCAGGTTTAACCGATACATCAGCACCGCCGAAGAATTCCTCGGAAATTTCAGTGATGGTGCCGTCTTCCAGCATTTCATCCAGTACGCGGTTGACGTTTTCAGCCAGTTCTTCGTTGTCTTTATTCATGACAAGGCCAACTTCAGATGGAGCGTATTTGATGTCTGGGTGGATTGTGATATTGAGTTCCGGGAATGCAGCTACACCGAAAGTTGAAAGATAGTAGTCGTTAAGGATGACGTCTGTGCGGCCGATTGATACGTCGCGCAAGTAAACTTCGTTTGATGCGTTGTCATAAGTGACTTCTTCAGCGCCGTAACTGCGGGCGATTTCCATATAGATGGAAGTGGAAGCACCTGCAGCTTTTTTGCCTTCAAGATCTTCCAGCGAAGAAATTCCTGAAAGATCATCTTTACGGACAACTGCTGTGCCGTATGAATATTTCACAGGAGTCGAGAAGGTGAACTCTTCAGCGCGGTCTTCTGTAATTTCGATGTCATTGGCTGCGATATCGACTTGGCCAGTCTGCACACTTGTCAGCATTTCATCAAAGCCCATTTCCTTGAATTCGATATCAAGTTCGAGGCGTTCGGCCACTTCACGCGCAACTTCCACTTCGAAACCGGTAAGTTCATCAGATTCCGCATCGCGGAATGATGTTGCCAGCAAAGTTCCGGAAGTTGCAACAGTCAATGTGCCTTCTTCCTGAATTTCATCCCATGCAGTTTTCTCTTCGGTTGCAGTATCTTCATCTCCGCCGCATGCAGCTAAAACCAGCGCAGAAGCTGCAAATAGTGCCGGGGCAAAGAACATCTTTTTCATTTTCACCATATAATTTACCTCCTTGTATTATAGTCCTTTAAAAACATAGCATTAAGCGAGTAAGAGGGCAATAACATAGATACTGAATTTTAAAACACAGAAGATTCCTGCAACTTAATCTAAATAATATTCTTATGTAAACAAGAAACAGCCGTCTCCAAAATGCTGACGGCTGTTTCCGAAAATCATTTTTTCAGTTTGATGACAAGTTCTTCATCCGGTGTGACGAAAACTGTTTTTTGTTCGAAGTAGATGACGAATCCTGGTTTTGCGCCGCTCGGCTTTTTCACTTGCCGAACTTCTGTGTAGTCCACGGGTACCGATGATGACTCTCGTGCCTTGCTGAAATAGGCAGCAATCGTTGCAGCTTCAAGAATCGTTTCTTCGTCCGGCGCCGCATCGTGGATGATGACGTGTGAACCTGGAATATCCTTCGTGTGGAGCCAAGTATCAGATTTGGAAGCCACTTTGAACGTGACGTAATCGTTCTGCTTATTGTTTTTGCCTACTGAGATCGGAATGCCGGTACTTGAAACATAAGGCTCGACAGACGGTTTAGTCGGCTTTTTCTTCTTCTTCGACTTCTGCGCCTTCATATACCCCTGTTCGGCCAGCTCTTCACGGATTTCTTCAATATCGGAAATGCCGGCTTGTTGCACCTGTGACATCAAAGTTTCGAAATAAGCGATATCGTCTTCGGTTTTTTCGATTTGTTCCTGGGTCTTGACCAAAGCGGTTTTGGCTTTCTGATAACGCGAATAAAACTTCTGAGAGTTTTCAATAGGCGTCTTCCGCGGATCGAGAGGAATCAAAACTTTTTCTTCATTATAATAATTGTCCACTTCGATTTCCTTCATGCCTTTTTGGATGCGGTGGAGATTGGCCATGATCAGTTCGCCGTTTAATTGTAGAAGGTCACGTTTTTCCGCCTGGTCCTGCTCTTTTTTCAATTTCTTTAATTTCAGTTTCAATTTTGAAATTTCATTTTGCAGCCAGCGCTCCAGATCTCCTGCCTGCTGTTTGACGCGGTCGCGCTCGGCTTTGGCATAATACATACGGTCAAGTAATTCACCGAGGTTTGGAAAGCTGAGACCCTGGGCTTCCAAATGTTCCAGAGGAGTCGCTGAGAAGAAGCTTTTGCTGTCCTGCTCGACATAATAGCCGACAGGATCTTCTTGGCTGAAATCTTCAAGAAACTTTTTAGCGGCCGATTCCTTGTCGCCTGCAGTTGTCAATCGGTGATGCAGTTCACGCGCAGTCAGCGGAGAAAATCCGGCATACTGCTGGACCAGTTCCTTTTCATCCAGATTGATGAGTGCATCCGAATTGGTGAATGGATCCTCTTTGTCCTGGGATGGCGGAAAGATATAAGGCTGTCCCGGCAAAATTGTACGGAATGAGTTGACGCTCGGCGGCAGATGCTTGAGGCTGTCGAGAATCATCATTCGTTCCGAGTCGACTAGGATGACATTCGAATGCCTGCCCATCATCTCAACATGAAGTTCCCGTTCGATGTCGTCGCCGATTTCATTTTTTGCCTTGATTTTCAAAATGATGAGCCGGTCCGTTCCATGCTGGGAAATTTCTGTGATGACGCCGCCTTCGATATGCTTGCGGAGAAGCATGCAGAACATCGGGGGTTCAGAAGGGTTCGTGTTCGCTTGTTTACTTAAATGGATCCGGGAATACGAAGGGTGAATCGAAATCAATAATTTATGGTTGCTTCCTTGTGAGCGGATGTGGAGCAGCAGTTCAAGCTTGTTCGGCTGATGAACTTTTGAAATTCTTCCGCTGACCAGCTGTTGCAGTTCACTGGTCATCGCTTTTGTAAATAATCCATCAAATGCCATGAAAATCCCTCTTTCAAATCGTTTTGTTCCATCTTATCATTTTTGGTGTGTATTATGATATAATAAGACAGTTAGTTACAAAACGAAGAATATAGACCGGATGTAATGGCGGTGGTTAAGGTGGTTAATGAAATGAGAAAACAACGCGGACTGCTGATCGTGTTATCAGGGCCTTCCGGGGTCGGCAAAGGCACAGTCAGAAAAGAGCTGTTCTCACAGCCCGATACGAATTATGAATACTCCATATCGATGACGACGCGGTCGCCCCGTGAAGGCGAAGTTGACGAAGTCGATTACTTTTTCAAGACGAGGGGCGAATTCGAGGAATTGATCGAACAGGGTCAATTGCTTGAATATGCAGAGTTTGTCGGGAATTATTACGGTACTCCGCTGGAATACGTCAATAAGATGCGTGACGCGGGGCGTGATGTGTTCCTTGAAATCGAAGTGCAGGGAGCTGCACAGGTGCGGGACAAAGTGCCGGATGGCCTGTTCATCTTTTTAGCCCCGCCAAGTCTTTCCGAACTTGAAGAACGGCTGGTCGGGCGGGGAACTGAATCCGATGAAGTGATTGCTTCACGGTTAGGTGCGGCAAGGCAGGAATTGGAGATGATGAATCTCTATGATTATGTGGTTGAAAATGATGAAGTGGAAAATGCCTGTGACCGCATCAACGCCATTATTATTGCTGAACACTGCAAGCGTGAACGTGTAGAAAAAAGATACTTTGATATGCTAAAGGAGAATGCATGATGTTATACCCATCCGTTGATAAATTAAAAAGCCGTATCGATTCGAAATACTCTTTGGTGGCTCTGGCTTCCAAACGGGCACGCCAACTGCACGAAAATGGCGATGAGAAACTTTCAAAATACACATCCGCTAAACCGGTAGGAAAAGCGCTTGAAGAAATTGCAGAAGGTGCCTTGACGCAAGTGCGCCAGGACGAAACTGCTATCTATGAAGACGAAATTTAACCATTAATCACAACCTACGACTCCCAGAGCAAATTTGTTCTTTGGGAGTTTGTTGTTTAGAAAGGGTGTTTGCGTTGTTGGCAAATCGTAGGATTTTATTGTGCGTGAGCGGCGGGATCGCTGTTTATAAAGCGGTTGCACTTGTCAGTAAGCTATCTCAGGCAGGAGCGGATGTGAAAGTCATCATGACGGAGTCGGCGCGCCAATTTGTTCAGCCGCTGACGTTCCAGGTCATGTCCAGGAATGATGTCTTTTATGATACGTTCGATGAAAAGGATTCTTCTGTCATTGCCCATATCGATCTGGCGGATTGGGCGGACCTCGTTATTGTGGCTCCGGCGACTGCCAATGTCATCGGAAAGCTGGCGAACGGCATTGGGGATGATATGGTGACAACCACGCTACTGGCGGCAACTGCCCCGATTTGGATTGCACCGGCGATGAATGTCCATATGTATGACCATCCGGCAGTTAAGCGGAATATCCAGCAGCTGCATGACGATGGCATCCGCTTTATCGAACCGTCGGAAGGTTTCCTGGCCTGCGGTTATGTAGGCAAAGGGCGTCTCGAAGAACCTGAAAAGATTACGGAATTGGTAAATGGTTTTTTCAGCCGTGAAATGCTTTTGAAAGGCAAGAAAGTTGTGGTGACAGCAGGACCAACAAGGGAACGCATCGATCCGGTCCGCTTTCTGACGAACTTTTCGAGTGGCAAAATGGGATATGCCATGGCGCAGGCAGCAGCTGAACTTGGAGCAGAAACCATCCTGATCAGCGGTCCTGTGTCATTGCCGGCACCGTCAGGCGTAAAACGCATTTCCGTTGAAAGCGCCGAAGACATGCTGCAGGCGGTAAAAGTGGAATATGCCGATTCGGATTTTGTCATAAAAACAGCTGCAGTCGCCGATTACCGGCCGAAAACCCTGCACGGGCAAAAGATGAAGAAGCAGGACGGCGACGCTTCGCTGGAACTCGAGCGCACAGCAGACATTCTCCATTATCTGGGGACTGAAAAAGACAAGCAGGTATTGATCGGCTTTGCGGCTGAAACGAATGACGTAAGCCATTATGCTAAAGATAAGCTTGAACGGAAAAATGCCGATTATATCATTGCCAACGATGTGACCGAGTCACTGGCAGGATTTGAGTCTGATACCAATAAAGTGACGATTTATGGAAAAGAGAATTTCGAAAAAACGTTCGAACTTCTTCCGAAACAGCAATTGGCACGCCAATTGCTTAAGCTGATTGTTGAAAGGGAAATGCAAAATGATCGCTGAAATTATTGTTGATGTTGCTGCCCATCCGATTGACCGGCCATTTGACTATTTGATTCCTGAAAAACTGGAAGCATTGGCAGAGCCGGGCATGCGGGTGAAAGTGCCTTTTGGGAATAGAAAAGTGCTTGGGTTCATCACCAATATTAAAGAGAAGTCCGATTTTGATCCTGGGCGCATGAAACCCATCCATGAACTGATGGACGTTGTACCGGTTCTAAATACAGAGCTGCTGGAAATGGCTGCCTGGATGAAGGAACAGACGGTTTGTTTTGAAATCGATGCATTGCAGGTAATGGTGCCGGCCGCATTGCGGGCAAAATATGAAAAACGCTTTGTGCTGACAAGCGGGCTGGAGTCGATTGATCCGCGTCTTCACCCTTATTTCGGCAACAAGCCTTTTATCCGCAGTCAAGAAGCTGAAGATGTATTCGGGCTGATCAAAAAAGAATTGGATAAAGGGACAATCCTTGCAGACACCAATATTCAACAGCAGACCGCTGTTAAAAAAGTGCGGATGGTCCGTATTTCAGATTCTGTTGAAAAACTCGAATCCATAGATATCCGCGGCAATGCCAAGCAGCAGCTGAAGTTGATGGATTTCATGAAAGAGAATCTTGGGCTTTCCATTGAATCTTCCGAACTTCAAAAAATAGCTGGGGTGACGTTGCCGACGATCTACAGTCTGGCTGAAAAAGGCGCAGCTGACTTATCGAATGTGGAAACGTATCGGGATCCGAAAATGCTGACGGAAATAGAGAAAAAGGATAATTTGGTGCTGACTGAAGCACAGCAGAACGCTTTCGACGCCATCGATAAGTCGCTGAACTCACCAAGAACGTTTCTGTTACACGGTATAACCGGAAGCGGCAAGACGGAAATTTACCTGCAGACCATTGACAAGGTGTTGAAGGAAGGGAAAGAAGCGATCATGCTGGTTCCCGAGATTTCATTGACACCGCAAATGACTTTGCGCTTTAAGGAACGATTCGGTGACATGGTCGCTGTTCTCCATAGCGGCTTGTCTGCCGGTGAAAAATACGATGAATGGCGCAAAATCCAGCGCGGCGAAGTGAAAGTGGCAGTCGGTGCGAGATCGGCGATTTTCGCCCCGTTTGAAAATCTGGGATTGATCATTCTCGATGAAGAGCATGAATCGAGCTATAAGCAGGATGACTCTCCTCGCTATCATGCACGGGATCTGGCAATTTGGCGCGGGGAGTATCATAGCTGCCCGGTCATATTGGGAAGTGCGACGCCTTCGCTGGAATCCTATGCACGTGCGCAAAAAGGGGTTTACGAATTGCTTGTGCTGGAAAAACGCGCAAGAAATCAACCCTTGCCTGATGTTCACATCGTCGATATGCGGGAAGAGCTGAGAACCGGCAACCGGTCGATGTTCTCTATTCAATTGGCGGATGCAATCCGGGATCGATTGGCGAAGAAGGAACAAACGGTTTTATTCCTGAATAAACGGGGCTATTCTTCGTTTGTTCTGTGCCGTGATTGCGGTACGGTCATGCAATGCCCGAACTGTGATATTTCATTGACCTATCACCGGTCGAGCGAAACGATGAAATGTCATTATTGCGGATATGATGAAAGGGTGCCGCACACTTGTCCGGAATGTGAAAGTGAGCATATACGTTTCTTTGGAACAGGTACACAGAAAGTGGAAGAAGAATTGGCGAAGCTCGTACCGGAAGCAAGGGTTTTGCGGATGGATGTCGATACGACGCGCAATAAAGGTGCACATGAAAAAATCCTCAATTCCTTTGGGGAAGGGAAAGCCGATATTCTGCTGGGCACACAAATGATTGCCAAAGGCCTGGATTTCCCGAACATTACATTGGTTGGTGTGCTGTCTGCTGATACGACTTTGCATCTGCCGGATTTCCGTGCAGCCGAAAAAACCTATCAATTGCTGACTCAGGTCAGCGGTCGTGCCGGTCGTGACGTATTGCCGGGAACCGTTTTTGTGCAGTCCTATACGCCTGAACATTATGCCATTACCCTGGCGAAAGACCAATTATATGAACCGTTCTATGATCAGGAGATGGCGATGCGGCGGGCAAGCGGATATCCGCCTTATTATTATGTCGTGAATATCCAGTTTACCCATGAAGATTTGATGACAGTGGCGGAATATGCCGGGCAGACGGTTGAATATTTACGGAAGCAATTGTCAGAAGGGACGATCATCATCGGACCTTCCGCCTCGCTGATCGCCCGCGTCAACAATAGATATAGATATCAATGTTTGATAAAATACAAAAAAGAACCGAAACTGACCGAAGTGATGCAGCAATTGATCAAAATCTATCGCTCCGATTGGCTGAAAAAAGGGGCCACATTGGCAATCGATATGAATCCGACTTCGGTGATGTAAAAGAAAAGAGGAACTGAAAATGGCTATACGACCTATCGTAAAACACCCAAGCGATGTGCTTGAAAAATCTTGTGCTCCTGTAACGACTTTTGACAAAAATCTGGCCGTTCTATTGGATGATATGTACGAAACGATGATCGAAGCGGATGGCGTTGGGATTGCGGCTCCCCAGGTAGGGACTGCGGTGCGCGCTGCCATCGTCGATTTCCGTGAAGGACAGGATCCGATTGAAATGATCAACCCTGAACTCGTACTTTATGAGGGGTCTGATACGGATATCGAAGGATGCTTGAGTTTCCCAGGTGTATTCGGTGAAGTGGAACGTTATGACCATATCAAGATAAAAGCGCAGGAACGGGATGGTTCGTGGTATGAACTTGAAGCGGAAGGCTATGAAGCCCGCGCAATTCTGCACGAAATGGATCATCTGGATGGCGTTTTATTCACCAGCAAAATCACAAAATATGTGACTCAGGAAGAACTGGATGAAATGATCCGTTTGCAGGAAGAAGAGGAGGAAGAGGTTTGACCAAAATCGTATTTATGGGAACCCCGGCTTTTTCCGTTCCGATTCTCCGCATGCTGGTTGAAGAAGGCTACAATGTCATTTCGGTGGTGACACAACCGGATCGTCCCGTTGGCCGCAAGAAAGTGCTGACGCCGACGCCCGTTAAAGAAGAGGCGCTGCGCCTTGGTCTGCCGGTTTACCAGCCGCAAAAACTGAAAAATCCGGAAGAATTGCAAACCGTATTGGATCTGGAAGCAGATTTGGTGGTAACCGCGGCGTTCGGGCAAATTCTGCCATCTGAAATATTGGAAACACCGAAACTCGGTGCGATTAATGTCCACGCTTCTTTATTGCCTGCATACCGCGGAGGCGCACCGATCCATCAGGCGATTATCGATGGACAGAAAGAAACGGGCGTCACCATCATGTATATGGTTGATCGGCTGGATGCGGGAGATATCATTTCCCAGACAGCTGTGCCGATTGAAAAGCATGACCATACCGGCAGCATGTTCGATAAACTCAGCGCAGCAGGAACGGAATTATTGAAAGAGACTTTGCCTTCTATTATAGATGGAACGAACGAGCGCATTCCGCAGGACGAATCTCTCGTCACATTTGCACGCAATATCTCACGTGAGCAGGAGAGGATTGACTGGAACCGGTCAGCTGAAGAGATTTACAACCAGGTTCGCGGGCTTCACCCGTGGCCGGTGGCCTATACAAGTTTTAAACAGGACAATATGAAACTCTGGTGGTCTGAAATAGTCGATGGCTCCAAAACGGGGACACCGGGCGAAGTGGTCAGTCTGACTGAAGATGCCATCCATGTCCAGACCGGCAAGGGAGTTCTGGCCATTACGGAATTGCAGCCGGCAGGCAAAAAACGGATGTCGGCTAAAGACTATTTAACCGGACCTAAAATTCAGGCAGGAGATTTATTTGAATGAAAAATAAAAAATTGCACGGCAATGTCCGCGATGCTGCATTTTCTATTCTATGGGCAGTCCAAAACAAACAAGCCTACAGCAACCTACTTTTGCATCAAACAATTGAAAGTTACGGGATATCAGCAAAAAACCGCGGCTTGCTGACAGAAATCACTTATGGCACATTGCAGCATCAGATGACGTTGGATTATTATCTGGAACCTTATTTAAAAGGTAAAGTCGAGCCCTGGGTCAAAACTTTATTGCGGATGTCGCTGTATCAGATTGTTTACCTGGACCGCATCCCTTCCCACGCAGTCGTCCATGAAGCGGTCGAAATCGCCAAACGCCGCGGGCATGGAGGAGTCGCTTCTTTAGTGAACGGTGTGCTCCGGTCAGTGCAGCGTTCCGGTGTAAGGTCATTTAATGCGATTGCCGATCCGATCGAGAAAATTTCCATCGAGACGAGCCATCCAGCTTGGATGATCAAACGCTGGTCCGAACAGTTCGGATTGGAAAAAACGCGTGAAATGGCTTTGGAAAACAATAAGATCCCATCACAGACAGTTCGTGTGAATACTGTCCGCGCAACTGTGGATGAAGCAATTGAAATGCTCGAATCTGAAGGGCTTGAAGCGGTGCCAAGTAAAATCATCCCTGAATGTCTTGTGGTAACAGGAGGCCAGCCCGCCAGAACAGCCACTTTTGAAAAAGGCTTCATCACGATTCAAGATGAAAGTTCAATGCTTCCTTCTTATGCATTGCAGCTTGAACCTGGTATGAAAGTATTGGATATGTGTGCCGCTCCGGGCGGTAAATCGACTCATATCGCTGAAAAGCTGAACAATAAAGGCAGCCTTTACTCGATGGACCTCCATCCGCATAAAGTGAAATTGATCAAGGAATCCGCCGAACGTCTGGGCCATACCGTTATAGAAACGGAAGTGGGAGATGGTAAAAAAAGTGTTGAGCGTTTCGGCACAGAGCAATTCGACCGGGTCTTGGTGGATGCACCTTGCAGCGGACTCGGCGTCATTAAACGGAAACCCGATATTAAATATACAAAAAAAGAAGAAGATTTCAGCAGGTTGCAGGAAATCCAGATTGAATTGCTGGATCAAGCGGCGCAATTGCTGAAGCCGGACGGCATATTGGTTTACAGTACATGCACAGTTGACAATATGGAAAACCGCGGCACTGCGGAAAGATTTCTGAAAGGACATCCGGATATGGAAAAAATTCAGGTTTCATTGCCTGAAGCTCTAGGCATTAAACATAGTGGCTTTGTGCAGGTATTTCCTCAAGATTTCGGAAGCGACGGATTTTTCATCGCCGCTTTCCGGAAAACTGCTGCAGTTGAGTGATCTGCAAACCGAATTGACTTGGGATGAGGTGTAGAAATTGTTGTTTCAATATGTCATGGAAAGTGATACAGGAAAAAGACGGGAAGTGAATGAGGACCGTGTGGCGGTCCTCAAAAGGCCTGATGGGCTGATGCTTGCTCTGGTGGCAGATGGAATGGGCGGCCACAATGCCGGCGACGTCGCCAGTGAAATGACGGTGGCTGCGTTGAGTGAACTGTTCATGGATGCGGCCAGCGATGAATTTGTGTCAGCATCAAGCAAGAAAAGGTGGCTCGATGAAAAGATACGTTTCATTAACAGCGAAGTTTACAATTACGCCGGAGAACATCCTGAATGCAAGGGAATGGGCACGACGCTGATTGCTGCATTGATTGAAAACAGTTTCTGCATCATTTGCCATATTGGTGACAGCCGTGTTTATACGTTCAATGGCAAAGCCGAGCAGGTTACTCGGGACCATTCCTATGTCAATGTGCTGGTGGATAACGGAGAAATCAGTGAAGAAGAAGCAGAAGACCATCCGAAAAAGAATTGGATTGTGCGCGCGCTTGGCACAGAAGCAGGTATTGAAGGGGAAATGATCGAGCTGGAACTCAGCGATTCTTCCTATCTGTTGATCTGTTCTGACGGTCTGAGCAATAAAGTTTCCAAAGAAGAAATTGCAGAAATTGTCGGTTCCCATTCAGCCTTGTCCCAAAAAGGGAAAGACCTTGTTGATCTCGCCAATGATAAGGGAGGAGAAGACAATATATCATTTGTTCTTCTTGCCTCGAAAGCTGGGGAGGTGTAATTATGTTGATCGGCAGAAATATTAATGGCCGTTATAAGATAAAGGAATTGATCGGCGGAGGCGGCATGTCGAATGTCTATTTGGCCCATGATATGATTTTGGACAGGGACATCGCCATCAAAATGCTCCGCTACGATTTTTCAAATGAAGAAGAGCTCCGCAGAAGGTTCCAGCGGGAAGCTTTGTCTACCACAAGCCTTGCCCATCCGAACATCGTAAATATTTTTGATGTCGGGGAAGACGGGGCAATCCCGTATCTGGTAATGGAATATGTACCGGGGAAAACTCTAAAAGAATACATAATCGAACATTCACCGATTGCGCCTGAACGCGCAGTGAAGATTATGAAACAATTGGCGTCCGCTTTGGCACATGCCCATCATAACCAAATTGTCCATCGCGATATAAAACCGCAAAACATCTTGATGGACGAAGAAGGCAATGTGAAGATTTCCGATTTCGGTATTGCAATGGCTCTTAGTGCAACGTCCTATACCCAAACCAACTCGGTGCTGGGCACTGTCCATTATCTATCGCCGGAACAGGCGCGGGGCGGCAACGCTACGAAAAAATCGGATATCTATTCCCTTGGGATTGTAATGTATGAATTGTTGACTGGCCGACTGCCGTTTTCAGGGGAATCAGCTGTTTCTATCGCACTGAAGCATCTTCAGACTGAAACACCGTCTTTGCGTGAAATTGTACCCACCATTCCGCAAAGTCTTGAAAATGTCGTGTTAAAAGCTACGGCGAAAAATGCGCAGCATCGATATCAGTCAGCTGATGAAATGGATGAGGATCTGTCTACCGTATTATTGCCGGAACGTTTGAATGAACCGAAGTTTGCTGTTCCAGTTGATGAAGATGCGACGCGGGCAATGCCGGCAATTAAAGATTCATCGCCGTATGTAAACGCGGAAGAAACGATTACAAATGGCCCTGCTAAAACAAAAGGGACAAAGGCAAGCAATAAACAAACACCACCCAAAAAAGAGAAGAAAAAGAAATGGCCGTGGATTGTCGGCCTACTGCTCTTTCTTGTCATAGCTGGCTTGTCTGTCGCTTTGGCATTTCCGGATCTTTTTGGTCCGAAGCAGGCAGCAGTACCGGATGTTTCAGGGATGGAACGTGAAGAAGCAATAGAAGAACTGGAGTCATACGGGTTCACCATTGGTGAAGAGCGGGAACGTTATTCTGAGGATGTCGAAGAAGGTGCCGTAATCCGGACCATTCCGGAAGCCGGCAAGATGAGAAGCCTGGAATCGGAAATTCAATTGTATTTGAGCCTGGGCAAAGAATCTGCTGAAATGGCGGATTATGTCGGGCGCAATATCGATCAGACTTTGGAACTTCTTGATTCTCGGGATTTTCTGTCTGTCACGCCAACAGAAGAGTTTTCGGATAGACCGGCTGGAGAAATTTTGGAACAGAGTCCGGAAGCCGGAAGTGAAATCATTCCAAGTGAAACAGAAATTGAATTTACAGTAAGTAAAGGAAAAGATATGCGCTCTGTTGCTGATTTGTCGGGATACGATGAGGCGGCGCTTAGTGAATATGCCCGCTCTACAGGTTTTCACATCAATATTGTGGGTGATGAGCCATCAAGCGAGGTAGCAGCAGGAACAGTGCTGTCACAGACCCCGGCAGCCGACAGTGAGTTGGAAGCGGGAGGCGCAATTGACGTGGTGCTGTCATCAGGACCGCCGGCATTGCCGCAAAAAACATATATTCATACAGTCCGTATACCTTATGAGCCCGAAACGCCAGCAGAAGAAGGCGAAGAACCGGTTGAGCAGACCGTTCAGATTTATATCCAGGACGAAACCCGGACAATGGCTGAGCCTGTAGAAGAATTTACAATCACCGAAGATTCCGAGAGGCGCATACAGTTGCAGATTGCCGAAGGGAACCGAGCGGTTTACCGAATCGTACGGGATGAAAGAGTTATTACCGAAGAAACGATCGAATACAATAATGTGGAGTAAGAAGGAGGAAACGTATGCCGAAAGGTCAAATAAGAAAAGCGCTTAGCGGGTTTTATTATGTATTGGACGAGGACGGGGAGCGTTACATCCAATGCCGTGGCCGCGGAGTATTCCGCAACAGGCAAATCTCGCCGTTGGTAGGAGATTTTGTGGATTATAAAGCGGACAATGATTTGGAAGGGACTATTTTGCACGTGTATGAGCGCAAAAACGAACTTGTCCGTCCGCCGATTGCAAATATCGACCAGGCAATTCTTGTTTTTTCGGCAAAACAACCGGATTTTCATCCATTATTATTGGACCGGTTTTTAACTGCCATCGAATCTCACGATATTCAACCGGTCATTTGCCTGACCAAAATGGATTTAGTGAATGATAAAGAAAGATCGGCGATCATGGAATATGTTGCGGATTATGAAAAAATCGGCTACGAAGTCATTCCGACTTTCATCAATGATCCTGATCTTCAGCAACGGCTCATGCCTGTATTGGAAGGGAAGACCAGTGTACTGGCAGGCCAATCCGGTGTCGGCAAATCGACCATGCTGAATACCATTCTTCCGTCGCTGGAATTAAAGACGGATGACATTTCCAAAGCATTGAACCGTGGTAAACACACGACCCGCCATGTTGAATTGATTGAAGTAAACAGCGGGTTGCTGGCAGACACTCCCGGATTCAGTTCTTTCGATTTTGATACGATTGAAAAAGAAGAACTTTCAGGATGTTTCCCTGAAATGGCGGAAAGATCGAATGCCTGTAAATTCAGGGAATGTTTGCATTTGAATGAACCAAAATGCGCCATCAAGGCTGCAGTTGATTCCGGAGAAATTCCGGAATATCGTTATAAGCATTATCTGAAATTCCTGGAAGAAATCATGACGAGAAAGCCGAGGTATTCCAATGATTAAAATTGCACCGTCGATATTGGCCGCAGACTTTTCGAAGCTGGGCGAAGAAGTATTGGAAGTTGAAAAAGCTGGAGCAGACTGGATTCACATCGATGTGATGGATGGCCATTTTGTGCCGAATATATCATTTGGCGCTGCCGTTATGGGGGCAGTACGCCCTCTGACAAAATTGCCGTTTGACGTCCATTTGATGATTGAAAACGCAGACCGTTATATAGAAGACTTTGCTAAAGCGGGAGCGGATTACATCACTGTTCATGTTGAGGCGAGTCCGCACTTGCACAGAACCATTCAATTGATCCGCTCGTTTGGTGTGAAACCGGGTGTTGTCTTAAACCCGCATACTCCTGTGGAAGCGATTCTGCCGATTTTGGAAGATATCGATTTAGTGTTGTTCATGACAGTCAACCCTGGCTTTGGCGGACAGAAGTTTATCGGTTCAGTTCTTCCGAAAGTCGAACAGCTTGCTAAAATCATTAAAGAAAAAGGTCTTGATATCGCCATCGAAATCGATGGCGGCATCAATGAGGAAACAATCGTTGACTGTGCCAAAGCTGGTGCAAATGTGTTTGTTGCCGGATCGGCGATTTTCGGCAGTGTTGACCGTGCCAAAGCCTTGCAAAGCATCAAAAAGGCTGGTCAAGAGGCGGTCTCGTGAAGGTCATTATCATAGCAGGAGGTCCGGCAAGCGAATTGCCGGACTTTTCAATATGGCCGGAGGATACATTTATCGGAGTGGACGCAGGAACGATAGCTCTGTTGGATAAGGGCATTGTGCCGTCTGCCGCAGTTGGGGATTTTGATTCTGTATCAACAGAGCAGTTCGAAAGGATCAGGAAGGTTTTTCCGGACCTCCAACCGGCTTCTTCGGATAAAGACGAAACCGATACCGAATTGGCGCTGGCGGAAGCGATGGGCTATGATCCTGAAACTGTTATTATTACAGGTGTCACAGGAGGCCGTCTGGACCATTATATGAGTGCTTTGCATGCGATATACGGCTTTCATCTGAAATATCCGGGTACCAGCTTTTTCTTGGTCAATAAGCAGAACCGCATTCGCTTTCTTGAAGCCGGCAGCCATGAGATCCTGCGGAACTGCCGTTACCGCTATATTTCCTTTTATCCGTTCGCGGAAGAAATCAAAGGCTTCAGCCTGACAGGCTTTAAATACGAAGTAGCTGATGAAACGATTCCTTTCGGATCCACGCGTTTCATCAGCAACGAACTTGAACAGGCGGGTGTTGTCTCTTTTATAGAGGGAAACTGCATCATGATTGAGAGTGCGGATGAATAGAGGATGAATAGCAATTATTGTGCAGGTTGAATTTATGAAATAGGTGTATATAACGCTTAGTTGCTAGTGAAATCGCTAGAGATATGGAGTAAAATAGCGAAGACTCCCTGGGGAACAGAACCGGAGTTGGCTTTCCAACTCCGGTTCGAGCGAAGTGCTGAGATCCACTCGGGCGAAGTGAAACGAGTACGAGTTAGCTCAGCGCAAGCCCCCAGGAAAGCGAGTTGTTTTGCGGAATATCAATTATTTAACCGTTTTTATTCTAAATATAAAAATCCCCACGAAAAAATGCCAGGCTGACGATTGTCAGACCTGGCATTATTCATGAGAACGATTAAACGCGCTCAACTTTTCCTGATTTCAATGCTCTTGCAGAAACCCAAACACGTTTCGGTTTGCCGTCAACAAGGATGCGAACTTTTTGAAGGTTTGCTCCCCATGTACGTTTTGTCGAATTCATTGCGTGTGAACGAGCATTTCCTGCGCGAGCTTTACGTCCGCTTACTGCACATACTTTAGCCATGTAAGTACCTCCTCACAAGTGAAGCTGAAAATTATTATAGAATTTCAGTTCGTTTTTCATTTCACATACTTTAATAATTTACCATAGACATTTGGTGTTTGCAACTAATTTTGACACCCTTTAAAGAAAAAAACCTTTACACCTAAAAACGTCCGCTTTTCTTATATAGGGGTTTGTTGTAGAATGAAAAGAGTGAAATAGGACTCAAGGAGGAATTCTTAATGTCGATTGAAATAAAAAATGACTATGGTCAAATCGATATTTCCAATGATGTGATTGCCCAAATCGCTGGCGGAGCAGCAATCGAATGTTACGGCATTGTCGGAATGGCAACAAAACATCAAATACGCGACGGCCTGACTGATATTTTAAGAAAAGAGAATTTTGCCAAAGGCGTAATCGTTCGCCAGGAAGGCACGGATCTCAACATAGATATGTATGTCATCATCAGTTATGGTACGAAAATTTCGGAAGTCGCATACCAGGTGCAGTCGAAAGTGAAGTATACGATTACGAAAACGCTCGGTATGCCTGTAAAAGCTGTAAATATCTATGTTCAAGGAGTTCGTGTTACGAACCCGTAGGAGGAGGAAGAAGCGGTTATGAAGTCATTAAACGGAATTAAATTCGCCGAAATGGTACAGATGGGTTCTCATCATTTGTTCCAGAACGCGGATTATGTAGATGCATTAAACGTTTTTCCGGTGCCTGACGGCGATACGGGAACGAACATGAATTTATCCATGACATCTGGAGCAAAAGAGACGGAAGCAAACGTACAGGAGCATATCGGCAAAACGGCTACAGCTCTGTCAAAAGGTCTTTTGATGGGAGCGCGCGGAAATTCCGGCGTTATCCTTTCCCAATTATTCAGAGGCTTCAGCAAATCGATTGCAAATGAAAGTGAGTTATCGGCGTCGAAATTGGCTGAGGCTTTTCAGCATGGGGTTGAAACTGCCTATAAAGCGGTGATGAAACCGGTTGAAGGCACAATTCTGACGGTTGCCAAAGATTCTGCAGCCAAAGGAATGGAATTGGCTAAGGATGAAACGGATATTATTGCTCTTTTTGAAGGAATCGTCACAGAAGCCAAAGCTTCACTTGAACGGACGCCTGATCTTTTGCCGGTTTTGAAAGAAGTTGGAGTGGTCGACAGTGGCGGCCAAGGGCTTGTCTATGTTTATGAAGGGTTTTTAGCAAGCCTGAAAGGTGAAGAATTGCCTGAGAAGCATGTCAACGATTCCATGAACGACCTGGTAAGCGCAGAGCATCATAAGAACATAGCCGGTTTCATGGACACGGCAGATATTGAATTCGGCTATTGTACAGAATTCATGGTGAAATTCGAAGACGGCAAAAAAGAATTCAATGAATCAGAATTCCGTACCGATCTCAGTGCTTATGGGGACTCGCTTCTAGTCATTGCTGACGATGAAGTGGCGAAAATTCATATCCACTCGGAAGAACCAGGGAAAGTCCTTACATATGGCCAGGATTACGGCAGCCTGATCAGTATGAAGATCGAGAACATGCGCCAGCAGCATATCGATATTGTTGGAGAAGACTTCAAAAAAGAAGGCAAAAAGCAGGAAGCGGTTCATCCATACGCAGTTGTAACTGTAGCGATGGGCGAAGGCGTTGCAGAACTATTGCGCAGCATCGGCGCATCTTATGTCATTGAAGGCGGCCAGACTATGAACCCGTCTACAGAAGATATCGTCAACGCTATCCGTTCGGTTTCTGCAGAACGCGTCCTGATCTTACCGAACAATAAAAACATCATCATGGCTGCGGAACAGGCAGCAGAAATTCTTGAAATTGAAGCTGCTGTCGTGCCAACAAAAGACGTTCCTCAAGGAATGGCCGCTTTACTAGCATTCAATCCATCGGCGTCGGTCGAAGAGAACCGTGAAACAATGGCCGGTGCTTTACAGAATGTGAAATCAGGATCGGTGACATTTGCAGTCCGTGATACATCGATTGATGGAATCACCATTAAGAAAGATGATTTCATGGGCATCTCTGAAGGCAAAATCGTCGTATCCGATGAGAGCCTGGAGAGCGTAACTGAAGAATTGGCCAAGAAGCTTATTGACGCTGATTCTGAAATCGTAACAATTCTTTATGGAGAAGACGTTACAGAAGAAGACGCGGAAAAACTTGGTGAATACATCGAGTCGCTGAATGACGAAGTGGAAGTTGAAATCCATAACGGCAAACAGCCGCTTTATCCTTATATCATTTCAGTGGAATAGTCGAAAGACTTTTTAGTCCGGCGCAGAAAAGGTCCATCCTTTTCTGCGCCGGATTTTTATTTTTTCAAAAAGACAGGGCAATGGCTTACGCCCGTAGGCTAAAAGCTTTATTATCTTTGTCTAAAGCATCCATATCGTGTAAACTGAAGCTATACGCAAATTGAGAGAAAGGGGTTTGAGCCATGAAGTTCAAATCTGTTTTTGATATAATCGGACCGGTCATGATCGGTCCGTCATCTTCACATACCGCGGGAGCTGCCCGAATCGGCAGAGTAGCGAGGGACCTCTTCGGGCGCCAGCCGGAATGGGCAAAGATCCATCTCTATGGCTCTTTCGCCGAAACATATAAAGGACATAGCACAGATGTCGCCATCGTTGGCGGCCTGTTGGATTACGATACAGACGATGAACGCATCAAAACTTCTTTTGATGAAGCGGCAGAGGCTGGTATGGAGTTTGAATTTATTCCGGAAACCGGTCACACAGACCATCCGAACACTGCTCGGGTAGTGGTAGGTGACAGCCATTCTGAAATGTCGATGGTTGGAATTTCAATCGGCGGCGGCAAAATCGAAATTACTGAGCTGAATGGTTTTCCACTCCGGCTTTCAGGAAATCATCCTGCAATCCTTGTGGTCCATGATGATCGCTCAGGGTGTATTGCAAACGTTTCCAACTGTCTTTATAAATACGATATCAATATCGGCCACATGGAAGTGTCCCGCCGCCAAAAAGGCGAAATGGCATTGATGGTCATCGAGGTGGACCAGACCGTAGAGCGGTCCATAATGGACGAATTGCGGCAGCTGCCGAACATTACGCAAGTGACAAGGATCGCTGATTGAACAGGAGGAACTATTAATGGATGTTTTATTCCGTAACGTTAAAGAATTGGTTGAACGTGCAGAAAATGAAAATAAATTGATTTCAGAAATTATGATCGAACAGGAAATGCTTATCACCCAGCGTTCCCGTGAAGACATCATGGTTCAGATGGAACGCAATCTGACAGTGATGGAAGAAGCGGTCGAAAAAGGGTTGAAAGGTGTACATTCCGTTTCAGGCCTTACAGGCGGAGATGCTGTATTGCTGCAGGCTTATATTGAAAAAGGAAACTCGTTGTCAGGTACTCTGATGCTTGACGCAGTCAGCAAAGCGGTTGCGACCAATGAAGTGAATGCAGCAATGGGCACAATCTGCGCTACGCCGACTGCAGGCTCTGCAGGCGTCGTACCGGGTACATTGTTTGCCGTGAAGAACCAATTGAACCCGACGCGTGAACAGATGATCCGTTATTTATTCACTTCCGGCGCATTCGGATTTGTCGTAGCGAACAACGCTTCGATTTCCGGTGCAGCAGGAGGATGCCAGGCGGAAGTTGGTTCAGCCGCGGCAATGGCTTCAGCAGCAATTGTGGAAATGGCTGGCGGCACACCTCAGCAAAGTTCGGAAGCATTTGCCATCACGATGAAGAATATGCTCGGACTAGTTTGTGATCCTGTTGCAGGATTAGTGGAAGTTCCTTGTGTGAAACGGAATGCCATGGGCGCATCCAATGCCGTTGTGGCGGCGGATATGGCTTTGGCTGGTGTCACGAGCCGCATTCCGTGTGATGAAGTTATCGGCGCAATGTTTGAAATCGGCCAGTCGATGCCGAGTGCATTAAAGGAAACCGCGAAAGGCGGACTCGCGGCTACACCTACAGGCAAATGGCTGGAATCGAAAATTTTCGGTGGATCGGTAGTAGGCAGTGGCAAGTAAAGATTCTGTCGCCGTCCTGAAGGGCGTCGGCAAACAGGCAGCTGAAACTTTGAAGGAAATGAACATTGAAACAATCCATGATTTAATCATGACATTTCCGTACCGCCATGAAGATTTTCAGCTGAAGGATCTGGTGGATACACCGCATAATGAACGTGTAACTGTGGAGGGAAGGGTCGAAAGCGAGCCTTCCGTCCTTTTTTTAGGAAAAAATAAATCACGTACGACAGTCCAGGTGATGGTCGGCCGCCATTTGATCAAAGCGGTTTTCTTTAACCAGCATTACGTCAAAACGAAATTGCATATCGGGGAAATCGTTACATTGACCGGCAAATGGGACCGTGGCAGACAAATTATCACCGTTTCCAATCATTCGCTCGGTCCACGCACAGATGGTGCCGATTTTGAACCGGTATACAGCCTGAAAGGTTCGATGCATCAAAAAACCTTCCGGAAATTGATGCGCCAGGCACTCGATTTCGCAAAAGATGATCTTGAAGAATGCATTCCGTCAAAATTTTTGGCAGTATACAAGTTGGCGCCACTCTCAGAAGCGCTCGAGTGGGTCCATTTTCCGCCGGACGGAGAATCGTTGAAACAGGCCCGCCGCCGCTTTGTATACGAAGAACTGCTGATGTTCCAATTAAAAATGCAAGCTTTGCGCAAAAAGAACCGTGAAGAGGAAGGCGGATCGTTCATTGATTATGATGTTGAAAAGGTCCGCAATTTTGTGCAGTCCCTGCCATACGAATTGACCGAAGCGCAAAAACGTGTCGTCAATGAAATCTCCAAAGATATGAAAGACCCGTTCCGGATGAATCGGCTTTTGCAGGGGGATGTAGGCTCGGGCAAGACAGTAGTCGCGGCCATTTCCTTGTATGCGACTGTGACTGCAGGGCTGCAAGGAGCGCTGATGGCTCCGACCGAAATATTGGCTGAGCAGCATGCCAATACGCTGGCGGAATGGTTTGAACCGTTTCCAGTCACCATTGCCTTGTTGACCGGGTCAGTCAAAGGCAAGAAACGGCAGCTTATTCTGGACCAATTGGCAGCAGGGCAAATCGATATCCTGATCGGTACCCACGCGCTTATCCAGCCGGATGTGCAATTCAAAAAGCTTGGGCTCGTAATCACGGATGAGCAGCACCGCTTTGGTGTGGACCAACGGCGTGTATTGAAAGACAAAGGCTATAACCCCGATGTTCTGTTTATGACCGCGACGCCAATTCCCCGTACGTTAGCCATTTCGGCTTTTGGTGAAATGGATGTCTCTGTAATCGATGAAATGCCGGTCGGCCGAAAAGAAATTCAGACGTTCTGGATGAAGAAGGATATGTTCGGGAAAATCGTCGGCAGGATGGAGAAGGAACTTGCAGCAGGCAGACAGGCTTATGTCATCTGTCCGCTGATCGAAGAGTCGGATAAGCTCGACTTCCAAAACGCGGTAGAGCTATACAGCCAGTTATCAAGTTATTTCCACGGCAAGTATACGGTCGGTTTGATGCACGGCCGCCTGCATTCTGATGAGAAAGAAGAAACGATGCGCTCCTTCACTGAAGGGGAGATTGCTGTTTTGGTCTCTACCACAGTCGTTGAAGTTGGAGTCAATGTGCCAAATGCGTCGTTCATGCTGATCTATGACGCAGAACGATTCGGCTTATCACAATTGCATCAGTTGCGGGGACGCGTAGGACGGGGCAGCGAACAATCCTATTGTGTCTTACTGGCAGATCCAAAAACTGAAATCGGTAAAGAACGAATGACATCAATGACTGAAACAAACGATGGATTTGTGCTGGCGGAGAAGGATTTGAAGCTTCGGGGACCAGGGGACTTTTTCGGCAGAAAACAAAGCGGCCTTCCGGAATTTAAAATGGCCGATCTGATCCATGATTACCGTGCGCTTGAAACGGCCAGAAAAGATGCCGAAAGCCTGGTCAATAGCGAAGAGTTCTGGACAAGCAGTGAAACCGAATGCTTACGGAACATGCTGGAAGAATCCGGTGCGTTATCAATGGCAAGGCTGGATTAAGAATGCAGGAGCTGTTCATTGGCTCTTGCATTCTTTTTTTATAGACCATATACTGATATTAGTACCAAGTGCTAATAGCGGGCGGTGACAATGTGAAAAGAACGAAAAGAGAACGGCAGACAGCGCTAAAGGAATCGATAAATGAAAATCCGTTTGTAACCGATGAAGAATTGTCGGCTGAATTTGATGTCAGTGTGCAGACAATCAGGCTCGACCGGATGGAATTATCGATACCCGAACTTCGTGAAAGAATAAAACACGTTGCTGTAAGGACTTTCGAAGACGAAGTGAAATCTCTTCCAATAGATGAAGTGATCGGAGAAATCATCGATATTGAATTGGACGAAAAAGCGATTTCAATATTCGATGTCAAACCGGAACATGTTTTTCAGCGGAATCAGATTGCCAGGGGGCATCACTTGTTTGCCCAGGCCAATTCACTGGCCGTAGCAATCATGAATGAAGAACTGGCGTTGACTGTAAAATCCGAGCTGCAATTTCTGCGGCCGGTTAAAGCAGGCCAGCGTATTGTGGCCAAAGCCACCGTCATCGACAGGCAGCCGGAAAAGAATCGTGCGTTTGTAAAAGTCGTTTCAACGGTGGACCAGGTGACGGTTTTTATCGGTACATTTGAAATGTATCGAATGACGGAACAAAGTGAAGGTGAAGCAGGATGAAAATAGCAGTAGATGCGATGGGTGGAGACAACGCCCCGAAAGAAATAATTGAAGGTGCGTTCAAGGCGCTGGCGGAATTCAAGGACTTGGAAATCCAGCTTTTCGGCCACCAGGAAAAAATGCAGGAGTTCTTAAAAGACCACGACAGGCTGACTGTTTTTCATTGTGAAGAGATTATTGAAGCAGAAGATGACCCGGTGCGGTCTGTCAGAAGAAAAAAAGATGCGTCAATGGTCAGAATGGCGCAAGCGGTAAAAGACGGCGCAGCGGATGCTTGTGTTTCAGCCGGAAATACGGGCGGATTAATGTCGGCAGGGCTGTTTATCGTCGGCCGTATCGAAGGTGTCGACCGGCCTGCTTTGGCACCCACACTGCCGACTATTGACGGCAAAGGTTTCGTCATGCTGGATATGGGGGCAAATGCAGAAGCTCGTCCGGAGCATCTTGTTCAATACGCCATTATGGGCAGCATCTATGCCGAAAAAGTACGAGGCATACAGAATCCAACTGTAGGCTTGCTGAACATTGGAACAGAAGAGAAAAAAGGCAATGACCTGACGAAAGCCGCCTTCCCTTTATTAAAAGAAGCGCCAATCAATTTTGTGGGCAATGTCGAATCCCGTGATTTACTGAACGGGGTGGCTGATGTAGTTGTAACGGACGGTTTCACAGGGAACATGGTGTTGAAAACGATTGAAGGCACAGCGATGAATGTTTTCGCGATGATCAAAGATGTTTTCATGTCTTCAATGAAAACGAAATTGGCTGCAGCTCTTGTAAAAGAGGATATGCGGGGGTTAAAAGGGATGCTGGATTACAGTGAATACGGTGGAGCCGGTTTGTTCGGTCTAAAGGCACCTGTCATAAAAGCTCACGGTTCCTCAAACAGCACCGCATTCTTCAATGCAATCCGCCAGACCCGCACGATGATAGAATTCGATGTGACTGGCACTATATATATCACGTTGAAAAAGGAGCAGTCAGAATGACGAATATAGCATTTATCTACCCGGGACAAGGATCCCAGACAGTCGGAATGGGCGAAACCTTTTTGACCGACGACAGAAGCCGCGGCTTTTTTGATGAAGCGGATAGAGTACTCGGCATGAAGTTATCAACTCTGATGCTGGAGGGACCAGCTGAAGAGCTGACACTTACATATAATGCGCAGCCAGCGTTGCTGACGGTTAGCTGTATGATCACTGAGCGCTTGGCGCGCGAAGGAATAGTACCTTCATATACTGCAGGGCACAGCCTTGGTGAATACAGCGCTTTGGTGGCTTCTGGAGTCATGAAATTTGAAAATGCAGTGGAAATCGTTCATAAACGCGGCCTGTTCATGAATGACGCAGTACCAGCCGGAGAAGGCACAATGGCTGCCATTCTTGGGATGGACGCGAAAGAACTTGAAGAAGTGACGAACCACGTGATGGATACAACTGGTGTCGTCCAGCTGGCCAATTTGAACAGCCCGGGGCAAATCGTTATTTCTGGTACAAAAGCCGGTGTCGAAGAAGCTTGCAGGCTGGCTAAAGAAAATGGCGCTAAAAGAGCGATTCCACTGGAAGTAAGTGGACCTTTCCATTCCGAATTGATGCGTCCGGCGTCACAGGATTTATCGGAAGTTCTGAGCAAGGCTTTTCTGATGAATGCCAATGTGCCGGTTGTAGCTAACGTAACAGCGGAAACCGAAACGAATGCTGCACAGATTCAGGACCTTCTTGTCCGCCAATTGCATTCCCCTGTGTTATGGGAACAATCGGTGCGTAAAATGATCGAACTGGGCGTGACGGTATTTGTGGAAATCGGTCCGGGCAAAGTATTGAGCGGGTTAGTGAAAAAAATCGACCGTTCGGTTACTGTATTACCGGTCAACGATTTGGAATCCTGCGAAAAAGCAATAGAGGAGCTGAAAAAATGAGCGACCTTACAGGCAAAACAGCAATAATAACAGGTGCTTCAAGAGGCATCGGCGCTGAAATCGCAAAACGTTTTGCACTAGCTGGAGCGAATGTTGTAGTCAATTACAGCGGCAGTCAGCAAAAAGCGGAAGCAGTGGTTGAAGCGATCAACGAAAACGGAGGCAAAGCCATCGCAGTAAAAGCGAATGTGGCGGACGCAGATGCAGTCAAGGCGATGGTCGACGAAACAATGACCACGTTCGGCACCGTTGATATTCTTGTGAACAATGCAGGGATTACGCGTGATAACCTGATGATGCGGATGAAAGACGATGAATGGGACGATGTCATCAATACCAATTTGAAAGGTGTCTTCGTGTGCACAAAAGCCGTAACGCGCCAGATGATGAAACAGCGTTCCGGCCGCATCGTCAACATTGCATCGATCGTTGGAGTGATGGGCAATGCCGGACAGGCAAACTACGTCGCATCAAAAGCGGGCGTCATCGGATTGACGAAAACAACAGCACGCGAACTGGCAAGCCGCGGAATTACTGCAAACGCAGTGGCACCAGGTTTCATTACGACTGACATGACGGATCAATTGAATGAAGAGATTCAAAAAACGATGATGTCACAGATTCCTCTTGGCCGTTTCGGCAAACCGGAAGAAGTGGCGAAAGCCGCCTTATTCCTGGCTTCGGACGAAGCTTCGTATATGACTGGACAAACGCTGCACCTTGACGGCGGGATGGTCATGTAATTTATATTTCTGTATACTGCATTGAGGGGAGGTGACGACATTGGCAACAGTATTGGAGAGAGTAACAAAAGTAATCGTGGATCGTCTGGGTGTAGAAGAGAACGAAGTGAAACTTGAAGCTTCATTCACGGGAGACCTTGGTGCGGATTCATTGGACGTAGTAGAATTGGTTATGGAACTTGAAGACGAATTCGACATGGAAATTTCTGATGAAGATGCAGAAGGCATGTCTACAGTAGGAGACGCAGTTTCTTACATTGAGAAAAAACAAGCTTAAAACTAATTACGATGAAACGATCTTGACGCATAACCGCTTGCAGCTAAAGCGGTTATGCGTCAATTCTATTTTTGCGTTAAAGCTGAAAAACAGGTAAAATTGACGGAAGAACAACATAAGGAAGGCAGATAAAAATGGCAATGAAAAAAAACCTCAACCAACAAAAGCCGGGAGTGCTGAAAGAAAGTGTGAAAAATGCTTTTGACCAGCTGCAAAAAGAGCTGGATGTCAACTTCCGCAATCCTGCACTGCTTTATCAGGCTTTCACTCATTCATCTTATGTGAATGAGCATCGAAGAAAAAAATTCACGGATAACGAACGCCTCGAGTTTTTGGGCGATGCCGTTCTGGAATTATCGGTTTCCCATTATCTTTATATGAAATATCCCGACATGAGCGAAGGCGAATTGACGAAACTTCGGGCATCTATAGTCTGTGAACCGTCACTTGTCCTGTTTGCGAATGAATTGAATTTCGGCAAATATATTTTGCTCGGCAAAGGCGAAGAACTCACTGGCGGCAGAACACGCCCGGCTCTTCTTGCTGATGTCTTCGAATCATTTATCGGGGCTTTGTATTTAGATCAGGGGCTGGAACCGGTTGTTTCATTCCTGGAAGTAATTCTTTTCCCTAAAGTGGAGATCGGTGCTTTTTCGCATGTGATGGATTATAAGAGCCAGCTGCAGGAAATTGTGCAGCAGAAAAATTCAGGAACATTGAGCTACGAAATTATCGATGAAAAAGGGCCGGCGCACAGCCGTATATTCGTAACGCGTGTCACTTTGGCCGATAAAGAATTGGGCGTCGGAAATGGACGTTCCAAAAAAGAAGCGGAACAGCAGGCAGCTCAGCTGGCAATCCGTAAATTGCAGGAAGCAATGGAGGACTAGAGAATGTTTTTGAAGAGATTGGAAGTCATGGGATTCAAGTCGTTCGCTGATCGCATCGGCATCGATTTCGTTCCCGGTGTTACAGCAGTTGTGGGCCCGAATGGCAGCGGAAAGAGTAATGTAACCGATGCGATCCGCTGGGTCCTTGGTGAACAGTCTGCTAAATCCCTGCGCGGCGGAAAGATGGAAGATGTCATTTTCGCCGGCAGTGATTCACGCAAACCCTTGAATTTCGCCGAAGTTACTTTGGTCTTGGATAATACGGATGGACGTGTCCCTCTCGATTACAGCGAAGTCAGCGTAACGAGAAGGGTTTTTCGAAGTGGGGAAAGCGCCTATCTTTTAAATAAGCAAAATTGCCGTTTAAAGGATATTACAGATCTGTTCATGGACTCAGGGCTTGGGAAAGAAGCTTTTTCAATTATTTCTCAAGGCCGCGTCGATGAAATCCTCAACAGCAAAGCCGAAGAACGCCGCTCTATATTCGAAGAAGCAGCTGGTGTATTGAAATATAAACAACGCAAGAAAAAAGCCGAAGTGAAATTGAACGAAACCGATGAAAACCTGAACCGTGTCCTCGATATTCTTCACGAATTGGATGGCAGAATGGAACCGCTTCAAATCCAGGCATCCGCAGCAAAGGATTATTTAGATATGAGTGCAGAGCTTAAAGACGCGGATATTGCATTATTGGCATTTGATGCCAACCGATTAAAGCTGGAGCTTGAACAACTCGGCAGTGATGCTTCCGAACAAAGTGCCAAAGAACAGGAATTTGCCGAAGAAATAATAGAAAAAGAACAAGCAGTGTCCACTATCCGCAAAAAAATTGCAGAGCTCGATACTGAAATAGACAGGGAACAAAGCAGTTTGATCGAAGCCAGTTCCGAAACGGAAAAATGGGAAGGCCGCAAATTGCTGATGTCCGAGAAGAAATATAATGCAGAACGGCAGGCCAAAGGGCTGCAGGAAAGTCTTGCAGCCGAACTGGCAGAAAATCAGGTGCTGGCAGCAAAACACCAGGACCAGTTAAAACTGCTGGAAGAGAGAAAAGCCGAACAGCAAAAAATCAGGGATTCCATCAGACAACTGGAAGACCAATTGAGCAGAACGCCAGCTGATATCGAAAATGAAATCGAATCTTTTAAATCCCTCTATATCGAGTTGATGAATGAGCAGGCAACTGTCAGAAATGAATTGAAGAACATTGATCTTCAAGAGCAGCAGTTATCAGAATCTACAAGCAGAATAGCCCTGCAGCAAAAGGATTTCAGCAGTGAACTCATGAAGCTTGAAGGGGAAAAAGAAGAAGCTGAGCAGAAACATGAAACGATTAAAACGCTTCTTGAGCAAAAACGCCGGCTATATCGTGAAACAGAAAATACCTACCAGCAAATAAAAGAACAATTTGATAAAAAGCAAAATATGCTGTTTCAGGCCTATCAGTCGCAAAAGCAGCTGGACTCAAGAATCGAGACGCTGCAGGAACTGGAAGCCGATTTTTCAGGTTTTTTCCAAGGTGTTCGGGAAGTGCTTCAAGCGCGTGAAAAAAACCAGATGACGGGTATTGTCGGGGCTGTGGCAGAGATTGCCCAGGTTAACCAGGATTATGCCAAAGCGATCGAGACGGCACTTGGGGCTTCCAGTCAACATATAGTCGTAGACAACGAAGAAAACGCCCGTAAGGCGATCCATTTCCTTCGTGAAAAAAGAGCGGGGCGTTCCACATTCCTGCCCATGACAGTCATGAAGCCGAGAACAATTCCGGAACATACCTTATCGTCAATCCGGCAGCATCCGGCGTTTATTAAAATTGCATTTGAGCTGGTGGAGTACGATCCTGCTTACAGTATGATCATCGAGAACCTTCTTGGTAATGTCATTATTGCCGATGACCTGAAAGGGGCAAATGCAATTGCCAAACTTACCGGGAATCGTTATAGAGTCGTGACGCTTGAAGGGGATATCGTCAATGCCGGCGGTTCGATGACCGGCGGTGCCAATAAAACCCAGGCTTCATTTTTCACCAGAAAAGCGGAGCTTGAGCAATTGCTTGTCCAGTCGAAAGAACTGAAACAGACGATTGCCCTTGCTGAAAAAACGGTACAAAAAGAACGGTCGGAAGTTCACAATACAGAACGGAAATTGAATGACCTGCGTTCAGAAGGCGAGAAATATCGGGACCTTGAATCCGAACGGGCAATGAAATTACGGGAAATCAATGCGGTGCTCAATACCACGAAAGAGCGTTATAAAGTCTTTCAGGCTGAGCAAAAGAATAAGGGGGCCGATCTGGATTCAGTCACAATCCGAAAGGAAACGGCTTCAAACCGCCTTGGTGAGATTACGGCAGAACTTTCGGACACTTCAGAAAGAATTGAGGAACTGACGCAGTTCAAACAGCAGAACGAACATGCACGGGATGCCGTCCTGGTGAAATATGCGGACCGGAAATCTCAGCTTGCTGTTATGAAAGAACGGGTAAATCAGTTGACGGATAGTGAAGCTGAACTGCTTGTACGCAAGGAGAAAAGCGACCGTAAGCTTTCAGAAATCCGATCAGAGTTGGAATGGCTGCAATCAGAAGAAGCCGCGAAAGTCTATTCTGATGAAGAAATTATTGCTGAGATTTCAAAATGGTCCCGGAAGAAACAGGACGGTACGGAGAAAATCAGCGGATTAAAAGAAAGCCGCCTACAAAACCAAAGCCAATTGACTGCGCTGGAACAAGAGTTAAAAGAAATCCAGCGCCTTCATAAGGGCTTTGTGGAAGCGATTCGCATCTGTGAAGTGAAAGCTACGCGCCTGGATGTCCAGATTCAGAATCTAATCGGGCAATTGGAAAACAATTATGAATTGACATTGGAACAGGCTACGCAATTTGAACTGGCGGATGAAGAAGAAGTTGTGCGCAAGAAAGTCAAATTGCTGAAGCAGTCAATTGAAGAACTGGGGCCGGTCAATATCGGCTCCATAGAGGAATTCGAGCATGTAGAGGAACGCCATAGCTTCCTGACCGAACAGCGCAACGATCTGAACGAGGCGAAAGAGACCTTGCGTACGGTCATCCGCGAAATGGATGAAGAAATGACGACGCGTTTTGATGAAACTTTCCATGCCATCCGCACGCAATTCCAGCGGGTTTTCAAGGAATTATTCGGCGGGGGCTCTGCAGATCTTGTGCTTACCAATCCGCAGGATATGCTGGCAACCGGAGTGGAAATCATCGCACAACCGCCCGGCAAGAAATTACAGACCCTTAGTCTGTTATCCGGCGGCGAGCGGGCGTTGACAGCTATTGCCTTATTATTTGCCATTTTGAATATCCGTCCGGTACCGTTCTGTATTCTCGATGAAGTGGAAGCGGCACTCGACGAATCGAATGTTGTGCGCTATAGCCAATATTTGAAGAAATTCAGTGAAGACACGCAATTTATCGTCATTACGCACCGCAAAGGGACAATGGAAGGCGCGGATGTCCTATACGGCATCACAATGCAGGAATCAGGCATATCGAAGCTCGTTTCCGTAAAACTGCAAGAACAATTATAAACAGAGGAGTGATCAGGTGAGTTTCTTCAAAAAGCTGAAAGATAAATTTGCCGGCAATACAGAACAGGAAGAATCGACAGAAAAATATAAAGAGGGTTTGGAGAAAACCCGTACAGGATTTACATCAAGAATCAACGATCTTGTAGCTAAATACCGTAAAGTAGATGAGGATTTCTTCGAAGAGCTTGAAGAAGTCCTGTTGCAGGCGGATGTCGGTTTTGAAACGGTTCTCGAATTAATGGATGAATTGCGTTATGAAGTCCAGCGTAAAAATGTACGGGACACTTCGAACGTACAATCCGTCATCTCTGAAAAGTTGGTCGAAATTTACCAGGCAGGGGAGCCTGAACTGAATGAAATCAATTTTGCCGATGGCTTGACCGTCATTTTGATGGTGGGGGTAAACGGTGTCGGCAAGACGACGACGATCGGTAAATTGGCTCACCGACTGAAAAATGAAGGCAAAACCGTTATGCTGGCTGCCGGTGACACTTTCCGTGCAGGAGCAATTGAACAATTGGATGTCTGGGGACAGCGTGTCGGTGTGGATGTCGTGAAGCAAGCCGCCGGTTCCGATCCGGCAGCGGTCATGTATGACGCAGTGCGTTCAGCAAAATCCCGCGGCGTGGATGTATTGATCTGCGATACTGCGGGACGCCTCCAAAACAAAGTCAATCTGATGAACGAATTGGAGAAAGTCCACCGCGTACTAGGGCGTGAAATTCCGGGTGCGCCGCATGAAGTGCTTTTGGCACTTGATGCCACAACCGGGCAGAATGCGATGATCCAGGCACAGACTTTTAAAGAAGTAACCGAAGTTACTGGCATCGTACTGACTAAACTGGACGGCACCGCTAAAGGCGGCATCGTTCTGGCAATCCGCAATAAATTGAAAATTCCCGTTAAATTTGTCGGCCTCGGTGAAAAAATGGATGATCTTCAGCCATTCGATCCACAGAAATATGTGTATGGCCTATTTGCCGAAGGCTTGGACAAAGAAGAAGAATTGGAAGAGGACTCATCAGACAAGTAAAATTACTTGACGGTTGATTTTATTTTCAGTAATGTTGTGTGTAGTATGAACGGGGTGAGCAGAAATGATGGGTTTGGAAAAAACGACACGGATGAATTATCTATTCGATTTCTATCAGGAATTGCTGACGCCAAAACAGCGCAGTTATATGATGCTGTATTATTTGGATGACCATTCTTTAGGTGAAATAGCTGAAGAATACAATATTACGCGCCAGGCGGTTTACGATAATATACGCCGCACGGAAGCGATGCTTGAGGAATACGAGGCAAAGCTCCAGCTGTTCGATAAATTTCAACGTCGGCAGGAACTGGTTTCTTCATTTGAGAAAAACCCATTCACTGATGAAAATATCCATAAGTTTCTAAGTGAATTGAAAGAATGGGATTAGGAGGCGGAACGAATGGCATTTGAAGGTTTATCCGAACGCCTGCAAGGCACCATGACTAAGATCAAGGGCAAAGGCAAAGTGTCTGAGGCAGACGTTAAGGAAATGATGCGTGAGGTCCGTTTCGCTTTAATCGAAGCGGATGTTAACTTAAAAGTTGTCAAGGAATTTGTTAAAAAAGTAAGTGAACGCGCTGCCGGTTCAGATGTCATGGACAGCTTGACACCCGGCCAGCAGGTCGTGAAAATCGTCAAGGACGAATTGACGGAATTGATGGGCGGCGAACAAAGCAAAATCGAATTTTCGACCAAGCAGCCAACTGTCATCATGATGGTCGGACTGCAAGGTGCCGGTAAAACGACCACCACAGGAAAGCTGGCGGGTTTGCTGCGCAAAAAGCATAACCGTAAACCTTTGTTGGTAGCGGCTGACGTTTATCGTCCAGCAGCTGTGCAGCAGCTGGAAACGATCGGCAAACAGCTGACAATTCCGGTATTTTCGAAAGGTACAGATATGTCTCCTGTCGAAATTGCACGCCAGGCGATCGAACATGCGAAAGCGGAGCATCTTGATACGGTGATTATTGATACCGCCGGCCGTTTGCATGTGGATGAAGCGTTGATGCAGGAATTGAAAGATATCCGTGCATTGAAAGAACCGGACGAAATCTTCCTTGTGGTCGATGCGATGACGGGGCAGGATGCTGTCAACGTTGCGCAAAGTTTTGATGAAGCAATCGGTATTTCCGGTGTTGTTCTGACCAAACTTGATGGCGACACACGAGGCGGTGCGGCACTTTCCATACGTACTGTTACCCAAAAACCGATTAAATTCGTCGGTATGGGGGAAAAAATGGATGCACTCGATGTATTCCATCCAGAACGTATGGCATCGCGGATTCTCGGAATGGGCGATATGCTGTCGCTGATTGAAAAAGCGCAGACCAATGTCGATGAAGAAAAAGCGAAACAGCTGGAAGAGAAATTCCGTACGTCTTCATTTACGTTCGATGATTTCCTGGAACAGCTGGATCAGGTGAAACAGATGGGGCCATTAGATGAAATCCTGAAAATGCTGCCCGGCGCCAATAAAATCAAAGGGCTGGAAAATGCAAAAGTAGATGAAAGCCAAATGGGCCGTGTCGAGGCCATTATCTATTCAATGACGACACAGGAGAAAACAACGCCTGAAATCATCAATGCGAACCGGAAAAAACGAATTGCCCGTGGATCCGGAACGTCTATTCAGGATGTCAATCGCCTATTGAAACAATTTGAAGATATGAAGAAAATGATGAAACAAATGTCCGGCATGAACTCGAAAAAAGGCAAGAAAAAGATGTCAATGCCAGGCCTGGACTCGCTTTTTAAATAATTTTTTAAGGTGTTAAGAAAAAATACTTTACAAACTATTTAAAGCTTGCTAATATAATATCTTGTGTGAAACTATTCGGAGGTGCTTTAAGAAATGGCAGTAAAAATTAGATTAAAACGTATGGGAGCAAAAAAATCTCCTTTCTATCGTATTGTAGTAGCTGACTCACGTGCTCCACGTGACGGCCGTCAAATCCAGACAGTAGGTACTTACAACCCGCTGACAGTTCCAGCTGAAGTTAAAATCGACGAAGAATTGGCGTTGAAATGGCTTCATGATGGTGCTAAACCATCTGATACTGTTCGTAACTTGTTTTCTCAAAAAGGCATTATGGAGAAATTCCATAACGACAAATTAAACAAGTAAGGGAGATTTTCTTATGAAGCAGCTGATTGAAACCATTGTGAAACCGCTGGTTGATCATCCGGAAGAAGTTCGTATTGAAATTGACGAAAATAATAGCCGTATTGTCTATAAGCTTTCCGTGCATCAGAAAGATACAGGGAAAGTGATCGGTAAGCAAGGCCGTGTGGCGAAAGCCATCCGTGCCATCGTGTATTCAGCAGCAGGCAATCATCATAAGAAAAAAACTTACCTCGATATTGTGGATTGAGTAAAAGGAAGGAGCCCCGGTTCCTTCCTTTTTTCTTGGAATAGCTGAGAATTATTTAGATAACCGATATTCCGTAAAACAGCTTGCTTGCCTGGGGGCTCGCGCTGAGCTAACTCGGGCTTGTTGCACTTCGCCCGAGTGGATCTCAGCACTTCGCTTGGTCCCCTGGGCGTCTGCGCTGTTTTACTCTATATCTCTGAAGACTTCTCTCAGCGCCGAAGCGGTTATTTGATTCTCAAGCTTATTTACTTTAAATAGAAGAAAACTGTAATCGAAAGGATGTTTGCGTGTGGAATGGTTTAATGTTGGGAAAATCGTTAATACCCACGGAATCCGTGGAGAAGTGCGGGTTCTATCCCGTACCGATTTTCCGGAGGAACGTTTTGCAGTAGGAACGAAACTTGGCCTTTTTAAAAAAGATGCCAAAAAGCCGATTATGGTCCAAGTAGCCAGCCATAGGCAGCATAAGAACTTTGAGTTGCTGACATTCGAAGGCTATCCGAATATCAATATGGTGGAAGAGTTCAAGGATTCGTATCTGCGGATCGCTGAACATGACCTGACGGAACTGGAAGAAGGGGCATTCTATCATCATGAAATTCTGGGCTGCACAGTCTTTACGGAAGAAGGACGTGAGCTTGGCAAAATCACGGAAATTCTTGAAACCGGTGCGAATGATGTGTGGGAAGTCACACCTCAAACCGGCAAGAAGCATTATATTCCTTATATCGAAGATGTCGTTAAGGACATCGATGTGGATGAGAAAAAAGTGACGATTGAAGTCATGGAAGGCTTGTTGAACGAATGAAGATAAATGTTCTTTCATTATTCCCAGCCATGTTCGAAGGTGTGTTCAATCAGTCGATGATGAAGAAAGCCCAGGAAAAAGGAGCAGTCTCATTTGCTGTTTCAGATTTCCGGGATTATGCCGACAATAAACGCCAGGTGGACGATTATCCATTTGGCGGCGGGGCTGGTATGGTATTGAAGCCGGAACCGGTATTCAACGCTGTAGAAGCTCTCTCTGGCGAAGGAAAGCCGCGCGTCATCCTGATGTGCCCGCAAGGTGAGCGCTTTACGCAGAAAAAAGCGGAAGAGCTCGCAAAAGAAGATGAACTGATTTTCATCTGTGGCCATTACGAAGGATACGACGAGCGGATCCGTGAGCATCTGGTGACTGATGAAGTTTCAATCGGCGATTTCGTTTTGACAGGCGGAGAGCTTGCGGCGATGACGGTCATAGACAGTGTCGTCCGTTTGCTTCCAGGTGTTCTTGGCAATGCCGATTCACCGGTTAAGGATTCCTTCTCGACCGGCTTCCTCGAACATCCGCAATATACAAGGCCGGCTGACTACCGAGGATGGAAAGTGCCAGATGTTCTGACATCAGGCAATCATGGCAAAGTCGATAAATGGCGTGAAGAGCAGACCTTGAAAAGAACGCTCGAACGGCGTCCTGATCTGCTCGAAAAAATCGAGCTGACGGATGCCCAGAAGAAGATTTTGGACAACTTGAAGAATAGAAAATAATCGAAGATTAACTCTTGCATCTGAAGGCACACAGTGATAACATGGAGTCTGTACTTTTATGTGAAGTACAGGATCACGGTGTTCCGCTGCGGCGGTAGATTGACTGCAAGAGCATCTGTAGAAGGAGAGAAAACCATGCAAAACATTATTACAGAAATCACAAAAGAACAGCTTCGTACGGATCATCCAGATTTCCGTCCTGGCGATACTGTCCGCGTCCACGTTAAAGTTGTCGAGGGTACACGCGAACGTATTCAGGTATACGAAGGAGTTGTCATTAGCCGTCGTGGAGGCGGGATCAGTGAATCATTCACTGTCCGCAAAATCTCTTACGGTGTTGGTGTTGAACGTACATTCCCTGTACACACACCAAAAATTGCTCAACTTGAAGTTACCCGTCGCGGTAAAGTTCGTCGTGCGAAACTGTACTACTTGCGCAACCTTCGCGGTAAAGCAGCTCGCATCAAAGAAATCAGATAAGATTGCAATGCAGAAAGAGGGCGTCCGCGCCCTCTTTCTTTTTTGCTTAAATGCACATATCCTTGTACAATTAAAGCACAAAGCTTAGGGAGGAACGCGCATGGAATCAGAAGCGAAAAAGAAAAACGAAGTGTGGGAATGGTCTAAGGCTTTATTGATTGCATTTGGCCTCGCGGCAATTATTCGGATTTTCCTGTTTACGCCAATCGTGGTCGATGGGGAATCGATGATGCCGACGCTGGAACACGGCGACCGAATGATTGTCAATAAGATTGGCTATAACATTGGAGAACCTGACCGGTTTGACATCATCGTTTTTCATGCGCCTGAAGAAAAAGATTATATCAAGCGGATCATCGGCTTGCCGGGGGATCACATCGCTTATGAAAATGACCAATTATATATTAACGGCGAGCCGGTGGCGGAGCCGTATCTTGATGATTACAAAAAAGATGTCAGTGGTACATTGACAGAAGACTTTACATTGGAAGAAAAAATAAATTCCAGCACAGTACCGGAAGGAACGGTATTTGTAATGGGCGATAATCGACGGGCGAGCAAAGACAGCCGGATTATCGGGGTAGTTCCGATGGAAGAAGTGGTCGGCAATACGAGTTTTGTATTTTGGCCATTTGAAGAAGCGGGACTTGTCAATTAAGGAGAGGTTTTATGACGATACAATGGTTCCCGGGTCACATGGCAAAAGCCCGGAGAGAAGTAACTGAAAAACTGAAATTAGTCGATATCATATTTGAATTGGTTGATGCGCGGCTTCCGCTATCCTCCCGTAACCCAATGATCGATCAGGTCATACAACAAAAACCGAGATTAATCATTCTGAATAAGATGGATATGGCAGATGAAACAGAAACGAAAAAATGGATCCGCTATTTTGAAGAGCAGGGGACACGCGCAGTGGCTATCAACTCACTGGAAGGCAAGGGGCTGCAAGCCGTCACAAAAGCTTCCAAAGAGATTTTGGCTGAAAAATGGGATCGCATGATTGCCAAGGGGATTAAACCAAGAGCAATCCGTGCGATGATTGTCGGTATTCCGAACGTCGGAAAGTCGACGCTGATCAACCGGCTTTCCAAGAAAAGCCTGGCTAAAACAGGCAACATGCCTGGCGTCACAAAAGCCCAGCAATGGATCAAAGTCGGCAAAGAAATTGAATTGCTTGATACACCGGGAATTCTATGGCCAAAGTTTGAAGATCCGGAAACCGGTTTCAAATTGGCAGTAACCGGAGCTATCAAAGATTCGGTCATCCAAATGCAGGAATTGGCCATCTATGCCCTTAAATTTTTGGAGCAGCGGTACCCGGAACGTTTGAAAGAACGTTATGGGATTGATCATGTCGACGAAGAGATTGTCCATACCTTTGACCACATTGCGAAGAAACGCCGTTTCGTTTCGCACGAAGGTGAAGTGGATTATGAAATGACGGCCGAAGCGATTATCCGAGATATCCGCAATCAATACCTTGGAAGAGTCACATTTGATTATAAAGATGAAATGATCGATGAAGAAGAGGAATAATATCGCTGCAGGCAAATGAAGGAGGCTGATCCGATTCCCGGACGGCCTCTTTTATTTTTACGCGAAAGAAATTCGATATACAGGAAGGAGCAAAATGATGGAGAAAATCACTGAAATACGCGAGAAACTCGATGGCACAGATAAATGGGAGCCGTGGATGGAAGAATTGGAGTCGGATGGCAGGAAGGCTGTACAAAAATTATTGGTTTCATGGAAACGCAAACAGGCGCTTCAGGAAAAGTTGATTGAGAATCACGACTTCAAGCAGCAATTTGATAGTTCGTTTAAAGAAAATCCGGAATGGACAGTCGCGGGCATTGATGAGGCGGGCAGAGGTCCGCTTGCCGGGCCAGTCGTGACGGCCGCCGTGGTTCTTCCCGACCATTGCCCCACGCTCCTTGGGCTTGACGATTCAAAGAAGATACCCAAAGCAAAACGGGAATACTTTGCCGATGAGATTAAAAAAATAGCTGTCAGCTATTCTATACATATCCAGCCGCCGGAAGAAATTGACCGTTTGAATATTTTCCAGGCTACGAAACAGTCAATGGCTGAAGCGGCGATGTCACTTGACCCTTCGCCGTCGATTATTCTTGCTGACGCTATGCAGCTCGACATTGGCATTCCTTGCGTTTCCATCATCAAAGGGGATGCCAAAAGCCTGGCAATTGCAGCCGCTTCCATTTTGGCCAAGACTGGCCGGGATGCAATCATGGAGGCGTATGCTGCAGTATATCCGGAATATGGATTCGCTAAGCACGCGGGATACGGCACAAAAGCACATGTGGAAGCAATACAGCATCACGGTCCAACACCGATTCACCGCCGAACTTTTGAACCGGTAAAAGGGATTTTGGAGAAAGCCGCGGCAGCAAATGCCAGGGATTAAAGCGACTGAATATTTCAAGTATTCATGAGCTTAGCTGTCTACTGTGGACATTTTGTGGCAACTTTAATACAATGGTAAAGGCAATAAAATTAAGAGACAGATGTTTGATTGGAGGATGACAGATGAATATCCATGAATATCAGGGAAAACAGGTCCTGAAACAATATGGCGTATCAGTTCCAGAAGGCCATGTTGCTTTTTCACCTGAAGAAGCAGTCAAAGCAGCGAAAGAACTTGGTTCGGATGTTGTCGTTGTAAAAGCTCAAATCCACGCAGGTGGACGAGGCAAAGCAGGCGGCGTCAAGCTGGCTAAAAACTTGGATGAAGTGCGCGAGTACGCCAAAGAACTTCTTGGCAAAGTACTGGTGACTCATCAAACAGGTCCCGAAGGCAAAGAAGTTAAACGCCTTTACATCGAAGCGGGAAGCAACATCGAAAAAGAGTACTACCTTGGATTGGTTCTTGACCGTGAAACTTCCCTAGTCAACTTGATGGGATCAGAAGAAGGCGGAATGGACATCGAAGAAGTAGCAGCAAACACACCGGAACGTATCTTCTATGAAGAAATCGATCCAGTTGTCGGTTTGACTGGTTTCCAGGCTCGTCGTATGGCGTTCAACATGAACATCCCGGCTAAGCTTGTAAACAAAGCAGCCAAATTGATGCTTGGCCTTTACCAGGCTTACATTGAAAAAGACGCTGCAATCGTCGAAATCAACCCGTTGGTTGTAACTGGCGACGGACAGGTAGTAGCTTTGGATGCGAAGTTCAATTTCGATGCAAACGCTCTATACCGTCATCAGGACATTATGGAAATGCGTGATTACGATGAAGAAGATGCCAAAGAAATCGAAGCTTCCAAGTATGACTTGAGCTATATTTCATTGGACGGAAACATCGGCTGTATGGTTAACGGTGCCGGCCTTGCTATGGCAACAATGGATACGATCAACTATTACGGCGGCTCACCCGCTAACTTCCTTGACGTTGGGGGCGGTGCCACTGCTGAGAAAGTAACGGAAGCATTCAAAATCATTCTTTCTGATAAGAATGTAAAAGGGATCTTCGTTAACATTTTCGGCGGTATCATGAAGTGTGACATCATTGCGGAAGGCGTAATCCAAGCTGCTAAAGAAGTTAGCCTGGAAGTGCCATTAGTAGTCCGTCTTGAAGGAACAAACGTAGAACTTGGTAAAAAACTGCTGAACGAATCAGGTCTGAACATTGTAGCTGCCGGCACTATGGCAGACGGCGCGAAACAGATCGTAGAACTTGTAGGCTAAAGAAGGGCAGGGACAAAAATGAGTGTATACATTAATAAAGACACGAAAGTGCTTGTACAGGGAATTACAGGGTCAACTGCCCTTTTCCATACAAAGCAAATGCTTGAATACGGAACGAAAATCGTTGCGGGTGTAACACCAGGCAAAGGCGGTACTGAAGTTGAAGGCGTACCTGTTTTCAACACGGTTGAAGATGCCGTAAAAGCTACAGGTGCTAATGTATCTGTAATTTATGTACCGGCTCCTTTTGCTGCTGATGCAATTCTTGAAGCAGTGGAAGCTGAATTGGACATGGCTATCTGCATCACTGAGCATATTCCTGTATTGGATATGGTAAAAGTGAAGCGTTATATGGAAGGCAAGAAAACACGTCTTGTCGGACCTAACTGCCCGGGTGTTATCACTCCGGACGAATGTAAGATCGGCATCATGCCTGGCTACATTCACAAAAAAGGACACGTTGGTGTTGTATCACGCTCTGGTACGTTGACGTACGAAGCGACTCACCAATTGTCTGAAGAAGGAATCGGCCAATCGACTGCTGTCGGTATCGGCGGAGACCCAGTAAACGGCACAAACTTCATCGATGTATTGAAAGAATTCAATGAAGATGAAGACACTTATGCTGTTGTAATGATCGGGGAAATCGGTGGTACTGCTGAAGAAGAAGCTGCAGAATGGGTTAAAGCGAACATGACTAAACCTGTTGTCGGATTTATCGGCGGACAAACTGCTCCAGAAGGAAAACGCATGGGCCACGCCGGTGCAATCATTTCCGGAGGTAAAGGTACTGCTGCAGACAAGATCAAAGCAATGAACGAAGCTGGAATCGAAGTTGCAGACACTCCTTCAGTTATCGGTGAAACTTTGATCAAAGTGATCAAAGAAAAAGGTCTTTACGACGCTTGTAAAACACATTAATAAGTTGAAACGCGGAACCGTAACTGGTTCCGCGTTTTTGATTTTAATTTTTCAGAAAACATTTACTTAAACACCTGTTTACATGTTCTGCCAGTCAGGCTACTATTAAGCTTAAGTTGAACTTCATCTTTGTCAGTCACCCAAAAGAATGGAGGAACTTTATGGATTCATTGTTTGAACAAAGACTGATGGCATTGCATTATGTATACCCTCAACCACTCAACCGCATAAAACGGCTGATGATTGACGATTCGAATCTTGAACATTTGGAAAGCAGGCCAGCCTGGGAAATCAGCCAATTACTCGGCATAAAGCCGGAAGCGGCGATATCACTGAAGGATGCTTATAGAAAATCACTGAACAACCCCTATTCTGAAACTTATGAAAAACATAAGATAATCCCCATATCTTATAACCATCCCAATTATCCACAAAGTCTATTTCATCTGATCGACCCACCTGTAATTCTTTACGCCAAAGGAAAAATAGAGTACTTGCTGAATGAAGATCGGATAGCTGTGATAGGTGCCCGTAAGGCTTCTGTTTATTCACAGAAAGCTATGGATCTTATACTTCCTGATCTTGTTGCAGCGGGCTTTATCGTGGTAAGCGGCTTGGCAAAAGGGGCAGATGCAATGGCTCACCGGACAGCAATCGATTGCGGCGGCAAAACGATTGCTGTTACCGGCAGCGGCTTTTTGCATCCGTATCCGAAAGAGAATGATGAATTGAATATTATAATAGAAGAAACTCAACTCGCAATTACAGAATATCCGCCATATATGCAGCCGAAACGCTGGAATTTCCCTATGCGGAACCGCATTATAAGCGGCTTGGCAAAAGGGGTACTGGTAACGGAAGCGGAAGTGAAAAGCGGCACGCTCAGCACGATTGAACATGCCCTGGAACACGGCAAGGATATTTTTGCGGTACCAGGGAGTATCTGTTCACCTCTGTCAGCCGGGCCGCATAAACTGATTTTTGAAGGTGCAAAACCGGTCTGGAATGGGCTTCAAGTGCTGGAGGAATACCGTGAAATTAGGGCTTTAAATAAGTCGATAAAATGAAATGCCTTGCATTAAGGCAAAAACTGTTATACATTTTGCACAGGTATTTCTTATTTATACAAATTGTAAAAGTTTAAGAAACCTCTATGAGGAGGAGTTTTTATGTCGGATTTTTTAGTGATTGTGGAATCGCCAGCAAAGGCGAAAACAATCGAGCGTTATCTGGGAAAGAAGTATAAAGTCCGCGCGTCATTAGGACATTTACGTGATTTGCCCCGCAGCCAGATGGCCGTGGACGTTGAAAATAATTTTGAACCCCGTTATATTACTATTCGTGGAAAAGGCCCTATTCTGCAGGACTTGAAAAAAGAAGCGAAAAAAGCGAAGAAAGTCTTTCTCGCGGCTGACCCCGACAGAGAAGGGGAAGCAATTGCATGGCATTTAGCTAATGCACTTGGCGTTGATCTCGACTCGGATTGCCGGGTTGTCTTCAATGAAATTACAAAAGATGCTATAAAAGAATCTTTTAAACAACCGCGCAAAATCGATATGGATCTTGTCGATGCACAACAGGCAAGACGTGTTCTTGACCGTCTAGTGGGTTACAGCATCAGCCCTTTACTGTGGAAAAAAGTGAAAAAAGGATTATCAGCCGGCCGTGTGCAATCAGTGGCGCTCCGTCTGATCATCGACCGGGAAAACGAAATCAAGGAATTCGAACCGGAAGAGTATTGGTCCATTACTGGTGAATTCGAAAAAGCGAAAAAGAAATTCGAAGCCCAGTTTTATGGCAATGCAAATGAAAAAATGAAATTGGAAAACGAAGACGATGTCAAAGCGGTAATGGCGACTATGAAAGGCAAGAACTTCAACGTCAACCGTGTCGTAAAAAAAGAGAGAAAGAGAAATCCATCCCCTTCTTTTACAACATCCTCTCTGCAACAAGAAGCAGCAAGAAAGTTAAACTTCCGTGCCAAAAAGACTATGATGCTGGCACAGCAGCTGTACGAAGGTATTGCTGTCGGAAAAGAAGGGGTTACGGGTTTGATTACGTATATGCGTACCGATTCCACCCGGATTTCCGATACTGCCAAGCAGGATACTATCAGATTCATCGAAGAAAAGTACGGTTCGGAATATGTGACAAAAACGGCTGCAGCAAAGCAATCCTCTAAATCCCAGGATGCGCACGAAGCTGTTCGCCCTACAAGTGTCATGCGGACCCCTGAATCTTTGAAAAGCATTTTATCCCGTGATTTATACCGTCTTTACAAGCTGATCTGGGATCGCTTTGTAGCAAGCCAGATGAGCCCCGCTGTCCTGGATACCGTAATGGCGGAACTGCAGAACGGTGAAGCGGTGTTCCGCGCTAACGGTTCGCAGGTGAAATTCCCTGGATTCATGAAAGTTTATGTGGAAGGCACAGACGATAAAACAGACGACAAAGATAATATTCTGCCTGAAATGGAAGAAGGAGATAAAGTCAAAGCCGTCGCCATTGAACCAAAACAGCATTTTACACAGCCGCCTCCACGATTTACGGAAGCGCGTCTCGTTAGAACGCTTGAAGAATTGGGAATAGGCCGTCCTTCAACTTATGCTCCGACACTGGATACCATTCAAAAACGGGGATATGTAACATTGGATGCAAAACGTTTTATCCCAACTGAGCTTGGAGAAATCGTCCACAGCCTGGTGCTGGAATTCTTCCCGGATATCCTGAATATCGAATTCACGGCCAAAATGGAACACGATCTTGACAGTGTTGAAGATGGAGACGTCGAATGGAAGAGCATCATTGCCGAGTTTTTCAAAGACTTCGAAAAAAATGTCGAAGTGGCTGAAAATGAAATGGAGAAAGTCCAAATCAAAGATGAACCAGCAGGTGAAGATTGCGAACATTGCGGTTCACCGATGGTCTTTAAGCTGGGCCGTTACGGCAAATTCATGGCCTGCAGCAATTTCCCTGAATGCCGTAATACGAAGGCGATTGTTAAACATACGGGAGTAACTTGCCCGACATGTAAGCAAGGTGAGATTGTTGAACGCAAGAGCAAGAAAAAACGCATCTTCTACGGTTGCGAGCGTTATCCTGAATGTGAATTTGTGTCATGGGATAAACCTATTGAGCGGCCGTGCCCGAAATGCAGCAGCCTTCTTGTAGAGAAGAAAGTGAAAAAAGGCGTACAAATCAATTGTGTAAATTGTGATTATCAGGAAGAAGTACAATAATTAATAGAGGTGTTCAAAATGACAAAAACCATCAATGTAATCGGAGCAGGACTCGCCGGCAGTGAAGCTGCATGGCAAATCGCCAAACGGGGAGTCAATGTCCGTTTATATGAAATGCGGCCGGTCAAACAAACTCCAGCCCACCATACAGACAAATTCGCTGAACTGGTTTGCAGTAATTCATTGCGCGCAAACTCCTTGACCAATGCAGTCGGCGTTATAAAAGAAGAAATGCGGATGATGGATTCAGTCATCATCGAATCAGCCGACAAGGCTTCTGTGCCAGCTGGTGGAGCACTTGCAGTAGACCGCCATGAATTTGCCGGAGCTGTAACGGATAAAGTCCGTAACCACCCGCTGGTTGAAGTGATCAATGAAGAAGTGACGGAAATTCCTGAAGGCATCACAATCATCGCGACTGGCCCTCTGACCTCACCGGCACTTGCTGAAAAGATCCGTAAATTGACGGGGGAAGATTATCTTTATTTCTATGATGCTGCAGCACCGATTGTTGAAAAAGACAGCATCGACATGGAAAAGGTATATTTGAAATCACGCTATGATAAAGGCGAAGCCGCTTACCTTAACTGCCCGATGACTGAAGAGGAATTCAAACGATTCCACACAGCTTTGGTCGAAGCGGAAGTTGTGCCTTTAAAAGAATTTGAAAAAGAGATTTATTTTGAAGGCTGTATGCCGGTTGAGGTTATGGCTGCCAGAGGCGAAAAAACTTTGACGTTCGGTCCGATGAAACCGGTCGGTCTTGAAAATCCGAAAACCGGCGAGCGTCCGTATGCGGTCGTCCAGCTTCGCCAGGATGACGCAGCAGGCACACTTTATAATATTGTCGGATTCCAGACACACTTGAAATGGGGACCTCAAAAAGAAGTTTTGAAACTCATTCCTGGATTGGAAAATGTTGAAATTGTCCGTTACGGTGTTATGCACCGCAACACATTCATCAACTCTCCGCGCGTATTGAAACCGACTTACCAGTTGAAAGCCAACCCGAATATTTTCTTTGCCGGCCAAATGACTGGTGTTGAAGGGTATGTTGAATCAGCGGGCAGCGGCTTATTGGCAGGCGTCAATGCAGCAAAACTGGCGCTTGGCGAGGAATTGGTCATTTTCCCTGCCGATACAGCACTCGGAAGCATGGCGCGTTATATCACAGAAGCGGACGGCGAAAACTTCCAGCCGATGAACATCAACTTCGGTTTGTTCCCGGACCTTGGTGAACGTATCCGTTCGAAGCAGGAACGTGCAGAAAAACATGCAAACCGTGCGCTTGAATCAATTCGAAATTATATGAATACAGTAACTGTTTAATTGATAAAGGCCTCTAAATTTTGATATAATTTAGAGGCTTTTTATTATTGTGCCGATTGGTCGAAAAATTGGTGCGGGATTCTTTGGTTTGGAAAGGGCGGGCAATGATATGGACAAGAAAGAAATGGTCCGGTCTTTTATAAGTTATATTCAATTGGAAAAAAATTATTCCGAACATACCGTCCATCATTATGAATACGATTTGGCCGGTTTTTTTCTGTTTTTGGAAAGCGAGGGTGTTGAGGACCTGACACAGGTCGAGTATCTTCATGCCCGGAATTATGTGACAAAATTATACGAAGAAAAACTGTCGAGGCCTACGGTATCCCGTAAAATTTCCGCAATCCGGTCATTTTTCAAATACGGCAACCGCGAATTCGGCCTCAGTGAAGAGGCATTCCGTTCACTCTACCATCCAAAAAAAGAAGAACGGCTTCCGCAATTTTTCTATGAAGAAGAATTGGCGGCACTATTTGAATCTGTCCAAGGTGAGGATAAGCTTTCTATCCGGAATACTGCTCTATTGGAACTCCTTTATGCAACTGGTATGCGCGTCAGCGAATGCGTCTCCATTCGACTCAAGGATCTTGACCGCAATTTGCAGATCGTAAAGGTGATGGGAAAGGGCCGCAAAGAGCGTTACATACCCTATGGCCAATTTGCGCATGATGCACTGGAACATTATATTGACCAAGTTCGTCCTAAACTTATGAAAAACACAGAACATGAGGGCTTATTTGTAAATAACCGTGGAGAACTTCTGACAGACCGGGGAATTCGGCATATTCTGACAGAGTGCATGAAAAAGGCTTCAGCCAACTCCAATATTTATCCGCATATGATCCGCCACAGCTTTGCCACCCATCTTTTGAATAATGGAGCAGATCTTCGGACCGTGCAGGAGTTGCTGGGCCATTCCCATCTGTCTTCAACACAGGTTTATACGCATGTAACTAAAGAGCATTTGAGAAAAACCTATTTAAATTCACATCCACGAGCATAGAGAGGGGAATAATGATGGAACAATTTCATGCCACCACGATATTCGCAGTGCGCCATAATGGCGAATGTGCAATGTCAGGTGATGGACAAGTGACATTCGGCAATGCTGTTGTCATGAAGCATACAGCAAGAAAAGTACGCACTTTATACAATGGCCAGGTATTGACGGGCTTTGCCGGATCAGTAGCTGACGCTTTTACTCTTTTTGAAATGTTCGAAGGAAAACTTACCGAATATAACGGAAATCTGCAGCGGGCTGCAGTGGAACTTGCCAAGCAGTGGCGGGGAGATAAAATGCTGCGCCAACTGGAAGCCATGCTGATTGTCATGAATAAAGAGGAATTGCTGCTTGTTTCCGGAACAGGTGAAGTGATTGAACCTGATGACGGGATATTGGCAATCGGTTCCGGCGGCAATTATGCTTTGGCAGCGGGCCGGGCTTTGAAGAAATATGCCGGTGACAATATGTCTGCTAAAGAAATTGCGCAATCAGCACTCGAAACCGCAGCGGATATTTGTGTCTATACAAATCATCAAATCGTAGTGGAGGAGCTGTCAAAATGAAAACGCAAACGGATCTAACGCCAAGACAAATTACAGAACATCTTGACCGCTACATTGTTGGGCAGAAAGATGCCAAGCGTTCAATAGCGATTGCCCTGCGCAACCGCTACAGAAGAAGCCGGCTGGATGAAGAGCTGCGGGACGAAGTAATACCTAAAAACATCCTGATGATCGGTCCTACCGGTGTCGGCAAGACAGAAATTGCGAGACGCATCGCTAAACTGACGGGCGCACCGTTCATTAAAGTGGAAGCGACGAAGTTCACGGAAGTTGGATACGTAGGACGCGACGTGGAATCAATGGTTCGTGATTTGGTTGAGGCTGCAGTAAGAATCGTAAAAGAAGAAAAATTTGAAGCAGTCAAAGGCAAGGCGGAAGCTGCCGCCAATGAACGGATTGTGAAATTGCTTGTTCCTTCGATGAAGAAAAAACAGACAAGCCAAAATCCGCTGGAGATGATGTTCGGGCAAAAATTCGACCAGGATGAAGAAGAGCCGACCGCAGAAGTGGAAGTCCGTGTGAAAAGACGGGAAATCGCAGCGGATTTAAAAGCGGGCAAGCTGGAAAATGAATGGTTGAATGTCGAGGTGCTTGAAAATACCCCGTCCATGTTCGATGCTCTTCAAGGTTCCGGTATGGAGCAGATGGGCGCGAATATGCAGGATGCCTTGTCTTCATTGATGCCGAAGAAAAAGAAAAAACGCCGGCTGCAGGTGAAAGAGGCAAGACGCATTTTAGCTGCAGAAGAAGCAGCGAAACTGGTCGACGATGAAGAAGTGGCAAGCGAAGCAATCGACCGCGCGGAACAGCACGGCATCATCTTCATCGACGAGATGGATAAAATCGCCAGCAAAAACAATTCATCATCAGCTGATGTATCGCGTGAAGGCGTACAGCGGGATATCCTGCCGATTGTTGAAGGCTCGACTGTTTCAACGAAGTATGGAGCTGTGAAAACAGATTATATGCTGTTTGTTGCAGCAGGTGCTTTCCACATGTCGAAACCCTCAGATCTGATTCCGGAACTGCAGGGGCGTTTCCCGATCCGCGTTGAACTTCAGAAGCTCGAAGTAGGCGATTTCGTCAAAATATTGACGGAACCGAAACATTCTTTGCTGAATCAGTATAAAGCGCTTCTCGAAACAGAGGGAGTTGTGGTAAACTTCAATGATGCCTCAATCGTCAGACTAGCGGAAATTGCGTATGAAGTGAATCAGGACACCGATAACATCGGAGCCCGCCGATTGCATACCATTTTAGAGCGGCTGCTCGAAGACCTGTCCTTTGAAGCTTCTGAAATAAGCCCTGCGCAAATAGACATAACACCTCAATATGTGAACGATAAACTTGAGAATGTGGCAAAAAACAAAGATTTGTCACAATTTATTCTATAAATAAGTCAAATCAGTTCCCTTAAAGAGTAAAAAGCTTTAGAATATTGAATAAATACGGTACGAATTATGTAGGAGGTTCATTAAATGAATTTATTAGGAAAAACAAGACGCATTAACTCTATGCTGCAAGCAGCAGCCGGCAAGCCGGTAAACTTTAAGGACATGGCAGAAACTTTAAGCGAAGTTATCGAATGTAATGCATTCGTTGTCAGCCGCAAAGGTAAAGTACTTGGCTATGCCATCAACCAACAGATTGAAAACGAACGGATGAAAGGCATGCTTGAAGAACGCCAATTCCCGATCGAATACACGCAAAACCTTTCAAATATCAACGAAACATCGGCTAACCTGGATGTTAACAGCGAACACACAATCTTCCCTGTAGAAGAACGTGAATTGTTCAAAAACGGCCTGACTACAATCGTGCCGATCATCGGCGGGGGCGAACGTCTTGGCACATTGTTGCTTGGACGTGTTAAGTCTGAATTCCAGGATGATGATTTGATTCTTGGTGAATACGGTGCAACAGTTGTCGGGATGGAAATCCTTCGTGAAAAAGGCGACCGCATCGAAGAAGAAGCACGCAGCAAAGCTGTTGTTCAAATGGCGATCTCTTCACTTTCATACAGTGAGCTTGAAGCAATTGAACACATTTTTGAAGAGCTTGACGGCAACGAAGGTTTACTTGTCGCTTCAAAAATCGCTGACCGTGTAGGAATCACTCGTTCAGTAATCGTCAACGCACTTCGCAAACTTGAAAGTGCCGGCGTTATCGAATCACGTTCACTAGGGATGAAAGGGACTTACATCAAAGTTCTTAACACGAAATTCCTTGCTGAGCTTGAGCAATTGAAAATGAACTAATATGAATCAGGAGACACCGGGTATTTATATCCGGTGTCTTTTTTCTTTTGCTTATTCAATACTCTACAACAAACGATATTGCACAAAACAGCTTTGCTTTCCTGGTGGCTCGCGCTGAGCTAACTCGGACTCGTTCCACTTCGCTCGAGTGGATCTCAGCACTTCGCTTACTCGCCTGAGAGTCTGCGCTGTTTTGCTTCATATCTCATTTCACTTTCAATACATGGATATCTATTTAATGGCTATCAATGAGAAAGACAAGATTTTATTTCTACACAAATTTAAACGAAGTGGCAGGGGGTGAAGTGTAAAGATGTCCTCCTTCATCACTCCGCTGCTTCGTTGCAAAGACTTGGCCTCGCCAGCGTCGGCTAATGTCTTCAGAGCTGTTTTGCTTGATATCTATAGAGAGCTATCTAGCGAAGGCGCGCCTATGGACTGAGCGGAGCAATAAGACGAGTGTTCTTCTCGGCTTATTGCGGGAGCTTTGTCCTAAGCGCCGAAGCGGTATGTAAAGTGGATTGTTTCTAGACTTTCTTAATTTTTATTTCTAAGAGATTCCTGTTGCGGAATGGAACAGTCCCGTGGTATAATTTCAAATGGTGTTAAATACACACGCATTCGGATTTGTTCCGATGGTGCCCTTACTGGGTAACGGTTCAAAGAAGAAGAATGCGGAGGGAAAAAATAACCTATCAGGAGGAAACACACATGTCAGTAATTTCTATGAAACAATTGCTTGAAGCTGGTGTACACTTTGGCCACCAGACTCGCCGTTGGAACCCGAAAATGAAAAAATATATTTTCGTTGAGCGTAACGGTATCTACATCATCGACCTTCAAAAAACAGTCCGCAAATTGGAAGAGGCTTACAGCTTCATGAAACAAGTGGGCGAAGAAGGCGGCAAGGTACTTTTCGTTGGTACGAAAAAACAAGCTCAGGACGCAATCAAAGAAGAAGCAGAACGTTCTGGCAACTACTACATCAACCAGCGTTGGTTGGGTGGAACACTTACTAACTTCGGTACAATCCAAAAACGTGTGAACCGTATGAAACAAATCGAGCGCATGTCTGAAGATGGAACTTTTGAAGTTCTGCCGAAAAAAGAAGTTGTTCAATTGAATAAAGAACACGATCGTCTTGTTAAATTCCTTGGCGGTATCCGTGATATGAACGGTCTTCCGGACGTAATGTTCGTAGTTGATCCGCGCAAAGAACGCATCGCAGTAGCAGAAGCTATGAAATTGAACATTCCGATCGTTGGTATCGTTGATACTAACTGTGATCCAGATGAAATCGATTATGTAATTCCTGCAAACGATGATGCTATCCGCGCAGTAAAACTTTTGACTGGTAAAATGGCTGATGCTTTGCTAGAGTCTAAACCAGAAGAAGAAGAAACTCCAGCAGAAGCTGCAGAGTAATTCACGATGAAGTACAGGTGATAAGCGGCCACAAACCCTCTTATCACCTTTTTTTGAGAAAACGTATATCCTTAAGGAGGAATTTAATCATGGCAGTTACAGCTCAAATGGTAAAAGAATTGCGTGAAAAAACTGGTGCAGGTATGATGGACTGCAAAAAAGCACTAGTTGAAACAAACGGTGACATGGAAGCGGCATTGGATTTCCTGCGTGAAAAAGGCCTTTCAAGCGCTTCTAAAAAAGCGGACCGCATTGCTGCTGAAGGTACGACTTCAATCATGGTTGAAGGAAACGAAGCAGTTATCTATGAAGTTAACGCTGAAACAGATTTTGTTGCTAAAAACGAAGGTTTCCAAACGCTTGTCAAAGAATTGGGCGAGCACCTATTGGCTACAAAACCTGCTACAATCGAAGAAGCAAATTCTTCAACAATGTCTAACGGTTTGACAGTAGCGGACCACGTTTCAAATGCTATCGCGAAAATTGGTGAAAAAATCACTTTGCGCCGCTTTGAAATTCGCACTAAAACTGATGCTGACGCTTTCGGTCCTTACCTTCATATGGGTGGCCGCATTTCAGTATTGGTATTGCTTGAAAACACAACTGATTCAGATGCAGCACGCGACATCGCAATGCACATCGCAGCTTTGAACCCTCAATACGTATCACGTGATGAAGTTTCTGCTGAAGAAGTGGAAAAAGAGCGTAAAGTATTGACTGAACAAGCTTTGAACGAAGGCAAGCCTGAAAAAATCGTTGAAAAAATGGTTGAAGGCCGTCTTGGCAAATATTTTGAAGACGTTTGCTTGCTTGACCAGGCTTTCGTTAAAAACTCAGATCAAAAAGTTCGTGATTTCGTAGCTTCAACTGGCGGCAGTGTAAAAGAATTCATCCGCTATGAAGTTGGAGAAGGAATTGAAAAACGCGAAGACAACTTTGCTGACGAAGTAATGAGCCAAGTCAACAAAAAATAAATCATTTTCATAGCACTACCTTGGGGAACACTGAAAGGTGTTCCCTATTTTTCAATAATTAGTTAAAATGGAGGGTACCGATGAGTGTTCAGCAGTATAAACGCATTGTATTAAAACTTAGTGGAGAAGCGATGGCAGGTGGACAAGGTTTCGGGTTATCCCCTGAAATCATCAAATCTGTAGCTGCTCAAGTAAAAGACGTCGTTGAACTTGGCGTCGAAGTTGCAGTAGTTGTAGGAGGAGGCAATATCTGGAGAGGGAAGGTCGGCTCTGAAATGGGTATGGACCGCGCGACTGCCGATTATATGGGGATGCTTGCAACAGTCATGAATTCATTGGCTTTGCAGGATTCGCTCGAAAAGCAGGATGTTGAAACGCGTGTTCTTTCTTCTATTGAAATGCGCCAGGTCGCTGAGCCATATATTCGCAGACGCGCAATCCGCCATTTAGAGAAGAAGCGGGTTGTAATATTCGCAGCAGGAACAGGTAATCCTTATTTCTCTACTGATACGACAGCGGCACTTCGGGCTGCTGAAATTGAGGCGGATGTAATCCTGATGGCGAAAAACAATGTGGATGGTGTTTATTCGGCCGATCCGAAAACTGATGCAACAGCTGTTAAATATGAAGAGTTGTCATATTTGGAAGTGATTCAACAAGGCCTGCAAGTTATGGATTCTACTGCTTCCACACTTTGTATGGACAATGATATCCCACTCGTAGTATTCTCAATTATGGAAAATGGTAATATAAAACGAGCTGTTCAAGGTGAAAAAATCGGAACAGTTGTGAGGAGAGACATATAATGCCGAAATCTGTGAGAAATGAAACCAAAGAAAAAATGACGAATGCCATCCAGGCTTACTCCCGCGAACTTTCTTCTATCCGCGCTGGACGTGCAACTCCGTCTATTCTGGATAGAGTGACAGTCGATTATTACGGAGCACCAACACCAATCAACCAGGTAGCTGGTGTATCGGTTCCAGAAGCCCGCATGATTATGATTCAGCCATATGACAAGTCTGTTCTGGGGGATATCGAAAAAGCAATTCTTAAATCCGATATCGGCTTGAATCCTTCGAATGATGGTTCGGTTATTCGACTTGCTGTACCTGCTCTGACTGAAGAGCGTCGTAAAGAGCTCGTTAAAGACGTGAAAAAAGAAGCGGAAGTTGCTAAAGTCAATATCCGTAATATCCGCCGTGATGCAAATGATGATTTTAAAAAGCTGCAGAAGAAAAGCGAAATCACTGAAGATGATTTGCGCAGCTATTCCGATGACGTCCAGAAATTGACCGATACGAATATTGCGAAAATCGATGAAATGGCTAAAGATAAAGAAAAAGAGATTATGGAAGTATAAATTCGAACTTCATAAGCCTTTACGCGTCCTGTATAGCAGGGCGCTTTTTCATGCCAAAAAAAACGTCATCGAGAAAGATAGGGCACGATAGCGTTTTTTTTGATATGATAAGCAATAGACATGCCGATTTGTAATAGGTGGAGGATTAATTATGATAAATAAATTATTAAAACGAAATACGGAAACGGTGATCGGCGATATGGAACGCCTGTCGATGGTCCGCGATGGGATAGTCCCTTCACATATAGCCATAATAATGGATGGCAATGGCCGCTGGGCGAAGAAACGTTCACTTCCACGTGTAGCAGGGCATCACGAGGGGATGAAAACCGTACGGAAAATAACCCGTTTGGCTAATGTTCTTGGCGTGGACGTATTGACTTTATATGCATTTTCTACTGAGAATTGGAAACGGCCGAAAATGGAAGTGGATTTCCTGATGAGGCTTCCAGAAGAATTTCTGTCTACCTTCCTTCCGGAGCTGGTAGCTGAAAACGTTAAGGTGGAAATGATGGGAGATCATACGAATCTTCCTGCACATACATTAAAAGCGATATCAAAAGCGAAAGAGGCAACAAAGGACAACACAGGATTGATCCTGAATTTTGCCATGAACTATGGCAGCCGTTCAGAAATTGTTGATTCCGTAAAAGAGCTTGCTGCACAAGTAGCAGCCGGAACATTGAATCCCGAAGATATAACAGAAGATCATATAAGCTCAGGCCTGATGACCAAATCATTGCCGGAACCGGATTTACTGATACGTACCAGCGGAGAAGTTCGCTTGAGCAATTTTATGCTTTGGCAGCTGGCCTATACCGAATTTTGGTTCACTGATACATTGTGGCCGGATTTCAACGAAGATTCTCTTATCGAGGCGGTTGAAAATTACCAAAAAAGAAATCGCCGCTTTGGAGGATTGAAAGGGGAAGAAGCACAGTGAAACAGCGTCTAATAACCGGAGCGATCGCTTTTGCATTATTCATACCATTTGTAATTTATGGCGGTACTCCATTTACTATTCTAGTGTTGATCCTGGGAACCATTGGTTTCCAGGAATTATTGAAGATGAAAGGCCGTACACTCTGGAGTGTTCCCGGCCTTATTTCCCTTTTGGCGTTATATGCTTTCATGATGCCGGGTGACTGGACACTCCAGGTTTCTGGGTGGACCGGATATACAAAAGTGGAATTCGCTTTTATCGCGGTCATTTTACTGCTAATACATACTGTAATTGTTAAAAACAGCTTTACTTTCGATGACGCGGCCTTTGCAATCCTTGGCACTCTTTACGTCGGGATGGGGTTCCTCTATCTGATCGAAACTCGCGAAGCAAGCCTTGCTTATCTAATATATGCATTATTGGTCGTCTGGTTCACTGATTCCGGCGCTTATTTTACAGGCCGGAAATTCGGTAAACGCAAGTTATGGCCCGAAATTTCACCCAATAAAACCATTGAAGGCTTTGTAGGGGGTATTATTTATGCAATCGTCGCTGCACTGGTTTTCAATTATTTTGTCGATTTAAATCATCCTATTTACATTATCATCCTTGTGACAATCGTCGCGTCGGTTTTCGGGCAGATGGGTGACCTGGTCGAATCTGCTTTGAAACGGCATTTCAACGTGAAAGATTCAGGAAAAGTCCTGCCTGGACATGGCGGTATCCTGGACCGCTTTGACAGCATTCTTTTCGTCATGCCATTGCTGCATTTTTTACATTTCATCTAAGGAGGACATCCTGAATGGTTAAAAAGATTATATTACTTGGAGCGACCGGTTCGATTGGCGTCCAAACAACAGATATTATCCGCGAGCATCCTGAAGAATTCAAACTGGTAGGATTTTCTGCCGGCCGCAATATGGAATTGGCGAAGAAATTCATCAAGGAATTCCAGCCCGAAGTCGTCTGTGTTCAGAATGAGCAGGATGCGATTATTCTTCGCGGCGAATTTGCCGCGACGTCTTTTGTATCGGGAAATGCCGGTTTAATTGAGACGGCAATTTTTGATGCTGATGTGCTGGTAAATGCCGTCATCGGCAGTGTTGGCCTTGAGCCGACGCTTGAAGCGATTAAATTGGGCCGCACAATCGCCATTGCCAATAAAGAAACGCTGGTTACAGCAGGTCATCTGGTTATGGAAAGTGCCAAAAGATACGGTGCGGTAATTCTTCCTGTAGACAGCGAACATTCCGCTTTATTCCAATCGCTGAACGGTGAGAAGATTGAACAGGCGACAAAACTGATTCTCACAGCGTCCGGCGGAAGCTTCAGGGATTCCACTCGGGATCAACTTAAGAATGTCACGGTTAAAGAAGCGCTCAACCATCCTAACTGGTCGATGGGTGCGAAAATCACCATTGATTCGGCGACCATGGTGAACAAAGGACTCGAAGTTATCGAAGCGAATGTCCTGTTTAATTTTGATTACGACAACATCGAAGTGCTTCTGCACAGGGAAAGCATCATTCACTCGATGGTTGAATTCCGCGATACCAGTGTGATGGCACAGTTGGGAACACCGGATATGAGGGTTCCCATCCAATATGCTCTGACTTATCCTGAACGTTTGGAGCGGCCGAATGCCAAGCGCCTGAATTTGGCCGAAATTGGCAAACTGCATTTCCAGGAGATGGACTATAAACGGTTCCATGCATTGCATTTGGCATTCGATGCCGGACGTACTGGCGGAACGATGACTACTGTCCTGAATGCAGCCAATGAACAGGCTGTGGCAATGTTCTTAAATGAAGAAATTAAATTTTTGCAGATTGAAGAAATGATTGAACGTGCAATGCATGCACATAATCCGATTCCGTCACCGGATCTGGAAACGATTTTGCATGTCGATTCTGAAACAAGAAAAACAGTCCAAAACATGCTAAAATAACGAAAGATTAAAACCGAAAAGGTTTATAAGGATGGGTTCAAATGGAAACAGTCATATCGTTTATCATAATTTTCGGCGCTTTAGTTTTTTTCCATGAATTGGGCCATTTCCTGTTTGCGAAACGGGCTGGAATCCTGGTTCGTGAATTTGCAATCGGCATGGGTCCGAAGATATTAGGCATTACAAAAGGGGAGACCTTATATACAGTCCGTCTTTTGCCCATCGGCGGTTATGTCCGGATGGCTGGAGAAGAAATGGACCGGATCGTATTGCAGGCGGGCCATCGCATTGGTGTATTGCTGAACGACGAAGGGCTTGCCCAAAAAATCATCTTAAATCAAAAAACGATGTATCCGGATATCATGTTTCTTGAAGTCGAAGAAGCGGATCTTGAAAAAGAGCTTTATATCAAGGGATATGATGAAGAAGAACGTTTTGTCCGCCTAGAAGTGGCAAGAGACGCAGTAGTCGAAGAAAATGGCACTGAAACCGTATTGGCTCCTTATGACCGCCAATTCGATTCTAAGGGCATCGGCCACCGTTTCATGACAATTTTTGCAGGACCGTTGTTCAATTTTATCCTTGCCTTTTTTATTTTTACGGCAATAGGGCTCCTGCAAGGGGTACCGACCAATGAACCTGTTATTTCTGAAGTGACGGATGACAGTCCGGCTCAGGAAGCAGGCATGCAGGCTGGTGACTTGATCACTGAAGTAGAAGGTACAAATATTGCCAGCTGGAACGATCTTGTGGAGTCCGTTCAGGACGAAGCGGGGAATCCTTTGGACTTTGTTGTTGAGCGCGAGGGTGAAACAGTGGAATTCACGATTACACCTGAGCTGGTCGAGCAGGAACAAGGGGATGTCGGTGTTATCGGTGTGCTTTATGAAAGTCCAAGGGAACAGGATTTCTTCGGGTCATTCGTTTACGGAGCTGAAACAACCGTATTCTGGTTCAAGGAGATTTTCCGTTTGCTGGGCATGCTGGTGACGGGCCAATTTACGATCGATGCTTTATCCGGTCCGGTTGGTATTTATAAAACAACAGAACAGGTAGCGCAATATGGAATTTTCACATTGATGAGCTGGGCAGGTATGCTCAGCATCAACCTGGGAATCATGAACCTATTGCCGCTTCCGGCACTTGACGGCGGGCGTCTTATGTTCTTTGTCCTGGAAGCACTGAGAGGCAAGCCGGTGGATCGCCAGAAAGAAGGTATGGTCCATTTTATCGGCATCATGCTGCTTATGCTTCTGATGATTGTCGTCACCTGGAATGATATACAGAAGTTTTTCTTTTGATTATAGAAAAGCGGAAACGGCCGTTTAGCTCCGACAAGCATAAGACACGCTGGCGTAGCGGCATGTTATCAGCCGCCTAGTCAGTGGGGCTTATGACTCGAGGAGCTGGCCGTTGGAGTCTGGACAAGAAGAAAAGCGACAGTGCCCGTTTAGCTCTGAAAGACATAAGGCAGATCAGCGAAGTGGCGCTTTTTGCCACGCAGACACGAAAAGCGGAAGTGCCTGTCCAGCTCTGACAGGTATAAGGCGAACGTGCGAAGTGGCGCTTTTTGCCACGCAGCAGGTTTGACTTATATCCCGAAGAGCTAGGCACTGAAGACTGGACACTGAGTTGCCTTATGACCCGAAGAGCTGGGCCACTGGAGTCTGGACAATAGAAAAGCCTATAAAGGCAGTTTAGTAATAAAATTTATATACGTATTTAAAAATTTATCAGTCAGTTGAGGTGTATTTTGGAATGAAACAATCAGCAACTTTTATCCCGACATTACGTGAAACTCCTGCAGATGCAGAAGTAAGATCACATCAATTATTGCTCCGTGCAGGATTTATCCGTCAGAATACAAGCGGAATCTATTCTTTTCTTCCACTTGGCAAACGTGTTCTTGATAAAGTGGAAACAATTATCCGTGAGGAAATGGAAGCTGCGAACAGTGTGGAAGTGTTCCTTCCAGCAATGCAGCAGGCCGAGCTTTGGCAGGAAACCGGCCGTTGGTATTCTTACGGCGATGAATTGATGAGGTTGAAAGACCGCAACGGGCGCGAATTTGCTCTCGGAGCAACCCACGAAGAGGTCATTACCGATCTATTGCGTGACGAAATCAAATCATATAAAAAATTGCCTTTGAATCTGTTTCAGATTCAGTCGAAGTTCCGTGACGAGAAGCGCCCGCGCTTCGGTTTGCTTCGCGGACGCGAATTCCTGATGAAAGATGCTTATTCATTCCATGCTACAACTGAAAGCCTCGATGAGACTTACGATGTCATGATGCAGGCTTATACGAACATCTTCTCCAGGCTGGGACTAGATTTCCGCATGGTAATCGCGGATTCCGGTGCAATTGGAGGAAAAGATAACCACGAATTCATGGTGTTGTCTGAAATCGGTGAAGATACGATTGCTTACTCTGATTCTTCTCCATATGCAGCGAATATTGAAATGGCACAAGTGAATATTGAGTACGAACTTCCAACAGAGACACCTAGAGAAATCGAAAAAGTGGCTACCCCTGATCAAAAAACAATAGCTCAGGTTGCAGAGTTCTTCGGAACAGGCACAGAGAATTGCATCAAGACGCTCGTCTTTAAAGCGGATGACAAATTTGTCATCGTTTTATCCAGAGGAGACCATGATATAAATGATGTCAAAGTCAAACACGCAACTGACGCCAAAGTGGTTGAAATGGCGACGCCTGAAGAAGTGAAGCAATTGATCGGCTGCGAAATCGGCTCGATAGGACCTGTAGGGTTGCCGGACGGTATCCGTGTAATTGCTGATAATGCTGTTAAAACAATCGCAAATGGAATCGCCGGGGCCAATGAAGAGGGCCAGCACTTTAAAAATGTGACACCGGGTCAGAATTTCGATGTTGAGGAATTTGCAGACTTGCGCTTTATCAAGGAAGGCGATCCCTCACCGGATGGCCAAGGGACGATCAAATTTGCCGAAGGAATTGAAGTCGGCCATATCTTCAAACTAGGAACAAGATACAGTGAAGATATGAAAGCAACGATTCTTAATGACCAGGGGCGTGCAGTGCCTTACATTATGGGATGCTACGGCATTGGTGTTTCCCGTGTGGTTGCAGCTGTAGCTGAACAATTCAATGACGAAAACGGTTTTACTTGGCCGCCTGTTGCCGCACCTTACGATATTCATGTTGTGCCGGTCAATGTCAAAGATGATGTGCAGCGTGAAACTGCTGATGAAATCTACAAATTGCTGAAATCCAACCGCTACCAGGTGCTGATTGATGACCGTAATGAACGTGCCGGAGTTAAATTTACAGACGCCGATCTAATTGGCTTGCCGGTGCGTCTTACGGTTGGGAAAAAAGCTGCTGAAGGAATTTTGGAAGTCAAAATCCGTAGCACAGGCGAGACTTTCGAGTGGAAACAAGAAGAATTGCTTGATCAATTGCAGGACTTTTTCCAAAAAAGATCTTAAAAATCTGATATGATGAGAGGAAAGCACAAGCTGTGCTTTCCTTTCTTTTTCTTAATTTCCTGTCAGTTTTTATAATGAAATTATTGTCGCAAATAGTATAAACTCAACCGGTCAGACCGGTTTTATTACAAGAGTGAAGGGGATAGTTATGACAAACCAGCAAGATCCTAAAATGCGTTTAAAGCTACTTCTTCAGCATCTCGATTTAACAGATGATGTACATATGCCTTTTTTCGAGGAGGCTGAATTGACCCGGATGACGGTCCATAAAAAAGAGCGGACCTGGCGTTTTACGCTTAAACTTGAAAAAGTATTGCCGTTGAAGCTGTTTCTTTTACTGAAAGAACGGCTGCATTCAACATTTTCTCCAATCGCCAGCGTCCAGCTGACAATTGTGACAGATGATGACCAGGCAGATTCTGAATTGGTATCGGCTTACTGGCGCTATGCAGTTGACGAATTGGCAGATATGGCCCCTCCGCTCCGTGAGCGATTGCTGGGCCAGTCCCCGCAATGGAATGGAAGTAAGATGGTACTGAATTGCGGACATGAACATGAAATGATGGCACTTAAGTCGAAGTACACTGATAAACTGGCAAACGTTTACCAGCAGTTTGGCTTTCCGCGCATCGCGATTGACTTCCAATTAACGGAAGACGACCAGCAGGCGGCTCATGAAGCGTTTATGGAAGAACGCCGTGCCGAAGAAGAGGAAATGGCCAAGAAGGCATTATCTGATATGAAAAAACGGGAGACTGATCGTAAAGAGAACGGTGCACCTGCAGGTCCATTCCAGATGGGCAGCAATATCAAACCGGATGAACCAATCGCTGAAATCCGCTCCATCATGGATGAAGAACGCAGAATCACCGTTGAAGGCTATGTATTTGATGCCGAGGTACGTGAACTTCGCAGCGGCCGCTCTTTACTGACTGTAAAGATAACGGATTACACGGATTCCATCCTTGTGAAAATGTTCTCCCGTGACAAAGAAGATGCTGAATTGATGAAGAATATCAAAAAAGGCATGTGGCTGAAAGCCCGCGGCTCAATTCAAACGGATACATTTGTCCGTGATTTGGTAATGATGGCGCAGGATATGGTGGAAATCAAGCCGCAGCTGCGGCAGGATACTGCTTTAGAGAAACGAGTGGAGCTGCACCTTCATACTCCGATGAGCCAGATGGATGCCGTATCGTCTGTCGATTCACTAGTGAGCCAGGCGGCAAAATGGGGCCATCCCGCTATTGCCATCACTGACCATGCCGGGGTGCAATCTTTCCCGGATGCTTATGCTGCCAGCAAAAAGCATGGCATCAAAGCGATATTCGGCCTGGAAGCGAATCTTGTGGACGACGGTGTGCCGATAGCGTTTGAAGAACGGCACGCGCTTCTTGAAGAAGAAACTTTTGTGGTATTCGATTTGGAGACAACCGGCTTATCCGCAGTGTACGATACCATCATTGAGCTTGCTGCCGTTAAGATCAAAGGCGGACAGATCATCGATAAATTCGAAAGCTTCGCGAATCCCCATCACCCATTATCAGATACGACAATTGATCTGACTGGGATCACTGATGATATGGTCAAAAATGCGCCGGAAGTGGAAGAAGTGATCCGCAATTACCACGAATGGGCTGGCGACCATATAATGGTTGCCCACAACGCATCGTTCGATATGGGCTTTCTCTATGTCTCCTATAAGAAATATGGCATCGAGAAAAAACACGCCACAATCGACACGCTCGAACTTGCGCGCATGCTGCATCCGGAATTGAAAAATCACCGCCTTAACACGCTGGCGAAAAAGTTCGGCATCGAACTGACGCAGCATCACCGGGCGATTTATGATACGGAAGCCACTTCTTATTTGCTGACGCATCTTTTGAAGGAAGCACACCAAAAAGGGATTTTGTATCACGATGAACTGAACAATTATGTCGGAGCCGGCGACGCCTATAAGCGCTCACGTCCGACGCATGTGACTTTGCTTGCACAAAATGATGCAGGATTGAAGAATCTGTTCAAGCTGGTATCAGCTTCCCATATCAATTATTTCTACCGGGTGCCGCGAATCCCGCGTTCACTTCTGCAGAAACACCGCGAAGGGCTTCTTGTCGGTTCGGGCTGCGATAAAGGGGAAGTTTTTGAAGCGGTAATGCAGAAGTCGATGGAAGAAGTGGAACGCACTGCGCAGTTCTATGACTACCTGGAGGTCCATCCAAAAGATGTTTATGCACCGCTGATAGAACGTGAAATGATCCGTGATGAATGGAATCTGGAAGATATCATCCGGAAACTCGTAAAAGTCAGCAAAAAACTGGAGATTCCTCTGGTTGCTACTGGAAATGTCCATTACCTTGATGAAAATGACGCTATCTACCGGCAAGTATTGATTGGGTCCCAAGGCGGTGCCAATCCGCTGAACCGGACGAAGCTTCCGAAAGTCCATTTCCGCACAACCAATGAAATGCTCGATGCATTCGACTTTTTGGGAGAAGAAACAGCTAAGCAGATTGTTGTGGAGAATTCCAATAGGATTGCTGACATGATCGATACCGTCAAACCGATCAAGGACGATCTGTACACGCCGAAAATTGAAGGTGCAGATGAGGAAGTCAGGGAACTTAGTTACAGTATGGCACGAAGCATCTACGGGGAGCAGCTTCCTGAAATCGTGGAAGCCCGTATTGAAAAGGAATTAAAATCCATTATCGGCCACGGGTTTGCGGTTATTTATTTGATTTCTCATAAACTTGTTAAAAAATCATTGGATGACGGCTACCTGGTCGGTTCGAGGGGGTCTGTTGGTTCCTCATTAGTGGCGACACTTACTGAGATTACAGAAGTAAATCCACTGCCTCCTCATTATATATGCACCAAATGCCAGAAGTCGGAGTTCTTTGACGATGGTTCTGTCGGCTCAGGATTTGACCTTGAAGACAAAAACTGTCCGGATTGCGATATTCCCTATAAAAAAGAGGGACAGGATATTCCGTTCGAAACATTCCTCGGCTTTAAAGGCGATAAAGTACCGGATATCGATTTGAACTTCAGTGGTGAATATCAGTCAAAAGCTCATAATTACACCAAGGAATTATTTGGTGAAGACAATGTTTTCCGTGCAGGTACAATCGGTACAGTTGCTGATAAAACAGCTTATGGTTACGTACGCGGATATGCCAATGACCGGGATATGACTATCCGCGGAGCGGAGATTGACCGTCTCGTACAAGGATGTACAGGTGTAAAACGAAGCACCGGACAGCATCCGGGCGGGATTATCGTAGTGCCGGATTATATGGACATCTACGATTTTTCCCCGATTCAATTTCCTGCGGATGCGCAGGATTCGGAATGGAAAACGACGCATTTTGATTTCCATTCGATCCATGATAATTTATTGAAATTGGATATACTGGGACACGATGACCCAACCGTTATCCGCATGCTGCAGGATTTATCGGGCATCGATCCGAAAACGATTCCGACTGATGATCCGGAAGTGATGAAAATCTTCTCCGGTACGGAATCACTGGGTGTTACAGAAGAACAGATCGGCTGTAAAACGGCGACATATGGAATTCCGGAATTCGGAACACGATTCGTGCGTCAAATGCTTGAGGAAACGAAACCGACGACATTTTCCGAGCTTGTTCAGATTTCAGGTCTTTCCCACGGAACAGACGTCTGGCTGAGCAATGCACAGGAATTAATCAAAAACGGGACTTGCCAGCTGTCCGATGTAATCGGCTGTCGTGATGATATTATGGTTTACCTGATTTATCAGGGGCTCGAATCATCCATGGCGTTTAAGATAATGGAAGCAGTCCGTAAAGGTAAAGGGCTGACACCGGAGTTTGAAGCGGCGATGAAAGAAGAAGGCGTTCCAAACTGGTATATTGAATCTTGTAAAAAGATCAAATACATGTTCCCGAAAGCCCACGCTGCCGCCTATGTATTAATGGCAGTAAGAATCGCTTATTTCAAAGTGCATTTCCCGATTCTTTATTATGCGGCATACTTCACAGTCCGTGCAGAAGATTTCGATGTCAATGCGATGGCGAAGGGTTCTCATGCCATCCGTTCGGTAATTGCAGACATCAATGCAAAAGGGCTGGAAGCCTCAACGAAAGAAAAGAACTTATTGACAGTCATGGAACTTTCGCTGGAAATGACGGAACGCGGCTACAAATTCCAGAAAGTGGACCTCTATAAATCTGAGGCCGATGAATTCATCATCGACGGCAACACGCTGATCCCCCCATTCAATGCCATACCGGGACTCGGAACGAACGCCGCCAAATCGATTGTCGCTGCCAGACAACAGGGAACATTCCTTTCGAAAGAAGACCTTCAGCAGCGTGGACGGGTTTCCAAAACCATCATAGAGTATATGGACGACCACGGCTGTCTTGAAGGAATGCCTGAAGCAAACCAGTTGTCGCTGTTCTAGTCAGTTGCACTGCTATGCCAATCATGGTATTATTGTAGTAACATTTACTGATAGCTCTGTCGCAGAAGAGTGGGTTCTCCCGCTCTTTTCTGTTTGTAAAGACGTAAAGTGAAACTTTGATTAGCGGGAGGCATGTATGAGCAAAATTACAGAACAAATTGAAAAAATCGCACAGCCCATCATCGATGAGCTGAACCTTGAACTGGTTGATGTGGAATTTGTAAAAGAAGGTCGCAGCTGGTTTTTACGTGTATACGTTGATAATCCGGATGCACCGATTGATATCGACCAATGTGCATTGGTCAGTGAACGTCTGAGCGAGATACTGGATGACCTGGATCCGATTGAACAAAATTACTTCCTTGAAGTATCATCACCGGGTGCAGAGCGCCCATTGAAAAAAGAAAAAGATTTTGAGAATGCTATCAGTAAATTTATCTATATCAAAACCTATGAACCCATTTTGGATGCCAAGGAGTTTGAAGGTTACTTGCAATCGTATAATGACGAAGAAGTGGAAATTGAAGTCAAAATCAAAACCCGCAGAAAAACAATCGTGATTCCAAGGCAGAAAATTGCTGTAATCCGGCTAGCAATTGATTTTTCAGCAAAACCTGATCGATGAACCTAGGAGTGAATAAAAAATGAGCAGTGAGTTATTGAATGCTTTAGAGGCACTGGAGAAACAAAAGGGGATTTCACGTGATGTCTTGATCGAAGCGATTGAAGCGGCATTAGTGACTGCCTATAAACGTAATTTCAATCAGGCACAGAACGTTCGTGTGGATTTGAATCTTAATACGGGAACGATGCTTGTCTATTCAAGAAAAGATGTCGTGGAGGAAGTCGAAGACGACCGCCTGCAGATTTCACTTGAAGATGCTCATGCCATCAATCCTGCTTATGAAATCGGAGATGTAGTGGAAGAAGAAGTGACTCCACGCAACTTTGGCCGTATCGCTGCTCAAACAGCTAAACAAGTTGTTACACAGCGTGTGCGCGAAGCGGAACGCGGTCTTGTTTTCGAAGAGTTCGTTGATCGTGCAGATGATATCGTCAATGGTATTGTGGAGCGCATGGATGCCCGCAATCTTTATGTCGGTCTTGGCAAAGTTGAAGCGGTTCTGCCGCAGACAGAGCAAATGCCAAACGAGTCTTATCAGCCTCATGACCGCATCAAAGTCTACATCACTAAAGTTGAACGCACAACACGCGGACCACAAGTATTTGTATCGAGAACACACCCAGGCTTGCTCCGCAGACTGTTTGAAACAGAAGTGCCTGAAATTTACGATGGTATTGTTGAAATTAAGTCAATTGCCCGTGAAGCCGGCGACCGTTCGAAAATTTCTGTAATGGCCCACCGTGAAGATATCGATCCAGTCGGTTCATGTGTCGGCTCTAAAGGCGCACGTGTGCAGACAATCGTCAACGAATTAAGCGGTGAAAAGATCGATATCGTTGAATGGTCGGAGGAGCCGGTGATTTTTGTTGCCAATGCACTCAGCCCGTCAAAAGTCCTTGATGTTCAAGTCAATGAGGAAGAAAAATCGACAACCGTTGTCGTACCTGATTACCAACTGTCACTGGCAATCGGCAAACGCGGACAGAATGCCCGGCTGGCAGCCAAGTTGACAGGGTGGAAAATCGATATCAAGAGTGAGACAGACGCACGTGAAATGGGTATCTATCCAAATCCCGATGCCGATATCGAATTGACGGAATCCGGCGACGAAGCGGATGACTTCGATTTTTACGACGAAAAAGAATAAGAAAGATAAGGTGATGTCCGTTGGCTCTGCAAAAGAAAATTCCACTTCGAAAGTGTGTAGCTACAGGCGAGATGCATCCTAAAAAAGAAATGATCCGGATCGTCCGGTCAAAAGAAGGCGAAGTAAGTGTCGATTTGACCGGCAAAAAATCAGGGCGCGGAGCTTATGTTTCCAAATCGGAGGCGGCTATTGCAGCTGCCAAAAAGAAAAAGGTGCTTGACAACCAATTGGAAGTGAAAGTGCCTGAGGAAATCTATAAAGAATTGCTCCGGGTCGTGCTAAGAGAGCAGTTGAAGTAAAATGGAAACAAAACAGAAGATTCTCCAAATCCTCGGACTTGCTACAAGAGCAAGAATGACAATTACTGGAGAGGAACTGACAGTAAATGAAGTGCGCAGAGGCAATGCGAAATTGGTATTGGTTGCGGAAGACGCTTCAGAAAACACAATGAAAAAACTGCAGGATAAATGCAGCCATTATAAAGTCGACCTTCAGATTTTCGGGACCCGTTCCGAAATCGGGCATGCAGTCGGCAAAGAAGAGCGTGTAGTTATGGCGATTACCGATGCAGGTTTCGCCAAAAAACTGAAAAGCTTGTTCGATGAAAATAACCGGGGGTGAGCAGATGACCAAAATTCGAGTACATGAATACGCGAAAAAAGTAGATAAACCAAGTAAAGAGATCATCCAGCAATTATCAAAAATGGATATTTCGGTGACAAACCATATGTCGACATTAGAGGATAATGCTGTTTCAAAATTAGACGGAGTCTATAAAAAATCTTCATCCGCTTCAACTGCACCAGCTTCAAACAGACCACAGAACCAGGGGCAGAACCGTCCTCAAGGGCAGAATCGCCAGCAAAACCAAAGCCAAAGCCGTCCACAAGGGCAATCCCGTCCACAAACCGGTCAAGGGCAATCTCGTCCGCAGTCTGGCCAAGGACAAAACCGTCCGCAATCAGGACAGGGACAAACAGCTTCAAAAGGCTCCAATTTCACTCCTAAAGCGGCTAAGCCAACTGCAGGCCCAGGCCAGCGCAATTCCAACCGCCCAGGTGGCGGCGGACCAGGCCGCGGCGGCCAGAACCGCAACAAAAAAGGTAAACAGCAGCGTCCGGTAAATCCGAATCCGATGCCGCCTATGCCTAAAAAAGAAAAAGAGCTGCCAGCTAAAATCACTTTTACAGAGTCTTTGACTGTTGGTGAATTGGCGAAAAAATTAGGGCGCGAGCCTTCAGAAATCATCAAGAAATTGTTCATGCTTGGTGTAATGGCTACCATTAACCAGGAATTGGATAAAGATGCGATTGAATTGATCTGTGCTGAGTATGAAGTGGAAGTGGAAGAGGAAATCCTGGTTGATAAAACGGACCTGGAAGTTTATTTCGAACCGGAAGACGAAACGTTGAACGAAGAGCGTCCGCCGGTTGTTACAATCATGGGCCACGTTGACCATGGTAAAACAACTTTGCTCGACTCTATTCGCCACACGAAAGTAACAGCTGGCGAAGCTGGTGGGATTACACAGCATATTGGTGCCTATCAGGTTGTTGAAGACGGCAAAAAAATTACTTTCCTTGATACACCAGGACACGCGGCATTTACAACGATGCGTGCCCGCGGAGCAAAAGTAACAGATTTGGCTATTATTGTAGTGGCAGCTGACGACGGTGTAATGCCGCAGACAGTTGAAGCAATCAATCATGCCAAAGCTGCTGAAGTTCCTATCATCATAGCAGTCAATAAAATGGATAAACCAAGTGCAAATCCTGATCGTGTTATGCAGGAACTGACTGAGCATGGCCTTGTTCCCGAAGCTTGGGGCGGAGATACAATTTTCGTACCACTTTCAGCATTAAAAGGAGAGGGCATTGATACATTGCTTGAAATGATCCTGCTTGTTTCCGAGGTTGGAGAATTGAAAGCGAACCCGGCACGCCGCGCTATTGGTACAGTTATTGAAGCGGAGCTTGATAAAGGCCGTGGTTCAGTTGCGACTCTTTTAGTCCAGGATGGTACATTGAATGTCGGTGATCCTATTGTTGTCGGTAATACGTTTGGCCGTGTCAGAGCAATGGTTTCTGATACAGGACGCCGTGTTAAAGAAGCCGGTCCATCAATGCCTGTAGAAATTACAGGTTTGAATGATGTTCCTCAGGCAGGCGATCGTTTTGTCGTATTCGAAGACGAGAAATCAGCCCGCTCTGTTGGTGAAAGCCGTGCAACTTCAGCATTGCAGGTTCAGCGTTCTGAGAAAACGCGTGTTACGCTTGATAATCTCTTTGATCAATTGAAACAAGGCGAAATGAAAGAATTGAACTTGATTGTCAAAGCTGATGTACAAGGGGCAGTAGAAGCGATGGCCGCTTCACTTCTTAAAATCGATGTAGAAGGCGTTAACGTCAATATCATTCATACAGGTGCAGGTGCCATCACAGAATCGGATATTTCCCTGGCTGCTGCATCCAATGCTATCGTTATCGGTTTTAACGTCCGCCCGGATGTGAATGCTAAACGTGCAGCAGAAGCAGAAGGCGTGGACATCCGTTTACACCGCATCATCTATAAAGTAATAGAAGAAATCGAATTTGCAATGAAAGGCTTGCTTGATCCTGAATTTGAGGAGAAAGTTATTGGCCAAGCGGAAGTCCGCAGCACATTCAAAGTATCGAAAGTCGGAACAATTGCCGGAAGCTATGTAACAGAAGGCAAAATCACGCGTGACAGCGGAGTTCGTGTAATCCGTGAAGGAATCGTTGTTTTCGAAGGCGAAATGGATACACTTAAACGATTTAAAGACGATGCCAAAGAAGTAGCTAAAGGCTACGAATGCGGTATTACCGTTAAGAATTTCAATGACGTCAAAGAAGGCGACATTATCGAAGCTTACGTTATGGAAGAAATCGAACGGAAATGATCCTGTATATGGAATGCGAATTTTTTATACCCTCAGCGCATTCATTGAAGGAAAAAAGGGCAGTGCTGAAAAGCATGCTGACCCGTTCAAAACAAAAGTTCAATGTTTCCGCGGCAGAGATTGATCATCAGAATGTATGGCAGCGCACGCGCCTGGCCTTTGTCATTGTTTCGTCTTCAAAAGAAATGGCTGAAAAGGAAATGGCGCAAGTGCTGTATTACCTGGAGAGCAATCCGTCGTGGGAATGTCTTGAACATCATCAAGAATATCTCTAAGAACGAGGTGAATAAGCAATGACAATGCGCTCGAATCGTGTAGGCGAACAAATGAAGAAAGAGCTCAGCGATATCATCAGCCGCAAGCTGAAAGACCCGAGAATCGGATTTGTAACGGTGACAGATGTCGAAGTAACCGGAGATCTTCAACAGGCGACAGTATATATCAGTGTATTGGGTGATGATGCTGCAAAAGAGCAGACATTGCTCGGCTTATCGAAATCCAAAGGATTTATCCGTTCAGAAATCGGCCAGCGCATCCGTTTGCGCAAGACGCCTGAATTATCTTTTGAATTCGATACTTCAGTGGCATACGGAAATCGTATCGACAGTCTGCTGCGGGATATTAAAGAACCGAAAGACGAACAATAAAACCAAGCCTGCTGTCTATTTCTTAGATTGCAGGCTTTTTTACATAATTAGCCAAGCTTTGATTATCGATAATCCGCAAAACAGCTTCGAAGGCATTAGCCGTGTCTTGCACGGAGAATGCCTTTGCGACGAAGTGCGCAGCACTGCAGGAGCACGTTTTTTTTAGGCTGCTCCTGCATCGCTGCGCTAGCTTCGTCGCAAAGCGCCGGCCGAAAGATCTTCGGCCACGCTTGGCTCGCACTGAGCTAACTCGGACTCGGTACCCTTCGCCCGAGTGGATCTCAGCACTTCGCTCGAAACAGAGTTGGAAAACCAACTCTGTTTCTAATCCCCTGGGAGTCTTCGCTGTTTTGCTCCATATCTCTAGAGACTTCTCCCAGCGCCGAAGCGTTAAATAGAGGATTATATAGTAAGGGGTTGAAAGAAATGGCCATTAACGGAATACTTCCTTTATGGAAAGAAAAAGGCATGACTTCCCATGATTGCGTTTTTAAACTGCGTAAAATATTGAAAACAAAAAAAGTCGGCCATACCGGTACTCTCGATCCCGAAGTGGATGGCGTACTCCCTATTTGCATAGGCAACACCACAAAAGTGGCGGAGTATATCACCAATCAAGGAAAAACTTATGAAGCGGTAGTGGCAATCGGGTTCTCCACTGAAACAGAAGATGCAACTGGAGAAGTAGTGGAGCGGGATCAGAGGGAAAAGAAAATCACCAGACAGGAACTGCAAATCGCTTTGGAGGGGTTGACTGGAGAGATCACCCAGATTCCGCCGATGTATTCAGCAGTAAAGGTAAATGGCAAAAAATTATACGAATATGCCAGAGCCGGCATAACGGTTGAACGGCCAATCAGGAAAGCCTGGATTGACTCCATCGAGTTATTGGACAGTGCGGAAGAATGGACTGGAACTGACATTCATTTCCGAATCCGTATTCGATGCGGCAAAGGCACTTATATCCGGACACTTGCTGTACAAATAGGCGAGGCTCTTGGCTACCCGGCGCATATGTCAAAATTGACAAGAACGGAATCAGGCAAGTTTAAACAGGAAGATTGCTTAACACTTGCAGAGGTTGATGAGATTGCCCAAAATGGAACTATCGATCAATACTTAAAGCCGCTTATCTATGGTTTAAGCGCATTTCCAGCGGTGGAAGTCGATCCGAAAATGTTTTTTGCCATGAAAAATGGGCAGGTCATGGAAATGCATCCTTTATTGGAGGACAATGAACTGCTTATTTTTACCGTAAACAGAATTCCTTTTGCTTTATATAAGAAGCATCCGGAGAAAAAGGGTAAGATGAAACCTGAAAAAATGTTCGGTCTGCCGACAGAAGACGAGGTGTAAAATGAAAATCTTCCATTTAAATTATCCAAACCATATGAAACCGGAAGAAGAGTTGGGACCATTATCCATGGCGCTCGGTTTTTTTGACGGTGTCCATAAAGGGCATCAGAAAGTAATCGGTGAAGCTGTGGAAAAAGCGCAACAATTAGGAGCGAAATCAGCGGTGATGACTTTTGATCCGCATCCATCACTGGTATTGGGCGGCAGAAAAGAAGAAGTGTTTTACATAACACCTTTGCAGCAGAAAATGGAAATCCTGAAAGAGATGAATATCGACGTATGTTTCATCGTCCGTTTTACATCCAACTTTGCACAATTGCAGCCGGAACAATTTATCAGCCATTTTATTGAGGATCTGGGTGTTGTCCATGTTACAGCCGGTTTCGATTTTTCCTTTGGCTCAAAAGGTCAGGGTTCTATGGAATTGATGAAAAACTATGCTGATGGCCGATTTGGCGTCAGTGTCATCGGCAAGCTTGAAGACGGCCAGGAAAAAATCAGTTCCACGAGAATTCGCAATCACTTGAAATCCGGGGAAATTGAAGAAGTATCCCGTTTATCAGGACGCCCATTCAAAGTATCAGGAACAGTCGTGAACGGGGACAAAAGAGGCCGGACGATCGGCTTTCCGACTGCCAATGTGGAACCTGACCTTGGCACATTCGTGCCTGGCCGCGGGGTATACGCTGTTCGTCTTCATGTACAGGACGAAGCCCACGAAGGCGTCTGCAATGTGGGCTATAAACCGACATTCAACGACCCGAATCATAAGAAGCTTGTAATCGAAGTCCATATCTTTAATTTTGATAAAGACATTTACGGGGAACGGGTCACAGTCGATTGGCATAAGAGAATCCGGGACGAAAGAAAATTTTCCGGCATAGACGAATTGAAAGCACAAATTGAAAAAGATAAACAGGAAGCCATACAGTTTTTCGCTCAGTGAAAACAGCCGGAACGTTCAGTTGATTTTCAATTTGCCGTGTGCTATGATTTATAAGTACTGAACGTACTAACCATTGCTTGGCAAATCGAATCACCAACGTTTGCTCGGTAATTGGGGCTATCAGATATTAGGAGGTGGAAACAGTATGGCAATTACTCAAGAACGTAAAAATGAATTGATCAATGAATACAAAGTGCATGACACAGATACTGGGTCTGCAGAAATTCAAATCGCCATTCTTACAGAAGACATCAACAACTTGAATGAGCACTTACGTACTCACAAAAAAGATCATCACTCACGTCGTGGTCTATTCAAAATGGTTGGACGCCGTCGTAACTTGTTGAAATATCTTCGTGAAAACGACGTAGCTCGTTACCGCGAATTAATCGCAAGACTTGGCCTACGCCGATAATAGCAATCAGTGAAAGCGGGATTCGTCCCGCTTTTTCTTTATGGATAAAATATTACGCATACAATCGCACAGCGTATGCTTTTTTGATACACTACTAGTAATGGATACATAAAATTGTCTATATATTGAAAGAGAGAGGAGCTCGATTATGGAGCAAACTAAAAAAGTTTACAAATTCGATTGGGCAGGCCGCGAATTACAGGTCGAAGTTGGCCAATTGGCAAAACAAGCAAACGGAGCAGCGTTGATCCGTTATGGTGATACTGCAGTATTGTCAACATCAACAGCTTCCAAAACTCCGAAGCCATTGGATTTCTTCCCATTGACTGTCAACTACGAAGAGCGCCTTTATGCTGTCGGTAAAATACCTGGAGGCTTTATCAAGCGTGAAGGGCGTCCATCAGAAAAAGCGACTTTGACGAGCCGCCTGATTGACCGCCCAATCCGTCCTTTATTCCCGGATGGCTTCCGTAACGAAGTACAGGTAATTTCAATGGTTATGTCCGTTGATCAGGATTGCCCATCTGAAATGGCTGCAATGTTCGGATCTTCATTGTCATTGATGATTTCTGATATTCCTTTCGACGGTCCGATTGCCGGTGTCATCGTGGGATTGATCGATGGCGAATACATCATCAACCCGACAAACGAGCAACTTGAGAAAAGTTCAATCAACCTGACAGTAGCAGGAACAAAAGATGCCATCAATATGGTTGAAGCTGGGGCAAAAGAAGTTTCAGAGGACATCATTCTTGAAGCCATCATGTTCGGCCACGAAGAGATCAAGAAATTGATCACATTCCAGGAAGAGATTGCAGCAGAAGTCGGAAAAGAAAAATCCGAAATCCAATTATACGAATTGGATGCTGAACTTTCTTCTACTATCAAAAACGCTGTGGAAGAGGAATTGAACGCTGCTGTTCAAGTCAATGAAAAGCAAGCGCGCAATGAAGCAATTGATGAAGTGAAAAAACGTGTCATGGCGGATTACGAAGAATCTGATGATGACGTTAAAAAACAGGCAGGCCAGATCTTGGATAAAATGGTCAAAGATGAAGTTCGCCGCTTGATCACGGATGAAAAAATCCGTCCGGACGGCCGTGGACCATCAGAAATCCGTGCTTTGTCTTCAGAAGTCGGCTTGCTGGCACGTACACATGGGTCAGGCTTATTCACACGCGGCCAAACACAGGCGATGAGTATTTGTACACTTGGGGCACTCGGCGATGTACAGATTATTGACGGCCTTGGCATTGAAGATACAAAACGTTTTATGCACCATTACAACTTCCCGTTATTCTCAGTTGGTGAAACTGGATTCCTTCGTGGACCGGGCCGCCGCGAAATCGGACACGGAGCTCTTGGTGAACGTGCGCTTGAAGCCGTAATCCCGAACGAAAAAGAGTTCCCATATACAATCCGCCTGGTAGCAGAAGTTTTGGAATCGAACGGATCAACTTCACAGGCAAGTATCTGTGCTTCAACTCTTGCAATGATGGACGCTGGTGTTCCTTTGAAAGCACCTGTAGCCGGTATTGCAATGGGATTGGTTAAAAAGGGCGATAACTATACGGTATTGTCTGATATTCAAGGGATGGAAGATCACCTTGGTGATATGGACTTTAAAGTTGCCGGAACTGCAGAAGGCATCACGGCGCTGCAAATGGATATCAAGATTGATGGTTTATCACGTGAAATTCTTGAAGAAGCGTTGACGCAAGCGAAAATTGGACGTATTCACATCCTTGAATCGATGCTGGCGACGATTTCTGAACCTAGAGAGCAATTGTCCAAATTTGCACCGAAGATCATCATGGTCAAAATCAACCCTGATAAGATCCGTGATGTAATCGGACCTGGCGGTAAAGTGATCAATAAAATCATCGATGAAACAGGAGTCAAAATCGATACAGAGCAAGATGGCACCATCTTCATTTCTTCTGTTGATGAAGAAATGAACGCAAAAGCGAAAGCGATGATTGAAAACATTGTGCGCGAAGCAAAAGTTGGGGAATACTATGAAGGCAAAGTAAAACGCATCGAGAAGTTTGGTGCCTTTGTTGAATTGTTCCCAGGCAAAGATGGACTGCTTCATATTTCCGAAATCCAGGTAGAACGGACGAAGGAAGTGGAAGATGTCCTGAAAATGGACCAAGTTGTAAAAGTGAAAGTAATTGAAATCGACCGTCAAGGCCGCGTCAACCTTTCGCGCAAAATTGTCCTGAAAGAAGAAAAAGAAGAATCTGAAAAAGCTAATCAGGAATAAATGAAAATTGCCAACGAAAGTTGGCAATTTTTTCTTATTGGAGGGAATTAGATAGTGGCAAATACTTTTATTTGTGATAACGGTTTGCGAATCGTCTCAGAGCAGATTCCGCATTTCAGATCCGTTGCAGTCGGCATTTTTGTCAAAGTGGGATCACGCGATGAAAAACCGGAAGAAAACGGCATTACGCATTTTATCGAACATATGCTGTTCAAGGGCACACCAACCCGCAGCGCAAAGGATATAGCCAGAGAGTTCGACCGTATAGGCGGAGATATCAATGCCTATACTTCAAAAGAATATACCTGTTATTACGCGAAAGTCGTCGATGATCATGCAAATCACGCAGTCGATATACTGGCGGATATGTTCTTCAATTCTAATATGGAACCTGTGGAAATCGAGCGCGAGCGGCAAGTCGTGCTTGAGGAAATAAGCATGACTGAAGATATGCCGGATGACGACGTCCATGAACAACTATGGCGGGTCATGTATCCGAAACATTCAATTGGCGCGCCAATTCTAGGTGTGGAACAGACCTTGCAGACTTTTGATGCTGATAAAATCAGGGATTTCATGGACAGATTCTATACTCCATCAAATACAGTCGTATCCGTGGCAGGCAATATAACACCGGAGCTGATACAGCAAATTGAAGGGCTGTTTGGGGAATTTAAAAAAGTTGAACAGCAGAAACCATATGCTGAGCCTGACTTTGCAGCAGGCAGTTCCATCAAGTATAAAGATATTGAGCAGGGCCACCTTTGTCTAGGGTTTCCGGGCATGTCCATAAACGATCCCCATCTTTATGATCTGGCTGTAATGAACAATATTCTCGGGGGCACTATGTCTTCTAGGCTTTTCCAGGAGATCAGGGAAGAACGGGGCCTTGCCTATTCAATCTATTCTTATCATTCCGCTTATTCGGACCACGGAACGCTGGCGATATACGGCGGTACTTCGAACGAACAGCTCCCGGAACTGCAAGAGAAAATTCTTGAGTCGATACACCATATGCAGTCGGGCGGTTTGACGCAACTGGAAGTGACTGATTCGAAAGAACAGTTCAAAGGCAATCTTCTGCTTGGAATGGAAAGCACGAGTTCACGGATGAGCCGCAACGGCAAGCATGAATTGCTGATGGGCAGGCATATTTCATTCGAAGATGTGCTGCAGAAGATTGAAGAGGTATCTATGGAAAAAGTCCAATATACTTTGGAACTTCTTAAACACGGCCCAGCCCAGTCGATCGTCAGGTCTAAAGAAGCATCCTTATAAATTGAGGATGCTTTTTTAATGATTCAGTGCGTCAGTGCGTTGAATTATGATACAATTATCGAAATTATCATTGAAGGAGAGAGTCGAGTGAAAACCTATAATGTGGCAATCATGGGAGCAACGGGCGCTGTAGGCCAACAAATGAAGGAGCAGTTGGAGAAACGCGATTTTCCTGTAAACGAAATCCGTTTCCTGTCTTCAAGCCGGTCAGCGGGCAGTAATATCGATTTTAAAGGAAAGACATATACAGTGCAGGAAGCCGTTCCGGAATCATTTGATGGAATAGACATCGCTTTATTCAGTGCCGGAGGCAGCGTATCTGAGAAATTCGCACCCGAAGCAGTAAAGCGCGGCGCGATTGTCATCGATAACACAAGTGCGTTCCGCATGGATCCTGAAGTGCCGCTGGTCGTGCCGGAAGTGAATAAAAGCGACCTTTCGTTGCATAAAGGAATCATTTCGAATCCAAACTGTTCAACGATCCAGATGGTTTGCGCATTAGAGCCTTTAAAAAAGCAATTCGGCTTGACGAAAATTGTCGTGTCTACATATCAGGCGGTTTCCGGTGCAGGCATAGATGCCATCAATGAGCTGAAAAGCCAAGCAGATGCAGGATTTGACCAGGCAGGAACGGCAGAGGCCAAAATGCTGCCGGTGAAGTCTGCAGAAAAACATTATCCAATCGCTTATAATGCCATTCCGCAGATTGATGTATTTGCAGACAATGGCTATACGCTGGAAGAAATGAAAATGATCAATGAAACGAAAAAAATCATGCATGACGACAGCCTTTCGGTAGCGGCGACCTGCGTTCGGCTGCCGGTGGTAACAGGACATTCTGAATCTGTCTATGTCGAGTTGAATGCAGCCCCTGCGCTTGAAGAAGTGAAGGCGGCAATTTCAGCAGCACCGGGTGTGGAATTGATGGATGATCCATCTCAGCAGCTGTACCCGATGCCTCTGATGGCAGCCGGGCTCGACGAAGTATTTGTCGGTCGTGTGCGTTTGGATCTTGATAACCCGCAGGGCTTCCATTTATGGGTTGTTTCCGATAATTTAGTGAAAGGTGCAGCGTTGAACTCAGTTCAAATCGCTGAAGCGCTTATCGAAGAGAAAATCATCTGATCCCTAAAAATAAACCGGCCAATCCGCCGGTTTATTTTTTTCTTTGGACTGTTTCCTTCGATTCCCGTATAATGAATTCTATGGATGTGTACGGGCGAATTTTTTTAGGAGGAAATAAATTGAGTAAAATTAAAAACGAACTTATTAGAGTAATACCATTAGGCGGAGTCGGAGAAATCGGCAAAGCGATGTACGTAATTGAAATTGATGAAGATCTGTTTGTAGTGGACAGCGGGCTGATGTTCCCGGAAGACGAGATGCTGGGAGTGGATATCGTTATTCCGGATGTCACTTACCTGGAAGAGAACAAGGACCGCGTCAAAGGGATATTCCTTACGCACGGCCACGAAGATGCAATCGGTTCGATTGCATACCTGCTGAAAAAAGTGCAGGCTCCTGTCTATGGCTCGAAATTGACGATCGGCCTTGCAAAAGAACACGTCAAAGAACAGGGTTCTTTGAAACAAGTGAAGTTTTTTGAAGTGACCAACAAGAGCCGCATGAATTTTGATACAACACATGTGACGTTCTTCCATACAACACACAGCATACCGGATGCTCTGGGAATCGTTTTCCATACATCTGAAGGTGCGATTGTCCATACAGGCGAATTTAAATTCGACCAGTCGGCAAAAGGCAGTTACCAGCCGGACATCGCTAAAATGGCGAAATTAGGGGAAGACGGCGTACTTATGCTGTTATCCGATTCAACTGAAGCAGAACGCCCGGGTCATACGACTTCTGAAATCGTGGTTGCAGACCACCTTCTTTCAGAATTCCGCAAAGCCGAAGGAAGAATTCTTGTTTCGCTTTATTCATCCAACTTTATCCGTATCCAGCAGGTTTTCGATATTGCACAGGCAACCGGCAAAAAAGTTGCAGTTGTGGGAAGAAGCCTGGAAAGCAGCTATGAAGTTGGCGTACGCCTCGGCTATTTGAATGCCGGTGAAGATACAGTCATTTCTTTGAAGGATCTTGATAAATACCGTGATGAAGAAATTGTCATCATCGTTACAGGCAACCAGGGCGAGCCTTTGGAAGCTCTTGATAAGATGGTTCGCAAACAGCACAAAGACGTACGGATCAAAGAGACGGATACAGTACTTATCACATTCACGCCATCGCCTGGTATGGAAGTACCGATGTATCAGACAATGAACAAACTGGCTAAAGCCGGTGCCCATGTTTTGACATCAAGCAAAAAAGTCCACGTTTCCGGCCACGGAAGCCAAGAAGACCTTAAAATGATGTTAAATATGATGAAGCCAAAATATTTCATCCCGATCCAGGGAGAATACAAAATGCTGATTGCCCATTCTAAATTGGCGCAGCAAGTCGGTTTGCAGAAATCCCAGATCTTTATCGCTGATAAAGGGGATATCGTCGAATATAAAGCCGGAAAAGTTCGTATGAGCGGAAGAGTTACAGCCGGAAACGTATTAATTGATGGAATTGGAATCGGAGACGTCGGTAATATCGTCCTGCGTGACCGTAAATTACTTTCACAGGATGGCATTTTCATTGTAGTTGTAACTTTGAACCGCAAACAGAAGAAAATCGCTTCCGGTCCTGAAATGATTTCACGTGGCTTCGTATATGTGCGAGAGTCAGAAGAATTGATGGATGAATCAGCGAAACTGGTTACAAAAGTTGTTGAAAAATATGTTGCGCGTGATACTTTCGAGTGGAACAATATTAAACAGGAAATTCGCGATACATTGAATTCCTACCTGTTCCAGCAAACAAAACGCCGTCCGATGATCATCCCGATTATTATGGAATACTAAGATATATCAATTAAACTAACAATCTATAGTAGTCGATATTCCGCAAAACAGCTTCGCTTGTACACCAAGGCGTCTTCGCTGTTTTGCTCCATATCTTTAGAGTTTTCTCTAGCGACGAGCAGTGCGCAGGAGCATAATCTTTGCACTGTCCAAAGCGCCGAAGCGGTCTATATAGGATAATTCTTTTGTTAACATATAGAAGAAAAGGAAAAGGATTTCCATACCGAACTATCGGGGGAAATCCTTTTTCGATTACATAGGAAATGGGGGAAATATATGCCTCGCAGTGGACAGAATAAAAAAAAGAAGAAAAATAATAAGGCGAAAACAACCAAGAAGAATAATCAGGCAATGCCTACAATCCTTTTTGAAATCATAGGAATCGTAATGCTTGGCATTGCTGCATTGATGGCTTTCCAATTGGGGAAAGTCGGACGGATGCTTTATAATTCTGCAGAATACCTGACAGGCTACCTGGCGTTCATTCTGCCGTTGGTGCTGGCGGCATTGGCAATCTTTATTATGGTTAAAAGAACGTGGCCAAAACCGCAACTTCGTAAATCAGTGGGAACGTTATTTGTACTGACCGGCATCTTTTTGATTTGCCATCTTATATGGGCAGCCAGTTCGATATTACCGATCACTTCTGCAAACGTGATGGGGGAAACCGTTAAATCTATACAGATCAGCGGCACCATCTGGACAGAATATACAGCAGTTGGCGGCGGAATAGTGGGTGCCATGCTGTATGCACTAATGTACGTGCTCTTTGAAACGGCAGGCACGTGGATAATCGCTCTTATTCTGTTATCAATAGGAACCATTATCCTTACAGGCCGCGCAGCAGCTCCTTTCATCGCTGAAAAGGTTCCGAGTTTCCGGCCGATTTTACATTCCATTGGACAGCGATTCAACAGAGCAAACAATAAGCCGAAGAAAAACAGCACAAAAGAAGCACAAGCTTCTCGTAACGAGAAACTGAATGATTCACAGGAGCAGGAAACTGTTGAAACTAACTACGAATACGATAACGACTCGGTATATATGGAAACACCTGAAGAACCGATCATTTCTGCGTTTACTGAAAATGTAAAACCCAAGCAGGCTGAACCTCCAAAAGAAGTGAAGCCGAAAGAAGAAGAAGATTCGGCGGGGGAAGTCCAATTGTTGACAACTGCGGAGGAAATGGAAAATGAGGAGTATCAATTGCCTCCAATCGATTTACTGACATTGCCGCCGCACAGTGATCAAAGCGGGGAATATTCCGGCATTCAGAAAAATGCTAAAAAATTGGAGAAAACTTTCCAAAGTTTTGGAGTCCGTGCTAAAGTTACCCAGGTCCATCTTGGTCCGGCTGTTACAAAATACGAAGTACTGCCTGATACAGGCGTAAAAGTCAGTAAAATTGTCAGTCTTCATGACGATTTGGCACTGGCGCTTGCTGCAAGGGACATACGGATTGAAGCGCCGATCCCAGGCAAGTCTGCAATCGGCATCGAAGTTCCAAACTCGGAAGTCGCAATCGTCAGCCTCCGTGAAGTTCTTGAATCCGAAGAAAACAATAAACCGGATTCAAAACTGCTGTTTGGTCTTGGTCGTGATGTTACTGGACAGGCTGTCATGACGGAATTGAATAAAATGCCCCACTTACTTGTTGCCGGTTCGACCGGAAGCGGTAAATCGGTATGTATAAATGGCATCATCACCAGTATCATCATGAGGGCAAAACCGCACGAAGTGAAAATGATGATGATCGATCCGAAAATGGTGGAGCTGAATGTCTATAACGGCATTCCTCATTTATTGGCCCCGGTTGTAACCGATCCGCGAAAAGCAGCGCAGGCTTTGAAGAAAATCGTTTCTGAAATGGAGCGGCGCTATGAACTGTTTTCACATACAGGTACACGGAATATCGAAGGATATAACGAATATGTGAGAGTATTTAATGAAGAAAATGAAGATAAACATCCGAAATTGCCATTTATCGTCGTCATTGTAGACGAACTTGCGGATCTTATGATGGTTGCTTCGAACGAAGTGGAAGATGCCATTACCCGACTGGCGCAAATGGCTCGTGCAGCCGGTATCCACTTGATCATTGCGACCCAGCGTCCAAGTGTTAACGTCATTACCGGTGTCATAAAGGCGAATATTCCATCACGGATTGCGTTCGCCGTATCATCTGCAATTGATTCCCGGACAATTTTGGATATGGGCGGAGCCGAAAAACTGCTAGGCCGCGGAGACATGCTGTTCCTTGGAGCCGGACAGTCAAAACCGGTGCGTGTACAGGGGGCATTCCTGTCTGACAGCGAAGTGGAGAAAATCGTCGATTTTGCCATAGAACAGCAAAAAGCCCAGTACCAGGAAGATATGATTCCTTCTGATGTCGAAGAAACCAGCATTGATGAAGAAACGGATGAAATTTATGACGAAGCCGTGCAGCTTGTAACCGAGATGCAGACAGCTTCTGTATCTATGTTGCAGCGCCGATTCCGCGTAGGCTATTCCCGAGCTGCCCGCATCATTGATCAAATGGAACAGCGCGGAGTGGTAGGACCTTATGAAGGCAGCAAACCACGCAGCGTTTTAGTTCAAAAGCAGGAAGAATATTAGATAATACAGAAATATTCGTGACATTTTACGCACATCATTCAAGGCTTCTGACTGAAAAATTCGCGAAATTCGACAAAACACTATTTATTTCAGTGGAAATAAGTGTTATAGTAATTTTGATTAGTAGGAATGTTTTACATCAGATGTCTGATCTCTGTCATTGGTGGTGAATCGTATGACAATTAAATCGGATCATCGGGCATTGTATCTCCAAGTGATCGATCGGATGAAGCAGGATATTGCTGCCGGAATATACAAAGAGAAAGAAAAGTTGCCTTCCGAATTCGAATTGGCGAAAACACTTGGAGTCAGCCGCGCTACCTTGAGGGAAGCGCTCAGGCTGCTGGAAGAGGATAATATCATAGTAAGAAGGCATGGCGTCGGAACATTTGTTAATCCGAAACCGGTGTTTACATCAGGCATCGAACAATTGACAAGTGTCTCAGAGACAATCAGGCAGGCCGGAATGGAACCTGGTTCGATTTATCTGAGTACATCTGAAAGCCTTGCTTCTGAAGATGATATAAAACGCTTACATTGCAATCCTGAAGATTCAGTAATTACTATTGAACGGGTTCGGACAGCAAATGGTGAACCTGTCGTTTATTGCATCGACAAAGTTCTTTCCAGCTTTTTGCCGGAAGATTTTCTGGGCCGTGCCGAAAGCTCCATTTTTTCAGCAATAGAGGAAAGCGGAGAAACCCATATTAGTTATGCAGTGACATATATCGATCCGGTCGGCTACCATGAAGATGCGTCTCCGATTCTGGAATGTGATCCTGAAACTGCATTGTTGGTATTAAAACAGCTCCATTATGATACAGACGATCAAGTGGTGCTTTACTCAAAGAACTATTTCAGGGCTGATAAATTCAGTTTCCATGTAGTTCGAAAACGTGTGTAAAACAAACTATTCCTGCTAATATCAAAAAACCTTGGGGGTTATTACATTGACAAAACGTAAATTTGGTCTAGGTCTTTCACTAATGCTTGCTGCTGGCACTATGCTTGCTGCCTGCGGAAGTGATGAAGACACTTCAACCGACACAACAACTGGCGGCGAAGGAGAAGGCACAGAAGCAACAAGCGACTTCTCAGTAGCTATGGTTACTGACGTCGGCGGTGTCGATGATAAATCTTTCAACCAGTCAGCTTGGGAAGGTCTTCAGAAATTTGGTGAGGACAATGGACTTGAAGAAGGTGACGGCGGCTTTGCTTACCTGCAGTCGCAAAGTGATGCAGACTACAACACAAACTTGAACAACTTGATCCGTCGTGATTTCGATGTCGTTTTCGGTATTGGATTCCTGATGGAAGGCGCAGTAGCTGAAATCGCTGCCCAACAGCCGGATGCTCAGATTGCAATCATCGATGCTGTAGTGGAAGCTGATAACGTTGCAAGCGTATTGTTCAAAGAGCAAGAAGGCGCATTCCTTGCAGGAGTTGCAGCGGCACTTATGACTGAAACAGGCAAAGTCGGTTTTGTTGGCGGGATGGATATTCCTGTAATCGAGCGTTTTGAAGCTGGATTCCTTGCTGGAGTAGAAGCTGCTAACCCAGACGTTGAAGTTGATGTTCAATATACAGGTGCTTTTGATAAAGCGGAATTAGGTAAAACTACAGCTAACCGTATGTACCAAGGCGGAGCTGATATCATCTTCCACGCTGCTGGCGGAACTGGTAACGGTGTCTTCACTGAAGCTAAAGAACGCAAAGAAGCAGATGCGGATGCAAACGTATGGGTAATCGGAGTTGACTCTGACCAATACGACGAAGGACAAGTTGGCGATACTAACATCACTTTGACTTCAGTTCTTAAACGTGTAGACAACGCTGTTTACAACATCTCTGAACAAGCGATGAACGGAGAATTCCCAGGAGGCGAAACTGTAGTTTATGGTCTTGCTGACGATGGTATTGACCTTGCAGATTCACGCGGAGCTATTCCAGAAGATATCATGACTCAAATCGAAGAATTCAAACAACAGATCGTTGATGGCGAAATTACAGTTCCAGAAACTGTGGAATAATCTTCGATTTTCACGGTCATTCTCATAAAGACCGGTTTACCCGGTCTTTATGATTTTTTTTCGCCTAAATTTACAGAAAATTAATAGATGAAAGGTTTTTTATATGGAAACCTTTCCTGTATTAATTAAAAAATAAGAATTTAACAGTTTTCGAGGGAGTGAAAACAGTGGAATATGTTGTTGAAATGCTGAACATCCGAAAAGAATTCGGAAACTTTGTCGCCAACGACAACATCACCCTGCAGTTGCAAAAAGGTGAAATTCATGCCTTGCTGGGTGAAAATGGCGCTGGAAAATCAACATTGATGAACGTTCTTTTCGGACTTTATCAGCCAGAGGGCGGAGAAATCCGTGTCCGCGGGAAGAAAGTGGACATTACAAATCCGAACGTCGCCAATGACTTAGGCATTGGAATGGTACATCAGCATTTTATGCTGGTAGAGAATTTTTCCGTTACAGAGAACATCATTCTTGGTTCAGAACCGACTAAGCTTGGTGTCACGAACAAGAGAGATGCTGCAGATAAAGTACAGGCTTTATCCGAGCAATACGGATTAAATGTTGATCCATATGCAATCATCGAAGATATTTCGGTTGGTATGCAGCAGCGTGTAGAAATTTTGAAAACGCTTTATCGTGGAGCTGAAATTCTTATTTTCGATGAGCCGACCGCTTCTTTGACTCCGCAGGAAATCATTGAACTGGTGCAGATTATGAAACGCCTGATTGCAGAAGGCAAATCGATCATTCTGATTACCCATAAATTGAAAGAGATTATGGATGTTTCCGATCGCGTTACTGTTATCAGAAAAGGACAAGGGATTGGGACAGTCGTTACTGCTGAAACAGATCCGAACGAACTTGCTTCTCTGATGGTTGGCCGACAGGTCGAGTTCAAAACAGAGAAAGGCCCTGCCTCTCCTAAAGATGAAGTGCTTGATATCCGTGATCTGGTTGTTCTGGATTACCGCGGTGTTGCGAAAGTAAAGCACCTGAATTTGAATGTGCGCAAGGGTGAGATTGTGGGAATTGCCGGTATCGACGGCAACGGTCAAACAGAACTTATTGAGGCTATTACAGGTCTTAGAAAAGTGAAAAGCGGTACCATTTTCATCAACGAAAAAGATGTTACAGGATTGAAGCCACGTAAAGTAACAGAAGCAGGTGTAGGGCATATTCCACAGGACCGCCATAAGCATGGCTTGGTATTGGACTTCCCGATCGGCCATAATATTGCACTTCAAACTTACTACACATCACCGATTTCCAAAAATGGCGTTATCGATTACAACAAAATAAATGATAAGGCTAAACAGATCATCGCTGACTTTGATGTACGTACACAAGGCCCTCATGAGTTGGCACGTTCGCTTTCGGGTGGCAACCAGCAGAAGGCGATCATCGGCCGCGAAGTTGACCGGGACCCGGATCTTCTGATTGCCGCTTTGCCGACACGCGGACTTGATGTCGGAGCGATTGAATTTATACACAGCCGTCTTATCGAACAACGTGATAACGGCAAAGCCGTATTACTGATTTCGTTTGAACTTGATGAAGTCATGAACGTATCGGATCGGATCGCCGTTATTCATGATGGTGAAATTGTTGATATTGTGACTCCGGAAACAACAACGGAGCAGGAGCTTGGGCTGCTGATGGCCGGTCATAAAATCGGTGACAATGAAAAAGGTAAGTTGAAGGAAGGTGAGGATCAGCATGTCGAATAGAGCGACCAATATTCTGGTCCCCCTTGTTTCCGTTATTCTGGGCTTGCTGGTCGGAGCTGTTATCATGCTTGTCAGCGGATATAACCCTTTAACAGGATATACAGCTTTATGGAATGGAATCTTTGGGGACTTATATACAATAGGCGAAACTCTTCGTCAAATCACACCATATCTATTGGCCGGTCTGGCAGTAGCATTTGCTTTCCGCTCAGGACTTTTTAATATCGGTGTTGAAGGGCAATTAATCGTCGGATGGTTTGCAGCAGCGTATGTAGGTGTGGCTGTTGAACTACCGAAAATCATCCATTTGCCGCTCGCAATATTGGCAGCAGCAGCTGCCGGAGCGCTATGGGGATTTGTGCCAGGACTTTTAAAAGCGAAATTCCGTGTACACGAAGTAATCGTGACAATCATGATGAACTATATCGCTTTGCATGTAACAAATGCTTTGATCAAAACAGTATCTGACGGAGGAGACCGCACTGAAAGAATCTTCACAAGTGCATCTCTTCGTTCAGAATTCTTTCAGAACCTAACCGAATTCTCTCGCCTGCATTATGGGATCCTTATCGCGCTAATGATGGTCGGTGTGATGTGGCTGATTCTTGAGAAAACTACTTTGGGCTACGAATTAAAAGCGGTCGGGTTCAACCAGAACGCTTCTGAATATGCAGGTATGAACGTCAATAAAAACATCATCCTGGCAATGGTCATTTCAGGTGCATTTGCAGGACTGGCCGGAGCGATGGAAGCGCTTGGTACATTTGAATATGTATCATCAAAAGGCGGCTTTACAGGAATCGGGTTTGACGGGATTGCCGTTGCCTTACTGGGCATGAATACACCGCTTGGTGTTATTTTCGGTGCAACATTATTCGGTTCACTGAAATACGGTGCTTTGAATATGCCGAACGAAGCAGGAATTCCTTTGGAAATTGTTGAAATTGTCATTGCTGTAATTATTTTCTTTGTAGCTTCAGGCTACATCATCCGCCTACTGTTGCTGCGGGCAGCAAATAAGAAGAAGGAGGCGAAGTAATATGACTTTCCTTGAAGTTTTATATTTCATCGTTCCTTCAGCGATATTTTACGCTGCTCCGTTAATTCTCGTCGCAATCGGCGGTGTGTTTTCCGAGAGATCCGGTGTTGTTAATATCGGACTTGAAGGTCTGATGGTTATCGGTGCCTTTACCGGTATCCTGTTCAATTTGTTCTACGCTGATACTTTCGGTGGCGCAACACCTTGGCTTGCGCTGGTAGCGGCTATGGTAGCTGCATTATTGCTGTCTTTGCTGCATGCAGTGGCTTCGATTTCATTCCGTGCGGATCAGGTGGTTTCGGGTGTTGCCATCAACTTGCTGGCAATCGCTTTGTCCCTGTATCTGGTTAAAAAGATCTTCGGTAAAGGACAGACGGATTTCATCACTGAGCGATTTGCACGTTATAGTGTGCCGGTATTATCCGATATCCCGTTCATTGGAGATTTGTTCTTTAAATCAATTTACAATACGTCATTCTTTGCAATTGCTGTTGCGATACTTGCCTGGTTTGTCATCTATAAAACACCGTTCGGCCTCCGTTTGAGAGCGGTCGGTGAACATCCGATGGCGGCTGATACAATGGGGATCAACGTTACAAGAATGCGTTATATCGCGGTAATGATTTCCGGTGCACTTGCAGGAATCGGCGGTGCCATCTATGCACAGACCATCTCCAATGATTTTGGCCATGCCACGATCAACGGGCAAGGGTTTATGGCGCTTGCTGCAATGATCTTCGGTAAATGGCATCCGCTTGGTGCCATGGGAGCAGCCTTATTCTTTGGACTGGCTCAATCCTTAAGTATTGCGGGACCATCTATACCTTATATTAAAGAGATTCCGAGTGTATTCCTTTTAATCTTGCCATACGTGCTGACAATTCTTGCACTTGCCGGCTTTATCGGCAAGGCGAATGCACCGAAAGCGAATGGTAAACCATATATCAAAGGTGAACGTTAATCTTGCAGTTCAAAGAGCCGTCATTGCGACGGCTCTTTTTCAGGCTGTCGAGAAACTGTTGATTTCTTCAGTCACTGCGCTCTAGGCGGACGCGTTCCGCTGGGAGCTGCCTGAGCCTCCTCAGTCGCTACGAAAACCGATGCTCATGTCTCTGCATCGCTGCGCTAGCTTCGAGACATGAAAAACCGTTGCAGCGCGAGCGCTTCGTCGCAAAGGTTCGCCCGTATGCTGTTCGGTCAAACCTTCCCTGCGGGGTCTCAGGACCCGCTCTGAATCCAGCAGGAAAGACATTGGCCGAAGCTGGCGAGGACAAGTCTTTGCGACGAAGCAGCGCAGCGATGCAGGAGCATATCTTTGCTCTTCGCCGCCTGCCGCTTCATTTTGATGTGGTGCAGAATCTGTTTGTCGGCTTTCCCACTTCTAAATGAATTGTATAAATTGCTACTTAATAGAAAGCGTTTCTGAGATATGAAGCAAAACAGCGAAGACTCCCAGGTGACCAAGCGAATTGCTGAGATCCACTCGGGCGAAGTGGAACGAGCCCGAGTTAGCTCAGCGCAAGCCACCAGGAAAGCGGAGCTGTTTTGCAGAATATCGGTTTCCTAGCTTTCTTTCTCACCAAGATATCAAAGAGCCGTCATTGCGACGGCTCTTTTTTTCTTATTGATACCAAAAGTCTTTGTCGCTTTTCTTATTGTCCAGACTCCAGCGCACAGATTCGAGTGTCATAAGCCACTCTGGCTGCGTGGCAAAATTTCGCCACTTCGCCAGATCGTCTTATGCCCGTCGAATCTGGACGTGCGCTTCCGCTTTTCTTATTGTCCAGACTCCAACGGCCAACTCCTCGGTCTTAAGCTGCCCTTCCTGTGCGGCAGAAAGCGCCGCTTCGGAAGTTCATCTTAAGCCTAACGGAGCTGAACGGCCGTTTACGCTTTTCTTTATTTGCATTTAAAGGAAAAGGTTCGGTATAGTTAAAGAATGAACGATGAGAGGGGATTCATTAATGTTTGAAACTATCAGGCTCGCGAAAGGCGTGAATGTCCACGTCAATGAAACAACACAATTCAAAACCATTAATATTTCTATAAAGTTTAAAGATAAATTATCAAAAGAGAAAGCTTCTGCCCGGTCTATTCTGGCGAATGTTCTGCAGCACAGCAATGAAGTTTATCCATCTCACACAGCACTTCGGATGGTGCTGGACGATCTTTATGGCACGTCTTTATATATGGATTCTTCCAAACGCGGCAATGAACATATCGTAAGTTTGAATGTTGAAACAGTTAACGATCAATATTTATCAGAAGAAGGCGTTCTCGAAAAAGTTCTCAATCTGATGTATCTTGTGCTGTTCAAGCCAAATACGGAACATGGCCTATTCAAGGAGTCGGTTTTCCTGCGCGAAAAAAATGCGGTCAAGGAAAGAATTGAATCGATTTTTGATGACAAGACCCGTTATGCCCAACAGCGGATGGTGGACCTGGCTTTGCCGGAACACCCTGCTTCCATCCCTGCAAACGGTTCAATTGAAGAAGTTGAAAAGATTACAAATGAAAAACTGATGGAAGAATACCGCACGATGATTGAATCCAATGAGGTGGAAATCTATGCGGTAGGCGATGTAAAACCGGAATTGATTGCGGATTATATCCGTGATTATTTCCACTTTACTGATCGTGAAAAACCGGTGGCAGTACCTTCAATGGAACTTAAAAAACCGTCGCAGCCACGAGTTGCCGAGTTCGAAGATATGAAACAGGGGAAACTGCATATGGCTTTCTTCAGCCCTGTCACATTCCGTGATGAAAAATTCCCGGTTATGCAATTGCTGAATGGCGTTTTTGGCGGCTATGCACATTCGAAACTTTTCGTAAATATCCGTGAAAAAGAGAGCATGGCTTATTACGTCTCAAGTTCCTATTCATCCCAATTCGGTTTAATGTTCGTCCTGGCCGGAATAGATGGCAAACTTGAGGAAAAAGCAGTTAAGCTTATTCTTGAGCAGCTTGAAGAAGTTAAAAAAGGAAATATAACGGATGTCGAGTTTGGACAGACAAAGGCGCTTCTAACCAACCAATTGACCGAAGCGCTTGATTCCGCGCGCGGCCAGATTGATATTTATGATCAATATATGGAGTTGACAGAGGACTTCGAACCTGATTACCTGATCAGCCGATGGAATAAAGTTACTAAGGAAGACATAGCTGATGCAGCTAAACAACTGAGCCTGGAAATGACTTATTTCCTATCAGGAAAGGAAAGTGAAATTGATGCATAAAGTGGAATTTGAACAATTGGACGAAACCTTATACCATGAAAAACTGGAAAATGGATTGGAAGTCTTCATTCTGCCGAAAAAAGGATTTTCAAAGACATTTGCCACATTCACCACTAAATACGGTTCGATTGACAATCATTTTGTTCCGCGCGGCGAAAAAGAAGCGATTAAAGTACCGGATGGCATCGCCCATTTCCTGGAACATAAAATGTTTGAAAAAGAAGAAGGGGACATTTTCCAGCAGTTCAGCAAACAGGGGGCTTCAGCAAATGCTTATACCTCGTTTACACGGACAGCTTATCTATTTTCAGCGACCGGCCAAGTAAATGAAAACATCGAAACGTTGCTGGATTTTGTACAGGAACCTTATTTCACTGAACAAACGGTGGAAAAAGAAAAAGGCATCATCGCTCAGGAAATTACTATGTACGATGACCAGCCGGATTGGCGTTTATACTTCGGCATCATTGAAAACATGTACAAGAACCACCCTGTTAATATCGATATTGCCGGAACAGTGGATTCGATTCAGGATATAACAGCCGAGCATTTATATACTTGCTACAATACGTTTTACCACCCGTCTAATATGGTGTTATTTGTAGTCGGAGCAGTTGACCCTGAAGGGATGATGAAGCTGGTCAAAGAAAACCAGGATCGGAAAACGTTTGAAGATGTAGAGGAAATCGAACGGATTTTCCCTGAAGAGCCATTAGAAGTGGCGATCAAGGAACGCGTTTTGAATATGAGTGTGCAAAAGCCGAAAGTTTTCGTCGGCATCAAACCGGAGAAAATGGACTTGCAGGGCGAAGAAATGCTGAAGCATGAACTTGCAGCGGAGCTGGCTTTTGAGTTGCTGTTTGGCCGCACTTCAGATTTCTATCATCATGCATACGAAAAGAACTGGATCGATGAATCCTATTCGTTCGATTATTCCCTGGAAAATGGCTTCGGCTATGCCATCATCGGGTCGGATACCGCCGAACCTGAAACGCTTGCCGCTGAAATAAAACACACAATCGCAAATGCTGTTGAAAAATGGCCATTTGGCCAGGCGGATCTTGACCGCATGCGCCGCAAGAAAATCGGATTTTTCCTGCGGGCACTGAATTCGCCTGAGTATATCGCCAATCAGTTTACACGCTACACATTCAATGGCATGAATCTTTTTGATGTTGTTCCGACTCTTGAACAAATTGAAGTAGCTGATCTGCAAAAAGCATTTTCACTAGTCAGTGCGGAAAGCCAGCAATCCATGTTCTCAATACTGCCTCCTGAAAAGAAGGAAGTGCAGTGAAGAAATTTGCCCTTGTAATGGGGGCTTCCGGAGAACTGGGTGAAAGCATTTCACGGACACTGGCTGCTTCCGGCTGGTCTCTTTATCTGCACTGGAATACGGCACGGCCGACTGAATTGGCTTCTCACCTGAGAGATGCCTATCCGCATCTTGATTTCATTGAAGTTCATGCTGACTTTGCCGTGCCAGGCGCAGCTGATCGATTGGCAGACCAGATTTATGGCGTTTCCTGTGTAGTCGTGGCGAGCGGACATGCATTGGTGAAAATGCTTACGGACACGAGTGATGATGAAATGGAAAAACTCTGGATGGTACATGTCAAAAATCCGCTTTCAGCCATTCGGCAGTTAGCGCCAAAATTTCAACAGCATTCCAGTTCCTATATTGTTTTCATTTCTTCCATTTGGGGAGAGACAGGCGCATCCATGGAAACTGCCTATTCTGCAGTTAAAGGCGCACAACTGGCTTTTGTCAAAGCCTATGCGAAAGAAATGGCCTATTCTGGGACCCGGGTCAACGCCGTTGCACCCGGGTTTATCATGACCAAAATGAACAGTGGATTCTCTCCAGATGAACTGGAATCGCTGCGCGAAGACATTCCACTTGGCTTCGGCAAACCTCAGGATGTGGCTGATGCCGTGCAATTTCTGGTCAGCGGCAAAGCCGATTATATAACCGGTCAGACATTGCGCGTCAATGGCGGCTGGCATATGTAGCAGGCTTAATGCTTATTCTTTTGATGAACCCTTTTCTTGCGGCACTAAATCAGCTATTATAAGAGAATAGGAAATTACTAAAAAACTGACGCCGAAAGGTCGGACGCTCAATGAGAGAATGGTATTTTGAATACGAAATTCAAGTGAACCGTCCGGGTTTGCTGGGAGATATAGCTTCGCTTCTTGGGATGCTGCGCGTCAACATCGTCACCATTAATGGTGTCGATCAGGGACGGCGCGGCATGCTGCTGCGTGCTGAGCACGATGTGCAGCTTGAACGTTTCGAACAAATCGTTTCCACGATTGAAACGATTGCGGTAACCAAATTCCGAGAACCCAAACTGCGTGATATACTGGCGGTTCGGCATGGCCGTTATATCCAGCGTGATGCGGATGACCGGAAGACCTTCCGTTTTGTAAGAGATGAACTTGGCCTGCTGGTCGATTTCATGGCAGAGATTTTCAAGCAGGAAGGCCATAAACTTGTCGGTTTGCGCGGTATGCCGCGGGTAGGAAAAACTGAGTCCATTGTCGCGGCAAGCGTCAGTGCCAATAAAAAATGGATTTTCCTGTCATCCACAATGATTAAGCAGACTGTCAGAAATCAGCTTATGGGCGATGAATTTAATGAAAATAACATATTTATATTGGATGGCATCGTCACACGCCGCGCCCATGATGAACGGCATATGCAGCTTGTTCGTGAAATGATGCGCATGCCGACCATAAAAGTCGTGGAACATCCCGATATGTTTATCCAGCAATCCGAGTACAGCATCGAAGATTTTGATTACATTATCGAATTGCGCCATCATCCAGATGAGGAAATCACTTATGAAGTGATGGAAAAAAACAATTTTGTGAATGATAAAAGCCAAGTGGACGACATGTTTGGCGGAGGATTTAATTTTTAGGCAGGCAGGTGATCGTGTTGAATGAAATGGGTACTCGCCTGAAAGAGGCGAGAATCGCAAAAGGTTACAGCCTGGAAGATTTGCAGGATGTAACCAAGATACAGAAACGTTATTTGGCGGGAATTGAAGAAGGCAATTACAGCATGATGCCCGGACAATTCTACGTTCGTGCTTTTATAAAACAATACGCAGATGCAGTTGGGCTGAATGCAGATGAACTGCTTGAACAGCACAAAGCTGAAATGCCGGAAACAACAAAAGAACAGGTTAGCAAACCGATGGCTGCCCCGGTGCGGTCACGCAGGCAAGCGATGTCTAAATCGTCTTCCAGCAGAATCAACGAAAAAATGCCGATGGTGATTGTCGCTTTATTCATAGTAGTGATAGTTGCGGTAATGTGGTTCTTCTTTAACATGCTGGGAGAGAATGATCCAACGGACGAAGTGACAGAAAACGACGACGGTGTGCAATACGAAGCCCCTTCTGAAAACACCCCTCCAGCATCTGAGGAAGAACCTGCAGAAGAAGAAGCAGAAGAACAGCCGGAAGAAGAGGAACCTGCTGAACCGGAAACCGAAATTTCTGTTGCCGGAACAGATGGCCAGACAACTACTTATCAATGGACAGGCCCTGCTGAACGGGAACTGCTAATTGAAGTAACCGGTCCTTCCTGGGTAGGTGCCACTGATGAAAATGGTGAAAATCTTATAGAAGCTGCAACAATGCAGGCTGGACAAAGTGAAACTCTGGATTTGTCGGAAGTATCCCTAGTAAGGCTTCGCCTCGGTGCAGCACCGAATGTGGATCTAACGTTGAACGGCGAGCCGATCGAGTATGAGCAGGATCTGACAACACAGAACATTGTCATTGAATTTACAGACGCTGAATAGCCATCTAAACAGATGGCTATTTTTCTTGAAAGTATGGAAGGGGAAGCAAAATGAATATACCAAATAAAATTACAGTTTCACGCATTCTTTTAATACCGGTTTTCATGATTTTCATGCTGATTGACTTCGGCTGGGGGGAAATGACTTTATTCGGAGCGACTTTGCCCATCAGCCATTTCATCGGCGGTTTGATTTTCATTTTTGCATCACTGACGGATTGGGTGGATGGTTTTTATGCCCGCAAGTATAATCTTGTAACGACTTTCGGAAAATTCCTTGATCCACTTGCTGATAAATTACTGGTTTCAGCAGCCTTGATAATCCTCGTGGAACTTGGATTTGCACCGTCCTGGATCGTTATCATCATCATCAGCCGTGAATTTGCAGTAACCGGCCTTCGCCTTGTGCTGGCAGGCGAAGGGGAAGTGGTGGCGGCTGGAGGCCTTGGCAAGATCAAGACAACTGCCCAGATTCTGGCAATATCGGCCTTGCTTCTATATGATATGATTTTCGCGCTGATCGGATTGCCTTTCGGGCTGATCATGCTTTACATCGCTCTGATCTTTACGGTTTGGTCCGGTTGGGATTATTTCTACGCAAACCGGAAAGCCTTGCTTGCTTCTAAATAATTTTGAAGATTTTATTTCCGCATTACTAACTGAAAGGAGCTTGCCTGGATGAACGCAGAAATTATTGCAGTAGGCTCGGAACTGCTGCTCGGACAAATCACCAATACGAATGCCCGCTTTGTGTCTGGTCATTTGGCTGAGATCGGCATTAATGTTTATTACCATACAGTAGTCGGTGACAATCCCGACCGTCTTGAACAGGCAATCCGGATTGCAGAAAGCCGGGCGGACTTGATTATTTTTTCAGGTGGATTGGGCCCGACAAAAGATGATTTGACTAAAGAGACGATTGCAAGACATCTGGGCACTACCCTCGAAATGGACGTACTGGCGATGGAATCGATAGAAGCCTATTTCGAACGTGCTAAACGGCCAATGACTGAAAACAATAAAAAGCAGGCTTTAATCCTGAAAGGCAGCGAAGTGCTGGTAAACGAAAATGGCATGGCTCCCGGTATGCTTTATAAGCACGAAGGCAGAGTTTATATACTTTTGCCCGGGCCGCCCCATGAAATTGAGCCAATGTTCCAGTTTGAGGCTAAGCCAAAGCTGATCCGTATGCTCAATAAGGAAAATGTAATCATTTCCCACGTTCTTCGTTTTTACGGCATCGGTGAAGCAGAACTGGAAGACCGTCTTGACCATATTCTTGAAAAACAGACGAACCCGACAATCGCACCTCTGGCTTCTGCCAGCGAAGTGACATTGCGGATTACCGCGAAGACGGATACTGCAGAAGAAGCCTGGCAATTAATCAATGAGACAAAGAAAGAAATCCTTGAAGTTGTCGGTCAATATCTATATGGCTATGATGATGACTCGCTGACTTCCCGTGCAGTCGATTTGCTGAAAGAGCAGAATAAGACGATTTCTGCAGCAGAAAGTCTCACGGCTGGCCTGTTTCAATCAGAATTGGCTTCTGTTCCGGGTGCCAGCGCTGTTCTTGCTGGTGGAGTCATTGCGTATAATGAAGAAATTAAAATCAGCCAGCTGGATATTGATGCCGGGCTTCTGAAAACCTATGGAGTCGTCAGCGAACAGACCGCTTCGGCCATGGCAGATAATGTCCGGAAGAAATTCGGCACTGATTACGGAATCGGGTTGACAGGGGTAGCGGGGCCGGATGCACACGGCGGACAGCCGGCAGGAACTGTCTGGATCGGCATTGCTTCCCTTTCGGGAATTGATGCCTATAGACTTCAGTTATCCGGCATGCGAAATACGAACCGGATCCGCACCGTCAAACTGGCGCTGCATTATCTGATACGAACACTTTCCCGTTGAAAAAACGCGCAAAATTTATTTTTGCGTGTTTTTTCGTTCCATAAACAGGATATGGTCATTATAGAGGTTTCAAAACATTAATTTAAAATGCGAACACGAATAAACGTTCGCTTTTTTCTTGTATATTTCTCAATAACCTAGTATACTAGAAACAGGTAGAAAAATTGGTTTTTATTAAGAGGAGGATTTCTTTTGAGTGATCGTAAAGCAGCGTTAGATGTTGCGTTAAAACAAATTGAAAAACAATTTGGTAAAGGTTCAGTAATGAAATTGGGAGAAAAAAGTGACCGTAATATTTCTTCGGTTTCGAGTGGTTCATTGGCAATTGACTCTGCACTTGGAATAGGCGGGTACCCACGTGGCCGTGTCATTGAAATTTATGGTCCTGAAAGTTCAGGTAAAACAACTGTTTCCCTGCATGCTATTGCAGAAGTGCAAGCTTCTGGCGGTACGGCTGCATTCATCGATGCAGAGCACGCGCTTGACCCGGTATATGCGCAAAATCTTGGCGTAAATATCGATGAGTTGTTATTGTCCCAGCCGGATACAGGTGAACAGGCTTTGGAAATCGCTGAAGCATTGGTTCGAAGCGGAGCGGTTGATATTGTTGTCATCGACTCGGTTGCAGCCCTAGTTCCAAAAGCGGAAATCGAAGGCGAAATGGGCGATTCTCATATGGGCTTGCAAGCCCGTCTGATGTCTCAGGCCCTTCGTAAATTATCCGGTATCATCAATAAGTCGAATTCGATTGTAATCTTCATCAACCAAGTCCGTGAAAAAATCGGCGTCATGTTCGGTAACCCTGAAACGACGACTGGTGGGCGCGCATTGAAATTCTATTCTTCTGTCCGTATGGAAGTGCGCCGTGCTGAAGCGTTGAAATCCGGCAATGATATTATCGGTAACAGAACGAAGATCAAAATTGTCAAAAACAAAGTGGCACCGCCATTCCGTACTGCCGAAGTGGATATTATGTACGGTAAAGGGATTTCCCGTGAAGGTGAAATCGTTGATATCGGTGCAGAACTTGAAATCATCCAAAAGAGCGGTTCATGGTACTCTTACAAAGAAGATCGCATCGGACAAGGCCGTGAAAATGCGAAGCAATTCCTTCGTGACCACGAAGACATCCGCAATGAAGTTGCAGGCAAAATCCGTGAACAATACGGTATGGCAGCTGCATCATATACGATTGCTGCATCAAAAGAAGAGCCTGAAGAGTTCAACCTTTTGATCGATGAGGACGACGAGTAAGCTAGAACAGAAGAGCTGTTGGACAAAGTGTATGCTTTGCTCCGGCGGCTCTTCTTAATTTATGCGGTTTTATGGGCTAGTAAGTATATCTCAAGTGAGTGCCTTATCCATGTAGGATGCTATTTTAAAGGGCTCTCACCGGGTTGACACTTTAAAGGTCCATCTATACAATTAAAACTGTATAATTTTATAATTTTACAGCGTTTGAGAAGCACGAAAATTTAATTTATTTTTGAAACATTAATACGAATAGCAAGAGGAGGTGTCCGAATGGAAAACGTGATCATCTTCGCTTTGCTTGGTATCATCGTCGGTATAGTTGTTGGTTATTTTGTAATGAAAAAATCAAATGAATCCAAAATGGCAGGTGCGAGAAACTCTGCAGAGCAAGTTATTGAAGATGCGAAGAGAGAAGCTGAAGCGCTGAAAAAAGAAGCCCTTTTGGAAGCAAAAGACGAAAATCACAAATTGCGTACTGAAACAGAATCTGAAATTCGGGAACGCCGATCAGAACTTCAAAAACAGGAGAATCGGCTGTTGCAGAGAGAAGAAAATTTAGATCGCAAGGATGATGCATTAAACAAAAGAGAAGCAGGGCTGGAACGGAAAGATGAAGCCCTTGCCGAAAAACAACAGCATATTGAACAGATGGAAAGCAAAGCTGAAGAGTTAGTTCGACAGCAGCAATCCGAAATGGAACGGATTTCATCTTTAACGCGCGAAGAAGCGAAGTCAATCATCCTGCAGCAAGTTGAAAATGAACTTTCAACAGATATTGCGGTAATGGTGAAAGAGACGGAAGCACGTGCGAAAGAAGAGTCCGATAAAAAAGCGAAAAACATTTTATCATTGGCCATGCAGCGTTTTGCAGCAGACCACGTGGCAGAGACTACTGTATCAGTCGTCAACTTGCCTAATGATGAGATGAAGGGACGGATCATTGGTCGTGAAGGCCGGAACATCCGCACGCTTGAAACGTTGACAGGCATCGATTTAATAATCGATGACACGCCGGAAGCAGTCATTCTGTCAGGCTTCGACCCGATCAGACGTGAAACTGCAAGATTGGCACTTGAGAAATTGGTATCCGACGGTCGTATCCATCCGGCACGGATCGAAGAAATGGTTGAAAAGTCCAGACGCGAAGTAGATGAACAAATCCGTGAAATTGGTGAACAGACCACATTTGACGTTGGGGTACATAACCTGCATCCTGATTTGATCAAAATTCTTGGCCGTCTGCGTTATCGTACAAGTTACGGGCAGAACGTCCTCAAACACTCAGTGGAAGTTGCATTCCTCTCCGGCTTGATGGCAGCGGAACTTGGCGAAGATGTCACCTTGGCACGGCGCGCAGGATTGCTTCATGACATCGGTAAAGCGATTGATCATGAAGTGGAAGGCAGCCATGTTGAAATCGGGGTTGAGCTTGGAACCAAATACAAAGAACATCCTGTCGTCATCAACAGTATTGCTTCCCATCACGGCGATACCGAAGCGACATCCATCATTTCGGTGATCGTTGCAGCAGCGGATGCCCTATCAGCGGCACGTCCGGGAGCAAGAAGTGAGACATTAGAAAATTATATCCGCCGTCTGGAGAAACTTGAAGAGATTTCGGAATCTTACGAAGGCGTTGAGAAATCATTTGCCATTCAAGCAGGACGCGAAATCCGCATTATGGTCAGACCGGAACAGATTGATGATATGACTGCACACCGTTTGGCTCGTGATATCCGTAAGCGGATTGAAGAAGAGCTTGATTATCCGGGACATATCAAAGTAACTGTAATCAGAGAAACAAGAGCGGTTGAATACGCAAAATAATAGGATAAAGGCTTCGATGAATGTCTATTCAAAGAAGCCTTTTTCTTATGGGAAAAGGTGATAGTATGAAAGTTTTATTTATTGGAGATATTGTCGGCTCGATTGGCCGTGATGCATTGGAGTCGTATCTGCCGAGACTTAAGAAGAAATATAAGCCGGACGCAGTGATTGCAAATGGCGAAAACGCTGCTGCAGGCAGGGGGATTACGAAAGCCATTTATCAGGATCTGTTATTCATGGGCGTTGATATGGTGACTATGGGGAATCATACATGGGACCAAAAAGAAATTTTTGACTTTATAGATGAAGTGGATTATTTGATCCGCCCTGCGAATTTCTCGCCGGAAGCACCTGGACGCGGAATGGCAACCTTGACGAAAAACGGCAAAACGCTGTCAGTGATCAACTTACATGGCCGTGTATTCCTTCCACCGCATGACGACCCTTTCCAAAAAGTGGATGAATTGTTGGCAGAAGCCAAGGCTGTTTCCCCGTTGGTTTTTGTTGATTTCCATGCAGAAGCGACAAGTGAGAAAATAGCGATGGGCTGGCATCTTGACGGACGGGCATCCGTAGTGGTCGGAACACATACACATGTCCAGACCGCGGATTCACGAATCTTGCCGGGAGGCACTGCCTATATATCGGATGTTGGCATGACCGGACCATACGACGAGGTCCTTGGCATGAGTAAAGATTCAGTGCTGTACCGGTTCAAGACCAATATGCCTACCCGCTTTGAAGTGCCAAAACGCGGACGGTCGGTAGTCAGCGGCTTTTTCACCGAAATTGACGATGAAACCGGCAAAGCCATATCCTGCGAACGGATTTATATCAATGAGGATTACCCATTCCGTGGATAAGTTGCCAGTTGGTGACGATTCTCCGACAATTGCTGGAACCGGGTTGTAGAATTGTATTCGGTTTCAGTATAATAGCGGTATGATTGAAAGGGGTTTTTCCATGAATGAAGACCAGCGTTTACTTTCGACTCAAGTGGCGGTATCCAATTCAGTGAAAAAATCAAAAAAGGATTACAGTCATTACTTTCAAAATGTCTATACTGCGCCTTCAATGAAAGACGCCAAAAAGCGGGGGAAAGAACAGATATCCTATGTGGATAATTTTGCTATCGATCCGCGTTTTGAAAACATGGGCCATGGCCGTAAATTTTATATCCGCACCTATGGCTGCCAAATGAATGAACATGATACAGAAGTGATTGCTGGCATTCTTATGGCGCTTGGCTATGAAAGTACCGATTCTGTCAGAGATGCGAATATCATTTTATTGAACACTTGCGCTATCCGTGAAAATGCTGAAAATAAGGTGTTCGGCGAACTCGGCCATTTTAAGCCATTGAAACTCGAGAATCCGGATTTGTTGATTGGTGTCTGCGGCTGCATGTCGCAGGAAGAATCCGTGGTCAACAAAATCCTGAAGACCTACGATCAGGTCGATATGATTTTCGGAACGCATAATATCCATCGCCTGCCGGAAATTCTGGATAATGCCTACAAGTCAAAAGAAATTGTCGTTGATGTATGGTCGAAAGAAGGCGACGTCATCGAGAATTTGCCGAAAGTGCGAAAAGGCAACATTAAGGCTTGGGTCAATATCATGTATGGCTGCGATAAATTCTGTACGTACTGCATCGTTCCTTATACGCGCGGCAAAGAACGCTCCAGGCGGCCGGAGGATATCATCCAGGAAGTGCGTCATCTGGCAGCACAAGGGTACAAAGAAGTCACATTGCTGGGGCAGAACGTCAATGCATACGGCAAAGACTTTGAAGATTTGCAATACCGGCTGGGTGACCTGATGGAAGAATTACGCAAGATTGATATCCCGCGCATCCGTTTTACAACGAGCCATCCACGGGATTTTGATGATCACCTGATTGAAGTGCTGGCGCGAGGCGGAAATCTTGTCGACCATATCCATTTACCTGTACAATCAGGTTCGACGGGTATGCTGAAAATTATGGCCCGCAAGTATACGCGGGAACAATATATCGAATTGGTCCAGAAAATCCGGGCTGCGATTCCGACTGTGTCGTTGACGACGGATATTATAGTCGGCTTTCCCAATGAAACCGATGAACAATTCGAAGAAACAATGTCGTTGTTCCGTGAAATCGGATATGAGATGGCGTTCACTTATATTTATTCTCCTAGGGAAGGGACTCCTGCTGCGAAAATGGAGGACAACATCCCGACGGATGTGAAGAAAGAACGGCTTCAGCAGCTCAATGAGCTGGTTAAAGAGCAGGCTCTGGCTACCATGCAGTCCTATCAGGGGCAGGAAGTCGAAGTGCTGGTTGAAGGGGAAAGCAAGAAAAATCCGGATGTTCTGTCCGGTTACACAGCAAAAAACAAGTTGGTCAATTTTGTCGGTCCGAAATCGATTGTCGGCAAACTCGTCAAAGTGAAAATTACTGAAACTAAAACATGGTCGCTGAACGGAGAACTGATTGAAGTTACCGCCGGCCAAGAAGTGGGTGTCCAATAGATGACTTATTCAAAAGATGAAATCGTAGCAAAAGCGCGGGAAGTGGCGGATATGATCGCCGAAACTGAAGAAGTTGATTTTTTCAAGCGTGCGGAAGCACAAATCAATGAAAATCAGCAGATCCGGGAAAAAATCGCGAGCCTGAAAAGCCTTCAGAAACAAGCGGTCAATTTCCAGCATTACGGTAAAGAACGTGCCCTTGAATTGATCGAAGGCAAAATCAAAAAAATCGAAGACGAAATTGATGCTGTGCCGATTGTCCAGGAATTCAAACAATCTCAAAGCGATGTCAATTCATTGCTTCAAATGGTATCGACTGCAATCGCCAACCAAGTGACGAACAACATCATCACTGATACAGGTGGCGACATGTTGCGCGGTGAAACAGGATCAAAAGTGAAAGCAGATGCAAAAGGCGGCAGCAGCTGTTCATAAACAATTTAATTGAAAAGCAGTAAAGGGGAAACTGAAAGGGCAGATGCTCTTTCGGTTTTTTCTTTTCTCCCTGCATTTTTGTTATAATGAAGAAACGAAGAATTGATTCCGAAAGAGGTTTTAAAATGGCAACCACACCAATGATGCAACAATATCTCCAGGTAAAAGCGGATTACCAGGACGCATTCCTTTTTTTCCGTCTGGGAGACTTTTATGAAATGTTTTTTGATGATGCCCTCCAGGCTTCGCAATTGCTAGAAATCACGTTGACCAGCAGGGGCGGCAATGGGGATGACCGGATTCCGATGTGCGGCGTCCCGCATCATGCAGCAAAAAATTACATAGACCAACTGATTGCAAAAGGCCACAAGGTAGCCATCTGCGAACAAGTGGAAGATCCAAAATTGACGAAGGGCGTTGTTAAACGCGAAGTAGTCCGGCTCATAACACCCGGCACCCATACAGAGGGCAAAAGTGTGGATTCCAAGTCCAATCATTTTATCGCTGCAGCAGAAGAGCTGACGGGCGGCTTTTCATTGTCCTACATAGATATTTCTACTGGAGAATCCACAGCAACTTATATCATGGGGCAAGGCAAAGCGCTGCTTCAGGAACTGCAGTCGCTCGGAATCCGTGAATTGGTGGTTTCCGATTCCCTGTTCCTGTTACTGAACGAAGATGCACAGGATTTGCTGTTGTCCGTCGAACCGATGGAGTTTATGTATGAACTGGATAAATCACTGGTTCAGCACTGTCCTGCCGATCTTACCGGAAGCAGCCATCGTTTGCTGACATATATCGCCCGCACCCAAAAACAATCGCTCGAGCACATTCAGCCTTTTGTATACAGTGAAGAAGGGCAATTGCTCAGCATCGATTTCCATTCCAAACGCAATTTGGAATTGCTGCAGTCGATTCGCGGCGGCGAGACGAAAGGGACACTGCTGTGGCTTTTGGATGAAACGGTAACCGCAATGGGCAGCCGTAAGCTAAAGCAATGGCTGCATCAGCCGCTGGCAAACAGAAGCCGCATTGAACTCCGCCAGCAGATGGTGGAATCGCTTATTGAGCAATACTTTACACGTGTTGAATTGCAGAATGCGCTGAAGGAAGTTTATGACCTTGAACGGCTGAGCGGCCGCGTTGCATTCGGCAGTGCGAGCGGGCGAGATTTGGCACAGCTCAGAAGTTCGCTTGAAAAAGTGCCTGCTATTATTGAAGAACTTACGGAGTCAGGCAACCCGCATCTTACGGAATTCGCCGGCAAACTGGATCGCTGCGGCGAAGTTTGTGAATTGCTTGAAGCCATCAGCGACAACCCGCCGTTGTCAGCTAAAGAAGGCGGCGTTATCCGCGAGGGTTTCAATAAGCAATTGGATGAGTACCGGGATGCTTCGCGGAACGGCAAGGATTGGATTGCACAATTGGAACAGCAGGAGCGCCAGAAAACAGGCATCAAGTCGTTGAAAATTGGTTATAACCGCATTTTTGGCTATTACATCGAAATTTCAAAAGCCAATATGCATTTGGCCGATTTGGATCGTTATGAACGAAAGCAGACGCTGGCGAATGCGGAACGCTATATTACACCGGAATTAAAAGAAAAAGAAACGTTGATTCTGACTGCTGAAGAAGAAAGTCTGGATCTTGAATATCGTCTGTTTACAGTGATCCGGGATGAAGTAAAACAATATATCTCCCGCATCCAGCAACTCGCTTCTTCACTTAGTGCACTTGATGTATTCCTCAGTTTTGCGGATGTAGCAGAAAAATACAGATTCACAAAGCCGGAATTTACCGACAGCCGTGAAATCCAAATTCTCGAAGGCCGTCATCCTGTTGTGGAGAAGATGCTAAACAGGCAGCATTATGTGCCGAATGATTGTGTATTGACGGAAGACAGCAATATGCTGCTGATTACCGGACCGAATATGTCAGGGAAAAGCACATATATGCGCCAGGTGGCTTTAACTATAGTGCTTGCGCAAATCGGCAGTTATGTGCCAGCGGAATCTGCTAAGCTTCCTGTAGTTGACCAAATTTTCACACGCATCGGAGCGGCGGATGATCTTGTTTCAGGCCAGAGTACATTCATGGTTGAAATGCTCGAATCCCAATATGCCATCAGCCATGCTACGGAACGGAGCCTGCTTCTGTTCGATGAAATCGGGAGGGGCACATCGACTTATGACGGCATGGCCCTGGCTCAATCAATGATCGAATACATTCACGAAAATATTGGGGCAAACACCTTATTTTCAACTCATTACCACGAATTAACGTCGCTTGACCAATCGCTCGAACGATTGAATAATGTTCATGTAGCAGCAATGGAGCAGTCAGGGAAAGTGGTATTTCTGCATAAAGTCAAGCAGGGGCCGGCCGACAAGAGCTATGGAATCCATGTAGCCGAACTGGCAAATCTTCCGCAAAAAATCCTGTCCCGTGCGCGTGAATTACTGAAAACATTTGAAGCAGAAAAGAAACAGCAAACACAGCACATTGAACAATTGTCATTTTTCGATGAGCGAGACACAGACTCTGAAGAAGTGGTCCAGGCGGTTGCGGATGCAAAAATCTCGTCAATGACACCACTGGAAGCATTGCAGATGCTCAATGATCTGCAGCTGAAACTAAGTCGGAAGGAGTGATTTTATGGGGAAGATCCGTTTGATGGATGAACCTTTATCAAATAAGATAGCGGCTGGTGAAGTGGTTGAACGGCCGACATCGGTTGTCAAGGAATTGGTGGAAAATGCCATTGACGCTGGTAGCAGGGCGGTAGAAGTTTTGCTGGAAGAGGCAGGGCTGACATCAATACACATCATAGATAACGGAGCAGGAATGGACAGCGAAGATGCTTTGCTGTCTTTTTCCCGTCATGCCACCAGTAAGATTGCCAATGAACATGATTTATTCCGTATCCGGACGCTTGGATTCCGCGGCGAGGCACTGGCAAGTATTGCATCGGTTTCCAAAGTGACACTCCAGACATCGGATGGCGCAGATGGGACTTTTGTGCATCTCGAAGGCGGACGGCTGGTTGAAAGCCGTCCGAACGCATTGCGGCAGGGAACCGACATCAAAATCGAACAATTATTTTTCAATACACCTGCACGCCTCAAATATATGAAGACACTGCAGACGGAGCTTGGCCATACGATTGATCTGATGAATCGCTTCGCCCTCAGTTATCCGGCTGTAGCCTTTAAGTTGGTCCATGACGGCAAAACGGTTCTGCAGACTTCGGGCAGCGGAGAGATCCGCCGGGTCTTGGCAGATATTTACGGAGTGGCCATAGCGAAGAAAATGATCTCTTTTGAAGGGGAATCGCAGGATTATAAAATATCGGGCTTTACATCGCTGCCGGAAATTACACGGGCCAATAAAAATTACATCTCCTTATTCGTAAATGGCCGCTGGGTTAAACATTATGCGATAGCTACGACGGTTCACCGGGCTTATCATACATTCCTGCCACTCGAACGGCAGCCGATCACGGTACTTAATATAGAAGGAGATCCTTATTTGACAGACGTCAATGTGCATCCAGCCAAGCAGCAGATCCGCCTGAGCAAAGAAAAAGAACTGATGGAATTAATCTATCAGACAATTCGCCAGGCTGTCAGCACAGCAGTGCGGGCACCCGTCATCGAAGAGCCAAAACCGAAAAAACAGGCTTTTTCTCCGTCGCGGCAGTTGGATCTTTGGAAAACACCAACGACGGTAAATGAACAGCAAACTGTCGAAAAACCGCAATACACAAGCTCTGTCGAAGTGACAGACCGTCCTTTGCAGGAAGAACAGGAGGTATTTCAAGAACCTATTGCACCTGTAAAGGAATATTCCCAGGAAGTTGAGGGAATAGAAGAAAGTCCGCAATTTCCTGAACTGGAAGTTGTTGGACAGATTCACGGCACTTATATCGTGGCGCAAAGTTCAGATGGCTTTTACCTGATTGACCAGCATGCTGCCCAGGAACGGATTAAATATGAATATTTCCGTGAGAAAGTTGGACAGGCGGATGCGATGGAACGGCAATCTATGCTGTTGCCCTTAACATTCCATTACAGCCGCGATGAAGCGCTGAGATTGCAGGGAAATCTGGAAAGCCTTGCGGAAACAGGTGTTTTCCTGGAAGTGTTCGGCGATTCCAGCTTTATTGTGCGCGAGCACCCTACCTGGTTTCCGGATGGCTTTGAACAGGAAATTGTTGAAGAACTGATTGAACAGGTACTGAACGGCAACAGGGCCGATGTAAAAAAGCTGCGGGAAGAGGCAGCTATCATGATGAGCTGCAAACGCTCGATCAAAGCGAATCATTATCTTCAGAAGCATGATATGGAGCAATTGCTGACTGATTTGAAAACAGCAGAGCAGCCCTTTACATGTCCGCATGGCAGACCTGTCATCATTCATTTCAGAACCTACGATATAGAAAAGATGTTCAAACGAGTCATGAATTAGAGGAGGTATGCTGTTTTGGAAAGCTATATCCTATCCATCGACCAAGGCACGACAAGTTCAAGGGCCATCCTGTTCAACAAAGAAGGGGAGCTGGTCCACAGCTCACAAAAAGAATTCAAGCAATACTATCCTAAACCCGGCTGGGTCGAACATAACGCCAATGAAATCTGGGGATCGGTTTTATCAGTTCTTGCAGCAGTGTTGACAGAAAGTGGAGTATTGCAGACACAGATTGCGGGTATTGGCATCACTAACCAACGTGAAACGACTGTGGTATGGAATAAAAAAACCGGTCAGCCGATTTATCCGGCGATTGTCTGGCAATCACGCCAGACCCAGTCGATTATTGATGAGTTGAAAAAAGAAGGACAAGACCAATGGTTCCAGGATAAAACCGGCCTGCTGCTTGACCCGTATTTCTCCGGCACAAAAGTGAAATGGATACTAGATAATGTCGACGGTGCCAGAGAAGCAGCAGAACAGGGCGATTTGCTGTTTGGAACAATTGATACATGGCTAATCTGGAAGATGACAGACGGCAAAGTGCACGTCACCGATTATTCCAACGCTTCAAGAACTTTACTCTATAATATCTTTGAGTTGGAATGGGACAAGGAAATATGCCTGAAACTCGGCATCCCGATGCAAATGCTTCCGGAAGTGAAGTCATCTTCTGAAATCTATGGCGAAACGGATCCGAGTGTGTTCTTCGGCCAGAAAGTGCCGATAGCAGGGATTGCGGGAGATCAGCAAGCCGCACTTTTCGGCCAGCATTGCGTGGAAAAAGGTATGGCTAAAAATACATACGGTACCGGCTGCTTTATGCTGATGAATACGGGCGAAGAAGCTGTTAAGTCAGACAATGGCCTGTTGACTACAATAGCTTGGGGATTGGACGGGAAAGTTGTGTATGCTCTTGAAGGCAGTGTCTTCGTCGCAGGTTCCGCCATTCAGTGGCTGAGGGACGGGATGCGGATGCTGAAAAATGCTGCAGATTCCGAAGACTATGCAAAACGTGTACCATCGACCGACGGCGTTTACGTGGTTCCTGCTTTTGTCGGTATGGGAACTCCTTATTGGGATTCTGAAGCGCGCGGCGCTGTGTTCGGTTTAACCAGAGGAACTGAAAAAGAGCATTTTATCAGGGCGACATTGGAGTCGCTTGCATATCAGACAAAAGATGTCCTGGACTGCATGGAACAGGATTCGGGTATTGACGTCCAATTGCTTCGCGCGGACGGTGGCGCTGTGTCCAATGGATTCCTGATGCAGTTCCAAAGCGACATCCTGCAAAAAGATGTAGAGCTGGCGAGACTCAATGAAACCACAGCGTTGGGAGCAGCTTATCTAGCGGGCCTTGCCACGGGGTATTGGAAAGATCTTAGTGATATAAAAGAATTGGATGCAACACAGAGAATCTATAAACCGAATATGGATGAAGCGAATAGGGATGAATTATACAAAGGGTGGAAAAAAGCGGTTGCTGCCACCCGGGAGTTTACTGGATAAGGGGTGAGTTGAATGTTTTCAGCGAAACTAAGAAAGCAAAAGCTTGAGGAACTGAACGCGTATCAATTCGATTTGGTAGTCATCGGCGGGGGGATTACGGGAGCAGGAATAGCGCTTGATGCTGTTTCCCGCGGCTTATCGGTAGCCTTGATCGAAAAAAATGATTTTGCATCAGGCACTTCCAGCCGATCAACAAAATTAATCCATGGGGGCCTCCGTTATCTTAAGCAATTCGAAGTGAAGATGGTGCGTGATGTCGGCCGGGAACGCGAAGTGGTTTACGAAAATGCTGTACACGTTACAGAACCGCAATGGATGCTGCTTCCTTTCCATAAAGGCGGCACTTTTGGGCCGTTCACCACGTCTGTCGGCCTGCGGGTTTACGATTACCTGGCCGGTGTTAAAAAAGGGGAGCGGCGCCAAATGCTGTCTGCCGATGAAACTTTGGCAAAAGAGCCGCTGCTGAATAATGAGGGACTGCAGGGCGGTGGCTATTATGTGGAATACCGTACAGACGATGCCAGGCTGACGCTCGAAATTTTGAAAAAAGCTGCAGAACTCGGTGCTCTTTGCATCAATTATGTAAAAGCAGATGATTTTCTCTACAGCAACGGCAAAGTTTCGGGCGTGGAAGCGACCGACGCCATCACTGGACACAAATTAGCGATAGAAGCTAAAAAGGTTGTTAACGCTGCAGGGCCTTGGGTGGATGATATACGGGATATCGATTCAACGGCGGCCGATAAACAAATCAGGCTGACGAAAGGGGTTCATATTGTTGTCGACCGGAAAACGTTTCCGCTGCGCCAGCCGGTTTATTTCGACGCGCCCGATGGCCGGATGATTTTTGCGATTCCGCGGGATGATAAAGCGTATATCGGCACTACCGATACATTCTATGACGGTGATCCTGCAGAAGCGGCTGCAACTGAAGAGGACGTCGAATATCTGCTGAGAGCAATCAGCCATATGTTTCCTTCATCAGGTCTCACTCACTCGGATGTGGAATCCACATGGGCAGGAGTTCGGCCGCTGGTTTATGAAGAAGGAAAAGATCCTTCGGAAATTTCACGGAAAGATGAAGTGTGGGAATCGGAAAATGGACTGATTTCCATAGCCGGAGGAAAACTGACCGGTTACAGGAAAATGGCGGAAGCAATTACTGACAGGGTGACGAAATCTTTAGAAAAAGAAGGATACAGAAAATATGGTAAATCCACCACCAAAAAGCTGCCTTTATCAGGCGGTGATTTTGGCGGGTCGAAAAACTTCCCTCGGTTTGTCAATTCGATGGCTCTGCAATCTGAGCAGTTTGGGTTAGCTCCGGAGGAAGGGCGTATGTTCGCCCAATTCTATGGTACCAATGCAGGAAAAGTTTTCGAACAATATTGGAAACGGTCTTCAGAACCGCATTCTGACGGTTTGCCTGATGTACTTGCAGCAATTGTAGCATATGCCATAGAAGATGAAATGGCCGTAACGCCAAGTGATTTTTTCATAAGGCGCACAGGCGATCTTTACTTCCATATAGCAGATGTAATGCGCTACAAGGAACAGGTTTTGAATTTTATGGCCAAACATTTAAACTATAGTGATGAGCAAAAAGAGCAGTACAGAATGGACTTGCTCAAGGAAATCGAAAAAGCTACCCGCTTTGGGAGGGGAATGCCGCAGTGAAAATTACGAAAAACTTTATAAGAGCTTCGGATAAACACGAAATCTATTATGAAATTTATGAACCTGAAATTTCTGCAGCACACATCCATATTATTCACGGGATGGCAGAACATATTGCGCGTTATGAGGAATTTATCCGATTTTTAACCGACTGCGGTTTTACTGTTTCGGGCCATGACCAAAGAGGGCACGGGCGTACAGCAAAGAGGAATGGCGTGGAAGGTTTTTTTGCAGAACAGGATGGATTCAATCGCGTGGTCGATGATGTCAGCGAAGTGATTGCAGAAGTGCAGCAGCAAATCGGTGAACTTCCTCTTGTGCTGTTCGGTCACAGTATGGGTTCTTTTGTGGGCCGCCGCTTTATTCAGCTTCACAGCAGTAAAGTTGCCCGCGCTGTGTTCTCCGGCACTGGAGGAAATCCGGGCACAGCAGGAAATCTTGGGATTCTGCTTGCGTCTGTTAATGGAAAACTGAACGGGAAGGATTCAAAAAGCAAAGCAATCGGTTCACTGGTGTTCGGCCCGTTCATAAAAGATTTTAAAGACGAAGGCTCGGCTTTTGCCTGGCTAAGCCGGGATGCTGGGGAAGTTGCGAAATACGAGGCCGATCCGATGAGCGGCTTCGTTTCCACCAATCAATTTTTTGCTGATCTGTTTAAAGGTATGATCCTTATCAATAAAAAAGAGGAAATCGCTAAAATCCGTCATGATTTGCCGATTCTGCTGATAAGCGGGTCAAAAGATCCTGTCGGACATAACGGCAAAGACCTATTTGCTGCTGCTGAACAATATAAAAAAGCAGGTATTCAGGAAGTGCAGGTCTTTTTAGGGGAAGAAGCACGCCATGAACTTCTCCATGAAGTCGATAAAAAACGCTATTTTAATATTATGGCAGAATGGATGGCTGTCCATGATTGAAGTAATGGCAATCGTCGGTCCGACAGCATCCGGCAAAACCGCCCTCGGCATCGAGCTCGCTAAAGCTTTTGACGGGGAAATCATCAACGGTGATTCAATGCAGATATACCGGGAAATGTCGATAGGCACCGCTAAAGTGAAACCGGAAGAGATGAGAGGCGTCCACCACCACCTGCTCGACATAAAAGATCCTGAAGAGCCTTTCTCTGTAGCAGAATATCAACAACTGGTCCGCAGTAAAATAGCGGAAATCTCCAGATCCGGCAAGCTGCCGATCATCGTCGGCGGCACAGGATTATATATTCAGGCAGTTTTATTCGATTACAGATTTTCCGAATCGCAGGTTGATGAAGAGTTACGGAACAATCTCTACGAGGAACTGGAACAGTTTGGGCCAGAGCATATGCATAAAAAACTGACAGCCTTGGATCCGGATACCGATATTCACCCGAACAATACACGGAGAGTGATCCGCGCTCTTGAAATAATGCTGGGCAGCGAAGAAAAGGTAGACAGGAGCCTGGCGCTGAAGCCGATGTATAACGAATTGATTGTGGGCATTGATCTGCCGCGAAATCTGTTATATGAACGAATCGATAAGAGAGTCGATTCTATGATGGCTGAAGGCCTGGTGAAGGAAGTGGAAGCACTGCACCGCCGGGGCATCAGGAATGTCCAGTCAATCCAGGCTATCGGCTATAAGGAATTTTATGGTTATTTGGACGGAAAGGTAGAGCTTGGGCGCGCAGTGGAGCTGCTGAAAAAACACTCACGCAACTATGCAAAACGCCAATTAACCTATTTCCGCAATAAATTGCCGGTTTACTGGATTGACGGCCGGGTAAATATAAAGGATAACATTGAAAAAGTTCGGCTCATTATGCAGGAAAACGAGCGAGGACGTCGAATTGAATTAATGGGTGAACAAAAACCAGATCAGGGGAAATAGGGGGATTTTCATGAAACCAGTAAATATTCAGGATGTGTACTTGAATCAGCTTCGTAAAAATAATATTTTTGTTACGGTCTTCTTACTAAATGGCTTCCAGTTGAAGGGAACCATTAAATCTTATGATAATTTTACGGTGCTGGTCGAAACAGATGGCAAACAGCAACTTATTTACAAACATGCAATCTCCACGTTTTCACCCGCTAAAGCGGTATCGATTGAACATCAGGAGTAAGTAAAGAAAAGCGGAAGCGCCCGTTAAGCCCCGACAAGCGCTGGAGGGCTTGAAAGTAATGGCGTACTTTGCCATTGCTGGCAAGACCGAAGCGACTCGAGGGGCTGGGCCGCTGGAGTCTGGACAGAGAAAAGCGACAGTGCCCGTTCAGCTCCGAAAGGCATAAGACGGGATAGCGGAGCGGCGCACTTTGCCGCATAGCTATACTGGCTTATGACCCGAGGTACCGGCCACCAAGGTGGCCGGTTTTTTTAATTGACAGCCGGAAATATAAACTATAGGATTTTACTTGGAAACAATTGATCGGGAGGTGTAAAATTTGAAAACGATTACGACTGATGAATTGCAGCAACGAATCGAGTCTGGTGAACAATTGAACATTATAGATGTACGAGAAGCAGATGAAGTGGCTGCGGGCATGATACCCGGGGCAAAGCATATTCCGCTGGGAGAAATAGAGTATAGAGCCGGCGAATTGGATAGTGGCCAGCCTTATTATATGGTGTGCCGTTCTGGAGCCCGGAGCGGCAGAGCGAGTGACTACCTGAACGAACAGGGAATCGATGCCACCAATGTTGAAGGCGGCATGCTGAGCTGGAATGGTGAAACACTCGCTTAAAAATGTTATTTATTAAAAAATACCGCCCGGATTAATTTCTGGGCGGCATTTTTTATGAGACTGTAATTTTTCGTGACGGCAGGCGCCATTTGTAAGTATAAGATAAAATACGCAGCGCTGTAATGGCGCCGAATAGGATATATAGGAAAATGTCATTTCTGACCAGATCGACGCTGATCAATAAGCCAGCCATCGCAGCCCATACTGCATATATTTCCGCTTTCAGAACCAAAGGCTTTCTGCCAGCCAGCATGTCACGGATAATTCCTCCGCCGGATCCTGTCAGCACTGCTGCCACCACGACGGCATAGACTGGCAAATTCAGTTCCACAGCGTATAGGGCTCCCTGCACTGCAAAAGCTGATAAGCCGATAGCGTCAAAAAAATGGCCCCATCTGTTCCATTGCCCGAGCAGACGGTGAGGGAATAGGAATACCAGCGTTATCGATACTAATGCCAGCTGGAACATCATTTCCTGCTCCCATAAGGCGGAAACAGGGACGCCGATCAAAAGGTTGCGGACTGCACCGCCGCCAAATGCTGTGACAACGCCAAGAAGATAGACACCAAATATATCATATTCCTCTTCCATTGCTATAATTGCACCGGATATAGCGAAAGCGATGGTACCGATCGCACTTAATACTTCCCAAGCCATTCCATTTCCCTCCCGCTTTGTCCAACTCTATGAATTGTAGCAGAATTTGACGCAATTTCAAGCTAATGGCCATAATAGTTTATATAAGGAATAAGTTAAAGAACGGAGACCATTATGTTAAATTACATAAACCAAATTGAAAGTAAGATAAAGCATCAGTTAAAGCAGGCGGATGACAACGCTCTGCTCAATCAGCAGAAAGTGCTGTCCGCATTCCACAGCCAGAAAGTAAGTGACCACCATTTCAATCCTTCAACCGGCTACGGCTATGATGATGAGGGAAGAGACACACTGGAGAGAGTTTATGCAGATGTATTTAAAGCGGAAGCTGCACTCGTCCGCGCGCAAATTATATCCGGGACCCATGCCATTACCATTTCGCTTTTCGGAATACTTCGGCCAGGGGATGAACTTCTCTATATAACAGGCAAACCTTACGATACGCTGGATTCCATCGTCAGCGGTGGAGAAAAGGATACGGGGTCGCTACGTGACTTCGGAATCAGCTATCGCCACATCGATCTCGCCGATAATAATAAGCCTGACTGGGAAAACATCGGAAAAGCGATTACCGACAAGACGAAAGTAGTTGCCATTCAGCGGTCGAGAGGATACGATACACGGCCTTCATTTACGGTAGATGAAATTGAAGAAATGATAGAAAAGGTCCGAAAAATTAAAGATGAAGTAATCATTTTCGTGGATAACTGCTACGGAGAATTTGTGGAGGACCGGGAACCTGTCGAAGCTGGAGCGGATTTGATTGCGGGTTCCCTTATTAAAAATCCAGGAGGCGGATTGGCGAAAATCGGGGGTTATATAGCCGGGCGCAAGGATTTAGTGGAAAAATGCGCTTACCGAATGACTTCTCCGGGTATAGGTGGAGAGGCAGGAGCATCGCTTAATACCTTGCCGGATATGTATCAGGGATTTTTCATGGCCCCGCATATCGTTTCTCAAGCGTTGAAAGGAGCCATTTTTACAGCGGCACTCCTTGAAGAATCGGGGATGATAACATCTCCGCATTATGCTGACAAACGAACAGATCTGATTCAGTCCGTTTCTTTTGATACGGCCGATCAAATGATTGCATTTTGCCGGACAATCCAGGCAAACTCACCTGTAAACGCACAGTTCCTTCCGGAAGCCGCTTATATGCCAGGCTATGAAGATGATGTGATTATGGCAGCCGGCACTTTTGTCCAGGGATCCAGTATAGAATTAACAGCTGACGGTCCTATCCGCCCTCCATATACAGCATTTATCCAAGGGGGCTTAACATATGAGCATGTTAAGATTGCCGTTGTAAATGCAGTTGAATACTTAAAAAAGAAACAATTACTCTAAGCGGAATACTTATGTAAGGTTTTATTACATAATGTTGACAGGTAACCTCACATGTATTATACTTATAAATGAAATACTAGTTAAAGGGTGAACAATATGACGAATCGCGTCCGACGTACTATGCCGATTTTGCCGATCAGCATAGTAATGCAGCTGACAGATTTAACCGCTCGTCAAATCCGCTACTACGAAGAACACGGATTGATCAGCCCAGCCCGGACAGATGGCAATAAGCGCATGTTTTCGCTGAATGATGTCGACGTCCTCTTCGAAATTAAAGACTTCCTGGATCAAGGGCTAAACATTGCAGGCATCAAGAAAATGTTTGAACTGAAAAATCAGCCAAAGAACGTTATGGCTGAACCGAAAAATCTCAGTGATGATGAACTGCGGAGAATTTTCCGTGAAGAAATGATGACTGGGAAACTGCATGACAGACATGGACTCAGACAAGGTGATCTATCCCGGTTCTATCATTAGGATTGGGTTTTATAAAACTTATAGGAGAGTGAAAAGAGCATGGGCAAGTATTCAAAAGAAGACATTCAAAGGTTAGTAAAAGAAGAGGATGTAAACTTTATCCGCCTTCAATTCACCGATATTCTAGGAGTTATTAAAAACGTAGAAATTCCAACTTCCCAGCTTGAAAAAGCGCTGGACAATAAAATGATGTTCGACGGATCTTCAATTGACGGATTTGTACGAATCGAAGAATCGGATATGTATCTCTTCCCGGATCTTGATACATGGGTGGTATTCCCGTGGATTACAGGTAAAGGAAAAGTAGCGCGTCTGATCTGTGATATTTATAATGCTGACGGAACTCCATTTGCAGGAGATCCACGAACTAATCTTAAACGTATCTTAAAAGAGATGGAAGAACTTGGATTCACTCATTTCAATCTTGGGCCGGAGCCGGAATTTTTCCTGTTCAAACTTGATGAAAGAGGAGAGCCTTCCCTTGAATTGAATGACCACGGCGGGTACTTTGACCTTGCTCCTATGGACCTTGGTGAAAACTGCCGTCGGGACATCGTTTTGGAGCTTGAGGAAATGGGCTTTGAAATTGAAGCTTCCCACCACGAAGTTGCACCTGGCCAGCACGAGATCGACTTTAAATACGCTGATGCCATCAAGGCATGTGACGATATCCAGACATTTAAACTGGTTGTTAAAACGATTGCAAGAAAACACGGTCTCCATGCTACATTCATGCCGAAACCGTTATTCGGTGTCAATGGTTCAGGTATGCACATGAATGTTTCTCTCTTCAACGGCAAAGAAAATGCTTTCCTTGATGAAGACGGGGACATGAAGCTGAGTGAAACAGCATTCCAATTCATGGCAGGAATCCTTGAGCACGCACAAGGTTTCACCGCTGTAACGAATCCAACAGTGAACTCTTATAAACGTTTGGTGCCTGGATATGAAGCACCTTGCTACGTAGCATGGTCGGGTCAGAACCGCAGCCCTCTTATCCGTATTCCAGCTTCACGCGGCCTTTCGACTCGTGTTGAAGTAAGATCTGTCGACCCTGCTGCTAATCCTTACCTTGCAATGGCTGTTCTGCTTGGTGCAGGACTTGATGGGATCAAACGTAAATTGACTCCACCAAAACCAGTTGACCGTAACATCTATGCGATGAACAAAAAAGAGCGCCAGGCTGTAGGTATCGAAGATTTACCAGGCACTTTGTATGCAGCATTGCAAGAACTGCAATCTGATGAAGTAATGGTAAAATCTTTGGGAGAACATATCGTTAAAAACTTCGTTGAAGCGAAGGAAATTGAATGGGATATGTTCAGAACTACTGTACACCCATGGGAACGCGAGCAATACTTGAAGATGTATTAATATAGTAGAAACCGCTGAAGCAATTTGCTTCAGCGGTTTCTTTTTGCCCTGGCGGGGTATAGCAACTTTAGGTGCAGATGCTGTATGTGTACAAGCAGTAACTGGAGGATGTCAATTCGCTATGATTAAAGCCTGAAGAAATCTTAATGCTATTTTTATTGGAATATTGTATCTTATCTTATAAGGAGAATCGGGGGTACTTTCCGTGTCTCGCTCCTTAAAAAATTGAAATGACACCGTATAAAGGAGTAAGGACATGCTTATAAACGAAGATTTGCATCAATATCTTTGCAGCAGGACTGATGAACTGACTGAAGAATGGTACAAGACTCTTGATAAAAGCAAAGAAGGGGTTTATGGTACAACGGATCCCCAGGAAGTTAAGAAGTTGAAAGAGCAGAATCACGGCTTCCATATACACTTTTGCTCCATGTTCGAAAAGGAGCAGGAGGATTTTATGGTGGAATTTGACGAGTGGATTGCTGAAGTGACAAATGACAATGCGCATCTTGATACGCCGCTTCCATCTGTTATAGAAGAATTTTTCCGCACACAGATACAATATCTTGATTTAGTCGGCAAATTTGCTGTTGAAAATAAAGACACAGTCAAACATGAACAGGTTGCTGTTTGGAACAAAGCAATTGTAGAAGTGATAAGTAAAATTATTCAGGAATATACTGTAAAAAGCACGGAAGCGGCAAGCAAGCGATGGAGAGAGCAAGAAGCTCTAATGAATCAGATTAGTGCGCCGGTCATTCGCCTTTCGAAAAATACAGCACTGCTTCCGTTGGTTGGGGAAATCAATTCATCACGTTCTGAGGCGATGTTTGAAAATGCGATGGCACAGGCTACAAACTATTCGATTACCAAATTATTTGTTGATATCTCCGGGGTGCCCGCTATCGATACGATGGTTGCAAACCAGATATTCCAAATGATCAGCGGCTTGAAACTGATCGGGGTTGAAACGGCATTATCAGGCATCAGCCCGGTCATTGCGAAAACAGCTGTAGAACTGGGAATCGACTTTAAAGACATTCAGGTGTACAGTACTTTGCCTCAAGCTTTAAAGTAAGGTAGCTTTTATAATGACAATGGATATTGTGTATTAGCGTACCATAGGGGGGATAACCAGGTGTTTGAAAACTGGAGAGAATTTAAAACTGCCTTCAACAAAGGCGATGATGCAGAGAATGCCTGTACATCATGTGGCATGGAAGACTTTGATCTATTATGCAAAGAGAAAGATGATGAGGGTTTATTATCCGCTATTTTTATTTGCAAAAACTGCGGTATTCAAAAGAAGCTGGACTACCATGAACTTGAAGTGAAATGATGCTTTCAAGGTGTGAAAAAAGCCATACAAAAAGCCTGGCACGAAGATGCCAGGCTTATATTATATTCTGTTAATTTTGCATGACAGGAGAATCTGTTTTTAGGTGGATCCACTCTGAAGCAGCTTCCACGGAATTGAACAATATTATTTCTTCGCTTACAGAGGATTGCACCTCGAACTGGAGGTTATCATGTATATAACGTACTGTATAAGCATCTGTTCCTCCACTGCTGAATGTTTCTGAAATAGACGTTTTCTCAAAATAGCGCATGGTTTCAAGTGATTTTCGAATATAGTCAATTGACAAATTGTATGCCCCTTTCCTTATATGGAAAGTGACTAAGAAAAGTCTCTAGGAATCCATAAACTAAAGTTGTTGATATCAACATTGTACCATATTTTGGTTAAAAATGCTATCTTATTACTCCTTACTCTTAGAAGGTAGATATTATGTAAATAAATTATTTTTAAAAATCAGGTTAGAAATTTGTAATACGTGGGTATAATGCTATATGCCAATAAAGTTTAATAACTCGTACTGAATCTTCTTTGCAAACAAGGAGGATTTTGTGGGAGGTGATTAAATGGGCAAAATTCAAGGAATAGAAAATCTGCTCGTTTATTTGAATTCAGTGGGATATCCATTGTCAGAACAGCAGATAAATGAATTTTTATTGGCTAGAAAAATCCCTCATAGTAAGCCTTATGGCAATATGATTGTATTTGACCGCGCTCATATTGAGTGGTGGGTCGAAATGCAAAGGAAAACCGATTCACTTTTTTAATACGTAATTTGCAGAAACCCCGAAGCTGTCTGAAACAGAGGACAGCCCAGGGGTTTCTTCCATTGAAGGAACGGCTACTGACGGAATTCGGTTCATCGGGATACTTGTGCTAAACTATAGTAGAGTGATGGAATCAGCAGACGAGGAGGCAGTATTATGAAAAATTTTCAAATCGACTTCTATTTTGATCAAGGCAACACATTAACCCATTATGTTAAGGCAACCAGCAAGGATTCTGCATTAAGCAGTATACCGACAAATGGCACTTATGAATTTCGGGATGCAGAGGATAATAATGTCTACCGGATTACAATCAATTTGGTTAAATATATCATCGTCTCGGAAATGTAGTTGACTGCTCTAAAAACGCCGCACTTGCGGCGTTTTTTTACGGCTTTTATATTTTGATGAACAAAATTTTTTTACTGAAAAAGGGTTATCCATATAATATTATTTGGGAGTGGAAAAGGGATGGAATTTAAAGGTTCGCTTGCATACGATGAACAGGATTTTCTAGAAAGTTATCTGAAAAGGCGATCAAGGCCGGACAGTCCGAACAATGCTATCGAAGGACCAATAGTCAACGATTTGCTTGGCGAAGTGGATTCGACCTATATACTGGATCTGGGATGCGGTGATGGCAGGTATGGACAAGAGCTTCTGTCCAAAGGTGTAAAAAGATATACAGGCGTGGAAGGCTCGGCAGCAATGTTCAGTCTTGCCAGTAAAGCCCTTGAAGAACCAGAAGCCGCCATTATCCATTCCGCTATGGAAGACTTTGACTATCCGCCAGATACATACGATACAGTCCTTTCAAGGATGTCTCTGCATTATATAGAAGACTTGGATAAAATCTTCCGATTAGTCCGCAAATCAATGAAAAAAGATGCGAAATTTATCTTCAGTGTGCAGCATCCATTAACGACAGCTGCATTCAAAAGTAAAAAAGGGGGAGAAAGAAAAGGGGATTGGCTTGTTGATGATTATTTTAATAAGGGCGTGCGTAAGGAACCTTGGATAGGAAAAACGGTAGTCAAGTACCACCGCACGATTGAGCATTACTTCACGGCATTAACAGCGGCAGGTTTCCATATTGAAGCATTAAAAGAAGGGGAACCAGTAAAAGCCAACTTTGCTGAAGAAGAGGAATTTGAACGACGCAAAAGGATTCCAGTTATTCTTGTCTTTTCTTGTACAAAAACTGCTGATTTCGAGTAAAGGTGAAAGAATGCAGCGAAATAAATAAAAAAGAGCCGAGGCAAATGCCTTGGCTCTTTTTTGTTGGTCGATAAATGTTAAACACTTTAAAGTTTGAGTAAGTTTTAAATGGGGGCTTTGTCCAGACTTCAGCGGCCCAGCTCTTCGGGTCATAAGCCAGCCCAGCTCTGCGGTCAAGACCGCGCCGCTGTTCCGTCTTAAGCCTTTCAGAGCTTAACGGGCGCTTACGCATTTCGTTTATCTATTGTATTTGACGGTATACTCCTACGACTTTGCCCAGGATGGATACAGCGTCAACGATGATAGGGTCCATTGAAGAATTTTCAGGCTGAAGCCGGAAATAATTATCTTCCCGGAAGAAACGTTTGACAGTTGCTTCGTCTTCCTCGGTCATCGCAACTACGATATCTCCATTATTTGCAGTCTGCTGCTGCTTGACGATTACATAATCGCCATTCAGGATACCAGCCTCGATCATACTTTCACCCATGATTTCAAGCATGAAGATATGATCGTCATCTGTGCCGTAGGATTGCGGCAACGGGAAATACTCCTCAACATTCTCGATAGCAGTGATGGGCTGGCCGGCTGTAACTTTACCGATCAAGGGTACATGCAGTACAGGGCTTTTGTCGATAAGGGCCTCATCAGTGGATATGACTTCGATTGCTCTGGGCTTTGTTGCGTCACGGCGGATCAGTCCTTTGCTTTCCAGCCGGGCCAGGTGGCCATGGACTGTAGAACTGGAAGCCAGACCAACTGCCTCGCCGATTTCACGGACGGAGGGTGGATACCCCTTCTCACGCACTTCATCTTTGATGAATGTCAAGATATCTTCTTGGCGTTTCGATACTTTCTTCAACAGTTTCACCTCTTTTATTTGAACTTCATATTTTCTAATTTTATTATATCAACTTGGACAATGAAATGCAAACATAGGTTCGAATTTCGCCTTGACAAAAACACGTGTTCGCATTAACATAAGAACATACATTCCGAACATACATTCCAGGAGGCGATTTTTTTATGGCTTATATCCACAGAAATTCTTTTGTTTTCCTATTCTTCACATTAGTACTTATCCTTTCATTTTATTCCGCTCTCTCCCATAATAGTGAAGAGGCCCATATGGTCCAACTGAAAATCGAACAGGGGGATACATTATGGACTCTGGCCGATGAATACAGCGGCAATATTCCACATCATGAATGGATTGATGAGATTATGAAAGAAAACAAATTGGCTGCACCGGTCATTACGGCAGGGCAAACTTTGAAAATTCCTGAAGAGCAGCTCAATTATGTCCCTGATCATACTTTGAAGCTGGCGAGTGATTCCGAATGAAGAAAAAAGCTTTCATTTATTGCCGTGTAAGCACGGAAAAGGAAACGCAGGAAACTTCCCTGGAACGTCAGGAAGAAGAACTGCTGAAGTTTGCTTATGAGCAGGGTTATTTGGTTGAGCAGGTTTTTCGCGATCAGCACAGTGGTTATGAAATGGATCGGGATGGACTGCTTGAAATGCTCAATAGCATCAAGTCAGAAAAAATGGATGCTGTCTTTGTGCAGGACGAAACCCGTCTGGGCAGAGGGCATGCCAGAATTGCCCTGTTGCATGTCATGAAGAAATACGGGGTCGAAGTCTATACCTTATCGGACAAAGGACAAATTGCGCTGAACGATATGGATGATATGGTGCTCGAGATATTGGCCATCGTCGAAGAATACCAGCGGAAGATACATAATGCCAAGATAAAACGCGGTATGAGGCGCGCTGTTGAAAATGGCTATAAACCAGAGAAGAACCTGAAAGGGAAAGGGAATCCTCAAGGGCGGGAAAGACTTGAACTCCCCCTCGATCAGATTGTGAGCCTGAAAAATAACGGACTGACGTTCCACGAAATTGCAGTCACTCTTGAAGGATTCGGCTATAAGGCCAGCAAAGCGACAGTCCACAGACGATACAGGGAGTTTCAGAAATTATCCCAAACCTAATTTCTTGCACTTGCCTTTCAATTTTTATACCATTATGAAAGAAGAAAGGCGGATGTATATGTTAGTACCAGACAAGATGAAACGCATTAACGAACTTGCGAAAAAGTCCAAAACCGATGGCTTATCCATCGAAGAAGCCAAGGAACAAAGTGCATTAAGACAGGAATATCTACAGGTTTTCCGCAAGACGATGCGAGGCACAATTGAAAATGTTACAGTAATTGATCCAAACGGAGACGACGTGACTCCTGAAAAGATCAAAAATAACCGGGAGAATAAGTATCTTAATTAATACTTATTCTCTTTTTCGTTGTATTCTTTTCTATTCTTGACTAAACTATAAAGGGAATAAATTTTTGTATCAGAGAGGATGTTACGATGTCGAACCATACAGATCAACTAGCAGTAACTACTATTCGCACACTATCCATAGATGCGATTGAAAAAGCGAACTCAGGCCATCCAGGCTTGCCGATGGGCGCAGCCCCAATGGCATATACATTGTGGACAAAACACATGAACCACAATCCTAAAAACCCCGATTGGTTCAACCGTGACCGCTTTGTCTTATCAGCAGGGCACGGCTCTATGCTTTTATACAGCTTGCTTCATTTAAGTGGTTATGGTCTCGAAATGGAAGAAATCAAGAATTTCCGCCAATGGGACTCTAAAACACCGGGGCATCCTGAATATCACCATACTGTTGGAGTAGAAGCGACAACAGGTCCGCTTGGCCAGGGAATCGGCATGGCTGTAGGTATGGCTATGGCTGAAAAACATTTGGCCGCTACTTACAATAAAGGCGAGATGAACGTTGTCGATCATCATACATTCGCTTTATGCGGAGACGGAGATTTGATGGAAGGCGTTGCGGGTGAAGCGATTTCACTTGCTGGCCATTTAAAGCTCAATAAATTAGTCGTTCTTTACGACAGCAACGATATTTCACTCGATGGCGATCTCAGCATGAGTTTTTCTGAAGATATCCGCAAGCGTTTTGAATCCTACGGCTGGAATTATCTTCGTGTAGAAGACGGAAATGAACTCGATGATTTGTCTGCTAAAATTGCAGATGCAAAACAATCTTCCGACAAACCGACTTTAATCGAAGTCAAAACTGTCATCGGATACGGCGCACCTAACAAGTCCGGTAAAGCGGACGTACACGGCGCACCGCTTGGTGAAGATGAAATGAAACTTGTAAAGGAATATTACGAGTGGACATTTGACCAGGATTTCCATGTGCCGAATGAAGTTTATGAAACATTTGAAAAAGCTACAGATGAACTTGGCGGCAAAGCGGAAGCAGAATGGAATAAACTGTTCGAACAGTATGAAAGGGAACACCCGGAATTGGCAGATCAATTGAAAGCTGCAATTAGAGGAGACCTTCCAGAGAACTTCGATGCAGAATTCCCTGAGTACGAAGTCGGCAAGAAACAGGCTACACGTGCTTCTTCTGGTGATATGGTTAACGCTATTGCCAAAACAGTTCCTTCTTTCTTTGGAGGAAGCGCAGATTTGGCAGGATCGAATAAAACAAACATCAAAGGCGGCGGCGACTTTGATGCTGAAAATCCATTAGGCCGAAATATCTGGTTTGGTGTCCGTGAATTTGCAATGGGTACAGCATTGAATGGTATGGCGCTTCATGGTGGTTTGCACGTCTTTGGCGGCACATTCTTCGTATTCAGTGATTACGTTCGACCTGCAATCCGTTTAGCTGCATTGATGGGCTTGCCGGTAACATACGTATTCACTCATGATAGCGTTGCGGTAGGTGAAGATGGCCCAACTCACGAACCTGTTGAACAACTCGCGTCACTTCGCGCAATGCCGAACTTGAACGTAATTCGTCCTGCAGATGCCAATGAAACAAAGCAAGCTTGGAAGTTGGCTCTTGAAGCCAAATCCCATCCTACTTTGCTGGTTCTTTCACGCCAGGATCTGCCAGTGCTCGAGCAAACGGCTCAATTATCGGAATCTGGCGTTGAAAAAGGGGCTTATGTCGTATCAGCTGCTGACAACCCACAGGCACTATTGCTTGCTACAGGTTCTGAAGTAAGCCTTGCCGTGGAAGCGCAAAAACAATTGGCTGAAGAAGGAATTTCAGTTTCGGTTGTTTCCATGCCTTCTTGGGACCGTTTCGAAAAACAGGGTAAGGAATACAAACAATCTGTTATTCCTCCGACTGTCAAGAAGCGCCTTGCCATTGAAATGGGCTCATCTTTCGGATGGGACCGTTACACTGGAGATGAAGGAGATGTTCTTGCGATTGATCGTTTTGGAGCAAGTGCACCGGGTCAACGCATAATGGAAGAGTTTGGATTCACTCCTGAAAATGTAGTGGCTAAAGTTAAAAAATTGATTAACGAATAATCTGTTGCGGGAGCGAAATTGCTCCCGTTTTTCTTTTTTTCTTGTTATGGTCAGTCAGCCTGTTTTATAGTATAATTTTTTGGGTGCACTATTATATTTAAGCAACACGAGGGAGGTAATAAATTTGGATACATGGATCTGGATCGTAATCGTGATTTTCGCTTTGCTCGCAGGTGTTGCTCTTGGATTCTTCATCGCACGCCGCTACATGATGAAGTATTTGCAAGACAATCCACCGATTAACGAAGAAATGCTCCGCATCATGATGATGCAAATGGGACAAAAACCATCTCAGAAGAAAATCAATCAAATGATGGCTCAAATGAATAAAGCGTCTACTAAGCCTGGGAAGCCGGCTAAAAAATAAAAAGCACTCAGCTGAGTGCTTTTTTTATTTTGCTATATAAGTTGTTCTTAAGGGATAGCATATAACGCTTCGGCGCTATGGACAAGCCTCCCGCAATAACCCCACTCGTCTTATTGCTCCAGCCAGTCCTGAGCCGCGCCTTTGCTGAGAGAAATCTCTAGAGATATGGATAAAATACAGCGAAGACGCCTTGGGGAACAACGCCATTCCATGTCTCGAAGCTAGTGCAGCGATGCAGGAGCACAAGGTTTTTGGCAAGCGCAGCGGTTTTACAGAATAACGATTATTAAAAATTATTAAAAATTATTAAAAATTATTAAATTAAATTACTTAAATTCACTAATAATTATATTTTGTCTACTTATCCTTACGTGCAGCAACTGCAATGTATTTAGAAACAATAATTTTTTTATACGGCTAGCAATCAGAAGTGGCAGGAACAGCACTTTCCGGCACTTTTCCAGCGAGGGAAATGCCTTGTTCCATCAAAAACGAGGAAACGGTTTCCTTGTACTCCAATGGGTTTTCGTTGAACGATTGCGCATGTCCGCCTTTTTTGAATAGCTTAAGTGCTTTCGGACCTTCTTTTAGGCTGTGCATCTCGATGCTCATTTCGGGAAGCACAAAATCATCCGGCAAACTATGGATGAAAAGTACAGGTTTTTCGATCTGTTTCACTGATTCGCGAGGTGTGACGGTGCTGATGTGATAACCGTCGCGCAATTTCATGAAGAAAGCGGCAAGTTTCAATGCTATGGGTGTTTTAAAAGGTGTTGTGGTTTGCATGACATGCAGTATCTGTTCGGATATGTCCGAATAGCCGCAATCCGAAATGTAAAAGGCGGCATCATCCTGCATCCCTGCATAGAGGAGCGTTGTGGCTGCCCCCATGGATTCCCCGTGGATGCCGAAGACTAAATCGGATCCGGCATGTTCTTTCAGCATATCCACGACAGCTTTAAGATCGAATTTCTCATAATGCCCGAAACTGGTCGTTTTGCCTCCGGAGCCGCCATGGCGGCGGTGGTCGTAGACAACTGAGTTAAAACCCAACTCTTCAAACATGCGGGCATATTTAAATGAATTGACCTTTGTTTCAGTGACCCCATGGCAGATGACGACATATTTATTCGTATCATGAGGCTCAAGAAATATTGCATGAACATTATAGCCGTTTTGGGATTTTATTTGACGTTCTTCTTTTTTTACATTGGCATACCAAAATTCGTCATAGCGCTTGGCAGAGGTTTCACGTTCCAGGATCAGCTCCTCATCTTTTTTCTTTACATACATAAGCCGATTGCTGGCCATGATGCCAGCAACAGTCGCCAGTAATGTAAAGGTGCTTGAAATTGCAGCTGATACCTGGAGAATACGTTTTCTCATAGCCCATGCTCCTTTAAGATCGGTTTTTGTATAAGGTATATATTCCCGTATTTATAGGATTTGACACATGGGACTCAATATTCTCAATAGCTTTAGCCAATAGCTCCAGGTCTATTCCGGTTTCGATATCCATCCTGTGCAGCATATTGACGACATCTTCCGTTGCGACATTGCCGGTTGCACCTGGTGCAAAAGGACAGCCTCCAAGGCCGCCTGCAGATGTATCGAATCGGTCGACGCCTGCCTGCAAAGCGGCAAAAATATTAGCCAAAGCCATTTTTCTAGTGTCATGGAAATGGGCAGTAATCAATGTATCAGGAAAAATTTCTTTCAATTGAAGAAACAATCCATAGCTTTCTGCAGGATTTGCCATGCCGACTGTATCAGCGACACTCAATTCATCGACACCCCAATCGATAAATTGACGGCATAGGCGGATGGTATCTTCCGGTTTGACTGCGCCTTCAAATGGACAATAAAATGCTGTTGAAATACAGGCCCGGACGAAGACACCGTCTTCTTTTAATTTCTGAATCAGCGGTTTTAAAGTTTCCATGCTTTCTGCTGTAGATTTATTGATATTTTTCTTGTTGAAAGAATCGGATACACCTACAAAAACCGCAAGTGCATCGGCACCGGCTTCACGGGCAGCGTTGATCCCGCGTTCATTGGGTGTCAGTACGAATTGACGGCCGACCTTTTTAGTTTCTGCCACGATTTCTTTTGAATCCGCCATTTGTGGAACCCATTTTGGTGATACAAAAGAAGTCAATTCCATTTCTGCCACACCGGCTTGTTGAAGCCCTTCGATAAATTGCAATTTATCGAAGGTTGCAACAAGCTGCTTTTCATTTTGCAGGCCATCACGTGGTCCTACCTCGATTATCGTTACTTTATTTGGTAAACTTAACATAGTATCCCCCCTGGTTACATTGTATCTATCGGGGGGATAAAAGAGCAACCAGTTTCAACCAAACAAGGGGGAAAAGGAAAATGTCACAGGAAATCGTTATCGTAAGTGCAGTCCGCACAGCAGTTGGGTCATTCCAGGGAAGTTTAAAGGACGTACCAGCAACTGAGTTGGGAGCAATTGTCATAAAGGAAGCTGTAAAGCGCGCAGGAATTGTACCTGCCCAAGTATCAGAAGTAATCATGGGAAACGTGCTGCAAGCGGGGCTGGGCCAAAATCCTGCACGCCAGGCAGCAATGGGTGCCGGATTGCCTGAAACTGTTCCGTCGATGACTATTAATAAGGTTTGTGGTTCAGGTCTTAAATCGATTCATTTGGCGTATCAGGCAATCTTTGCTGGAGATGCGGAAATTGTTGTGGCCGGCGGGATGGAAAATATGAGCCGGGCACCATATCTTCTGGAAAATGCACGCGGCGGCTTCCGTATGGGCGATCATAAAGTAGTTGACAGTATGGTTTCAGATGGGTTGACATGTGCTTTCAATGATTATCATATGGGCAACACGGCTGAAAATCTCTGTGACAGGTATGAAATTTCGAGAGAAGAACAGGATAAATTCGCTGCACGTTCGCAGGCAAGAGCTGCAGCAGCCGTTGAAGCAGGGAAATTCCAAGATGAAATCGTTCCGGTGGAAATACCACAGCGCAAAGGGGATCCAGTCGTTTTCGCTGAAGATGAATACGTCAAAGCTTCTTCAACAGAAGAAAAACTGGGCAAGTTACGTCCGGCCTTTAAAAAGGATGGCAGTGTAACAGCAGGCAATGCGTCAGGCATCAATGATGGAGCAGCTGCAGTTGTCGTTATGACAAAAGCGAAGGCGGAGGAGTTAGGATTGACAGTCCTTGCTACAATTGCTGCAAATGGAAACGCAGGAGTGGATCCAGCGGTAATGGGGATTGGTCCGGTTCAGGCTGTAAAAAATGCTCTGGCAAAAGCGGATATGTCACTTGAAGAAATCGAATTGATCGAAGCAAATGAAGCGTTTGCTGCACAATCCATCGCAGTTGACCGCGAACTGAAATTCAATCATGATATTTTGAATGTCAACGGTGGTGCTATTGCCATCGGACACCCGATTGGAGCAAGTGGAACGCGTATTTTCGTCACATTATTGCATGAAATGCAGAAGCGCGATGCAAAAACAGGTCTTGCAACTTTGTGCATAGGAGGCGGCCAGGGGGTCGCAACTATCGTCAAACGACCGTAAGGAGTTGATTCGAATGGCTAAGAAAGATGATCAGGCGAATGGTCTGTTCAACGAAGAAGTACTGGCAAAATTGAAAGACACAAAAAAAGCCCTGCAGGCCCAAGAACAGCAACGCAGGGAAGAAGAAGAAGCGAAACGTCTTTTCGAACGCAAACAGCGGGAAAAAAATATGTCATTTGCTGAACTTCTTGACAAACACGGAGACCAAGGCAGTAAGTTCTAATAATCTTAAAAATCCCGGTATGCGAACGCATATCCGGGATTTTATGTTTTAAGGGAAATTTCCGGTCTGTGAACACTTGCATTCTATGTTGAAATAACGTACGATTACTACTGGATTTAAATTAAATGTTCGTGTATAGGAGTGTTAACAATGGAAAATGTATTCGATTACGAAGATATTCAGTTAGTTCCTGCAAAAGCAATAGTGGAAAGCCGTTCAGAATGTGATACCTCGGTACAATTTGGGGGGCGCAGCTTTAAGTTGCCGGTCGTACCTGCCAACATGCAGACTATTATAGATGAAAAAATAGCGGTATACCTTGCCGAAAATGACTATTTTTATATACTGCACAGATTTAAACCGGAACAACGGCTTGATTTCGTCAAAGATATGCAGAGCCGCGGTCTATATGCGTCTGTAAGCGTCGGGGTGAAGAAAGAAGAATATGATTTTATCAACCGTCTTACGGAAGAGGGGCTTGTCCCGGAATATATTACAATTGATGTGGCTCATGGCCATTCCGACTCAGTCATTAAAATGATTAAGCATATTAAGGAATTGCTTCCGGCAAGCTTCCTGATTGCCGGAAATGTTGGAACGCCTGAAGCTGTAAGAGAACTTGAAAATGCCGGAGCAGACGCCACAAAAGTCGGCATCGGACCGGGCAAGGTCTGTATTACAAAAATTAAAACCGGCTTCGGAACGGGCGGCTGGCAGCTGGCGGCATTAAGATTATGTTCAAAGGCAGCCAGTAAGCCGATTATTGCAGATGGTGGAATCCGTACACACGGGGACATCGCTAAATCTGTCCGATTTGGAGCTTCAATGGTCATGATTGGTTCGTTATTTGCAGGACATGAAGAATCACCGGGAGAAACCGTGGAAAAAGACGGTGTGTTGTTTAAAGAATATTTTGGATCTGCTTCTGAATTCCAAAAAGGCGAAAAGAAGAATGTAGAAGGCAAGCGGATGTATGTAGAATACAGAGGGTCGCTGCAGGATACATTGACTGAAATGCAGCAGGATCTGCAGTCATCGATTTCATATGCTGGCGGCGATAAACTGGAAGCCATCCGCTATGTGGATTATGTTGTCGTGAAAAATTCCATATTTAATGGCGACAAAGTTTATTAATCGCTGTGGATAAGAGCCGATAACAAGAAAACCGTTACCGAAAGAGCTTTTTGCTCTTCAGGCAACGGTTTTTACTATTTATAGACGGTCAATCAGCTTTTGGAGGTTTGACCATGAAATTTACTGTTTCTTTGTCAGATTCGGTCGGAATCTCAAATTGATGGCTGTATTTTTCATGGCCCTTCCCGGTTATGACAACCCAGTCGCCTTCTGAACTGCTGTCTATCGCATCTTTGATAGCCTTAGTGCGGTCCATCTGAATAAATCCTTTTTCATTGCCGTATCGGTCATTCAGTTCTGAATACAGTGAACGCATTTCTTCTGCCGGGACTGAATTCAAATCGTCGGTTGTGATGATGTAACGGTCACTGATTTTTGAAGTGATTTCTATCATTTCCCGCCGTTTGCTTGAATCACGGTCACCCCGGAAACCGAAGATGTGGGTTATCCGATTGGCACCTGCTTCTTTAGCTGTAGTGAGGCAATGATAAACTGCATCGGGGGTATGGGCATAATCTACGATTACTATCGCACCGCTTTGAGTTTTTGAAGTTTCAAATCTGCCTTCAACACCCGGGAAATTTCTAATTGTTGAAAGGATGGAATTTTTTTCGATGCCGACGGATAAGGCAGTGGCGTAGGCCATCAGCGAGTTGTACAGATTGTGGATGCCTGCCATGGGGGACTGTATCAATGTTTCTTCTGCATCATCGAGACGAAGGGTTGAATGTTCCATATCAAACGACTGGACGCGAAGCCTGCTGTTTTTGAGCTGGCCAATGCTGCAGACGTTTTTACCTTTTTCAAGCAGAAGCCGATCCAATTTTCCTCCCCATTCATCATCAACATTAATAATAGCAGTGCCATCAGGTTTCAAGTGATCGAACAGAATCGCCTTTGCCTCAAAATAACTGTCCATCGAACCGTGGTAATCAAGGTGCTCATGGTGTAGGTTGGTGAACAGGCATACATCAAATTCAATACCCTCTATCCGGTGCTGCGTCAAGCCGTGAGATGATACTTCCATAACTACGGCATCGTCATTGCTTAACGCAAGCAATTTTTGGAGAATCAGCGAGTTGGGAGTAGTGTTGGCACTTTTAATGGAAGAACCGTTGACGATGTTTTTTATGGTGCCCATTACTGAACAGGAAATCCCGTTTTGTTCAAGCAGATGTTTCACTAGATAACTGGTCGTCGTCTTGCCGTTGGTGCCGGTTATGCCAATCATCAATTTTTGGCTTGCAGGGTTTCCATAAAAGTTCTTTGCAAGAATGCCCAGTGCAATCCTTGCATTGTCGACTTGCAGATAGGGGACGGGTAAATCTTCGATATGCTGTTCACCGACAACCAAACTTGCCCCTTTTTCAATGGCATGGCTGATGTGATTGTGCCCATCGTCCTTGAAGCCTTTTATGGCAATGAAAACAAACCCCTCTTCGACCTCCTGGGAGCTATCAGCTAAGCCTTGAATAACCAGGTCATATAAATCTTCTTCTATGCTGTTTTGGAGTTTAAGTCCATTAATAAGTTGAGTTAGTTTCATTATATGCTGACCTTTCTGTCGATATTTTTTTACACTCAGCTTATCTTAGGTGGGCTGAAAAAATCTGGCTGTTATGTAAAAGTTTAAGATCTTATCTATACAGTTTGAGGGCCTAATAACATTACAACACGCATAAGGCTTGAAACCAAGTAACTTTCGTACTAATACTTTCTAATTAAGCGAATAATTCTTACTATTCAGTCTATTACAAAAGAAGGGTAAATACAATTGAAACTGTATTTGCCCTGTCGGTATTCTAACTTCAAAAAAATACAGTAAACAATAATGTTTTATTCTATTCCCGGTGTTCTATATATTTAGCCTTCATTGTAATTTTCTTAGCCATATTAATTTGGTCCGCTGAAATGGAGGTATCATAAGCAGCGATCGTATCCCGGATTTGGGCAGCTGAGCTCGCTCCTGCAACGATTGAAGCAACTGTGCCGTGCTGCAGAGCGGCATGCAATGCCAGTGCATTTAAATTTGGTTCGATGGAAAGCAATTCATTAAGGGATTTTTCAAGTTCCTCTTGGCTATAATCCATATAACCATTCTTATCTTTAGCACGTTCCAGAGCTTCAGATGTCAATAATCCTTTGGCCAAAGTGCCGCGGGTCACCACCGATATTCCAGAAGCACCGATTTCGTCGAGGAACTCCTCCGGGCGGCGGTCAAGGAGGCTGTATTGCATCATGATCGAAACAATTGCACTTTGTTCCATAAAGCGTTTGATGACATTAGGGCGGATTGAAGATATTCCATACTCACGGATCAACCCTTCTTTTTTAAGAGTTTCAAAAGCTTCAATCGTTTCATCTGACGGATCTGTAATCATGCCGCCATGCAGCTGGTACAAATCGATATAATCCGTCTTCAATCTCCGCAGGCTCTCGTGCACTTGGGATTTGATATAGTCTGCCGAAGGGTTCCAAGTTACCTGGTCTGAATGTGGATCCCATTGGTTGCCGACTTTTGTAGCCAAAATGATTTCCTGGCGGCGGCTGCCAAGGGCTTGTCCCACGACTTCTTCATTTTGGCCTTTGCCGTAAAGGTCGGCAGTGTCAAAATAGTTGATTCCAACATTCAGTGCTTGGTCTATGATGCCTTGTGCTTCTTTTAGATTGTTTGGCAATGACATGCAGCCGAGAGCAATTTCACTTACTTCTAGATTGCTGGTTCCCAAATTTTTCATATTCAACTTATAACACCTCATTTAGAATATTGTTCTACCTATGGTATACTTTGCGGTAGAAAAATCACAAATGAAACGGGGCGCAAAATGAAAAAATTTGAAGAAAAAACAATCAGTTCAGAGCGTATATATGAAGGGAAAATTATAAACCTTAAAGTTGATGAAGTTAGCTTGCCAAATGGCCGTACTTCTAAAAGGGAATTAATCGAACACCCTGGTGCTGTGGCGATCCTCGCAATCACTCCGGAAAATAAAATCATTATGGTGGAGCAGTATAGAAAAGCATTGGAACGGTCGATCATCGAGGTGCCGGCCGGCAAACTTGAAAAAGGGGAGGCTCCTGAGACAACAGCAATGCGGGAATTGGAAGAAGAAACTGGATATACCGCCGATTCACTCGAGCTCATCCAGTCATTTTCAACATCTCCTGGCTTTGCCGATGAAGTGGTCCACTTGTTTCTTGCAAAAGGCTTGCATGAAGCAGGACCCGGTGCTGTACTCGATGAAGACGAGTTCGTTGAGTTGATGGAAGTTTCAATAGAAGAAGCTGAAGAAATGATGCAGGACAACCGCATTTATGATGCAAAAACAGCTTTTGCCATACTCTGGGCCAAACAACGATTATCAATTGATAATTAGTACGATTTTCACATTATAATCATTATAAATAAATGGCGGCATGTATCCTTGTAATTGAGAACTGACATTTGATATAATAGAGTCAGTTTGAGGGAGGGCGTCGCATGGAAACCAGGATTGATCGGATCAAGAAGCAATTACACGCTGCGAGCTATAAATTGACGCCACAGCGCGAAGCGACAGTTCGAGTATTGCTAGACCATGAAGAGGACCATCTAAGTGCAGAAGACGTCTATCTGTTAGTGAAGGATATCGCACCGGAAATCGGGCTGGCTACTGTTTATCGGACGTTGGAGCTATTAACTGAATTAAAAATTGTCGACAAAATAAATTTTGGTGATGGCGTATCACGCTATGATTTGCGCCAGGAAGGTGCTGCACATTTCCATCACCATCTGGTTTGCCTGGAATGTGGGGCAGTTGATGAAATACAGGAAGATTTGCTGGAAGATGTAGAAAGTGTAGTAGAAAAACGCTGGAACTTTCAAATTAAAGACCACCGTCTTACTTTCCATGGCATCTGTTGGCGCTGCCATGACCGCAGCTCACAGGATTCATCAGAAAATCGAGGCGAAAGAGAGTAACGGCCAGTAATGGCCGTTTTTTTGTTTTTATTTAGGTAGAATTATTGTTTCTGCGTTATTGTGTACAAACATTGTGATAAAAGAAGGAGGCACAGAAAATGAAATACGCAAAAGATGCATTGGATGACTATTTGCAGTTTCTGAGAGTTGAAAGGCAGCTCGCTGCTAACACGTTAACATCCTATGAGCGCGACTTAAAAAGTTACCTTCAATACTTGAAAGAAGTAGAACAGCTGGATTCACTGCGCATTGTCGAAAGAGTACATATTCTGAATCACCTCAGCCACTTGAAAGAAACCACCATGTCGTCAAGAACCGTAGCCCGGCATATTTCGTCTATCCGTTCTTTTCATCAATTCCTCATCAGGGAACGGATTGTGGATAAAGATCCTACTGTACACCTCGAGATGCCACAAATGGACAAGAAACTGCCTAATATCTTATCAATAGAAGAAGTGGATGCCCTAATAGAGGCGCCGGACACTTCAAAAGCGAACGGCAAAAGAGATCAGGCAATGCTTGAACTGTTGTATGCCAGCGGGATGCGTGTCAGCGAATGCATCAATCTCGATATGGAAGATGTCAATTTGACGATGGGTTTTGTCCGTTGCTTTGGGAAAGGTGGCAAGGAGCGTATTATTCCACTGGGCAAATCAGCTCTCGCGTCCTGCAGGGACTATTTATCAGGCCCTCGCAGTGAACTGTCGAAAACAGGTGTGGCGACTGACGCATTATTCATCAACCAACGGGGTAAAAGACTTACTAGGCAGGGTTTTTGGAAATTGCTGAAACAGCATGCACAAAAAGCTGGGATTCAGAAAGAATTGACACCGCATACATTAAGACACTCATTTGCTACGCATTTAATAGAAAACGGAGCGGATCTTCGGGCAGTCCAGGAAATGCTTGGACACGCTGATATTTCGACTACTCAAATTTATACGCATGTGAGTAAGACAAGGCTGAAAGACGTCTATTCACAATTTCATCCGAGAGCTTAAAATAGGTCAGACATCTGACAATAGAGAATTATATGTTAGAATATAAATGTAAATAAGGAGGATATTAAAATGACAAATAAAGTTTTTAACCGCATTCATTTAGTTGTTTTGGATTCAGTGGGTATCGGTGAAGCTCCTGACGCGGCAGCGTTCGGGGATACCGGTTCGGATACACTTGGCCATATAGCAGAATCCATCGACGGTCTTAATATGCCTAATATGGAAAAATTGGGTCTTGGAAATATAAAAACGGTCCAAGGGATTTTACCGGTTTCTTCTCCTGAAGCTTTTTACGGCAGACTGCAGGAAGCATCTGTCGGTAAAGACACGATGACAGGACACTGGGAAATCATGGGCTTGAACATCGACACCCCGTTTAAAGTGTACCCTGAAGGGTTTCCGCCAGAACTGATCACGCAATTGGAAGAGAAAACTGGCCGCAAAGTGATTGGCAATAAGCCAGCCAGCGGTACCGAGATTCTTGATGAACTTGGGGCAGAGCACATGGAAACAGGGGCAATTATTGTGTATACGTCTGCTGACCCGGTGCTTCAGATTGCTGCTCACGAAGAGGTCGTTCCGCTTGAGGAATTATATAAAATTTGTGAAATTGCACGGGAATTGACTCTATCTCCTGAGTTTCTCGTCGGCCGAGTCATCGCCCGTCCTTTCATCGGTAAAGAAGGTGCTTTCAAACGGACTTCAAACCGCCATGATTATGCTTTGACTCCGTTCAACCGCACTGTCATGAACGAATTGAAGGATAATGGAAAAGATGTAATAGCCATTGGAAAAATCGATGACATCTACAATGGAGCGGGTGTGACAAAAGCGCTCCGCACTAAAGATAATGGGGATGGAATGGACAAATTGGCTGCTGTAGCTGGTGAAGATTTCAATGGTTTGAGTTTCCTTAACCTGGTGGATTTTGATGCTTTGTTCGGCCATCGCCGCGACCCGAAAGGATACGGTGAAGCATTGGAAGAATTTGACCGCCGTTTGCCTGAGGTTCTTGAAAAGATGGACAGTAACGATTTATTGATAATCACTGCAGACCATGGCAATGACCCGACTTTCCCTGGGACTGACCATACACGTGAATTTGTTCCATTATTGGCTTATTCACCAAGATTTGAAACAGGTAAAGAACTTGGGCTTGGTTCCACGTTTGCAGATATCGGCGCAACAATTGCAGAGAATTTCTCCGTGCCGATGCCGGAATTCGGTACAAGTTTTCTATCCAAATTAAAATGAAAAAGGCGGATGACATTCATGAGAATGGTAGATTTGATTGAGAAAAAAAGAGACGGACTTGAACTTTCGACTGAAGAAATTCAATTTATAGTAACGGGCTATACAGCTGGCGACATCGATGATTACCAAGTGAGCGCATTCCTGATGGCCACTTACTTCCAGAACATGACCGACCGTGAACGTGCAGATCTTACAATGGCCATGGCGGCTTCAGGCGATCAGATCGACTTGTCGGCCATCGACGGCATTAAGGTAGATAAACATTCAACTGGCGGTGTCGGTGACACAACGACATTGGTGCTAGGGCCATTGGTTGCTGCATGCGGCGTGCCGGTAGCGAAAATGAGCGGGCGCGGACTGGGCCACACAGGCGGTACGATAGATAAACTTGAAGCGATTGAAGGATTCCACGTGGAATTGTCCACCGAAGATTTCATCAAGCAGGTAAACGATATTAAAGTGGCAGTCATCGGCCAGAGCGGCAACTTGACGCCTGCAGATAAAAAGCTTTACGCACTTCGTGACGTAACGGCGACTGTAAACAGTATCCCATTGATTGCAAGCTCAATCATGAGCAAGAAGATTGCTGCCGGAGCGGACGCCATCGTACTTGATGTAAAAACCGGCGAAGGCGCATTTATGAAAACAGCTGAAGATGCTGAAGAATTGGCGCATGCAATGGTCGGCATCGGCAATGCAACCGGACGCAAAACAATGGCAATCATTTCAGATATGAGCCAGCCGCTTGGCTTTGCAATCGGTAACGCACTGGAAGTCAAAGAAGCCATTGAAACATTGCAGGGCAAAGGGCCAGGAGATTTAACGGAATTGTGTCTGGTTCTAGGAAGCCAGATGGTTGTAGTCGGCGGAAAAGCTGACAGCCTGGAAGAAGCACGCAACATGCTGGAAGAAGTTATCGCTAACGGTAAAGCGTTGGATATCTTCCGCCAGTTCATCAAAGCACAAGGCGGAAATTCTGCAGTAGTGGATGACGTCAGCTTATTGCCGCAGGCAAAATTCGTAAAAGAAGTGCCTTCGCAAAAAGAAGGTTATATCTCCTTCATGGAAGCTGATGAAATCGGTACAGCGGCAATGGTCCTCGGAGCAGGAAGAGCGACGAAAGAATCGGAAATCGATCTTGCAGTCGGCATCGTTCTTCATAAGAAAGTCGGCGACTTCGTCAAAAAAGGCGAAGCAATCGCAACTGTCTATTCAAATACAGAGGATATCGCGCAATGCACAGAGATGTTATATAATAGTATAGAATTCAAAGATGAAGCTGTTGAGAAAATCCAACTGATTTCAAAATTGATCACTGACTAAAAGAATCTTGCCGGGTTTTCCCGGCAAGATTTTTTCAAATACTCATTCTAGGAGGTTGACTATGCATTTATACGGTACACAAGCCATTGACGGCCAAGGACATCTAACTATCGGAGGCGTTGATTCGGTTGAATTAGCTAAAGAATACGGAACGCCGCTTTTTGTTTATGATATTGAATTATTCCGGAAACGGGCGCGCGCATTTCAGGAAACATTTGAAACTGCCGGAGTCGGTTACCAGGTGGCCTATGCCAGCAAAGCGTTTTCAAGCATTGCCATCTATCAAGTGGCGGCACAGGAAGGATTATCCCTCGATGTTGTTTCGGGAGGGGAATTGTTCACAGCGGTCAAAGCCGGCTTCCCTAAAGAAAAAATACATTTTCATGGGAACAATAAAAGCCTGGGTGAATTGCAGATGGCTTTTGAAGCGGGAATCGGCTGTATCGTAGTTGATAACTTCCATGAAATCGGCCAGCTGAAGCTTCTTTCGGAAGAGTTGAAGCAGCCGATGAATATTCTGCTGCGGGTCACACCGGGCATAGAAGCTCACACGCATGACTATATTACAACCGGCCAGGAAGATTCTAAATTCGGTTTCGATCTTAATAATGGTCAGACTGACCAAGCATTTGAACAGACGCACCGGCATGATTATTTGAATGTACTGGGCCTTCATTGCCACATCGGCTCCCAGATTTTCGATACAGCCGCATTCCGTTTGGCAGCCGGCAAGCTGGTAACAAAAATGGCGGAATGGCAAAAAGAATTTGATTATCAATGTAAAGTACTGAATCTGGGCGGCGGCTTCGGCATCCGTTATACAGAAGAAGACAAACCGCTTGAACCATCACAATATGTGAAGGAAATGATCGATACGGTCAAGCAGATTACGGAAGATTCCGGTTTTCCTATTCCCGAAATCTGGATTGAGCCGGGGCGCTCACTTGTAGGGGATGCCGGTACAACGTTATATACCATCGGTTCAATGAAAGAAGTGCCGGAAATACGGAAATATATTGCGGTGGACGGGGGTATGTCAGATAATATCAGACCTGCCTTATATGGTGCAGCCTATAGTTCGATGATTGCTAATAAAGGGCACCAGGCATTGTCTGAAACTTATACGGTCGCAGGAAAATGCTGCGAATCCGGGGATAAATTGATTGAACAGGCAACTTTGCCGGAAGCGGAAGCAGGGGATATTCTGGCTGTTTTCTGTACTGGTGCATATGGCTATTCAATGGCCAGCAATTATAACCGGATTGCCCGTCCTGCAGTAGTGTTCGCTGAAAACGGGAAGCATCAGCTTGCTGTCAGACGTGAAACACTTGAAGACATTGTCGGCTTGGATCTTGAATACGGTGTGAAGGCGGAACTGTAATGAAAAAGAACAATATCATACTGCTTATACTGTTATTGCTGATGGCTGTCGGCTGGGGTATAGTCTATTGGATTTTCTTTGCAGATCAGGTCCCGGGTGTGTGATTTTGTAGAAGTGTGAGTGACTTCGAATCATAAGCCAATTTAGTGCTCCTGTCTCTGCATCGCTACGCTAGCTTCGAGACATGAAAGGGCGTTGCATCGCTTCGCTGCTTCGTCGCAAAGAGCGGGGCCTCTAATGGGCCCGCTCTTCACTGTCGTTTTTCTTAGTGTCCAGACTCCAACGGCCAGCTCCTCGAGTCGTAAGCCTCACTGGCGTAGCGGCTGAAAAGATGCCGCTACGCCAGCGTGTCTTACGCTTGTCGGAGCTGAGCGGCCGTTTCCGCATTTATGTTGTCTAGACTCCAACGGCCAGCTCCTCGAGTCGTAAGCCTCACTGTGTCTAGTCTCCAGTGCCTAGTTCTTCGGGATATAAGGAAACCCAGCTGCATGGCAAAGGTCGCCATTTCGCTGGGTTTCCTTATACCTGTCAGAGCTGAACAGGCACTTCCGCTTTTCGAGACTAAGCGGCTGAAAAGATGCCGCTACGCCAAATCGTGAAAAACCTTACTGCTCCTGCATCGCTGCGCTAGCTTCGTCGCAAAGAGATGTCTCAAATTACATTTGGTACATCTCTTGCTTGTCGGAGCTGAGCGGCCGTTTCCGCATTTATGTTGTCCAGACTCCAGCGGCCCAGCTCTTCGGGTCATAAGCCATCCCAGCTGCGCGGCCAAGGCAGCTCCGCTGGTACGTCTTATGCCTTTCAGAGCTTAACGGGCGCTGTCGCTTTTCTGCAAAACTTGAGTTATTGGGTAGAATATAGTAGGATAAGTTAAGTTGTTTCAAGAAGAAAACGAGGGATTACTATGTTACTCAGATACAAAAAATCATTCGAGAAAATAGCGATGGGTTTGCTGTCGTTCATGCCGAAAGAGCGTGAACTTAAAAAGCTGCAGCAGACTATGCATATATACGAAGAAAATCCTGATTGGCAGTTATACCTCTGGAAAAAAGGGGAGGATTTTGTCGGGTTGCTTGGCGTTGAAGTTGCCGAAGACCGATTCATAATTCATCACATTTCCGTTAACCCATCCTACCGTGGAGAAGGCATAGGGCATGCGATGATCGAGAAGATCCAACAGATCATGCAGGACCGTGAGATGATTGCAACAAAAGAAACTGAAGCTTTCCTTACAAAATGTCCACAAAAAAAAGGCGAACTTTAATTTTAAAGTTTCCGCCTTTTTTTTTGTTCCCGTAAATTTATGATGGGTGTTCGGTCCCGCAATCTGTGTTTATGCATCAGATAATAGGGTTCAAGGGTTTCAGAAGGATTTTCTATCATAAAACGGTTGACTTCAGCTGTTAGATCATCAGAAATGATTGGAAGTTTATAAGCAGAGAATTCACGGCGTGTTGTTACTCCGTCAATGGCATCGGCCAATTGTTCGGCAAGCACAGTGCCGTCGAATCCTTCCGTCCAGATCCCTGCATCTGAAAGTTTGTCTTTTGCGCGGATAAACGAGCGCAAAGCACCTGGATAATTACTTCTGCGCCAATGATACATGCCGACCGCCATCTGGATCCAGCCTGCCAGAGGATGCATCTTATCTTTTGGGGCGACACTTTTCCAGTATTCTTCCCCTACTTCATGGCATTCGAAATAATCTTCATGAAAATTAAAGTGTATAATGTATTGGATAAAGAGCGGATGATGGAGTGGGTGCATTTTGATCCCCTTTCTACTATAATATATTGAGTATCTTTAACAGTCAGGTGGTTGGCAGGATGTCCTATGAAGTAAAGATTGAGGCTTTTGAAGGGCCTCTGGATTTATTATTGCATTTAATACACCGTTTGGAAATTGATATATACGATATTCCGGTTTCACAAATCACTACTCAGTATATGGAGCATATTCGCGCAATGCAAGTCCTTGAGTTAAATGAAGCAAGTGAGTACCTTGTTTTTGCGGCAACTTTGCTGGCGATTAAAAGTAAAACCCTGCTGCCGGTGCACCAGGGTGACCTTGAAGATCCGGATTATGAGTATGAAGAGCAGGATCCAAGAGATGAGCTTGTCTCACGGCTTATCGAGTACAGGAAATTCAAAGAAGCGTCCGGGCAGCTGAAGGAACTGGAAGCGAATCGGGCAGCGATTTTCACTAAACCGCCGATGGACTTGTCGGATTATCAGACTTTGGCTCCATTCGAAAACATCGACCTTGAAGTGAATGCATATGATATGCTGGCAGCATTCCAAAAACTGATGCGGAGAAAAAAACTGAAAGCTCCACTGTCAGCAAGGATTGCCCGTCAGGAAATTTCCATTAAAGACCAGATGGTCTCCATTGTCGATACTTTAAAAGCTGCGAAAGGCAGGACGCCGTTCACTGAACTATTTCCTTCTGATGATAAGACTGTAATGGTGGTATCATTCCTGTCGCTGCTGGAGCTGATGAAACGGCAAGTTGTGGCGGTTGATCAGGAAAAAAATTTCACCGATCTGATGGTCGAGCTTAGAAAGGAAACATGGGATTATGATGACGCATCTTTCGAGTAAAATAGAAGCATTGCTGTTTGTTGCAGGGGACGACGGTTTATCGATGAAACAGCTGGAATTTTTAACGGAAGCCGAAGAAAAAGATATCAAAGATGAAATTGCTGTTATGGCCAAAAGATATGAAGAAACCGAAACCTCAGGCATTACGATAAAAGAATTGGCTGGGGTTTATCAATTGGTAACGAAAAAAGAAGTTGCTGACACGATTCAGCGGCTTGTTGAAAATCCTACTGTCCAATCGCTGTCGCAAGCATCATTGGAAGTTCTAGCCATCATTGCGTATAAACAACCAATCACAAGAGTTGAAATTGAAGATCTTAGAGGTGTAAAAAGCGAAAAAGCGCTTCACACACTGGCCGGCAAAGCGCTTATCCAGGAAGTGGGAAGAGCTGAGGGAACAGGCAGAGCTATCCTCTACGGCACGACCAGTGGATTTTTAAATTATTTCGGACTGAAAAATCTGGATGAATTGCCTGCGCTTCCGGAAGAAGCGGAAGGCGACCAGGACGGCGACACTGATCTTTTCATGACCAAATTCCAGGAAGCATTCAAAGAAGAGGCAAAAGTATAAAAGAGAAGATTAAATTAGACGGGGTGAGTTTATGGAACGATTGCAGAAAATGCTGGCACATGCTGGCGTCGCTTCACGACGTAAAGCGGAACAGATGATTTTGGATGGCAAAGTACGCGTGAACGGTAAAGTGGTAAAGGAATTGGGTGTTAAAGTTTCTTCATCCGATACTATTGAAGTTGAAGGCGTTCAACTGGAAAAAGAACAGAAAGTATATTATTTATTATACAAACCCCGCGGTGTTATCTCCGCGGTGACCGATGACAAAAACCGGAAAGTGGTAACAGACTTTTTCGATGATGTCGACAAACGGATCTATCCGGTCGGAAGATTGGATTATGATACTTCAGGATTGCTGATCATGACGAACGATGGTGAATTCGCGAATATCCTCACACATCCGAAATATGAAATCGACAAAACTTATGTAGCACGGTTAAAAGGAATTCCGGCCAAGGAGGACCTTCAGAAACTTGAACGCGGCATTAAGCTTGAAGATGGTATGACAGCACCGGCGAAAGTGAAACTTCTGTCCGGTGATAAGAAACAAGGTAAGGGAATCGTTCAGATAACCATCCACGAAGGACGGAACCGGCAGGTCAGAAGAATGTTCGAAGCAATTGGCTATCCAGTCCAAAAACTGAGCCGCGAACAGTTCGGCTTCCTTACTTTGCACGGTTTGAATGCCGGTGAATCACGCCAGTTAACCGCCCATGAAGTGAAATTACTGCGGGTGATGGCTGAAACCGGAAAGAGGCATTAACGTTCACAAACCCTTCAAAACTCCAGGTTTTTTGCCTATTAAACTTTGCTATAATTGGTTCATCAATGACCTCGGAGGAGGAAAAAGCATGGCGGAAGACAAAAAAGCAAAAAAAACGAATAGAAAAAGAAATCGCGCTATTATGCGTTTAGCTATATTATCTTTGCTTGTGCTGGCAATCGGATACACCATCTACAACAGCGTAACTGCTGATGATGTGGAAGTGCTTAAAGTAGGCGATAAGGCGCCTGACTTTGCTTTGGAAGACATGGAGGGCAACCGACATAAACTTTCCGATTACAAAGGCGAAGGAGTATTTCTGAACTTCTGGGGCACTTGGTGTGAACCTTGTGTCAAGGAAATGCCGGCTATGGACAGACAATATAAAGAGTATGAAGAACAAGGAGTCCATATACTTGCAGTAAATATCGCCCAATCTGATTTCGAAGTGCAGTCATTCGCTGACCGTTTTGATTTATCCTTTCCGATAGCGATAGACAGATCAAAGTCGGTTATGACGGCTTACAATATCCGTCCGTTGCCGACAACCGTGTTGGTCAATCCGGAAGGCGACATCCAGAGGATAGTCACTGGTGAAATGTCGGAACAGGATATAAAAGGCTTCATGGAAGAAATCAAACCTCAATAAGGAGTTTTTGGGATGGAAAAAATGCAATGTAAATGTGGCCATGTCAATCCGCCGGGCACGATACTATGCGAATCATGCGGACGTTCTTTGACAGAAGAAGAACAAAATAAGAAATTGGCGGACATGCGTTATGAAGGTACAGCCCGTCGATCTCAAACTTATAACAAATCAATCATAGACAAAATCTGGAATTTCTTTTCGAGTGTAAAAGTAGGAGTCTCTATCATCGTACTTCTGCTGATTGCAGCAGCCATCGGTACAATACTGCCGCAAGCTCAGTATGTTAATGTTCCTGTCAGAAATGATGCTACCATTAAGGCTTATTATGCAGATGTATATGGTGAAATCGGTAAGATCTATCATTTCCTCGGTTTCCATGACCTGTATAGTTCTGCCTGGTTTATTATTTTAGTCGGTATGCTGGCGATTTCTTTAATTGTTGCCAGTCTGGACCGATTCGTGCCTTTATACCGTTCGTTAAAAAACCAGCGCGTTCTGCGCCATCCCAGCTTTATGAACAAACAGCGCATTTATGCTGAGGGTCCTGCACCTGAAGATTCAATGCAAAAAGCGGAAGAAAAGCTGAAGGCTTTGAAATACAAGGTTACACTGGATAAGAATGGTCTTCTCGCTGAAAAAGGCCGCTTCTCTCGATGGGGCCCTTACGTCAATCACATAGGCCTCATCATTTTCCTGTTTGGCGTTATGCTGCGAATGATGCCGGGATTCTATGTGGACGAAACGCTTTGGATACGTGAAGGTGAAACGCGGGCGATTCCCGATGCACCGGGCTACTTCCTTGAAAACAAAAACTTCACAATGGAAACATACACAGGTGAAGGCGAAGATGCGAAATTTGAAGAAGCGATCGATCGTGTAGGATCCGTAGCCAAAAATTATCAGACGGACATCGTCCTCTACCAGACACCGGAAGAAAGTCTGCCAGGAGCTACTGACGAGATCGAAGAAGTTAAAGAGCATGCGATTCGGGTCAATCAGCCCTTAAAATTTGATGGCTATGCAGTTTACCAGATGGACTTCCGTCAAAATGAACTAAGAGCGATGACTTTCGATCTGACGAATAAAGAAACTGAGGAATCCCTTGGTTCGCTCACAATTGACCTTGTCAACCCTGAGAAATCCTATGATTTGGGCAATGACACACGTGTAGATTTGCTCGGCTATTATCCTGACTTTTCAGGATTTGAAAATGGTGAACCTCAAACAGAAACACCAATTCCGAATAACCCCGGTTTCCTTGTGCGAATGTTTACACCTGAAACTCCCGACGGGGAAGTCAGCTTTATCGTCATTCAAAATACGATTGAACCTCTGGGAGAAAACCAGTATAAGTTAACATTCCAGAATGCGGAAACCCGCGATGTTTCGGGCTTGACGATCCGCAAAGACAGCACATTGCCGATTCTTGGTCTTGGCGGGCTAATCTTTATGATAGGCGTAGCACAAGGTATGTACTTCAACCATCGCCGTTTCTGGATTCAAAGACAAGAGGACGGTGGCCTTGTATTAGCTGGCCACACCAATAAAAACTGGTATGGTTTAAAGAAAGATCTGGATCAGGTTTCCGAATTCGCATCGCTTCCGCCTTATATTGACCAACAGGAAGAAATTGAGAAGCAGGAAAAGCTGAAGAAAGAGCAGAAACTGGAAGGTGATGAATTATCATGACAATGGCGGAATTAAGTTCAAATTTATTGTACGTTGCTTTTGTAGCGTACTTGATTGCCACATTTGTTTTTGGTGGAGCAGTCAGAGGCAATAAGGAAGGGTCCTTTAAATCCGAAGGCCGCTGGGGGAAAGTTGCTTTCGTCATCACCTTAATCGGTTTCTTCTCACATCTGGGGTATTTTATAACCCGATGGTCAGCAACCGGACATGCACCACTCAGCAATATGTTTGAATTCACGACAGCTTTCGGAATGACATTAGTGGGTGGATTTATCATTCTTTACCTGCTTTATAAAACACCGGTTCTGGGTATGATTGTACTTCCGGTTGCATTATTGATCATTGCATTCGCCAGTATGTTCCCGAGCGAAGTCAGTCCGCTGATTCCTGCTTTGCAGACAAACTGGCTGGCAATTCACGTCAGTACTGTTGTAATTGCAGAAGGAATTCTTGCGATCAGTGCAGGAGCAGGACTGGTTTATCTTTTGAAGGTCGTTGATATGAATAAAAAATCGAAACAGCGTTTCTGGCTTGAAGCTATTATGTATTCACTTGTTGTGGTGATGGGCTTTGTAATCGCCAGCAGTTATTTCTCATTGACGGGTTACCAGGCTGATTTCACATACGTCAATAAGGATGGCAATGAGTCTTCCATTACGTATAACATGCCGCCGTTAGTCGGGATGAATGAATACACTTCGTTGACTGAAGGCGCTATGGAGCCGTTTTTTGAAACCCCGGCAATCATCAATGCCAGCAAAATCACGACAGTGCTATGGTCGTTCTTCGTCGGAACAATTCTGTATTGGCTGATCCGGCTGGTTGCACGCAGACGCATTGCGGCAATCTTCAAGCCGTTCGTCAAAAACGTCAGCCTGCAGTTGATGGATGAAATCAATTACCGTGCTGTAATCATCGGTTTCCCATTGTTTACGCTAGGTGCATTGATCTTTGCCATGATTTGGGCGCAGATTGCCTGGTCACGTTTCTGGGGCTGGGATCCAAAAGAAGTATGGGCGCTCATCACATGGTTGTTCTATGCTGCTTATCTGCACCTTCGTTTGGGTAAAGGCTGGCATGGAGAAAAATCCGCTTGGCTTGGTGTAGTCGGATTTGCGATTATCATGTTCAACCTTGTGGCGGTCAACCTGATTATTGCCGGTCTGCACTCTTACGCATAACAAGTCTGGAGCAATATAAAGTTTTTAAGGAATCAAATCAAAGCGGGCGGAGAAAAAGCGTTATTTTCTCCGTCCGCTTTTTCAATAAGATTTGGCTGATTATATATAAGTTGAATAAAAGTTTCACCATACTTAGAACACTTCGCCGCCATGAACAAGCCTTTGCTGAGAGAAATCTCTAGAGATATGGAGCAAAAAAAGCGAAGACGCCTTGGGGAGCAATGCACTTCCATGTCTCGAAGCTAGCGAAGCGTTGCAGAGACAGAAAGGGAGTTGGCTTTCCAACTCCCTTTCGAGCGAAGTGCTGAGATCCACTCTAATGGTTCACAAAGTTAGCTAGGCTTAAAAACCGTGCTCCTGCATCGTTCCGCTGCTTCGTCGCAAAGAATTAGCCTCGCAAGCGTCGGCTAATGTCTTCGAAGCTGTTTTGCGGAATATCGACTATTAAAGATTATCGGTTCAACTTATATAGAAACCCATTTTTATTTATTTTTGGAAATGTTATCGGTACAATGTAAGAATAGAAGAAAGTTGGAGGGATTACGATGTCTGAGGAAATTACAATTTTGGTTGTCGATGATGAAGAAAGGATCCGCAGATTATTGAAAATGTACCTTGAGCGTGAAGGATATCTTGTCGAAGAAGCGGAAAACGGCGTCCAGGCCCTCGAGATGGCAAACGAAAAAGATTATCATTGCATTCTGCTGGACCTGATGATGCCGGAAAAAGACGGTATCGAAGTAGCAACCGAGTTGCGTGAAACAAAAATGACGCCGATTATCATGCTGACCGCCAAAGGCGAAGAGGCGAACCGTGTCGAAGGCTTTGAATCCGGAGCAGATGATTACATCGTCAAACCGTTCAGCCCAAGGGAAGTTGTATTGCGTGTAAAAGCGATTCTTCGGCGTTCATCAGCTTATTCACCGTCAGCCAATTCGACCGTTTCGAAAGATCTTGTCGTTTTCCCGCATTTGACGATTGACCATGATGCACACCGTGTCACGGCTGATGGTACTGAAGTGAACCTGACTCCGAAAGAGTACGAATTGCTTTATTTCCTTGCAAAAGCACCGGATAAGGTTTTCGACCGGGAGCATCTGCTTAAAGAAGTCTGGCATTATGATTTCTTCGGCGATTTGCGTACAGTCGATACCCATGTAAAAAGATTGCGTGAAAAATTGAACCGGGTTTCTGAATCTGCTGCCAAAATGATTGTTACTGTTTGGGGAGTAGGTTATAAATTCGAGGTAGGCAATGAATAGAATATGGAATAGTGTAGTCGGGAAGCTGTGGATCACCATACTGCTTCTCGTTTCCTTTGTCCTTTTTATTGTAACTGTTCTCCTATTGGAGTTCCTCGGCAACTATCATAGCGAAACAGTCGAAGAAACCCTCAATAAAGAAGCGGCGACAATCGCACGTATTTTCAATGACCATGGCAATCTGGAAATATCCTTGAATATCATCGATGATATATTGGGGCCTGAAACAAATGCTGTGATTGCCGAAGTTCCCTATGAAAGCACTTATTATTTGCATGATGGCATGAACGGCGAAGAAATTCGAGAACGCATTTTGAACGAACCAGCATTTCAAAAGGTTTTTGAAAGCGATGAAACAGTGATGAAAGAAATGCTGATGCCTGCTTTAACGGATGAAGACAGAATGGAATCTTATATTGTTCTGGCCAGTCCGTTACAGACAGGCGAAGAAATGCACGGAACTGTCTTCATCTATCAGTCTTTGGAAGTTATGGACCGGACTGCAGAAAGAACAACGAATATCGTTTTCCTGTCAGCTTTTATCGCTCTGCTGCTTACAACATTTTTTGCATTTTTCCTTTCTTCCCGCATTACATCTCCGCTCCGCAAAATGCGTGAAGGCGCGTTTGAGCTGGCAAAAGGAAATTTTGACACGAGGGTCAGATCTACATCGAAAGATGAAATTGGCCAGTTGGCAACCGCATTTAATCAGATGGGAAGCCAATTGAAACATCATCTGGAAGTAATCAGCCAGGAAAAAGAGCAATTATCCAGTATCCTCACGTCCATGGCAGATGCGGTCATCACCTTTAATCAAGACAAAACCGTTCTGCTCAGCAATCCTCCAGCCGAAAAATTAATTGAGTACTGGGGACTGAAAAAGACGATACCGGAAGGGAAGCCATTGCCTGTCGAGTTGTTGCATATGCTCGACCATGTCCTGCATTTTGAAGAGGAAATTGAAGAAGAGCTTGAAATTGAAGGGGCATATTATGCGATTTCCTTTAGTCCTTTATATAGTGGAGAATCGATTCGGGGTGCTGTAGCAGTGCTTCATAATATGACCGAACAGCATAAACTTGAAAAATTGCGAGAGGATTTTATTGCCAATGTATCCCATGAACTTCGCACGCCGATCGCTATGCTGCAAGGATACAGTGAAGCATTAATGGATGATGTGGGGGCAAGTGAAGATGAACGCCGTGAAATGACCAAAATCATCTACGAAGAATCCCAGCGCATGGGACGCCTTGTAACAGATTTGCTGAATCTGGCAAGGTTGGAATCCGGCCAGATGAGGCTTTATAAAGATGTCGTCCAGCTTAATAATGTGATTGAGCGTATGACGCTGAAGTTCACCCAGGCTGCCAAGGAAGCTGGCGTCGATCTGTCATTTGAAACAGAAATGGACGATTGGACAGCTGCTGAACTTGATGAAGACAGAATCGAACAGGTGATGACCAATCTGATAGATAATGCATTGCGTCATACGCCGGGAGGCGGCAAAGTCATCGTTAGGGCTCAGCAACAGAACAATTTCGCCAAAATATCCGTAAACGATACGGGATCAGGCATTTCTGATGAAGATAAAGCTTTTGTTTTCGAACGTTTTTATAAAGCAGACAAAGCACGGACGCTAGGCAAAGGCGGTACAGGACTCGGACTGGCGATCGCCAGCAATATCGTCAAGGCGCATGACGGCGTAATCGACGTTGAGAGTGAATTTGGAAAAGGGACTTCATTCTATTTCCTGCTGCCATTAAAAAAGATGTAACCTTATTCGACATAAAACGACTAATTCTAAGAACGGGGGGAGTACATGAATGACTCCGTTTTCCACAGGCTTTATGACCAGTATCACCAGGACGTTTTCCAGTTCCTGATTTACCTGGTCAAGAATCGCCATATTGCGGAAGATCTGATGCATGAAGTGTATATTCGGGTATTCCGGGCCTATGACCGGTTTGAAGGAAAAAGCACCGAAAAGACATGGCTTTTTTCCATTGCTAAAAATGTAGCCATTGACCATTTCCGTAAAGCTTCGGTCAGACAGAAGCATTCGATGGAGCATTTCGATTGGGAAACGCAGCAATTGACCTCTTCTGAGCGCTTGCCGGAAGAAATATCTTTATTGAATGAAGACAAGCTCTCATTATATAAAGCGTTGGATACGTGTACCGGCGACCAGAAAATGGTCGTCATCATGCGCTTCTTCCAGGACTTGTCCATTGCTGAAACTGCTGAAATCCTCGGATGGTCAGAAGGAAAAGTCAAAACGACCCAGCACCGGGCCATCAAATCCCTGCGCCAAAAATTAACCGCAAAGGAAGGGGGATTACAAAATGCCGAATAACAAATGGAATGATGAAAACATCGAAAGTTTGTTAAAGGATTTCCCCGCTATCAAAGATGAACGACCGAAAGAAGAAGTATATAAACGGCTGCAAAAAACGCAACAACCGCAGAAGAAGTCGAAACATTGGATCCCTTATCTGGTTGCGGCTTTGGCATTTATCACATTCGGCGTTCTGCTGGCTTCCATGCTCGGCCAAAACAGCAACGAGAGTGCTTTTGATATGAGCGGATCAGAAGGCGAAGGCGCCGAAGAAAGCACTGCAGAAAGCGGAGATGCGGGTTCAGCTGCTGTAGAAGATAACGGGGGCGATGAACCCCAATCCGAGTCGGCAGCAACGGAAACATCTGAAGCCGCGGATGCTGGAGAAGGCTCAGATGCTTTCAATTCCATGGAAAATAACACTGAAATGGCCGTGTATTCATTATATGAAGATCAACTTGATGGCATGTCCCTTTTTACAGTCGGCCTTACCGAGAACGCGATTGTAGTCCCGGTATCTTTCATTGTTTGGCATGACCGGCTGCTGGAAGACTTTGGAACCCTCGAAGTGGATGCTGTCGATCTCTACAATCGCTATGCACCTGAAATTGATGAGGAAGCATTAGGGTTTGATGAATACCATCCTTATGCAGGTACCATCGAAAAGACAGCAGAAGGATTAGAGCATAGATTGCCGGAAGACCACAATTACGATCTGGCGTCTGCTTCGATGACGGTCTATTTCAATTCACTCGCAGCCTCGTTCAAGGATGCGGAAGAAATTGCGATTGTCGATGGGGTAGGGAAAGCTGCCGACTTTGATCAAGTGGGACCAGTAGAACCACTGGACCCAGGCAACCTGAATCTTGCTTATTATACCTATGACAATGCAAACGGCTCCAGCTATCTTGTGCCGGGTTACAATATGCCGCATGAAAGTGCTGCAGAGGCATTAGAGGCGATGAAAACAACGCCAAGCGACCTTTACTCTACTGTCATCCCATCCGGTTTGGAATATTCCGTTTCTGAAACGGATCAAATGGTTACCGTGGAGTTTAACGAGCCGGCCGATTTTGATTCCTATGGTTATCAGGAAGCCATTAATTTGATAGAAGGAATGGTTCTTGCCGCTGATTCGTTCGGCAAAGAGCTGGTGCTTGAAAATACGGCTGACAAAAATTGGGGCAACTTCGATTTTACCGCTCCGTTGCCAGTCCCGGCAGGAATTAATATAAAAGAATATGGAAATTAACAGGAGAGGCGCATTGTAAGCAAAGCTATTTACAATGTGTCTTTTTTCGATTATCATTAATCTGTAATCCAATAAAATATCGATTCATCTTCGGGGCAGGGTGCAATTCCCTACCGGCGGTAATTGAACAATTGTTCATAAGCCCGCGAGCCGTAAAACGCAGGATTTGGTGAGATTCCAAAGCCGACAGTATAGTCTGGATGGGAGAAGGTGAAGGTGCGGACGTGTGTCGTTTACTGTAAACGGAACGCTATTTTAAGTGTGCCTTTTCTCCCTTAAGCATTGTTTGCTTAAGGGATTTATTGTGTAACAGCACGATCCAAGCCTTTCTTCTGGTGAATCACGACAAGGAGAGAGGAATATGAAGAACAAAAAATTACAGTCGATGATTGTAATCGGGATGCTGAGCAGTATTTCATTTATTTTGATGTTGTTGAACTTCCCACTGCCAGCGTTGCCGGCATTTTTGAAAGTGGATTTCAGTGACGTGCCAGCATTGATTGCGGCAATCACGATGGGGCCAGTGGCCGGAATCCTTGTGGCTTTTTTCAAAAATGTGCTTGATTGGATGTTTCAGGGAAGTCCTACTGGAGTGCCAGTTGGCCACTTGGCGAACTTTGTAACAAGCATATTATTTTTCATGCCGGTCTACTACATCTACAACAAAATTTCCACCAAAAAAGGGATGGTTTTCGGACTGGCTGCGGGAACTTTATCCATGGCAATCGGCATGAGCGTACTCAATTATTTGGTATTCTTGCCAATGTACACATACTTCCTGAATATGCCTGCTGAAACAGGCAGTGCGCTTTTCGGGACAATTGTACTAGGTATATTGCCGTTCAACTTGATCAAAGGCCTGTTGCTGACGCTTGTGGTTCTGCTGATGTTCAGCAGCATGCACAGGTGGATTGAAAAGCAGCGTCTGTTCTATCAAACCTGAATTAAATCATAGCCGTTCTAAAACAGAACTAATAAATTGCGGACAATAAGAAATCCCCCGAGAAAATTTTCTCGGGGGATTTTATTGCATCAAGTATCAGTCTTCATATTTTAATGGGTCGCCTTCAAATGGTGCGTCCGCCACTTTAATGGAATCTGTTGGACAGCCTTCGAATGCATCTTCCATATCTTCTTCCAATTCGTCTGGAACTTGGGTGTTCCCCATGTTATCATCTAGGATAACAAAAGCGATTCCTTCATCGTCATAGTCGTAAATGTCGGGTGCTGCAGCTCCACAGGCGCCACAAGCGATACAAGTATCTTTATCGACAATGGTATACTTAGCCATAATCTTATTCCTCTCCTTTATCTCCGAACAAGTTCAGTTATACTATCGTTTTCATTCTAAAGGTGTTTGTTTAGTTTTTCAACCAAAAACCGCTAGGGGGCGCAGTCTTGTTATTTGAAGATATTCTTATCATTATTTTAAAAGCAGTGGATGGCGAGCGGACTGTTTCATCTCCCTATCACCTGTTGAAAGGCAAAAAGTCCGGCCAGACAATACAGGATATCGGCTACTATAAACTCCATCCTTATTTCGGCATCCTGCCGAAACTGGAAAAAAAGGTATACGATAAAGCTGTACAAAAGCTTTTTGATAAGGGTTTTATTATACCAGATGGTCAAGTTGTCCGCATGTCGGAAAAGTCATTAGCTTATCAACCGACCGCGCCATCAGTAAATGGCTGGAAATACCGGGGGAACGAACAAGTGTTTATGGCCCGTTTATCACTGATTGTCCAGACCTTATCGCATATCCATCAAAATCATAGAGTATTTGATCCGGTGGTCATCGCTGATGATGTACAGCAATGGGTAAAGTCATATTTACATAGGATGGATTATCGCAATGAGGAAAGCTGCAGAAATTTAAAAGCAGAAATTGCCGGCAGCCTTTCCAAGGCAGAGGTAGACGATTCGGCTAAAAAAATTGTCTTACAAAGGCTTTCCGGTTATAAAGTCGGCGGCTTGACATGGGAACAAATCGCCGCAATTGAAAACAAGGAAGTCATCGATATTCGCTTGCAGGCAATAGAAGCGCTGCATACCTGGATGGGGATAATAGAAACAGAGGATTATCCGCTGCTAAAAGTCCTATTGGACGGTCTCATCCAAAAATCTTCGCTTACCGAGACTGCACGAAGAACCGAAAGCTATTTCAAGAATGGGCGAAGCCTTGAAGAGATTGCTGCATTAAGAGGTTTGAAAACCAGCACAATTGAAGATCATTTTGTGGAATTAGCCATGAATGATCCGGGGTTCGATATCCTTGCTTTTATGGGAGGGGCTCTCTACAGCAAAATCATTGCAGCCAGCCGGTCGCAAAATACCAAGAGGCTTCGGGATATCAAAGAAATCGTGCCTGAAGCCAGTTATTTTCAAATTCGCCTGGCACTGGCGACAAAGGGGGAGATCAAGTGAATCTGGAGAAGACATTATTCGATGCCTATGGCTTTACTTCATTTCGTCCCGGCCAAAAAGAGGTAATCGAAAAAATCCTGGTAGGCCAGGACGTCATAGCCTTATTGCCGACAGGGATGGGGAAATCGATGTGTTATCAACTTCCCGCTCACTTGCTGGAAGGAAGCGTTCTGATTGTATCTCCCTTACTGTCATTGATGCAGGACCAGGTAGCTCAACTTAAGAAAATGGGGGAAAAGTCAGTGACAGCCCTCAATTCCTTTCTTGACCCTGCTGAGCGGTCAAACGTTTTGAACAACTTGAACAATTACCGTTTTATTTTTATTTCTCCTGAAATGCTGGTACAACCTTATATCAAAAGCAGATTGCGTGATATCCGCATCTCGTTGCTGGTAGCGGATGAAGCCCATTGTATATCACAATGGGGCTTTGATTTTCGGCCGGATTACCTGCGGATTGCTGAAATTTTGCCGGTACTGGGCCATCCCAAAGTTTTGGCGCTTACTGCCACCGCCACGGCAAAGGTGACAGAGGAGATCAAAAAGTATTTGGACCTTTCTGATCCATATGTCTATACTCATCCAATGGATCGCAAAAATATTGCATACGACATCAGGAAGTTCACTAACGGAAATGAAAAACTGGAATGGCTGAAATCATTTGTTTCAGCGAATAGGGGACCGGGGATCATTTATGCCGGCACCAGAAAAAAATCACAGGAATTGTCGGGGTTATTGAATCTTGCCGGAATCCGCACCGCTTTCTATCATGGGGGAATGGAGCATCAGGACCGGATTTTTGTGCAGCAGCAGTTTCAGAACGGCGAACTGGAATGGGTATGTTCAACAAACGCATTCGGTATGGGTGTCCACATTCCTGACATCAGCCACGTAATCCATTATCAAGTTCCTACTTCCATAGAAGGGTATGTGCAGGAAGTTGGAAGAGCGGGAAGAGACGGCAGTCCGGCCCTCGCAACCTTATTATACGCAGCCGGTGACGAAGAACTCCTTGACAGCCTGGTACTTGACGATTTACCGACTGAAAATGAAATCCGTGAAATTTATCGAAATGCTGATGAGGGGCCTCAATTGGTCGAACAGGGTATTGTCAGGGAAACATCGATGAGGGTGATTACCTATTGGAAGAATCACTTGACTGAACAAGAGACGATTTACCAGATAGAACAACAAAAAATTGAAAAAATGAAACAGTCTGCTAAAATAAGGAAATTAATTTTTTTGGAAAGCTGTATCAGGGAATATCTTATGGAATGTTTTGATCAGCAACTTCAAAATAAGCCGGCGAACTGCTGTGTCAAAGATGGACTTAACTACAATAAATTTTTGAAGCGACGGGAAAGCAGGGCTGTTGCTTTATCAGATACATGGGAAAACCGGTTAAATGCGATTTTACCATGTTAAATATGTATTATTATGGCATTTACAAATGGGACTTTTTTCGTCATAATAAAGTCATCAGATAAGAATGGGGTAATTATTAAATGGATAAAAAAAATTATCGGGAATCCCTAGAAAAAGATCGCCAGGAAATCACTGCGGATAGTAATTCAACCCTGTCACGGAGAGAGCATCGCCAGTCGGGCAATCAGTCGCATAAAAAACGAAAAAACCTTTTACTGCCCTCGTTATTCTTTATTTTCATCCTTATTCCGGTAACGATATTAATTTATGTGGCTTTTATTTATGAGCCGAATGATACGCTGATCGGGGCTGAAAATGAAAATGAAGTGAGCTTTGAAAATGTTTCGCCGGCCAATGAAGGTTCGGTTATAGTCCCTGAAGAAACAGAAGAGGACGTAGCTGATGAAACAACAGAAGCTGATGATGATAAGGCAAAAGAGACAGTTGCGAAAGAGGAAGAAAAAGCTGAAGAGACTGTAAAAGATGAAACACCTGAAGAGGAAGAAAAGCAGGGACAAAGTGAAAAACCTGCTGAACAGGATGCGCCAGCCCAAGAAACACCAAGCACTCCTGAGCCGGAAGAGCCTGCAGCCGGTGAAACTGGCGGTGAAAAAACGGTAGTTGTCAAAGAAAACGAGACATTATACAGAATTGCCGTCAATAATTACGGAGCTTCTGGAGCTGGAGCAGCTGTTGAAAAGATAAAACAGGCAAATGGTTTAAGTTCCAATGAAATTTATGTCGGACAAAAGTTAATCCTTCCTTAAAAGAGGGTACTTTTATAATGAGCAAGATATTTTAATACCATCAAAGACAGGAGTGGGCAAATGTTCGTAAAAAGCGCGATGATCAAAAAAGAAAAATGCTACACAGTAAAACCGGGGGATTCAGTTCAAGTAGGACTGGATTTATTGGAAAAACATTCAGTGGATGCCCTGCCGGTAGTGGAAGGCACTGCTTTCAAGGGGATTTTCACTTGGTACCATGCATATAAAGCATTTTTTAACGCTGGACAAAGCAAGGAAGAATACATAGGTTCAACTAAAATAAAAGATGTTTTGGTGAATGAAGATGTTTTCCTTAGCCTTGATGATGTATATGAAAAAGCATTGGTGGAATTAAGCGATTTTCCGATTATCGCTGTTGTGGAAGATGGGGAATTCCTTGGCATAGTTACTCGTTTTGACTTGGTGAATCAGCTTCAAAGTGCTTTTGGGATGAAGAAATCCGGTTACCGGATCACCTTTACATCTGTTGAATCGGAAGGCCGGATTGGCCGGCTTGGTGAACTGATCGAGAAATACAAGGAATCGGTCATTTCCCTTGTGACTTTTGATGAAACCGATAAAGTCGTTCGAAGAATCGTCTTAAAAATCCGTAAAAAAGACAATGTGAATAAATTTGTCAAAGAACTTGAAAAATCCGGATTCCGCGTACTGGATATTTCAGAAGATTAATAGGAAAATAAAGAGGCATAAGCAGAATTTGCTTATGCCTCTTTATTGATTGGAGGAGCGGTGCATATGAAATTTTTCTATAACACAGGGCTTGCAGCAGCAGCGCTGCTCTTGTTTATGTTCAGGAATGCAAATAGCGCGAAGGAAAAAAGACAGGTCATCCCTTTGGAAACTGGAAAGGGATTTAGGCCTTTTCGTATGATTTTTATAGCTGATATACATCGGAAAAAACTGCCGGAAGATTTCATTACTTTACCGGTGGACTTGATAATTATTGGAGGGGATCTCACTGAACGTGGCGTGCCGATGAAAAGAACGGCAGATAATTTGCGTATTCTGACTGAAGCGGCACCTGTCTATTTCATTTGGGGGAATAATGACGAAGAAGTCGGGGAACGGAATCTCCGTAAATTGCTGAATCATTTTCAAGTGAAAATATTGGATAATGTGTCTGTGGAGCTATTCGGAAATCCCCATCTTAAATTGGTTGGTGTTGATTTCTTCAATAACAGGGAGGAAAAGCTGGAAAAAGCTTTTTCAAAAGTGGAAGAGGATGATACGGTTCTCTTTGTGTCGCATACACCAGCTGTATTCAAATATTTGAGAGCTGCAAAAGGGCCAGGCATTATGATGGCAGGACATACCCATGGCGGACAAATCAGATTTGGCCGAATCGGCCTTTATAAAAAAGGGGCGCTGAAAAAAAACGCTTCCGGATATGAACTTGTCACCAACGGTTACGGCACCACTTCTTTGCCGCTGCGGCTGGGCGCTGAAGCCCAATACCACATTTTAGAAATAGTACCCGCTGAAAGGCGGAATCGGCAGTAAGTGGCAATGTAAAACAAAATCTTCTATGCTTAAATGGAAGAGAAATGCAACAGGCAGGAGTTGGCTTTTATGGAACAAACAGATGTAATAATTATAGGCGGCGGTCCTTGTGGCTTATCTGCCGCTATTGAAATACAAAATGCAGGGTTGAAGGTGATCGTCATTGAAAAAGGGAACGTCGTCAATGCCATCTATAAGTATCCGACACATCAAACTTTTTTCAGCTCGAGCGAACGTTTATCGATTGGCGGCATCCCGTTTATAACAGAAGAAAGAAAGCCGAAAAGAAATCAGGCACTTGTTTATTACCGAAATGTGGTGACTATGACAGGATTGGACGTAAGACCTTATGAAACGGCTTTATCTGTTGAAAAAGATGAAGAATTTATTGTCCAAACCACAAAAGGTGTTTACCGCTCTAAATACCTGGTGGCTGCAACAGGCTATTACGACCAACCAAATGTGCTGGATGTCGAAGGAGCGGGTCTCCCGAAAGTTAAACATTATTTTAAAGAAGGGCATCCTTATTTCAATCAGGATGTGCTGGTGATCGGCGGCAAAAATTCTGCGGTCGATGCTGCTTTGGAGTTGCATAAAGCTGGCAGCAGGGTCACGGTCTCCTATCACGGGACCAGTTATTCAAAAAGCATTAAACCATGGATACTGCCGGAATTTGACGGCTTGGTCCGAAAAGGTGAAATCCGCATGCTGTTTGACTCCATGGTTGACCGGATTACAGAAAATGCAGTTGAACTTACAGTGGACGACAGAAAAGAATTTATAGAAAATGATTTTGTGTTTGCTATGATCGGCTATCATCCGAACCATGAATTTCTGGAAGGGATGGGAATTGTAATAGACCCTGCAACCGGCAGACCGGAATTTGATGAAATCACAATGGAAACCGGAGTGGACGGACTGTTCATAGCAGGTGTCATAGCTGCCGGCAACAATGCCAATGAAATATTCATTGAAAATGGCCGTTTCCATGGTGAGCAGATTGCAGCAGCAATTCAAGCGCGGGGAGCTAAAAAATAATAACGAAATTCATTTATGAGAATTATATAGATGAACGCAACAAAAGCATTGGAAGGGGTTTCAGATTATGAAAAAGAAAATATCTTTGATCACTACAGGAGGAACGATAGCCTCACGTGAAATATCAAAAGGGTTATTGAAGTCAGGGGCAATTTCGGGACAGGAACTGGCAGAATTATGCCAGCTTCCGATCGATATTGAAGTTAAAGTAATTGATATATTCCAGTTGCCGAGCATGCACATCGGCTTTGAACAAATGCTTGAAATCCAAAAGGCTGTAGAAAAAGAATTTCTGGATGAATCAGTTAATGGCGTTGTAATAACTCACGGGACGGATACACTGGAAGAGACCGCTTTTTTCCTTGATTTGACGATTAACGACAGCCGCCCAGTGGTGATTACTGGTTCTCAGCGTGCTCCGGAAGAAGTCGGCACGGATGTTTATTCAAATCTGCGCAATTCAATAAATGCTGCCGTGGATAAAACTTTGCATGATGTGGGCGCTGTGGTTGTTTTCAACGAACGGATCTATTCAGCTAAATATGTGAAAAAAGTGCATTCGAGCAATCTGCAGGGATTTGATTCTTTTGGACATGGTTATTTGGGCATTATCGACAACGACAAAGTACGGGTATATCAGAAGCCGATTTATCGTGAGGTACATAATGTAATCGACAGTATACCAAGAGTGGATATCGTAAAATGCCATTCGGGGCAAGATGGTTACATAATAGACATGCTGGTTAAAGGGGGATCAAAAGGAATTGTCCTCGAAGCGGCTGGACGCGGGCAAGTTTCTCCTTATATGGTTGATTCCATTGGAAAAGCGGTAGAGCAGGGGGTTTATATAGTGCTTACTACAAGCGCTGAAGAGGGCAATGTTTATCCTTCCTACGGTTACCCGGGGAGTGCACATGATCTGCTTGCAAAAGGTGTGTTTCTGGGCAGTGATTATGACAGTAAAAAAGCGCGGATCAAACTTGCAGTGGTTTTATCTTCTGCAGGAAACATCGACAAACAGACATTTGCGATTTAAAACTGCTTCGATTTCAAAAACTGGCTAAAAATTCCCAATATATCGTGATATACTGAAATTACTATGAGCAAAGGAGCATCACGATGATTATTTTATTAACTGTAGCGATAGCTCCTAGCCTGGCATTATTCAGTTATTTCTATTTGCGGGACCAGTTTTCACAGGAGCCTTCCAAGTTGCTGTTTCAAAGTTTCGTTTACGGAGCTGTATTGACATTCCCAATCTTGTTTTTGCAATATGTCTTTAAAGAAGAACAGGTGTTTAACAATCTGCTGGCGACCAATATCCTGTTTCCCAGTTTAATAGAAGAATTTTTTAAATGGCTGGTTTTGCTGATTGCCATTTTCAGGCATGTGGATTTTGAAGATCCGTATGACGGAATTTTATATGGCGCGAGTGTTTCGCTGGGATTCGCAACAGTGGAAAATATTTTGTATCTTCTTGAATTCGGTACAGATATTGCCTTTATCAGGGCATTGCTTCCGGTATCCAGCCACGCTTTGTTTGGTGTAGTCATGGGTTATTATTTTGGGAAAGCCAAGTTTTCACAAGATGGAGTCGAGCACAAATGGCTGTTCCTGGCTTTATTCACGCCGTTCATGCTGCATCTCCTTTACAATTCGAGCCTTAGCTTCAACAATAATCTATTGGCGGGAGCCGCACCGTTTATGCTGTTTTTATGGTGGTTCGGTCTTCGGAAAGTAAAGCAGGCCCACTTAATGTCATTAAGCCACTATCATCAGCAGAATTCCAAAATGCCTTGAATCCCCGGATTAACTTTAAGCCTGGAGGTTCCAGGCTTTTTCTTTGGAGTGAAAACGTCTTATCCTTCTGGCGCTGTCGCTTTTCTATTGTCCGGACTCGAGTGACCAGGTTCTCGAGTCATAAGTCAAAAAATGCTCCTGCATCGCTTCGCTGCTTCGTCGCAAAGAGATTGGCCCATAAAACCTGGCCCATCTCTTCGCTGTCGCTTTTCATTGTCTATACTCCAGCGGCCCAGCTCTTCGGGTCATAAGCCAGCCCAACTGCGTGGCTAATCGCCACTTCGCTGTTCTGTCTTATGCCTTTCAGAGCTAAGCGGGCGCTTCCGCTTTTCTTGTGTTAAAATAACTTGAATACATACGATGAGGTGACTTTTTTGACGAAATCCATTCAAATAGCGCTCGATGGTCCTGCGGCTGCAGGCAAGAGCACAATTGCGAAAATAGTAGCAGAAAAATTAGGTTATGTTTATATCGATACAGGTGCAATGTATCGGGCAATTACTTTAAAAGCTATCAGAGAAGGCATTAATCTGAAAGATGGGGAAGAGGCAGGCCGCTTGCTGACTGATACTCGGATTGACCTGCAACCTTCCGAAGAGGGGCAGTTGGTCTTTTTGGACGGTAAAGATGTTACTGAAGATATCCGGTCACAGAATGTAACGAATTCCGTCTCTCAGATGGCATCCCATGAATCTGTGCGGAAACAAATGGTGAAATTACAGCAGATTCTGGCTTCCGGCAGAGGTGTAGTAATGGATGGGCGGGACATCGGCACACAGGTATTGCCGAATGCCGAACTTAAAGTTTTCATGTCTGCAACGGTTGAAGAACGCGCCCGCCGGCGATATGAGGAAAATAACAAAAGAGGGATCGATACGCCTCTAGATGATCTTCAAAAGGAAATTGCGGCACGGGACAAGATGGACAGTGAACGGGAAGTTTCCCCGCTTCGCCAGGCTCAGGATGCGTTATATCTTGATACAACGAAATTAACAATCGATGAAGCTGCATCCGAGATTTTAAAATTAGCGGAAGAAAGGTTGAACTGATGTGAATTTATATACTTTCGGCAAAGCATTGGTCAAAACTGCTTTAACCCCACTTTATCGTTTTGAAGTGACAGGCACAGAGAAATTTCCGGATCAGGGAGGCATTTTACTGTGCGCTAACCATATTCATGCCCTGGATCCGCCAGTTGTCGGAATGACGTCCCCCCGCACTGTCCATTTCATGGCGAAGGAAGAGTTATTTAAAGTGCCGATTCTTGGGCGTATCCTTCCTCAGGTCAACGCATTTCCAGTGAAACGCGGGATGAGCGACAGGGAAGCTTTGCGCAGTGCGTTAAAACTATTGAAAAATGGCGAAGTAGTCGGATTGTTTCCTGAAGGAACACGATCTACCGATGGAGTCTTGAAAAAAGGATTGAGCGGTGCAGGGTTTTTCGCTTTAAGGGGCAATGCAGACGTGATGCCTTGTGCGATAATCGGACCGTATAAACCGTTTCGTAAAGTGAAAGTGGTCTATGGTGAGCCCGTCCTTATGGAGCCATACCGTGAACGCAAAGCCTCTGTAGAAGAAGTGACAGCGGTAATCATGGCGAGCATCCAGAAGCTTCTTGACGAAAACTCGGAAAAATAAGGGATAATTTTTGTTTTTATTAGAGAATTCGAATAAAATAGAAGTTGGATAGTTTGTGAAGGAGGGCTACTTATGTCTGAGGAAATGAACATGATGGAAAACAGTGAGTTACAAATTGGAGATCACGTAAAAGGTACAGTTGCTAAAATCGAAGAGAAAGCAGTAACAGTTACAATCGAAGGTGCTCCATTTGATGGGGTTATTCCAATCAGTGAGTTATCAAGCCTCCATATTGAAAAAGCATCAGATTCAGTTCAAGTTGGGGATATACTTGATCTGGTGATTACCAAAGTGGAAGACGAGAACTTTGTTTTATCCAAACGAAAAGTGGATGCCGAACAAGCATGGGATAAATTAGAAGAAAAATTCAATTCCGGTGAAATTATCGAAGCGGAAGTAAAAGATGTGGTGAAAGGCGGCCTTGTGGTTGACCTTGGAGTCCGCGGATTTGTTCCGGCTTCGCTTGTGGAAGATTATTTTGTGGAATCATTCGAAGATTATAAAGGCAGAGTAATGACTTTTAGAATAGTTGAAATGGAAAAAGAAAATAATCGTCTGATTCTCTCCCATCGCGCAGTGGTGGAGAAAGAAAAAGAGTCACACAAAGTGGAAGTGATGGAAAATATCCACCCTGGCGATGTCATTGAAGGAAAAGTACAGCGAATTGCCTCTTTCGGCGCGTTCGTTGATATTGGTGGAGTGGACGGCCTTGTCCATATTTCCCAGCTTTCCCATGAGCATATCGACCAGGTGTCGGATGCAGTGACAGAAGGGCAGGAAGTGAAAGTCAAAGTCCTTTCAGTAGACCGTGACGCTGAACGCATTTCGCTTTCCATCAAAGATACTTTACCTGGACCTTGGGATTCTATCGAAGAGAAAGCACCTAAAGGCTCTGTTCATACAGGAAAAGTGAAACGCCTTGTAAGTTATGGTGCGTTTGTTGAAGTGCTGCCAGGGGTAGAAGGCCTTGTGCATATTTCGCAGATTGCCCATAAACACATTGCGACACCTAACGAAGTGATCAGTGAAGGTGACGAAGTTCAAGTGAAAGTTCTTGACGTGAATAAAGAAGATAAACGCCTGTCATTAAGCATCAAAGAACTTCAGGAAAAAGAAAGCGAACAGGATTTTTCTGATTACGATATGCCGGAAGAATCCAGCGGCTTCTCCATCAGTGATGTTATTGGCGATAAATTGAAAGGATTTAAATCCGAGTAAATGTCGAGAGCACAACGTAAGATGGATCATATCAATTATGCTTTGACTACCGGCCAGGGATCCGGAACAATGTTTGAAGACATTCGTTTTGTCCATCAGGCATTGCCCGGTCTTGGAGTAGATGATATTGATTTGCGCCCAAAAACAGGTGATTTGAACTTAAAATCACCTGTTTTTATTAATGCTATGACAGGCGGCGGCGGAGATCAGACAGAAAAACTGAATGGAATGCTTGCCCGTGCGGCAAAAGAAACCGGAATGGCCATGGCAGTGGGATCACAGATGTCAGCCATTAAGGATCCTTCAGAAAGAGCGTCATTCAAAGTGGTTCGAAAAGAGAACCCGAACGGCATCATATTCTCGAATCTCGGAAGCGAAGCAAGCCTTGAACAAGCTAAGGAAGCCGTGGAGATTATTGAAGCAGATGCGCTGCAAATTCATTTGAATGTGGTACAGGAGCTGACGATGCCGGAAGGTGACCGTGACTTTAAAGGGGCTTTGGAAAGAATTCAGCATATATCAGAATCTCTTCATGTACCTGTGATTGTTAAGGAAACTGGATTCGGCATCTCATATGAAACCGCCATGAAATTGGCTGGCACAAAGGTAGCAGCTATAGATGTGAGCGGCTATGGCGGCACAAATTTCGCTAAAATTGAAAATGAGCGTCGTGCGAAAAAGCTGGATTATTTTCAGGATTGGGGCATTCCGACCGCCGCTGCCATTATTGAAGTCAAACGAGCTTTCGATGGGACCGTTTTGGCTTCAGGCGGCATCAAAAATGCCCAGGATATGATCAAGTCATTTTTACTTGGCGCAGATGCAGCCGGTCTTGCAGGGTCGTTTTTGAAACTGGCGATTGATGAAGGCGAGTTGAAGCTGATTGAAAGCGTCTTTGAACTGCATGAGGATCTTGCAATGATGATGACGGCACTTGGGGCGAGTACAATTAGGGATATTCAGGATTCCCCGGCTATCATTACGGGGAATTTAGCAAATTACCTTCTTGCTCGGGGCTTTGATCCGGCTGCTTTTGCCCATCCTGTGAAAAACTGAATATTGCACCTTCAGAGAGGATGGACATTTACAGGATGCCATCCTCTTTTTCGTGTATAATAGGTATATTAGAAGTGGAAGGATGAAATTATTATGTCAAAACCGGTAGTAGCAATAGTCGGCCGGCCGAACGTAGGTAAGTCTACGATTTTTAATCGTATAGTGGGAGAACGTGTTTCAATCGTGGAAGATATTCCAGGAGTGACGCGTGATCGTATTTACAGTTCTGCAGATTGGCTGACACATGAATTCAATATAATCGATACAGGCGGAATCGACCTGAGGGACGAACCGTTTCTGGAACAAATTCGACAGCAGGCAGAGATTGCCATGGACGAAGCCGACGTCATCATTTTTCTTGTCAATGGCAGGGACGGAGTAACTGTTCAGGACGAGCAAGTTGCAAAAATCCTCTTCCGGGCGAAAAAACCTGTCATTTTGGCAGTCAATAAAATCGATAACCCTGATATGAAAACGATGATATATGATTTCTATACATTGGGTATGGGAGAGCCTTTCGCAATTTCAGGGTCTCACGGTCTTGGTCTTGGAGATTTATTGGATGAAGTTGCCAAGCATTTCCCGAAAGAAGATGAAGGAGATTATCCTGATGACGTTATTAAGTTTTCTTTAATCGGACGTCCGAATGTCGGTAAATCATCTCTGGTCAATTCTTTCCTTGGGGAAGAGCGTGTAATTGTCAGTGAAGTGGCGGGTACAACGAGAGATGCTGTGGATACACAATATGAATATGAAGATCAACCGTATGTAATCATTGATACAGCTGGTATGCGCAAAAAGGGCAAGGTATATGAGACTACTGAAAAATACAGTGTACTCCGTGCTTTACGAGCCATTGAACGCTCAGATGTTGTTCTGGTGGTTCTGAATGCTGAAGAAGGTATTCAGGAACAGGATAAAAAGATTGCAGGGTATGCCCATGAAGCAGGGAAAGCTGTAATCATAGTTGTGAACAAATGGGATGCCATTGAAAAAGACGAAAAAACGATGAATGTCATGACACGGAAAATCCGGGAACATTTCCTATTCCTTGATTATGCGCCAATTATGTTTGTATCAGCTATAAGCGGCAAGCGTGTGCACAGCATTCTTGAAACCATCAATAAAGTGAATGAAAACCATTCACGCCGCATTCAATCCAGCATTCTGAACGAAGTTATTGCTGATGCAGTGGCGATGAATCCGGCGCCATCAGACAAAGGGCAAAGACTGCGTTTGTATTACGTGACGCAAGTGGCAGTCCAGCCGCCTACTTTTGTTGTCTTTGTCAATGAACCGGAATTGATGCATTTCAGTTATATTAGATTTCTTCAGAACAGGATACGGGAAAGTTTCGATTTCGAAGGTACACCCCTCCGTCTTATTACCCGTGCCCGCACTTAATAGGATAAAGGTGGTTAGTTAGATATGGAGAAAATTACCGTATACGGAGCTGGGAGCTGGGGAACTGCTCTCGGTTATGTTCTTGCACAAAACGGCCATGATATTTTGTTATGGTCACACCGTGCAGAACAGGCAGAAGAAATTAACCGGCATTCAAATGAACGTTACTTGAAAAGCATAAAGCTGCCTGAAAGCCTGAAAGCGACCAGCAGTATGGAAGAAGCTGTCCGGCATGCTGATGTTCACGTTCTGGCGGTTCCGACAAAAGCAATGCGCGACGTTACAGCAGAAATTGCAGCTTTGCTTGAAAAGCCTGCACTGTTTGTCCATGTTTCAAAAGGCATAGAACCGGATAGCCAAAAGCGGGTCAGTGAACTTATCCGTGAAGAGATACCGGAAAAATGGATTGAGGATCTGGTTGTCTTATCCGGTCCAAGCCATGCCGAAGAAGTGGTTTTGGAACATCCAACAACGGTGACAGCGGCATGTGAAAATACACATTCCGCTGAACGGGTACAGGATATGTTTATGAACCATTATTTCCGTGTTTATACGAATACGGATGTCATCGGAGTGGAAATTGGCGGGGCATTGAAAAATATCATCGCCTTGGCCGTAGGCATCACCGACGGGCTTGGTCTTGGTGATAATGCCAAAGCAGCGATTATGACTCGGGGACTCGCAGAAATTGCTCGTCTTGGAGTGAAAATGGGGGCAACTCCACTAACGTTCTCCGGATTGACTGGAGTCGGAGATCTGATTGTAACTTGCACAAGCCAGCATTCAAGGAATTGGCGGGCAGGCAATATGCTTGGCAAAGGAAAATCCCTGGAGGAAGTCCTGGCAGAAATGGGAATGGTAGTCGAAGGAATTCGCACAACAAAGGCTGCGCATCAAATGGCGAAAACATATGAAGTGCCTATGCCGATTACCGAAGCTCTTTACAGTGTGCTGTTCGAAAATGTTCCAACCGATGAAGCCGTAGGGCATTTAATGGGCAGAATGAAGAAAAATGAAATGGAAGATTTAATTGACTTGCTTTAAAATCCGTATAAAAGAAGTGGCGCAAATGCGTCGCTTCTTTTTTTGCTCACAAAGCGGCAAAATGTCTTGTGACCGTCAAATTCTCTACGGGCAACAAGGCCTGTCTTATGCTATACTATGGACTGAAACTGTACGAGAGGCGGCTGTTTATGAGTTCATTGGACAAAATGTGGGTATCATTTGCCGGTATTGCTTTTTTAATTATCTCAATGGGATTGATTTACTTAAGCAGATACAAATTAAAAAATGGCATCATTAAATTTATTTTTGCCCTAGTTGCATATATACTGCTGATACTTGGATTCTTTATCATGGTTTTCACGGTATTCAGCGGACCAACCGGCGGCGCATGAGGTGAAAAATATGAAAAAAACATTTCTTTTTTTACTGCTTATTTCCGTTGCATTCCTGTTGAGTGCATGTATGTTTCCGGAAAGTGAGCTTGCAGAAAATCAGATTCCTTATGAAGATCAATTGATTTCTGTGCAGAATGCAGTAAACCAGTACCGGAATACGAGCGGTGGATTACTGCCGATTAAAACCCGTGATATGGATGTGGACCAATTCATAAAATATCCGGTCGATTTTTCAAAAATCGTTCCTGACTATATGTCAGAAATTCCTACTAATGCCTTTGAAACTGGAGGAATCTTTCAATATGTCCTGACGGATGTTGAAGAAAATCCAACTGTAAAATTAGTGGATTTGCGCATTGCGGAAGCAATCCGTTCTGTTAATATCCGAAAAAGCGCAAATGGCGGACAAGCTCCAATCTCGGAAATTATTGCAGATAATGTCTATAAATTCAGTTACGAAGCGATGGGATTCGATGAAGAACCGACTGTCGTGAGTCCTTACAGCGGAAGAAACCTTCCTCTGGTAATTACTGGCCGTGGAGAAGTATATGTCGATTATTCCATGGATTTGTATTCTGCACTGCAGGAATATGATGGTGAATTGGAACAAGGGCAGGATATACGTTTTTTACTGTATGAAGATAATGCAGTTTTACCTGCATATTCTCTTCCATACACCATTGATGAGAACGGGGAACCTATTTTTATGAATGAATAAAGAATGTTGTTTTAACAGGGTTTTTGATAGAAAACCCTTCTTTTTAGAATATTTTGCCAGTATTTGGCCTGAAACTGCTGAAACCGCGGTATTAGTGGTTGCTATGCGTTTTTCGTTGTGATACTCTTTTTACAGGATTGATGGTAAACATCCCCTTTGAGAGGAGGTGAATAGCATGAACAAGACAGAATTAGTGAACTCTGTTGCTGAATCAGCTGAGCTTTCTCGTAAAGATGCAGCTAAAGCAGTAGACGCAGCTTTTGAAGCAATTCAAGGTGCATTAACTAAAGGTGATAAAGTACAGTTGATCGGTTTCGGTAACTTCGAGGTACGCGAACGCGCAGCCCGTAAAGGACGTAACCCACAGACTGGTGCTGAAATCGAAATCGCTGCTAGCAAAGTCCCTGCATTTAAGCCAGGTAAAGCGCTTAAAGACGCAGTGAAATAAGCTACAGTGCTGTACATAGAATGGCTCCGGTGGAATGCAGATTCCGCCGGGGCCATTCTTTTTTCATCCTTCTGCGTCTTCGGTTTTGACTTTCATGGCAAAAAACGCCATGACCGCCAAAACCTCCAGCGCTTGTCGGGGTTAAACGGGAGCTGTCGCTTTTCTTAGTGTCCAGACTCCAATGGCCAACTCCTCGAGTCGTAAGCCACTTTGGCTGTGCGGCTAGAAAGATGCCGCTTCGCCAAATCGTGAAAAACTTACTGCTCCTGCCTCGCTGCGCTAGCTTCGTCGCAAAGAGATGTCCCAAATTACATTTGTTCCCTCTCTTGCTTGTCGGAGCTGAGCGGCCGTTTCCGCTTTTCTTAGTGTCCAGACTCCTGTGGCCCAGCTCTTCGGGTCATAAGCCAGCCTAGCTCTGCGGCAAAGAACGCCGCTCCGCTATTCTGTCTTACGCCTTTCAGAGCTAAACGGGCACAGTCGCATTTCTTTAAATCACCAGTTTTGCGAAACACCCGCTATTATGCTAAGATTCTTATGCTAAGATGGTTGCAGGGTTAACTTTCACAGTTCCTTCACCATTTTCTGGTAAGTGAAATCCAGAAACTATTTATAATATTTAAATGCCCAAAAGTTAATCTAGATGAATATGAAATTACATACAACATAGAATGTATTTGAATTCGTCTTTTACAGGAGGAACCATTGTGACCGATACGGAATTACAAAAAGTTGATCTTGAAAAAATTGAAAAAGCTGTCTCGATGATTTTGGAAGCGGTGGGTGAAGACATTTCACGCGAAGGCTTGCTTGATACACCAAAGCGTGTAGCAAAAATGTATGCAGAAGTATTTTCAGGCCTTAAAGAAGATCCCAAGGAATATTTCAAGACCGTATTCCACGAAGGTCATGAAGAATTGGTTCTGGTAAAGGATATTCCGTTTTATTCGATGTGCGAGCATCATTTGGTGCCGTTCTTTGGAAAAGCGCATATTGCATACATCCCGCGGGATGGAGTCGTTACAGGGTTAAGCAAGTTGGCTCGCGCAGTGGAAACTGTAGCAAAACGTCCGCAGCTTCAGGAGCGCATTACATCCACCATCGCTGATTCAATGATGGAAACTCTTAATCCCCACGGTGTATTTGTAATGGTTGAAGCTGAACATATGTGTATGACGATGCGCGGTGTCAAGAAACCTGGTGCTACAACTGTAACTGCAGTAGCCCGAGGAATACTTGAGACAGATGCCATCAAACGTTCGGAAGTTATAACTTATATCAATAAAAATTAAAAATATTGGAAAGCAGGCGGAATTATGGCACAAACTGAATATATTGTGATTAGGGCTCAGGAAGATGGCGTAAATGTCATAGGATTGACTCGTGGCAATGATACTAGATTCCACCATACTGAAAAGTTGGATAAAGGTGAAGTGATGATCGCCCAGTTTACTGAACATACGTCTGCTATGAAAATACGCGGCAAGGCAGAAATACATTCAGCCCACGGGGTGGTCGAAAGTGAACCCAAGAAATAGGTCCAAATGGATGAAGCCTTAACCTATGCTGTGTTATACTTAATGTAGAACTTATGTAGAATTGCTAAATTACGAATGGAGCACGCAGTATGAATGACCTTCAAATACATTCAAAAATCACCTCAATGGAAATCGATGTCCTGCAGGCTTTACACCAGCGGACACTTGAGAAATATACAGCCGGCCCATCAATTGACCGGGCGCGTTTGTTCTTTTTGCTATTGCCTTTTTTTGATGGAAAACAATGGTCAGACGACATGGAGGATTCTGCAAAAACAGTGGCCATCGTCTACGCTGCACTACATGCCCATGATCAGGTCGAAGAAGATTCCCCAATCAGCAAAAGCCAGCAGTTGACAGTTTTGGCAGGGGACTTTTACAGTGGAATTTATTATCAGATGCTAAGCAATACGAACAATATCAAATTGATTCAGTTATTGGCCAGTGGCATAATAGGGGTCAGTGAGAAGAAGGCATCTCTCTATGAAACAACAATTATGCCTGTCGCTGGAATTGAATCGGCTGCCGAAGTTATTGAAACGGAATTATTGAAAGTGTTCTACGATTATTATGGTTGCTCTCAATATTCAGCTATTGCAAAACCGGCTTTGGAATATGTTTATTTCTCGAATCAATTGGATTCTTTCCGCAACGGTGTAGAAACCAATATTCTGCGCAAATTAAATCTTGCGCTGCCGCTGCCCCTTTACTCGGAGCGCTGGCTTCTTGATAAATTGGATTCACTGCATAACGAATTGACAAAAGCATTAGATGTCCATCCTATGGATTTCAATCTGAAGAATTTCATGCTCCATCAAATCACTCCGCATCAGCATTTAGCTGAACAGCTTACCCGAGAAGGATGATAGAGATGCCAAAAACGAAAGAACAGCGTGTACATGAAGTATTTGAAAAAATTTCCGAGAATTATGATCAGATGAACTCGGTCATCAGTTTTCAGCAGCACAATAAATGGCGTAAAGATACAATGCACAAAATGCAAGTGTCCCCAGGTTCATCAGCGATTGACGTATGCTGTGGAACTGCAGACTGGACAATTGCACTTGCTGAAGCTGCCGGAAAAAATGGGCGTGTTGTTGGTCTCGACTTCAGTCAGAATATGCTGAATGTAGGTATTGAAAAAACAAATCATTTGCCACAGGTTGAGCTTGTGCAGGGCAATGCGATGTCTTTGCCGTATCCGGATAACACATTCGACTTTGCAACTATAGGTTTTGGTTTGCGGAATGTGCCTGACTATGAACAGGTGCTGTCTGAAATGCATAGAGTACTTAAACCCGGCGGCATGATTGCCTGTCTTGAAACTTCACAGCCGGAAAGCCTTCTTTTTAAACCGTTTTTCCGCTTTTATTTCCGCTTTATCATGCCTGTATTCGGCAAGCTTTTCGCTAAAAGCTATAGAGAATATTCATGGCTTCAGGAATCAGCAAAAGGTTTTCCTGGTATGAAGCAATTGGCAAAGCTGTTTGTTCAAGTAGGTTTCGAAAAGGTGAAATACAAGCCTTATACCGGTGGCGCAGCAGCCCTTCATATGGGCATCAAAAAAGTAAAATAGCGGGAGAAGGTTTTTAAGTGGAAAAGGTGAAGTTGAAATTGCTCTATTCCGAACTTAGACCGGAATTGGATAAGATCGAAAAAGAATTAGAAGTTGCTGTGGGTTCCAATTCACTCCTCCTAAATGAAGCTTCCTTACACTTATTGCAGGCCGGAGGAAAGAGAATCCGGCCTGTTTTTGTTTTGCTTGCAGGCAAATTCGGCGATTATAATGTCGATGTGATGAAGCAGGTGGCAGTGCCGCTTGAGTTAATCCATATGGCTTCGCTCGTCCATGATGATGTCATTGACGATTCGGAAATGAGACGGGGGCAGACCACTGTCAAAGCACAGTGGAACAATAGTGTAGCAATGTATACAGGAGATTTCATATTGGCTCGCGCACTTGAATATATAACTGTGATAGAAGATCCTAAAATACATGATATTCTTTCCAAGACAATGATTGAAGTTTGCCGGGGAGAGATTATTCAAATCGAGGATAAATATAAATTGGATCAAACGGTACGGGATTATCTGCGCCGTATTAAACGTAAAACCGCGTTATTGATATCCTCAAGCTGTGAACTCGGAGCGACTGTTTCCGGGACAGATGCCGAAACTGCAGCACGGTTGCGCAGATTCGGCTATTTCATCGGTATGTCTTTCCAAATCACTGATGATATCCTTGATTTTACCTCGTCGGATGAAGAATTGGGAAAACCTGCAGGAAGCGATTTTATCCAAGGAAATATAACACTTCCTGTTCTTTTTGCACGAAAGGATCCCTTAATCTACAAAAAATTAAAAGAAGCTGTCGGTAAAGACATGACAGACAGTGAACGCCTGGAAATTGTGGAATTGATACGCACCAGCCCGGCATTGATGGAAGCTAAATCCCTTAGCGACCAGTATCTTAACAAAGCACTGAAAGAACTTGTGCTGCTGCCGAAAGGCAATGCCAATAAAACAATGAGAAATATTGCGTTGTTTATTGGAAAAAGAAAGTTTTAGGCTGAGAGTTGACAATCCGCTTCATAATGATAGTATTTTTTAAGGTGGGCAACTTATGTCCGAGCTTTTAATAGAGGAGTGTTAATTATGGAAAAAACGTTTTTAATGGTAAAACCTGATGGTGTGCAACGCAATGTAATCGGTGAGATTGTAGCTCGTTTCGAGAAAAAAGGCTATAACTTGGCGGGTGCTAAATTGATGCAGATTCCAACTGAATTGGCTGAAGAGCATTACGGCGAACACAAAGAACGCCCTTTCTTCGGTGAATTGGTTGAATTCATCACTTCAGGCCCTGTATTCGCAATGGTTTGGGAAGGCGAAAACGTTATTTTGACTGCACGTCAAATGATGGGCGCTACAAACCCTAAAGATGCAGCTCCAGGAACAATCCGCGGCGACTTCGCAGTTACTGTCGGAAAAAACATGATCCACGGATCAGATTCTGCTGAAAGTGCAGAGCGTGAAATCGGTTTGTTCTTCAAAGAAGAAGAATTGGTATCATACGAAAAAACAATGAGCAGCTGGGTTAACTAATCCGGATGACTGAGACAGCCCCTAGGCTGTCTCTTTTTTTTAGTAAATTAGTGAAAGCTTCAATAATTTCGCTGTAAGTGGACGCTTTTCCACACATTGGACGCGGGTCATGCAGTTGTGCGGCACCGAGGCAAAACTCGTGCTCCTGTCCCTGCATCGCTAACGCTAGCTTCGAGACATGAAAAAGCGTTGCATCGCTACGCTAGCTTCGTCGCCAATTGTCGACCGAACTACCTTCGGCCGACAATTGGCTGTCTTTTTTATTCCCTTTATTTTCCATTTTAGCTTTCAAAGATATAAAGTGTTGGTATAGTTCACTTTCTTGGCAATTTCGTATAGAATTGATGAAATATTATGTGTTATAGTGATACATAAATACTTTAGTGCGTTGAAGGAGGAAAGCGTTTATGCGTTATTTGACAGCAGGAGAATCACATGGACCGCAATTGACCGCAATAATTGAAGGGTTGCCGGCTCAACTGCCGCTAACGGCAGAAATGATCAATAAAGAACTTAAAAGAAGACAGGGCGGACATGGCCGCGGCAGAAGAATGCAGATAGAGACTGATACAGTAGAGATTGTTTCTGGAGTTCGGCATGGGAAGACGCTTGGTTCTCCGGTTGCCCTGGTCGTGAAAAATGATGACTGGAAGCATTGGACAAATGTGATGGGCATTGAACCCATTGAGGAAACGGATGAAGTCAAACGGCAAATTTCCCGTCCGCGGCCTGGACATGCTGATTTAAATGGGGGCATGAAATATGGCCATCGTGATCTGCGGAACGTGCTGGAACGCTCTTCTGCAAGAGAAACGACTGTACGAGTCGCAGTAGGTGCCGTGGCAAAACAACTATTAGCTCAGTTGGGCATTGAAATGGTGTCGCATGTGACTGAAATCGGGGGCATCAAAGTAAATCCTGAAAGCTATACCGGCAAATCAGTGGCTGAAATCAGGGAAGCTGTTGAAAAAGATGCGGTTTATTGTGCAGACCCATCAGTGACTCAACGGATGACCGATTTAATAGATGAAACGAAGAAAAATGGCGATTCCATCGGCGGAACTGTTGAAGTGATTGTGGAAGGCATGCCTGCCGGTATCGGCAGTTATGTCCATTACGACCGTAAGCTGGATGCTAAAATTGCAGCTTCTGTCATGAGCATCAATGCATTCAAGGGAGTCGAATTCGGTCTGGGATTTGAAATGGCGCGTAAACCGGGAAGCCAGGTCCACGATGAAATATTATGGAATGAAGCTGAAGGCTATACACGCAAAACAAATAACCTGGGTGGTTTTGAAGGTGGTATGACGACCGGGATGCCGATAGTCGTCCGCGGTGTCATGAAACCGATCCCTACATTATACAAGCCGCTTCAAAGCGTCGATATTGAAACGAAGGAACCTTTCCAGGCCAGTATTGAGCGTTCTGACAGTTGCGCTGTTCCTGCAGCTTCCATAGTGGCGGAACATGTGGTGGCCTGGGAAGTGGCAAACGCATTGCTTGAACAATTCGACGCCGACCAATTGCCGAGGCTGCAGGCAAATATCGCTGATTATCTGACATATACAAAGGAGTACTGATTCTATGACTATGCTGACTGTAGAAGCAGCTAATCCTTATAAAGTCTACATAGGCCAGGGTGCTTTAAACGCATTTGATGAAAGCTACCGGGAACTGCTTGCCGATGCAGACAAAATTGCCATCATCGCAGATGCACAAGTGGCCGCGCTTCACCTTGACCACCTTAAAGCAAGTTTGAATCTTGCAGATAAATTGGCCGTCAAAGAAATACCGGCAGGGGAACAATCAAAATCCATGGAAACTTTTATGGAATGCCAAAGTTTTTTATTGGAAAATGATTTCTCCAGAAAGTCCCTGTTGCTGGCTTTTGGTGGAGGGGCCACAGGAGACCTCGTTGGTTTCGTCGCCTCCACTTTTATGAGGGGAATATCTTACATCCAAATTCCGACGACAATTTTGGCGCATGACAGCGCTGTAGGCGGAAAAACGGCAATCAACCACGCTTTAGGCAAAAATATGATCGGTACATTCCATCAGCCTGCCGCGGTAATATATGACACGTATTTTCTGGAAACATTGCCTGACAAGGAAATTAGGTCAGGAATGGCGGAAGTCATAAAACACGCTTTTATTTCAAATGAAAACTGGTTGCTGGAGTTGCTGGCAGTTAAAAACCTCCAGGAGATGAGCAAAGAGCAATTGGCTGTGAATCTGGAGCGGGGGATTGCTGTCAAAGCGGCCATTGTCGAGGAAGATGAATTTGAAAGCGGTGTAAGAAAATTCTTGAATTTCGGACACACGCTGGCGCATGCAATCGAAGCATTGTCGGGTTATGGAAAAATCACTCATGGCGAGGCAGTCGCAATCGGCATGGCATATGCACTGGAATTGTCAGGGCATAGAAAATTGCCTGAATTTCTTGAGTGGTGCCTTTTCAACGGCTATCCACTTGGATTACTCGAAAATTTCAGTTTTGAGAAGTTGGCTGGAATCATGAAAAAAGATAAGAAGTCATCCGGAGGTTTATTGAACTTCGTGCTGCTGAAAGAAACGGGCCGCCCTTTTATGGCGACAATTGATGAGAAAGAGGCAGAAAAAGCCTACGACGCATTACGTTCAAAGATAGGAGAGATGCATATATGATGATGCGAGGCATCCGGGGGGCAATTACTGTTTCTGCCGATCGTCCGGAAGAAATCCTGACTGAAACAAGAAAACTTGTGCTAGAAATGGCTGAACAGAACCTTGTTGATCCGGAACACGTAGCTTCAGTGGTGATATCTACCACTACCGATATCTCTTCTGCGTTTCCAGCAAAAGCTGTTCGGACAATTGAAAATTGGACGTACGTCCCTGTCATGTGTACGCATGAAATGGACGTTCCAGGCAGTATGCCATTGTGCATACGTGTCATGATGCACGTCAATACAGCAGTGGGCCAAAAAGATATTCACCATATTTACATGAATGATGCAGTCAAATTGCGGCCGGATCTGTTAAAAGACAGCAAGGTGGAAGAACGGTGAAAAAGAACATTCTTGTTATCGGACTGGGTTTGATCGGCGGTTCATTGGCAAAAGCCTTGATGAGACATGGCGATGCGGTAATATTCGGATACGACGCGGATGCATTAACTGTCCGAAAGGCATATAAAATGGGGATTATCCATCATGCAGCATTATCTCTTGAGGAAGCTGCGGCCGAAGCGGATTTCATCATTTTGGCGACTCCCGTCGGCGCTGCAAAAAAATTACTTCAACAAAGCCAGTACTGGAAGTTAAAGGATGACGTGATCATCAGTGACACCGGCAGCACTAAAATGGAAATAATGGAAGCTGCGGCTAATTTAAAGTACATTTTTATCGGTGGGCACCCAATGGCCGGTTCACATAAAAGTGGAGTGGAAGCAGCAAAAGAAGTGCTTTTTGAGAATGCTTTTTATATTTTGACTCCAGGGCGATTGGCTGCTGATGCGCATATCGAGAAGATGAAAGAGCTTCTTTCTGTAACAAAAGCGAAAATTCAGGTGCTGACAGCAAAAGAGCATGACCATATGACGTCGATTGTCAGCCATTTTCCACATCTTATTGCTGCCTCGCTCGTCCATCAGCTCGACAGGGAACAGGAATATCCCTTTACAAAGCAGCTTGCAGCCGGAGGGTTCCGCGATATAACCCGCATCGCCTCTTCGGATCCAACCATGTGGAGGGACATCACTACACAAAATAATGGAATGATCACAGCCCAATTGAATTTATGGATAGAGGAAATGATAAAATTAAAAAATCTTCTGGAAGTTAACGAAGAAGAGCCGATTCGCCAATATTTCGAAAAAGCTAAGTCTGTCAGGGATCAATTGCCGATAGCCGGGCATGGGGCCATGTATTCCATATTCGATCTTTATGTCGATATCCCCGATGTTCCGGGAATCATTTCCGAGTTGACCGGATATCTTGCAGAAGCGCAGATCAGCATCGTAAACTTGAGAATATTGGAAACCCGGGAAGACGTGTTCGGGATTTTGGTGATCAGTTTTCAGACAGCTGAGGATCGGGAAAAGGCGAAGGAATGCATTGCAGAACGAACTGTGTACGATGTTTATATTTCCTGAGGGGAGGAACGTATGTTGCCGACGAAATTAAATTATGAAAAACCTTCTTTGAACGGCACTATCCAGGTGCCGGGTGATAAATCGATTTCCCACCGTTCCATCATGTTCGGTGCGATAGCTTCAGGAAAGACCACAGTGGAAGGCTTTTTACTTGGCGCTGATTGCCTGAGCACTATCAGCTGTTTTCGGAAACTCGGCGTAGAAATCAAATTGGATGGCAATCAGGTTACAATCAATAGCAAAGGAATCGATGGATGGACAGAACCGGATGCTGTTTTGGATACCGGAAATTCGGGAACCACCACCCGGCTGCTGCTCGGGCTGCTGGCTGGTACCTCATTCCATTCTGTTGCAGCCGGCGATGAATCTATTGCCAAGCGCCCGATGAAAAGGATTGTCGATCCGCTTCGATTGATGGGCGCTGATATACGCGGGCGTTCGGGTGGCCAGTTCACCCCATTGGCAATTCAAGGAACTCGGCTGACCGGGATTAATTATACACTGCCGGTTGCCAGTGCACAGGTGAAATCGGCCATTTTACTGGCAGCCTTGAATGCAAACGGCAAAACGATTATCGAAGAACCGGTCGCGACAAGAGACCATACGGAAATTATGCTGCGCCATTTTGGTGCGGATATAAAAAGGAACGAAAATATTATCGAAATGGCAGGGGGACAAACCCTGTCGGCCCGCCACGTCAAAGTCCCAGGAGATATTTCTTCTGCTGCCTTCTTTATAGCTGCAGCGCTGGTGACAGAAGGAAGTGAGATTCGCCTGGAGAACGTCGGGACAAATCCGACAAGGACAGGAATTCTTGACGTGATAGACCAAATGGGAGCAGATTATGAAATACGTGAAAACGAAACCGAAGGAGAACGCTCTGCTGATCTGCTGATCCGCTCTTCGCAGTTAAAGGGAATTGAAATTGGCGGCCCACTGATTCCTAGGCTGATTGATGAAATTCCAATTATCGCTTTGATTGCCACCCAGTGCCAAGGCACAACCATTATAAAAGATGCTGAAGAGCTGCGTGTTAAAGAAACCGACAGAATTACGGCCGTGGTCGATGAATTATCCAAAATGGGAGCTGACATCACAGCTACTGAGGATGGCATGATCATTAATGGCCCAACTCCGCTAAGTGGCGCAGATATGAAAACATACGGCGACCACAGGCTGGGAATGATGGCAGCCATTGCTTCGCTGGCAGCCGACGGTTCGGTATCAATTGATGATCCCGATTGCATAGCAGTGTCTTATCCAGGCTTTTTTGAACATCTGAATAAACTGATTGTCTGACTCTCCTTCGGGGGGGTTTTTATTATGCTATAAACAGCGTATCGTGTAGGATGGAAGTAGGAAATTGAAAGAATAGGTGATTGTATGGCGACTGTAGAAGAGATTCAAAAAGCTGTAGAGCTGGGGGATATGGGCAAGGTTAACGCTTTGCTGGATTCCTATTTACTGGATGGCGATCCCGACGAACAATATGGGTTGTCTGAATGGCTTGGAGAAATAGGGTTTGTGGAAGAAGCCATTAAAGTACTGGAGCATCTTGAATATCTCTTTCCGGAAGAAAGCCAGTTGAAAATTGACAGGGCGAATCTGCTGATCGAGGCAGACCGGGAAGATGAGGCTTTAAACCTTTTGATGGAAATTCCGAAGGACGATGAATATTATACTCAAGCGCTCGTGACGCTTGCAGATTTGTTTCAGTTGCAGGGCTTAATGGAAGCGGCTGAAAACCGGCTGAACGAAGCCATTGGTCTACTGCCTGATGAACCGCTTCTTATGCAGGCTAAAGCGGAATTGCTGCTGGATTCCGGAAGGTATCTGGAATCTGCTAAAATTTACCAGGACTTGAAATCTGCCGGTGTTGTAATTGAAGGCGTTCATATATCGGAACGTCTGGCAGAAGTTTATAGTGCAGGTGCCGCATACGAAGAGGCGCTCCCATATTATGAAGAGGCACTTGAGGAGCAAATGCAGCCGGACGTCCTTTTTGGGGCTGCTGTTGCTGCATTTCAGACGCAGCAATATGACAGAGCTGTGCAGCGGCTGGATGAATTAATTGTTCTTGATCCTGATTATTTTTCAGCTTATTTATTGAAGGCTCAGAGCCTCAATATGGCTGAAGACTATAAAGCTGCCTATGCTGCAATAAAAGAAGGTTTGAAAAGAGACGAATTTGACAAGGAATTATACCTCTTTGCCGGCAAACTGGCGCTGAAGCTGGGGAATACAGAAGAAGGCGTCGAGAACCTCAGGCAGGCGGTTGCACTTGACCCCGAATATATGGAAGCGATATTTGCCCTGGCGTCTTATTTCAACTCGAAAGAAATGGATGAAGAAGTACTGGAACTGGTGGAGGCGGTTGTGGCAAGCGGAGACGACTGGGCAGGGCTGTATCCGATAGTAGCGGAAGCTTATGAACGCACCGAACAGTTTGAAAAGGCTGCGGTATATTTCGACATGGCTTATCCGGCATTTCGTGAAGATCCAGATTTTCTTGGGAAATATGTTCGCTTCCTTGTTGAAGAAGGAAAAAGAGACCGGGCTCTTGAAATATTGAAAGAGCTCCAGGTTTTGGATCCTGACAACCAAGAATGGCTGGATATGCAGCAATCTTTTGAATGAAAGGAGAGTTATCATGACCGCTTCAATCTCGGTTGGAGATAAAAAGCAGTTTGTGCGATGGTTTCTTCAATCATATAAAATGAAACGCAGGGAATGCATTTGGATTTTAAATTATATGCTCAGCAATGATGAGTTGCTTGAAAAGACACATTTCGTGGAAGACGCGCATTATTGTCCTCGTGCAATGGTCATGTCATCGACAGAATCGAAAGAATTGCCATTTCGTTTCTATAAAGGCAATTTAATGACTGCTGATGCTGAAAAATCTTTTCATGATTTGCGGTTGAACCCGGAGCAGGATCTTTATTTGCAATTGAATTTCCCGAATCGTCCCCCAAAACCGCTCTATCTATCGGTTCTGGAAGAAAACCCCTATATACCTTTGGATGAAACGATCAATGCCCAGGACCGTAAGCTGGCAGAAGAAATCCTGGCAGACAGCTTGTCTTCCTTCCAGGAGGAATCGATTCTTAAACAGATCGACGAAGCTCTTGATGCCAATGACAAAGAAAGATTCTTCGAACTGTCATCCTTGCTGCATAATATAAAAGTGATCAAAAAAATGGAGGGTGAGTAAATTTCATGCATTTTATCGGCAAAGACATGGACCAGTACTTAAGCCAAAAAGATTATGTGGATACAGCTGTGGTGCCGTTGCTCCAATTGGATCTGAGCGAGGCGGGATTAAAGTCCAGTGCTGGTGCCTCGGAATATCTTCAATCACTTACAGCCCTGCTGGAAAAACAATTCAAAGGCCGGATTCTGCTGTTTCCACCCGTCGCGTATGCAAAAAGCACAGATAGACTACGGTTATCAAATGAACTATCAATTGAAATGAAAAAAGCTGATTTTAAACATGTTTTCTATATGACCACGGATGCTGAATGGCGTTCGGTCGAAGAATTGAAGAATGTCCTATGGCTGCCGGCTATTCCGACCGAGCATATGGACAGGAACTTTAAGCAATCAGTCATGGAAGATCAGTTGCGGCAAGTGCTCCCGTTATTTTTGAAGGAGTGGTCATAAGCTTCATGAAATGTTCACAAACTGGCTTTTAGCTTCACAGCATTATTGACCTGCACTTTCGATTGATATATCATTAGGTTGTCCTAGTAATTATATTTGAATGAGTATGTCCATTGGACTGACCTTGAATGTTAGAGGGGGGAAAAGGATGAGTAACAATCGTGTATCACGACGTCAATTTTTAGGCTACACATTAACAGGAGTCGGCGGATTCATGGCAGCAGGGATGCTAATGCCGATGGTTCGTTTTGCAGTTGACCCGGTTCTTCAGCAGAAGGATGGAGGCGACTTCGTATTGACAGATCAGCGCGCGGAAGATATCACTGAAGAACCAGTGCGTGTCGACTTTACATTTGAACAAACGGATGCATGGTATGTATCAGAAGTAACAAATTCAGCTTGGGTATACAGAGAAGGCGATAAATTAATCGCGCTGTCACCAGTCTGCAAACATTTGGGCTGTACTGTCAACTGGGCCGGTGATCCGGAACACCCAACGCAATTTTTCTGCCCATGCCACGCTGGACGTTATGAGAAAAATGGACAGAATATCGCAGGAACGCCGCCGCTTGGGCCGCTGGATGAATATCTTGTTGAAGAACAAGATGGCTATGTAGCTATCGGCGCAGTAAGACCAAACACATTAGTTTAATAGTTAGGGGGTACGACACCAGTGCTAAACAAGTTATATGATTGGGTTGATGAGCGTCTGGACATTACGCCGATCTGGCGTGATATCGCGGACCATGAAGTACCGGAACACGTAAACCCCGCACACCACTTTTCAGCATTCGTTTATTGTTTTGGGGGATTGACGTTCTTCATCACGGTAATTCAGATCTTATCCGGTATGTTCTTAACTATGTATTACGTACCAGATATCGAGAATGCCTGGCAGTCGGTTTATTATCTTCAGAATGAAGTAGCATTCGGAGAAATTGTGCGCGGTATGCACCACTGGGGAGCTTCTCTAGTAGTAGTAATGATTTTCCTTCATACGCTTCGCGTATTTTTCACAGGTTCATACAAAAAACCGCGTGAATTGAACTGGGTTGTCGGCGTTTTGCTTTTCGGTGTTATTCTTGGATTGAGTTTCACAGGATATCTTCTTCCATGGGATATGAAAGCATTGTTTGCAACTAAAGTTGGTATCGAAATCGCTGCGTCTGTTCCATTGGTTGGTGGTATGATCAAAGTATTGCTTGCCGGGGATTCAACGATTCTTGGTGCACAAACCTTGACCCGATTCTTCGCTATTCATGTATTCTTCTTGCCTGCTGCTTTGCTTGGGTTGCTTGCGGCGCATTTTATCATGATTCGGAGACAGGGTATTTCAGGCCCGCTGTAAACAGTGCGGCTTAACGGATTTTTAAAGGAGGGGACACTATGCATCGCGGAAAAGGGATGAAATTTGTAGGGGATTCGCGCGTACCAGGTATGGAACATCGCAAACCGAATATCCCGAAGGATTATTCCGAATACCCTGGCAAGACAGAAGCTTTCTGGCCAAACTTCCTTTTGAAAGAATGGATGATTGGGGCAGTCTTCTTGATTGGTTATCTGCTTTTGACTGTCGCTCACCCGTCGCCTCTTGAAGGTCAGGCGGATCCGACTGATACGGCATATATTCCATTGCCAGACTGGTATTTCTTATTCTTATATCAATTACTTAAATACGAATTTGCTTCAGGCCCATTCAATATTGTAGGTGCCATCATTATTCCAGGTCTTGCTTTTGGGGCTCTGGCTCTGGCTCCATTCTTGGATCGTGGTCCGGAAAGACGCCCTTCAAAAAGGCCACTTCCAACAGGATTTATGCTTCTTGCAATCGCTTCAATCATCTTCCTGACTTGGGAATCTGTAGCTAACCACGACTGGGAAGCAGCAGAAGCTCAAGGTCAAATTACGGAGGAAGTTGAAATCGATACTACTGCACCAGGTTATGAAATCTATGCCGGAGCCGCTTGTATCAGCTGTCACGGTGATAATTTGGAAGGGGCTGTAGGACCTACACTAGTAGGAACTGGTCTTTCTCCAGAAGAAATCGCTGAAATAGCTGTTAATGGTATCGAAGAAGGCGGAGTACAGTCAATGCCGCCATCTTGGGATGGTACAGAAGAAGACCTGCAAGTTATGGCTGAGTTTATCTCAGGCCTGGAAGCAGAATAACATACTAGAAAAAGAGCCGGGAAACCGGCTCTTTTTTGCTATCTTGAAAGGAAGAAATTAAATGCTTTCCTTTGTAAACAAAATTTCTGCCTGGCTGATGTTCAAGCCATTCCTTCTATTATTGTTTATTATAAATCTTGCAGGAACCATTTACGGCTACATATGGTATGGCTGGCAATTGGCCATAACAGAACCGAAATACTTAATATTTGTGCCCGACAGTCCTACTGCCAGCCTTTTCTTTACAATCGTATTAGGCCTTTGGATGATTGGAAAAAGAAGCAGTCTGATTGAAGCGCTCGCTTTCATTACCTTGATCAAATACGGTTTATGGGCTGTGGTTATGAATCTTCTTACATTATGGCAGACCGGAGACATCGGCTGGCTCGGGTGGATGCTGGTGTTTTCCCATTTCGCAATGGCGCTGCAGGCAGTTCTGTATATAGACCATTACCGCTTCGGCTGGTTCGCGGCAGCACTGGCAGCGGTCTGGACATTGCATAATGATGTTATCGATTATGTCTTTGGCCAGATGCCGATTTACAGCAGTTTAGCAGAGTATAGCGACCAGATCGGATACTTTACTTTCTGGCTGTCGATTGCCTGCATTTCATTTGCCTTATTCGTTGCATGGCTTAATAAACCCGCGGCGTTTGAGTTGACCAACACTGACCAAACCAAGTAAAATAGGGGTAACAGATAGTAAAGAAAGGATGTTAAATCATCATGGGCTTAGGTTCATACCTCATCTATTTTGCAGTCCTGTTAATCCTGCCTTTATGGGCTCAATTTAAATTGAAGAAAACGTATGGCAAATATTCAAAACTGCGTTCGACCTCCGGACATACCGGAGAACAAGTTGCCCGAATGATTTTGGATCAAAATGGCCTTTACGATGTTAAAGTGATTGAAAGTCGGGGGATGTTAAGTGACCACTACAACCCGATGAAAAAAACTGTCGCGCTCTCAAGTCATAATTTTCATGAAGCTTCTGTAGCTGGCACAGCAGTAGCGGCTCACGAAGTAGGGCATGCAATACAGGACGCGGAAGATTATTCTTTCCTGCGCCTGCGTCATCGCTTGGTGCCGCTCGTAAATATTTCATCCAATATGTCGTGGGTGTTCATTATGATCGGTTTCTTTGCACAACTCAGTGGAGCTTTGCTGATTGGTATTGTCCTTCTGGCAATGGGTGTTATTTTCCAGATCATCACATTACCGGTTGAATTCAATGCTTCCAACCGGGCAATGGACCAATTACTGTCAGCTAATATTATCCGCAACGAAGAAGAGCCACATGCAAAAAAAGTATTGAACGCTGCAGCGATGACTTATGTAGCTGCTACAGCGGTTGCCGTGTTGGAACTTGCTCGCCTGTTGCTGATCTATACAAGCATGAATCGTTCATAAGACATTAAAAACCGTCCCGATGATATCATCGGGACGGTTTTTGTGTTTTCAGGAGCAATTGAAGACATTATTTTATTAACTTAATGGCATTTTCTGCTCATCCAGGGTAAATCCTTCACCCATAACATCATGGACTTCGATTAAGGAAACAAAGGCATGCGGGTCCACCTCATTGATGATGTTTTTCAGTCGGACGATTTCATTTCTTGCAACTACACAATACAGTACTTCACGCTCTTCTTTTGAAAAATGGCCATAACCGCGAAGAATCGTGATTCCCCGGTCCATTTCAATTGCAATACGGCTTGCAATTTCTTCCTGTGAATTGGAGATGATTAAAGCGCCACGACCTGAGTATGCACCTTCCTGCATGAAATCGATAACGCGTGCACCAACGAAGACAGCGACAAGGGTATACATCATTGACCGGTTATCAAGAAAAGCAAGCCACGACAGAAGAATGACAGTAGCATCGAATAAAAACATGGTTTTACCCATACTCCAGCCTACATATTTCTGCACAAGCCGTGCGATAATGTCCACGCCCCCAGTAGTTCCTCCGTATCGGAAAATGATTCCGAGCCCAGCTCCCACGAAAATACCAGCAAACAGCGAAGCGAGGAATAAATCATTTTGCAGGTCGATCTGAATTTCATAAACCAGGAAGATTTTGAGGAACACTGATACAGCCACTGTGCCAATAATAGTATATAAGAGGACTTTTTTTCCCAGCAGCTTCCAGCCGACAAAGAACACGGGGATATTCAGCAAAAGGTTCATCAATGCAGGGTCCCAGTTAAGAAGGAAATATAAGATCAGCGTTATTCCTGCAAACCCGCCTTCGCCCAGTTCATTTTGGATATTGAAATGAACAAAACCGAAGCTGTAAATAGCTGCCCCTAATAAAATAAAGAAAATGTTTTTCATTTGAAGATTTTTCATACAAATTCACTCCTTCCTTTAAACTCAACTCTTGTATTATGGGTTATAGACAGGATTTTGACAACATCATCCCTTTTCTTTACGATTAAAACAGGAGTGTGAAACTATGGCACAGGAAAAAACAATGAAAGAACTACAGCAGGACGTTGATGACTATATTTCTCAGTTCAAAGAAGGTTATTTTACTCCCCTTGAAATGATAGCACGGTTAACAGAAGAACTGGGTGAATTGGCAAGAGAAGTAAATCATGTATACGGACCAAAGAAAAAGAAATCCAGCGAAGCGGAAGCAAGCATATCCGAAGAAATGGGTGATTTGCTTTTTGTACTGATCACTATGGCGAATTCATTGGATATTGATCTTGCTGAAGCCCACGATAAAGTTTTGGAAAAGTTCAATATCAGGGATAAAAATCGGTGGACAAGAAAGGATGAGAGTTAATGACAATTAAAGTGGCAATTGCTGGAGCTCGCGGAAGAATGGGGCAAGAGGCAGTATATACGATTATGAAGGACCAGAATATGGAACTGGTATCTGTTCTGGATTATAAGGAAATCGGGGAAACACTAGCGGACACAAAGTTATTTCCACAAACGTTTACAGTTCCGATATTTATGGACTTAACAGAACTGTCTAATAAAACCAAACCGGATGTGCTCGTGGATTTAACTTCTCCAGAGTCGGTCTACCAGCACACCCGTGAAGCTTTGGAGCTTGGAATCCGACCGGTTGTCGGCACTACTGGATTTTCGGATGAAGAACTAAAAGAGCTGTCGGCTTATTCAGCAGAACATGGAATCGGCTGCATTATTGCACCGAATTTTGCCATAGGGGCTGTCCTGATGATGAAATTTGCAGAACAGGCAGCAAAATATTTGCCTGATATCGAAATTATTGAGATGCATCACGATCAAAAACTGGATGCGCCTTCCGGAACCGCCATGAAAACGGCAAGTTTGATAGCGGACAACCGGAAAACCCATAATCAGGGACATCCAAAAGAAAAAGAAACCATAGCTGGAGCAAGAGGGGCAAACTACGATGGCATGCGCATTCATAGTGTCAGATTGCCAGGGCTGGTGGCGCATCAGCAAGTGCTATTGGGCGGGGATGGCCAACTTTTGACTATCAGACATGATTCTTTCAATCGCGGTTCATTTATGTCGGGTGTTGCTTTGTCCATCAACAAAGTGATGGAACTGGAGAATCTGGTTTATGGATTGGAAAATATAATCGACTAAAGGGGAAGATGGCATGAAAATCGCGTTAATTGCGCATGACCGAAAGAAAGACGATCTGATTCAGTTTGTAATTGCCTATCTGCCGATATTAACGGAGAATTCGCTTTATGCGACAGGTACAACCGGACAGCGCATCATTGATGAAACAGGGCTTTCGGTACATAAATTCCGCTCAGGACCACTTGGAGGCGACCAGCAGATCGGCTCAATGATTGCCCAGGACGAAATGGATATGGTTATCTTTTTCCGTGATCCGCTGACTGCTCAGCCGCATGAACCTGATGTGACCGCATTGATCCGTCTTTGCGATGTTTATAATATACCGCTCGCAACTAATATGGGAACAGCGGAAGTCCTGTTAAAAGGATTGAAGGAAGGCTTTGTTGATTGGCGCCTAATCAGGGAGCGCAGAGGATAGGAGTGTCAGAAATGCGGAAAATGAAAATAGGCATCACGTGTTATCCGACTGTAGGCGGCTCGGGTGTTGTTGCGACGGAACTGGGGAAGCTGCTTGCAGAAAAAGGGCACGAAGTCCATTTTATTACATCAAGCACGCCATTCAGGCTGAACCGAATGTATTCAAATGTATTCAGCCATCAGGTGGACGTCAATTCCTATTCGGTGTTCCAATATGCCCCTTATGATATCGCATTGGCGACCAAGATAGCGGAAGTCATCAAAAATGAAAACTTGGATCTGTTGCATGTCCATTACGCAATCCCGCATGCTGTATGTGCAATTCTTGGCCGCCATATGGCGGGATCAGACATAGGGATTGTCACTACATTACACGGCACGGACATTACCGTTCTGGGTTCGGATTCTTCATTAAAAGAAGCGATCCGTTACGGAATTGAAAAATCAGATGTAGTGACGGCCGTGTCCAATTCATTGCGCGACCAGACCTATGATTTGATCGATCCTGATCAAACGATTAAAACTGTCTATAATTTTGTAGATGAACGGGATTATCACGTAAAAGATGCAGGCTCTTTAAAGAACGAACTCGGCATTCAGGAAAATGAAAAAGTGGTCATCCATGTTTCCAATTTCCGGAAAGTCAAAAGGGTTGGGGATGTTGTCGATACATTCTACCGGATTCGGCAAAAAGTGAAGAGCAAATTGCTACTGGTTGGCGATGGACCTGAAATGAGCAGGATCCAGGAACAAGTTAGAGAGTTGAAAATGGATGGACATGTATTATTCCTTGGTAAAAGGGATAATTTATCCGAATTGTATAATGTCAGCGATCTGAAGCTCTTGCTTTCAGAAAAAGAAGCTTTTGGCCTTGTCATGCTGGAAGCAATGGCATGCGGCGTACCAGGAATCGGAACAAATATAGGCGGGATTCCGGAGATTATAGAATCCGGTAAAAATGGCTATCTAGTAGAGCTCGGAGATACAGAACGAGCTGCACTGCATGGCGTTGAATTATTGAGTGATGATGAAATCGGGGCACGATTAAGAGCGGGAGCAATCGAAACTGTAGCGTCTAAATTTCATTCCAGCAGAATTTTGAAGGAGTACGAGAATATCTATGAACGGTTATTGAACAAAGGTGATCAATGATGAAGACGGCGATTGAAGTTATCAAGAAACTGAAATCCTCCGGTTTTGAAGCCTATCTGGTAGGCGGTGCGGTGCGGGATTTTCTTCTCGGAAAAGACCCGAAGGATTTTGACGTCGCCACATCTGCAGAACCAGTGCAAGTCAAAGAGATTTTCGGTCGAACAGTAGATACCGGCATTCAGCATGGAACAGTTCTGGTATTAATCAACGGTACAGGAGTTGAGGTCACGACTTTCAGGACGGAAAGTGATTACACCGATAACAGGAGGCCTGATAGGGTTGAATTTGTAAAATCGTTGGCAGAAGATTTAAAACGCCGTGATTTTACCATCAATGCCATGGCTATGACTGAAGAGCTGGAACTTGTGGATATATTTGGCGGCCGACAGGATTTGGAAGGAAAATTGATACGGGCTGTCGGTGAACCGGAAGAACGGTTTCAGGAAGACGCTCTTCGGATGCTGCGGGCAGTGAGGTTTTCAGGGCAGTTGGATTTTTCTATCGATGAACAGACGCTTGCAGCAATTAAAAGAAATGCTTCGCTGATTCGGTCGGTCGCTGTTGAACGCATAAAAATTGAACTGGACAAAATAATGGCCAATCAACATGCAGCACGCAGCATCAACTATCTGCTTTATTCCGGCTTGGCCGATCAGCTGCCATCAGGTGATTTATTCCGCATAGACTGGCAGGACTTCAAACCGAGCGGCGACCCGTTAAGCGGCTGGCTGTTTGCGTTGTGGCACAGCAAAAAGGATGCTTCAGCTTTAGCTTCTTATAAATTATCCAATGAGGAAAAAACGGCGGTCGCTAAAGCGCTGGAAGCTGCAGAACTGGAATATTGGAACCAGTGGACCTATTACAGTTATACGCTTCGGCAGCTGGAACTTGCAGCTGGCTTGATGCAAAAACAGCAAAATCCTGCTGTTCAAAAAAGCAGGCTTCCGGTCCAATCGAAATCAGACCTTGCGGTAAACGGCCGTGACCTGATGGAATGGAGCGGGCAGAAGGCAGGGCCGTGGCTGAAAGATGCTCTTGGTGTTATCGAGCGGCGGGTTGTCTGTGGTGAATTGGAAAATGAGAAAGACAAGATAAAGGAATGGTTCTTCGATGAATATAACCGTGACAAATAAACTGGCGCAACGTTTAATGGAAGCTTCCGGGGAACCTGTATCCGGCCAGCAACTGGCTGATGAGTTCGGCATATCAAGAACTTCTGTGTGGAAACATATTAAAGATCTGCAGGAAAAAGGATACGAAATAACTTCGGTCAAAAAGAAAGGTTATGTACTGTCAAATATTCCTGATTCACTGGAAGCATCCACGATACAGCCGCTTCTTAAAACGCAGCTGCTGGGTAAAACAATTGAATATACATCTTCAACTGAGTCCACTCAAATCATTGCCCATCAGCTGGCTCAGACTGGAGTACCACACGGAACGGCTGTATTAGCCGAAGAACAGACAGCCGGGCGCGGCAGAATGGCGAGGAAGTGGGATTCTGCATACGGCAAAGGCGTATGGATGAGCATCATCCTGCGCCCGGATATTCCAGTACAGCGCGCACCTCAATTCACATTGATTGCAGCAGTGGCTGTAGTGAGGGCAATTGAGGAAGTGACGGATTTAAGACCGGATATCAAATGGCCCAATGATATTTTGGTGAATGGCAAAAAATGCACCGGCATTTTGACTGAACTTCAGTCAGATGCTGATGGTATCCAGGCGCTGATTATCGGAATCGGTTTGAATGCCAATCAGGAAGCCGGTGACTTCAGTGAAGAAGTAAGGAATATCGCTACTTCCCTGAAAATGGAGACCGGCAAACATGTCAGCCGCCAGGAACTGGTCCGTTCCATTCTGTTTTATCTGGAACAATATACAGAAATTTATATCAAAGAAGGCTTTGGCGTTTTGAAACTGATGTGGGAAAGCTATTCCACAACAATTGGTCAGAAGGTTCGCGCACGCATGGCGAGAGAAACGCTGGAAGGCATTGCAGAAGGTATTACGGATGATGGAGTTCTCCAGCTCCGAACGGCTGACGGCAAGCTGCACGGCATATACTCGGCAGATATCGAGATGGATAAATGATAATTGTTTTTATACATCATCTTCTGCTATAGTGTTTTTAACGGGCAGTATCTTCTGAAGAACTGCACCGGCAAAACGATCAATAACTTAAAAACCTATGAATCTGCCTTGATCTATTGCATGACAGGGACGGAAGAAATGAAGTCAAACATTTTCTGTCCTTCTGCCCATTTCTGGCGGAGGGGCTTTTTATATGCGGCTTTCTTCCGGGAAGGAGAGGGAAGTATTGCGTACCATCGAAACAATTGAAGAGCTCAAAAACTGGGTTCAGGGAAAAAAGGATGCCGGTTTAAGTATCGGCCTGGTGCCTACCATGGGTTTTTTGCATGAAGGGCATATCAAGCTTGTCGAAACAGCAAAAAAGGAAAATGATGCGGTGCTAATGAGCATTTTTGTGAATCCTGCACAATTCGGGCCCAATGAAGATTTTGAACGCTATCCGAGAAATATGGAACGGGATAAGCAATTGGCTGAAACAGCGGGAACTGATGTGATTTTTGCTCCTTCAGCTGATGAAGTGTATCCAAGGGAATCTGCCATTGCGATATCAGCCGGCAGACTGGCAGATCAATTATGCGGGAAGTCACGCCCCGGCCATTTTGACGGTGTACTGAAAGTGGTTACTAAACTTTTTCATCTGGTTCAGGCTGACCGTGCTTATTTCGGCCAGAAAGATGCACAGCAATTAGCTATTATCGAGTCACTTGTCGAGGACTTCAATTTCCCGCTAAAAATTCGGCGTGTCGAAACAGTCAGGGAGCCGGATGGTCTTGCAAAAAGCTCGCGCAATGTCTACTTGAGTGAACAGGAGCGGTCCGAGGCGTCCCATTTGAAAAAAGCGCTCGAAATAGGCAAGCAAGCTGCGATGGACGGAAAGAATCCCATTCCGCTCATGGAACAGCATCTGAACGCCAATACTTCTGGTGAAATTGATTATATCAAGCTGCTGTCGTATCCTGATCTCACGGAAAAAGTGGAAGGCGAAGCTATTTTGGCTTTAGCTGTACAATTTGAAAAAGCACGCTTGATCGACAATCTACTATTTAACATAAAGGGGAACTGACAATGCTTCGTATGATGCTCAATTCGAAAATCCACCGCGCTACTGTAACGGAAGCTGATTTAAACTATGTCGGCAGCATCACTATCGACCAGGATTTGCTTGACGCCGTCGGCATGCTGCCGAATGAAAAAGTCCATATCGTCAATAATAATAACGGTGCACGCTTTGAAACCTATATCATTTCAGGTGAACGCGGCAGCGGTGTCATCTGTGTCAACGGAGCGGCGGCGCGCCTCGTCCAAAAAGGCGATATTGTCATCATCCTGTCATATGCATATATTATGGATGACAGTGCACGTGACCATAAACCGACCGTGGCAATCATGGATGGATCCAATAAAATCAAAGAAATCATCAGCTATGAACCTGAAGCGACGATCATGTAAAGCAGAGCCTTCCAAAAGAGGGCTTTTTCTTATGGGCATTGGCGTTATTTGAAATTCGGTCAAGAATTATCCTTGTTTACAGCCGAACTAAAAAGCGCAAAAGGACGGGATATGTTACAATTTTTCCATAGGATAAGAACGCAAGGTTTTTCAAATTTGAATGGAGCTTGGAAAGGGTGCCGTCGCTTTTCTATTGTCCAGACTCCAGCGGCCAAGTCTTGACCGAGGCCAGCGAGGTCAAGTCTTTGCGACGAAGCTAGCGCAGCGATGCAGGAGCACGGGGCTTAACGGGCGCTTGCGCTTTTCACGGTGTCTAGACTCCAACGGCCAACTCCTCGGACTTAAGCTGTTCTTCCTGTGCGGCAAAATATGCCGTTTCGGAAGCTCATCTTAAGCCTGTCGTAGCTGAGCGGCCGTTTTCGCTTTTCAAGTCTGCAAGGCCAGGGCCGCGTCGCTGATTCAGCTTATGCCTTTAAAAGCTTAACGGGTGCCGTCGCTTTTCTATTGTCCAGACTCCAGCGGTCCAGCCCCTCGAGTCGCTTCGGTCTTGACAACAATGGCATAGAACGCCATTACTGCCAAGCCCTCCAGCGCTTGTCGGGGCTTAACGGGCGCTGTCGCTTTTCTATAGAATCACCTGAGAAAGAGGGATTGTGATGAACACAGATAAATATGTAGTCGTCGATATTGAGACGACCGGCCATTCCCCTGCTAAAGGTGATCGTATTATCCAATTGGCAATTGTAACGATTGAAAATGGCATGATTAGAGATACATACACAAAATTTATAAATCCAGAACGCAAGATTCCTATGTTTATCCAGGACCTAACCGGCATATCTGATGCAGATGTTGCAGATGCAAAGCCTTTTGAAACTTATGCGGATATTATTTTTGAAAAAATGCAAAATGCGATTTTTGTCGCTCACAATACAAATTTTGATCTTCCTTTTTTACAGAAGGAGCTGCAGCGCAGCGGCCTTCCAAAATGGAATGGCTTGACGATGGATACTGTTGAATTATCCCGCTTGCTCTATCCGACTGCCATCAGCTATAAATTGCAGGATATTACAGCTGATCTTGGAATCTCTCTTGGCAATGCTCACCGGGCAGACGATGATGCGTATGCAACTGCTGAGCTTTTTTTGCGGTCCAAAAAAGAGCTCGAGCTGCTGCCTTATGAAACCTTGTCTTTGCTGCATAAGCGTTCATTTCAATTGAAGTCCGACTTATCCCGCTTGCTTTATGAGGAAACAGCAAAAAAAAGAGAGTCACATTTTAATGGGATGGATCATTTCAACGGCATACCCTTAAAACCCCGAAAATTACCGGACAACTCGGTACGAGGACAGTTTAAAGCGAAAAAGGATTGGAATGAAAGGCTCAATGAGGTTTTCCCGAAATTTGAACGGCGGGAAAGCCAGTTCCAGATGATGTCGGCGATTCAGGAAACTCTGGATAATGCTGACGAAATGGTGATCGAAGCTTCTACTGGCATGGGTAAAACCATCGCTTATTTATTGCCGGCAGCGAATCATGCGCTGGCAACAGGAAAACAGGTGATGGTCAGTACGTATACGACCCATCTCCAGGATCAACTGGTGTGGAATGAAGCTGGTATTGTAGAAAAGTTCATAGGTGAGCCGGTCAAAATAGCTTTAATTAAAGGATTGAGCCATTATATAGACCTCACCAGATTTGCAGAAATTCTATACGGTGATGACGAATCTTACGATGAGACGTTTACAATCATGCAAATTTTAATCTGGCTGACAAAAACTACAACCGGAGATTTAAATGAATTAAATGTCTCCAGCGGAGGCCAATTATTGCTGGATAAAATCAGGCGATCACACACGAGACGGCCAGGAAGAGAAGAAAAGTCCTATGATTTTTATGAATATGCGCTTGAGCAGGCAAGAAGAGCTGATATTATCGTCACCAACCATGCCTACCTGCTGAATCAACCGCATTCTTCTGAGTCACTTCTGGATAATGTGGGTGCAGTTATACTGGATGAAGCTCATCAGACTGTACAAGCAGCTGTTTCCCAATATGAAAAAACCTTTGTATATACCCAATGGAAGTATATATTTGGCCAGATTGGCACGTCCGAAGAGAAACAATTATATTCGAAACTGAAAATAGCCGCTGATAAATCCGGTTTTGCAACTCCAACTGAAATGGCCAAGCTTGATGCATTGTTTATCGGCTTCACGATTGCTTTTGACCGAATAAGCACCATGCTTTCACTGGAATTCACGGAGAAATTCAAAGCACGCAAACATAAAAAGAATTCAATGCTGCTAAGTGAAATTCCTTACAATAGCAATGACTTTTCAGAACTGCTGCGCTTGCTGAATGCGTGGATAGATCTTTCTCAGACCATTCTTCAAAAAGCGGAAAAGATTGCTGAAAAGTCTATCGAAGAAAAGTTGATAATTGCGGAATGGCGATACTGGACCCAGGAATTGATGCTGAAGGCAGTGGAGTTCAGTGAAATCTTTGTTTTCCCTATTAACGATGAAGTGAGCTGGATTGAGGGAGATCTGCGAAGTTTGCCAAATAGCCTTTCTTTATATAAACGGCCATTTGAGGTAAAGTCGATTATTGAACGGGTTACGGCTCCTTTGCGCGGCCAAAAGGCGGTTATCTGGCTGTCCGGCACAATGACCGTTCCTTCCAATGAACGCTTTATCGTAGGCCAATTGGGAGTGCCGGAGTCTGTACCCATAACAAAATATGAACCGCCGAAAGATTTTTATCAGGGCGCCCGAGTCTTTGTTATCGAAGATATGCCGGATATACAGCAGGTTTCCCAGAATGATTACATTGAAGCAGTAGCTGATGCAGTCATACGGACAGTGCTGGTAACGGAGGGCCGCTGTTTTGTATTATTCACATCGCAGGATATGCTCCGTAAAACAGTCGATTTGATACAGGACACACAGCTTCTGGACGATTACATGCTATTTGCGCAAGGAATATCTTCCGGCAGCCGCATGCGGCTATTAAAATCATTCCAGCGTTTCCAGAAATCCGTCCTGTTTGGCACGAACAGTTTCTGGGAAGGGGTCGATGTGCCAGGTGACGCGCTTCGTGCAGTCGTAGTGGTTCGCCTGCCATTCACTTCACCTGACGAACCGGTTTTCAAAGCGAAATCCGAAATGATTTCAAAAGAAGGCATCAATCCGTTTCTTCACTATGCATTGCCCGAAGCGGTACTGCGGCTTAGACAAGGCTTTGGCCGTCTGATCCGGTCTAAAGAAGATCAGGGATTATTCATCGTTTTGGACCGCCGGATTGAAACAAAGTCCTATGGCCAGGAATTTCTGGATGCCCTTCCGGACGTAGGCGTATCAAAAGTGTCTTTGGAAAAGATGGTAACGGATATTGAACATTGGTATAATAAGCAGTGAAAAATGAAAGGAAGGTCATTCAGATGGAGTCGAAAATTGAAATACTTTCCACTGTAAATGTCGCTTACCAGCCGGATTTATATAAAGTGGTCGATGCACTCAACCGTACATTAAAACACGATAATTTGATGTTCGGCCTTGCGCTTGATAAAGAAGACCCGGAGAAAGCGGTCTTCACGATTTATAAAACTTAAGTTCAGGTGATGAAATGAAACAATGGATCATATTTATAGCAGGATTTTTATCGTTTCTGGCAATTGTGCTGACTATCTTAATCCTGATACTAGGCAATAAACCTTTTTCAGATGTTGAAAAAACCGCGATTACCCAGGTAAAGGACGAAAATCTGCTCACTGAAGTCAGTCGTTCTTATGTCTACTCTAGTGACCAGAAATCCGTAACCGTCATCGGAACTGACAGCGAAGGCAAACTAAAAGCGGTATTTGTGCCGATAAGTGGGCAGGAACTCTCTGAAACACATCTTGATGGCAAGATAACGGCACAGGAAGCACGCGGTATCGCTCTTCAGGATATGGAAGTGAAAGAAGTGCTTCATACGAAACTGGGCAGGGAAGAAAACAAGACAATCTGGGAAGTAGTATTTCTTACAGAAAATGACAAACTAAATTATGTTTATGTTTCTGCAGAAGATGGTTCCATCTGGAAAAGGATTTTAAATTTGTGAAGGGATTGAGGACTTTTGATTAAATTAGCGAATCGCGTTCAAACATTGACACCTTCGACAACATTGGCCATTACAGCGAAGGCCAATGAACTGAAAGCGCAGGGAGTCGATATTATCGGACTCGGAGCAGGAGAGCCAGATTACAATACCCCCGAAAATATTCTTCAGGCAGCATATAAATCCATGATGGAAGGCAAGACGAAATACACCCCTGCGGGTGGTTTGCCTGCTTTGAAAGAAGCGATCATCAAAAAATTGAAGCGTGACCAGCAATTGACTTATGCGCCAACTGAAGTAATGGTGGGGGTGGGAGCAAAACACGTTCTGTATACCCTATTCCAGGTATTACTGGATAAAGGCGATGAAGTAATCATTCCGATTCCTTACTGGGTAAGTTATCCGGAACAAGTGAAATTGGCTGAAGGAGTGCCTGTATACATAGAAGCTACAGCCAGCCAGAACTATAAAATTTCACCCCAGCAATTGAGTGAAGCAATTACCGATCGTACAAAAGCGGTCATGATCAATACACCGAGCAATCCGACAGGCATGATCTATTCAAAAGAGGAACTGCAGGAATTGGCGGAAGTCTGCCGCGAGAAAGATATTTTGATCATTTCTGATGAGATTTATGAAAAGCTGATTTACGGTGGGGCAGAACACGTTTCAATTGCAACTTTATCTGAAGATGCAAAAAACCGCACCATCATTGTAAACGGAGTTTCCAAATCCCATTCTATGACGGGGTGGCGGATAGGTTATGCGGCAGGGGATTCCAAATTAATCAAAGCTATGACGAATCTTGCCAGCCACTCGACGTCTAACCCGACAACGACTTCCCAGTATGCTGCAATAGAAGCATACAACGGGCCACAGGAAGCAGTTGAAGAAATGCGTCAGGCATTCGACAGCAGGCTTGAAGAGATTTTTCCGAAGCTGGAAGCAATTCCAGGTTTTAACGTAATTCGTCCTCAAGGGGCATTTTATCTATTGCCTGACGTGTCGGAAGCAGCGGAGAAAACTGGTTTTGCTTCAGTTGATGAATTCGTTGAAGCATTGCTGACGGAAGCTAATGTTGCGGTCATTCCTGGTTCTGGCTTTGGTGCTCCATCCACCATTCGTTTATCCTATGCAACTTCATTGGAAGCATTGAATGAAGCGGTGGAACGAATCGGTAAATTCGTATCAGCAAGATGGCAGAAATAAGTTGAAAACATATTCTTGGAGGCTAGTATGAAAAAAATTACAATTGCCGAAATGGCTAAATATAATGGTCAAACGATTAAACTGGGCGCTTGGGTTGCCAATAAACGGTCAAGTGGTAAAATTGCATTTCTTCAATTGCGTGACGGCTCAGGGTTTGTGCAGGGTGTAGTGGTTAAAGCTGAAGTGGGTGAAGAAGTCTTCGCAGCAGCAAAAGCTTTAACACAGGAGACATCCCTTTATGTAACGGGAGAAGTAAAAGAGGATGAGCGTTCTGCATTCGGTTATGAATTAGCAGTCACAGGCATCGAAGTGATCCATGAAGCGAAAGATTTCCCGATTACACCAAAAGAACACGGCACAGAATTCTTGATGGACAACCGCCATCTGTGGCTTCGTTCACGGAAACAGCATGCCATCATGAAAATCCGTAATGAAATTATTCGTTCCACTTATGAATTCTTCAATGACAATGGATTTGTCAAAGTGGATCCTCCAATTTTGACCGGTTCCGCACCTGAAGGAACATCTGAACTTTTCGCCACGAAATATTTTGAGGAAGATGCATTTTTATCTCAATCTGGCCAGCTTTATATGGAAGCAGCCGCAATGGCATTAGGGAAAGTATTCTCATTCGGACCGACTTTCCGCGCTGAAAAATCAAAAACTCGCCGTCACTTGATCGAGTTTTGGATGATTGAGCCGGAAATGGCTTTCATGGAACACGCAGAAAGTCTTGAAGTGCAGGAGCAATTTGTATCCCATATCGTTCAATCTGTTTTGAAAAACTGCAAGCTTGAACTGGATCGCCTTGATAGAGATACATCGAAACTTGAAAAAATAAAAGCGCCATTCCCGCGCATCACTTATGACGAAGCGATCAAATGGTTGAATGATAACGGCTTTAACGATATCGAATGGGGCGACGATTTTGGTGCGCCGCACGAAACAGCCATCGCTGAAAGTTATGACATGCCGGTATTCATCATCAATTATCCGATCGGCATCAAGCCATTCTATATGCAGCCGCATCCGGAACGTGATGACGTTGTTCTATGCGCCGACTTGATAGCACCGGAAGGTTACGGTGAAATCATTGGTGGATCAGAACGTATCTACGATTACGAGCTGATGAAGCAGCGCATCAAGGAACATAATCTTGATGAATCTGCTTACGCATGGTATTTGGATCTCAGCAAATACGGCGCAGTACCGCATTCCGGCTTCGGACTTGGATTAGAGCGCACAGTAGCATGGATTTCAGGAGCAGAACACGTCCGCGAATCCATCCCATTCCCACGTTTATTGAACCGTTTGTATCCGTAATAATATATAAATTGGATAAAAAATCTAACGTAGCCGATATTCCGCAAAACAGCTTGCTTTCCTGGGGGCTCGCGCTGAGCTAACTCGGTCTCGTTACACTTCGACCGAGTGGATCTCACCACTTCGCTCGAAACACAGTTGGAAAGCCAACTGCGTTTCTATTCCCCCGGGAGTCTGCGCTGTTTTACTCCATATCTCAGTAGTCAATAACAACGTACGTATTTTCAGCCATGTATTGATTGAAGTATACTAACTCGGACCTTCGTCCGAGTGGGTGCTCAAATTTGCGCTAAGAGTTAAAGGAGTCTCGAGTGCTTCACTCTCTAAATAGAAAGTGGACCTCAGCAAAGGCGCGCCTATGGACTGAGCGGAGTAATAAGACGAGTGTTCTTCTCGGCTTATTACGGGAGCTAAGGTGCGCCATGAACTTGCGGCGCCTCCTTTGCGACGAGCAGTGCGCAGGAGCATAATCTTCGCACTGTCCTAAGCGCCAAAGCGGATTTCTAGACGATTTATTTAGTAGAATTAACAAAGAATTAAAAAAAGAAAGGTGGTTGGGATATGAAACAGCCAGATCGACTTCAGACATGGATCGAGAAGGGGAATGTTCACATTTCCCAGCTTTTTTTTCAATTTTATAAGGAATTGAAGATTTCGGACGAGGAAGCCATGCTGTTGATGCATGTGCATGCTTTTCAGCAGTCGGGAAACCAATTTCCGACTCCCGATGAAATCGGAGCACGCATGATGTGCTCTCAAAAAAGCGTCACGACCATGTTGCAGAAATTAATGCAGCAAGGGTTCATTGCCATTGAACAGGAAACGGCAAATGAAATCCTGACAGAAAATATCTCATTGCAGCCTTTATGGAATCGATTGCTTAATTGTGTCGACAAGGAAGCACATCAGGAGAAGGTTCATTCGCAGAAAGAAATGGAAGGCCAGGTATTCCAATTGTTTGAACAGGAATTCGGCCGTTTTCTTTCACCAATGGAAATTGAAACGATTTCAATGTGGATGGACCAAGACGGGCATACACCAGCGGTCATCAGGATGGCATTGAAAGAAGCTGTTATTTCGCAAAAAATGAGTTTACGCTATGTTGACCGCATCCTTTTCGAATGGAAGAAAAAGAATATCAAGACTTCATCGGAAGTTACGAAACATGCAGCAACTTTCAGAGAAAAAAATATCCAGATTCAGCCTTCAACAGACAACACTGCAAAAAAAGTGAAATTCTATAATTGGCTGGAAGAACGGAATTAGCAGGTGATTGAAATGATGTCAAAAAAAGAATGGCAATTATGTCTTGAGGAAATGGATCATATGTTTCCTGATGCGCATTGTGAGCTGATTCACCGCAATCCGTTTGATCTATTGATTGCGACTTTGCTGTCCGCGCAGTGCACGGATAAATTGGTCAATAAAGTGACGGCAGACCTTTTCAAGAAATACCATACACCGGAAGATTATGTCTCCGTGCCGCTTGAAGAGCTTCAGGATGATATCCGTTCAATCGGGTTGTTCCGGAATAAAGCCAAGAACATCCAGGCATTGAGCCATATTCTGATTGATCAATTCAACAGTGAAGTTCCAGCGGATCGTGATTTGCTGACGACATTGCCTGGAGTGGGAAGAAAGACCGCAAACGTTGTGGTGTCGGTTGCTTTTGGAATCCCTGCACTGGCAGTTGATACGCATGTTGAACGGGTGGCGAAGCGCCTTGGGCTTAATCGTTGGAAAGATTCGCCGCTCCAAGTGGAAGAGACCATAATGAAAAAGACGCCGGCTGAAGATTGGTCCAAAACTCATCACCAGATCATTTTCTTTGGACGCTACCATTGTAAATCGCAAAATCCCGGCTGCCATATCTGTCCCTTATTCGACAGATGCAGAGAAGGGCAGAAACGCGAGAAAAAAGGGCTGGTTAAGCGTGAAAACATTACAGAGATCAATTGAAAAAGAGAGAATTTCGCCATTTTTCGAAACCTGGGCTAAGTTGGATGAAAACATCAGGTTTCTGCATGTCAATAAGAACAGCAGTCCGGCGGCATTAATGAATGAAGGAATTATTTTATATAAATCTTTATTGGAACAATGCAGTTCGGACGAAGAAAAGATTGAACCGCTGAATAATCACGAAAGACTGGTTTTTGTAGAATCAAACTGCAGCACATTTGCCGCGTATCGACAGCTCCAGGAATTATTCAATGAAATGCATAAGAAAATCGCCTCAAAACGAGCGATTCTCAATAGATTAAAATAGAACAGAAAAAAAAACCTTAAGCAGAAAATGCTTAAGGTTTTTTTGGTGTAATTATTCTTCGTTACCGTTATTGCCATTGCCTTCATTGTTGCCATTTCCATTATTCCCGTTATTTCCATTTCCGTTGTTGCCATTTCCATTAGCGGGAGGGACGGAAGCGCCATTGGCTTCGCCATTGGAGTTTTCTCCATCGCCGGTGCCGTCTTCAGGCGGTGTTTCACCGTCTCCTTCACCATCTCCGCCGTCCTCCGGCGGAGTTTCACCATCATCACCATTTCCTTCTCCGTTACCTTCATTTCCGCCATTTCCGTTGCCTTCTCCATTTCCTTCTCCTTCAGGAGGGGCTTCGTCTTCTGGTGGAGCTTCATCTTCAGGAGGGGCTTCTTCATCTGCCGGTGGAGTTTCTTCCGGTTCCTCCGGCTCTTCAGGCGGCGTTACTTCAACGATAACGGAAGCGGGATCGCTTCGCTGGTCATCTTTGACTGCAGTTACGCTGAAAGTATACGCTCGGCCTTCTTCAAGCGCTTCGTAGGTATAGGACTTATCATCAATTGTAGTAAGTACTGAACGGTTGCCCTCAGCTTCAACAGCAACTTCGAACTGCACATCTTCAACGTCACCATAATTCCATGTCAATTCAACATTCGATCCATCAACGGAAGCACGCAAACCTGTTGGTGCATCCAGGTCTTCCTGGACGAATTCTTCAGATACTTCATTAGGAACTGTGCCGCGTACGAATAATTCTGTGCTCTTCTGATCTGAAGGTGTATAGTCGCTTGCCAATTGAAGTGGTTCAGTTCCAACTTCAATGGTTGCTTCTACAACCGATTCGGGCTGCTGGAATCTTCCAGCATCCGGGGAAGAGATTTTAGACATGATGTCTTTAAATACTTGTTGAGACAATAAACGTTCATTGGAAGCAGTATCCATTGCTCCTTCTTTAGAAGGATAGCCGCTCCAAACAGAAATTGAATACTCAGGAGAATATCCTGCGAACCAAATGTCCGGAGCAGAACTGCTGTCATGCCCGTATTTTTCAAGGTCTTCAGCCGAGTAATTCGTTGTTCCGGTCTTTCCTGCTATATCTACACCATTGACAGCAGCAGTCGTTCCAGAAGCACCTGAGAGATTTGGATTGAGTACGTCTCGCAGCATGTCAGTAACCATGTATGCTGTACTGTCTTTCATAGCCGGTACTGATTCTGGCGCTACTACTTGTTCAGTCGTGCCGTCCCTGAAAACGATTTTCGTTACGGTATGTGGCTTCGTATAGATGCCATCATTACCAAAAGCTGCGAAAGCCCCAGCCATTTCTACTGTATTGATATTTTCTTCGGGCGAACCGATTGCCGCAGATTCAAAAATCCCACCAAAATTCAGACCCAGTTTCTGAGTGAATTCTTTTGCATTTTTTGTTCCAACTTCAATTAAGGTCTTAACGGCTGGTACGTTACGTGAGCGATAAAGAGCTTCGCGCATCGTCATCTCACCAAGGTAGTCGTTATCGAAGTTGCGAACTTCCTTACCACCATCTTCATAAGAATAAGGTTCATCCACCAAAGTCTTGCCCGTCGACCAGTTCAGGTATTCGATTGCCGGACCATAATCCAGCAATGGCTTGATAGTGGAACCGATCTGACGGTCACGAGATGTCGCGTAATTGCGGCGGACATCTCCGCTGTATTCGCGTGCTGCACCAATTGCGCGGATAGCTCCGGTCTCAGTATCCACAACCGTCAAAGCGGATTGTACTTCATCGTTGAAGAAAATATCAGAAGCCATCGTTTCATTTACGGCTTTTTGAACATCGGGTTTAAGAGTTGTATGAACAGTCAAACCTTCATCGAGGGAGATGTCTCCATCGAGGGCTTCGATTTCATTTTCGACCATTTCCATAAATGCTGTATATTCGCCGCTTGGAGGAGCAGGGCGCTGTTCTTCAGGCAATAGGGTTTCAGTAACTGGAATGGCCTGTGCAGCTTCTTTTTCTTCGGTTGTAATTTTTCCGTGCTGTTCCATAAGGCTTAATACGACATTTCTTCTAGTTTCTGCACGTTCCGGATTATTGAAAGGGTTGTAGCCATTCGGGCTTTGAGGCATACCTGCGAGCATCGCGGCTTCGTGCAATTCGAGTTCAGACACATGCTTACCGAAAAAATTTTCGGAAGCTGTTCCAAATCCGTAAGTGTTGCCTGACATCAGGATTTTATTGAAATACATTTCAAAGATTTCTTCTTTTGAATATTCCTGTTCCAGCTGATAGGCCAGATAAGCTTCCTGCGCTTTCCGTTCCAGTGTCTTGTCGTTTTTCAGGAATGAATTCTTGATGACCTGCTGAGTAATCGTGCTGGCGCCCTGTGAACCGAACCCGCCGGTTACGTTCGCAATCACCGCGCCACCCAGGCGGATAATATCTATTCCGGGATGTTCATAGAAGCGGTTGTCTTCTGTTGCCAGAATCGCATTTTCCATTAGCTTCGGAATATCTTCGTAGTTGACGTATTCACGGTCTTCACCTGTCATATAGGGTATTTCTGTTTCCCCGTCCGCCGCTAAAAAAGTTGGGCTAATGGGATCGCGCAACAGTTCTTCATCAAGTTCCGGTGCACTGCTGGCATAATAAGTGAAAAGGCCGATGCCGAATACCAGGCCGATGACTCCAATAATGAGAATCGTCAGGATGATCCGTTTAAACCAGCCGCCTGTGGAGTTTTTCTTTTTCTTGCCTTTTTTCTTTTGCTGTTCTATTGCTTTTCTGCGCTGTTCGCGCGACATTTGTTTTTCGCTCACAAAATGTTCCTCACTTTCACTGGTGCTTTAATCGGATGCTTTCTACTGAAATTTATGCAGCTGGGGCAAATAATCGATGCGTGGAAACGCACCAGGTTTTAATTCGACACCGGTTTCCTCAATTTCCGCCAGAGTCACTGACTTCCTGCCACCGTCCATCATTCTATTCCAAAAAAATTCAAATGCTTCGAATGGAACAATGAAATAACGATCCAGGGAAGAAAAACGAATGATCAGGAAAGCCAATCCGTCGTGTTTTCTAACCTGTGCCATATGATGGATTTGGTGTTCGTGTATATTCTTCAGCGGGAACGATGTTTTATTTTCCGTTTCCTTTGCCTCAAAATCTATATATTTGCCGTTCCATACACCGTTATAATCAGTGGTGGATGGAGAACGGAAATAAGCTTCCTTAATGACGGCGGCGCTTCTTGAAGGATATTCGACTCTCACGATCTGGACAGGAACCGGTTTTTTATGGATGACTGCCCGCCCGAGCTGAAGATAATAGTCGTTCGTTTCATTCAATTCATCCTCTAGTGTTTTACCCCGATTGCTGAAAGAGAAATCTTTTTTCTTTTTTTTCTTTTTGGGGTCCGTTTGCTGTTCTTTTTGCGGAACGAACTTCTTTCCATTCGGATAGTTGATTGCCATTGTGATACACCTCGCTTACTTTATCATATCACATAGATTTAGACGACGAATGAGCCCTAAAGTTCCATTTCGCTAGATTCATGATAGCCGATAGGGAGGTTAATGCCAATTAAAAAGAATGTCTGTTCGTTCAGAGTCGTTTCCAATAGGCGTATATGATAAACTTAGGGCATTGGAGGGATCTTGAAAAATGAATATTCGTGAACTTTCTTCCTTATTATATGATGAATGCGGAAAATGCCAGGATCGCTTTTTTGATATGCGTGAACGTGATGCAGTTCCAGATTTCTACGAGGACGTTAAACCCTATGCCGATTATTGGCACAGTAAAATTAATCAATGGCAAGAGCAATCGCTTCTTTATATACAGCAGGAACGGCCGAAATATGTCCATAAGCCTCAAATTGATACAGCGGCTGAAGGGATGACTCAATTTTTCGTACAGAGTTTTTATAAGGAGACAAGCAAGAAACGTTTTATCCAAACCATACAGGCGGCCCAGTATACGCTGCAGACTTTTATGCTGGCCATAGACGAAAAGAGCGATACTAGATGATCAGAAAGAAAACATTGCCTCAATTGATGGATGAATGGAAAACAGAACCGGATATGATGGAGCGGATCGTCCATTGGCATACGAAGGAAGAAAAACCGGCAAGATACGCTGATTTTCCGGTAGAGATGCACGACAGCCTGAAAGCGGCACTCAGAAAAAAAGGCATTGAACAATTATATACGCACCAGCGTGAAGCCTTCGATCTGGCCCAGGAAGGGAAATCCTATACAGCTGTCACGCCGACAGCTTCCGGAAAGTCCTATTGCTACCATCTGCCGGTGCTTCATAAAATCCTGAACGATCCGGGAGCGAGGGCGCTTTATCTGTTTCCGACAAAAGCCCTGGCACAGGATCAGAAAAGTGATCTTCACGATCTGATAGAAAAAACGGAAAAAGAGATTTTATCCTATACGTATGACGGCGACACTTCTCCGGCCATCAGAACGAAAGTCCGGAAAGCGGGGCAAATCGTCATGACCAACCCAGACATGCTGCATTCTGCCATTTTGCCGCATCATACAAAATGGGTATCTTTGTTTGAAAACCTGCATTACATTGTTATTGATGAATTGCACACATATAAAGGCGTTTTCGGAACGCATGTTTCACATGTTATCAGACGCCTTAAACGGATCTGTGAATTTTACGGCAGCAATCCCGTTTTCATCTGCACATCCGCAACAATTGCCAATCCCAAGGAATTGGCGGAAGCGCTGACCAATGAACAACATGCGCTGATCGATCAGAACGGAGCACCTTCCGGCAAAAAGCATATCGTATTTTACAACCCGCCAATCATCCATCCGACTTTCGGTGTCAGAAGAAGTGCGGTGCTTGAAGTGCGTGATTTGGCGACGCTGCTGATTAAACAAGGGATACAGACAATCGTATTTGCCAAAAGCCGGGTCAGAGTCGAGATGCTTGTCACATATCTTCAGGCAATCACCAAGATGAAGCTTCAGGATGAATCCATTAAAGGCTACCGCGGCGGCTATTTGCCGACCGAACGGCGGGCGATCGAGAAAGGTTTGCGTGATGGCTCGATTCAATGTGTCGTTTCAACAAACGCCCTGGAACTTGGCGTAGACATCGGACAGCTGCAGGCTTGCATCATGACGGGTTATCCCGGGAATATCGCCAGCGCATGGCAACAAGCCGGACGCGCCGGAAGACGCCAGGATGAATCTTTGGTCGTCTATGTCGCACAGTCGACAGCACTGGATCAATACATCATCAACAACCCTTCCTATCTGCTGGATCAATCGCCGGAAGAAGCAAGAATCCATCCGGAGAATATCATTATTTTAATGGATCATTTGAAATGTGCTTCGTTCGAATTGCCTTTTTCGTCAGATGAAATGTATGGCGAATTCGAAGTGCAGGAATTGCTTGAGTATTTGCAGGAACAGGGTGTACTGGTACGTACTTCCGATCGCTGGCACTGGATGAGCGACCGTTTTCCGGCACATGATATTTCATTGCGTTCAGCTTCACAGGAAAATGTCGTCATCATTGACCAGTCGGTTCCATCTGATACCCGGGTGATAGGGGAAATGGACCGCTTCAGCGCTTTGACTTTATTGCACGAAGAGGCGATCTATCTTCACCAGGGAACCCAGTTCCAGGTTGAAATCCTGGATTGGGAAGAAAAGAAAGCTTATGTCCGGGAAGTTGATGTCGATTATTTCACGGACGCCAATCTGGCAGTCGAGTTAAAAGTGATGAGTGAAGACAAAACAAAAGATATGCAAAGGTCAGAAGTTTTTTACGGCGATATTGCGGTATTGGCGATGCCGACCATTTTCAAGAAAATCAGATTTGATTCGCATGACAATATCGGGTCCGGTCCTATTTCATTGCCGGCCGAAGAACTTCATACTTCTTCCACGTGGCTGAGTTTCGGCAAGCCGGATGGATTTTCGGATTCGGAGTTATCCGATATGATGACCGGTGCGGCATACGCCATCGAATCATTTATCCCTATATTCGTGTCCTGTGACCGCCGTGACGTTCATGTGGTACCACAGGTGAAATCACCGCATAATGATCTGCCATCGTTCTTTATCCATGATTCATATCCGGGAGGCATCGGCATCAGTGAGCGGATTTATGATATGTGGCTGCCCCTGCTTGAAAAAGCGAGGAGCCACGTTGCGGAATGTCCTTGCCTGGATGGCTGCCCATCGTGCATCGGCGCGCAGGATGCCATGGTCAATATGAAGGAAAATGTCATCAGATTACTCGACGAGCTTCGCGAAGAGAGGTGATAGCCGATGTCATTCGAAAATAAATTGCTGCAGATGAAAGGCATGCTCAAAAAAGATGCAGGTGCCAAATCGAAACCAAAAACACAAAAGCAGGAAAAGAAGCGGCCGCTGCATGAAAGCAGATGGCAGAAAATCGGACTTGAGCTGGTGGAAAACGACTTTGGTTTCGTTTTTAAAAAGGTGATTCGCTATCCCTTTGAGACACGTCATGGAAATATCACTTTAAATGAACTGGACAGGGTGCTGTCAGCATGGGAAAATGTTGAATTTGATCATCCGTTCAAGTTGAAAAAAGAAGAGCGCATCCTGTTTTTTGATACTGAAACGACTGGCCTAAGCGGCACAGGAGCTTATATATTTCTAGTGGGATTATTGGAACGTACGGAAGAAGGATTTGAAATGGTCCAGTATATTATGCCGGACCCATCCAATGAAGCCGCTTTTCTGATCGAGACAAATCTTTGGCGCTCGGAAGATCCAATCATTTTCTCATATAACGGAAAAAGTTTTGATTGGCCTCAACTGACCTCGAGATGGACGATGCACCGGAATATTTTGCCGAAACTGAAGCCGCTACGGCAGATTGACCTCTTCCATGGGACAAAAAGGATATGGAAAAATGAATTATCACGAATGAAGCTGAGCACCATCGAAGAAGAAAAGCTTGGATTCAGCAGGGAAGGCGACGTTCCCGGATTTCTGATACCGGCCATCTATCTCGATGCCGTGAAAAGCGGCTACCCGGAAGCTCTCGATAAAGTCCTGTACCATAACGAACTGGATATACTATCACTTGTATCCCTCTATGTTCTTTCATCAGACCTTTTGATGGAAGATCTTGAATCTGAAACATTCGGCGCCTACACGAATATCGGAAAATGGTACGCTGATCTGAAACAATTTGACCAAAGCGCTGCGTATCTTGAACATGTTACAGCTGAACGAGGTGCTTCTTCGGCACTTGCCCGTTATTTCCTGGCGATACAGCGAAAACGCAGCGGCCAATACGAAGAAGCTGTAAAGCTGTTTACAGAAGCTGCCCCAAATTTGAGAGGGCCGGTAGAAGTGGAAGCCTGGATACATGCAGCTAAATTATATGAACATCAAATCAAAGATTATGAAAAAGCTTTGATTATGGCAGGTTTTGCAAAAGAAGCCAGTGGGCAGCTGGAAATCAGGAAATCGCTTGTCCGTGATATTGATAAAAGGCTCGTTAGGCTTGAATTGAAAAAACAAAAAAATCGTCCTTCAAATAAGAAGTTTTAAAACACAAAAATTATGCTTATGATATACTGAACATAAGCAGTCTTGTATGGAAGGACGATTAAAATGGACATTAAATTCACAGCTAAAGATATTTTAGAAAAAGATTTTAAAACAGGTATGCGTGGTTATAACCAAGATGAGGTTGATCACTTCCTGGATGATATCATTCAGGATTATGAAGCATTCAACAAGAAAATCGATCAATTGATGAATGAAAACAAGCGTTTACGCGCTGAATTGGAAGACGCTCCCCGCAAGCAGGCAACTCCTGCACCGGGCACGACAAATTTTGATATTTTGCGCAGGCTTTCCCATCTGGAAAACCATGTTTTTGGCAATAAATTGAACAACGAGTAATACTCTTTGTTTTATTGGAGCAAATGCAGTATACTAGTGTAGCCATTGGAATTCTGGCAATCGCTCCGGCTACCGGCCGGAGAGGAAAGTCCATGCTCGCACGGACCTGAGATGGCCGTAGTGATCGCGCTTAGCGAAACAATAAGCTAAGGCAGCTGCTTTTGCAGTTGACGGCGGGTAGAACACCTAAGTCTTCGGATATGGTCGAAATACCCTGAAAGTGCCACAGTGACGGAGCTGCATAAGAAATTATGCAGGTGGAACGAGGTAAACCCCGCGAGTGAGAAACCCAAACTATGGTAGGGGCACTTTTCCAAAGGAATTGAACTGAGGAAAAGGCAGGAGCAGTCCTGCAGATAGATGATTGCCTTCCAAGTGTACAAGGCGAGAGCCGTTTGAGTACGTGGAAAACAAAACATGGCTTATAGAATTTCTGATGGTCTTAAATTGCAATTTAAAAAAGCTCTCCCCAGGGAGAGCTTTTCTTCATGATTATAGATAGTGGAAGAAGCGCTGGCATTGAATAGTTTTTTCGAAATCTGGTTAACTATTTTAGTCGATTAAAGAATCAATATAAATATGCCGCTTCGGCGCTATGGACAGTGCAAAAATTATGCTCCTGCGCACTGCTCGTCGCAAAGGTGGCGCCGCAAGCTCATGGCGCACCTTAGCTCCCGCAATAAGCCGAGAAAAGCACTCGTCTTATCGCTCCGCTCAGTCCGGAGCCGCGCCTTTGCTGAGAGATGTCTCTAAAGATATGGAGCAAAACAGCGAAAACGCCTTGGGGATTTCAGCGCGAGCCCCCGGCAAGCGAAGTTGTTTTGCGGAATATCGGCTATAAAGAATTTATTTTATATTTTATATAAATATTTACTTCTATATAATGGAACTACAGAGTCAACAGGAAAGGGTGTAAGTATGGCTACATATAAATTGTTAGCGACTGCTGCAATGGGCCTTGAGTCCATTGTCGCCAGTGAAGTGAAAGACATGGGTTACGAAACCCAAACTGAAAACGGCAAAGTTTTCTTCGAAGGAGACGAGCGGGATATTGTTAAAACGAATCTTTGGCTGCGCACTGCAGATCGTGTGAAAATTATCGCAGGCGAATTCAATGCCTTTACGTTCGATGAGTTATTCGAAAAGACCAAGGAAATTGAGTGGGAAAAATTCCTTCCAGTGGATGCAGAATTTCCGGTACAGGGAAAATCAGTGAAATCCACCCTGCACTCAGTGCCGAATTGCCAGTCCATCGTCAAAAAAGCGATTGTCGAACGTTTGAAAAAAGCTTACCACCGCAACTCCTTCCTGGATGAATCGGGTCCACGCTTTAAAATCGAAGTATCCATCTTAAAAGATAAAGTACAATTGTCCATCGATACGAGCGGCGCCGGCTTGCATAAACGCGGCTATCGTGTCGACCAGGGGGAAGCGCCACTCAAGGAAACACTTGCAGCAGCTCTGGTGAAGTTATCACGCTGGACGCCGGATCGCCCTTTTGTCGATCCATTCTGCGGTTCAGGAACAATTGTCATAGAAGCCGCAATGATCGGCCAAAACATTGCACCGGGCTATAACCGCGAATTTGACAGTGAAAAATGGCCATGGATCGGTGAAGATATCTGGAATGAAGTTCGGGAACAGGCAGAAGAGATGGCGAATTATGATCAGCCGTTAAATATTCTGGGAACCGACATTGATCACCGGATGGTTAAAATTGCTGAGCAGAATGCGCTTGAAGCCGGATTTGCTGATATTATCCAATTTGAACAACGCCAGGTCAAAGATTTTAAAACGACAGAAGAAAATGGTGTTGTAGTCGGCAATCCGCCTTACGGTGAACGAATCGGTGAAATTGAAATTATTGAAGAGATGATACAGGATATGGGAAGAGTATTTTCAAAACACCCTACTTGGTCTGTTTACATCCTGTCTTCAATGGCAAGATTTGAAACACTTTATGGCCAGCCGGCGACGAAAAAAAGAAAATTATTCAATGGCTTTATACGAACAGATCTTTTCCAATTCTGGGGAGAGCGTCCGAAAAAATAAAATTGATGGAACGGAAGGGCATCGGCTCTTCCGTTTCTCTGTGAGGAGAGTTTATGAGACAACCAATACCATTCCCTTTATCCAAAGATAAAACGTTCTTCGAATCCTTAAATGACTGGATCGGAGATGTTTTCTACGACGATTTGCCTGAAAAAGGCTATGACCTTCGGGATGAACAGATCTTTATGGCTTTTCAAATTGAAAAAGCGCTGAAAGAAAAATCTGTAATGTTTGCCGAAGCGGGAGTCGGAACGGGTAAAACGCTTGCCTACCTATTGCCGGCGATTGCATATGCGCGCTATACAGGAAAACCGGCATTAATTTCCTGCGCAGATGAAACTTTGATTGAGCAATTAGTTAAAAAGGGCGGCGATATCGACCGTTTGGATGAGCTTTTTGATTTGAACCTGGATGTCCGCCTTGCGAAATCCCGTGATCAGTACCTGTGCCTGCAGCGGCTGGAAGGGGCGAAGAAAAGAAGCGGAGCGGACTTTCTGGATGATATAGAATCAAGGCTTCCGGAATTTGTGAACAAAACGTTTTCAATGCAAAACACTTATCCATACGGGGAACGCTCAAGTTTTCCGGAGATCAATGACGAACAGTGGCAGCAGGTCAATTACCACCCGATCCAGAACTGTGCTGCGTGTGAACTTCGCAATAAATGCGGTCAGACCATCCACCGCAACCATTACCGGGAAGCGACGGACCTCGTCATCTGTTCCCATGATTTCCTGATGGAGCATCTATGGACAAAAGAAACGCGCATCCGTGAAGGACAGACGCCATTGTTGCCGGAATTCTCGCAAATCGTGCTTGATGAAGGACATCTGCTGGAATTTGCGGCGCAGCGCGCTTTAACATATGAAGTGCAGGAGAGCACACTTCTCGCTGTAACCGAAAGCATACTGGCTGATAATGTCCGCGAAAAAACGTTGAATATGATCGAAGAGACCATTGATCTGCATAACGATTTCTTCCGCCTGTTGAGGAAAAATATAGTGGACAGTGATGAAGACCGTAAAGCGATAAAAAGAGACCCAGCGTTAATCAGTTTAGGCAAGGGGCTGGTCAATCATATCAATCTGCTGCTGGAGGAATTTGTATTCGAAGGTGAATTATTCACAATTCCCGAATATGAATTGCGTTTAGCCGAAGAGTTTTTTGAGAAATATATCTTTTCAATGGGCTTGTTCACTGAAGAAGGCGACGCAGTACACTGGCTGGAAGTAAAAGATGATATTGAAACACTGGTCATCATGCCTCGTCTCGTGACAGATATTCTTGATGAGAAGTTATTCGATGGCAAAGTGCCGATCATTTTCTCATCCGCTACATTGTCGATTAAGAAAGATTTCAGCTATCTTTCCGATAGTCTTGGGATTGATAAATACCAGTCATTCTCGGTACCATCGCCATTTGACTATGAAGACGTCATGAAAGTACTGAAACATCCACTGGAACAGCAGCATAAATTCCAGCGAGCCTACGATTTACTGTCGAGTGGAGAGCAGACGCTGATTTTATTCAAATCAAAAATGGATATGGAGAATTTCAAGCAATCACTGCCGCTTGACCACGCTTATAAAATCGAATTTGAAGGGGACCGTGAACTGTCTACCGTCGTGAAAGACTTCCAGGAAGCGAAGTTCCAAGTTCTCTGTTCCTATCATCTATGGGAAGGACTCGATTTGCCGAAAGACGCCTTAACACAAGTTATTATTGTGGATTTGCCTTTCCCGCCGCAGGATCCGGTTTTTGAGGCTAAACGAAAATTCAGCACCAACCCGCTTGAAGAAATCGATCTTCCATTCATGCAGCTCAGAGTTCAGCAAGGCATCGGACGGCTGATCCGAACATCGGAAGACCACGGAGAAATCCACTTGCTGCTAAATGAAGATGAACTGGCACTCGAGCACTTATGGCAGGCGGTTCTGCCGGTTTCTGCCGAAAATTTTTAAAAACTGTAACCCATTCATGATATAATAGACCCATTCGACAAAGGGGGATATATATGTCATTGGAAATGCAATTTACGGAACATATGAAGAAACTGATAGCTTATAATGAAGCAGTTTCATTGCTTTATTGGGATTTGCGTACAGGAGCGCCCAAAAAAGGGGTGGATTTGCGGTCAGAAACAATCGGCGTGATTTCTTCTGATATTTTTATTATGTCAACTTCCGATGAATTCGGAACTCTTATAACAGCATTGGAAGCAAAAAAAGATGAGCTGGAACCGGTCATGCTGCGTTCTGTGGAAGAAGCACGGAAACAGTATGATCTAAGCAAAAAGATTCCAGCTGACGAATATAAGGAATTTGTGATTCTGCAATCCAAAGCTGAATCAGTCTGGGAAACAGCCAAAGATACAGATGATTTTTCTTTATTCCAGCCATATCTTGAAAAAATGGTGGCTACAACGAAAAAAATGATCGGCTACTGGGGAGAAAAGAATGGCAGTGCCTACAACACATTGCTGGATCAATACGAACCGGGCATGACAACTGAAATTCTGGATGAGGTGTTTGGCGAATTGCGCAATCGCATCATCCCACTGGTGCATAAGATTGCTGAATCAACCAATAAACCAAAGACAGATTTCCTGTTTCGCCAATTTCCGAAAGAGGCACAGGAAAGTTTCAGTGATAAAATCCTTGAACAGCTGGGTTATGACTTTGAAGCTGGCAGGCTGGACGAAACGGTGCATCCATTCATGATCGGCATCAACCGCCAGGATGTACGGATTACAACAAAGTATGATGAAAAAGATTTCCGGACAGCTGTTTTCGGCACCATCCATGAATGTGGTCATGCGCTGTATGAACAGAATATCGGTGAAGAATTGAGTGGAACACTAGTGGAGACAGGTGCATCTATGGGCATCCACGAATCCCAATCATTGTTTTTTGAGAATTTTGTCGGCCGCAGTGAGAAATTCTGGGAAAAGAATTATGAACTTCTGAAAGTATTTTCACCTGAGCAGTTTGGGCAGGTGCCGCAGGAAGAGTTTATCCGCGCAATCAATGAGTCCAAGCCTTCGCTCATCCGAATTGAAGCCGATGAACTGACTTATGCACTTCATATCATGATCCGATACGAATTGGAGAAGGGTCTGTTCAATGGCGATTTGGAAGTGAAAGATCTGCCCCAGCTCTGGAATGATAAATATGAGGAATACCTCGGCATCCGTCCTTCAAACGATGCAGAAGGTGTTTTGCAGGATGTCCACTGGGCTGGCGCGAGCTTCGGTTATTTTCCATCTTATGCGCTCGGGTATATGTACGCAGCACAGTTCAAGAACGCCATGCTGAAGGATCTGCCGAATTATGATGAACTTCTGGCAGCGGGAGATATTACACCGATCCGGAACTGGCTTACTGAAAATGTCCATAAGCACGGATCGATGAAAAAACCTCTAGAAATTTTGGAAGAAGCGACGGGTGAAGGGCTGAATGCGGAGCATCTGGCGAAATACCTGGAAGAGAAATATTCGAAAGTTTATCAATTAGCTTAATAGAGTTTCACAGGCCGTCCCGGCTACAATCGGGGCGGCTTTTTTTCGTTTATGACGAAACTGTAAGATTAACGTCATCTTAAGTAAATGCTGCCCTTAGGCATCCCCTATATAGTTAAGTTATCCCAATTAATAAGGCAGTAACCAAGAAGAGGAAATGACAGCTTAGAGCTGGCTTTATTAACTTGGGATGAACTCAAAAATCAGAATCTGAGGAGAGAATATCATGAAAAAAATTACTTTATGGTTAGCAGCATTATGCGGTGGAGCAATAATTCTTTCGGGATGCAATATATTAGATAAAGCGAACGGCATCATTCTGTACGGGGATGAAGAAAAAGTTTTGTCTTCACTGAAAGAAGAGCATAAAGGGCAAGTAGAAAAAGAATCTCTTTCTGTGAAATTAATGCATACTGATGGAAAACGGTTGATGATTATGGACGAAACCTCTGCACAGTATCTGCTGGAAAAGGAATTGCTGCAAGAAGTGAAAGATGGCAGAGATACTGAAGCTCTTTCCTCTATACCGGAATTGGCAGAAGGTGAAACGCTTCTTTTTGCCAAAAAAGAAGACAGTGACATCGGTTTTGATAGCTTGCCAGATCAGATGAACTATGAAGGCAACATAATTATAGGCGATGGCCGTGTGTATGCAGACATGTTTTTGGTTGTTACTGACGAAAGTTTCACCGAGCTTGAAGCTGAAGCGAAAACCATGGGAATTATTCAATACAATAAAGATCCGGGTGGCATCGGAGGCTTTGGCGTGGAAAAAGAACAGCTGGTAAAAATAGAAGAGTAAATGCTCAGCTATCTATCTTTTTCTCCTATATAAATATTTTAACCCCAGCCTTTACAGAATCACGACGGGACAATTCCCTGAATTTTCGCTTATAATAGGAGCCGGAGGGGATAAAATGTTGAAGTCATTCAGTTTAGAAGGAAAAACAGCAATTGTAACCGGAGCAGGTAAAGGCATTGGGCAGGCGATTGCAAGGGCCATCGCGGAAGCAGGCGCAAATGTCATGCTGGTTGCGCGGACGGAATCAGATTTGCAGAACGTAAAGGAATTAATCGGAAATGACCGGACAGAATATGCAGTAGCGGATATTACCGACCGCAGCCAAATTCAGCGGGTTGTTGAAAAAACGATAGAGCGATTTGGTGCCGTAGATATTCTGGTTAATAATGCGGGCATGAACATCCGTTCAAAACTGCTGGATGCAACTGATGAGGAATGGCATAAGATTATGGACACGAACGCCCAAAGCGTTTTCATGTTTTCACAGGAAGCAGCGAAAAAAATGCAAAGCGGCGGTTCCATCATCAATATCAGTTCAGTCGGCGGCGAACGTGCACTGAAGACAGGTATCGTATATGCAGCTTCCAAAGCTGCAATCATCCAGATGACCCGGGTAATGGCAATGGAATGGGGCGAAAAAAATATTCGTGTCAATGCCATCGGTCCCTGGTATTTCCGTACGCCTTTAACGGAAAAATTATTGAATGACAAGGAATATCTTGATTCAATTTTGGCAGTGACCCCCATGAAGCGCGTCGGTGAACTTCCCGAGGTTGCGACGCCGGTCGTATTCCTTGCATCGGAAGCATCCAGCTATATCACGGGCCAGACTCTGTTTGTAGACGGCGGCATGTCGATACATGGGTTTTCGTGAGAAAAGCGGAAACAGCCGGTCAGCTCTGACAGGCATAAGACGGACCAGCGAAGTGGCGCTCTATGCCACGCAGCTGGGCTTACTTATGACCGAAGAGTTGGCTGTTGGAGTCTGGACAAAGAAAAGCGACAGCGCCCGTTCTGCCCCGACAAGCAATAGATAGTTCAAAGGTAAAATGAGATATCTATTGCTATCGAGAGAGAAAGATTAGAAACCGATATTCCGCAAAACAGCTCCGAAGGCATTAGCCGTGTCTTGCACGGAGAATGCCTTTGCGACGAAGTGCGCAGCACTGCAGGAGCACGTTTTTTAGGCTGCTCCTGCATCGCTACGCTAGCTTCGTCGCAAAGCGCCGGCCGAACTTTCGGCCGCACTTGGCTCACACTGAGCTAACTCGGTCTTGTTCCACTTCGCCCGAGTGGATCTCAGCACTTCGCTTGGTCACCTGGGAGTCTTCGCTGTTTTGCTCCATATCTTTAGATCACTTTCTATATAAGATATTCGCATCAGCTTGTTTCTAGTATGGAAGTGGATGCTTTATTCCGATACATCATTAGAATGAAGTGACAGACGGTGACTCCTGCGGGAACAAGAGCGTGTCCTAAGACCCCGCAAGAGCGAAGCGATGAGGAGGCTTAGGCCGCTCCCCGCGGAAAGCATCCGTCTAAAACGGAATGATTATAGAAGTTTCCGGTTTCTCGACAGCTTGAAATAGCCAAACGTAACTTAGGCCATCTCATTGCGACGTAGCAGCGGAGGCGCCCGCTCAGAGTGAAATGACTTTCAGTAAAAGAAAATCCAACAGCATCCTCTCCTAAAATGGAGGGGATGTTTTTCGTTTAACGCGATAAATGGTATGATAAAAGGAGTATAAAATGAAGGGGATACCGGAATATGACAGCTTTGGATCATCATAATGAATTAATAGAAACAGCGCGCCTGCACCGCATCTTTGAAGAGAATGACGACCCAGACCGTGCCGCGAAAGCGAAACTATTCGGGAAGAAAATACTAAAAAATCAATTTATTATCGGTTTTGCAGGGCATTTTTCATCTGGAAAATCATCAATGATCAATGCTTTGACTGGCGAAACCTTATTGCCGTCAAGTCCGATACCGACCAGTGCCAATATCGTGAATGTACATAAAGCGGATTCGGATTTTGCAATTGTCAACAAAACAGAAGGGAAGCCGGTTTATTTTCCCGAGAACTATGACTTCGAAGCCGTTAAGCAATATTGCAAAAGCGGTGATGTGACACAGATTGATATTGGTCATAAAGACTCCGTTTTGCCGGATGGTGTAAGCGTCATGGATACTCCAGGAGTGGATTCCACAGATGACGCTCACCGGATTTCCACTGAATCTGCACTTCATATTGCAGATATGGTTTTTTATGTGATGGACTATAATCATGTCCAGTCGGAACTGAATTTTAATTTTACAAAAGAATTGCAAAAATACACAGACCTTTATCTGATCGTCAATCAAATTGACAAGCATCAGGACAGTGAGCTGGATTTTCCGGCTTTCAAAAAATCAGTGGCAGATTCTTTTTCTGCATGGGGGGTTGAGCCAAAGGGTATTTTCTTTACTTCATTACGTGATTTTGAAATGGAGGGCAATGATTTTGAAGCAGTGAAAAGCCTTGTTTCATCTTCAATGGAAGGCTGGGAAGGAAACGTCGGTAAAGCTTCAGAATCCGCACTTTCCCAATTAAAAGATGAACATCTGAACTTTTTGGAAGACGAAAAGATGGAAAGGCTGGAGACATTTTCAAATGTTCTGAGCCCGGAAGAATGGGAAATGCGTGAAGATGTCAAAGCTGAAACAAATAAAGTGGAAAGGCGTATGTCCGTACAGGATTTTGACAGCTGGAAAAGTGACTTCGAAAAAAATCGAAAAGAATTGCTTGAAAATGCCAATATCATGCCATACGAATTGCGCAACTCACTGACTCTTTATCTTGAAGCCATGCAACCGGATTTCAAAGTGGGAATGCTGTTCAGCGGCAAAAAGACGGAAGCGGAACGTGAAGCCCGCCGAGATGATGTCAAAGAAAAAATGGGAACAGTAATCCCTTCTCAAATAACAGTCCATCTGAAAAGATTGATGAAATCAGCTTTGAAAGACGCGGCCCTTTTGACTGACAAGGATTCATTGGAAATCGATGATATGGAACTTGAAGTGCCATTTTCAGTGGTTGAGGAACAAATGCCGAAAGGCGTTTTGATTACCGGAGATACAGTGCTCAATTTCGCCAATAGTTTGAGTGTCGCCATTCAACGGTGGTTTATAAAAGAGACTGAAAGCTGGAAAAATGCACAAAAAGAGAAATTCGAATCACTGCCGGAAGATGCCGGCACAGAAATAGGCATGAAAGCTGAAACGTTGAATCAGAAATTGCTTGCCATCAGTACACTGGAAGAGATGGACGAAAAAATAGAAAAAACCGAGCGTGCATTTTCTGCAATGATGCCAAATCAAAAGATTTCTGCGGAAGCGATTTTGGAGGATTGGCGCAGTGAGTTCCAGGCTTCGACTGATGAAATGATCGAGTTCGAACCATCGATGCTTGCCGATAAGGAAGTTGTCAAAAGAGAAGAAGAAGAACAGCAGTCAGCACAAATTGCCGAAACGGCTCAGCAAGATGAAGAGGTCGTTCTCGGGCGTGCTCTAAAGACAGCTGCCGCACTTGGGCCGATCAGAGGCTTTGGAGAAACAGCCGACTATCTGAAAAGGAAAGCTTCAAGACTTGAGGGCCAGGAATTTACGATCGCTTTATTCGGCGCCTTCAGTGCCGGAAAGTCATCTTTCTCCAATGCATTGATGGGAGAAACAGTTTTGCCGGTTTCACCAAATCCAACGACGGCGACGATAAACCGGATACGCCCAGTCAGTGAAAATCACCCTCACGAAACGGCTGATGTGCGTTTGAAAACTGTCCAGCAGATGACGGAAGATGTACGCAACTCATTTGGCGTCTTCGATGTCAAAATACAGTCTCTGGATGATGCCTATCGAAAAGCTGAACAATTGCCGGAAGCAGGCGGGACCGAGCAGCAGGTGCATAAGTCGTTCATCGATGCGTTCAAGTCAGGCTATCGTGGCTTTAAGGACCAGCTTGGAGAAACTATCCGGACGAACCGGGAAGAATTCGGTCTCTATGTGGCAAAAGAAGAGCGCAGCTGTTTTGTTGATGAAATTGATTTTTATTATGATTGCGAACTGACGCGCAGTGGTGTTACGCTTGTTGATACACCTGGTGCAGATTCGATCAATGCCCGCCATACGAATGTGGCATTTGAATATATCCGGAATGCGGATGCTGTTCTATTCATCACTTATTACAATCACGCTTTTGCACGTGCGGACCGTGAATTCCTGATTCAACTGGGACGTGTCAAAGATGCTTTTGAAATGGATAAAATGTTCTTTGTAGTAAATGCAATTGATTTAGCGCAAAATAAGGCAGAACAGGAATCTGTTGAAAATTATGTCAAAGAGGAATTGCAGCGCTTTGGCATCCGTTTTCCTCGGCTGTTCGGTGTCTCGAGCCTTCAGGCGCTGAAAAATCGAGAGCAATCTGGAATGGCAGAATTTGAGGAATCCTTCCAGCATTTCCTGAAAGATGAATTGAAAGGAATGGCTGTCCAGTCGCTGGCGGAAGAAGAACAGAAAGCAGTTGCGCGTTTTCGGTCTTTGATTGACCATACTGATGCTAATATGTCCCGCAAAGACGAGCGACTGTCGGAATTGAAAATCCTTGAACAGCAGCTCCGCAAGCAACTTGCGGATTCTCCTGCACCGGTTATGGTCAAAGATGCCTTGCAGGAACTTAGTGAACTTTTATATTACGTGAATCAACGTGTATTCTACCGTTTCAATGACTTTTTCAAGGAATCGTTCAATCCATCCTTGTTTGCAGGAAAATCGTCGCAGCAGGCTTTGGATGCAGCATTGCATGATATTGTTGAAATGACGGCTTTTGATTTTGAGCAGGAAATCCGTGTGACGAATTTCAGGTTGTCTCAGCGGATTCAAAAATCTGTTGAAAGCCGTTTCAGGGATGAAACCGAAAAGCTGCGGGCACAAAATCCGGATTATTCATTTACACCATATGAAGTGACGGAAGCTGCCATGCTGGAACCGGATAAAGCCTTTACAGGTACAGACTATTCTTCTGTAAAGTCCTATTATAGAAACAATAAAAGCTTTTTTGAGAAAAATGAAAAAGAAAAACTTCGTGACGCTCTTCAAGCATTGATGGAACCGGATGCTAATATTTATCTGGAAAAAGAAAAGCGTAAACTAACAGAATGGGCAGAGTTCTGGATTGAACAGGAAGCCGAGGGCTTGAGACAGCACATCATCCGCCAAGGCACTGATCAGATCGATTCTGAAAGAACTTTATTGCAGCAGGAAGAAAAACTGGCTCAGTGGAAAGAGATATATGCAAATTTGATAAGTGAAAGGGTGTAGGATTATGAAAGTATTTATCGAAACGCTGGATACGGACCAATATCGCTGGATTGATACACGTTATGAGCTTGGCAACCCGGATGCGGGAAAAAATCTATATGAGCAAGAGCATATTAAAGGTGCAATCTATTGGGATCTTGAAAAAGATATGAGTGATATGTCGTCCGAAGGCGGCCGCCATCCTATGCCATCACATCAGCAATTGGAAAACCTGATCCAAAACAGCGGGTTATCACCAAAGGACGATATCGTCGTTTACGATCAGGGAGGTTCCCCATTTGCTGCCAGAGCATGGTGGCTGCTGAAATACTGTGGATTTGAGAATGTCTACATCAGCCAAATGGGTTATACAGAGTTGAAAGGAAAAGGGGTGGCAGTAACTGAAGATGTGCCTCAAATCGCTCCATCGGATTATTCGCCAGTCTTTAACAGTGATATTTATGCGGACCGACAATACGTGAAAAATATTATTAAAGGCGAGGAACTGGGTATACTGCTTGATGCAAGATCTCCTGAACGTTATGCAGGAACTGAAGAGCCGCTTGACCGGGTAGCCGGAAGGATTCCTGGCGCACATAATTTCGACTGGAGCCAGCTGGTTAGCCACGGCAAACTGGATACCGATGTGGACTTTTCGTCAGTGATTCAACAGCTTGAGCCTGTGGTGGTCTATTGTGGCAGTGGGGTGACAGCAGCTCCGCTATATGCAATGCTTGCAGAAAAAGGCTATGACTCACTGCGGCTTTATACAGGAAGCTATTCGGATTGGATTGCCGATCCTGAAAACGAAGTGGAGATTGACCGGGAGGAACATCCGGAAGCATCGGATGAAGATACACGCGCAATCCTCGCAAAATTGATTGAAGAAGGATACAGCGGTGAAATGCTGATGAAGAAATTCGAATACGAAAAATCCCTGCTGCAGGACAAGAAGTAAAGCAAGCAGGAATTTCGAAAAAGGGGTACCGGAAGAAATCCGGTACCCCTTCAGCTTTTTGAGAAAGAAAGCCAGGAAACCGATATTCCGCAAAACAGCTCCGAAGGCATTAACCGACGCCTGCGACGAAGCGTGAAACGCTGCAGAAGCATCGGTTTTCGAAGCGAACGAGGAGGTTCAGGCCGCTCCCAGCGGAAAGCTTCCGCCTAGAGCGCAATGATTGAAGAAATCGACAGTTTCTCGACAAACTTAAGGGGTACCGGAAAAAAATCCGGTACCCCTTTTATAATTGAAGATATTCAGATGAACTATTTATTCGTGCTTTACCAGCAGCAATCGGATAATCTGATGATTTTCCATTTCCCGTACCGTTATGGTATGGCCGGGAAGCTCAACCTTGCCGCCTTCAGTGATTTCCGTATTCATCATCTGTACCCATCCTCCGATGGTATCAACATCTTCACTGTCATAAAAATTTAACGCGAAGCGGTCTTCCAGGTCCGATAACAATACACGGCCGTTCAGGAGATAGCGGTTAGCATCGAGAGTTTTGATCTCGTCCCGTTCATCTTCATCAAACTCATCACGGATTTCCCCGACAATCTCTTCGAGAATATCTTCCATCGTGATGACGCCGGCAGTTCCGCCATATTCATCGACGACTATCGCCATGTGGACATGCTCTTTCTGCATTTTGACCAGTACATCCTGAATTGGGGCCATGTCATGGACAAACGGGATGTCGTGCATCGCAATACTCTTTTTCAGATCCATTTCCTGCGTATAATTTGTCAGCATTTCCTTAACATTGATAAAACCGATAATATCATCTTTATCACCTTGTTCCGTAACCGGATAGCGTGTGTACTGATGCTCACGGACAATTTCCATCAAGTCGCCATGATCCATTTCCATAGAAATGGTTTCCATTTGCGTACGGGGTATCATGATATCTTTCGCCATTCTTTCGTCGAAGGAAAAAATATTCTGCATATATGAAAGTTCGGTTTGATTGATTTCCCCGCTGTTATAGCTCTGGGTCATCATGATTTTCAAGTCTTCTTCCGAGTGCGCCTGTTCATAGCCCACGGTTTTAATGCCAGCCAGGCTAAGCAGCCCTTTTGAAGTGCCGTTCATCAGGCGAATGGCGGGTTCCATGAATCTGCCGAATAAATAAAGCGGCCACGCCACTTTCAAAGCGATGTTTTCAGCATTTTGAATAGCCATCGTTTTGGGTGCCATTTCCCCGATTACTACATGGAAAAAAGTAATGATCGCAAATGCCACACCGAAAGAAAAAATCGTGGTGACAGGCTCATTGAGGCTCAAAGCTTCAAAGAACGGCCGCAGCATCTGTTCGATGACAGGCTCACCCAGCCAGCCGAGTCCAAGGGCGGAAACTGTAATACCGAGCTGGCAGGCTGAAAGGTAATAATCCAGGTTATCAATGATTCGCTTTGAAATAACCGCGCTTTTATTGCCTTCGGATATCAATTGATCAATACGGGAAACTCGTACCTTAATGATGGAGAACTCTGCTGCCACAAACATTGCTGTCAGCGCTATAAGAAGCGCCATTATAGATAAATTCAAGATAAGTAAACTGTCCAATTAATCCTCCCTTGATAGGAGGTTCACCTCTGCTTTCCAAATATGGAATCATTATAACATATCCGGGAACTTCTTAAGTATCTGGCGGATTGGGATGGAAATTTTAAAAAACGATGGGGGATTTATTGAATATCCCGTGAATTCAACTTATGATAAATTAGAGAAAAGGAGTGAGTTCATGAAGACTTTATGGCATGGTGGGATTATTTATACAATGGCTGCAGAAGGTGAGACAGTGGAAGCTGTTTTAGTTTCTGACAGTAAAATAGCAGCAATGGGTTCCTATAAGGAATTGAAAGACAAGGCTGATCAGGAAATTGACCTTAAAGGAAAAGTACTTTATCCCGGTTTTGTTGACAGTCATATGCACATGATTGGGCACGGAGAGAAACTGCTCCGTGTGGACCTTTCGAAAATCGATTCATCGGAAGATATGAAACAGCAGCTGATCGAATCTACGGAAGGACTTGGGTCAGATGAGTGGTTTATCGGGGAAGGCTGGAATGAGAATAATTTCCCTGACCGCAAAATATTTCACCGGGTCGAACTTGATGAGATCTCATCTTCTCCGATGATGCTGAAGCGTGTCTGCAGACACGCCATCCTTGCAAACTCCAGCGCGCTCGCGCTTGCAGGCATAACAAAAGATTCACCGGATCCTGAAGGCGGACTGATTGTTCGCGATGCTGACGGCGAGCCGACAGGCTATCTACTGGATGCAGCTCAAGATCTTGTAGCGGATGTAGTGCCTGAAGTTAGTGTGGAGTATTTGACAAGGGCTTTGCAAACGTCTGTCGATGATTTACTGGCTTTGGGACTTACCGGCGCACACACGGAAGACATGGGCTATTATGGCCATTATTCGAAACCATTGCAGGCATTCAAAAATGTATTGGGGGGCGAAACGAAATTCCGCGCCCATCTGCTGCGCGCTCACAGCGCATTTGAAGAAATGATGGAAAACGCTACATATGTGGAGCCTTTTGTAGATCCGGGTCCGATGAAAATTTTTGCTGACGGATCCATCGGCGGCCGTACAGCACTTTTAAGCAAACCCTATAATGACGATCCTTCTACCAGCGGAGTTGCCATCCATTCCGATGAAGAACTGAAACGCCTGGTATCAGTTGCCCGAAAGCATGATGAAGCGGTGGCTATCCATGTGATTGGTGATTTGGGAATGGAGAAAGCGCTAGATGCAATTGAAGCTCATCCTGTGCCGAAAGGGAAGCGGGACCGTTTGATCCACAGCATGATCCTAAGGGAAGATCTAGTCGAGCGCATGGAAAAAATCGATGCGATTCTCGATCTTCAGCCAAGTTTCGTGACATCGGATTTTCCTTGGGTCGTTGAACGGCTTGGAGAAGAGCGTCTGGAATGGTCCTATGCATGGAAAAAATTGCTTGGCCGCGGATTGATCTGTGCAGGAGGATCGGATGCACCAATTGAAGAAGTGGATCCTAAGCAGGGAATTTATGCGGCTGTAACAAGACGCAAGCCGTATGAAAATCATGAAGGGTATATGCCGGAAGAAAAACTGAGCCGTTTTGAAGCTGTCCAGCTTTATACGAGCGGCAGTGCTGCTGCCATCTGCAAAGAAGATTCAAGAGGCATAATTGCTGTAAATTTTGATGCCGATTTCAGTGTTTTCGACCGGGACCTTTTTGAAGGAAATGAAGAGCAGATTCTCGAAGCGCAAGTCGAACTGACTGTTGTAGCTGGAGAAATCATGTTTCAGAGAGGGGAATGACCATGGAGGCATATATAATAACCGGCGCATCAAAAGGCATAGGTCTTGCTCTCAGTAAGAAATTGGCTGAAAAAGGGCATCAGGTTTATGGAATTGCCCGTTCTTTTTCAGAAGAATGGCCGGGAACAAAGTCTTTCGATTTCGATCTTTTAAAAACATCAGAAATTCCTGCGTTAATTGAAAATATATTCGGTTTTATTCCAGGGGGTTGCGAAATCATAACGCTCATTAACAATGCGGGAACGATTACGCCAATCGGCTTTGCCGGAAACAATCCAGCCGATGAAATTAGTGGCAGCATCGCTTTGAACCTGACAGCGCCTATGATAACGACTGGTGCTTTTATAACTCAGTCTGCCGATTTTCCATCACTAAAAAGAATCATCAACATATCTTCAGGCGCCGGCAGAAATGCTTATGAAGGGTGGAGTGCCTATTGCGCCGGAAAAGCGGGGCTCGACCATTTCAGTCTGTGCCTTGAAAAGGAGTACAAAGATATCAAAACGATGTCAATAGCGCCTGGCATCATCGATACGGATATGCAAGGAAAAATCCGGGAAAGCTCAGAAACCGATTTTCCAATGATTGAGAATTTCAAAGCGTACAAGGAGCAAGGTATGCTCAGTACGCCGGAACAAACTGCTGAACAGTTAATCCGTCTTATGGAGAGAGAAGATTTTGGGGATTTGGAAACAATAGCAGACATTCGCGATTATAATTGAATTAACCAATTGAAATTTGTTTAGTGAAAGGAGCTTGTTGATGTCTAATATCCCTCCGAATATTCTTGCCTTGCTTGCGGATGCCGATCATGCGGGAGTAAACATGAAGAGTCCAAAAGCAGTAGTTACCCATTTATTGGCCCATGGAGAAAAGGAGTCCATCCTGTTTTTCTACAAGCCCAATAGCCTTGAATTTGATTTTGATAAATACAATGAGGCCGTTGAAGTCATGAGAAAACAAAAAAATTAAGAAAGAAGGTCACATATGCCATGTATTTGGCACGTGTGACCTTTTTGAATACTTTTATCTTCCGCCCAATAAATCGAACAGACCACCGGCTGCACTGCCTTCGCCTTTGGAATGGCCAGCAGGATTTTGAGGCGCTGCAGCAAATACTTTGCTGGCAAGACGGCTGAATGGAAGAGATTGTACCCACACGCTGCCAGGTCCTCTAAGAGTTGCGAAAAATAAACCCTCACCGCCGAACAGAGCGGTTTTCACACCGGGAACCATCTCGATATTGTAATCAACATCTGAGGTCATGGCGACCAGACAGCCGGTATCGACTTTCAGCACTTCACCTTTTTGAAGATTTTTCCGGTAAAGAGTGCCGCCAGCATGAATGAAGGCCATTCCATCGCCTTCAAGTTTTTGCATGATGAATCCTTCACCGCCAAAAAAGCCGGTCCCTAGTTTCCGCTGGAATTCAATGCCGATGGAGACACCCTTCGCCGCGGCCAGAAAAGCATCTTTCTGGCAAATCACCTTGCCGCCAAGCCTGCTTAGATCAAGTGGCACGATTTTACCAGGATAGGGAGATGCAAAAGAGACGGTACGTTTTCCGCTGCCCTGATTAGTAAAAGCTGTCATGAAGAGGCTTTCTCCTGTAATGATTCTTCTGCCTGCACCAAGAAGTTTTCCCATAACACCGCTGCCTGAACCATTATCAGAACCATCGCCGAATATTGTTTCCATAACTATTCCATCTTCCATCATCATAAGCGCGCCTGCTTCTGCCACAACTGTTTCGCTTGGATCCAATTCCACCTCTACAAATTGCATATCATCACCGTACAATTTGAAATCAATTTCGTGGTTATTCATCTTTTCCTCTCCTTTTCCATTAAACTGTCACTTTCTACTATATAAGTTATTCAGGCATAAATGAATGCTTAAATATCAATATTTATAGATTCTTCTGTTTTCTTTTAATGCCATTTAACTTTGAAAGCTGTTCCGGGACTATATCGAATGTTCCGAAAACATGGTAAGATTTAAGAAAATCTTTATACAAATGAGGGGTTATAATGGGGAATGTTCTTTCATTGGCAATTGTAGCTGTAGCGATTTTTGCGGCTTACGCATTGAAGAAATTTTATGACAGACCGTATATCGTCAATTTTGCACTGGCAGCGATGCTTTTGCTGATTGTGGTCAGAACTGTAATGCTGCAGCCTATTACTGGTTTAGGATATGCCGCTATCATTATTTGTACTGTCGCAGGTATCTTTCAGATTGTCCTGGGTATCAAAAGTTATAAATCGGCACAACAAGTTCAAGCATAAAAAGAATCCCTTGATGGGGTTCTTTTTTTATTGGAAAAATGCGTTTTATGAAAATAAATGGATGGCTATGTTATTTTTCTGATCAATTTTTCCGAATTATTAGAAAGTAGGTCTTTCATATCAATTTAAGTTTAGTATAATGATTAATATCACTTAATGAATATACAGATTCTGATTGAGGAGGGGTTTTATGGAGCCAAGGAAAAGCAGAAAGGAATTCCGGAAAAATAAACAGCATTATAAAGAAACCGGTTTGTCCTACGGCGTAGCAAATATGGATGCCAAGCCGCTGGACCGTGAAGGCAATAAATTTCTCGAATTTTTAATACATGTCTTTTTATTTTTGCTGGGTGGAATAATTTTATGCGGTATGTTATTGGGATTATTGACGATGACATGAAGCTATGTAAGTTGAACATAAGAAATAGAATTTACCGCTTTGGCGCTATGGACAGGGCAAAGACTATGCTCCTGCGCACTGCTCGTCGCAAAGGAGGCGCCGCAAATTCATGGCGCACCTTAGCTCCCGCAATAAGCCGAGAAGACCACTCGTCTTTGCTCCGTCGGCATTCGCCTGCTCCTGAGCCGCGCCTTTGCTGAGAGACTTTCTAAAGATATGGAGCAAAACAGCGAATAGTTGACCGAAGCTTGCGAGGGCAACTATTTGCGACGAAGCAGCGCAGCGATGCAGGAGCAATGTTTTAAATTGGTTCAACCCAAGCAACCACAAATTAAATTTACGTGCTCCTGTCTCTGCATCGCTAACGCTAGCTTCGAGACATGAAAACCCGCTGCAGTGCTATGCACTTCGTTGCAAAGACATCCCCCTCGCCAGCTTCGGCTAATGTCTTCGGAGCTGTTTTATGGAATATCGATTATTAAAAATTATTCGTTCCACTTATATTGCTAGAAAGGAGTGTTCGATATGATCAGATATCCACCTGCTGAAATCAGGAATATCGGAGTGACAGCACCATCATCAGGAGTAGAAGAAGAGCTGCATACACTCCTTGAACAAACAGTCAGACGCCAGCAGGAAAAAGGGTTCAACGTCAAGGTTGGAAAGACTGCGTGGACGCAGAAAGAAGCCAAATCAGCACCTGCAGAGGTAAGGGCACGCGAACTGATGGATATGTTGAATGATTCCGGCGTCGATGCCATTATCCCGCCGTGGGGAGGGGAACTACTCATTGAAATCCTTGAACATTTGGACTTCGAACAGATAGATCCTAAATGGATTCTCGGCTATTCGGACACCAGCCTGCTGCTTCTTTCTGTAACCTTGAATACCGGAATTGCAACAGCCCACGGCACCAATATCATTGATTTGCGTGGTCCGGAAACAGACGGAACAACTGCTAAATGGATTGATGTCCTTTCAACTGAAAGCGGGGAAGAAGTCACCCAGACATCATCAGAGTCTTATCAAAGGAGCTGGAATCACGAAAATCCATCTCCAAAGGTATTCCATTTGACAGAGAAAACGGAATGGAAGACAGCTTCAGGGAATGCAGTGAAGTTTGAAGGCAGGCTGCTCGGAGGCTGCATCGACGTCATCCATCATCTGGCGGGAACCCCTTTCGGCAATGTTAAAGAATTTCGCCAGCAGCATATCCCTGGTGAACCGGTGATCTGGTACCTCGAGAATTGTGAAATGTCGGTAGCGGATTTAAAGCGTTCATTGACTCAGATGAAATATGCCGGCTGGTTTGAAAATTGTGCAGGCGTTCTTTTTGGCAGAAGCGCCGCAAACCATCCGACCGAAGGGTACACAGCAGAAAAAATGTATAAGGATCTGGAATATGAGTTAGGCATCCCAGTCATTTACGATGTGGACTGCGGACATATGCCGCCACAGATTATTTTTGTCAACGGGGCATTTGCTGAAGTGGAAACTTGTGAAGGAAAAGGAAGAGTCAACCAGAAATTCATATAAGAAGGATGTAATTGTGTATGGAAATTAGAATCGTCACACCCAATGAAGCAGAGACGTATAATATTCTCAGGCTGGAAGCATTACTGGACACCCCGGACGCTTTTGCCGTTTTATATGAAGATGCTTTAAACAAGCCCATTGAAAGGACCCGTTCCCAGTTGGCTTCGGAGCATTCCGTAACCTTTGGCGCTTATGACGCCGGCAAACTGATTGGGAACATGACGCTGTCACGAAACACCGTGCCGAAGATGAATCACAAGGCATCGATCGTAGCTGTTTATGTAAGCCCGGCTTACCGTGGCTCGGGAGCAGCCAATGACCTTATGGAAAAATTGATGGAATATGCTGAAATGTGGGAAGGACTCGAGCAGCTTGATTTGATGGTGGCAAGCCATAATTTGAGGGCCAAGAATTTTTATCTGCGATATGGTTTTGAGAAATATGGAACCGAAATTCATGCGATGAAAACAGGGGACAGATACATTGATGAAGAATTAATGGTGAAATTCATAAAGTAAGTGTAATACTGCTTGTAATCCGGAAAGTAGGTGCTATATGAGGAATTTGTCGAAGATTACCTTGTTTGTATCATTATTTTTATTAATCGGATTTCCAATGATTTTTATGATTATTTCCATGTTTACCGATCAATGGATCTATATGTTCTCCGGATCCGTGCCGTCTGTCCTGGCAGGAGCTTTTGGCATCTTTTTTCTAATCCAGCAATCCAGGAAGACTGATGAAGAAGAAGCATAATACAGTGTTAGCAAAGTCGCCTCAAAAAAAGCGCGGAGAAAACCTCCGCGCTTTTTGCTGGTTTAATTTCATTTTTTCAATCGGTATACTAATTTAGCTAGGAGTATAAACCGTGCTCCTGTCTCTGTCCCTGCATCGCTTTGCTGCTGCGTCGCAAAGACTTAGCTTCGCATACGTCGGCTAATGTCTTCGAAGCTGTTTTGCGGAATATCGATTTTCTTGCATTTATTGCTCAAAAAAAACAGGCTTCACTTGGAAACCTGTTTTTTGCCCTGCATTATTTCGATGATGACGAGACCAATCGTAATCCCAAGGAACACGTTGATCAGCAATGGTTCCAGAAATTGATCGCGGAAGATGAATGCAACGGTCAAGATATAAAAAGCACCTTGTGCGACCTTGGCAGTAGTGGGAATTTTATCTTTTGGATACCTTACGCGCGCCAGCTGAAAGACGACGAACGATGCCAGCAGCAGTAAAAAATGCGGCCAATAAAGGTTGTCGACTGTATTATTGACGATAGCATAAATGATAAGCGGAATTATATAAAAAAGTACAGAATTCACAAAATCACCTTTCCGGACTACTTTCTAGAATTGTCCTGCTGTTTGCCGCTGAACAGCAGATAAAGATTATAGATGGCAAAAACAACGGCAAGCGTCACAATGACGATCGAAATGATCGGATAAACAGCTGGTCCGCTTTCCATTATTTCAATAATCCGAGTGTAGATAATCCATGGTCCAATGACCAATATGAATATATCAAGTGCAGTCCCCAATTTTGTTCTCATGATATTCCTCCAATAGCTCATACTCTCTTTATCTTATCAGAAACAGCCATTGCTTGGGGAATGATTGCTTAAAGATATTGAATTGCATGCTTTATTTTCTGTTCGCACGCAAAGCAGTTCCGGCTAAATCATGGGCAGCCCGGTTCTGGGAATCAGGAATCCATTTGATAAAGCAATATGAAAAAGGTTTGGAGCGGGCCAATGCCTCTTCAAGGAGCGGTTTATATAGAGGGTTCTTGATGAACTCTTTTTCAAATGCATCTACCACCACTTTTGAATCGGATTTTATGGAAATCATCTCAGAAGTTAAATCCGCAGCAAGTTCAAGGCCTTTTAAAAGAGCCGTGAATTCTGCGACATGATTGTCCATTTCACCGACAAACTCTTTGTGCTTGATCAAATGGCCTTCGCCGCGGATAAATACTCCAACGGCACTGACTTTTGGAGATCCTGCTGTAGCTGCATCGATAAAAACTTCAAGCATCTTTTACACCTGCTTTTCGTCATTTGGTGTGATCATTTTCGCGATATAGCCGAATGGGGTATCAAGAATGGAAACGATGAATTTCAGCACGTATGTCGAAATGAAGATTTGAATCCATACATCAAATGGAAATACTCCGTAGAAGGCGATACTGGTAAAAATCAGCGTGTCAAGCAATTGGCTTAGTAAGGTGGAGCCATTATTCCGTATCCAAAACTGGCTGTCTTTCGGAAATAATTTACGAAGTGCAGAAAATATCAGCACATCGAGATGCTGGCTGACCAAATAAGCAATCATACTGGCAAATGCAATCTGCGGAACCAGTCCGAAAATGGTTTCAAGTGAGCCATGGGCGAAATCGCTTTCTCCAGGGATGAACTGGATACCGAATTGCATCGCAATGACCATGATCAGTAAAGCGGAAAATCCAAGCCACACCGCTTTTTTTGCTTCTTTTTTGCCGTACTTCTCGTTAAGGATATCGGTCGCAAGAAATGTGGAAGCATATAGGCTGTTTCCAAGGGTTGCAGTCAATCCGATGATTTCGATCGTTTTAGTCACCTGGATATTTGCCAGGATCGTGGATATGGCAACCCAGGCAAACAACCCGGTTTTACCGAAAAACTTATACATAATTAAAAGCATTGCAAAATTAGCCACGACAAAACCAAGGCCCAGTAATTCATTGTACAAATTATTTTCCTCCTTAGTTTTGGTAAAGCGGGAGTTCACGAACCGCTTGGTTAATAAAAATATTCTTTGACAGTATAACTATTGTTGGAATAAAAAACAAACAAGTAGTAAAATGATGAAACGGCAATTTTATAAGAGGTGACTGCGTGAATAAACTAACGATAATCAACGAAATAGATGAAATGTTAAATACGTACTGCGAAGGTTGTTTCGTCAGGACGCAAATCCGTAAAGACGAGGGCAAAACTGCTGCCCACCGCTTTTGCATCAGCAATTGCACCATCGGCACCCAACTGCAGTTTTTAGGGAATGAATTGAACAAAACAGGAACTTCCAGCAAAAATTGAAAAACCCTGAGCGAAAGGATTATTCGCTCAGGGTTTTTTCATTCCGCTTTACTGGCATTGTATTGTTTCAGCTGCAGGACCTTGCTTGAAGGTTGCGGATTTATATTATAGAGTTCGTTATTTTTGAATGCATGTACTTCTTCATAAACATCTTTCATCTTTTCCATCAGCCATTGATCGGAATGTTGTCTTTCTGACCAATAGAAAATATCCATGACATTCTTTTCACCGGTAATCGGATGGATGCGCTCGTAATGGATGGAGGCTGCTTTTTTGAAGTTCTGTTTTTGATAAAATCTGACTCGTTTTGATGATTCGGGGTCATCGGGGGAAACAGGGTCAACTTCCAGGATGATGAGTTTATTTTTCCTCTTCACTTTTGAGATTAATTTGCTGCCGAGCCCTGTGCCGCGTGACTTGTTGATGACGAGAATATAATCAATGAAAAGGTAGTCGGGTTTTTCAAAATAAACCAAAGTGTAATGGGGACCTTCTTCAATTTGATAGCAGTTCTTTTTTTCGCGAAGCAATATTTTCATATGATTTTCAGATTTCATTTCTTTGGCTGGAAAATATTCTCTAAGTTTTAAGTACCATTGTCCCATCGCTTCCATCTCCTTTCGATATAGGCAAGCTGATAATTTCTTGAATGGCAATAATAGAAATCTATATTTTTACTTACCATAATCTTCGAAAGACTAAACCCTTAGTCGCTTGAAATGTTTGAAAATTTCGATTAAGGAAATAATATGCTTATATAGGAACTAAATCTGCTAAGGGAGTGTTTGTTGATGAAAGACTCGACCAATGAAGGACAATTGACCGCTATTTTGGGCTGGAGCCTGCCTGCAATTGAAGCGGTGGATAAGTTGAGCAGGCCATTCGTTGTTGTCGGCCCACCTGACTTCCAAGGGTTTGCCGATGAGAATGATATAAATTTTATTCCTTGGGATTTTGAACGGCTTAATGAAGGATCTGATGAGCTTTACGAACGGCTTAGAGATATGGATACGAAAGTAGCCGTGCCGATTTACGAAGAAACCGTAGAGTGGGCAGGAGCATTGAATGCCAGGTTGTTTGATGATCCGCGGGCTTTTAACCGCTCCTTGCTGCTAAGAGATAAAGGGTTGATGAAACGGAAAGCCCAAATGGCAGGTATACGCGTCGGTGTATTCGAGGAAGCCCATTCAAAAGACGACATCCACAGATTTTTAAAGCGGGTTAACGATGCCCTCATCAAGATTGATGGAGATCTTAACGACCCGATTCATATCAAACCGTTAAACAAAGCGGGAACAGTGGGCCATATGATGATCCGTGATGCTTCGGATATTGACAAGATGGGCGAAGCGGAATTCCCTTATCTGATGGAAAGCCATTTGGACGGTCAGGAATTTTCATGTGAAGCATTTATCCATAATGGAAAGATAAAATTCCTCAATATCACCGAGTACGTCAAGCTCGGCCACTCGAATTTTGTTCCTGCATCTCCTACTCTTGAAGAATGGCGGCCACAAATTGAAAACCAAATCCAGAAGCTGGTCGATGCATTCGAAATCAAATATGGCGTAATTCATCCTGAATATTTCATCTCACATGACGGAACGATCAATTTCGGTGAAGTTGCTGCGCGTGTGCCAGGAGGGCATATCTTTGATTTGATAGAAAAAGCTTACGGCTTTAATGCATTTCAGGCACAAATCCTTTGCAGCGATCCGGATACGACAGAAGAAGAACTGGATGAATTTTTCCCCGAAGAAGTCACTTCGGCCAAGGGATTTGCTGGAAGCTTAATGGTTTATCCTCGTGTCCGCCTTGTTGAAAAATTGGATATTCCTGAAGAGTTGAAAAATGATCCGTATTTCGATAAACATGATTTATTTATTCCGGTGACATCAAAAGTTGCTGAACGGGTTGGTTTCGGCAATCATTACGGCACAATTTTCTTCTTCGGGGAAGACAGTGACCGTATGAAAGAATTGCTGGAGATATACGAGAACTATGATTTCTATAATTAATCAACTGGGGGAATATAAATGACAACTGAGTCAGCAGTAAAAGACAGGTTTCAAAAAGCGCTGAACACTTTGGAAGAGGCCAAGCCATTTGCGAAAAGCATGTACCAGACGGAAGTATTTCAAATAGCGCAGGAACTGGCTTCAACTGATGAAGGCATCGAGACGCTTTATGAATTTGCTCCTCAATTTGATAAAGCCGGCGTATTCCATGGCGGTCCGTGGTCCGATGCCACCAGCCTGGAGGCCCCGTTTGTCGGAGGCTCCTTAAAGATCAAAGGCGTCAATTCGGTTGTAGAACTGATGAGTGAATTGCGTATGCTTTCAATTATAGAAGGGAATTACGAACATGAAGGAGTGCCCCCGGAAGAAGCTTCGGCTTTTCTGAATGAAGTGCTGGCACTGAACCTGGACTTCCTGTTCCCTCCGGAAACAGAAGAAGCCAGGGTGGCTGGAGGGGAGCATATTGAGCGGGGCGAACGGCTCTTCCGTTTTCTTGGCAGCAAGCTTTCCTATAAAGCAGTGGCAGATAAATTGGTGGAGGAAATTGAGCGGTTGACAGTGCAGCGCCCTATCATGGTGGAACGGATTATAAAAATGATAGAAACTGCAGTTCAAATGATTGATGAAAACATCGAGGAAGAAACGAAAAACAAATTGCTGTCTTTCCAAAAAGCTGTTTCTTCGCCAACTCCTTTGACTGATGAATCTCAGAATTTGAAGGAATACCAAAAAAAGTTGACGCAATTGGAGGAGCAGGCTGTACTGGATGAAGCGCAAATTTTCCGCGAGTCAATGGAAGCAACCGGTCTTGTTGCTCCTGCCCACGCTATTCTTATCCGCCATTTAAACCGCAGGTATCCGGATCTGGTTCCGGAAGCGCTTGGTCTGACTGAAATGGGCACAGCGAGTTATAACGCCAATCCTGAATTGATCCGTGACATAATCCAAATCGCTGTCCATCCAGCCACCTCCAAAGTGATTTACGGCTTAACTCGGATGCTGGACAGAGGCGTTCTGGCGCAGGATCCAGTTTTACCTGCCCTGAGACGGCTTTTTGAAATTGACTTCCATACAGATGTAAGAAAAATGATCATGAAGCGTGAATACCGCAAAGCAGGAATTACACCAAATGGAGTGTTAGTGGGAGGTGTCATTAATGTTCTTGGCCAGCCTCTCGGAATTGGACAAGGATTGAATCCTACCTGCCAATCCGCTCGCGCCATCTCATTATGGGCACAGCATGGTATCGGGCAGTTGCTTGAATATATCGCCCGGGCAGTTAGGGAAAATGATATTGATATGACGTTTGAAGGTACACCAATCCACTCGAATACAATTGAGGGTGGAGTAGCAGAGGAAATCCATCATGAATTGGATCCGGTTTCGAGTGTGCTGGTTCCACATCTTGATAAGATCTATAATGAAATGATGAAAAAGACAGCACTCCGCGGTGAAGATGGACATAAATGGGTAAACCCTGAATTTTACGGGGAATGGATCCAGAGAGGTTTCGTCAACATCGTCGATCCGCTTACCGGTTTCGTTACCGATTACGAAGCGTTTGTCCGATTATTTTATGCAACCCATCATCCTGAATACAATGAAGGCTATGAAATGATTTACCCGAATCCTGTCGGAATTTATATCACAAACGTGCACGGCAACCTGCTGGGCCTTCATGCAGTCTCAATTCAGCGGATTGATGAAGATCCTCACGGAGAGCATCGTGTATACTTCTATAACCCGAACAATGACAGCGGCCAGAATTGGGGACAAGGAATTGAGACAAGTGTCCAGGGCAACGGTGAACTGGAAGGCGAAAGTTCTTTGCCATTCAAACAATTCACTGCACGGATGTATGCTTTCCACTATAACCCGTATGAACAGGGAGATACTTATATGGTGGAAGATGCAGACGTCGAGGAAATTGAACAATTGTCCAGAGAAAGCTGGGGCAAAACTTATACTTGGCTGTAAACAGGAAATTGTTGCTGCTTTCAGCTTGTTGAGAAAAAAGATAAGTGTAAGCAATCGATATTGCGCATAACAGCTTCGCTTTCCTGAAACCCGTGCTCCTGCATCGCTGCGCTAGCTTCGTCGCAAAGCGCCGGCCGAACTACCTTCGGCCGCACTTGGCTCGCACTGAGCTAACTCGGTCTCGGTCCCCTTCGCCCGAGTGGATCTCAGCACTTCGCTGATCCCTTGGGAGTCTCACTGTTTTGCTCCATATCTCAGAATCGCTTTCTATAAAGAAGTAATTTAACTAGTTTGGTTTTCCGAGAATAATATTCACATGTTTCTACAGATATAAAATGTAGCAGCAGGCGGCGACTCCTGCAGGAAACAGAGCGAGTCCTGAGACCCCGCAGGAGTAAAGCGACGAGGAGGCTCAGGCAGCTCCCTGCGGAACGCGTCCGCCTGCAGCGAAATGATTGAAGAAGTTGATGTTTCTCGACAGCCTAAAAAAGCAGAAACGGTAAATCCCGTTTCTGCTTTTTGTATGCTTACAAAAAATTTTAAATTTACTCAGAGTTCAGCTGGATTACATTTGCGGCTTGCGGACCACGATTTCCATCAATTATATCAAAAGAGACGGGTTTGCCTTCCTGCAATGTGCGAAAACCATCGCCTTTGATGCCGGTAAAGTGGACGAATACATCATCGCCATCGTTATACTCAATAAAACCGTAGCCTTTTTCCGTGTTAAACCATTTTACGATTCCCTGGTGCATGCACGTTCCCCCTTGGTATTGAGTACTTTCGTGGTACCATTAACATAGCAGTAATGGATGGATTATACTATACACGAAGCCCGTAAAACCGTCAATTTCCCATTAAAATAAAGGGAAAATTATCTGTTGCATTCGCTGGGCAGATGGAACGGCATTTGAAAGGCGCTTCGAAGCTGATATTGACATCGACTGTTTAAGAGTAAAAACTCAATAAATTATTGGATAACCGAGGAGCGGAAGTATGTCAGAAAATATTTTGGGAAAATGCAGAGCCAAGGTTAAAGAGATTTATGACACTTTTGATGCCAGCCACGACTGGCAGCATATCGAAAGGGTATTCGACAACGCAAAGCAGATTATGGAAAAGGAGGAGGCCGACCCTTTCATAGTGGAACTGGCTGTACTTCTTCACGATGTTTCTGATCCGAAATACAAAAAAGATGATTCTGATCCTGAATCGGAAATTCTGGGGTCTCTCGGATTGCCCCAGACACAAGTCAGCCAAATCAAGCAGATTATCCACCAGGTTTCCTTTAAAGGCGGCAATGGCGAACCGCCTTCCAGCCCGGAAGCAATGGTCGTTCAGGATGCTGACCGGCTGGATGCCATCGGTGCAGTGGGGATAGCACGGGCATTTGCCTACGGTGGCGCAAAAAGCAGGAAACTCTATGACTGGGATGAAAAGCCGAGAAGTGAAATGACCGAAGAGGAGTACAGGAGCAAGCCGACCAGCAGCACCACACATTTCTATGAGAAACTGCTTCTATTGAAAGACACAATGACAACTGTTACCGGGAAGCAAATAGCTGATGAACGCCATCAATTTATGCTATCCTTTTTAGAGCAACTTAAAAAAGAAACGGATGGTAATGCATGAGCCACTTAAATATTACAAAACTGACCAAAACGGTCGGAGCTAAAACTTTATTCAAGGATATTGAGTTTTCATTATATCCAGGCGACCGTGCCGGATTAATCGGAGTCAACGGAACAGGCAAGTCGACGCTAATGTCGATTTTGGCAGGCGAAATGGATGCGGATTCGATTTCAATGGATCATCCGAAAAAATATGAAATTACGTATTTGAAGCAAGACCCGGAATTCGATGAATCACTGACAGTACTTGAAACAGTGTTCTCCGGCGAGTCGCCGATTCTTCAATTGAACAGGTCTTATGAACAGGCACTGACAAATATGATGACGGATTCGAGCTCGACGGAACTTCAGGAAGAGTTGATGAAAATCCAGGAAGGCATGGAACGCGAAAATGCCTGGGATATCAATGCATTGGCAAAAACCGCGCTTACTAAACTCGGCATCGATATGTTTGACCGGCCGATTGGTGAATTGTCCGGGGGCCAGCGAAAGCGTGTGGCGCTTGCAAAAGCATTGATAGAACCCTGTGATTTGATTCTTTTGGATGAGCCGACTAACCATCTTGATGCCATTTCTACGGAGTGGCTGCAGGAAACATTGTTGCGCATGAACTCTGCAATGCTCTTTGTAACGCATGACCGTTACTTCCTGGATGCTGTTTCGACGCACATTTTTGAAATTGCTGATCAGACTATGTATACACATAAAGGGAACTATGGTGATTACTTGGAAAACAGGGCGGTGCGCGAAGAAATGGCTGCAGCTTCCCAACAGAAGCTTGAAAACCGCTTCCGCTCGGAATTGAAATGGATCCGGCGCGGAGCCAAAGCACGTTCAACCAAACAAAAAGCGCGTATACAGCGCTTCGACGAAATAAAAGAAAATGTGCAGAAAGAAAACGACCACACATCTCTTGAATTGTCGATGCAAAGCCAGCGTCTTGGAAAGAAAATCATTGAAGGCGAAAATGTCGGTATGGCTTTCGGAGATAAACAAGTGTTCAGCGGTTTTGACTTTCTGCTGCAGGGCGGCGATCGCATCGGGATTGTAGGCCCCAATGGAGCAGGGAAATCCACGCTCATGAAAATTATTGCAGGCGAATATGAACCTACCCAGGGCAAACTTGAATATGGCAGCACGGTCAAAATCGCCCATTTCACACAGCATCTTCCCGAGATGAATGAATCTCAGCGGATGATAGAATACATCCAGGAAATTTCCAACGATTATGAAGCTGAAAAAGGTGTCCGTCTGTCTGCTACACAGATGCTTGAACGATTCCTTTTCCCATCAAACGGACACGGCACTCAGATTGGCAAACTGTCCGGCGGTGAACGTAAGCGTTTGTATCTGTTGAAATTATTGATGGAGCAGCCAAATATCCTGCTTCTCGATGAGCCGACAAATGACCTCGATATACAGACACTTGGTGTTCTCGAAGATTTCCTTGAAAAATTCCCGGGTGTCGTGCTGACGATTTCGCATGATCGTTTCTTCTTAGACCGGATTGCCCGTAAATTATGGACAACCGGGACAGGTAAAATCGAAGAATACCAAGGTCTCTATACAGAGTTCATCAAAGAAAAGCAAAGCCCGGTGACAGAAGACAATAAAATACCGGTAGCTGCACTGACGCCGGAAAAACCGAAAAATGAACCGAAAAAGAAAATGACTTATAAAGAACAGCAGGAATACAGCACGATTCTGGAAGACATTTCTTCACTGGAATCGAAAATAGAAGAACATGAAAAAGAAATGGCTGAAGCAGGAGCGGATTACGATAAACTGCGAAAACTGACAGCTGAAATTGATGAATTGACCAAGCAATATGATGCCAAACTGGAACGCTGGACTTACCTCCAGGATCTGGCTGAGGGATGAGTCATTTTTAAATAAGTTGATTTAAGAAATTCGTATTAATATGCCGCTTCGGCGCTTTGGACAAGGGCAAAGATTATGCTCCTGTGCACTGCTCGTCGCAAAGGAGGGCCATCTTCGTATGGCGCACCTTGGCTCCCGCAATAAGCCGAGAAGAACACTCGTCTTATCGCTTCGCCCAGTCCGGAGGCGCACCGGCGCTAAGAGAAGTCTCTAGAGATATGGAGCAAAACAGCGAAGACTCCTTGGGGAGCAAGCGAAGTGCTGAGATTCACTCGGGCGAAGGGCAACGAGTCCGAGTTAGCTCAGCGCGAGCCAAGTGCGGCCGGAGGTTGTTCGGCCGGCGGCTTTGCGACGAAGCTAGCGCAGCGATGCAGGAGCACGGTTTTTGGAAAGCGGAGTTGTTTTGCAGAATATCGGTTACTATAAGTTTTTAAAACAGGAGGGATTTTTGTGAAGATCAAAACAATTGAGCCTACACCAAGCCCGAATACGATGAAAGTGATCATAGATCAGGAACTGCCGTTTGGGAAAAGCCATAATTACAACCAGGACAATCTCGAAGGGGCACCAACTGAAATCCAGAATATCCTGGCAATTGACGGGGTAAAAGGTGTATACCATGTAGCGGATTTCCTCGCAGTGGAGCGCATCGCCAAATTCGGCTGGGAAAACATTCTGGCAGATGTCCGTAAAGCACTAGGCGAAGGCAGTGGCAACAGCGAGCAGGAACTTGAAATCGATGAGCATTACGGGGAAGTATATGTACATGTCCAGGAATTCAAAGGCATACCGCTGCAGGTTAAAGTTTTTGATAATGCCTCAGAAGAACGTTTTGGCATGCCTGAGCGCTTTGTAACGGCGATGAGCATTGTCATGGACCCGACAGAAGAAAACTACCTGATGCAGCGTAAGTGGGCGGATTACGGTGTCCGTTACGGAGAAAAAGATGAAATAGGCAAAAGCGTTGTAGAAGAAATCGAAGCGGCTTATCCGCAGGAGCGACTGGATGCTTTAACACAGCCAAAAGATGCTGAGAAGCAGGAAGCCGTTTCACGCGGAAGAAAAGTGACGGCGGAAGAATTTGATGTTCCCGAATGGGAAACGCGTTTCCAATTGCTCGATCAGATGATTGAAGCGGACCTTGAGGATTTGCCGCTGCTGGATAAGGCGCTTGATGATGAAAAAATGTCAATCCGCCGACAGGCTGCAATCTATCTCGGCGATATTGATGACAAAGCAGTTGTGCCGTATATTGAACGGGCTATGAAAGATAAAAGCTGGGCTGTCCGCAGAACAGCCGGCGATACGATCAGCGATCTGGGCTTTGAAGAATTCGAACCCATCATGATCGAGACATTAAAAGATAAAAACAAGCTGGTCCGCTGGCGTGCCGCTATGTTCCTTTACGAAACTGGAACAGAAGCGGCGCTACCTGCACTGAAGGAAGCTGCTGATGATCCGGAATTTGAGGTTAAGCTGCAGATAAAAATGGCGATTGCACGGATTGAGCAAGGCGAAGAAGCGGAAGGTTCTGTTTGGAAACAAATGACCGAAGCCCGTCAGGCGATGAAAGAACAGAAATAAAAAGCGGTTTAAATTTGAAAATAACCAGTGGCTATCACAGCCCCTGGTTATTTTTTATTGTTATAGCTCCAACTTAAGTGAATATCTTATGTTTCCATGCATCCCGAAAGAGGTATTACCTTCTGAAACAGCTAATTTTTGTTATAACTTGAAGGAGGTCTTTTACATGGAGGGTAATATTTTTTCAATCGAAATAATCAGCCAGGGAAAATATGAGTCGTGGGAATTTAAAAACGAAGTGGCAAGAGACGAATTATTTGATAAGACGCGCGAACGTTTCAGCGAATATGCGATTGCAGATAAAGGGGACGATGTTGATGACACGCGAATCGCGCAGTTATCAGCCACCAGTCTGAAGATCAAGGAAGACGGAAACGTGGATCAGCAAGTGCCATATGAATGGTATGAAGCTGAGCAGTTTGAACAGCTCCTCAATTTCATCAATAACGAGTATCCAAAATATTAATAACCTGTAATGCATGAAAACACCTTAAGATTCCGTTAGAATGGAATTAAGAGCTTCAATAAAAGGAAGCGATTATTATAAAAAGGTGGTAAGTGGAATGAATGCATATGATGAATATATGAAAGGCATCGTAACACCGATGCGCAAAGAATTGACTGACCATGGCTTTAAGGAGTTGCTGACGCCGGAAGATGTAAATGAACATATCAGCGAAGCAAAAGGCACCACACTGGCCGTAATCAACTCGGTATGCGGCTGTGCAGCTGGGCTTGCACGTCCAGGGGTCATCGAAGCACTTAACAGCACGGAAGCAAAACCGGATCATCTGGTGACGGTCTTTGCGGGGCAGGAAAAAGAAGCGACTGCACAGATGAGAAGCTATTTTGAAGATGTACCGCCATCATCGCCGTCCATCGCAGTTTTAAAAGACGGGGAACTTGCATACTTCATTCCGCGCGAACAGATTGAAGACCATTCGGTTGAACATATCCGTGATAATCTGAAACAGGCCTTGGAACAGGTCGCTGAATAATGGAAACGATTGTCACGACAGCATATCGGCCGACTGCAGCCACTATTGCAGAAGCTGAAAGGATTGCTGAGGAGCTGGATATCCAATTCATTGTCCGCAATAAGCGTTCGATAGACAAAATGCATGCCGACGAACAATCGGATATCCTGGTGGCTTCAAAAGAACGGCTTGAGTTTTATCCAATGGGTAAAACAGAGCCGTTCTTTTTTCACCCGAATTCAGCGGCTTTCCGCACCAAGCGGCCATTGGAAAGGGATCCGCTTATAGAAGTTTCGGGTCTTGCACAAGGCGACAGTTTCCTCGATTGCACCCTTGGCATGGCTTCGGATGCAATTACAGTGTCGCAATATATAGGTTCTGATGGAAACGTCGTGGGCTGTGAGAGCAACCCGAATTTAGCCTATATTCTTAAAAAGGGGCTGTCCCGCTATGATGCGATGCCGCATCTGACAGAAGCGATGAGGAGGGTTTGCGTCGTAAGCTTGGACGCGGTCGATTATTTGAAAACTCTGGATAACGGTGTGTTCGATATTATCTATATGGACCCGATGTTTACCGAAGAAATCAAAGAGGCATCCAATTTCACTCCCGTCCGTTCCAGTGCCAATATGGGGCAGCTGACGGATGAATGGATGGAAGAAGCAAAAAGAGTCGCCAAAAAAGCAGTTGTTTTGAAGGCGCATTTCCGTTCGCAGGATTTTGAACGGTTCGGATTTGAACGGCGTGTCCGTCCGAACACGAAATTCCATTATGGAGTCATCAAAATAAAATGAAACGCTAAAAGCCCTTCCTGAAGCAGGAAGGGCTTTTAGCTGTAAAATTATTAGTCAGTGAAGCTTAGTGAAGTCAAGTACCCGAGCATAAGCAGGAGACCTATGCCGATAAGGATCGATGCATCCATGAAAAATTCCTCCTTTTTCAAAAAAACAGAGCGTATTTGCTGATTTTATTGTACAATGAATTTCAAGAAGATGAAACCTTTACCATTATAATTCGTATAATTAAACAAAGTTGTTTACAAATTGTTCGAAATTGAAGGTGATTGAGATGAAAAAATGGTGGCAAAAATCGCTGGTGATTGCAGTAGCTGTCCTGAGCCTCGGTACGATTCCCCCTAACCATACGATTTGGGAATCACTGCTGGAAGACAAGCAGGAACTCAAAACCCACGCAGAGAAAAGTCCGAATACTCAAACTACATACGATTGGCTGGACCCATCTGAATTCTATTACAATAATCCGACCATACTTGATACAGTGCATCAGACCGCTGAAGAGCAGGCCTACATGAAATTCGGCTCCCGCATTGGTCCTGTTATCGGGGATGAATTTAAGACGGCCATTTTGCCGAACATCCAGCAGGCGATCGATCTGCATCTTGCCCAAGTGGATTCAGATAGCTTGCGCAGGCTGGCGATTTCCCAGAAGCCTTCAGGTGAACATTCCGAAAAGATTTTCCATATCTACGACACCGAAACCAATAAGGATAAAATTCGTTTCCATGTACGTACAGAGAAGAAACCACAGGAAGGTTATTATTTCAATTTCCATTACCATTTAGAGGAAGATGATTTCCAGCAGCACATCACATTGGGCGATATTTACTGGTCCAAAAATACTCCGCCAAAGTGGCTGTCGTAAAACCGTTATATTTATAGCGGTTTTTTTTAATTGTATAGGTACCATTAACTTCTATCTGGTTTTGTATAGAAATGTAGTGTTTGCTTTATTACTTGAAATAAATTTATAAGAATTTCCACTATAGAAAGTGGCCTAAGATATGGAGCAATACAGCGAAGACTCCCAGGGGATTAGAAACACAGTTGGCTTTCCAACTGTGTTTCGAGCGAAGTGCTGAGATCCACTCGGGCGAAGAGTAACGAGTCCGAGTTAGCTCAGAGCAAGCCAAGTGTGGCCGAATTTAATTCGGCCGGCGCTTTGCGACGAAGCTAGCGCAGCGATGCAGGAGCACGGGTTTTGGAAAGCGGAGCTGTGTTGCGCAATATCGGTTTTTTAATCTCTTTCTTCTCAAGCTGTTAAAACCGTTATATTTATAGCGTTTTTTTTGTTATGATAAAGCATATAATGGAGGCGAATAGAATGAAACAATATTTGGATTTATGTGAACATATATTAGAGAACGGAACAAAAAAAGAAGATCGCACAGGTACGGGAACATTAAGTATTTTCGGTTATCAGATGCGCTACGACCTGAAAAATGGTTTTCCGTTGATTACGACAAAAAAAACCGCGTTCCGCCTCATCGTGTCAGAGCTTCTTTGGTTTATCAAAGGGGATACTAACGTAAAATCATTGATTGCAGACAATAATCATATCTGGGACGAATGGGCTTTCGGTCAATGGGTTTCAAGCAAAGAGTATGACGGTCCGGACATGACCGATTTCGGCCGCCGTGCACAAAAAGACGAAGAATTTGCAGTTCTTTATAAGGAACAAATGGCTATTTTCCAGAAAAACATCCTGGAAGATGACGCTTTTGCAGAAAAATATGGTGACCTCGGTCCTGTATATGGCAAACAATGGCGTTCATGGAAAGCGACCACAGGAGAAACGATCGACCAATTGAAAAATGTGATTGAAGCCATTAAAAAAAACCCGGATTCAAGGCGACATCTGGTGACTGCTTGGAATCCGGAATTTGTTGAGGATATGGCTTTGCCGCCTTGCCATACGATGTTCCAATTTTATGTGGCTGACGGGAAATTATCCTGCCAGCTTTACCAGCGAAGCGCTGATGTATTTTTGGGGGTTCCGTTCAATATCGCTTCCTACGCCTTGCTAACGCATCTGATTGCACGGGAATGCGGTCTGGATGTTGGCGATTTTGTCCATACAACAGGAGATACACATCTTTACCTGAATCATATGGACCAAGTAAAAGAACAGCTAAGCCGTACGCCGAAAGAGCTACCGACATTAAAAGTCAACGAAGATATCGAATCGATTTTTGATCTGACAATGAACGATATCAGCATAGAAGGTTATGATCCACATCCGAGAATTTCAGCACCTGTAGCTGTTTAGGAGGAAAAATAGATGATTTCATTGATGGTTGCACATGATCCCAATCGCATCATAGGACGGGACAATCAATTGCCGTGGCACATACCGGAAGATCTTGCTTATTTCAAAAAACATACATTGAATAAAGGCATTGTAATGGGGCGCAATACGTACGAATCAATCGGCAGGCCATTGCCGAAACGGCGTAACATTGTAGTCAGCCGACAGGAAAATTTGGAGATTGAAGGAGTGGAGGTCGTCCATTCCATAGATGATGCTGTAAAACTCGCAGAAGAAGTCCATCCGGAAGTGATGGTGATTGGCGGAGAGCAAATTTTCAGAAGTGTCCTTCCTAATGCTGATCGACTCTACATCACGCTTGTACATGATGAATTCGAAGGTGATACTTATTTTCCGGAATACGGGGAAGGATGGCATCTTGCTTCAGAGTCGGAACGTCTTGAATCAGGTGGAGTTTCCTTCAGCTATTTAATATTTGAACGCAAAAGCGGAGGATCAAACCATGCTTAATTCGATCAAAACTTTTTCTTTTCTGTTCGGTTATTTGCCGGTTGCAGCGGTGAAGCTGAAGAGCTTCCAAAAGAAAAAGCCTCATTTAACAATTGAGGAATATGATGCGCTTATTCACACTGAACCGAGTAAATGGGCGGCAGGCATCATGAAACGCACTAAAAGTGAGATTTCAGTAACTGGACTGGAGCTATTGCCGGAAGGACCTGTTCTCATTGTCAGTAACCATGAAGGCAATTTTGATATTCCGGTCATTCTTTCTAGCATCCCCAAGCCTTTTGGTTTCATTTCAAAGAAAGAAGTAAAAAAGCTGCCGGTGATTCCGATTTATATGGAAGATATGAATTGCGTATTCATCGACCGAACTGACCGGAGAAGTGCGTTAAAATCGATTTCCGACACGGCTGAAAAGTTAAAAGAAGGACATTCAATATTGATTTTCCCAGAGGGCACACGAAGCAAAGGCAAGGGCCTTGGTGATTTCAAAGCCGGATTCATACGTATTGCGGCAGACGCGGGAGTACCGATTTTGCCGCTGGCCATCAAAGGGACAGCAGATATCATGGAGAAAAATGACAATAAGATCAAGCCGGCTAAGGTAAGTCTGCAGATTCTTGAGCCGATTGCACCTGAAACTTTCAAATCCATGCCTTCTAAGGAAGCTATTCAATTTGTTAAAGATAAAATTGAAGTGGCACTTAAGAATAAGGACAATCAAAAAAAGTAGTTCAGCCCGATAATCCTGTTGGGTTTTATAGTCAGCCATATCATTTGCTATGGATCCTATATGTTTTTAGAATAGGAAATAAGGTATACAAGAAGAAGGAAGTGATGTCATGTCAAGGATTCACATAGTGACGGATTCGACCTCGGATCTTCGTCCGGAAGTATTAAAAGAATATGGCGTGCATATGGTGCCGTTATCCATTCAAATAGGAGATAAAACTTATTTGGACCGAGTTGACCTTGAACCGGAATCATTCCTGAGACTGATGGAGAAGTCCGATGAATTGCCGAAGAGCTCCCAGCCTGCGCCTGGTGTTTTCAAGGAACTTTATGATGAACTTGGAAAAGACGGAGACCAGGTATTATCCATTCATATGACTGGCGGCATGAGCGGAACTGTCGAGTCTGCGCGCACAGCAGCAGAACTGACCGATACGGATGTAACCGTAATCGATTCCCGTTATATTTCCTACGCACTTTCTTTCCAGGTTCTGGAAGCTGCTAAAATGGCTAAAGAAGGAAAGTCGATGGAAGAGATAGTAGCCAAAGTGGATGACATCAGAAGAAAGACGAAATTATTCGTTGTAGTAGATACATTGGATAACCTTGTGAAAGGCGGCCGCATCGGAAAAGGGCGGGCGATGGTCGGTTCATTCCTGAAGATTAAACCAATCGCATCACTTGATGACGGTGAGTATACGCCTGTAGCAAAAGCACGGAGCCACAAAAAAGTGGTTGATTATCTTTTTGATGATTTTATCGAACGGACGAAAGGCAAAGCGGTTAAAGGTGTAGGGCTAGTACATGCTGGTGGGTTAGCGATGGCTGAACCACTGCGTGAAAAGATTATCGAATCCGGATTTAAAGACATAAATTTTGATTTTACAACTCCGGTTATTTCAACTCACACCGGCATTGGAGCCATAGGTTTCATGTTTTATACCGATTGACAGGGGCAGTTAATGACTTTTAGGAAGGTAAAGGAGAGAAATAAGTGAAACGCATCCTGTATATTGTCTTATTAGCCATAGTTTTGTTAGCGGGATGCAGTTCCTCTTTTATTTTCGGAAACGACGAAGCGACGCCAAGGGTCCAGACGGTTTTTGCCGGATACCAGGTGCCGCCGAACTTTGTACCGCAGGCACTTGTTATAACTGCGCTTGGCGATTCACTGTCACAAGGTGTCGGTGATGAAGCGAACAGGGGCGGTTATGTTGGCCGGCTTGCGTCTGAAATCAGGGAATGGCCCGGTGTCCGCGGAGCTGCGGTAGAGAATACAGCAAAACGCGGCCGCAGAAGCGATCAACTGCTGTCCATGTTTCAAAAAGGTGAATTGACCGGTCCTGTTACTGAAGCGGATTATATCGTCATGACGATCGGCGGAAATGACATTATGAGAATCGTGAAGCGGGATTTATTCAATTTAAATCTTGAAGCTTTCCGGGAAGAATTGCTGTTATATGAGAACAGATATCAGAATATATATTCCACAATCCGTGAAATGAACCCTCAAGCTCCTTTGATTATGATAGGCGTTTATAATCCTTTCTCGCTGATTACCAATGAGATCCAGGAATTCGATGAAATTATGGCGGCCTATAATGGAGTCATGGAAGAGGCGTTGGCGGAAGACCCACAAGCTTGTTTTGTTCCGGTCCAGGATTTGTTTGAAGGAAACGATAATCTCGTTTATCATACGGATTTTTTCCATCCGAATGGGCACGGTTATGATTTAATGACAGAACGTATTTTGGAACGCATGGGAGAATGCGGTTTGATATTTGAAGACAGGGGGTGAGGGCTTTTGAAAATTTGGCGTACGGCATTTATTGTTTTACTGGCCGTTAACATATTGGCTCTAATCGCTTTCGTATTTTATGTAACGATTCCAGCTAAGGACCATATAAGTTATGAAGCTGAAAAAAGGGCCTTTGCAGAAGGCAATACTTTAACGGTAAGAACGTCTAAAGCTGATTTCGAAGGGATTGCGAATACCTATATACAGGACGCGATGAAAGACCAGCCGATTCCCTTGACGCTGGCTGTAAATGATGACGTGTCGCTGTCAACGGAATTACAGGTATTTTCCATGACGCTGCCAATTTTGCTTAAGTTTGAACCCTATGTGCAGGATGATGGAAATCTATTGCTTGAGCAGAAATCGGTGAATGTTGGGATGCTTGATATTCCGCCTGAATCGGCATTAAAGCTGCTGCGTGATTCCGTGACTTTACCGGAATTCATGGAAGTGGATCCCGGATCAGAAGAAATCCTTCTCAGATTGACTGATATTCCCTTGGATGACGGAATCAGCGTAAGGGCAGAGTCCTTCAATTTGGAAGAAGATGATATCAGATTGCGTGTTACCATAACCCAATAGGAAGAGGTGCAGGAATATGAAGACCGAAAAAGCGACATTTGCAGGAGGTTGTTTCTGGTGTATGGTCAAACCATTCGACAGCCTGCCCGGAATTGAATCGGTTGTCAGCGGCTATACTGGCGGAGAGTTGGAAAATCCCACATATGAACAAGTGTGCACGAATCTGACAGGCCATAAAGAAGCCGTTGAAATTGTATTCCAACCTGAAATCTATCCATATGAAAAATTACTGGATGTTTTTTGGTCTCAAATTGACCCTGCCGATGGTGGTGGGCAATTCTTTGATCGAGGTTCATCTTACGCACCGGCAATTTTTTATCATACAGAAGAACAGCGGATTGCGGCTGAAAAGTCCAAAGAGCAGCTGGAGGCATCCGGCAAATTCGATAAACCGATTGTCACGCCGATTCTGGAAGCCAAGCCTTTTTATTTGGCTGAAATGTACCATCAGGATTATTATAAGAAGAATCCGGCACATTATGAGCGCTATTCTGTCGGATCCGGCAGAGCCGCTTTTATTCAAAGAAATTGGGGTGAGCAATAATGAAGGAAGAACTTAAGCAGAAATTATCACCGATGCAATATCACGTGACTCAGGAAAACGGTACAGAACCGCCGTTCCAGGGTGAGTACGACCAGCATTTTGAAGATGGCATCTACGTGGATATCGTATCCGGCAAGCCATTATTCAGCTCGAAAGACAAATTTGATGCACATTGCGGATGGCCAAGTTTCTCCAAGCCGATCGAAGATGAGGAAGTAAAAGAGAGCTTTGATACAAGCCACGGAATGCGCCGTACAGAAGTGCGATCTGCATCTGCGGATTCGCATTTGGGCCATTTGTTCCCGGATGGACCGTCTGAACTTGGCGGATTGCGTTACTGCATCAATTCAGCAGCGCTTCGCTTTGTGCCGAAGGAAGACCTTGAAAAAGAAGGGTATTCAGAATACAAGGCGCTGTTTGAACAAGAATAACTTTTACTTTTTAAGGAATTCCATTATCATTTTGAATAGCTGATGAAGAATTAGTTAGCCCCGGGCCGGTTGTCCGGGGCTTTAATTTTGAAATAAGGAGTGGGTATATAATAATGGAGCGGTCATTTTATCATTTTGCCTTATCTTATCGGGGGAAAACAGAGGCCGATGATTTTTCTCGGTTTGCAGATGCAATGTTTTTGGATCATTCATTTCCCAAAACAACCAGCGACTTCGAAAAGATTTCAAGATACCTCGAAGAACGTGCACACCCCATCATGAAAGCTTCTGTTTTCGATCAACTATGGGATGAATATACCAGTCATTAATGCTCTTCGTTGCACTTGATAGCAAAAAACAGTATGATTAGTACGACTAAAATAAAGTGAGGTTTTATCATGAGTGTTCATATCAATGCTAAAAAAGGCGATATCGCCGATACGATTCTTCTTCCGGGAGATCCGCTTCGCGCGAAATATATCGCTGAAACGTTTTTGGAAGATGTAACTTTGTACAACGAAGTTAGAAACATGTTTGGCTATACCGGTACTTATAAAGGCAAACGCATTTCTGTGCAAGGTACAGGAATGGGCGTTCCTTCAATCTCTATCTACACAACAGAATTGATGAACGAGTACGATGTTAAAAAACTGATCCGTGTCGGCACTTGCGGTTCAATCCATAAAGATGTAAAAGTCCGTGACGTCATTTTGGCACAAAGTGCTTCCACTGACTCGAACATGAATTCAATTATTTTCAACAATGTTACTTATGCTCCAACTGCGAATTTTGATTTGTTGTTGAAAGCTTATAATGCTGGATTGGAAAAAGGCTTGAACCTTCGCGTGGGTAACGTATTTACAGAAGACGTGTTCTATAACGACCACGCTGAGCATGAAAAATGGGCTCAATACGGTGTGCTTGCTCTTGAAATGGAATCTTCGGCTCTTTATACACTAGCTGCCAAATTCGGAGCACAGGCTTTGTCGATTCTTACAGTAAGCGACCACCTTTTGACTGGTGAAGTTACTACTGCTGAAGAACGCCAAACGACTTTCAACGATATGATCATCGTTGCACTCGAAGCAGCAATCCAGGAATAACCTATACCTGCGCAATAAAAAAAGAGACTGTTCAAAACAGTCTTTTTTTCGAATATTGAAGTCTGGCCGAAGCGTTGCTGGCTGCCGGAAAATATGAAAGTGGTGAAATAGATGGATGAAAGACGTCCAGAAGAGGGAAATGAGCAATTGCCTCCTGCAGAAGAGTCGCGAGGCCATTATATACGCCTGAAAACTTTCTCCTTCATCATGCTGGTGGTTGTACTTATACTGGCTACTGCAGGATTGACAGTTTTTGCGCTGACCTTTGGAGATGAGAAAGCGGTGGAAGTGAATTCTCCTGAACGGCGGGAATTCCAGAAACTTTACACTGCCTATGATGAGATACAAAACAATTATTTTGAAGATGTCGACCGGGAAGAATTGATCAACGGTGCTATCAATGGCATGGTCGATTCATTGGGAGACCCATATTCCGATTACATGAACGAAGAAGAAGCTTCGCAATTCCTGGAAGGGATTTCTTCAAGCTTTGAAGGAATCGGAGCAGAAGTCCAGGAACGAAACGGCTACATCACAATCGTGTCGCCGATAAAAAACTCTCCGGCTGAAAAAGCGGGGATCCAGCCTAATGACCAGGTCATTGCAGTCGATGGGGAAAGCATTCAAGGGTTCAGTACGACTGAAGCTGTCATGCTGATCCGTGGTGAAAAAGGGACGGAGGTCACTTTGACGATAATGCGCGGCGACATGCAGGACCCGATCGATGTAACAATTGTGCGTGATGAGATTCCGATTGAGACTGTTTATTCCGAAATGATCGGAGACAATGTCGCACATATTCAAATAACGAGCTTTTCTCAGGAGACTTTCAATGAACTGGAAACAGCCATTGCTGATATGAAAGAAGAGGGAATGGAAGCGATGGTAATCGATGTTCGCCAGAATCCTGGCGGCCTGTTGCAGTCTGCTCTCGATATTTCAAACCTCTTTATCGAGGAAGGCGCAGAAATGTTCGAAGTCCAGGCAAAAGGACAGGAGCCCGAAATTTATCTGGCCAGCGACGCCGATAAAGTCGATATACCAGTGACTCTATTGATTGACGGCGGAAGTGCTTCTGCTTCTGAGATTCTTGCAGGTGCTATGAGTGAATCTGCGGGCATCCAGCTTGTGGGCGAAAAAACGTTTGGCAAAGGTACGGTTCAGACGGCAAATGATCTTGCCGATGGCTCAAATCTTAAATTTACTACTGCCAAATGGCTGACGCCGGACGGTAACTGGATTCATGAAAAAGGGATTGAGCCGGATGTGGCAGTTGAATATCCTGAATACGCTTCTCTGCCATTTATCGATGCTTCCCTTGAACTGAAGGACGGAACAATCTCAGAACAGGTCCGTACAGCTGAAAAAATGCTTGAAGCCCTTGGGTATGAAGTAGGAGAAGTAGATGGTGTATTTGAAGAAGAAATGACGCAGGCAGTTGAAGCGTTCCAGGAAGACCAGGAACTCGAAGTGACTGGTATTCTGACAGGCGACAGCATTTACGCCTTAATGGATGAACTGCGTGCAAAAATTGAAGAAGAGGATCCTATGCTTCTTAAAGCTAAGAAATTAGTGATGGAAGAAGCCGGCATTGAAGCTTCAGCTCCGGAAACGGATGAAGAAGCGGAAGAGGCCGAGGAAGTATCTGCAGAGTAAATTGCAAAGGTCCGCGGAAGCGGGCCTTTTGTTTTTGTGTTATATGATAGAATTTAAGCATATAGAGGAGGGCTAACATGATTGATGTTTATTTATTCAGCGGATTTTTAGGGAGCGGTAAAACGACTCTCCTGAAGAATATGCTGATCCAGATAAAAGATGCTGGTTTAAAGCCGGCAGTTTTTATGAATGAGCTGGGGGAACTTGCTGTCGATTCTGATGAAGTGGAGGATGGTGTGCCTTTGAAGGAATTGCTGGACGGCTGTATTTGCTGTACAGGTTCAGAAAAGTCCGAAGCGCAGATTCAGACTTTGCTTGCAGAAGAAACGTTTGATGTCCTGCTGATTGAAACTACGGGTGCTGCACATCCAGTGGAAGCACTCGACGCAATTTTTTCTCCGCTTTTCGCTGAGAAATTGAATTTCAGAGGGATAGTTACGGTGGCTGACAGCAAGCGGTGGTTGGACAGAGACCAAATGTCGCCTCAAATTCGTTCCTTATTCCTTGAACAGATCCGGCATGCTGATTTGATATTGGCGAATAAGATGGATTTGCTGGATGAGAAGGAGCTGGGGGATGCGATTTTTGGCATGCAATCACTGAACTCAAAAGCTCAGATCGTTCAAACAGCCAATTCAAAAATTCCATATAAACTTTTGCAGAACCTGTCAGCCGGTACAAAAGGGAATGTGGAAAAAGCTGAGATTGGCAAATTGAATTTAAACACAAAAGTCCTTCGGTTTGAACAGCCTGTTAACAGGGAGAGATTTGAAGATTGGCTAAGAACTTTACCGGAGACGGTTTACCGGATAAAAGGATATGTACCACTGGATGGTGATAAATACCCGCATGCATTTCAATATGCATATGGGATGGCTCAGTGGCTCCCGGAGTATATGAAAATGCAGCCGCAGATAGTCGTGATTGGAGAAGGAATTGACGGAGTTGAATTGCCATGAGTAATTTAGAAGCATTCCGTAAAGTTTGGCCGCAGCGCCAGGCGACAGCCAACATAGAATCGGAAGAGGATATGAAGCGCTATATTGTCATTGAATTAAAGGATGAACTGACTCACCCGCGGGTCCGTAAAACAAAGCAGCAAAAACTCGAACTTGCGGTTGAGCGGATCAATGACTCAAATCTTGATCAGCAGGAAAAGCAGCAGCTGATTGAAGAATATAAAAAAATAGCAGACCAGTTGGACTGAGCTGCAAAAGAAATAACCGCCCGTAGTCCAGGGCGGTTATTTTTATTTCATGAAATTGTATAATTCAATCCTTAATTCAGCTGACTCATTCGGAATTTCTTTTGTATGATAAGCAGCCTGAGGGATAATGTGATGGCTCCCGCAGTCAGCCCTGCTATCAATCCGATCCAGTAGCCGAAAGCGCCGAAATCCGTGAACCGTGCCAATAGGTAACCGACAGGCAGGCCGATTACCCAGTAAGAGATCAAAGCCATGATGAAAGTGATGTTAACGTCCTTATAACCCCGAAGTGCCCCTTGTACTGGCGCCTGGATAGCGTCTGATAGCTGGAACAGTGCAGCAAATATTAGAAATTGCACAGCCAGTTTGATAACAGCAGGGTCAGATGAATACAATTCAGCTATCGGTTCGCGAAGGAAGTATAAAATGGCTGCTGATATAAAGCTGATTACAATGGCTGTTCCTACGCTCAGCCAACTGTATTGGCGCGCATCCTTATAACGTGCCGCTCCAACTTCATAGCCTACAAGAATTGTGGCCCCCATGGAAATACTGAGTGGCAGCATATAAAGCAGTGACGTAAAATTTAAAGCAATCTGGTGGGCGGCAATTGTAATTGTCCCGTAAACAGCTAGCATGAAAGTGACTGCGGAGAAAATACTTGTCTCAGCAAAAATCGAAATGCCGATTGGTACACCGATACGGCTGATTTCCTTCCAGCGTGTAATCGAAATTCTTTCCCACTTCCGGAATATTTGGTAGTTTGAAAAAGGGTTTTGTGTATGGATGATCACTGAGGCGATCAACAGCACCAGCCAGTAAGTAATAGCCGATGCAAGTCCTGCTCCTGCACCACCAAGTTCGGGGAAGCCAAAATTGCCGAAGATGAATAGATAATTGAAAAATACATTGATTGGTGCGGATAACAACGTAATAACCATCGTTACTCGTGTAGCACCCAAAGCATCAATATAGGAACGCAGAGCATTATAGACAAACAGCGGTATAAGCCCGAGGCTCATGGCAAATATGTATCTGCTGGCAACATCTGCGACGGCCGGCTCCAGTTCCATGAAGCCGAGTAAGGTATCGATAAAAAAGAAAAAGAACAGAAAGACAATTGTAGCCAGCAGAATCGCAAGATAAATCCCTTGCTGTACGGCTTCTTTAACACTTTCTTTTTTCTTGGCCCCCATCAATTGTGCTACAATTGGAGTAATGGACATTAAAATTCCGGCAAGTCCGATATACACCGGAACCCAGAATGATGATCCGATTGAAACTCCGGCCAGGTCATCCGTGCCATACCGGGCGGTCATATAGATATCAAAAAAAGTAACAAGATACATAGCAACTTGTGTGACTAATATTGGAAACACAATTTTCACCAATAATTTTAATTTCTCGGCTTTGGTCTTTGTTTCGTACATCGTCCATCCTCCTGAAATACAATAGCCTTAGGGCAAATTAAGACAAGTATAGCATAGAAACCCTTTATATAAATTTGCGCAAAGTTGAATCAATCAAACAAATCAAAAGATGAAAGTAGGATTTTAGCATGCATAAACGCACGATTATACTGACTGGCGGGGGAACTGCCGGCCATGTTTCACTCAATCAGGCCTTAATACCTGAAATTACCGGCATGGACTATGACGTCGAATACATCGGTTCAAAAGAAGGGATTGAAAAAGAATTGATAGTCGACTCCTATCCCGACATAAAATACCACGCTATCTCAAGCGGTAAATTAAGAAGATATTTCTCAATGAAGAATTTTACAGATCCGTTTAAAGTGGTTGCCGGTCTTGGGCAATCGATGAACATAATACGGAAGACGAAACCCGCTGCCATATTTTCAAAGGGCGGCTTTGTCTCGGTTCCGGTAGCTATGGCAGGGAAACTGATGGGAATTCCGGTCATTATTCATGAATCGGATGTAACACCTGGTCTTGCCAACAAGATTGCCATGCCTTTTGCGGATCACATCTTCACTGTTTTTAAAGAGACGATGCAGCATGTGCCAAAAGAGAAATCCACTTGTACAGGTTCAGTCATCCGAAGTGAATTAATGGATGGATCTGCTGCGAAAGGACGGGAAATCTGTCATTTTGATAATGATCTTCCGGTGCTGATGATAATGGGAGGAAGCCAAGGGTCCGAAGTGATCAATACGGCCATCCGGTCAAATCTGCAAGTTATACTGGAAACCTTCAACGTTATCCATCTTTGCGGAAAAGGCAATATCGATGAAAAATTGGAAGGCATGGATCAATACTGCCAATTTGAATATGTCACCCATGAATTGTCCCATCTTCTTCATATGACTGATTTTGTGGTTTCACGCGCAGGATCCAATTCGATATTTGAATTTTTGGCGCTGAAAAAGCCGATGCTGCTGATTCCGTTGTCCAGACAAAAAAGCAGGGGGGACCAGATTCTAAACGCTGAATTATTCCGGAAAAACGGCTTTGCCCTGGTGCTTGAAGAGGAAGAAGCTACCCCTGAACGTTTTATGAAAGCTTTGGAACAACTGAAGGCTGATGAAGAGTTGCTTATCGAAAAAATGACAGATGCCGAGCCTCCCAAAACAGCGTATGAAATGGCAAAACTAGTCGTAGCGCATACAAAGAAACGATGATAATGGAGTGAATGATATGAAAGTAACTTTGGAAAAAGTCCATGGATCGATGAATACATTTTACATGGTGGATGGGGAAGAAAGAGACGATTATGCCGGCCTTGCCCTTCAGCTTTGTGGGAAGGATCAGGGAGTTGATGGTCTCTTGGTGATTCTTCCTTCCAATTCCGCCCATGCGAAAATGCGGGTGTTCAACCGTGACGGGTCAGAAGCATCGATGTGCGGCAACGGTCTCCGTTGTGTAGCGCGCTATGTTTGTGAAAAAGAAGGTGTGGACGAAGCGGTTATCGAAACGATGAAAGCCGATCTGGCAGTCAGACGGGAAGAAACTTTAATGGATGGAATCGAAACGTACTCCGTTCAGATTTCTCCTGTTTCATTTCAGTTGAAGGATTTGCCGATGGAATATGGCAATCAAACAACCTTGAAACAGCAGGCAATTCCTGAAATATCCGAAGAAATCATGTTTTCTGCAGTTGCGGTGCCAAATCCTCATTTAATCGGCATTGTACCGGAAGAAATTCAAAAGTCTCCGGAACATCAGAAGAAATGGGCTGAAAAATTCAATGGGCAGAATGATTATTTCTCAGACGGCGTGAATGTCAGCTATGTGACTAAGGTCGGGCAAGGTATTTTTGTCCGTACTTATGAGCGCGGCGTCGGCTTCACCAATGCCTGTGGAACCGCTATGACCGCTTCAGCCCTCATCAGCTGCATGTCTGATATGGTGCCTTTTGGCGAAGTGGCTGTCTATAATCCGGGAGGAATGGTGAAATGCACCATCAAAAAAAGCGGGGATACTTTTGAACTATTGCTGACCGGCAATGCGACCAGGATTTCTGTACACGAATTCCTATGGGAAGAAGAACAAGCGGACAGTGAATTTACAGCTTTCGAAATCCTGGAGGAACAACGGCATTATGAGAAATTCATTGAGGAGATTTCTGTAGTTGTTGAGCAATTTGCCTAAAGAAAAGAGTGATTTTATGCGCGGCCCTTTTACGAAGGAACAATTGGATCTATTATATGGAAATGCAGAAGACCTGATTTTTTTCATGCGCAAAGCAGAAGATGATTATGTATATGAGTATGTCAATGACCGCTGCAACAGCACATTCGAACAGGAGCTGGTAGGAACCACCGTTGATGACAGCATGCCTGCTTCAGTTGCAGAAGAAATTAAAAAACAGTACCGTATCGCAGAATCCATTGACGGTGTTCATCGCTACCGGGATTATAATCTTTTCAGCAAAAAGAAAGCGGCCAATGAAACAGAAGTCACCAAGATTTCCTTTGAGGGACAATTGTTTTTATTGGCTATTTCGAGAAATGTAAGCAAACAGAAAAAAGTGGAAGAAGATTATCTTTTCTACCAATCGCTTGTGCAGAATTCAGTGGATCCGATGGTCATGATTTCTTCCGATTTTATGGTTATCGGCATGAATCCAGCTTACGAGAGTGTATTCGGTGTGCTGAAACAGCAATGGAACGGGAAGTCTTTCATGGCACTTCCGTCAAACAGTGAAAAGTTTTTAAACAAAGTCATTTCTGTACTGGGCAAAGAAGAATTCGGTAAAGGCAGCTCTTCATTCATAACAAGCCCCAAAACGAGTGAAAGTGAAAACGGAAAATTTTCGGTCAGCTTTTCTCCTGTCAAAATAGGGGAAGACATACGGGCCTACCAAATCGTTTTCCGTGAACTGACGGATGAAGTCCAGTTGAAAGAAGAGTTGAAGAAAACCGAAAATGTGCTCGACAGTTATAAAGATGCATTGAATTATGCCGCCATGGTGACGATATGGGAACCGGCAGGTACAATTCTTTTTGCAAATGATAATTTCAAAGGAACCACAGGTTATGAAAAAGATGAACTTTTGGGGATGCAAATATCAGTGATTGGCAGAGCGGTTATACCGGATGCTTTTTATGACAGTATTCGGGATATCATTTTCAGGGGAACAATCTGGCGCGGGGAAATGAAAAGCCTGAAGAAGAACGGAGAGTTCTTTTGGGTAGATACGACAATCATCCCGCTGAAAAACGAAGAAGGCATCATTTATCAGGTTCTGGCAATCATGTTCGACATTACCGACCGGAAGCAACTCGAAGAGAAACTGCATTTCATGGCTTATCATGACAGCCTGACACGATTGCCGAACAGGCGGTTGATGATGCAGGAATTCGAACTGCTTGAGAGAGATGCTGATGAACAGGAAAGCTTGATCGCTTTGCTTTATATTGATGGCGACGACTTCAAATCAGTGAATGATAACTTTGGCCATAATATTGGGGATGAATTTATAGCTTGTTTCGGACAGGCTTTGACACAAAGCATCAGATCAGGAGATATGGCCGCCAGAATTGGCGGCGATGAGTTCGTTATCGCGGCGGCAGGCATAAATCCTAAAAAATCGGGAATGCAGATTAAGAACCTGATTAGCAGGATCCATGAAAAGCTGGCAGAAGGATGGACGATAGAAGGTCATCACTTTGCACCGACTGCTTCTGTCGGCATAGCTTTCTATCCCCAGGATGCAAATAATTTCGAGGAACTTGTGAAAATGGCAGATTCGGCACTCTATGAATCAAAAAAATCCGGAAGAAACCAAGTCCGTTTTTATCGTAATGAAGAAGAGAGTACACATTAATTTCCATTTCTCACATAATATTCTCAATGAAAGCGCTTAACATTTCCCTATGTGAATAATTTCACTCAAAAGCATTGTTTTTTCCACCGGAAGTAGTAAGATTGATATGGAAAATTGTTCTTCAATGGGTTAAACGCCTTCTGCTTTGTGTATAGCGGTTTGCGTGATAAAATATGGAAGACATATGTATTTATAGGACTGCCTTAAAGGCAAAATAGTTGGAGGTTTTTTTATGTCTAGCAATTATTCAGATTCGAAATCCCCATGGAGTTCCATTACAGGTCCAAACCTTGGGTATGTTATGGAAATGTATGACATTTATCAGGAATCTCCGGAGTCTATCGATCCGGAATTCGCTGAGCTATTCAAGCAATACGGACCTCCTGTTGAGCCAGGCGCTGAACAACAGCCTGCTGCAACGGCTGAAGTGAAATCCGACAAATTCGGTAAAGTCCTCGGCGCAATTCAGTTAGCTGAAGCAATCCGCGCACACGGACATCTTGCATCGGATATTTATCCTTTAAAAGATCAACCCCGTGATACGGAGCGTCTTGAACCTTCAACATACGGGTTGACGGAACAGGATTTAAAAGAAGTACCGGTTTCATTGATATTGGAAAATGCGCCAGCCGATATTAAAGACGGACTGGCGGCCATCAATTATTTGAAATCCCTTTACACAGAAAAAGTGGCTTTTGAGTTTTCTCATATTGTTCAGCCGCAGGAGCGCAGCTGGCTGCAATCCAAAATCGAGGCAGGCGAAGTTAAACCGTCGCTTGATGCCGATAAGAAAAAACAGGTTCTTGAACTTTTAACGCGTGTTGAAGGTTTTGAAAAATTCGTTCACCGCACATTTGTCGGCCAGAAACGCTTTTCAATTGAAGGTGTCGATACACTGGTCGTATTGATGGATGAACTTGTCCGTCTATCCGAAACAGCCGGCACAGAAAATATCATGATCGGGATGGCACATCGCGGTCGTTTAAATGTGCTTACACATATTTTGAACAAACCATATGAAATGATGTTTGCCGGATTTGCCCACGTCGGCGATGAAGCATTCCTTCCGGAAGATGGTTCATTGCAGATCACCAAAGGCTGGTTCGGCGATGTTAAGTACCATATGGGTGCTGCTTATACATCACCGAAGGGCACCAATATTAAATTGGCTTATAATCCATCACACCTTGAAATAGTAAGTCCGGTAGTTGCCGGACAGACCCGTGCTGCTCAGGAACTTACTCAGCAGAGCGGCCTGGCGCCAATCGATGTCAATAAAGCATATGCCATCATGGTGCACGGTGATGCAGCGTTCCCAGGACAGGGAGTCGTTACAGAAACATTGAACTTCAGCCGTATCCGTGGATATCAGACTGGCGGTTCAATCCACATTATCGCAAATAACCTGATCGGCTTTACTACTGAACAATACGATTCAAGATCGACACATTATTCTTCCGACCCTGCAAAAGGCTACGAAGTTCCAGTCATCCACGTGAATGCGGATGAACCGGAAGAAGTAATTGCTGTAGCGCGTTTGGCATTTGAATATCGCCAAAAATTCGGCAAGGACATTCTGATCGACCTGATCGGCTACCGCCGTTACGGCCATAACGAAATGGATGAGCCGCTCGTTACAAACCCTACGATGTACCATGGCATCCATGAACATGGCACTGTACGTGAAATTTACGGTGAAAAATTGTCTTCCGGCAAAGTGCTTTCAGAAGAAGATGTGAAAAAACTCGACAGCGATATTCTTGCGGAAATGCAAAAAGCATACGACCGTGTTAAAGAAAATAAATCGGATGATGCTCATGAGGTAGTAATACCTGAAGCCGTTATGCAAGGTTTCCCTGAAGTTCCAACTGGCGTCGATAAAGATGTTTTAACAAAAATGAATGAGGACTTGCTGTCATGGCCAAGTGATTTCTCTGCATTCGGCAAACTTGCCCGAATCCTGAAACGCCGTGAAGATCCTTTCAACGGAAAAGGCAAAATCGATTGGGCACATGCTGAAACATTGGCATTCGGTTCGATTCTTCAGGAAGGCAATCCGATTCGCTTATCCGGACAGGATGCGCAGCGGGGAACATTTGCTCACCGCCATCTTGTACTGCACGATGAAAAGAACGGAAACGAACTTGTGCCGCTTCATCATATTTCCGACGCAAAAGCATCTTTCGTTGTTTACAATAGCCCATTGAGTGAAGCATCTGTTGTCGGCTTTGAATATGGCTATAATGTAGAAAATGATAAAGCTCTTGTCATCTGGGAAGCGCAATACGGTGACTTCGCCAACATGGCACAGATGATGTTCGATCAGTTCATTTCTGCAGCGCGCGCTAAATGGGGCCAAAAATCAGGACTGGTTATGCTTCTACCGCATGCTTATGAAGGACAAGGTCCAGAGCATTCGAGTGCACGTTTGGAACGCTACCTGCAAAACGCCGGAGAAAACAACTGGACGGTAGCAAATCTTTCAAGTGCGGCAAACTACTTCCATATTCTTCGCAGACAAGCGAAGATGCTTGGGGAAGAGGCGATCCGCCCGCTGATCATCGTTACACCTAAATCCCTATTGCGCCATCCTTTGGTCGGTGCAGATGTTGAAGATCTGACAGAAGGAAACTTCCAGACTATCATCGAGCAGCCAGGCATGGGTCAAAATACGAAAAAAGTGGAACGCCTTCTATTCGCCAGCGGCAAGATGGCAATCGACCTGGCAGACCGCGTAAAAGACGGCTCTGAATATCCGGATACGCATATTGTCCGTGTCGAACAGCTATATCCTTTCCCTTCCGAAAAAATCCAGGCGATCATTAAGCGTTATCCGAAGCTTAAAGAACTCGCATGGGTACAGGAAGAACCGAAAAACATGGGATCGTGGTCATTTGCAGAGCCGAAGCTTCGTGAAATTGCAGATGGCATTGATATAAATTATTATGGCCGCGTTGTCCGTTCGAGCCCGGCTGAAGGCGACGGAGAAATGCATAAAGTGGAACAGGCACGCATCATTGATGAAGCATTAGCTAAATCTTGAGCATAATCTAAGGAGGAATTTTTTGTGGCAGAAATCAAAGTACCAGAATTAGCAGAATCGATTACAGAAGGAACGATCGCACAATGGCTGAAACAGCCAGGCGATACAGTTGAAAAAGGTGAATTCATCGTTGAACTTGAAACAGATAAAGTAAACGTTGAAGTTATTTCCGAAGAAGCTGGAGTTGTCCAGGAGCTTATGGCTGCTGAAGGCGACACAGTTGAAGTCGGCCAGGTAATTGCAATCGTCGGAGAAGGTTCCGGAGAAGCTGCAGCATCTGAGCCAGCTGAACAAAAAGAGGAAGAAACCAAATCGACTGGCGTACCAGCTGAAACATCTGCTCCGGCAACACAGGAAGCAGTTGAAGAAGCACCGGCTGCTGAAGAGCAATCTTCTTCTGACCGCACAATCGCAAGTCCAGCTGCGCGCAAACTGGCACGCGAAAAAGGCATCGACCTTGCAGCGATTTCACCAGTAGACCCAATGGGCCGTGTACGTGTTCAGGACGTTGAAGCTCATTCATCTAAACCGGCTGCCAGCGCACCGGCTAAAGCAGAAGCGCCAAAAGCTGCTGCATCTGGTGCATCTTCTGACGAAGAAAGCGGGCGTATTGTCCGTGAAAAAATGTCGAGACGCCGTCAGACAATCGCTAAACGACTGCTTGAAGTTAAGCAGTCTACAGCGATGCTGACTACTTTCAATGAAATCGATATGACAAACGTTATGGCTCTTCGCAGCCGTAAAAAAGATGATTTCCTTAAAAACAATGATGTGAAACTTGGCTTTATGTCATTCTTCACAAAAGCAGTAACTGCTGCATTGAAAAAATATCCTTACGTGAATGCTGAACTTGATGGCACTGATGTATTGCTGAAACAATTCTATGATGTCGGGATTGCCGTTTCTACAGAAGAAGGACTTGTCGTTCCTATCGTCCGCGATACTGACAAGAAAAACTTCGCAGAAATCGAAGCTTCTATCGGTGAGCTTGCAACAAAAGCACGCGATAAGAAACTTTCAATCGCTGATATGACAGGCGGTTCATTCACTATCACTAACGGCGGTGTCTTCGGCTCATTGATGTCGACACCAATCCTTAACGGTACTCAAGTCGGTATTCTTGGAATGCACACAATCCAAAAACGTCCGATTGCTGTTGGAGACAATATTGAAATCCGTCCGATGATGTACGTGGCGCTTTCTTATGACCACCGCGTAATCGACGGAAGTGATTCTGTAGGATTCCTGAAAATGGTCAAAGATTTGATCGAAAATCCGGAAGATCTATTGCTTCAAGGCTAATAATATCAATTCAACCGCCCACCGGCTTGATGCTGGTGGGCGGTTTTTATATTGATATATAAGATAAACTAGGTAGTCGATATTCCGTAAAACAGCTCGCTTTCCAACCCCCGTGCTCCTGTCTCTGCATCGCTTGGCTTGCGCTGAGCTAACTCGAGCTCGTTGCACTTCGCTCGAGTGGATCTCAGCACTTCGCTCGAACCGGAGTAGGCTTTCCAACTCCGGTTCTGTTCCCCTGGGAGTCTTCGCTGTTTTGCTCCATATCTTTAGAGATTTTCTCAAGTAGAAATATGTCTCAAAAGTGCTCACATCTTGAAATGTCTAAGTGTATTATAAGCATCAATAAGATCCATTGAAATGTATGGTAGTTCTTTATTAGTGTTTGTTCGATAAACTCACTGTAACTTACACGTTAACAATTTCCTGTCCGAGCTTTGATAAATTTAAGCTCATGAGAGTTCTGAATTGCAGAGGTTCCAAATTTTTGTCATGATTAGGTAAGAAGAGCCAAAAGGCGGTCGAATGGGATGGATTTGTCATTTTTGATGGAGATTGTGAAAGAATACGGCTATATCAGCATGTTCATCTTCAATTGGCTGTTATTATTCGGTATGCCGGTTCCTAACGAAGTTGCCGCCGCTTTTTCCGGTGTCCTGACCGAAATCAGTTATTTCAAACCTGTTTACGCTTTTATTTCAGCGTATCTAGGCTTGATCACCAGCAATACATTTGCGTATTTCATCGGGCGTTTCTTTGGGCAAAAGCTGCTGGACCGTTTGAGTAGGACATGGCTGAAAAAACCGATAGACAATTTTTCCGGCTTCTTGCAAAAACACGGTGAAATCGCTATTTCCTTCAGTTTTTTCCTGCCAGGCATTCGTTGGGCGATGCCGTATGTTGTAGGTGCCAATAAGTATCCATTTGTTAAATACATGCTTTATGCCTATACGGCGGGCTTTGTGTGGATGATGATCTATTTTAATCTCGGACGCACTTTCCCTTATGCCTATAATTCAATACTGAATCACTTGCAGGGATTTTTAACATTACTTTCGGTGGCGATTCTTGCGTTGCTGCTGGGAAGGTATATATACAAAGAGAGAAAAATGCGGAAATAATGCTTTGAAGCAATGCATATTTGAAAATAACCGCTGTTTTCCTTATACTAGAATACATAGACATACAGAAAAGGATGAGGACCGTGATTCACAACGAATGGTTAACAAAAGAAACGATCCGGACGGTAACTTGCACGCATACAGACGCGGCGAAATTCCTGGTATCGAACGTACTGACTGCCGGTAAAACATATGAAGTGAAAAATGAAACCGATGAATTTATCTTTGTTGTGGACAATACAGGTAAAATTGGCGGGTTCTATAAAACTTATTTCGAATAAAACTTTGAAAAATGACAAAAGCCGATGCATGCACATCGGTTTTTTCTATGGAGAGAGGGTTGTTTTATGGAATTTATCGAGAAGGAAGTAAGCGAACGGAAAAACAGAGAGCATGAAGGCTACGGGAAATTAATCGGCACAGGAGGCTATATTTCTCCGGACGCCAACCTTTGGGAAGATGTTATGGCAGCAGTCGTCCTGCGTAAACCTGTTTTGTTAAAAGGGCCGACAGGAGCGGGGAAGACTCGGATGGCTGAATCGATTTCAGCTGTTTTTGGGCAGCCGATGCAAAGCATCAACAGTTCCGTAGACCTTGACGCTGAGGCGCTCCTTGGTTTTAAGACATTGGTGCAACGGGATGGGCAAAGCCAAATCGAATTTATCGAAGGTCCTGTAGTGACCGCCATGAAAAAAGGGCATTTGCTTTATATCGATGAAATCAATATGGCAAAAGCAGAAACTTTGCCTATCCTGCATTCAGCGCTTGACCATCGCCGTATGATGACGAATCCGTTTACGGGAGAAGTGATTGAAGCCCATCCCGACTTCGGTGTAATTGCGGCAATCAATGAAGGCTATATCGGTACGGCGCCCATGAACGAAGCGTTGAAAAACCGCTTTATTGCTTACCCGATCCCTTATCTTACCGGTCATCAGCTTTCTGAATTATGGGACCGTGAATTTCCGCAGGCTGAACCAAAATTAAAGGAATTTATGCTGAATTTGGCTGAGGATCTGATGAAGCAGGTCGAAAATGGTTTGCTGTCAGAAGAAGCAGCGTCGATCCGCAGTTTACTGGATGCGACTGCGCTGGCTGAACACATGGATCCGATTCGTGCCGTCAATTATGCCATTGCACAAAAGCTGGAAGATGAAAGTGAACGGGAATTGTTCATGGACTTGGCCAATACTTGGAAAAAGTAGGTGAATGGGATGGCGTCAGTCAATCGCTTTATCCAATTTAATAATGAAACAATCGATACGAAAATGCTCTACCGGATGGAAATGCTTGCTGGCGCATTGGCCGATGCCCCTTACCTGAAGGTAACGACCCGCAAATTGATTGAATTTCGGCCAACCGAGTCGTCGGTTTCTGTCAGTGTGTTCTGGCGGCATCGCACAAAATACACAGAGCGGCAAGGCTATCTTTCGGATGTTTACTTGCTTAGTGCCGGATTTTGGAGAAATTTTGGTTTGTCGGCATGGAACGACTTAATAGCTGAACAATCCTCAGTGTCTTCATTGAGGAGACAGCTACTGCTGTGTGCGGAAGAATTCAGGCTGTCAGAGAAGATAATCAAAGAACGGCCAGGAACAGCAGCAGCGTTTGCTGTTCGTGAACAGGTTTACCGCGAATATCATATGGATCAGTTCAATCAGAACCTGAAAAAAGGCTTTCTTGCGGACGCTTTTCTAAATGCGGCATACCTAAGCCTGCGCGATATTGAAACTGATATGGATAACGAGTGGGGCGCTGTACTGCTGATTTGGAAAGGATTGTTTGATGCAAGGTGGACTGCCGATTCAGCTGCAATTGTGGATCGTATGACAGGACGGCTCGAATATTTGATGAAAAACGATATGGTCCATACTTATTACACTTTCGGCGACGCAGCGGATAAAGCTCCTCCGTTTCATTACCATGAAGGCATTGAAGCTGAAAAAGCGAAAGAACAGGAAGAAATTGAAACAATCGAGGAATGGTTTAATACCTGGCACCGCGAAAATGAAATGACGGATACGCCTGCAATGGAATTTGAACTCGAACGCGGTGATTCGCAGTTGGCTACCGGCGGGCGGGAAGAAGCAGGCGCGGATGAAGTTCAGCAGACCGGCAGGGGAGAATCGAGCGGTGACCATTTAGAAGATAATGATGAAGACGACAGGGATATGGAAAGTGGACCGAAAAAAGCAGGCGGAAAATTCGGCCGCGCCAATGAACAGGTCGTTTACCATGAACAGCGGCTGTTGGCGCAGGTTGACCATAGCCGGCAAATAGCCGATTGGCGCAGGAAGCAGGCGCCATATGTGCGGGCTCTGCTGAAGGAATTGAAAAAGCGCATTACACAGCGCCATCAGGATTACCGCACCAATTTAAATGCGGGGAGGCTGTCTAAAAACCTGTTGCCGCTTGCACTTGAAGAGCGGCCGAAGCCGTTTTACCGAAAATCTGCACCTTCCAAGGAATTGGACGCAGTATTCTGCCTGCTGATTGACGGCTCTGCTTCAATGGTTGATAAATTAGACGAAACAAAACAGGCTGTGCTGCTGTTCCATGATGTTCTTCGCGGACTCGGCATACCACATGAAATTGTGCTCTTTTATGAAGATGCATATGAAGCGAGCGACACTGAGCAGCCGAATTATTTTGAGTGGATGCATAAATTTGAAGACGGCATGCGCGACCATGCGCAGGAAATTGTATCGTTTGAGGCACATGAAGATAACCGGGACGGCTTTGCAATCCGTTGGATGACTGAGCGGGTCAAACGCCGGCGAGAGAAACACCGCTTCCTGCTGGTATTCTCGGATGGTGAACCGTCGGCATATAATTATGCTGAAAACGGAGTGGTCGATACAGCGAATTCCGTGGCGGAAGCGAAGAAAGAAGGGGTAGAGTTGCTGCATCTCTTTCTCAGCAGCGAACCGATCACAGAAGAGCAGGCTGCTTTCTACCGCATGATGTACGGCAATAAATCCGTCAGTGCCGACTCACTCGAACATTTCGTTGACCAGACGCTGCGTTTGCTGAAACGGACCTTGCATCTGGTTATTCAGTCGGTATAGATGCAGGTATGCGGTTGTTAGCTTGCGTTTTCCATTTATATTTCATGAAATTGCCGTGTTTTTCTTGATTTACGGGAGATTATTTCCAGTTAAAAGGGAATACTGTCCGCAGATAAAAAATACTGTCCGGAAATCCAAAATACTGTCCGGAGCAGCACAAATACTGTCCGGAATTAAATTATGGAAATTAAATCGCAAGCATAAAAATCCCGTGAAGCAATTCTGCTTCACGGGATTTTCTCTTATTGGTTTCTGGAGTTTTCGCCTTCGTGGATCGCCAGCAGGCGCTGTTTAAGTTCCACTTCCATTTTGCCGATTTCCATTTCAGCGGCACGGCGGTTCTTGCGTCCTTCGCTTTGGATCTGCAAAGTCTCTTCTATAGTGGTAAGCAGATTTTCCTGAGTTTTCTTCAGTGTTTCGATTTCGATGATGCCGCGTTCATTTTCCTTAGCGGTTTCAATTGAATTCATTTTCAGCATTTCGGAGTTTTTCAATAAAAGATCATTGGTGGTGGAAGTAACCTGTTTCTGAGCTTCCACGGCTTTCATCTGTTTATTGAGCGTCAAAGCGATTGCAATCTGGTTTTTCCAAAGCGGAATCGAAGTCATGATAGACGACTGGATCTTCTCAGCCAAAGTCTGGTTGGTCTGCTGGATCATCCGGATTTGCGGTGCGCTCTGGATGGTGATTTGCCTGGACAACTGGAGATCATATAAACGTTTGTCCAAACGGTCGACAAATTGCACCATATCGTTGACTTCCTGATAAGCCATCTGGTCATCGGATGCCTCCGCTTTTTTGCGGAGTGCCGGGATGGTCTCGTTCAGGATTTCATCACGTTTTAATTCAGCGGCGGCGATGTAGACATTGAGTGCCTGGAAATACATTTTGTTCTGATCGTACAATTCTTCGAGCATTTGCACATCTTCCAGCAGACCGCGCTTTGAATGGTCCAGCTGGATGCTGATGCGGTCGACTTGCGTGCTCAGTTTTTGGTATTTGGTCATGATTTCCTGAACAGAGTACTTAGCTTTCGCAAACAGCTTCCGGATGCCGGATTTTTTCGTCTCCGTCAATTCTTCCGGATTCAGCTCCTGCAATTTCTTCATCAAGTCATGCAATACGTCGCCTACCGGGCCGATATCTTTCTGCTGTACATGGTCTAGCATCTTATGAGAGAAATTGCCGAGCTGGCTTTGTGCATTCGCGCCGTATGTTAAAATCGCTTCATGGTTACCAGCTGGAATCTGTTTCGCCAGCTCCTGCGCTTTTTTCTTGTCCTCATTTGATAATTTGTCCATTAACAGGACAGGACGGCCGGATTGCTGTTCGGCAGGGGATTGCTCTTTTTCCATCTGGATGCCGAATGGCGATTCCAGCAAATCATCCAATTCACTTCGTGTCGATTGATTTTCGTTCATTTTCCACGTCTCCTTCGTCATCGGTCAGGGGTTGAACCAATAGTTTCTGATTTTGCTGTTTGTCGACTGCCAGGCGGGCATAGTCAAGTTCCATCCGAAGCTGTTCCACATCGGAAGACAGCACTTTCTTCAAATCATTTTCCATAACTCGATTCATCGACTGCAGGGTTTCGCGTGTGTCCTGCAAGGCGATTTTGATGTCGCGGTCTTTCACAGGCTGCCCGACCAGTAAAGTGTATTTTTCGGTCAACTCCATCGCAGAATCCAGATGCGAATAAAAAAAGGACTCAGCCAGATAAAACTTTCTCGGGTTTTGCTGAACGACAGTGATGATTTTGTTCGCAAGCTTTGTCATCTCCATCAATTGCCTGAAGGAAGAAATAGAGCGTACTCGGTAATAATGGCCTTGCAGCCGTTTTGTTTTTGTTTTCGCTTCCTGGACTTGTTTGAGTACATGTTTATATTCACTTCTCGTCATCCCCAATTCCTTGGAAGTGGAAGAGAATTGTACTTGTTTGATCGTTGAATTACTGGCAAGATAGGTTCCGGCTGCCACTGCTCCTGAAGCGAGCAATCCGATTTCCGCACCCAGGTAAAGAATGGGGAACATCACTCCCGTAATCGGGAGGCTGACCGACTGGCGTCTTATAAAGTTTTGGACTCGCTTCATGCGAAAGTCACTCCTTCAATGCTATTCCTTATATATACGATTGAATGTCTGAAAAGTTTCGTCCTGAGTTTCTTTATCCCCATTTTACGGGAAAGGCAGGGGCAATACAAACTTCAGAATTTGACCATACTGGAGAGGCTTTTTACTGGACAGATGCCATACGATTTGGCAAAATGCAATTAGAGAAATTGAAATGCACTGGAAAGAAACAGTTTCACAAAAAAATAATTATAAATATTTAGATTTGTTTGACACTTACACGCAATTTAGGTATTATTAAGGAAATAAATACTATCTTCACCACAAACAGCTATTCACATATTCCAAAAAGTGATCAGCAAGTGTTGGTACTTTTTGAAATATGTGAATTTTTTTATTGAAATTCCATATTGAAAATTTTTTTATTACCAGGAGGTTTTTTAACATGCAAGAAGGTACAGTAAAATGGTTTAACTCAGAAAAAGGTTTCGGCTTCATTGAAGTTGAAGGCGGAGATGACGTATTCGTACACTTCTCAGCGATTCAAGGCGAAGGCTTTAAAACGCTTGACGAAGGACAAAAAGTTGAATTTGAAGTAGAGGAAGGCAACCGCGGACCTCAAGCTACAAACGTAACTAAATTGTAATCTCCAAGGGCTGCTCATTGTGAGCGGCTCTTTTTTTGGTCTTAAAACTTAAAGGGCAGACGTCAAAGGAAGTTTCGTTAAATGTTTTCCAATAATAAAACCTGATGGAGAAAAATCAATGATTTTTCTCCATCAGGTTTATTTTAATTGATAAGGAAACTAAGCTCATTTTTTAAATTATGTTCAATTCAACGTCGATATTGCCATTGGTCGCTTTTGAGTAGGGGCAGAATGCGTGCGCTTTATTTACGAGGTCTTTGGCAGTTGCTTCATCCACGCCTTCCAGATGGGCATTTAGCGCAACAGCAATCTTGTAGCCGTCATCACTTTCATCTTTGAGGAAGTGAACATCGGCTTTGACGGAAGTACTGGAGACTTCCGCTTTTTCTTTTAAAATGATTACATCCAATGCTCCATCAAAACAGGCGGCATATCCTGCTGCAAATAACTGTTCAGGAGTTGTGCCTTCACCTCCGGGTCCACCCAATTCTTTCGGAGAAATTAGTTGAAGATCCAATACCTTGTCATCGGAAACGACTCTTCCTTTACGACCTCCCGTGGCTGTTGCAGATGTTGTGAATAATGCTGACATTTTCCCAACCCCTTTACTGATTTGATATTTGAGAACAGTTAAAACTTACAACTTAATCGACTCACTAGTCAAATTACATGATTTCTCCGATATTCTGCAGCGGCTTCTTTCTGTTAAAATTATTTTTAGGATATCTGAATTTTCTATTATCATAAATCAAATTCGTATTTCTGTTATTCTATCAGCTTTTTTTAATATTTTCCCCCGTACATTTACCTATTAAAAATCTGTATTATCGCATACTCCCTTTTATAATAAGTTCAATAATCTCCTTTACAGGAAAATAAAAACACTTAATCCAGCCTATATATTCAGAATAATTAAACAGTTATGCTGTTAACACCGAGCTGGGATTCCGGTAAAACAAAAAGGAGTGACTTTGATGAAAAAGAAAAAATTACTGACTTTAAGTTTGGCAGCATCACTGGCATTATCAGCAACAGCAGTTTCCGCAAACACAGCACCAGGACAGAATGCAGCAGAAAAGGTTCATGTAAACAAAGAGACCAAGACACCCGATTTTATTGCCGGGAAGCTTACGGCTCCATCCAATAAACCGGTAAAGGAAATTGTCCTTACATATTTGGAGCAGAAAGAAGATGACTATAAGATCGGCAAGAATGGTTCATCCAATTTTAAGATTGTCAGCCAGAAAAAAGATGATCTTGGATTTACAAAATTGAAATTGCAGCAAGTATTTAAAGGAGTACCTGTATTCGGCTCAGTTATCAACGCGCATGTCAATCAGGAAGGTGTATTGACATCGGTATCAGGTAATCTGGCACCCGAATTGTATGACAAGCAATCATTGGAAAAAGGGGCAACAGTAAAAGCGGATGCAGCGCTGAAGAACGCAGCAGCTGACCTTGCCCAGAAAATTGGAGGAACACCGGAACTTGAGCATGAAGCGGCGGCTGAGCTGGTGGTATATGTACAAGATGGAAAAGCGAACTATGCCTACAGTGCGGAATTTGAGTTCCTGTATCCCGAACCGGGCAATTATCAGTACTTCGTTGATGCCAAAACAGGGGAAATTTTAGACTCCTATAATCAAATCCATGCAGCCAAACCTTCTGCAGGAGGAGGCACTTTGACTGGAGAAGATTCGACAGCCAGCGGAAAAGGGGTGCTTGGTGATACAAAAACCTTCAATACCTTGCTGAATAACAATGGATCCTATCTTGTTGACCGTACAAGAGGAGACGGCATCTTCACATACGACGCGAAAAATCGTACACGAACACCCGGAACTTTGTGGCTCGACAGCGACAATGTCTATAACGCGGCTTACGACGGGGCAGCTGTAGACGCTCATGCTTATGCAGGACAGACCTACGATTATTTCCTGGACGTCCATAACCGTAACAGCTACGACGGCAATGGCGCACAATTGGTTTCGACTGTCCATTACGGGCGCAGCTATAACAATGCTTTCTGGAGTGGTTCACAAATGGTTTATGGCGACGGGGACGGCAGCCAGTTCATCCCATTATCCGGTGCGCTTGATGTAATCGCACATGAACTGACACATGCCGTTACAGACACGACGGCTGATTTGGTTTATCAGAACGAGTCTGGAGCAATCAATGAATCGATGTCCGACATCTTTGGGACACTGGTAGAGTATCATTTCAACAATAATCCTGATTGGCAGGTAGGCGAGGATATTTATACGCCGAACATCGCCGGGGATGCGCTGCGTTCGATGGAAGATCCGACTTTGAGCGGAGACCCTGACCACTATTCAAAACGCTATACGGGAACAGGTGATTACGGCGGAGTCCATATCAACTCCGGCATCAGCAATAAAGCCGCTTACCTGTTGGCGAACGGGGGAACTCATTATGGAGTCAGCGTAAATGCTATCGGGAATGACAAAGCGGGAGATATCTATTACCGCACATTGACGCAGTACTTGACGCCGAATTCAAATTACAGTCATTTCCGTGCAGCTGCTGTTCAGGCTGCTACAGATCTATACGGAGCATCCAGTGCAGAGGTTGCAAGCGTGAAAGCCGCTTTCTCTGCTGTAGGGGTCAATTGATTCAAATCAACCAAATAGAAAAACGTATGTTGGAGGTCCACTTTTGTGGGCCTCTTTTAATGGAAGCAGACAGCCTGTTATAGAAGAAGTTTAAACGGCTGGCATGGGAGGGTATAAAAAAGTATCGAGGATATGAAATTAGGAGGTTTATTTTTATGGCTGATGAAGTGATATGGGGCGAAGGAAAAGTGAAATGGTTTGATGGAGATAAAGGATATGGTTATATAACGGCTGAGAACGGTGAGGAATTTTTCGTCGAAACGATATCAATCAATATGGATCTGGGTGTATTGATGCCTGGGCAGGAAGTTAAATTCAATATTATTGAAGGAAATCCGGAAAGAGAGCGTGTCGCTACAAACGTGACCATGAAATTTTAAATTCTTTTTGGGCGATAGCTTTTTCTTTGAACAGCGACGGTTATAATAATAATAATAATTATGGAATTAGGGGGAGAACCAATGACGAACGAAAATCTGAAAAAACCACTTCCAAGCGAAGAAGATCAACGTGATTTTTATCAGAAGCTGCGATATAAAATCCATAACTGGGTAGAAAGTAAAGACGGCAAGGGAAGCAAATTCCTGAAGTATGTATTGTTTGCTCCGGATTTCTTCCATTTGTTGATGAAAATGATGCTTGACAGTCGCATCGACAGCAAAAGCAAGTCGATGATCGGAGCGGGAATCCTTTATTTCTTTGCACCGGTCGACTTACTGCCTGAAGTTATTATGGGGCCTGCCGGTTTTGCCGATGATGTGGTTGTGGCAGTTTATATTGTAAACTCATTGTTGAACAAGTATCCGAAGGAAGTTGTAACATCCCATTGGGCTGGTGATGAAGATCTGCTTATGGTAGTCAGCAGATTGGCCAGCACAGGAAACAAATGGGCATCTCGTTTGCCAGCAGGTAAAATGGTGAAACGTTTCCTTAAATAAAACAGAAAAATCCCGCCACACTTTTAAAGTGTGGCGGGATTTCTTTTGGCTTAGTTAGTGATGCCTTGTGATTCTTTCCATTCAAGAAATTCATCGTAAGTCAATTGTTTGTCGAGGATTGTACCGTCTTCACGGATTTCAATTACACGATTGGCAACTGTCTGGATGAACTGATGGTCATGTGATGTGAAGACCATTGCGCCTTTGAAAGCGATCATGCCATTGTTCAATGCCTGGATTGACTCCAAGTCCAAATGGTTGGTTGGTTCATCCAATAACAGGACATTGGCGTGGGACAGCATCATTTTAGAAAGCATGCAACGGACTTTTTCGCCACCTGATAATACAGATGGTTTCTTTTTCACTTCTTCGCCGGAGAACAGCATTCTTCCGAGGAATCCGCGAAGGAATGTTTCACTTTCATCTTCCGGTGAATACTGGCGCAGCCAATCGACTAGCGACAACTCGCTGCCTTCGAAATAAGCTGTGTTGTCAATCGGAAGGTAAGCGCGTGAAGTTGTAACGCCCCAGCGTGCATAGCCTTCTTCGGGCTCGTCTTCTTCTGCCAATATGCGAAGCAGGGCAGACTTAGCGAGAGGGTCACCGATCAATACAATTTTATCGTCTTTGTTCATATTGAAGCTGACGCCGCTCAGCAGTTTGTTGCCATCCACTGTTTGGCTCAAGTCTTTAACCGTTAAAACGTCATTGCCGATTTCGCGGCCGATCGTAAAGTTGACGAACGGATATTTTCTTGAAGAAGGGCGGATATCGTCCAACTCGATTTTATCAAGCATTTTTTTCCGCGACGTAGCTTGCTTCGATTTGGAAGCATTGGCGGAGAAGCGGGCGATAAAGGCTTGTAATTCTTTGATCTTTTCTTCTTTTTTAGAGTTCTGGTCAGATGCCAGGCGAGTCGCCAATTGGCTTGATTCGTACCAGAAATCATAGTTTCCTACATAAAGCTGGATTTTGCCGAAATCCAAATCTGCAATATGGGTACAGACTTTATTCAAAAAGTGGCGGTCATGCGATACGACGATGACAGTGTTTTCAAAGTTCATGAGGAAATCTTCCAGCCACTGAATCGCTTTAAGATCCAAGTGGTTGGTAGGCTCATCCAGAAGAAGAACGTCAGGTTTACCGAAAAGCGCTTGTGCCAATAGCACTTTCACTTTATCGGAACCGGAAAGTTCTGCCATTTTCTTGTCGTGGAGATTATCTGAAATTCCAAGACCCTGCAAAAGGATTGCAGCTTCAGATTCTGCTTCCCAGCCGTTCAGCTCGGCAAATTCGCCTTCAAGCTCAGCAGCGCGCATGCCGTCTTCATCAGAAAAATCTTCTTTCATATAGATGGCGTTTTTCTCTGTCATAACATCATACAATTTTTTATAGCCCATCATTACGGTATCGAGAACTTGCTTTTCCTCGTATTCGAAGTGGTCCTGCTTCAACACAGCCAGGCGTTCGCCTGATCCCATGTAGACATTGCCGGATTGTGCTTCGAGTTCACCGGAAAGAATTTTGATGAACGTCGATTTACCGGCACCATTGGCTCCGATCAGTCCGTAGCAATTTCCCGGGTTGAATTGGATGTTCACGTCCTCGAATAATTTACGGTCACCGAAACGTAAACTTACATCATTTACTGCTATCATTAATACGTACCTCCTAAATTTCACAATGCAATTAGTATACCATGAAATGGCCAAAAACAGATAGCATCTGAACGCGGTGTTCGTTAAACTATAAGAGTGCGGTTTGATAAGAGATATTTAAATTATATCTTATACTTCCGTTCCTTATAAGCTTCAAGCATACCGAGGTCTTTGTTGAGTAAATACTCCATTTTTACATAATCGCGCCGTGTAGGAATGTGTTCCGGGGTCAGGCCTTTCATGGTGAATATGAAATAATAGCCGCCAATTTGGCGGAACCATACGACCACATGCGGGAATTCATCAAAAATGGCTTTTATATTATAGCGTTTAGCATAGCTCCAATTTACGATTTTCATAGATGTAACCGCCTTTCACTGCTTTTATTTTAATAAATTTTTGTGGCGAACACAAGTTTGATTGGCGTCGGAAAGGGGTGTTTATATTTTGACAGACAAGCAAAAAAAATCCGCGCTTGGCATAATGGTGCTGGCAATTCTTTTTGTCTCCATCAATTTACGGCCGGCAATATCTTCAATCGGCCCGCTGCTGGATACGATAAGGGAAGATCTTTCACTGACCAGCAGCCAGGTAAGCCTGCTTACTTCGGTGCCGGTTTTTTGCATGGGGTTGTTTGCGCCGCTGGCAGTAGTTTTCAATAAGAAACTGGGACTGAAAAAATCCATCGCGATTTTATTGACGGCGATCGGGGCATTCACATTGCTTCGTGGATTTCTCCCAACGTATCCTGTATTGTTGGCCAGTGCGTTTTTTATCGGTTTATCGATCGCCATCATCAGCCCGTTGCTGTCTGCAATGATTAAAAGGAATTTCCCGACCCGGACTGCTTCATTGATCGGCGTCTATTCATTTGGAATGGGGCTCGGGGCAACATTGGCAGCGGGGTTAACGGGCGTCTTTTATGCGGTCGCGGGATGGCCTGCTGCACTGGCGAGCTGGGGGCTGTTGTCGATTGCGGCGATTATCTTATGGCTTCGTGTTAAGGAGCCGGCTGCCGAAGTAGCTGAAATTCCGATGGAGGGCGTGGCTGTCGTTTCGCCCTGGCAAAACAGGCGTGCGTGGTATATGCTGCTGTTTTTCGGTTTCCAGTCAGCATTGTTTTTTTCAATCATTACCTGGCTTGCACCGATTGCCATCGAAAAAGGGATGTCGATTCTGGTTGCCGGTGCGGTCCTGACTGTCATGTCGACTGTTCAGATCGCCTGTAACTTGTCGATTCCGCTGTTGCTTGAAAAATGGCCCAGCCGCCATTTATGGATTATGGTCAGTCTTGGATTCGGAGCGTTTGGTGTTCTACTGCTGATGTTTGCGAGCATTGCCTTTATCTGGCCTGCAGCGATTTGCCTGGGCATCACACTCGGTGGTTTGTTCCCGTTGGCATTAATGATGCCGTTGGATGAAAACTCTACGCCGGACGACGTCAATAGCTGGACGGCGATGATCCAGTCCGGAGGATACATCATTTCCGCGCTTACACCTTTTGCCATCGGCTTATTCTATGACCGGTTCCAAAACCATATGATCTCATTGAGCCTGTTTCTTGGGTTTATTGCCATGTTAATGGTGTTTGCTTATTTATTGAAAGAAAAACCTGCATCCGAGTAAAATCAATACGAATTAAAAAGGGGAAATCCGACTTGAAAGAACAGATTTACACGACCGTCATTTTTGATATTGACGATACTTTAATGGATTTTGCATTATCAGAACATGCAGCATTACATAATACATTTAGGGATTTTAAGCTTCCAAATGGCTTTGTCGACATGCATGACAGTTATAGAGCAATCAGCAAAGTACTGTGGAATGACCTGGAACAAGGGAATATTTCGCTGCGGGAACTTGGGGTGGAGCGGTTCCGGCGTTTGTTTCTTGAACATCAAACAGATAAAGATCCGGTTGCGTACAGCAGTACATACCTGGATTATTTGGGGAAGGAAGCCCATCTGATGGGTGGTGCCCTTGAAGTTTTGGAACAGTTGTCGCATTGCCGGCTTGTAATCATGACAAACGGCTTCGGCGAAGTGCAGAAATCGAGACTCCAAAATTCAGAACTTGCCAGTCATTTTGAATACATCGTCATATCCGAGGAGGCAGGCTATCAAAAACCTCATTCCGGGATTTTCGATTATGCTTTTTCCAAAATGGGAATCGAAGCGAAAACGAAGGCGATTATTGTGGGGGACTCATTGACCTCAGATATTCAAGGAGGCATAAGTTACGGCATTGATACGGTGTGGTTCAATCCAAACGGCAAAAAGAATGACAGCGAAATCCAGCCAACGTATGAAATCCAGGATCTTCTGGAAGTCTTAGATATCGTCAACGGAAGTTTTGTCCACAGAAAGGAAGGAGACAAGTGATTATCAGAAATGCAGAAAGGGCTGACGCAGCACGATTGGTGAACTTGATTGCAGATGCAGAAAAATCGGGTTTCATGATGTTCGAACCGGGTGAACGCCAAATATCACCGGAGCAGTTAAGCAAAAGAATAGAGGCAATGGAACAGGATGAAAAATCGGCGATACTGTTGGCAGAAGACAATGAAGAACTGAAAGGTTATCTGTTCATCATCGGCAACAATGCGCAGCGAAAAAGCCATAGCGTGTATTTGGCCATCGGCATTAGGGAGTCGAGCCGCGGGCAAGGAGTCGGCACGAGATTGTTCGAACAATTGGATGCTTGGGCGATCGAAAAGAAGATCCGCCGGCTGGAACTTACTGTGATGATTCATAATCGCGCCGGTATCGCTTTGTATCAGAAGGCAGGCTTTAAAATAGAAGGAATCAAAAAGAATTCTTTGAAAGTCAACGGGGAATACATAGATGAGTATTATATGGCGAAGCTGCTTGGGTGATGGAAATGAATACATGTTAAATAAAATTAATAGAATTTATCGCTTTGGCGCTTTGGACAAAGCTCCCGCAATAAGCCGAGAAGAACACTCGTCTTATTGCTCCGCTCAGTCCTGAGCCGCGCCTTTGCTGAGAGAACCCTCTAAAGATATGGAGTAAAACAGCGAAGACGCTATGAGGCTGTAAGAGGCAAGTCAATACCCCGCTTTGTAGCAAAGACTTGGCCTCGTAAGCATCGGCTAATATCTTCGCAGCTGTTTTACGAAATATCACTTATAAAAATTAGTAGTTTAACTTACATAGAAAAAAACGGACGCTTCCATTTCGGGAGCGTCCGTCAATATTATTTTTCGATTGTTTCCTGTTTCCAAACAGCATCCAGGAATTCATCCCGGCCGGATTGGGCACGGTCTTCCAGGTAATGTTCGGAGTTTTTCTTGTAATAATCCTGATGATATCCTTCTGCTGCATAAAACGGTGCGGCGTCGAGAATCGGCGTGTTAACCGGCTTATTGTATCGGCCGCTTGCATCCAGTTCCTGCTTTGATTTTTCAGCAATTTCACGTTGTCTGTCATTATGGACAAAGATGGCGGGCTTGTACTGATCGCCGCGATCCTGGAATTGTCCTTCATTGTCGGTCGGGTCGATCTGCTGCCAAAAGATATCAAGCAGTTGCTCATAAGGGAAAACTTCCGGATCGAATGTGATTTCGACCACTTCAAGATGGCCGGTCGTGCCAGTCTTTACTTGTTCATAAGTAGGATTTTCCACATGACCGCCGGAATAACCCGAGATCACTTTTTCTATTCCATCAAATTGATCAAACGGCTTAACCATACACCAAAAACAACCGCCTGCAAATGTCGCTTTCTCTGCCATAACATATCTCCTCCTGTCGTTCATAAAAGAAATAGTACCACTGCAACTGTTTACAGACAATAAAATTGTTTATACTGTATGAAGAAGAAGTTAAATTAGTCGTTAACTTACAGAAACTTCTTTCATCGCTAATGCGGTGTACACAATTATATTGCCATATAATCTTTATTCTGAATAACTTTCGAGATTGATTTAACCACCAGAAACTTCTGCATCGCCCATGCGTCATATTTGGCATGGATATAGAAAGGAATGTGTCATTAATGGAAGAAGAACGCCAACTCAGAGGAAGACGCCGCAAAAAGAGAAGAGTCCGGAAACGGGGAATCCTGTTTCTGCTATTGATTGTTCTGCTTGCAGCCGGCGCCTATTTTTTTATGCAATACCAAAGCGGCAAGAAACTGGCCGAAGAATCGGATTTACCCAAAGTTGAATTTACTAATGATGAAGAAAATGAAGGCTATGAAAATATATTGGTACTGGGTGTTGACTCACGCGGTGAAGAAAAATCCCGTACGGACACAATGATGCTCGTTTCGCACAACAAAGAATCGAATGAGGTGAAAGTTGTGTCGTTCATGCGGGATATCTACGCGGAGATTCCAGGATATCAATCCTATAAATTGAATACGGCTTATTACCTGGGCGGAGTAGATTTGTTAGCTGATACACTGCGCAATATGTTCGGTGTGGAAATTCAGCATTATGCTTTAGTCGATTTCTCCAGTTTTGAGAAGTTAGTGGATATTGCTGCCCCTAATGGCGTCGAGGTAGATGTCGAAAAAGACATGTCTGAGAATATCGGTGTATCACTGACTCAGGGCCAACAGCGTTTGAATGGCAAGGAGTTGCTCGGCTATGCCCGTTTCCGTGCGGATAATGAAGGAGACTTTGGTCGTGTACGCCGCCAGCAGCAGGTTCTTGCAGCGCTGAAGGAAGAAATGGTCAGCGTATCCGCCATTCCCAAGTTCCCGAAATTGGCAGGAGCTGCACAAGGCTATGTCCAAACCGATATGCCGGCACTGGACCAGGTGAAGCTGGCGACTGATATGGCGACCGGCGGAACAGAAGGCATTGAGAGGCTGACGATTCCGGTTGAAGGCAGCCATAGCTACGGTAATTATGCACAGGCCGGATCAGTGCTCGAAATCAATCTTGAGCAGAACCGTCAAGCCTTGAGTGAATTTTTAGGCCAGCCCATGCAATAAATAAATCAGAATATATGCTAAAATAGAAATGATTAGTCCAAAGGGAAAGTAGGAAGCGCCATGGAGCCTGAAGAAAAGCCATCCTTTTTTGCAACGAACTACATTCAGTTCCTGGGAGGCAGAAACACTTTATTCACGTTAATTGCTTTAGTGTTGGTCGGCTTGATCGTTTTCATATTCAGGGAAGTTTCATTCATATTTAATCCGCTTAGCGTCTTTATGCAGACGGTTGTATTGCCTGTGACTTTAGCGATGATTTTGTATTATCTGCTGCGTCCTGTACTGAGGCTGCTTGAGCGGTTCCGCGTCAAAAGAATATGGGGGATCCTGGTCATCTTTCTTGGCGTCGTCGGTTTACTGACACTCGTTACATTTTTAATCCTGCCTTTCCTGCGGGAGCAGCTCCAAATGTTGATCGATGAGTTTCCGCAGTATTTCATGCAATTAATGACGGATATTGATGCGTTTCTTCGTACCTCGTTTTTAGGGGATTACTATACAGGATCCAATTTTGATATCGATCAATTGATGGAAACGCTGCCGGATAATCTGGCAGGCATCCTTCAGGATACAGTGACAACCATCATCACCGGAATTACAGGTTTTCTGTCTACAATCACCAGCTTTGTGCTGTCGATTGTCGTCGTTCCGTTTATCTTATTTTATTTGCTGAAAGACGGCGAAAAGCTTCCGGAATATATTTTGAAACTTTTGCCGCCGCGTCTGCGCGACGATACACGGGAAGTATTTGGTGAAGCGGATAAGCAGTTAAGTGCTTATATCCAGGGTCAATTGATCGTTGCCTTCCTGATCGGCGTTATGGTTTATATCGGTTTCCTGATCATTGGCATGAAGTATGCGCTTCTGCTCGGAGTGCTGGCAATGTTCACAAGTGTTGTGCCTTATATCGGGCCTGCAATTGCAATAACCCCAGCAGTCATTATCGCTTTAGTAACTTCGCCATTCATGCTGGTGAAGCTGGCGATTGTCTGGACAGTGGTGCAATTGGTGGAGGGAAATGTAATTTCCCCGCAGGTCATGGGGAAAACACTGTATATCCATCCGGTCACCATCATCTTCGTCCTATTGACAGCCGGTTCCTTATTCGGAGTGGCAGGGGTGATTCTCGGAATTCCGGCTTACGCTATCCTGCGTGTCCTGGTTTCCCATATATTCAAGCTGTTCAAACGCCGGTATAATAAACATGAGCCTGCACTTGATAACCATTACGATTATACAGAGTTGCATTAAACGTTTACTGTATGACCAGAAGTGGTAAAGTGGTAATACAAAAATTTGGAGGTTTCCTAAAATGAAATTCAAAGAGTTTTTATCATCAATCGGCTTTGGGTCGATGAAAGTCGAAACAGTAGTGGAGAGGCCGCATTTAGAAGAAGGCGAGACCTTGAACGGGACAATCTATTTCGAAGGGGGAGACTCCGACCAGGAAGTTGATTATGTAGAATTGCATGTCATCAAATTGGTCGACGATTACCGTGAAGACAGTGATTTTAATATCATTGAAACCATTGTTTCCAAACAATCCATGGAATTTGCAGGTTCTGTCAAGTCGAAGGATACGGTGATGCAGCAATTCGAAATCGTTCCGGATGAGCGCTGGCTGGTGGAAACCGATAAATCGCGCCTGATTCTGCGGACGATTGTGCATATCCGTGAAGGCGTGGATGTACGCGATGAAGACGAGATTACATATGGGAAAATTGAAGGCTGAAAAGCCTTTTTTTTTTGCTTTTTATATATATATAGATAGCAGTCGCCAAATAGAATACTCAAAAAGTGGAGTTAAGTTGAGAAGGAAAAAAAAGGGAATATATTTCGGCTCCTATGTTAAGATTTATAATAGAAGAGAAAATTATATTTTAAAGGAAGGGAGATGGTTTTATTGAAAAGTTTTTCAATCCTGTTAGGTGCGTTGCTTAGCATAATGTTTTTAATCGGATGCCAACAGTCGACTGGAGCTGATACTACAACGATTGCAGTCGACAATCCTGAAAGCCCTTATCCTCGTGAAGAGGCGATTGGAAATGGGGATGTTGTTGATATTTTTGGTGAAATTACCAACTTGGATAAGTTTGAAGAATTTATCGAGAATTTCGAAGCCGGAATTGAAGATGAAATCCGCATTACATTGTATACGGTAGAAGGCGATCCGGTTTTCTATAATCTGAATTTTGACGGCAATAAAATAAATTATACCTACGATGACTCGCAAGATGGATATGCGGGTGCTGACAAAGGAGCACAGAGTACATCTTGTTCTGAAATTACATCTGAAAACACAGACCAAGGCACTATGTACAGTTTGAAAGAATGTGCATCTTCGGATGTCGGCAGCACATTTTACTTTTTAATACCGGAAACATAAAAGAATGATTAATAACAATCCAATTTGAGGGCTGTGAAAGTTCTCTATTATTCTATGTAGATAATGATTAATAAAATGTTAAAGGCAGACCGGATACATGGTATCCGATCTGCCTTTTTTAACTGCTAATGAATTATGGACTGCATCAATTGTTTTTTACCTTTTCTATCTTATGGTCTAGATTTCTCATCAGCTTTTTCTTGTTTGCGTTTTTCTTCTTCAGCGGCTTTTTCGGCTTCACGTTTTGCTTCAGCCGCAGCTTTTTCGGCTTCACGTTTTGCTTCAGCTGCAGCCTTTTCAGCTTCACGTTTTGCCTCAGCGGCAGCTTTTTCAGCTTCACGTTTTGTCTCAGCCGCAGCCTTTTCCTGCTCGCGTTTCATCTCAGCGGCAGCTTTTTCAGCTTCGCGCTTCGTTTCAGCATCAGCTTTTTCGACAGCTTTCGCATCTTTGACCGCCGCTTTTTCTTCAGCTTTCACAGCTTTTGCGGCAGTTTTTTCTTCTTCTGTACGCTCCTCGTCAGAATCGGAGTCTTCATCAGATGGGGGAGCGGGTACTGTTTCATCTTCAGCATTCGCCTCACCCGTATCTTCCTCAGTTTCTTCGGATACTTCAGCCTGCTCTTCAGCACTGTCTTCATTTTCTGTCGTTTCATCTGCAGTCTCGTCTTCTACAGGAGCATCTGTTTCTTCATCTGCTTCACTTTCTTCTTCCGGCTCATCTAACTTGGCAAGTTCTTTTTCGATTTTACTCTCCAAGCGTTCCATCGCCTTGGCGACATTTTTAGCGAGCGATTCTTTCGCTTTCGGATTGGTCACTTTCTCCATGGCCGTCTGCAGAGCCAATAAGTTAGAGTTGAATTTCTCTTCCAAAGCAGCACGGGCATCTTCTTCTGTTAAATCATCATCTGTTTCAGAAACGTCTTCAAAGTTAACGTCTTCGTCACTTGCCTCATCAGAAATCTCTTCTTCATCAACATCAGTCAATTGCTCCAGACCTTCTTCATACAACTCCAATGCTTTCTCAAGAGCTTCCACAGCCAACTCCTCATTGCCCTCAGCCATTAACGCTTCGGCTTCCAGAATCCGCTGTTCTGCATACTCAGCAAACAATTCGGCTTCTGCTGTATTGTCGAATGTCACAGCCAGCTGCAATTTTTCCTGTAATTGCTTCAGGAAATAAAAGAAATCGCCTGGTACCAAATCCGGCTCTTCAGCAACTTCAATTTCAGATGTGGTGTTTTGCACTTGTCCTTCGTTCTCATCAGCAGAAGCAGAAACTGCATTAAAAGACAGAAATCCTGCTGAAGCCATAATTCCCACTGCAAAATAACGCTTGATCTGTTTGGAAACTTGTTCTTTTTTGTGTTCTGACAACATTCCATTACCCCCGAGTTCTTATTTTCATTGCAAAAGAATATTGAACTCTACTAAAAAAAGTATCATTCGCCATTCCCGGCAGCCCAGCCGCCTTAGCCGGAGCCACAGGCCTGAAACTTTGCGTCACAGCCTTTCGACTGCTTTGCCTTTATACAAGATGCGAATAAATATTTTGTTTAGCTCCTGCGAAGTAAACAGAATATTATTGCCACCTTAGTTTAATGGAATAATATAAAAGTGGATAGGGTCATATAAACTAATTTTTTGTATTTATTTACAAGTTACAGCCTATTTAGTCTCAATTAATTTGACAAGATTGAACCTAAAAATGATGTCGAAATAAAAATCACCAGTATAGCAGCAGACAAAGCGTAATCTTTCGCCTTAATGGACACAGGGCGGAAAAACTCTTTACGCATTTCACCGGTAAATCCCCGTGCTTCCATCGCAAAAGCGGAGCGTTCCGCTTTTCTTACAGCCCCGGCAAGCATCGGGATTATGACTCTGCGAACTCCTAGAACCCGCTGCCACCAGAATTTTTCTACGGCAGCTCCGCGCAGGCGATGGGCCTGCTGGATTTGGAAGAACTCATCTTTCAGCACCGGCAGAAACTGATAGCCGACCAGTACGCCGTAAGCAAGTTTTGGCGACAGCTTGAGCTGCTGCATCAGGCTCATGACGAATTTAACCGGATCCGTCGTCAAAGCGAAGAGCAGAGACAGGGAAGAAAACGCCAGGACACGGAATGACAGTGATAAGGCTAATGCTAACTGCTCATCCGTCACATCAAAGCCGAACAGCGACCAGATAACGGTACCGCCGGTTTCAGCACCAAAGACAATCGTCGTCCACAAATAGCCGAATGCGCCGATCACAAAAGGAAGCATGAACAAGCTCCAAATTTTCCAGTTGATTCGGCTGAAAACGAGCTGAAGGACGAGGATACTGAAAAAGAACAGTAACGGTGTCCACGGATTGAAGAAAAATGCGAGACCAAGCATCACAATTGTCACCGTGATGAATTTTATAGAAGGATTCATGTCATGCAAAAGATTCCGCACGCCGCGTCACTCCTTTCGGCGGCAACAGATTATGGGCTGCAAGCAGTTCCGGATCTTGCCACACTCTATCGGCAAGGAATTTCCCTGTCATTCTGCCGTCCTTCAACAGCACAATAGAATCAGCGACAGCGGCGGCAAACTCCATATCATGTGTCACGATAAAAACGGTATCTCCCTGGTCCAATCGGCTGTCGATAAGACGGAACAGTTTCAATAAAGCTTTTTCATCCTGCCCTGAAGTCGGTTCGTCGAGAAACAGTATATTTCGTTTATCCGCAAGCATCGCCCCGATCGCCACCCGGCGTTTTTGGCCATGGCTGACGGAAAATGGATTTTGTTCTTTGATTTCCGTTAACCGGAGAGACTCCATCAGATCATCCAGTTCCAGTTTGGAAGACATTCCGCCAAAAGCCAGTTCGTCAAGGACTGTTGAAGTTAAAAACAAAAATTCTGGTGATTGCGGTACATAACCACACGGGTCTGATGCAAATTTCACGGCTTGCTTTTTATAGATGCCACAGATCGCTTTCACCAATGTCGATTTCCCGCTGCCATTTGGCCCCGCTATGACGATGCATTCTCCTTTTTGTGCATGGAATGAAACCGGCTGCAGCAGAGTATTTCCTTTCATCTTTACTGAAAGACCCGTCGCGGATAAAGCAGTCTCATCCAGTATTGAATGGAGCCGGAACGGGTAACGCAAAATCTCGTGCGGCTCGAAGGTGGCATCTTCTGAAATTCTGCCATCGCTTGTTATCTTAATTTCACGCTCAAAAAATGTTCCCCAATAATCAAGCCTATGTTCAACAGCGATGACTGTCAGATTGAACGTCCTTTGCAATTGATCGAGCCAAAGGACAAATTCTTTCCCGGTATAGGGATCGAGATGTGAAATCGGTTCATCAAGCAACAGGACTTCGGGATTCATGACCAATGCACAGGAAGTGGCAACCCGCTGTTTCATTCCGCCGGAAAGTGTTTGGATCGAAACATGGCGAAGGTGGGACAGACCGGTTATGTCCAGGACATGACGGATACGTTCCGCCATTTCGCTTGCCGGGGTATTTAAATTTTCAAGAGTGAAGGCAAGTTCTTCCTCGACCGTTGGCATGCAGAACTGCGAATCCGGATCCTGAAAAACGGTCGCCACGCGGTGATTGATTTCTCCGGGGGCATAAGAATCTGCCGGTTTGCTGAATAAGTGAATTTCGCCTTCCACGATGCCGTCGCAATTGGCAGGATAGAGCCGGTTCAATAAATACAGCAAAGTCGACTTGCCGGAACCGCTGGAACCGGAAATAGCGACCCGTTCGCCGCGCTCGATCGCAAAAGAGATGGATGATAATGTCGGTGATTGGTCATCCGGAAAACGGAAGCTGACATTATTCATTTCAAAGATTGTTTCAGGCATTGGCGTCACGCGGCTGTGTCCGGGCAATAGCGTAGCCGCGAAGTGAACCGGTCGCGAGCAGTGCATCGCCGATATATTTGCCGCCGATACCGGCAATGATTGCTCCGCTCAATACGCGAAGCGTGAACATCAACGCTACAAAACCGGGATCGAGCGCTGCATAGCCGGATACGAAATAACCGTATATGAAGCTGAATACAGCAGCACCGATACCTGCAAGCATAAAGACGAAAATATTAAAGTGGCGGTAACGCGTCACAGTAAAAGCTGCTTCAGCGCCGAGCCCTTGAACAATCCCGGAAAGGATAAGGCGCGGACCAACCGCATTGCCGAGCATAACTTCGATGATTGCCGCCATGGTTTCGGGAATTAAGGCAGCGCCGGGCTTACGGATAATGTGCATACAGATGATTGAAACGATAAACCAGATGCCGAACATCCATTCATAGGCGATGGGGCCGATCAGCCCTGCCCAAATATTGCCGAGGTGGATGAATAACAGATAGACGATGCCGAACACGACTCCGAACAGGGACATCAGTACAATTTCTTTCAGTTTCCACGATTTAAGCATTCTCGTTGCCCCCTTTGTGAGACGGGCTATTGATGCTCATCGATAACGTCATGACGAGGTGGCGATGTTCATCAGAACGTGCATGAGTGAATGATTCTTCAAAGAATGCAAAGACATCATGTATATCGCCGTGAATGCCGCTGGCGTAATGCATTGAATCGTTCCAGACGCCGTGTTCTTTAGCCCGTTTCACTTCACGGTAAATGACGCTCATATAATCTGGATTGTTCATCGGATAAAGCGCAAACTGCGACGATACATATTGCTTCGTATTATCGGTATTCAACAACTCATCATCTTTGTCGAGATAGACATCTCCTGACGAATCTCCCGGACAGCCGATGGAAAACGTGCCATTCAAAGCCACATGTTCGCCTGTTTTCGCTGCATGCAAAGTCAAAGCTTTCGCCACATTGAAGACGTGGATCTGTTTTCCGCGGATGACAGTGGAAACGTCGTCGGTGTGCATCCAGACATTCGAGGTGTCGGTTTCATTCAACGCCCCTTTGATGATTTTGATGAAGTCGCCGGACATCGGATTGAGCGTGAAGCGAAATCCGACAATCGGGCTGGTGCCGCATTGCAATGGTTCCATAACAATATTCCTCCTTAAAAATGTGCACAAAAAAGGCCGCATCCGTGAAGATGCAGCCACTGTTCCATGCAAATTAAAAGGAGATACTAGCTCCTGAAAAGTTCGTTTTGCGGAAAGTCACCGCACTTCCTCACGCAGGTCCTAACCTGATCGAGTCATAAGGGATCGGAGCTTTCGCTCGCATCTCAGCTAAATAAGCACCCCCAGTGCAGAAAACGGTATGCGGTTTTTGTGTTCGGGTTGTCCCGATGGCTCTAGTGTAAATGAAGGGAGGGGGGAAGTAAAGGGTATTTTTGAAACATGATATTCCGCAAAACAGCTCCGAAGACATTAGCCGAAGCTGGCGAGGATAATGTCTTTGCGACGAAGTGCGCAGCACTGCAGGAGCACGGTTTTTAAAGCTACACTAATACAGGACCAAATTTCTTCGCTGTTTTGCTCCATATCATTCTGCCAACCACTTACATAGGTGAAGGTGTTTAAATAGAGGAATATGATTTATGGAATATCTCGAAATCAGAGCATATTTATTGTGTTCATACATAAACCGGCGTAAAATTCCCATTAGTCACCAAATTTATTGGGGCTTTATTGAAAAGATATGCATAAGAAAATCGGTTGATTTAAACTATATAACTATCTGGAAAGAAGAAAGGATGGTTTCTGATATGACAGTAAAAGTGAAAGTATATTCGGATTATGTTTGTCCATTTTGTTTCCTGGCAGAACAGCCGTTAGAGGAAGCGATCAAAGGAAAAGATGTGGAAGTTGAGTGGATGCCTTTCGAGTTGCGTCCAGCTCCCAATGCGACATTGCGCCCGGAAGATGATTATCTCCAAACTACTTGGTCTCAGTCGGTTTACCCGATGGCAGAGCATATGGGAATCGAGATTGTCCTGCCGGATGTGTCGCCGCAGCCGCATACCCATTTGGCATTTGAAGGGTTTCAATATGCCAAAGAAAAAGGGAAAGGCACTGAATATAATGAACGCATGCTGAAAGCCTTTTTCCAGGAGAGCCAGGATATCGGTGATGTCGAAGTATTGACGAAGCTGGCGGGGGAAGTCGGCTTGGATGAAAAAGAATACCGTGAGGTACTTGAGACACGGAAGTACAAAGAAGCTCATCAACAGGCACTTGAGCACTCTTATGAAGAGGCTGGAATAACTGCTGTACCGACATTCGTGATCGGCGATACTAAAATCGCCGGCATCCATACGAAAGAGACACTCGAACAGCTGATCGACGAAGAACTGCAGAAACAAAAGCCTAAAGTCTTGTTTGAAGGAATGGCTTGTGGACCAGACGGTTTCTGCTAATACTACTAGAAGAGGTGTAAACCTATGATGAATACCAATAAAGCGATTTTAAAGAATAACGACTGGGTAAAAGGCATTTCCCGACACGGTGAAATGATCATCGGTTTTGTTGATTCGATGAGTTTGGAACAAGAGGCAGTGCATGTAGTTGTGGCCGAAAGCGATAATGAAGAGCTGATCGGCAAAACGATTCCGATGCATTTCACTCAAGTGGAAGTCATTCCAACGGCCGTAACCAAGAATGCCGGCGAGCTTGAGTTTTTGATCGACCTGGCTTTGGCGACTGGTGATAAAGAATGGTTTGATGAACTATCTGCTGAACTGAATGAGAAGAAGCAAGCGGTTAATTAAGAAAGACAGACTAAAAAGATAATAATTGAAGAAAGAGCAGTGGCATAAGGGAGCCTCTGCTCTTTTTGATCGATTGTCTATGCCCTAAAGCAAATAAAAGTAATATTCTCATATTTATGCGTAAGGGAATTAAAAGAGGGTATTGAAGATTATAGTGAAATAATCAAGATTTAATTATCACAAAAATAAATGGCAAAGCAGGTGTTGAGATATGAATGAAGAGACGACGATTTTAAAAACCACTGATTGGGTTAAAGGGACTTCCATTAAAGGTGAAATGGTCATTGGATTCATCGATTCGCTTAGCATGGTCCAAGGCGCTGTATATGTAACGGTTGCCGAAAGCGATAACGCTGAAATTGTAGGATTAACGATTCCGCTCGCAGTCCAGCAGGTCGAGAGTTTGCCTGAAATTGCACCGAAAGATACGGCTCAGCTTGAGGATCTAATTGATCTGGCTTTGCAAACTGGTGATAGAAAGTGGTTTGAAGAGTTGACTGGTGAGTTGAAAGGGAAGAGGGAAACGGTTTAATAATTAATAGTCAATATAAAAGCAATGAACTTGTTATGAGCTTGTTGCTTTTTCTATTTGCTCTTTTATAAGTGATATTATCATATAAAACTACAATTGTAATAACATAACAGTGAGTAAAATAGTGTTAGGATATGGGTATAGCTCAATTAGGGGCACTCCTTAGTTGATTCCCGTTAACTACTGTGTATCTATTTAAGTTACTTTTATTTTCTAAGCCTTCGACTTAATAGGCTAATTTACAATATTAATTAAAAGAAACGAAAAAAACTATGCCATAGCGGAGACAAAAAAGATCGATAACTAATAACGCCTAATCGATACAGTACATCCCGAAAAAAGTGCCTAGTAATAATATATATGTTTACATTAAAGAGTAACCCCCACCCCCTTACAGGGAGAGGGCGGTTACTTCTTTCTGTTTATTCCAATCCCAAAGCCTCCAATCCAATTTCCGCCAATGCAGCATGGCCTTCTTCAGTCGGATGGATGTCACCCTCGATGATATAGTCAGCCTGTTTTTCCTGATAAGCCGAAAAGGCATCTGCGAGAAAGACATTCTCGTGATTTTCGGCAACCTCCGCATAGACGGCGTTTATCTGGGGCAAAAGGGATTCGCCTATTTCATGCTGGTTGCTGGAGGGAGGTAACGGGTTGTATATATTATATAGAAGGATTTTTGCGTCTGTAAGCGAACGGATTTCTTCAATAAGTTCGCCTAATTCAACGGAAACGTTATTGCTGCTGAGTTCCTGAAGAATGATTTCGGTCATTATCATCGGATCTCCTGCGCTTTCAGTTTGGGCGCTTCTGAGAATCCGCAGTAAATCGTTTCCTCCGATTGTCATGGCGATATAGTCCGCGTCTTTAACTAGAGACTGGTATGCTTCATCTTCTCGAAGGGCATCTGTGACCTGACCGGTTTGCCAGCCTGATACAGCCAGGTTGTGTACTTCGAAACCTTCTTCTTCACCGATCAAATAGGGATAGCCAGACTGCTCGTTGTTTTCCAGATTTGCACCGGCGGTTATCGAATCGCCTAATGTGACCAGTTTGGCTGGTTCAGTGTCCTCCTGCGAACACGCGCTCAGAAGAATAAATGCAAAGATGAGTAAGGATTTCAAAACAGCCATTTTCTTCTTCGTCATATCACAGCTCCTCTGCTGATTTTACACAATCGTTCGGACTTCACTAACAACTGGTAATGCAATAGCAATCAGCTTATTTCTTTTGTTTGTATTCCTTAAATACCAGATATTTGATCATAATAAAACTGGCTACGAACGATATGAACATCGCGGCAGCTTTAGCTATATTAAGACGGAGCCAGGCAGGAATCCCAACAAGACTAAGAATTTCATTGGCGGCTAAAAAGACGCCATTATTAATCAAAAGGCTTAAACCGCCTTGCAGGATAAACCCGGTTCGCTGCTTGGTGCTGCCTTCCGCAGATTTCCGAAAAGTGATGAGAGAATTCCAAAGGTAACTGTTCGCCACGGCTGCCGAATAGGCAACCGTGTTTAAAATTATCAGCAGCCATCGTTCGTTATCAGCAGGGAAGAAGAACAACAGCAAATTCAGGGAACCGATATCCACGGCCGCGTTTGAAATTCCAATAATGCTGAATTGCAGGGTCTGAATAGGTGTGCTCCTTTTTTGCTTATGCTCCATAATATCCCTCTGTTCTAAGAAATCCTGGAAGTATTGGTTTACGAAGTTTCCGAGGTTTTAGAAGAAACAGTTTTTTTTGCTTCGGCCACTTGCAGGTAGATATCGCGTATTTGTTCCGCTGCAGCTGACCAGCCCAGTTCCGATACGTCGCGCGCTGCTTGATCCGCAAGTTTTCGACGGAAATTTGCATCTTCCAGCTTCAGAAGGGTTTCTGTAAAACTGGCGGAATCGTTTTTATCGTACAGCAAGCCATTTCTTCCTGATGTAACTTGTTCTATCGTCGGTCCGCTTTCCGCTGCGATTACCGGAAGTCCAGAAGCCATCGCTTCCATGATTACCAATCCCAATGTCTCGGTGGTGGAAGGAAACACGAAAACATCAGAAGAAGCAAAAGCGGAAGCCAGTTCCTCTCCGTGTAAAAAGCCAGTGAACACAGTGTCAGTTCCTTCAAAATGCTTTTCCAATTGGTCGCGGTGAGGGCCGTCTCCAACGATTGCCAGGCAGAAGTGTTCCGATTCCACTAAGATATCGCGAATTTTTTCTATTTCTTTTTCAGCCGCCAGGCGGCCGACATATAATAGGAGAGTTTTTTCTTTTTCGCCGCCGGATAATAAGTATCTCATTTCTTCATTAGAATGGCGGGGATTGAATTTTTCCAGATCGACTCCGCGTTTCCAGATCTGCATCCGCTCAAATCCTCTTTCGGTTAATTCCTGTTGAACGGTTTTGGATGTACAAAGATTGATAGCCGCTTTATTGTGCATTCTTCGCAAGTACCACCACAACGGTCCATTGAAAATCCCTAAATTATAATATGTTAAGTATTGAGGAATGTTTGTATGATATGAAGCGATAAAAGGGATCTCCAGTTTTTTGGCGTAGTTGACACCTGAATAGCCAACTACAGCCGGATTGACGACATGGATGACGTCGGGTTCAAAGTCTTTAATGTATTTTTTGACGATTTTATTTGGCAATGCAAATTTTTTGGAACGGTAAAAAAAGAAAGCGTAAGCAGGGACTCCTTTTATTTCGGCGCCGTCAAATTCGTAAACGCCCAGATCCGGCGCCACGATTTGCACTTCATGCCCGTCTTTATGCAGCCAGCGGATACAGGCGGTGAGTCTTGTCACTACTCCGTCAGTTGATGGAAAAAAAGTTTCGGTAATGATCATAATTTTCATGAGAGCGACCTCCCGTTATTTCCATTTCACATTCGGAAGCACATTTTCCTTTATGACCCGGTCTTTGTGGACAAGAACCGTTTGCAGGATGTTGCGGATAACTTCATCAGTCAATAATTGAGGCTGCAATCCCAGATCCAATAAATTCGTATTGACGGCTTCATAGAAATGCTCTTCTTTTTCAATACGGGGATTTTCCAAATTGGCGATTTCTGCATCCAATCCTTCTTCTTTGGCGACTTTCTGGACCATTTTCGCCAAATCCATAACAGAAAATTGTTCGGTGAATTGATTGAAGACCCGGAATTCTCCAAGATCTGCCGGGTTTTCAGCGGCGATTTCAATGCAGCGAACCGTATCCTTAATATGCAGGAAGCCGCGAGTCTGGCCGCCTTTCCCGTAAACGGTCAAATCATGGCCAATAGCAGATTGGATGATAAAGCGGTTCAAGGCTGTGCCAAACACACCATCGTAATCGAGGCGGTTAGTTAGAACAGGATCCATATCGGTTTCATTGGTTGACAGGCCGTATACAACGCCCTGGTTCAAATCAGTCGCGCGAATATCCCACATCCGGCAGGCGAACATGATGTTGTGGCTGTCATGGACTTTGGATAGGTGGTAATACGATCCCGGCTGTTTAGGGTAGGGAAGGCGGTCTTTGCGTCCTTTATGTTCGATTTCCAAATAGCCTTCTTCTATCGGAATATTTGGTGTGCCATATTCGCCCATCGTGCCGAGTTTAATGAGATGGCAGGCAGGCACAATTTCTTTGATTGCGTAAAGCACGTTCAAAGTGCCGACGACATTATTGACTTGAGTATAAACCGCATGTTCCCGGTCGATCATGGAATAGGGAGCCGAGCGCTGTTCCGCGAAATGGACGAATGCTTCCGGCATTTCCTGTTCCATTACCAGCTTCAGGAAATCGAAATGCTGCAAGTCTCCCGTATATGTTCGAATCTCTTTTCCTGTAAGTTCTTTCCATTTGGCGACTCGGTCTTCCAGGCTGGCAATCGGTGTGAGGGAGTTGGATCGAAGTTCATCATCAATCTTTCGTCTCACCATATTATCAATGATGGCAATATCATACCCTTGTTTAGACAAATACATGGCGGTTGGCCAACCGCAAAATCCATCACCTCCAGCAATAATTATTCTCAAATTGATCTCCTCCTACTTTTGATAAGATTTACCTATTCTTTTCCTTCTACCTGTATCAGTTAAACATGTTATGGATGGATGCAGAAGAATAGCAAAATTTGACGGTTTTAAATGTCTCTAAGGGTTGAACACATTTCAAAATATACACTTATCCTGTTAGAAGAAATCAACAAATCCAGTAAAAAAGAAGGAATTGCTTGCATTCATGGCAGAAGATCTTTATTCAACCGCTTTTTCTTTTTTACTCTCAATTTGCTGTTGACAAGATTTAGAATTTTTAGAATAATTAAAAAGTATTAATTAAAATTTTCATTGAGAAGGGGGGAAAGATTAAGTCCGGAAGAACTGGTGAATTAAAAGCAGGAATGACATCGCTTGCAGAAGGGGGTTTATATGATTTGGATTATAGCTTTCGGGCTGGTGACAATTGCATCGGTAGTATTGGGGCTAAAAAAGAAGAAAGCGATATATTTGCTGGTCCCATTTGCATCCATCTTCGCATTCATGTTAGTGAAAATAATTATGGTTCCGCTTCCTTTTACTGACACGGTCCGCTTTATATTCAGCTTGAGTGGATGAACAGAGAACTCATGGTAACCGGTTGATTTTGATTTCATCAAAAATAATGGGGTGAAGAATTTGAGGAAGATTGATAAAAAAGAAGCAGATGCTTATTTTCGTCTTCGTACCACTTTAATTATGATTTATTTGGCAATAGGGTTTACCGCTTCTTTTGTCGTCGTATTTTTTGCGGAGGAATTATCCGGCTTTACCGTCAACGGATTTCCTTTTCACTATTTCATGGGGGCTCAAGGTGCGGTTCTGATCTTTATAATCCTATTATTCATCAATGCTATCGTGAATGATCAAATCGACAAAAAGTTCGGTCTTACCCAGCAAAAGAAAAGATGACATCAATTCGCTGCATTGACATGCAGGAAATACTGTTTAACAACAACCGGTGTTGACCGGTGTTGAATGCTTTTTAAAAAGGGGGAGAACTGGTGGATTCACAATTTATCGTATCACTTGTCCTGATTTTGGGAACTTTTGGATTATATATAGGAATAGCCTTTTATAATACGGCACGTGTGACTTCTGATTTCTACGTGGCAGGGAGAAACGTGCCGGCGATCTTTAATGGTATGGCAATCGGCGCAGACTGGATGAGTGCCGCTTCTTTTATCGGGCTGGCGGGGACAGTCATGCTTTTGGGCTACGATGGCCTTGCTTATATTATGGGGTGGACAGGCGGCTATCTGTTGCTGACATTTTTACTTGCTCCACAATTAAGAAAGTCCGGCCGTTATACGGTTCCTGAGTTTATCGGAGATCGTTATAAGAGCAGCACCGCGCGGTTAATAGCCGCTGTAGCAACCATCATCATCAGTTTTACATATTCAATCGGACAGCTGTCAGGCTCAGGTGTTGTTATTGGCCGTTTGCTGGAAGTTGATACGGCTATTGGGACAATGGTCGGGGTGGCTCTAATCGCCTTTTACTCTGCTGTAGGTGGGATGAAAGGAATCACTTGGACACAAGTTGCGCAATATCTTGTGTTAATCACAGCTTATCTGATACCGGTCATTTTTATGTCACTTCAATTGACCAATAATCCGCTGCCATGGCTTTCTTATGGACAGATTGTCAGTGAGCTTAAAGTATTGGATGCTCAGCTTGGTATTTCTGAATACGTAGTTCCTTTTACTGAGGCAACGAGATGGCAGTTTCTTGCTCTAATGTTTACATTAATGGCCGGGACAGCGGGCTTGCCTCACGTCATTGTCCGGTTCTATACGGTTCCGACAATGAAAGCGGCTCGCTGGAGCGGCGCTTGGGCATTGCTTTTCATAGGATTGCTTTACCTGTCGGCACCTGCATATGCTGCATTTTCCCGTTTCATCTTAATGACACAAGTAGCAGGTTCTTCAATTGCAGATTTACCAGCTTGGACAACTTCCTGGGTCAACACTGGATCGCTTTCGCTGGCGGATGCGAATGGTGACGGCATTTTACAATGGGAGGAACTTGTGATCAGCAACGATATTGTGGTCATGGCAACTCCGGAAATCGCTAATCTTGGCGTGTTTGTTGTCGGATTGATGGCAGCGGGCGCAATGGCTGCAGCGCTATCAACGGCTGGCGGATTGATGATTGCAATTTCTGCAGCGCTGTCACAGGATATTTATTATAGATCCATCAACCCGCAAGCGAGTGAAAGAAAACGTTTATTGGTTGGCCGCTGGTCAATCATCATTGCGACAGTTTCAGCGGGGATCGTGGCTCTCGATCCGCCAGGTGCGATTACACAAATTGTCGCATGGGCGTTTGCGTTGGCATCCGGTACTTTCTTCCCGGCGCTGATTTTAGGTGTTTGGTGGAAACGTGCAAATGGACCGGGGGTTATCGCGGGCATGTTAACCGGTCTTGTGGTGACACTTACTTATATTTTCGCTTCAAGATTTGGCGGGTTCAGTATTTTAGGGATTATCGATACAGGTGCCGGGGTGTTCGGTGCGGCATCGGCAATACTAGCAATTGTCATTGTGTCCCTGGCGACGAAAGCTCCATCGCAGGAAACACAGGATGAAGTAATGGACCTCCGTTATCCGGAAGGCATGTCTTATAAAGACGGCGAAGTATGGATGGATGATTCGAAGAAAGAATAGTTATATAAGTTGAACTTTTAAAAAAATATATCGCTTCGGCGCTATGGACAAGCCTCCCGCAATAAGCCGAGAAAACCACTCGTCTTATTGCTCCGGCCAGTCCTTAGCCGCGCCTTTGCTGAGAGAAATCTCTAAAGATATGAAGCAAAACTGCGAAGACGCCTTGGGGAGCAAGCGAAGTGATGAGATCCACTCGGGCGAAGGGTAACGAGCTCGAGTTAGCTCAGCGCGAGCCCCCGGCAAGCGAAGCTGTTTTGCGGAATATCGATTATTAAAAATTATTAGTTCAACTTATACAGACGCTTATCGCCAAGTCTTTAAGTAATAATAGTCTCAAATAAAAATGGAGAAATTCACCCTATCAGGGATGAACTTCTCCATTTTTTTATGCGTGCAATGATTTCAAAGTAACAATATTGTATGACTGCACTAGCTGAAAATTTGCTCGTTACGCACAAATGCTTCAGGCTTCGAACAAGTGCTATCCATATGATGATACACGCCATCACGTGATGAAGTTAAGAAGCCATGCATCGCTTCCAATACATGGTAGGCGAGCTGGCCGTTCGCGCGGTGCGTTTTGCCGTTCAGTATTGAATATGCCATGTCAGCGACGCCAATGCCGCGTCCGTTTTCCTGGAAATCGGATATCAAAGGGATGTCGGTGAAGTTTTCTTCATCTTTTTTGCGCAGCCGAACCGGTCCGCCGAAGTTATTCGGATCTGGAACGAGCAAAGTGCCTTCGCTTCCGTAAATTTCAATCGGCGGGAGCGTGGAACCTCCGAAAGCATCGAAGCTTGCGGTTAGGGTACCGACTGCACCAGATGCAAAATCAATCGTTCCGGATATATGCGTTTCAGTAGAGACGGTGATTTTCTGTCCGGCGTTCGGTTCACTCAGGATGGTCCGTTCCGGATAACTGATGCGCGCTGACCCGGCAATGCGGTGGATGGGGCCGAGCAGTGCGATCAAAGCGGTTAAATAATAGGGTCCCATGTCAAACAGCGGACCGCCGCCTTTTTCATAATAGAAAGCAGGATTTGGATGCCAATGTTCATGTCCTCGGCTGATTACAAAAGCCGAAGCCCCGATTGGGACACCGATTTCGCCGTTTTCAATCAGACGAAGTGCGGTTTGTATTCCTGCTCCGAGGAATGTGTCCGGGGCGCCGCCTACTAATAAGCCTTTTTCATGCGCTTTGACCAACATCTGCTTGGCTTCTTGCAGGCTGATTGCCAGCGGTTTTTCCACATAGACATGTTTGCCGGCTTCCAATATTTGAAGGCAAACTTCAGCATGCACTTTCGGAAGCGTTAAATTGATGACCAGATCGATTTCCTGATCGGCCAGCAATTCCTGTACGGTGCAGGCTTTCGGTATGCCATATTGATTCGCTTGTGCGCGGGTGCGTTCCAGATCCAAATCTGCACACGCTGTAAGCGATAAATGGTTGTAGGCCGGGATATTCTCCATGTAAATGGAACTTATGTAGCCGCAGCCGATGATGCCGATCTTCATTGTGCGCATCTTACTCCTCCTTTACTGGCTGTCTCCCATGCCGGTATAGTTCCCGGCATTTCCAGAAGCTGCATAGCTGTGATTGTTTGAATCTCCGTAGAGCCTTTTTCCTTCAGCCGCCCATAAAAATCCTCTTTTCATAATGAACGAAACTTCAGGCATCGCTATGATATCCGCTACATGTCCCAGCGAATTGTAAAATACGCGCCCGGCGCCCCAGCGTTTTGTCCAGACAACCGGCATGTCGACGGCTTTGTTTAAAGTATGCGGCCCTTCTGCAACAGGGAAGCGGGTGGTGGCCAGCACTTCTACTGCCGGATCGATATGCAGATAGTATTGTTCGCTGACGACTTTGAAATCGTTTAATCCTTCTAAAAGAGGGCTCGAAGAATGTTTGATGTTGACTGTATATTCTATCCCGTCATTGCCTGGATGCGCGACCCAATTGCCGCCCGTCATAAATTGCCAGTCCACATTTTTTCGGAAAGAATCGCACATTCCGCCGTGGCTGCCTGCCAGTCCAACACCGCTGATCACAGCTTCCGAGACATTGCGCACGTATTGTGGATCGATTTCTCCCATCGTCCAGTTGGGGACAATCAAATCAAGCGATTTTAATTTTTCAGCATCTGCGTATGCTTCAAGTGTATTGGAGATTTCTACTTCGAAGTTTTCTGCTGCGAGCAGCTCTTTATAAATTTCTGCGACTTGTTCCGGCTCATGGCCGTCCCAACCGCCTTGGACGATCAATGCTTTTTTCTTCACGGGCTCAACACTCCTGTCGGTTCAAATTTTTTTCTAAAGGCTGGATACAGCAATCCATTTTCTTTCCTTAATGGATAATTCAACAGCTTCAAGTACTTGCTGGCATTTGACTCCGTCGTTGAAATTGGGGACCGGCTGGCGGTCTTCCTGAAGTGCATCCATGAATTCAACGAAAGCGTGGGTAAATGTATGTTCATAGCCGATCGGATGTCCAGCAGGCCACCAAGCGCCAGAATAGGCATGTGCAGGATCGGTTGCGAGTACGCGGCGGAATCCTTGGACGTCTTCTTTGTCGTCGGTAAAGTAAACCTGCAGTTCGTTCATTCGTTCAAAGTCAAAAATGACACTGCCTTTGCTGCCGTTGATTTCAAAAGAGTTTGTGCTGCGATGTCCTGTTGCGAAGCGGGTCGCTTCAAAACTGCCAAGTGCGCCGTTTGCAAAGCGGGCCAAGAATAATGTCGCGTCGTCAACAGTAACAGGACCGGTTTTGGCTGCCTGTCCGCTCGTTGCATATAAACCAGCCGTTTCCTCCGGGAGCGGCCGTTCTTTGATAAACGTTTCACTCATGCCGATGACATCAGCGATATCTCCGATAAGAAAATGGGCCATGTCGATCAGATGCGTTCCTAAATCACCATGTGCACCTGAACCGGCAATTCCTTTCTGAAGCCGCCAGGCGAGGGGGAAGTCAGGGTCGACCAGCCAGTCCTGTAAAAACCAGGCTCGAAAATGATGGATGTCGCCCAACCGGCCATCGTCAATCAACTTTTTAGCCAGCAAAACGGCTGGGGCAAAACGGTAATTAAAGCCGACCATATGCTTCACGCCTGCTCCTTCCGCCGCTTCCAGCATTTCACGTGAATCCTTTAATGAAAGCGCCAGCGGTTTTTCGCAGTAGAGATGTTTGCCGGCACCGGCCGCCGCAATTGCAATTTCCTTATGGGCGTTGCTTGGGGCGTTGATATCGATTAAGTCGATATCGTCCCGGGATACAAGATCTTTCCAATCGGAAGTATGTTCTTCCCAGCCGAATTGTGTGGCAGCAGCTGCCACAGCTTCAGTATTTCTGCCGCAAATTACTTTCATACCCGGCTTTATGCGGTCCGGGAAGAACATCGGCAGTGCCCTGTAGCCGTTGCTGTGAGCTTTACCCATGAATTTATAGCCAACCATGCCGATATTTAATTTATTCATCAACTCATCTCCAATCTTTGTTTACTTGATAAACAAACTTATTTTCATTTTCTCGAATATTTAAAATTCTGTCAAACTTAAGAATTTGTTGAAAATATATTCTCCCGCTGATATGGTATTTTGTCTGAAAAGAGGAATTGCAGGGTTTTGAATAGAATGGAAGTAGAAGGGCCTTTTAAAAGGTTTTATATTAAAAATTGATTAGAGAGAAAAAAAGGGGATGAAGAGTATGGCAATGACTGCCTTGAATGAAACGATGCAGCAGATTGAAAAAGAGATTAATAATAACCCTGAACCGATTTCAGGTATAGATGCGAATTATAAGTTTGTGATTGACGGGGAAGCATATAAGCTGCAGTTGAAAGATGGTAAAGCTGAGCTTTTATCGGATGCAGAAGTGGATGCGGATTGCACACTGAAAATGTCGTGCGATAATTTTCAGAAGTTCCTGGCAGGAAAACTGAACGGCATGACGGCGTTTATGACCGGCAAATTGAAGATTGACGGCGACATGACCAAAGCGTTAAAGCTTGAAAGCATTGTGAAGAAATACGAGGTGGATATCTAAAAATTTTTCAGGTTGATTGAAGCTGGCTTGGCGTTAACAATGCACAAGCCGGCTTTTTCATTTTTAAATTGTTCTAAAGCATATATTTTCTGAATTGTTTAATTATATTTTGCAAACATACGTTCTGTTTGTTATGATGTTTTTACTCAGATATGGAATGGCGGATTTCTTTGCCGCTCATTCAACGGAAGCTTCTTCAATTAAGATAAAAAAACTGAAGGAGGAATTTTATGTATCAATCAGCAAAGGAATTGGAGACGATTTTTGTAACAGAGGGGGTCTTCTACAGATTATTGACAAACAATGTAAGTCACCTTTGCAGGAGTGTCGCTTACATTCACAGGAAAGGATCCTTTACAGATGGAACCGATGCGTTGTTTGTTCTGCTGAACCCTGGAAAAAGTCTGCCGGTTGCCGGTGAAGATGCGATACCCTCTTTAACGGGGGAGGTCGATATACTGCCGATCTTGCCGGCGACACCTGACAACACGATGTTTCAGCTGATGCGCCTGATGGAGCGGATGGAGTGGAATCATGTCCAGATCATCAATCTGACAGATTTGCGGACCGGAAAATTCAATGAGTATCTGGATGGCCAGAAGTTAATGAGGACTCATCGCGACAGTCGCCACAGCATCTTTTCAATAGACCGCTATCCTGAATTGTTAGACATTGTGGAAGGTGCAGACCACATTATTGCAGGTTGGGGGACCAAAACAGACATTACCGCTGCTGCGGAAGAAGCCTATACAGTGTTATCAGAACTTGGAGAAGTAACAGGTATTCCATATAATAAGCAACCGCTGTACTATCATCCATTCCCGTGGCTGCAAACAAAATGCATCAAATGGCTGGATGATATGGAAGAGCAGTTGAAAGGAGCAACGAAAGTGGTCTGAGCTTCTTATTTCATGGCTTGGTCGTTTTTGCTGATTCGAAATGAACTGTTGAAAGAAGCAGTATGCTCAAAAAGAGCTGCTGCTTCTATTTTTTAATAAAAATTACCCCCACCCTTAATCAGCGCATTGATGAAGTATCTTCAACGAGCATAAACTCACTTTCTAACTTGACGTTTCTTTTTCAAAAATTTGGGTAATAAAATGGTACAAAATACAATTGTGGGTCTGAGCAGTCGCAGTCGATTACTGTTTAATGCCGAAGTGCAATTATGTCGTTCCCGGAGGAGTGGTAACCATGCTCGATTCATTAATTTTTGATGGCTGGAAAGCACCTTTAAGGATTGTCATTATGTCGATCCTGATATACGGATACCTTATTTTGATCATGCGTCTTTCCGGAAAACGGACCATGCTTCAATACAATATGTTTGATGTCATTATTTCGGTGGCTTATGGTTCAACGATTGCCACCATTCTCGTGACGGATAAAATTTCTTTTGTCGAAGGGGCATTCGTATTGGGGATGCTGACTTTCATACAATTGTTCATTGCTGTGATGGAAATGAAGTCGAAAAAATTTGGAGCGATTCTCAACCCGACTCCGACTTTTCTTTACTATAACGATGAGTTCTGTGAAGAAGAGTTGGAAAAAGAACGGGTGCTGAAGAGCGAAATCAGAAATGCTGTCCGTCAGCAGGGCATCGGCTCCATGCAAAAAATCGAAGCAATCGTATTGGAAGGCAATGGCCAATTTTCGATTATAACTAAAAGTGAAGCGGGAGCGGGAGATACATTGGTGGATGTTGAAGGTGCAAAACAGTCCAAGTAATTTAAAAAAGCCGGTTAGAATGGTAGTGACCCCTTAAAGTTAGAGTTTTAGTTTATGCAGCTAATTGGCTGGTATGCGTCCGGTATTGCACCGGGCTCATGCCGGCCAATTTTTGTTTAATGCGTTCGTTGTTGTAGTAGTCTATGTAACGGGCAATCCGCTTCTTTAATTCTTCGTATGAGACCAACGCTTCTCCGTAATACATCTCTTGCTTCAGGAGACCGAAGAAATTTTCCATGGCCGCGTTGTCGGCACAGGTCCCTTTCCGGG